>NZ_JAKRBO010000026.1:0-1291 GCF_022432925.1 Vibrio sp. CyArs1 | reverse complement strand
GTGACCCGTCCTGATATGGGTTGACACTTTTAGTTAAAACGCTCGATGAACTTCATCGGGCGTTTTGTATTTTAGAGCTGTATGTGGTCTCTGTTCATTATAGAGTTTCACAGACTCAGCAACCATTTTCTTAGCTTCATTCAAGTCGTTCGGCTTAGTCAGCAAATACTCCATCTTTAAAATACCATTTACTCTTTCAGCTAGAGCATTTTGATAGCAGTCGTATCCATCAGTCATAGAACATGTCACGTGATATTTTCTGTGTAGTGACTGATATTCCTCAGAACAGTATTGAATACCTCGGTCAGAGTGATGAATCAGCTCGCCCTCATATAGCCGCTCTTTCAAAGCCTTCAGGAATGCGCTCTTAACTGCTTGCGTCTTCATATTATCATCGAGATGATACCCAACTATCTTCCTCGAGTAGGCGTCAGTGATTAAGCTGAGATAAGTATTTCCCGCTCGCGTTGCCAAGTAAGTAATATCAGCGACCCACAACTGCTCCGGTTTATTTGGAACCATGCCCTCTTTGATTCGGTTTGGATGGCAGTGGAACCGATGATGGCTGTTTGTTGTTCGATGATAAGCCCTTCGGTTTACAACCAATAGGCGATGCTGTTTTAGCAATAAAAACAGACAGTCTCGCCCTATATAAATGTTATTCTGACTGAGCAAGTACTTGAGCTTTCGAGTTCCTAATCGAGGATGTCGAATCCTTTGCTCTTTGACGAACCCAATGACAGATTGCTCTTTCTGAGTTCGCTGAAGCTCGAGCGCGCAGCGTTTGTAAAACGCCTGCCGAGTAATCCCGATGAAGTGGCAAGCTTTAGTTACTGTGAGCCTTTTGACCGTTTTTTCCTTAATAACTCGGCTTTGCGCTTCTTTGAGATTCGGACACCGAAATCCCTATCCATTACTTTTACGACAGCCTCAAAGAAGTCCGCTTTCAGTTGAGTTTCTTCAAGTTGTTGCTCGAGTTCTTTTATCCGTTGTTCTGGAGTTTGAGTAGAAGGAGAATCAGGCATGCCATTACCTACTGTGATTGGTTTCTCTATTCCTTTAGACCAATTTAGCTGACCGTGCTTACGAAGCCAAGCTAAGACAGTAGATCGGCCTTGTATCCCGTATCGCTCTTGAGCTTGTTTATAGGTCATTTCACCTTTTTCTACTTGGTCAACAACCGTCAATTTAAAGGCAAGAGAATAATCTCGTTGGGTTCGTTTACTCGTTGATTTCATGACACTCTCCAATTTCATGTTGGAAATGTGTCAACCTTATTCAGGACGGTACA
>NZ_JAKRBO010000025.1:0-1565 GCF_022432925.1 Vibrio sp. CyArs1 | reverse complement strand
GCCAGGGAAGACTCATCTCAGGGCTCGCTTCCCGCTTAGATGCTTTCAGCGGTTATCGATTCCGAACTTAGCTACCGGGCAATGCGTCTGGCGACACAACCCGAACACCAGAGGTTCGTCCACTCCGGTCCTCTCGTACTAGGAGCAGCCCCCTTCAATCTTCCAACGCCCACGGCAGATAGGGACCGAACTGTCTCACGACGTTCTAAACCCAGCTCGCGTACCACTTTAAATGGCGAACAGCCATACCCTTGGGACCGACTTCAGCCCCAGGATGTGATGAGCCGACATCGAGGTGCCAAACACCGCCGTCGATATGAACTCTTGGGCGGTATCAGCCTGTTATCCCCGGAGTACCTTTTATCCGTTGAGCGATGGCCCTTCCATTCAGAACCACCGGATCACTATGACCTGCTTTCGCACCTGCTCGAATTGTCATTCTCGCAGTCAAGCGGGCTTATGCCATTGCACTAACCTCACGATGTCCAACCGTGATTAGCCCACCTTCGTGCTCCTCCGTTACTCTTTGGGAGGAGACCGCCCCAGTCAAACTACCCACCAGGCACTGTCCTCATTCCCGATTAGGGAACCAAGTTAGAACATCAAACATACAAGGGTGGTATTTCAAGATTGCCTCCACGAATACTGGCGTACTCGCTTCAAAGGCTCCCACCTATCCTACACATGTAGGCTCAATGTTCAGTGCCAAGCTGTAGTAAAGGTTCACGGGGTCTTTCCGTCTAGCCGCGGGTACACTGCATCTTCACAGCGATTTCAATTTCACTGAGTCTCGGGTGGAGACAGCGTGGCCATCATTACGCCATTCGTGCAGGTCGGAACTTACCCGACAAGGAATTTCGCTACCTTAGGACCGTTATAGTTACGGCCGCCGTTTACCGGGGCTTCGATCAAGAGCTTCGTCCGAAAACTAACCCCATCAATTAACCTTCCGGCACCGGGCAGGCGTCACACCGTATACGTCATCTTGCGATTTTGCACAGTGCTGTGTTTTTAATAAACAGTTGCAGCCACCTGGTATCTGCGACTCTCGATAGCTCCATCCGCAAGGGACTTCACCACTAAGAGCGTACCTTCTCCCGAAGTTACGGTACCATTTTGCCTAGTTCCTTCACCCGAGTTCTCTCAAGCGCCTTGGTATTCTCTACCCGACCACCTGTGTCGGTTTGGGGTACGATTCCTTACAATCTGAAGCTTAGAGGCTTTTCCTGGAAGCATGGCATCAATGACTTCACTACCGTAGTAGCTCGACATCGTGTCTCAGCCTTAAAAAGGTCCGGATTTACCTAAACCTTAAGCCTACGCACTTGAACCTGGACAACCGTCGCCAGGCCCACCTAGCCTTCTCCGTCCCCCCATCGCAATTGTAAGAAGTACGGGAATATTAACCCGTTTCCCATCGACTACGCCTTTCGGCCTCGCCTTAGGGGTCGACTTACCCTGCCCCGATTAACGTTGGACAGGAACCCTTGGTCTTCCGGCGAGGAGGTTTTTCACCCCCTTTATCGTTACTCATGTCAGCATTCGCACTTCTGATACCTCCAGCA
>NZ_JAKRBO010000024.1:0-11160 GCF_022432925.1 Vibrio sp. CyArs1 | reverse complement strand
TCTCCACCCCTGCCATATTCAAAGGCTCTGACTTAGGTCGGAGCCTTTTTTGTTTTCGCTTTTTCAAAGCGATGTGTCGGGAGTTGGGTCGCCAGCCCGGTCAAATCTCTCCAACCCTGCCATATTTGAAGGCTCTGATTTAGGTCAGAGCCTTTTTCGTTTTTGATGATTATTCATGCTAAGGCTGGATATACACTTTTTCAGCCACTTTCCAGAAAGCTGAGAGCAATTGATTCTCTAGATTAGAGCGTTTACATACCACGCCAAGTTTGAATGGTTTAATAGGCTCTAGTTTTAAGCGTTGAATTTTATCTCGAACTGGGCTGTTTACGATAACTACTTCCGGAGCAATTCCAACGCCACATCCCAGTGCAACCATACTTACAATTGCCTCATGTCCTGATACTTGAGCGTATATATTGGGTTTAATGCGCATTTTTTTAAACCACGCATTTGCTCGCTCTCGTGCTGTTCCTGCTTCGGGGACAATGAATGGGATCTTGTTCCAATCAGGCAGCCCTTCGGCTAATTCCAAGCCAAAACTACTAACACCAACAGGGGCTATTACAGAGAGTGGTATGTCACTGATCGGCTCAAACTCTAATCGAGCAGGTAACAGTTCTGGTAATGCTGAGATGGCTATATCGGTTTCATCGCTGAGGACTTTATCTATAGCTTGTGCAGGATCGCCAGTAGAGAGTTCGAACTCGATATAAGGGTAAAGCAATCTAAACTCGGCAAGTAACTCTGGAAGGTGGCTGTAGCTCGCGGTAACGGAGCAAAACAGTCGAAGCTTACCTCTCAGCTCATTCTCGCCATGTTGGCTTTCTGATTGGAACTGTTGCCATTCACTAACGATATTTACAGCAACAGGGAGCAGTTTTTTTCCTGCTGGCGTGAGTTCGACAGAGCGGTTATCGCGCAAGAACAAGTTTTGATGAGTATCTTGTTCAAGCTTTTGGATCTGTCTACTGAGGGCTGACGCACTGATATGCATTGCCGTTGCGGTTTTATTGAAGCTTTTACTCTCACATAAATGGATAAAAGCTTGGAGACTTTTAATATTCATAGTACTAAAGATATCTGTTGTTGCATTATTTGCAATGACAAATTGTGAATATATCACTTTAAGCAATTTCGACTCTGCATTAGTATGAACTCATTCGATGATAACCATCGACACTACGGACAGAATTCAACAGGAGAGCCCCACTATGGCTAACTATTTCAATACTCTTAACTTGCGTGAGCAATTGGACCAACTAGGTCGTTGTCGTTTTATGGATCGTTCTGAATTTGCTTCAGAAGCGGATTATCTAAAAGGTAAGAAAGTAGTCATTGTTGGTTGTGGTGCTCAAGGCCTAAACCAAGGCTTGAACATGCGTGATTCTGGCCTAGACGTGTCGTACGCACTTCGTCAGGCAGCAATCGATGAGCAGCGTCAATCGTTCAAAAACGCAAAAGATAACGGATTCGTTGTTGGTAGCTACGAAGACCTAATCCCTCAAGCTGACCTAGTTGTTAACCTAACTCCAGACAAACAGCACACTAACGTGGTAGAAACGGTAATGCCGCTAATGAAAGAAGGCGCATCTCTAGGTTACTCTCACGGCTTCAACATCGTTGAAGAAGGTATGCAAATCCGTAAAGACCTAACGGTTGTAATGGTTGCACCTAAGTGTCCAGGTACTGAGGTTCGTGAAGAGTACAAGCGTGGCTTTGGTGTTCCGACTCTTATCGCTGTTCACCCAGAGAACGATCCTCAAGGCGATGGTCTTGAAATCGCTAAAGCATGGGCAGCAGCAACAGGCGGCCACCGTGCTGGTGTTCTAGAGTCTTCATTCGTTGCTGAAGTTAAATCTGACCTAATGGGTGAGCAAACTATTCTTTGTGGCATGCTACAAGCAGGTTCAATCGTATGTTACGAGAAAATGATTGCTGACGGTATCGACCCAAGCTACGCAGGTAAACTACTTCAGTTCGGTTGGGAAACTATCACTGAAGCACTGAAATTCGGTGGCATCACGCACATGATGGACCGTCTATCTAACCCTGCGAAAGTGAAAGCGTTTGACTTGTCTGAAGAGCTAAAAGACCTAATGCGTCCGCTTTACAACAAGCACATGGATGACATCATCCAAGGTGAGTTCTCAAGCACTATGATGGCTGACTGGGCAAATGATGACGTAAACCTATTAGGCTGGCGTGCAGAGACAGCTGAAACAGCATTCGAAAACTACCCTGCGTCTGATGTAGAAATCTCAGAGCAAGAGTACTTCGACAACGGTATCCTAATGGTGGCTATGGTTCGCGCAGGTGTTGAGCTAGCGTTTGAAGCAATGACGGCATCTGGCATCATTGATGAGTCTGCATACTACGAGTCTCTACATGAGCTACCACTAATTGCAAACACGATTGCACGTAAGCGTCTATACGAAATGAACGTAGTAATCTCAGATACAGCTGAGTACGGTAACTACCTATTCGCTAACGTAGCAACACCACTGCTTCGCGAGAAGTTCATGCCATCAGTAGGTACTGACGTAATCGGTAAAGGTCTAGGTGAGACATCTAATCAAGTTGATAACGGCAAACTAATCGAAGTAAACGATGTTATCCGCAATCACCCTGTAGAGTACATCGGTGAAGAGCTACGTGGCTACATGACAGACATGAAGCGTATCGCTGTAGGTGGCTAAGCCGACCAAATAAAAATCAGATAATAAAGTAAACACAACATAGCAAAGGGGGCTACCAATTGGTAAGCCCCCTTTTTTTGTCTATGCAATTTGGCAATTTGCGAATACCGCAAAAAAAGCGATTACTTATCCGCTAGCTTTTGCTCTAGATCTGCTAGTTTTTGTTCCATCTCTGTCAGCTTTTGACGAGTGCGCAGTAGCACTTGAGTTTGCACATCAAACTCTTCACGGCTAACGACGTCAAGCTTATTCAATTGGCCTTGAATGACTTGGCGTACTTTCTGATCAACATCCGCACCAAGTTCTTTCACTGGTTGAGGCATTGAGTCGTGAATTTGCTTAGCAATCTGTTCAAGTTTCTTTGGATCAAACATGTCTGGTAACTCCTTAAGTGATACTTCTTATTCTATGTAATCCGATAAAGAAAGTCGTTATTTGAGCTAATAAAAAAGGCCACATTGTGGCCTTTTTCTAATTAGTCTTCACCTTAAGAGCGATTTTCTCGACAAGCTGCTGAAGCTGCGTCAACTCGAGCTATCTTCTCTAGGTCTTTGTCTTCAACAAAGACTGGTAGAGGTTTGTGCTTCTCTGCTAGGTAAGTATAAATTACCGGAAGAACAAACAGAGTAAACAGAGTACCAATAGCAAGACCCGCTACGATTACGATACCGATGCTAAAGCGCTGAGCTGCACCTGCACCTGTGGCGTACATCAGTGGGATTAGACCTGCAATCATCGCCGCGGTCGTCATCAAGATAGGGCGAAGACGAACTTTCGCCGCTTCCATAACTGCTTCCATTCGGCTCTTCTTGTGATTCAGCTGCTCTTCTTTCGCTACTTCACAGATAAGGATACCGTGCTTGGTGATAAGGCCGACCAAGGTAATTAGACCCACCTGTGAGTAGATGTTCATGGTGGCTGCACCCCATGCCAGAGCAATCAGAGCACCACATATCGCCAGTGGTACCGATACCATGATAACGAATGGGTCTTTGATGGACTCGAACTGGATAGCCAGTACCAAGAAGATAATCGCCAGAGCTAGACCAAACGTTGCGTAAAGCGCGCTTCCTTCAGTTACGTATTGACGAGCTTCACCCATATAATCATGGTTGTAGCCACTTGGTAGCTTGTTCTCTGCTGTTGATTCAAACCAAGCAATCGCATCACCCATTGCTACACCTGGAGCTGGAACAGCACCAACAGTGGCTGAGTTTAGCTGGTTGAAGTGAGGTAGAGAGCGAGGCTCTGCCACAACATCAATAGAGATTAAGCTGCCTAGTGGGATAGCTTGGCCATCATCAGAACGAACAAAGTACATGTTCATCGATTCTGGGTTTAGACGATATTTACGCTCAACCTGAGGGATAACCTCATAAGAACGACCATTGAGGTCGATACGGTTAACGTAACCATCTGCCATCATCGCACTCAGCGTGATACCAATATCTTGCATGGTTACGCCATAAGCGCCCGCCATATCTTTGTCGATATTGATTTTCATCGTCGCTGAATCGTAGTTCAGATCCAGTGTTGAATAAACAAACTGAGCATTCTTTTGTACGTCAGTCCAGATATCAGTCGCAATCGTAAACAAGCTTTCGAAGCTGTTAGGTGTGGTAATAACAAACTGAATCGGAAGACCTGAACCTGCGCCTGGTAGCTCTGGCATCTGGAATGCTGTTACAGCCATACCAGGTACATCAGCCACAAGCCCACCTACTCGGTTAGCAACTTCTGCTTGGCTCGCTTCACGCTGGCTCCAAGGAACCATAGAAGCAATACCAAATGCTTGGTTTGAGTTAGGCACACCAGTGAACACCTGAGCGAACGCCACTTCTGGCTGATCAGTTAGGATTTTGTTTACGTCGTTCATGGTGTTTTGCAGGTAGTCTAAGTTTGCGTTAGACGGTCCTGTACCCATTAACATCACCACGCCTTTATCTTCCGATGGAGCCAGTTCACTTGGAATGAACTTAAACAGCATAGGTAGAGAAGCAAACACGATGACGGCAAACGCAATGATCACAGGACGGCGCTGCATTACCGCGCCAAGCATTTTTTCATAACGTGATGTCATGCCGTCTAGTACGTGATGTACTTTTTGTTCAAAGCGGTTTGGTGTCTCGTTGGCTTTAAGCAGCTTCGAACACATCATCGGTGATAGCGTTAATGCGATAATGCCTGATACAAATACCGACCCCGCCAACGTTAATGCGAACTCCTTAAATAACGAACCCGTGATACCACCCATTAACGCGATTGGCGCATATACGGCACCAAGCGTCAGCGTCATCGCAATAACTGGTACCGCAATTTCACGTGTACCAATAATGGCAGCGCGGAATGGGGATTCACCAAGCTTGATATGACGGTCAACGTTCTCAAGAACAACGATCGCATCATCTACTACCAGACCGATAGCCAGTACCATAGCCAGTAGTGTCATTAGGTTCCAAGAGAAACCAATCGCCTGCATTACCATTGCCACACCGATCAACGATAGTGGAATTGTCACGATAGGGATCAGTACTGCACGGAAAGAGCCTAAGAACAGAGTTATAACCACAAGTACGATAAGTGCTGCTTCAAGAATGGTCTTGATAACCTCTTGAATCGATTCGTTGATCGCAACCGTAGAGTCATACATCACGTTCATTTTGATGTTGCTAGGCAGGTTCTTCTCAAGTTGTGGAAGAAGCTGAAGTACATCTGCAGCAATGTTGATCGGGTTAGCACTAGGGGCCGCATTGATCGCAGCTACTACGGCTTCTTGACCATTAGCACTTGCACGGTAAACGTCATGGCTCTTCTCTAACGTTACTTTAGCGATATCACCTAAGCGAATCACTTGTCCATCTTTAGAGCTCACTACAAGGTGTTTCAGCTCTTCAGTGTTTGAGACCTGAGTATCGGCACTGCCGTTGTACAGCACGAACTCACCCGTAGCCTGACCAGTTGCTGACTGGTAGTTGTTGGCATTGAGGACATTCATGATGTCAGAGGCTGTCATTTTAAGCGCGGCCATTTTTAGTGGATCTAGCCATACGCGAAGCGCGTATTTCATGCCACCATACATGTCGACCTTAGATACACCGTTTACGGTGAACAGCTGCGGGTTAATTACACGCTCTAAATAGTCGGTAATCTGGCTCGAAGCTAGCTCGTCACTGGTAAAGCCGATATAAAGTACCGCCGTTGTTGAGCCAGTAGACATAGTCACCGTTGGGTCTTCTGCTTCTTTAGGAAGCTGAGAACGAACAGAGTTGGTTTTAGCCAATATGTCTGAAAGCGCCGCATTAGGGTCGGTATTTAGCTTCATGTTCACAGTGATGGTCGACTGACCAAGGACTGACTGTGACGTCATATAGTCGATATTATCGGCTTGAGCAACGGCCTGCTCCAATGGCTGGGTAATAAAGCCCTGGATTAGGTCAGCACTCGCGCCGTAATAACTCGTGGTTACGGTAACCACGGTATTCGTCATTTCTGGGTATTCACGTACCTGCATTTTGAACACAGCTTGCAGACCAAGCAGGGCTATCAAAAAGCTGATCGATACCGCAAGAACAGGACGTTTTATGAAAACATCAGTAAAACGCATTTTGCCTCCAATTACAGCATCGGTGTCTCAGCCGGTGGTACTGTCGCATCGCTTTCTACCACTTTGACCTTGACGTCGTTACTTAGGCGAACTTGACCAGATGTAACGATGACATCATCTGCTTTCACGCCTTCTAGAATATGAGCGATATCGCCTGTGCGTTCACCCACTTTAACTACTTGCTGTTTAACGCGTTTCACACCATCAACATCTTCAACGACATAAACATTGTCACCGTATAGGGTGAATGTAATCGCCGTTTGTGGAAGGGTTACTTGGTTTTCAAGTTTAGGTAGGATGATATTTGCACGTGCAAACATACCGCTACGCAGCTTACCGTCGTTGTTTGGAATGTCCGCTTGAACTTGAATCAAACCACTTTGGATACTTACCGCAGGTTCAATCGCACTGATAGAGCCCTTAAACGCTTGGTTTGGATACGCATCAACGAAGATGTCTACATCTTGACCAATAGAAATACGAGAGAAGTCAGTTTGTGGAACCGTAAAGCGCAGTTTCATTAGGCTAGTATCTTCTAAGCGTACAATATGATCGCTTGGTTGAAGGTATTGACCCAAGAACACGTTACGAATACCAACAACACCACCAAATGGCGCTTTGATTTCACGACGGTCAATTTGAGCTTTCAAGCTTTCAATATCAGCAGATAGAGAGAAGTAACTAGCCTCCGCTTCATCATAAGATTCTTTTGAAATTGAACCTTTCTTATAAAGACCTTGGTAGCGCTTGTACTTTGCTTTTGCTGCAGGAAGGCGAGCTTCTGAGCTTTTAAGGTTGGCTTTCTCTACATCAGAATCAAGAGAAACAAGGAGTTGACCTTTTTCTACTTGAGAGCCTGACGCGAATGAGATATTGCTGATAACGCCACTGGTTTCAGAAGTTAACGTCACACCTTGGTTTGGTTCCACAAAACCAATAGCTTCGATAACCGGTACCCAATCAACAGGTTTCACGGTTGTTACGGTGACTGGAAACTCAGGCTCCGGGCGGTTTGCTAAATATTCAGCGATTTTCTGTTGCTTAAACAGATTGAAACCTATCACGCTGCCAAATAGCAGAACGGCGATAAGTAGCATGAAAAATGTCCACTTTTTCATTCTAACGAGAACTCCACATTAGTGTTTTATTATTGCATCCCAACTGGCTTCGATAGCTGCATCTAGCGCATCGTCATCCAGTTGATATAGACCCAGAGCATGCTTACGTGCAAGCGATACACTTGCTTCTAAGCTTAGTCCAGATAGGATTTCATTATCGAGGTTTTTAAAAACCCCTTGTTTCTTTCCTTCTGTGAATAGGTTGTCAACTTGGGCAAACATTTTTCGTTCTTGTTCCCTAGTTGTATAACAATTTTTCGAAGGAATAGAGTCATATTGAGCACGAGTTTTCAACGAATCGATGTTTGAAGCTGCGACGTGCCAGATATTGAGCCACATCTTACGATACTGCTCTTTCAATGGTTGGTCGGCTCCTACACCTGCTTGAACGGCTTTGGCCATGCGTGATACCACGTAAAGCCTCAATTCTTCTAACAGATGGTCTTTGTCATCGAAATATCGATATATCGTGCCAGCTGCAACGCCGGCCTCATTGGCCAGTTTCTGCATTGATACGCCTTGAATCCCTTTTTCCGCCACCATTTTTTGTGCCGCTTCGAGGATTTGTAGTCGTTTATCACTGGTATTCATAGTCGTCATAGCCATCCGATAGATAGTGAATGAACGTTCATTCATTATAAAACAATTGAGGTATATTTACGCAACTTATTTTTAATCACTATTCTATAAAAGTTAAAAAATCCTACGGAGCGTGGCATTGTCAGCATTAGCAGTCTATTATGTGCGCGTTACAATTCGTGAGTAGTGAGCACACCAATGAAGCTAAATCCGCAGCAAGATATGGCGGTAAAATACGTCTCTGGTCCATGTCTGGTTCTTGCCGGTGCTGGGTCGGGCAAAACCCGCGTGATAACTAATAAGATAGCGTATCTAGTACAAAGCTGTGGTTATAAAGCGAGAAATATTGCTGCCGTAACGTTTACCAACAAAGCTGCACGTGAAATGAAAGAGCGTGTAGGACAAACCTTAGGTAAAAATGAATCCAAAGGTCTTATGGTTTCCACCTTTCATACCATGGGACTCAATATTATACGTCGCGAGTATAAGGCGCTTGGGCTCAAAGCTGGTTTCTCCCTGTTTGATGATCAGGACCAAATGGCGCTACTCAAAGAGTTGACCGAACAACAACTCGATGGCGATAAAGACCTGCTGCGTTCATTGCTTGGCGCTATTTCTAACTGGAAGAACGACATGCTGACTCCAGAGCAGGTAAAAGGCTCAGCTCGTTCAGAGCAAGAGCAGCTATTTGCGCACTGCTATGAAATGTATCAAGTACAAATGAAAGCGTATAACGCGCTCGACTTTGATGACTTAATTGCTCTGCCCGTTATTCTGCTAAAAACCAATGAAGAAGTTCGTACTCGTTGGCAAAAGCGAATTCAGTACCTGTTGGTCGATGAGTACCAAGATACCAACACTAGCCAATACGAATTGGTTAAGTTGCTAGTGGGAGAGCGTGCGCGTTTCACTGTCGTAGGGGACGATGATCAATCTATCTACTCGTGGCGCGGCGCAAAGCCTCAAAACCTGATTCTCCTGAACAAAGACTTTCCAAGCCTCAAAGTCGTGATGCTTGAGCAGAACTATCGTTCAACCAGTCGTATCTTGCGTGCGGCCAACATCTTGATTGCTAACAACCCGCACGTGTTTGAGAAATCGTTATTCTCAGAGATCTCTGACGGTGAAAAGCTCAAAGTACTCAAAGCCAAAAATGAAGATCATGAAGCGGAGCGCGTGACGGGTGAATTAATTGCGCATCGATTCGTGAATCGAACTGAATATCGTGATTACGCCATCTTATATAGAGGCAACCACCAGTCACGACTTATCGAAAAAGTCTTGATGCAAAACCGCGTGCCTTACAAAATTTCCGGCGGTACTTCATTTTTCGGTCGTGCTGAAATCAAAGACATCATGGCGTACCTGCGAGTTTTGGTAAATCCTGATGACGATAATGCTTTCTTACGTATCGTTAATACGCCTCGTCGTGAGATTGGTCCTGCTACGTTGGAAAAACTGGGTAGCTACGCCAATATGCGTGGAAAAAGTTTGTTCGAAGCTAGCTTTGAGTTGGGTTTGGAGCAGCACTTATCTGGGCGTGGCTTAGAGAACTTACGACGATTCACGCAGTGGGTTGTGACCATAGCTGATAACGCAGAGCGCGGTAATACAGTTGAAGCTGTGCGTTCATTAGTTCGCGACATCAACTATGAAGATTGGCTCTATGAGACCTCTTCCAGTGCTAAAGCCGCAGAAATGCGCATGAAGAACGTTTCTGATCTTTACTCATGGATTGTCGCAGATTTAGAAGGCGATAATTATGATAAGGAAGAGAAGTCATTAAAAGAGGTCGTTCAACGGCTCACGCTTCGAGATATGATGGAGCGCGGAGAAGATGAGGACGACAGTGATGCTGTTCAGCTAATGACACTGCATGCCTCGAAAGGTCTTGAGTTCCCTTATGTTTATCTTATTGGTTCTGAGGAAGGCATTCTGCCACATCAAACCAGCATAGATGAAGATAACGTAGAAGAAGAAAGGCGACTAATGTATGTAGGCA
This sequence comes from Vibrio sp. CyArs1, assembly GCF_022432925.1. NCBI lineage: Bacteria > Pseudomonadati > Pseudomonadota > Gammaproteobacteria > Vibrionales > Vibrionaceae > Vibrio > Vibrio sp. CyArs1. The sequence goes on along the minus strand of NZ_JAKRBO010000024.1, from coordinate 1,158 downwards.
TTACTCGTGCCCAAAAAGAACTCACCTTTACTATATGTAAAGAGCGAAGACAGTATGGCGAACTGATTAAGCCAGAACATAGTCGATTCTTAGATGAATTGCCGTTTGATGATGTCGAATGGGAACAAGCAAAAAAAGCGGTGTCTGCAGAAGAACGAATGCAAAAAGGTCAGGCACACATTGCTAATATTCGGGCAATGTTTAATAAGAAGTAAAAATAAACAAGGGGGCTGAATCAGCCCCCTTGTCGATCATTGAGTTCGTGACACTATAGTCCGGCAATCATATGCTCGATAGCATCAACGATTTCTTGATCAGAACAGTCCATACAAGAGCCTTTTGCTGGCATCGCGTTGAAGCCATTAATTGCATGGTCTTTAAGAACGTCTTTACCTTGAGCAATACGAGGTCCCCAATCGGCAGCGTCACCCGTTTTAGGTGCGCCACTAACGCCAATGGAGTGACACGCAGTACAGAAGGTGTTGTAAACGGTAGCGCCATCACGTGGACCGGTAGGTTCAGCAACCACAGGCTCACTACCTGCTAAGTAAACATCACCCACTGGTTTAATACGCTCTGCGATAGCGTCATATTCTTCTTGGCTCACATCCGCTGCGAAAGAGGCAGTAGAAAAAGTTAGTGCAGCGAACAACACTGTTAAGATTCGACGAGACATATCCATTAAACTCACTTTACTATCCAACAAGGTAGCAAGTCGGTGCTTGCTATTCATTTATACGATTTATTCTGCTTGCTGACTTAACGACTGTTAAATCAATGTAAACATTGGGTGATTATATCCTGTTAACTTGTTGCAATAAACCACAACTTTTCAGCTTCACGGGGTGAATCACATCGTAAAGCCACTATTTATTGCTTCAAAGTGCTGAAAAAGACAACAAACGAGAAAAAAAGTTGAAAAAGTACTTTACGACATAGTGTGATATACGTATTATTCCCATCCGCCGATAGGGCATGCGCCCGTAGCTCAGCTGGATAGAGCGTTGGCCTCCGGAGCCAAAGGTCGAAGGTTCGAATCCTTTCGGGCGCGCCATCCGGATAAAATATTGGCAAAACATAATGGTGGCTATAGCTCAGTTGGTAGAGCCCTGGATTGTGATTCCGGTGGTCGCGAGTTCGAATCTCGTTAGCCACCCC
>NZ_JAKRBO010000022.1:0-21332 GCF_022432925.1 Vibrio sp. CyArs1 | reverse complement strand
GTTAAAGAACATTCTCTTCAGAACTCTGCGTTTCGCTTTCCGTTTGAAGAGGCGGCTATTCTAGCGAGATGATTCTCAGTGTCAAACACTTTTTTCTAATTATTTTTGATTTTTTCAAATCTAACTAGAAGACCATCTTGTCGGCTGAATGCCTTACTGACTCTTGCCTTGAACCCTTGTGGGCTCTGCCGTGTCAGTGAGGACGCATTATAGAGATCCGGATCACATTGGCAAGCGTTTTTTAGGAAAAAATACAAAAATAACGACTAAGCGTTTCTTTTTCATTCAAAGCTTTATTTATCCCACTTTATCCTTATTTTAATTACAAGTTATCCACAGAGTTATTAAAAAAGGAGGGTTTCCCCTCCTTTTTTAATAACCGATTTACTCTAGATTCCTGAACCATCTTGTTCGACGTCATCTTCATGTAAACCACATTCTCGTTTTAAGCCGTTAAAGCGAGTTTCTTCTATCTTCATTCCTGGCTTCCACTTTTCCGTCGAATGAGTATCACCAATAGAAAGATACCCTTGGTCTTTCAACGGATGGTAACTCAAGCCATGTTCAGATAAATAAGTGTCAATCTGGTCGTCACTCCAATCTATAATGGGAAGAAACTTGAATCTGCCATTTTGAATCGCCAGTACGGGCAAGTTAGCCCGACTCTCCGACTGCTCTCTTCTCAATCCTGAAAACCAAGTCTGAACACCCAAATCCTCTAAAGCTCTCCTCATCGGATCCACTTTGTTCATTTGGTTGTAACGTTTGATTCCATCAATACCTTGTTCCCACAGCTTTCCGTACCTTGCCTCTTGCCATTGCGGCGACAACTCTGCTTTATATATATGTAGGTTTAAGTTTAACTTTTCCTTAAGCGCATCAATAAATTGATAGGTTTCAGGAAATAGGTACCCCGTATCTGTTAACACTATCGGGGTTTCCGAACGAACCTGACTAACCAAATGAAGCATAACCGCAGCTTGCATACCAAAACTCGAGCTTAAGATATGCTGTCCCGGTAGATTTTCAAACGCCCATCGAACTCTTTGCTCTGCATTGAGCTGTTCCAACTCTGCATTAAGCTCCGCCAGTTTTAGGATCTGTTCGGTTTTGGTGAGCGAAAGCAAATCTTTCAATGTTGAGTATTCTTGGAGTCTAAGCATAGAAGTCCCTTTTCGATACTTTCACTTCTTGAATGATGCCCGCTCGAATGACAAAGTCTCCAAAGGCTTCACCTGTTTCTCGTTGTTCGGCCCACTGACCAACTAACGAATCGATATCCTCTAGGATTTGCGCTTCGGTGATGTTCTCTTTATACATTTTAGGAACACGAGTACCTGCTTTGTTACCACCTAAATGCAAGTTGTAACGACCCGGCGCTTTACCCACCAGTCCAATTTCAGCCAACATTGCTCGTCCACAACCATTGGGACAACCTGTAACTCGCAAGATAATGCTCTCTTCTTTATTGATCTGATGTTTATCCAAGATAGATTCCACATCAGTAACAAAGCTAGGTAGAAAACGTTCGGCCTCTGCCATCGCAAGAGGACATGTAGGGAAAGCAACACACGCCATCGAGTTTTTACGCTGCTCTGATACTGTGTCATCCATCAAGCCGTGTTCACGAGCTATCTTTTCTATCTTGGCTTTGTTGGACTTAGATACTTTAGCCACAATAAGGTTTTGGTTGGCCGTCATTCGAAAATCGCCTTTATGAATTTCAGCGATCTTTGCGACACCGCTCTTTAAAGGTTTGTCCGGAAAATCTAGTAGACGTCCATTTTCAATAAAGAGCGTTAGATGGTGCTTACCATCAATACCTTCAACCCAACCAATCCTATCGCCACGCTCTGTGAACTCATATGGTTTACTTTGCTCAAACTTGATGCCAGCGCGCTTTTCTACTTCTGCTTTAAAGACATCAATACCTACACGATCCAACGTATATTTGGTTTTGGCATTTTTACGGTTAGAGCGGTTACCCCAATCTCTTTGTGTCGTCACTACTGCAGCAGCCACTTCAAGCGTTTTATCAAGCGGTACAAAACCAAAATCATCTGCTCTTCTTGGATAAGTACTGGTGTCACCATGTGTCATCGCTAATCCGCCACCCACCAGCACATTAAAGCCGACAAGCTTGCCCTCTTCTGCGATAGCAACAAAGTTCAAGTCATTAGCGTGAACATCTACATCATTTTGCGGTGGTATCACTACGGTGGTTTTAAACTTACGAGGTAAATAGTTCTTGCCTAGAATAGGCTCATCTTCTTGCGTTGTTTCTACTTTTTCACCGTTCAACCAGATCTCAGCATAGGCTTTGGTCTTGGGTAGTAAGTGTTCACTGATTTTAGTCGCCCACTCATATGCTTCTTGATGTAACTCAGACTCAACAGGGTTAGTCGTACACAAGACATTTCGGTTCACATCTCCAGCAGTGGCAATTGAATCAATACCGATGGAGTTCAGTGTTTGGTGCATCAACTTTATATTTGGTTTCAGTACACCATGGAATTGGAACGTTTGACGAGTAGTCAGCCGGATGCTGCCATAAAGAGAATGCTCTGTTGCAAACTGATCAATGGCAAGCCACTGTTTCGGCGTTATTACTCCACCAGGCATTCTTGCTCGTAGCATGACGTTATGTAGAGGTTCGAGCTTTTGCTTAGCTCGCTCATTCCGAATATCACGGTCATCTTGCTGATACATACCGTGGAATCGTATCAACTGGAAGTTATCCGCTGTAAAGCCGCCCGTTATTTGATCTTGTAGATCTGTTTCGATCGTACCGCGAAGCAGATTACTTTCTCGTTTCAAGCGTTCGTTATCAGATAGTGGTCCTAACTCTTGACCTAATACTTCTTGAATAGTCACTGATTGCTTGCTCATTAGTACACATCCTTTTGATAACGTTTTGCTTTTCTTAATTCGCTGACAAACTCCTCAGCTTGTTCCGGTGATTTTCCACCATACACCTTAGTAATCTCTAACAGTGCATTGTGTACATCCTTAGCCATATGGTTCGCATCACCACACACATAGATATGTGCCCCCTCTTCAAGCCATTGCCACACTTGTTCACCTTGCTCTAGTAGGCGGTGTTGTACATAGACTTTCTCATGTTGATCTCGGCTAAATGCCACATCTAAACGGCTTAAGACACCCGACTTAAGGTATTTTTGCCATTCAACTTGGTAAAGGAAATCTTGTGTGAAGGTACGGTCACCAAAAAACAGCCAGTTTTTACCACTATCACCTTGATTATCACGTTGTTGAATAAAGCTTCTGAATGGCGCAATACCTGTGCCTGGGCCGATCATAATAACTGGGGTATTTCCATTTTCTGGCAACTTAAAGTTGTTGTTGTGTTCTACAAACACTTTTACTTCTGCGCCTTCTTCTAGATCACGAGACAAGAAGTACGACGCACCACCGTAGCGACTCTCCTCACCAGTAGAATACTCCACCAGCCCAACTGTTAGATGTACTTCTTCATCCACTTCTTCTTGACTAGAGGCAATAGAGTAAAGGCGAGGAGTTAGACGGCGTAGCAATGACAGTAACTGTGATGCTTCAAGTTTGGTTTTCTTCTCTTTAAATACGTCTAATACCTGAGTACGTCCAGCGAACTCTCGCAGCTTATCTTTGTCTTCGGCTAACTTAAGCAGCTTTTTGCTGTTGGAGAGTTCAGCGTACTGGCTAACTAATTGAGGGTTCGCAGCGGTAATTTCATAGTGGCGAATCAGCGCAGAACGAAGGGATAGACTTTCACCGTCAACATCGACACTTTCGATGCCAGACAAACCAGCTTGAGCTAGAAGCGCGTCAACCAACTGGCTATTGTTTTCAAACCATACACCAAGAGCATCGCCTGGCTGGTAGGTGAGACCTGAGCCTTCTAGATCTATTTCGATATGACGAACATCCTTGCCAGAATCACGTCCGGTGATTTTTTGACTAGTCAGTAACGTCGCAGTGTATGGGTTCTTTTTGGTATAGGTTACCGCAGCGGTATTATTAGCAACCGGCAGTGTTACAACCTCTGCAGCTTGAGATGCGAGGTCAGCTTTTATTTTTTCCAGAGCATTTGCACGCCACTCTTCAGCTGGCGCATCATAGTCGACATCACAGTCAATTCGGTCGATGAATGAGGTTGCCCCCAGCTTAGCTAAAAAAGAATCAAAGTCTTTACCTGTTTGGCAGAAGAACTCGTAACTTGAATCACCTAAACCAATCACACCATATTTTAAGTTTGGAAGTTTAGGGGCTTTTTTGGACTGCAGAAATTCATGCAGCTCAATAGCGTTATCAGGCGCTTCACCTTCTCCATTAGTCGAAGCAACGATAATAACGTGCGTTTCTTTTGCTAGGTTTTTACCTTTGTAGTCACTCGCATCAAACAGCTCTACATCGATACCTAAAGTACTTGCTTCTTCTTTCAACTCTTCCGCAACACCTTTCGCGTTACCAGTTTGTGAAGCAAAGATAATTGACAGTTTTCCAGCAGGTACAGAAGCCGTGGCTGTATTTACTGCACTGGCTACAGGGGTGAGTTGGGTAGGAGCTTGCGCTTGACTCAATCCCCAAAAGTATCCGCTCACCCAAGCAAGTTGGTTAGAAGATAAATTACTCGAAGCTTGTTGAAGTTGTGAGATCTGTTGGTCATTTAATGGTGCAGCTACATTAGGTAGCTCTTGTGGTTGTGTATTGCCATTTGATGACTGTTTTATATTTGAAGACATTGTCACGACATCCCTAATCATTGCGTGACGATAGATTAACCAACCACCTTAATAACAAGAAAGAATAGATATGAATGTTTTATAACTTTTTGGAAGAAGAGAGAGGATTACTTGGCTTCAATTCGAACCTCAGTAAAGCCAACGGCCAAGGCAGACTTAGACGCTTTATCAAGATCGTTATACTGACATTCAGCACCATGAATATCAGTCAACATAAGAAAACCACCCTGCTTGTGGCGAAACTCAACAATCCAACCTTCATCAGAAGAAGACGGTTCTATGATCGCCTCGGCTAACAAGTTCTGATGGTATAGGTGCTTTAACTCAGTCATTGTCATGGTTCCCTCCAGAAATCTCGGCGTAGCTACTGTACCTAGTGCCATACACTAACTATAGCAATTACGCCTTAATCTGTAGGGATATTTGTTGCTATTTTGTTAACTTGATGGTGCTGCTACTTTCTTATACAACCAAATCGCAATAAGGAACGCGATAATATACGGGAGTAAATTGAAGACGATGCCGACCATTCCCAACATAAACATCACACCAAACGAAACAACCACAGCCAAGGTTACTGTCATCACTGTTACGCCTGTCATTACCAGTGTAGCCAAAAATACCAATACGAAAATCAGTTCAAACATAACACCTCCTACGTGCTTGTGACTTCATTAACGACTTAACTTTGGTGTTGCAGGAACTGTTCCAACTATTGTAAGCATTAAAAAATCATACACTTACAAAAAACAAAAACTCCTATTGGCACTGAGCACAATAGGAGTTGGTATTATTGACCAATAAGTTGGTATCTTACACGTCAAGTTCCGCAGGTATTTTCGCTAATGCAGTTTCTAGTACCTCAATGCCGGCACCCTTCTTATGAGCATTTTCACTAATGTAACGACGCCACTGCCTCGCACCAGGCATCGCCTGAAATAAACCAATCATATGACGAGAGATATGACCAAGATACGAGCCGTTCGCTAACTGTTGCTCAATGTATGGATACATCTCTTCCACAACCTGCTTGCGCTTTTTCACTGGAGTATCCAGCCCAAAGATTAGTTGGTCAACTTGCGCAAGAATATAAGGGTTTTGATACGCTTCACGGCCTATCATGACACCATCTAGATGCTTCAGGTGTTCAAGAGACTCTTCAAGGGTCTTCACTCCACCATTCACTGCGATCTGTAAATGAGGAAAGTCTTTCTTAATTTGATAAGCACGTGGGTAATCCAGTGGTGGAATCTCTCGGTTTTCTTTTGGACTCAAGCCGCTTAACCAAGCTTTACGCGCGTGAATAGTAAATTGTTCACATCCCGCCTTTTCTGAGACAAGAGAGACGAATCGCGTCAGAAACTCATAAGAATCCTGATCGTCAATGCCAATACGTGTTTTCACCGTTACTGGAACATCAACAACTTCTTTCATCGCCGCGACACACTCCGCCACCAACTCTGGCTCCGCCATCAAACAAGCACCAAAACGACCATTTTGAACACGATCCGAAGGACAACCCACATTGAGGTTGATTTCATCATATCCACGTTCCGCGGCAAGCTTTGCACACGTCGCTAAGTCCGCCGGATTAGACCCACCTAACTGTAAAGCTACCGGATGTTCTTCTTCGTTATACGCAAGAAAATCACCTTTACCGTGGATAATCGCACCTGTCGTTACCATTTCGGTATACAACAGCGTTTGCGATGACAATAGACGATGGAAGTAACGGCAATGTCTATCTGTCCAATCGAGCATGGGCGCAACGGATAAGCGGTTTGATTGGAATTTACTTGTGTTATCTGGCTTGGTCATTGTTTTACCTAATAATTTTACCCATCAAATCCGCTTTGAATATCGTGGAATTTTCCATGCTTCCCTGATAAAGCGGTTATCGTCATCAAGAAAAAGCAGCCAATCATACACAGAGAGCGGAAGAGTTTCAAAAAGAAAGCGAAGTAGCTAATCATCTAACCAACACAGATATCGCCATGCCTAACGGCCAATAACGGCGCTTTAAAGACCACCAGCTACCTCGAGCTAGCTTGCGGGTTTTATTTCAAACCAACGACTGTTGTCCTTATCATTACAACGAAACGATTTTGTTATTGTGTTTCTATTTGATTGAGTGATTTGGATACAAATATGCAAATCACTATTATCTCGTATCGGTGTACGTTCACTTTCTCCATGCTGATTCAGCACTCTAAAATGCTGCGTCTTACGATATTTGTCTAAGTTGTTTAGTGATATTTGAGTCTCGCAGTACACTGATATCGAATGTTTACTGAGTCTTTTGGCAACAGAGATACTCTCCGTTTTTTGCAAACACAGCTTAGATGATGTTTTATACGGGCTAAATTGAGACTGCATCCGAGTTTTGCGCTTACCAATGATTCGAAAACTTCCAGGTCGAATCAATTTATATCTTCGGTAGAAATTAAATTTGTTAAGCTGCTTGGTGATCTTTACTTTGAGAACTTCTTTGACAACATCACGCCCACCATAAAGCAAGCAGATCAATATAAGTAGACTCAAAGTCAAATGTCCATCCTGTTTCATCAAATGAACATTGAACATTAACACGACTGACATGGCGAGCATGCTGCTTAAAGCAATGGTTATCAGGTGGTTTACGGATGCACGGCGCTGAGTGCACAAGTGCTCATGCCGATAAGCTGGCCAACTAGAGGCAAACTCTTCGATTTCATCATGGTAGCCCGTTCCACGATATGCTTTCTTTCTCTGTTCGTATGGACGCCAGCCTGCAATATGGTTGCGTTCAAACAAAAGTCGAGAAAGACAGTTCAACACAGATTGCGATGACGACTCTGCGTGATTGTCTCTCAACCTTTCATAGAGTTTTAACAGCTCTTGGCATGCGATGACTAATAAACGTTGATGTGATGAGCGCGCCGATGGGTAACGCTCAAACAGAAGAGCAAACTTATAATTTACCCTCTCCACCTGCCAACACAAAGATGGCACGCCAGGGTATCCAGACTCACAACAAACCGAAAGACACTGTGCACGTATCGCAGTATGGAACGACGTTAGCCATTCCACTAGTCTACTTTCAGTTGCAGGACACCAGTGACCCATTTCCAGAGCGATGAACTCCAGTCGAGCTTCTTCAGTTAATAGACTATCGGTGTTGTGATAGAGGAATATCGAACGGTACAGATCATCCGTTGCTTCCTCACTGAACTCTGCAACTGAATAACGTTGGCCATCCATATAGATCTTGATATCTATGGTTCCAACCTCACCAACCCGTAGCATCTGGGACACCACTATAGCGTTGCTCGCTCTCCATTCTATATTCATGATGACAACTCCTACTCTGAGGTTAAGACAAACCTAGTAATCGAGTAGTACAGAAGAAATAGATTAGCAGCCCACCAATATCAACGATGGTGGTTATCGCTGGACTAGCGACAACGGCGGGATCAAGGTTGAGTCGTTTAGTCAACATAGGCAGCATAGCGCCAATAACGGTAGAAGAGACTATTTGGAAGAAGAGTGCTAAGCCAATTGCACAGCCCAACATGGTTAGTGTCAGATTCGCCGGCAACTCAACGCCATAAGACAGTAAGGTCACTTTCCCTAAGGAAATAACAGCCAGTGCACCACCAATAACAATGGCAATGCGTGTTTCCTTCCACAACACTGACAGCCAGTCACGCAGCTTGACGCTTCCTAACGCCAGAGAGCGCACCATCACAGTCGCAGACTGCGTACCAGCATTACCACCAGAGTCCGCTATCATAGGCATGTACAAGGCCAAAACCGTAAACGCTTCAATTGCATCTTCATAACTATGGATCACCATACCGGATAACAAACCCAATATGGCTAAGCCTATTACCCAGACAATACGCTTACTCACATGATCCATAACAGACAGGCTCATATAGTCGCCGACATGGCCATCTTGCTGAATGCCCATCAATCGTTCCATGTCTTCAGTTTGCTCTTCAGTAACGATATCTATCGCCGATTTGGCCGATAGCAAACCAACGGGTAGCCCCTGACTATTTAAGATTGGTACAACGTCAAAACGACTTTGTTTGAGTAGCGCCACCGCATGTTCTTGTGATGCGCTAAAATGACAGCTGATGGCATGCTGTACAATCTCAGACAGTTTTAAATTAGGTTGAGATTTAAACAAAATATCCAGCTTAATCAAGCCAACGAACCGTCCCAGATCGTCGACGATAGTAAGACAGGCAAACTCAACATACAGACTGTTCAATGCTTTTTTCGCCTGCTCTACGGACATATCATGATAGAGCACTGTCATTGCTGCGGAATTAACAGTATGGATAACGGGATGCCTTGCTTGAAGAAACCGCTCTGTATCTTGCTGATAGTCGAACCCCTCTAGAGAATAAAGACGTTGAAGCGACTCTGCCGATAACTGCTGAGTAAAACAAAGCGTTTGCTGAATGTATTCAGCGTTAAAATGTTGGTTAAGCTTTTGTATCTCACGCATTTCAATCCAATGATTAAAAAGAGTGAAATCTACTTGAGTCGCGCCGGACTCGAAGTTAACGGTTTGGTGGTGATTGTATTCGTTTACGGTGTTAATAATGGTCATGATAACGCACCTTTTTATTAGATATGACGATCCCTTGCTCCATTCGAGCAATAGACAAAACAATTCATTTTCAGGTGGTTACTAACAAGATAACGTTTGAGTTTCAGAGAAAGAAACCAACGTCATTTTAAGAGAGCGAGAAAAGGTGAAGGGGATAACAATGTTTAGTCCATATTACTCCAATAAGATCCGCGCTCTTGAGCTAGTAATCCACCTTCGACTGTCGTTTTCCATAATATTTCTCCTGTGAAAATATGGGCGCATGGTAGGTATCCGACTCCTCATAGTCAACAGTGCGAATATACAACTTGGCAACTTTGATGTTGCAAAATATTTCATCCCTTTGTTCAGAGCCACTAGCAGAATAAAGTGACGAATCGGTCAATACGAAAATTCGAGTCAGCCTACTAACGATCTACGTGGGGAATTAGTATAAAATAGTCGGACTTCGCTAAGACAGGTGACCATGTGAATCAAAAGCTAATACAACAATTGGAAGATATCTGTTCCGCAAGAGGTGTGCGACTCACTCCTCAGCGCCGAACTGTTTATGAGCTTATTTGTGAAAATAAGAAGGCCTCTAGTGCTTATGAATTATTAGAACAGCTCAAAGTCAGTGAGCCAAAAGCGAAACCGCCTACCGTGTATCGCGCTCTAGACTTTCTTTTAGAACAAGGTTTTATTCACAGAGTTGAATCAACTAATAGCTTTATCTCATGCTGTTCATTTGGTGAGCATAAGCACTACTCTCATTTATTGATTTGTGATAAGTGCGGCAATGTCGTTGAACTACAAGATGATATTCTGATAGCCTTGTTGAATAGTAACGTTGAAAAACATGGCTTCCAGTTCTCCAATCACGTTATTGAATCTCATGGCATTTGTCAGACGTGTTCATCATTGGAAGTTGAAAATAAATAGAAGAAGTTATGCGCGCTGAATTTGTAAACCCGTTTTTAGCCTCCTTAATAAATGTGCTAAAAACCATGGCGACGATGGAAATCAAACCATTAAAACCAAGAATTAAGAAAGATGAGATTGCTCGCGGGGACGTATCTGGTCTTATCGGGATGGTAGGCAACCAAACTCGTGGTTCAATGTCGATCACATTTGAAGAGAGTCTTGCTCTCGAAATCATGCAGAACATGCTCGGCGAGAGACCACATGGTCTCAATGAAGAAGTAACCGATATGGTCGGTGAAATCACCAATATGGTCACTGGTGGTGCAAAACGAATTTTAGCTGAGAATGGCTTCGATTTTGATATGGCAACTCCGGTGGTTGTCTCTGGTAAAGGACATACCATCAGACATAAATGCGATGGAGCTATCATCATCATGCCTTTTACCTCTGAATGGGGTGATGCATTTATCGAGATTTGCTTCGAGTAAACCCTCTTTCAGTTAGACAAAATAAAAAAGGCTCCGGTTGGAGCCTTTTTTATTATAGTTTTCTGCGCAGAAGCAACATGGCTATGGTTAAAAACACCAAACTAGGCCCTAAGGCACCAAACAACGGCGACATCCCATATACAAGGCTAACTGGCCCAAAGAATTCACTCGAAATGTAGAACGTAAAACCTGCAATGACACCAGACAGAATACGCGCACCCATAGTTACACTTCTTAAAGGACCAAACACAAAAGACAGTGCCATTAACATCATTACCGCGACTGAAATTGGCTGTGTCGCTTTACGCCAAAATGCCAGTTCATAACGAGATGCATCCTGTTCAGAGTCTTTCAGGTATTGGGTATAATCCCACAATCCACTTAACGGCAACTCATTAAGATCCACAGTAACAATCGCTAGCTTGTCAGGCACCAGTGAAGTTTCCCAAACTTGCTTGTCGAGCGTCTCTTTTGATAATGCCTCATCGTTTTTCATGTCTGTAATTTGAATTCGGTGCATCTCCCAACGATTATCGCCAAGATAATCTGCAGATTCCGCAAACACCGTTTCTTTGAGCTGTTTATTCTCACCGAAGCGCCAAATATTCAATCCTTCAACAGACTCGCCATTGACCTTAGAGATAAAAATGAAGTCGTTCGCATCCCGAGCCCAGACACCGTTCCTAACTGATACAATGCTACCTCCGGATGTCGCTTGAAGGCGCAAATCGCGAGCCATTTGCTGAGTGGTTGGTGCCCCCCACTCCCCTAATGCCATCACTACCACCATCAAAGGCACTGCCGTCTTAAGTACTGAAAGACCAATACGTAGCTTCGAAATCCCGGCCGCTTGCATAACAACAAGCTCGGAGCTGCTCGCTAACATACCTAAGCCGACTAAGGAGCCCAGTAGCGCAGCCATAGAGAAAAACAACTCAATATCACGCGGCATCCCTAATATCACAAAGTACAATGCCGACAGCATGGTGTAGCTCCCCTCGCCAACTGAACGAAGCTGTTCGACAAATTTGATCACTGCAGATAAGCCAACGAAAACCGAGAGCACTAATATGATCGTGGTAATGATTGTCTTACCCACGTAGACGTCTAGTATTCTAAACACGCTCTAAGCTACCTCTCGTCTTTGCATGCGCTTACGACGCAGTTTCTCTCTGAATTTCCTCACACCGACCGTATCCCAAGTATTGACACCGATCGCGGCAAGCAGCAATGCAAAGTTTACTGGCCATAATCCGATGTACGACGGAAAAGCCCCATCTTCTAGCGCCGATTTCATTGCACTGATCGCCATAAAATAAGCGAAGTAAGCCAAGATTGCTGGCCCCATTTTGGCAAACTTGCTTTGCCTTGGGTTTACCGCCGACAAAGGCACCACCAGCATGGTTAATAATGGAATACATACCACCAAGGAGATTCGCCAATGGAGCTCAGCTTGCGCTTTAGGATCAGGGTTACCCAATAACTCCATAGTGGGTATGGCCATCCAAGAGCGCCCACGCTGTTGGACTTCGCGCTGCCCAATGACCCCTTCATAATCGGTAAACTCTGTAACCATATACTCAAGACGAGTCGGCACCCCTTCATAACGAACACCGTCATAGAGCGCAATCACTTGTCGACCATCACTTAACTCTTTTACATCACCAGATTTCGCCGATATCACACTAGGTAACACCGAATCTCTTGGATTTAACTGAGCAACGAAGACATTGGTTAGCTTTTTATCTTTTATGCTGTCAATAAAGACAACCGAAGAACCGTCAGGGGTTCGTTGGAAGCTACCCGTTTGCAAAAGCTCCACCGAGTTTTCCGATGCAAGCCGTTCACGAATCTGCACTTCTTGCTCTTGAGTCCAAGGGGCTAACCAGAATGCATTAAACGCAGCTAGAGAAGTGGTCAGTACCGCTAAATACATAGCCGCACGAATAAGAAATTTATTACCTATCCCGGTCGCATTCATTACCGTGATTTCACTTTCTGCGTATAAACGCCCGAAAGTAACTAGGATTCCGATATAAATACTCAATGGGAACATCAATAGTCCCATTGTCGGCATACTAATACCCGCTAAAGTCATAATCAGACCAGCAGGAATATCTCCATCGGAAGCATCAGCAAGCACTTGGATAAATTGACGACTGAAAAACACTAAAAAGAGCACTAAAAAGATGGCTAATTGGCTCTTAACTGTTTCTCTGATCAAATATCTAACAATAATCACAGTGAAAACACCTATACAAAACTTGTTTTTTTGATTGAATCGCTATAGTTTTCGGGTAAACCTTTTATTTTTTACTTTTTTGATCGATTCTTATCTTTAGATTATAGGCCGAAATGGCTCATAGGATTCAAGCATTAAGAATCGATTATCCAACATTTAGTTCTATTTGTCTTTAGGATGTAGGAGTACGCATGGAGTTTAGTGTTAAAAGTGGCAGTCCAGAGAAGCAGCGCAGTGCATGCATCGTCGTTGGCGTATTTGAGCCACGTCGTCTCTCTCCGGTTGCAGAGCAGCTTGATAAAATCAGCGATGGCTATATTAGCTCTTTGCTACGTCGTGGCGACCTAGAAGGTAAGCCAGGTCAAATGCTGCTACTGCATCAAGTACCTGGGGTGCTTTCAGAGCGCGTTCTGTTAGTTGGCTGTGGTAAAGAGCGAGAGCTTGGTGAGCGCCAATATAAAGAAATCATTCAAAAAACCATCAGCACGTTGAACGAGACTGGTTCTATGGAAGCCGTATGTTTCCTCACAGAGCTGCACGTTAAAGGCCGCGATACATACTGGAAAGTACGTCAAGCTGTTGAAGCAACGAAAGATGGTCTTTATACCTTCGATCAATTCAAGAGTAGTAAACCAGAAACACGTCGTCCACTGCGTAAGCTAGTATTCAACGTACCTACTCGTCGTGAGTTAAATCTTGGTGAAAAAGCGATTGCTCATGGTCTAGCGATTGCTTCAGGTGTTAAAGCATCGAAAGATCTTGGCAACATGCCACCAAATATCGCAAACCCAGCTTATCTTGCTTCTCAAGCTCGTCGCTTGGCTGATGATTACGACACCATTTCAACCAAGATCATTGGTGAACAAGAAATGGAAAAACTAGGTATGACGTCTTACCTAGCTGTCGGTCGTGGATCAAAGAATGAATCTATGATGTCTATCATGGAGTACAAGGGCAACCCAGATCCAGATGCGAAGCCAATTGTTTTAGTTGGTAAGGGCCTAACGTTCGATTCAGGCGGTATCTCACTAAAACCTGGCGAAGCCATGGATGAGATGAAATACGATATGTGTGGCGCAGCGTCGGTATTCGGTACCATGAAAGCGCTGGCTAAGCTGAACCTACCAATCAACGTGGTTGCAGTACTAGCTGGCTGTGAAAACATGCCTGGCAGTAATGCCTATCGCCCAGGTGATATCCTCACGACTATGTCTGGCCTTACCGTTGAAGTATTAAATACAGACGCAGAAGGTCGCTTGGTTCTGTGTGACGCATTAACTTATGTCGAACGCTATGAGCCGGAATGTGTTGTTGATGTTGCCACTCTTACGGGTGCATGTGTGATTGCACTAGGTCATCATATCAGTGGTGTGATTTCAAACCACAACCCACTGTCACATGAACTTGTTAACGCCTCTGAGCAAGCTGGCGATCGCGCTTGGCGTCTACCAATGGCAGACGAATACCAAGAGCAACTAGCAAGCCCATTTGCTGATATGGCAAATATTGGTGGCCGCCCTGGCGGTACGATTACAGCTGGTTGTTTCTTATCTCGATTTGCTAAGAAATATCACTGGGCACACTTAGATATTGCTGGTACAGCATGGAAATCAGGCAAAGCGAAAGGCTCAACGGGTCGTCCTGTCTCGCTACTTGTCCAATTCTTGCTAAACCGCAGTGGCCAAGAGACTGAAGAGTAAACAGAAGGGCCGAAAGGCCCTTTTTTATTGCTTACCAATAACCAGAGCAAAGCGGCATTTCACATGAATACGGCAACCTTCTACATCATTAATGAAGACTCCGAACAAGCCTCTCAACAGGGGTGGTTTGCCTATGTGCATTTTCTCTGTCGCCATTTTACAGCGCAAGGTGCCAAACTCTATATTAACTGCAGTGACAAAGCCGAAGCTGAGTTGTTGGCTGAGTATTTCTGGCAAGTGACTCCCGAACAATTTATTGCCCACAATCTCATTGGCGAAGGACCTAAAAATGGCACGCCGGTAGAGATTGGTCATGAGGGCCTTAAACCCAGTTGGAATCGGCAACTAGCAATAAATTTGGCGAATAGTCACGCAACCTTTGCGCAGGCCTTTGGTCAAGTGGTAGACTTCGTCCCTTGCGAAGAAAAAGCTAAGCAAACTGCGCGAGAAAGGTATAAAATTTACCGTCAAGCGGGCTATCAGCTTCAAACCATTGAGATTCAACATTCAGAATCCTAATCAAGGTCAATCCTTATAAGTAAGCGTTAATTTCCCTGCGTTTATTTATAAGGTTTGGCAAATTTCTTTCACAGATTAAAGTAAGTATCCAGAAAGCTATGGAAAAGACATATAACCCACAATCTATCGAACAAGCTCTGTATAAGACTTGGGAAGAGAAAGGCTACTTTAAGCCTCACGGTGACACGACTAAAGAATCATACAGCATCATGATCCCGCCACCGAACGTCACTGGTAGCCTACATATGGGTCATGCATTCCAAGACACCATCATGGATACGCTAATCCGTGCCGAGCGTATGAAGGGCAAAAACACCCTTTGGCAAGTAGGTACTGACCACGCTGGTATCGCAACTCAAATGGTCGTTGAGCGTAAGATTGCCGCTGAAGAAGGCAAGACTAAGCACGATTATGGCCGTGAAGCTTTCATCGACAAGATCTGGGAATGGAAAGGCGAGTCTGGCGGCACAATTACTAAACAGCTTCGCCGTCTAGGCGCATCTGTAGACTGGGATCGTGAGCGATTCACTATGGATGACGGCCTATCTAATGCCGTTCAAGAAGTCTTTGTTCGTCTATACGAAGATGATCTTATCTATCGTGGTAAGCGCCTAGTTAACTGGGATCCAAAGCTACACACAGCGATTTCTGATCTAGAAGTTGAAAACAAAGACAAGAAAGGCCACATGTGGCACTTCCGCTACCCTCTAGCTGATGGCGTAAAAACAGCAGAAGGTAAAGACTACATTGTTGTCGCAACTACTCGTCCAGAAACTATGCTGGGCGATACTGGTGTTGCGGTAAACCCTGAAGATCCTCGCTATAAAGATCTTATCGGCAAAGAAATCCTGCTTCCTATCGTAGACCGTCGTATTCCAATCGTAGGTGACGAGCATGCTGATATGGAAAAAGGCACGGGTTGTGTGAAGATCACACCTGCACACGACTTTAACGACTATGAAGTTGGTAAACGTCACCAGTTGCCAATGATCAACATCCTAACGTTCAATGCAGATATTCGTGACGCAGCAGAAGTATTCACCACAAATGGTGAAGCAAGCGATGCGTATTCAACAGAGCTTCCAGCTAAATATCATGGCATGGAGCGTTTCGCTGCTCGTAAAGCTATCGTTGCCGAGTTCGAAGAGCTTGGTCTTCTGGACGAAATCAAAGATCACGACCTGACCGTACCTTATGGCGACCGTGGTGGCGTGGTAATTGAGCCAATGCTAACTGACCAATGGTATGTTCGTACTGCACCTCTAGCAGAGACAGCAACCAAAGCAGTTGAAGATGGCGAAATCCAATTCGTGCCTAAACAATATGAAAACATGTACTTCTCTTGGATGCGTGACATTCAAGACTGGTGTATCTCTCGCCAGCTATGGTGGGGTCACCGCATTCCAGCATGGTATGACAACGACGGTAACGTTTATGTAGGTCGTACCGAAGAGGAAGTGCGTGAGAACAATGGTCTAGCGCCAGTTGTTGTTCTGCGTCAAGACGACGACGTTCTTGATACTTGGTTCTCATCTGCACTGTGGACATTCGGTACTCAAGGCTGGCCAGAAAACACTGATGACCTGAAAACTTTCCACCCATCAGATGTACTGGTTACAGGTTTCGACATCATCTTCTTCTGGGTTGCTCGCATGATCATGATGACCATGCACTTCTGTAAAGATGAAAACGGCAAACCACAGGTACCATTCAAGACGGTATACGTTACGGGTCTAATCCGTGACGAAAACGGCGACAAGATGTCGAAGTCTAAAGGTAATGTTCTTGACCCAATCGATATGATTGATGGTATCGATCTTGAATCTCTAGTAGAGAAGCGCACTGGCAACATGATGCAACCTCAACTAGCGAAGAAGATTGAAAAGAACACTCGTAAGACATTCGAAAATGGTATCGAACCTTATGGTACTGATGCACTTCGTTTCACTCTTGCAGCAATGGCATCTACTGGTCGTGATATCAACTGGGATATGAAGCGTCTAGAAGGTTACCGTAACTTCTGTAACAAGCTATGGAACGCAAGCCGTTACGTACTTATGAACACAGAAGATCAAGATTGTGGTTTCAACGGTGGTGAGATTGAATATTCACTTGCAGACAAGTGGATCGAGTCTCAGTTTGAACTTGCTGCAAAAGAGTTCAACGGTCACATCGACAACTACCGTCTAGATATGGCTGCAAACACCATTTATGAGTTCATCTGGAACCAATTCTGTGACTGGTACTTAGAGCTGACTAAACCCGTTCTATGGAAAGGTAACGAAGCTCAGCAACGTGGTACACGTCGCACGCTGATCACAGTATTAGAGAAGACACTGCGTCTAGCTCACCCAGTACTCCCATACATCACTGAAACTATCTGGCAGAGCGTCAAACCTCTTGTTGATGGTGTTGAAGGTGATACGATCATGCTTCAAGCGCTTCCTCAGTTTGAAGAAGCAAACTTCAACCAAGAAGCACTTGACGATATTGAGTGGGTGAAAGCATTCATCACTAGCATCCGTAACCTACGTGCTGAGTACGATATTGCTCCAAGCAAAGCGCTAGATGTCATGCTTAAAGTTGCTGACGATAAAGACGCCGCTCGCCTAGAAGCGAACAAAGCAGTTCTTGTCTCTCTTGCTAAGCTTGAAGACATCAAAGTACTGACAGCTGGCGAAGAGACTCCAGCATGTGCTACAGCACTGGTTGGTAAATCTGAGCTTATGATTCCTATGGCTGGTCTAATCGATAAAGATGCAGAACTGGATCGTCTAGCGAAAGAAATCACTAAGACACAAGGTGAAGTAAAACGTATCGAAGGCAAGCTTGGTAACGAAGGTTTTGTCGCGAAAGCACCTGAAGCAGTTGTTGCGAAAGAACGTGAGAAACTTGAAGGTTACAAAGAGATGTTAGTTAAACTGGAAGAGCAAAAGCAAACTATTGCCGCGCTTTAAGCTTAGCTAAATCCATATAAAAAACCGAGGGCCTAGCTCTCGGCTTTTTATTAGCTAACAACTATTACTTCAAGACCGTTTCGAGTGCTTTAAGGCATAGGGCAACGTTCTCTCTTCTGGCCCCATACCCCATCAAACCAATTCGCCATGCTTTACCAGCTAACGCACCTAAACCCGCACCAATTTCTAAGTTGTACTGTTCTAAAAGCTGAGAGCGCACTGCTGCATCGTCAACACCTTCCGGCAAGTAAACAGCATTAAGCTGAGGTAATCGGCTGCCTTCTTCAACAACGAAGCTCAACCCAAGCTGTTCTAGTCCTTCTTTGAGCAACAAGTGCATGTCTTTATGGCGCTGCCATGCATTCTCTAGTCCTTCATTTTTGAGTAAGACTAGCGACTCATGCAATGCGTACAAACTATTCACTGGCGCGGTATGGTGATAGCTGCGCTTCCCTTCTCCACTCCAATAGCCCAAAACCAAGCTTTGATCGAGGAACCAACTCTGAACGGTCGTTTTGCGAGATTTAATTACCTCGATGGCCGCAGGAGAAAGCGTGACTGGAGATAATCCCGGCACACAGGATAAGCACTTCTGACTTCCGGAATAAACTGCATCTAGTTGCCATTCATCCACCAATAAAGGTACCCCACCTAGAGATGTCACAGCATCAACAATAGTCAGCATATCGTTTTGCTTAGCAAGCGAACCCAGAGCCTGCGCATCACTTACAGCTCCAGTGGATGTCTCAGCATGAACAAACGCTACTATTTTTGCATCTGGATGCTCGGCGATCGCTTGTTCTACTTTAGCCACAGAAACAGGCGCACCCCATTCATCTTCTACGACAATAGCTTCACCGCCACAACGAACCACATTCTCTCGCATACGTTCGCCAAACACACCATTACGACAAACAATAACTTTGTCGCCTGGCTCGACGAGGTTTACGAAGCATGTTTCCATACCGGCACTACCGGGCGCTGAAACGGCGATCGTGAAGTCATTTTGTGTCTGAAATGCATACTTGAGCAGCACTTTAAGTTCATCCATCATACCGATGAAGAGCGGGTCTAGGTGACCAATCGTTGGACGACTCAAGGCTTGCAATACTTGTGGGTAAATATCTGATGGGCCTGGCCCCATTAACGTACGGTGAGGGGGCACAAAGCTAGAAATAGTCATGGGCAATCCTTTAATGATTTATTGTAGTAATAAGTAAAATATCCTAAGGAAATTCAGTCTGTTCCACAACGGAATAAAAATCAACATTTTTGCAACATCCAACCACTCAGTTTTTTATGGTTAAATTGTGAATCTTCATTGACTTTTCACGCTCAAAAACGTTGAATAAACACACTATCTGTAGCAACCACTAAAAAGCTACAGCGGAAGAGGAGCACTGCCCAGGCAGGTAATCATGTGAAGCCGCAACTTCTATACATGTTACTGATGGGGAGCAGTGCCGAGATGAACTCAATTTGCAGGATTAAGTTTGTCGGTTGAACGGGCTGAATCCCTTTAACTGTCACCAAGTGATTGGTGAAGAGCTTCTGAGGTCCATTCTTTATTCGGATTCCTCCGCTCTATTTTTCTCTTCAAACATCGGATGTTGGGTTACCAACCTTATTATTACTACTGGAAGTCCTGGAGAATTACTGTGAGCGCATTCAATGTAGCTAAATTTGGCGGAACAAGCGTCGCCAACTTCGAAGCCATGAGCCGTTGTGCTGAGATCATCGAAAATAACCCACAAACGAAGCTGGTTGTAAGCAGCGCATGTTCTGGAGTCACCAACATTTTAGTTGAGTTGGCAAATGGAGTAAAAGACGAAGCGCGCCGGGCTGAGCTCATCAATAGACTTAGAGCTATCCATACTGACATTATGTCGCAGCTCAAAGACACCTCTTCTATCGAGGAGCGTGTTGAAGCACTCGTTGAAAAAGTTGCGACTTTATCCGAGGCTGCTTCTATTGCAACATCGGCAAAGCTCACTGATCACTTAGTGGCGTGTGGTGAGAGAATGTCGACTCATATTTTGACTCGATTAATGCAGGAGCGCGGGGTCGACGCTGTGCGTTTTGATATTCGCGATGTCCTGAAAACGGATAGTGACTACGGCAAAGCCGAACCAAATCTAGAAGCGACTAAGCAATTAGCCGATGAGAAGCTTATCCCACTGTGTCAGCAACATGTTGTTGTCACTCAAGGCTTTATTGGCTCTGATGAGGAAGGTGAAACCACAACACTTGGCCGAGGTGGCAGTGATTATAGTGCTGCACTTATCGCAGAAGCGGTAGAAGCTGCGGGGTTAGAGATCTGGACCGATGTCCCAGGAATTTATACAACGGACCCTCGTATTGCTCCGAATGCACGCCCTATTCCAGAAATCAGCTTTAGTGAAGCCTCCGAAATGGCAAACTTTGGTGCGAAAATCCTACATCCTTCAACACTTTTACCAGCATTACGTCACCAAATCCCTGTGTTTGTCGGCTCATCAAAAGCGCCGCAAGAAGGTGGTACTTGGGTACGACAATCCGTAGAAAGCGCGCCGCTATTTAGGGCATTGGCGCTACGTAACAATCAAACTATGGTAACACTGCGTAACCCTAAAATGTTCCAAGCGTATGGTTTCTTAGCGGACGTCTTTACCGTATTGGCAAAACACAAAATCTCTGTTGATTTGGTCACTACCTCAGAAGTCAGTGTTTCACTTACACTTGATCAAACTGATACGTGTGGCGGTGCACCAGAACTTCCTGCTCAAGCTCAACAAGAACTAGAGCAGCTATGCACAGTCGAGGTCAAACAAGGATTAAGCCTCGTCGCGCTGATTGGTAACAACATGAGTGAGACAAAAGGCTCTGCCGCTGAAGTATTCGATACTCTGGATGAATTTAATATTCGTATGATCTGCTACGGTGCTAGCCCACATAACTTATGTTTCCTATTAGATGAAAACGAAGCAAAACAAGCCGTTAAAGCACTTCATGAAGAGCTGTTTGAATGATAGCAATGGTCGAATGACATAGCCTCGTCGTTAGACGGGGCTTTTTTATATCAGATAGAACAGTATAAAGAGTTAGATAGGATATCTTCAGACAATAAAAAACCCGACGCTTTCGCATCGGGTTTTCTAATAAGTGGCGGAGTGGACGGGACTCGAACCCGCGACCCCCG
>NZ_JAKRBO010000020.1:0-24871 GCF_022432925.1 Vibrio sp. CyArs1 | reverse complement strand
ATTGTGATACCGCGCTCACGCTCTTCTGGAGCGTTATCGATAGATGCGAAGTCTTTCGCTTCACCGCCGTACACTTTAGCTAGAGTAGTACAGATTGCAGCAGTTAGAGTTGTTTTACCGTGGTCAACGTGGCCGATAGTACCAACGTTAACGTGCGGTTTAGTACGTTCAAATTTTTCTTTAGACACGATCGTGTTCCTTCCTAGTTATGATTCGCCCCGAGAACGAATTTTGTCGGGGCGCGCCAGAATTTGCTATTTTATGCGTCAATTTTACTCAACGCAACAGATTCATTACTAAACAATAGCTGATTAGCTGCGCTGTGCAATAATCGCATCCGCCACATTCTTCGGAGTCTCAGCGTATTCGCTAAATTCCATCGAATATGACGCACGACCTTGGGTCGCACTACGCAAGTCAGTTGCGTAACCAAACATCTCAGAGAGCGGTACTTGTGCACGGATGATCTTAAGGCCAGCGTGGCCGTCATCCATACCTTCGATCATGCCGCGGCGACGGTTAAGGTCACCAACAACATCACCCATCCAATCTTCTGGAGTCGTTACTTCAACCTTCATCATTGGCTCAAGCAGAACAGGTTGTGCTTCAAGCGCACCTTTTCTGAAGGCCATCGAGCCGGCGATCTTAAACGCCATCTCGCTAGAGTCGACATCATGGTAAGAGCCATCATACAGTGTTGCTTTGACATCCAGTACAGGATAGCCGGCAAGAACACCGTTGTTCATCTGCTCTTCGATACCTTTCGATACCGAGCTGATGTATTCCTTAGGAACCACACCACCCACGATCTCGTCAACGAACACAAACCCTTCACCCGCTTCAGATGGCTCAAGCTTAAGCCATACGTGACCATATTGACCACGACCACCTGATTGGCGAACAAATTTGCCTTCAACTTCTGTGCTGCCGCGAATTGTTTCGCGGTACGCAACTTGAGGTTTACCCACGTTGCAATCAACACTGAATTCGCGCTTCATACGGTCAACGATGATGTCTAGGTGAAGCTCACCCATACCTGAAATTAGCGTTTGGCCAGTTTCGTCATCGGTTTCCACACGGAACGACGGGTCTTCTGCTGCCAGTTTACCTAGCGCAATACCCATTTTCTCTTGGTCAGCTTGAGAGCGAGGCTCTACCGCGATCTGAATAACTGGCTCAGGGAATTCCATGCGCTCAAGAATCACTTTGTGGTTCTGGTCACACAGGGTATCACCTGTTGTTACGTCCTTCAGACCAATCGCTGCTGCAATGTCACCCGCACGAACTTCTTTTACTTCTTCGCGCTTATTTGAGTGCATTTGAACGATACGGCCAAAGCGTTCACGCTTTTGCTTCACTGAGTTATAAACGGCATCACCCGAGTTTACGACACCTGAGTAAACGCGCATAAACGCTAGAGTGCCTACAAACGGGTCGGTTGCAATCTTAAATGCAAGTGCAGCGAATGGTTCGTTGTCGTCCGCGTGACGCTCTACTTCGTTCTCATCATCGTCGATACCTTTAATCGCAGGTACGTCTACTGGAGAAGGAAGATATTCGATAACCGCGTCTAGTACCGCTTGCACACCTTTGTTCTTAAATGCACTACCACATGTTGCGAGTACAATTTCGTTATTTAGTGTACGAGTACGCAGACCCGCCTTGATTTCAGCTTCCGTTAGTTCGCCTTCTTCAAGGTATTTATCCATCAACTCTTCGCTTGCTTCTGCAGCGGCTTCAACCATGTTGTTGCGCCACTCTTCAGCTTCATCTTGCAGTTCTGCTGGAATCTCTTCGTAAGTGAAGGTCATGCCTTGATCTGCATCGTTCCAGTTGATTGCTTTCATCTTGATAAGGTCGATGACACCTTTGAACTCATCTTCTGCACCAATGTTTAATTGGATTGGAACTGGGTTCGCACCAAGACGATTTTTAATTTGGTCCACAACGCGTAGGAAGTCTGCGCCTGCACGGTCCATCTTGTTCACAAATACCATACGTGGAACGTGATATTTATCAGCTTGACGCCATACAGTTTCAGACTGAGGTTCAACACCTGATGAGCCACAGAATACAACCACTGCACCATCAAGCACACGCAAAGAACGCTCTACTTCGATAGTAAAGTCAACGTGTCCAGGGGTATCAATGATGTTTACGCGATGATCTTGGAATTGTGCTTCCATACCACGCCAGAAGGTAGTAGTAGCAGCAGATGTGATAGTGATACCACGCTCTTGCTCCTGCTCCATCCAGTCCATGGTTGCAGCACCATCGTGAACTTCGCCGATTTTGTGAGAAAGGCCAGTGTAGAACAGAATACGCTCACTTGTGGTTGTTTTACCTGCATCTACGTGAGCAACGATACCGATATTACGATAGCGCTCAATAGGAGTTTTACGAGCCACGATTGTATCCTCTTACTAAGGTTAACCTTAGAGTATAGAAAAGTGCTGCGAGAGAACCTCGCAGCACTGAAAAGGTATTACCAGCGGTAATGAGCAAACGCTTTGTTAGCGTCAGCCATGCGGTGAACGTCTTCACGTTTCTTAACCGCAGTACCTTTGTTCTCAGACGCGTCTAGCATTTCAGCAGCTAGGCGTTGAGCCATAGATTTTTCACCACGCTTACGCGCAGCTTCAACCAACCAACGCATAGCAAGTGCGTTACGGCGAACCGGACGAACTTCTACAGGTACTTGGTAAGTTGAACCACCTACACGGCGAGATTTAACTTCTACCGCTGGGCGAACATTTTCAAGAGCTTCTTCAAATACAGCTAAGTGGTCTTTACCAGACTTCTCAGCCATAGCTTCTAGTGCAGTGTAAACAATTTTCTCTGCAGTAGATTTCTTTCCGTCAACCATAAGGATGTTAACGAACTTTGCCAGCAATTCAGATTTGAACTTAGGATCTGGAAGGATCTTACGCTGACCAATTACGCGACGACGTGGCATGGATATTCTCCGTTGTCTTCTTCAGGTTATCCAAAACTTTACAGTTTCTTCAAAAATTAAAAATAATTTAGTGTTTGGCCTTACTTAACGGAATCCATTAAGACTTAGGACGCTTCACACCGTACTTAGAACGACCTTGTTTACGGTCATTTACGCCAGCACAGTCTAGTGCGCCGCGAACAGTGTGGTAACGTACACCCGGAAGGTCTTTAACACGACCACCACGGATTAGAACAACACTGTGCTCTTGAAGGTTGTGACCTTCACCGCCGATGTACGAAGTCACTTCGAAGCCGTTCGTTAGACGAACACGACATACTTTACGAAGTGCTGAGTTAGGTTTTTTAGGTGTAGTAGTGTAAACACGAGTACATACACCACGTTTTTGTGGGCACGCTTCTAGTGCAGGCACGTTGCTTTTAACAACTTGCTTTGCACGAGGCTTACGTACCAACTGGTTAATAGTTGCCATTAACTAGCTCCTGATTTACTTGAAAGTAAGCTTTGTGAAAAATCTAGCCCTAACCGCCAATGGCAATTAGGGACGCAAAATTCTATGCAGCAGTGGGAGGTGTGTCAAGAAATATACAGATCTTTTTTAGATTAACTGCCGGGTTTTCATGTTTACAGCAAGCGATATGAAACGACTACTCCCAAGTAGTACTGTTAACATGTCGTTCGGTGAGTTCAACAAACCCATTAAAATCCACAACTTGAGTTGATTCTGATACTAGAGGCATCAACCCTCTAGCACTAAGATCCGGTTGCAACACGAAACATGCTGAAGGTAACGTTAAGTTTTTGTCAGTGATTAAATAACACGCATTTTCGACCAAAATTACTTGGTCATCTTGCGATAAATAGCGAAGTGCTTGTTGGTAGCCAATTTCGGTTTTGATGATATGAAGCATAAAGGGAGACCTAGAACGTTAATACTTTATGACAAAGACTCAACTGTTTGGCAATTTCACCCGTTTCAACTACTTGTGCACCAATAACCAGTTGCTCGGAGTCTAGCTGATATTGCAGCATACTCTGCTCGCAGACAAAGACGTCTTCAATGTCATACAACTCCATCAGCTTAAATGCGCTGATGTAGTCACGTGATAACACGTCAGCACAGTGTTGGTTTTGTCTGAGCTGATTAACACCTGCGCCAACAAAGAATACTTTGATGTCTTCAGTAAACGCCGATGTCGCTAACAGCGCGTCTAGTCCTTCACGCCCTTTTGCTGTTGAATGTGGTAATGAGTTAAATACAAACGCTAGTGTTGTCAAAACTGCACCACCCTGTCTTGCGTTAACATAGCGCTGGCGAGGCTACCCAACCCAGCGAGTTCAAAGCCTTGAGCTAAGTTATCGACATCGCGCGTATGTTGTGAGGCTTCGTCAACACCCAAGACACCACGTCGCAAAGAGGCGGCAACGCACGTTTCTAAGCGTACACCATAATCTTGTGCCAAACTCTGCCACTCAGCTGTCAAATCTAGCTCATCATTCGCAGGTACCACAAGGCGCGACGCATTGTGAATCCCATCCTGATAAAAGAACACACTCACTAGCTTATGTCCTCTAGCAATAAGAGCCTTAGCAAAGAGCAACGCGTTACGTGCAGACTGAGTTCCATAAACCGATCCATTGATAACTAATGTATAGGTTAACGCAGACACGTTATTCGTCCTCAGTCTTACGCTGACGGATATAGAGATAAACGGTGTGTTTTGAGATATTGAGACGATCTGCGACACGATTTATCGCATCTTTAATATCAAAAATACCTTTGTCGTAGAGCTCCATAACAATCTGGCGGTTCTTAGTATTGTTCGATACCGATTTATCCGCATTGATGTCTTCGATAGTGCGTTCTACGGTTTGGTCTACTAGCTCTTCTACATCACTGGCAAAGTTCACTGAAGATGCGGCATCTTTTGCATCTTGTGTAGGCATAAAAGATTGAAGGATTTGCGAGAATGGCGCATCTAAGTTCACGTTAATACACAGCAAACCAATGACACGATTATCACCATTGCGAATCGCAATAGTAATCGACTTCATCAGCACGCCGCCTTTAGCGCGAGTGAAGTATGAGCGAGAGAAGTTACGCTCAGAGCCTTCGATATCTTTGAGCATCTTAAGAGCTAGGTCGGTTATTGGTGAGCCAACTTGACGCCCTGTGTTTTCACCGTTGGCAATTTTCACTGCGGAAGTATTTAACGACTCCAGTGAGTGCAGAACGATTTCACAAAATGGACCAATTAAACTCGCTAATCCATCGACCACGGCCTCATAGGACTTAAGGATGATTTTGTCATGCTCGCTAAATGGCGCCACATCGACTGACTCCATTTCAAGCAGCTCATCGGGATTGGTAATTTCAGTCACTGTACTTTGACCCTAGAGATAACTTAAAAAAATTACCGTAAGTTTATCAGAAAATTTGAAGCTGACCTCTAAGTATGTCTCTAACAAGTGATTTAGGGCAAAAAAAGTGCAGTTTTTTATCTACCGTGGCTTTCATCAAACTAAAAAAAGACCCACCGTAGTGAGTCTTTATCGTTCAATGCATTAATTATTGAGTTGCTTGAGCGTCATCGCCATCGATTTTTAGCAGCTCTACTTCGAATACCAAGGTAGAGTTCGCAGGAATCGTTGGTGTGTCTTGCTCGCCATAAGCTAACTCTGGTGGGATAACGAACTTGTATTTAGAACCCACTTTCATTAGCTGAACACCTTCAGTCCAACCTGGAATAACACGGTTAAGCGGGAATGTCGCTGGTTGACCACGATCGTATGAGCTATCAAATTGAGTGCCGTCAATCAAAGTACCTTTGTAGTGTACTTCTACTGTGTCAGTCTCTTTTGGTTGCGCACCAGTACCTTCTGTTTCTACTTGGTACAGTAAGCCAGAGTCTGTTTTAGTCACACCATCTTGTTTCTCGAATTCAGCACGGAAATCGTCACCAGCTTTCTTAGCTGCAGCCGCTTTTTCTTCTGATTGCTTCTGCATAGTTTCAGCAACACGCTTGTCTAAACCTTCCAGTGCAGCACGAATTTCATCTTCTGTCAGTTCAGCTTTACCCGCAAACGCTTGTTCTATACCTTTAAGAACCAGTTCTTTCTTCAGCTCGATGCCAAACTCAGCCGGTTTTTCAATGCTCGTGCTTAGGTAGTTAGCGAAAGAAACGCCGATTGCGTAAGCTGCTTTATCATCTTCTGTCTTAAAGTGAACCGCTTTGCCTGTCTCCGCTTGAACTTGCTCTTGCGCCGCTGGCTCTGCTTTTGGTTCTTCTTTTTGACAACCGACTGCCAACATTACTGTCGCAGCAAGTAGCGACACTTTAAATAGTGATTTCATTTAATTCTCCGATTATGGAATTCAACGCCTACTCATACTTATTAAACTTGTCTTTCAGCGCAGCATGCGTAACTATCTCAATCTAGTAACTATTTCTACATAGCTCAAGCTTTAAATATACTAGCTTAAACTCAAGACTCAACGTGGAATAACGCTAATGATGCGAATAATATCTCATTCTGTGCTGTGGTTAATTGTCATCAGCCTGTTAAATGGCTGCTTTTTCTCCAGTGATTCAGAGAGACAATGGGACCTAGCGCTAGAGGGAACCAGTGCCATTGCGTTAAGCCGCGATGCCAGATTCGCCTTGCTTTACTCCAAGCAGCAGCACCTTCAGCTATGGGACCTCAACCAAAACAAACTGTTAGCTCGCTTGGGCATTCAAGATCCTGAGCAGAATATTATTTCCCTCATTCGTTTTAGCGATAATGGCCGCTTTGCTGTCACTGCCACACAAACCAACTTCGCCGTCTGGGATTTAGCCTGGTCTCAATCTACCGGACTTTGGTCTATCTCTGACGGACTCATACAAGACATCGCTTTGGGCAATAATGGCGATGAAGTGCTTATTGGTCTCAGTAATGGTAAAGCCATATTCATCGATTTAGTCACTGGAAGACGCCTAGAGTTCCTCGCTCATGTAGAAAAAGTGAATTCTGTTTCACTATCGCCTAATGGAAAATACGCACTATCAGGAGGCAACGACCATAATGCTTACTTCTGGAGCACCGAATCTGGTCAAATATTACAGCAATTTGAACATGAGCAACGGGTCGGCACAGTGGAACTACAACGCGATGGTTTATACGCCCTCACTTCAGATAGTGGAAATAATGCCATTATTTGGGATCTGAAAACTGGCAAAGAGGTCAGTCAGCTAAGCAGCTGGACTCGACAGCTTATCTTCTCCTCTGCGCGCTTTTCCGATGACGGCACTCGTTTAGTCACCGGCTCTCCCTCTTCTAGAATGGTCATCTGGGACACGCAATCTGGTAAACGGATAGAAGGCTTCGAAGTTGAGATGTTAAAAGATGTTCGTCCGCCTCGAGGAGTAGTGTATGATGCCGCTTTTGAGAGCAACCAACGCGTCCTCTCAGCCTCTTCTGCCGGTGTTGTGCAGGCTTGGAATTTGAGTGAGTAGAGATTATGAGTAATAAAGAAGTTCAGGCTCTCGAAGAGAGAATTAACGATATGGAATGCAAAATGGCATTCCAAGAGCAGACCATCGAAGAGCTCAATGACGCCTTAACTCAACAACAGCTACTGATCAGTAAAATGCAAGATCAAATGAAGTATGTTGTTGGTAAAGTGAAAAATATGGATACGTCCAACCTTGCCGATCCTTCAGAAGAAACGCCCCCTCCTCATTACTGATTGTCCAGATATAAGAAAGCCCCTGCGTAATGCTGGGGCTTTTGGATTATCTATAAGTCCTGCTAAATCACTAAAGCGCGCGTTGGCGTACCGCTTCAAATAAACAAATCCCCGATGCTACCGAAACGTTCAAACTTGATACCGAGCCCGCCATTGGAATTTTAATCAGATCGTCACACGTCTCACGAGTTAAACGGCGCATACCGTCACCTTCCGCACCCATAACAATCGCTAAAGGTCCATCAAGTTTCGCTTGGTAGATATCGTGAGTAGCTTCCCCAGCAGTCCCTGCAATCCAGATTCCTTGCTCTTGCAATGATCGCATTGTACGAGCGAGGTTAGTTACGCGAACCAAAGGAACGGTCTCGGCGGCACCACAGGCCACTTTACTGACAGTGGCCGTTAATGGCGCAGAGCGATCTTTCGGCACAATAACAGCAGCAACACCTGCCGCATCGGCATTACGTAAACAAGCACCCAAATTATGAGGGTCAGTCACACCATCAAGAATTAGCAATAGTGGCTGAGCATGCTGGCTTAGAATACTGTCTAGATCATTCTCATTGAGCTGCTTAGCTGGTTTTACTTTCGCAATGATTCCCTGATGATTGGCACCACGTGCTTTGTCATCAAGCGTCTTACGGTTCATTTGCTGAATCGACACACCAATTTGAGTCAATTCATTCAGCACTGGCATCAAGCGCTCATCTTGACGCCCCTTTAATACGTACGCTTCTATAAAACGTACTGGATCTCTTTCCAATACAGCTTTCACAGCATGTATGCCGTAGATAAATTCGTTACTCATGGTTTAACCTTGAATTCTATTTTTTCTTCGCTCGACCCGCTTTACTGCGCGCTTTGTTCTTGCGAGCTTTTTCGGCTTTGGACTTTTTGCGCTTATGCGGCAATACGTCTTCTTGTCCGTCAGGCCTTTTCGTTGCTTCGACAAGAGGCTTAGCTTTTGCGCCTCGCTTACCTCTTACTTCTGCGACACGTTGTTTTGCCTTCGCTTTTTTCTTCTCAGCTTCAGCAACACGTTTTTTAGCCGTTTTTCCTTTGCCGCGTAGCTTACGACTTGTTTCCTCTAATTCAAAGTCTATTTTCTTCTCATCGAGGTTAACCGCCAGCACTTTTACTTTGACCGCATCACCTAATCGATAAATCGCACCAAAGCTTTCACCGATAAGTCTTTGACCTATTGGATCAAACTGATAGTAGTCATTAGCAAGTGAGGAAATATGCACCAAACCATCAATGTGCAATTCCGTTAAACGTACAAAGAACCCAAAACCGGTGACATTCGCAATAACACCATCAAGAACTTCGCCAACATGGTCTTGCATGTACTCACACTTGAGCCAATCTGCCACATCACGTGTCGCATCATCTGCTCGGCGCTCTGTCATCGAACATTGCTCACCATAGAAGTCCATATCATCGAAGGAATAATGGTAACCACCGGTTGGTGTCCATCGATCGGTGTTGCGACCTTCTTGCTTAGCAATTAGATACTTAATCGCTCGATGCAGCAACAAGTCAGGATAACGACGGATTGGAGAAGTAAAGTGCGCATAGCGTTTGAGCGCTAACCCAAAGTGACCTGCATTATCTGCGTTATACACCGCTTGCTTCATTGAGCGTAATAGCATGGTCTGGATCAACTCTTTGTCTTGGCGCTGCTGGATTTTTCGAATCAGCTCAGCGTAATCCGTTGGTGACGGGTCTAAACCACCAGATAAATCTAAGCCAAGCTCTCCCAAGAAATCTCTAAAGCCTTGCAGCCTTTCCTCTCCCGGAGTCTCGTGAATACGATACAGGGCCGGCTCTTTGGCTTTCTCAACCAGAGAAGCGGAAGCAATATTTGCCAATATCATACATTCTTCGATGATCTTATGGGCATCATTGCGAATCACAGGTTCGATGCGGTCAATTTTACGCTCTGCATTGAAGATAAATTTGGTTTCTACTGTTTCGAACTCAATTGCACCACGATGGTCACGTGCTTCTTTCAGCACTTGATACATATTGTGGAGCTCATGCAAGTGTGGCACTAACGCACTATAGCGTTCACGTAACTCTTCGTTACCCTCTAAAATATCACTCACTTTGTTATAGGTTAGGCGAGCATGGGAGTTCATCACGGCTTCGTAATGCTTATAACCTGAAAGTTTGCCCGTTTCCGAAATGGTCATTTCGCACACCATACATAAACGGTCTACTTGAGGGTTAAGCGAACACAATCCGTTCGACAATACCTCAGGTAACATAGGAACCACCTGAGATGGGAAATAAACAGAGTTACCACGTACGATGGCTTCTTTATCTAGAGGGGAGTCCGGACGAACATAATAGCTGACATCCGCGATCGCAACCCATAAGCGCCAACCACCACTTTTTTTACGTTCACAGTAGACGGCATCATCAAAGTCACGAGCATCTTCACCATCAATCGTGACAAGAGGCAACTCGCGTAGATCAACGCGGCCCTTTTTAGCCTCTTCAGGTACAAATTCGCCAAATTGCTGAACTTGCTTTTCAACTTCAGCTGGCCACTCATGAGGAATTTGATGAGTGCGAATTGCTATTTGGGTTTCCATGCCAGGCGCCATGTTCTCGCCAAGCACTTCAACTACTTGCCCCATCA
Organism: Vibrio sp. CyArs1; assembly: GCF_022432925.1. Taxonomy (NCBI): domain Bacteria; kingdom Pseudomonadati; phylum Pseudomonadota; class Gammaproteobacteria; order Vibrionales; family Vibrionaceae; genus Vibrio; species Vibrio sp. CyArs1. Next base: position 14,539 of record NZ_JAKRBO010000020.1, on the reverse strand, counting down.
TTCCACGAGATCGGCTGCCACGGTCAGTCACTTCAACCACAACAACATTGCCCATTCGGGCGCCGCCTCGGTGTTCGTTCGGGATTAGGATATCTTGGCTAATACGAGAATCATCAGCAACGACATAGGCGTAACCGTATTCTAGGAAAAATCGGCCTACGACTTGCGTCTTGCGCTCTTCCAACACACGTACGAGTCGCCCTTCCTTTCGACCACGTTTATCGGTGCCAGATGGCTGTACTAATACAAAATCGCCATGCAATAGTGTACGCATTTGGTGATGAGGAAGCAGAACATCATTGTCCTTATTCATGCTTCCTTCAGGTCTCACCCAGCCATGTCCATCTTTATGACCTATGACATAGCCTTTAATCATTTCTAATTTATCTGGTAAGGCATAACACTGGCGTCGAGTGAAGACCAACTGGCCATCACGCTCCATAGCACGTAAACGACGACGCAGCCCTTCATAATGCTCTTCGCCTTCAAGCCCTAATGCTTCGAACAGATCATTTCTGTTCATTGGTACATTAACGCTTTCTAAGAAATCGGTGATGAATTCTCGGCTTGGAATTGGGTTGTCGTAGTTTTGGGACTCTCTTTCTGCAAAAGGGTCGTCTACTTTGATATCGCTAGGCTTGTTCGACATAGTCTGACCTATATTTTAGGAGGGATACGTCGATTATAACTGACAGAGCAGATAAGCTACAGAAATGCTTTGAATTTCTCGTATTGCTGAAAAATTACCAGAACGTCGTTCGACGCTTTGCCCTTGCAATAATGTTTTCAGGCATACGTTGCTCTAAGCCACGTCTTAACATAGAGATACGTTTATGCTTACGACTATCAGGAGTCACCGAGTTGTAGAGCCAACGATATGCATCTTCGTAGTCCAGAGGGCTACCAAAATCTCGAAGCAACAATTCTGCAAGTTGAATCCTCGCATCAATATTGCCCATTGACGCCGCTTCTCTAAAATAGGGAATGGCTCGCTCTTTATCTTGCTGCACAAAAGTACCACGAGAGTAATAGCGGCCTAGCTGTTCAAGCGCTACCGGTAATCCTTGATGGGCTGCATTTTCCATGTAGTACAGACCCAACTCAACATCTTGAGGCACACAAACACCCCAAGCAAGCATATCGCCATAAAGAAATTCATAGGAAGGTAAGTTGATGCGGGTCGCGCGCGCCATAATATCTTCAACCAGCTGACAGTTATCTGCTTTGACTCGAGCTAGATGTCGATTTTCTTCAATTAAACCAATCAGTTCATCTTCAGAATAGATAGGGATCGGAGCCCCCACTTCTTTGGCGTGAAGTGTTTTTACAGAGCCAAGTAGCGCCATGCAAACAAGTGCTGCTAGTTTGTGTCGCTTAATCACTGTGTAACTACTCCTCATACGCAAGTACCAAAGCCAACCAAAGCTTATGGATAGTTTAACTTTTATCGGCAGTTACTCACCTCGCTTTAGAGAAAAAATAGGAAAAGTGGCAATATATTGCCACTTTTAAATAACTGAAGTTCAAAGGCGTCAAACCTTGGCACAAGATCACATTTGCTCAATGTTCATCACCAATAAAAAAGCCAGCGTAAATGCTGGCTTTTTGGAACTTTCAATCGATTAAGCCTCGAATGGCTGAACCTTAATGATCGTTTCGTTACGATCTGGACCTGTAGAGATAATATCTACTGGTACGCCTGTCAGTTCTTCAATACGCTTGATGTAGTCTAGAGCGGCTTGAGGAAGTTGCTCGATAGACGTTGCACCAAATGTTGTTTCAGACCAACCAGGCATAGTTTCGTAAATTGGTGTTGCTTCTTCAAAAGCTTCAGCAGCCATTGGAGAAACTTCCAAGATAGAGCCATCTTTCATCTTGTAACCAGTACAGATTTTCAGCTCTTCTAGACCGTCAAGCACGTCTAGTTTAGTTAGACAGAAACCTGAGATAGAGTTGATTTGTACTGCACGACGCATTGCTACTGCATCAAACCAACCAGTACGACGTAGACGACCTGTTGTAGCACCGAACTCGTGACCAACATCACCAAGGTGCTTACCTACTGGGTCTTGCTTATCTAGGCCATCGTAAAGCTCTGTTGGGAATGGACCAGAACCAACACGAGTACAGTAAGCTTTAGTGATACCTAGAATGTAACCGATATGACGAGGACCAAAACCTGAACCTGCAGCAACGCCGCCAGCGGTAGTGTTTGAAGACGTTACATAAGGGTATGTACCGTGGTCGATATCTAGAAGCGTACCTTGAGCACCTTCGAACATAATCTTGTCACCACGCTTACGCGCTGCATCAAGTTCATCAGTTACATCAATAACCATTGAAGTTAGAAGGTCTGCATAACCCATGCATTGTTCTAGAACTTCGTCATAGCTTACTGTGTCTGCTTTGTAGAAGTGCTCTAGTTGGAAGTTATGGAACTCCATGACTTCTTTTAGCTTCTCAGCGAAGACTTCTTTATCGAAAAGATCACCAACGCGTAGACCACGACGTGCAACTTTGTCTTCGTATGCTGGACCGATACCACGACCAGTTGTACCAATTGCTTTATTACCACGAGCGATTTCACGCGCTTGGTCAATAGCAATGTGGTAAGGAAGAATTAGAGGACAAGCTTCAGAAACGAAAAGACGCTCGCGAACTGGAATACCACGCTCTTCTAGAGGCTTCATTTCTTTAAGAAGTGCTTCTGGTGAAAGAACAACACCATTACCAATAACACACTTAATGTTATCGCGAAGAATGCCTGATGGAATCAAATGAAGAACGGTTTTTTCACCGTTAATGACTAGAGTGTGACCTGCATTGTGACCGCCTTGGTAGCGAACCACGTACTTTGCATCTTCAGTTAAAAGGTCTACGATTTTACCTTTACCTTCGTCACCCCATTGGGTGCCCAGAACGACTACGTTATTACCCATCTTTCCAAATCTGATTGCTAGTTAAAAAAGGATTCTAGCATCGAAATCACAAATTTGCAGTCATTTTTTAAGCATTAGAATCCCGCTATGTGGTAAGTGACTGATGCTGGCTAATAAAAAAACGATATTGTGACTAGTTTAGCATCATGAAGGTAATTACAGCACCTGCCACAACAAGGCAGCCGCCGATTCTTCTTAAATGCTCATCAGGTTGCTGAGCTAATTGGGAAACCATGTTTCGCCAACCTCGCGGGGCAAGTAAGGGCCCGAGTCCTTCGACAACTAACACTAAACCCAAGGCAATCCATAACGACTGTGGCATTGTTTTTCTCCCAAAAAATAGGGCTCCCTTGAGGAGCCCTATTACGGTATAGCTTAAGATTATTTAACTGGAGCGCCGTTCATATCGTTCATGTAACGGAAGAACTCACTCTTAGGATCAAGAACTAAGATATCGCTCTTGTCCGAGAATGACGTCTTATACGCCGATAGTGAACGTAGGAAGCTAAAGAACTCTGGGTCTTTGTTATACGCCGAAGAGTAGATAGCTGCTGCTTTTGCGTCTGCACCACCTCGAGTTACACGAGCTGTTTTGTCTGCTTCAGCCAATAGTGTTGCCACTTCTAGCTCAGCTTGAGCACGAATAACTTCTGCTTTCTCACGACCTTGAGAACGGTGCTTACGAGCTACCGACTCACGCTCAGCACGCATACGACGATAAATCGATTCACTGATTTCATCAGGAAGGTTGATTTTCTTCATACGGAAGTCAACAACACGAACACCTAAATCTTTCATTGCGCTTTCACGGGTATCGCGAAGCACGTTGCTCATGATCTTATCGCGTTCGCCATCAATCTCTAGAGCTTGCTTAGCCGCTTCAGTGGTGACTTCTTCACTGTCTGCACTTTCAGGAAGTACATCGTTGTTACGAGGACCAGAAACAATCTGTTTGATCTCACGAGCACCGATTTCAGAACGTAGCACATCGGTAACTTTACGTTCTAAAAGCGCTTGCGCAGTAAGAGCATTACCACCACCCGTTGCCAGATAGTATTGACGGAAATCTTCAATCTTCCACTTAACATAAGTGTTGATGATGACGTCTTTTTTCTCTGACGTTACGAAACGGTCACCGCGGCCATCCATTGTCTGAATACGTGCGTCCAATGTTTTCACTCGATCGAACAGTGGCATCTTGAAATGCAAACCAGGTTCGTAGATGCGAGATACTTGGTTGTCATCGGTAAGAACACGACCAAATCGAATAACGATGCCACGCTCACCTTCAGGGATGACGAACAAAGACATCAGCATCAATGCTAAGGCAACGACTAATACTGGTATCATCAATTTACGCATTATTAGTATCTCCCTTGACGCGTCGAGTTATTGCGAGACGTATTGTTGCTTGAAGAAGTATCGCTGGACGACGGATCTAATTGAATCTGTTCATAAGCCGATGTTTCCTTTGGCTTACGTGACTTAGATGTACCTTCTTGACCTGCTAGCTTATCGATAGGCAAGTACAACAGGTTACCACTTGATTCAGAGTCAATAAGAACCTTAGATGTATTTGAGTACACTTCTTCCATCGTATCTAGGTACAGACGGTTACGAGTAACCTCAGGCGCCGCTTGATATTCTGGGAGTAGTTTTTCAAACTGAGCAACTTGACCTAGCGCTTCGTTGGTTATTCTCTCGGAATAACCTTGAGCTTCTTTCTTCAAACGCTCAGAACGACCTGTCGCTTTAGGAATAATCTCGTTTTTGTACGCTTCTGCTTCTCGAATGAAACGCTCTTCATCCTCTCGAGCAGCGATCGCATCATCAAATGCATCTTTAACTTGCTCTGGTGGACGAGCTGACTGGAAGTTGACGTCAACGATGGACAGACCCATATCGTAGTTATCAATGATCTCATTCAGCGTTTCTTGAGTGCTTTGACGAATCTGTTGACGACCACTGGTCAGGATACTATCCATCAGTGAATCACCGATTACTGCACGTAGAGCCGAGTCAGTTGCTTGGCTTAAGCTGTCATCAGCGTTAGTGACAACAAACAGATACTTGTATGGATCAGAGACGCGGTACTGTACGTCCATTGAAACTGAAACTACGTTTTCGTCTTTTGTCAGCATGGTACCTGATGCACGAAGCGAGCGAATTGCTTGCACGTTAACAGGTTGGTATTCGTCGATAAAGCGCGGACGCCAGTTCAGACCTGGGTCGACGATTCGATCGAATTTACCGAGACGGAGAACGACACCTCGCTCACCTTCACTAATGGTATAGAAGCCAGAAAAGAACCAAATAGCGACTGCGATTAATGCAATGACACCAAAGCCTATTGCACTACCACCACCGCCAATTGATGGGCCACCATTACCACCACGTTTACCAAACTTACCACCGATTTTTTGACTCAGCTTATTAAAGACTTCATCTAAATCAGGCGGTCCTTGATCACGACCACCGGAGTTCCGGTCACCACGATTGTTATTACCCCATGGGTCTTTATCGCGGCCGTTGTTTCCATTGTTATTACCAGGCTCATTCCACGCCATTAGGAAGCTCCATCATTTAGTATGACGTTATACTGTAGCAGTCCTTTAAGTAACTATAAAGTCACTCAAAACTGCCCCTTCTCTTTTTTCAAGTCTAGACCAATCTACTTGTTGCATCCGAATATCAATCAACAAGTTACCTTCTTCGTCGTATTCTTCACGTTGAATACAATTCATCTGGAAAAATGTACTACGAAATCGCCCTTGAAACTGCGGCGGAATTCGCAATTGATATTGAACCATTTGGCTCGCTAAGCGCTCTGTTAGCGCTTCGAACAACAGTTCGATTCCTTGCCCTTCCATGGCAGAAACCCAAACGGCTCTCGGAATTCCTTCGTCATTACGTTCTATACGTGGACGTTGGCCATCTAGATTATCTATTTTATTCATCACAACGAGAGAAGGCACTTCATGTGCATCTATCTCTTCTAGCACGTCATGAACAGCTTGAATATTCTCACGAAATCGGTCATCACTGGCATCGACAACATGTAACAAAATGTCAGCTTCCTGCGTTTCTTGCAGTGTTGCCTTAAATGCCGCGACTAAATCATGCGGTAGATGACGGATAAATCCTACCGTATCCGCAAGGATAGCCGGACCGACGTCCGCTAGTTGTATTTTTCTTAAAGTGGGGTCGAGTGTTGCGAATAACTGGTCAGCAGCATACACCCCTGCTTCAGTAATACGGTTAAACAGTGTTGATTTGCCCGCGTTGGTATAACCTACTAGGGAAATCGTTGGGATTTCAGCTCTGTTTCGGGCTCGTCTGCCTTGTTCACGCTGTTTTGCGACTTTTTCTAGACGATGCAAAATCGCTTTAATTCGATCACGCAGAAGTCGACGGTCGGTCTCTAACTGAGTTTCGCCGGGACCACGTAAACCAATACCACCTTTTTGCCTTTCAAGGTGCGTCCAACCTCGAATCAATCGAGTCGATATGTGACGCAACTGTGCTAGCTCTACTTGCAACTTACCTTCGTGGGTACGTGCTCGCTGAGCAAAAATGTCGAGGATCAGACCAGTGCGATCCAAGACTCGACATTTACACAGACTTTCTAAATTACGCTCTTGGGCAGGAGAAAGGGCGTGATTAAAAATCACAATGTCAGCACCAGTTAACTGCACTGTCTGCGCAATCTCCTGAGCTTTACCTTCTCCAACATAGTATTTCGGGTGAGGGGACTGCCGGCTTCCGGTTACTACCTGTAACGCATTAACGCCTGCAGAAGATACGAGCATCTCAAATTCGCTAAGATCTTCCCACTCACCTTCTTGCGTGAAGTTGATATGAACAAGTACAGCTTGCTCCCCCGATTCATAACGGTCAAACAAGCTACCAACTCCTATTTAATTGTCTTGTTTTATTAAATTCGGTATTAATCGTCAGATTTCTCTTGTTGACGATCACCAGCTGGACGCTCACCACTATGATGGCTAACCGCACGAGCTGGAACAACCGTAGAAATCGCATGCTTATAAACCATTTGATTAACGGTGTTTTTCAAAAGGATCACAAACTGATCGAAAGACTCAATTTGACCTTGTAGCTTGATCCCGTTTACAAGGTAGATTGATACTGGAATACGCTCGCGACGTAGTGCATTTAGGAATGGGTCTTGAAGAGATTGCCCCTTAGCCATTTTTATTTTCCTTATATTAATATTGTAGTTTTAATTATTTAGCTATTGGTGCACTGCAATGTTAGGTGCTGCCTTTGCATCTGAGCTAAACCAATGAAATACCCCTTAGTTTTATAATCATAGAACAACTATTGCCTTTGAAAACAAAACTCAGTTCCTTTTTGGGTACAAATACGCAAAAGCGACCACATTATACACAGTTAATGCCATCAGATGCTATGGCATCTGTGAGAGTTTTCATTGAATCCTCAACATGTTCGCTGTCTAACCAAACCAAATCATCCCAACTCCTTAACCAGGTGATTTGACGCTTGGCCAATTGGCGAGTCGCACAGATCCCGCGAAAGATCGCGTCATCTAAAGTGCTCTCTCCGTCCAAATATTCCCACATCTGACGATATCCGACACAACGAATAGACGGCAGATCTGGGTGAAGATCTTCACGAGCATATAACGCTTTGACTTCATCTTCAAAGCCTGCTTGTATCATTTTCTCAAAGCGCAATTCAATTCGTTTATGTAACAAAGCACGATCTTTGGGCGCTACCGCAAATTGTTTAACACGAAATGGTAAAGGCTCGCCTTTGGTTTCAGTCAATTCTGTCAATGATTTACCAGAGATACGATACACTTCAAGCGCACGTGATAGTCGCTGAGGATCATTTGGATGTATCCTCTCTGCTGAGACAGGATCTATCGCTCGAAGTTCATTATGAAGTGCTTGCCACCCTTTTTCCGTGGCTTCTTGCTCGATCTGTTTGCGGATTTCTGGGTTCGCTGCAGGTAACGGCGATAGGCCTTGTAATAGTGCTTTAAAGTACAGCATTGTGCCACCAACCAGCACCGGGATCTTACCTTCAGCGTGAATTTTGGCAATTTCGTTCAAAGCATCGCGTCTAAAATCCGCCGCAGAATACGCCTCTGCTGGATCCAAAATATCGATTAAGCGATGTGGCGCTAGTGCAAGCTCATCAGCATCTGGCTTTGCGGTACCAATATCCATGCCCTTGTATATTAAGGCTGAATCAACACTGATGATCTCCACAGGGTATTGCTGACGAAGACGAATGGCTAAGTCGGTCTTACCGGATGCGGTTGGACCCATTAAAAACAAAACGAGTGGTAATTTTTGATTCATGATGAAAATGCTGCAATTGTGGCCGTAAAATCGACAGGTCGAACAAATTTAGGGTCGCTTAACGGTAGCTGACCTTCGTAGAGCTGTTCAAGGTTGCCAAGCAACTGAACGGATTCAGATAAAGCGTAGCTACTTTTCACTTGCAGCACTTTTTTCGCTAACCAAAGGCTTAACTGACTGGTGGTTTGATCATGCTGCTCAAGGGTTGCCAAGTATGACAGCATTTCATCAATTAACAATTGCAAATTTTGCTGCCTTAATGGTGAAGGCACCCCCATCACCATTGCAGTTTGTTTATTGCGTACCTTAATATCGATTCCAAAGTTCAACATAAGCTGCTCATGAGTCTCAACCGCCTTTAATTGCCCTTCATTGACTTTCAATGAGAGTGGCACCAACAGTGGCTGCATGGTCAACGCACTTGTTTTTGGGCTCAATTGAGCGAACAGTTTGTAAAACTCAGCCCGGCGCAAAGACACCACCGCGCAAATGGGCTCCGCCTTCACCAGCACATAACATTGTTCGACAATGGCAATGGCCTTACCAATTCGCTCAATATTCACGTCTATCTGGTTTGGCTTTTGCATTTCAGGTTCAGGCAACTGATGGACGTTAGTTTCAATATCGGGCGTTTGCATCAACTCCTGATAGACTCGAACTTCGTCGGCCGTTGGCGCTTTTTCTATGACACGAGCCGAACTCTTATTGCTAGAAGTCTTCGCACCACGCTCAGATACCCAGTCGCTTCGAGGAGAATGCTCTGCAATTTCATGACCTACCGAAGTACTTTGCACAGCATACTCTGATTGACTATCGCGTCTTTGATAATCCGCTCTACCAGGATAAGCAGGTATGCTTTCCACAGCGCTCAGCGTAGCATCGTCGACATCAATTCTCGATGTTTGCTCCGGCTCTCGGTGTTCGGTGACTTTTGTTTCATTTTGACTGTTAGCCGATGTGCTAAAAGCTGCTGGAGAAACTGGCTGAGCGTCAATAGACTTAGCCTGAACCAAAGCATCACTCAGAGCTTGGTATATAAAGTCGTGAACCAGACGAGCTTGATGAAAGCGAACTTCATGTTTTGCAGGATGCACATTCACATCCACTTGATGAGGGTCGATATCAATAAACAAGATATAAGCAGCAAACTGCTCTGGGGCTAGACTGTTTTCGTAGCTTTGACGAATCGCATGATTGATGAGTTTGTCTTTCATCATACGACCATTCACATAGCAATATTGCAGATCACTTTGAGCTCTGGCACCTTCCGGGGTGGTAATCCAGCCATGTAATTTCAAATCATTATGCTGCAACTCAATCTTAAGCATATTGCGCACAAATGGCGCTCCACACACGGCTGCTATTCGCTTCTCTGTTTGCGCATCGGTCTTTGCAGCACGGTACTGCCTTACTAACTTACCGTTGTGCTTCAGGTTGATCGAGACGTCAAAACGGCTCAAGGCGATCCGTTTTAATAACTCATCAATATGAGTGAATTCCGTTTTCTCAGTACGTAAAAACTTGCGTCTTGCTGGTGTGTTGAAAAATAGGTCAAGGACTTCAAGTGTAGTACCAATGGGGTGTGCAGCAGGTTTAAGCTTCACTGCCATGTCACGCCCTTCGGCATATGCACTCCAAGCTTGTTCTTGCGTGGCTGGACGAGAGGTCAGTGTCAATCGAGCCACAGAGCTTATACTTGCTAATGCTTCACCGCGAAAGCCTAGGCTCATAATGGCTTCAAGATCATCCAAGGTATGAATCTTCGACGTCGCGTGACGGCTAAGTGCCAGTTGCAACTCATCTTTAGCAATCCCTTTGCCGTTATCACGAACGCGGATAAGTTTGGCACCACCTTTTTCGATATCAATATCGATACGAGTCGCACCAGAATCAAGACTATTTTCGACCAACTCCTTTACTACCGAAGCTGGTCGTTCCACCACTTCACCCGCGGCAATTTGGTTAGCCAGTCGAGCGGGGAGTATCTTAATCGTCACTTATCTTCTCCAAAATGAGCTACATCATTCTTGTTTACTTATTAGGTATCAACAAGACTTGGCCTACTGCCAATGAGTCTGAACGTAGCTTGTTCGCATCTCGTATACTTTGAACGGTCACACCATACTTAGATGCAATCTTGCCTAAGAACTCCCCTCGCTGCACTTTGTGCTTACGAAGAGGCAGGTCTTTTAAACTGACTGTGATTTTGAGTTTCTGCCCCAGTTTCAATACATCAGATTTGAGGTTGTTCTCACGTTTAATATCTGCAACGGAGACTTTGTATTTGTTGGCAACCTTACCCAAGTAGTCACCTTTGGCCACAGTATGGGTTACCGTTTTAGTTTCAACCGTATTTACCTTGCTGCTGACCTTCACTGGTGCGCTGCTCCCAGGAATCACCAAAGTTTGTCCTACCGCCAGCGAAGTACCCTTCAGGTTATTGGCACTCTTAATAGCCGAGACCGACGTCCCATAATTTTGAGCAATCACAGATAAGGATTCACCACGCTTCACGGTATGTTTTTTCTGCTGGCCGCGATTGGCAAACAAAGTCCCTTCCGGCGGATTCGCTTCAAAATACTGGACGATCGCTTTGGCTAAGGCACGCGCCAATTTATCTTGGTGACTACGAGTCGTTAGCAAGCGCTCTTCTGTTGGGTTGGAAATAAAGCCAGTTTCAACCAGAACCGAAGGAATATCCGGTGATTTCAACACCGCTAGGCTCGCATTAACAGGCTCTTTCTTATGAAGATGCGCAACTTTACCCATCTCTTTTAAAATCTTAGTTGCGACTTTGTAGCCCTCTTTTTGAGAGTGACTAAATTGCAAATCTAAGAGTGTTTGACTGACATTTCTATCGTTGGTGTTCTTCGATAACACCTCACCAGCACCGCCCAATAATTCAGATTGCTGCTCGTGATTCTCTACCCAGCGCGCAATCTCGGTGTTCGCTCGTCTAGTATTCAGGACAAACACTGACGCACCACGAGGTTGTGGCGTTCTAAACGCATCGGCGTGAATTGAAACCAATAAGTGTGCTTTATTCTTACGTGCAATCTCAGAACGTTTATTAAGATTGACAAAATAGTCACCACGGCGAGTCAATACTGCCTTCATGCCCGGAATAGCATCGATCTGTGCAGCCAGTTTTTTCGACACGCTCAAGGTCACGTGTTTTTCGTATTTCTTAGTTGGTCCAATCGAACCCGGATCTTCACCACCATGGCCAGCATCAATTGCAACGATAATATCTGCTGTGCCTCTCAACTGAGAAGCATCACGACTTACTGCCGTTTTACTGCTTGGTACCGTTGCTTTAGGTTGGTTACTCGCTTTACCGTGAGGCAAGTCGATAACCAGACGATGTCCGTACTGCCCCCCCGGTGTTGGATTCAGTTTAAATATTTGCGGCGTTGAAGACTTCTTTAACTCGAACACCAAACGATAGGTCCCTTTGCTAGGGGGTGAGCTTTTACGAATTTTGCTCAGCACCGGGCTATCGGTTACGTTCATTGGTAACTTGGTGTTTAAGGTTGTGTTTTTAAGATCCACTACAATTCGGCTTGGGCCCGATAGTGAGAAATAACTGTAGTCCGCTTCAGACTTAAGGTCGATAACAACACGCGTTTCGTCTGGTGACGGCCAAACGCGGAGACCCTCTAACGCATTGGCTAAAGTAACGGTAGGAAACATCAACAAGATTGGCAGCATGACTTTAACCATGCTGCTAAGAAAACGACTGATCAATTTAACTCCAACTGACTTATTAATTCTCTTCCATAATCGCTATTTGCGGTGAAGGCAATCTCTCTTGCCTCGCCAACATACTTAATCTCGATATCAATATCGGCATCAGGTAAGACGCCAATTCCTTTTTCAGGCCACTCCACTAAACAGATGGCATCATCCGAGAAGTAATCACGAATACCCATGAACTCAAGTTCTTCAGGATCCGCTAAGCGATATAGGTCGAAGTGATATACGTTCCAACCATCAAGCTGATAGGGCTCTACCAAGGTATAAGTCGGGCTTTTTACATTACCCCTATGTCCGAGACTCTGAATAAAGCCACGACTGAATGTGGTCTTCCCAGCGCCAAGATCACCATGCAAATAAATCGTTGTCTGTTTTGAACAGAGATTGGCCAGTTTAGTTCCAATTAAAATCGTTGCGGATTCATCTGCTAAGGTAAATTTTTTAGTGCTCATCACATTTTTCTCTGAGTGGTGCCTTTGAGAGTCGAAATAGTAAACTGTGTCGCTTTTCGTAGACAAGTGATCTTATGTAAGTAATCAGAAAATTTACCATTATTTTATCGTTATCCCTACTGTGCATACACAAAATAGTCGATGAAAGTTTGTTCTAAAGTAGATTAAGGACTTTTTGGTGCTCATACTTGGGTTAGTATTGGTTTTGAGTATAGAATACGCGTCCTTTTCTATTTGAGTAATCATGATGGACTTAAACAAGCTTGCCAGTGACATCAAACAATGGGGACAAGAGCTCGGTTTTCAAAAGGTCGGTATTAGTGATATCGATTTGCAAGACCAAGAAACTGTTCTCAAAAACTGGTTGGCCGCTGGATATCATGGTGATATGGCTTGGATGGAAACACACCAAGATTTAAGAATTCACCCAGATAAGCTACATCCAAATACCTGTCGAATTATCAGTGTCAGAATGGATTACCTTCCGGAAGACGCGAATTTTGCATCCAATTTAGAAGATAAGCACTCGGGTTATATCAGTCGGTATGCTCTTGGACGTGATTACCACAAACTGATTCGTAATCTACTCAAAAAACTAGGTCAAAAAATAGAACAAGAAGTCTCAGAGCTTGGTTATCGTCCTTTTGTCGATTCAGCCCCCGTTTTAGAACGCCCTCTAGCAGAAAAAGCCGGATTAGGGTGGATAGGCAAACACTCATTATTACTGGATAAAGAAGCTGGCTCTTGGTTCTTTTTAGGTGAACTATTTATCGACTTGCCTCTTCCTACGGATAACCCGGTAAATAACGAGTGTGGAAAGTGTCGAGCGTGCGTAACGTCCTGCCCTACTGGTGCGATTTTGGAAAACGGCGTTATTGATGCTCGCCGCTGTATTTCCTACCTCACCATCGAATACAAAGGGGTCATTCCATTAGAATTTCGCGAAGCGATGGGAAACCGAATCTATGGGTGCGATGACTGCCAACTGGTTTGTCCTTGGAATCGTTATGCAGAGCTCAGCCAACGACAAGACTTTCAAAGACGCAATAGTTTTGCCGATACCAATCTCGACATTTTGCTTTCCTGGGATGAAGCCACTTTCCTTAAAAATATGGAAGGCTCAGCCATTCGAAGAATCGGTCACGAGCAATGGCAACGAAATATCATCATCGCGATGGGGAATGCGCCTTTCTCTCAAACTTATATCGAGCAGCTAGAACAGATAGAGGGACAATCCGGCCTTCTAGATCCACACATCGAATGGGCCTTGCAGAAACAGCTCGGGCAGCTACCTGTGAATCTAGATACCAGCCTTCATACTAAAAACCAACGTCTCATCCGTATCGTAAAAAAAGGGTTACCCCGAGACGCATAGCCATCAATGGTTGTAGAAAAATCAAATTAATTTTCTTGACTAATATCTCAAATCTACATTTGTGGAAAAACTACATTTTCATTAGCGGTTAGTCGTTGAGAAATCAGGTTAAACACAGTTTCAATATATGACTAGGATCAAAAAAACGTCACTTGCTGATCATTTTACTGTCAAGAAAAAAACAACAGAACGCCAATTATTTTGTTTAATTTCAACCACTTAGTAACAAAAATCAATCTTTAGCATTACCAATGTCGGTGTAAAGATCTTTCAAGCCCCCTACCTTAAGGACCTTCAAATACAATTTATCAACCAAGTTATCCACAAAATAAAAATGTGGATAAGTCTGTTAATTTAACTGTGACAGAATCGCAACAAAGGCAGACGCCTAGTGCTGTTCAGGTGTGTAGAAATTAGATACACAGTTCAGTGCATTGCGTTACTTATGAGTAATGCAATAACTGAATGACTTAATTTTTGGGAGTGATGCTTCTCAGCATTAGGAAAGAGCATGCGGTGAAGGGACGAAGTTTCTCAACTTTGCTATCTCTTAACGGGATGACCGCTTTTGGTGTCCATTATGAGGAAGAAATTGGAGCGACACACGAGGTTCGAACTCGTGACCTCAACCTTGGCAAGGTTGCGCTCTACCAACTGAGCTAGTGTCGC
>NZ_JAKRBO010000001.1:0-1463846 GCF_022432925.1 Vibrio sp. CyArs1 | reverse complement strand
GATGCAGTTGAAGCATTAGCTGAAGGTGATGAAGTTCCTTTGAGCTTTACCGTTCAAGTTGAAGACGAACAGGGTGCTGTGGTTACTCAAACCATTTCTGTCACAGTAAAAGGCACCAATGATAAGCCAGTATTGGACTCTGAGCTCGTTACAGAAGGTGAAGTAAGGGAGTCCGGACATTTTGACAATGGTACTGAGGATGTCGGAGCACCAAGTACAGGTGGTCAACTTTCAGCGACGGATGTGGATTCCTCAAACTTAACGTGGAGTCCAGTAGGTGATGTTAGCAGTCAGTACGGTACATTTAATATCACAAGTGATGGCTTGTGGAGCTTTGTAATTGATAATGAAGCGGATGCAGTTGAAGCATTAGCTGAAGGTGATGAAGTTCCTTTGAGCTTTACCGTTCAAGTTGAAGACGAACAGGGTGCTGTGGTTACTCAAACCATTTCTGTAACTGTTAAAGGGACTAATGATGCACCAGTAATTGAAGATGCTGACAGTAAAGGTCGAGTGCGTGAAGCTGGTGATGATGACAACGGTAAAGCTGTCACAACAGGTTTTATTGATGCGTCGGATGTCGACAATGGAGCCGAGCTGAGCTTTACACTCAAAGAGCCAGCAGACACCACTTACGGTACATTCACTGTTGATGAAGAAACCGGTGATTGGCGTTACGAGCTGAAGGATGAACTACCAGCGACCGATGCGTTGGCAGAAGGTGAGAAGAAACGTCTTGAATACACGGTAGTCGTGGAAGATGAACATGGTGCCAGTGTTGAGCAGACGATTCAAATTGTTGTCAAAGGCAGCAATGATGCACCAGTCATAGACGATGTTGACAGTAAAGGTCGAGTACGTGAAGCCGGTGATGATGACAACGGCAAAGCTGTCACAACGGGTTTCATTGATGCGTCGGATGTCGATAATGGAGCGGAGCTGAGTTTCACACTCAAAGAGCCAGCAGACACCACTTACGGCACATTCACTGTTGATGAAGAAACCGGTGACTGGCGTTATGAGCTGAAGGATGATCTGCCTGCGACCGATGCGTTGGCAGAAGGTGAGAAGAAACGTCTTGAATACACGGTAGTCGTGGAAGATGAACATGGTGCTAGTGTTGAGCAGACGATTCGAATTGTTGTTAAAGGCAGCAATGATGCACCAGTCATAGACGATGTTGACAGTAAAGGTCGAGTGCGTGAAGCCGGTGATGATGACAACGGTAAAGCTGTCACAACGGGTTTCATTGATGCGTCGGATGTCGACAATGGAGCCGAGCTGAGTTTCACACTCAAAGAGCCAGCAGACACCACTTACGGTACATTCACTGTTGATGAAGAAACCGGTGACTGGCGTTACGAGCTGAAGGATGATCTACCAGCGACCGATGCGTTGGCAGAAGGTGAGAAGAAACGTCTTGAATACACGGTAGTCGTGGAAGATGAACATGGTGTCAGTGTTGAACAGACGATTCGAATTGTTGTTAAAGGTAGCAATGATGCACCAGTCATAGACGATGTTGACAGTAAAGGTCGAGTACGTGAAGCCGGTGATGATGACAACGGTAAAGCTGTCACAACAGGTTTTATTGATGCGTCGGATGTCGATAACGGAGCGGAGCTGAGTTTCACACTCAAAGAGCCAGCAGACACCACTTACGGTACATTCACTGTTGATGAAGAAACCGGTGACTGGCGTTATGAGCTGAAGGATGATCTGCCTGCGACCGATGCGTTGGCAGAAGGTGAGAAGAAACGTCTTGAATACACGGTAGTCGTGGAAGATGAACATGGTGCTAGTGTTGAGCAGACGATTCGAATTGTTGTCAAAGGCAGCAATGATGCACCAGTAATTGAAGATGCTGACAGTAAAGGTCGAGTACGTGAAGCCGGTGATGATGACAACGGTAAAGCTGTCACAACGGGTTTCATTGATGCGTCGGATGTCGATAACGGAGCGGAGCTGAGTTTCACACTCAAAGAGCCAGCAGACACCACTTACGGCACATTCACTGTTGATGAAGAAACCGGTGACTGGCGTTACGAGCTGAAGGATGATCTACCAGCGACCGATGCGTTGGCAGAAGGTGAGAAGAAACGTCTTGAATACACGGTAGTCGTGGAAGATGAACATGGTGCCAGTGTTGAGCAGACGATTCGAATTGTTGTTAAAGGTAGCAATGATGCACCAGTCATAGACGATGTTGACAGTAAAGGTCGAGTACGTGAAGCCGGTGATGATGACAACGGTAAAGCTGTCACAACAGGTTTTATTGATGCGTCGGATGTCGATAACGGAGCGGAGCTGAGTTTCACACTCAAAGAGCCAGCAGACACCACTTACGGTACATTCACTGTTGATGAAGAAACCGGTGACTGGCGTTATGAGCTGAAGGATGACCTGCCTGCGACCGATGCGTTGGCAGAAGGTGAGAAGAAACGTCTTGAATACACGGTAGTCGTGGAAGATGAACATGGTGCTAGTGTTGAGCAGACGATTCGAATTGTTGTCAAAGGCAGCAATGATGCACCAGTAATTGACGAAGACGAAAGCGACCTTACGGGTGTAGTTACTGAGTCTGGTGGCATCAATGTAGGGTCACCTGAAGCAACGGGGACCATAGTGGCTAATGATGTAGATACTGGGCACGACCTCACTTTCTCAGTTGCTGATGGTACCTCACAGTACGGTCAGTTCGTTATCACTGACCCAAAAACGGGGGAGTGGAAATTTGTTTTAGATAACGAATCAGACGCCGTTCAGAAGCTAGCTCAAGGTGAGACATTGCCAATTACCTTTGACGTCATCGTTGAAGATGAGTGGGGAGCAACTGACACTGAAGTGGTAACAATTACTATCAACGGTACCAATGATAGACCTGACTCCGAAGACTTCTCAATTACACTCTCCGGAGATGATGCGATTCCAGTTATTTTTGATACTGGAGAAGGTTCTATTGAGGGTGATGGAACCGACCATATCTCCGACTATGAAGATGATCGTAGTACCACGGATGGAAAGTCACTGTCAGTTGTAATCACTGAGCTGCCTTTAGGCGGTACACTTCTCTACACTGAAAACGGTGAAACTCGAGCGATTGTTGAAGCTGACCTCCATGTCGAAGGAGGGGCTAACGGCACACCGTTTAATCCAGATAATATTTCCTATCTACCTGATGAAAGTGCTCAAGGCTTTGTTTTAGGTGTTAAAGATTCGCAAGGGTTGGACAGCGAAGCCAGTTCGCAAACCGATTTCTTAAACTGGGGGTCTCCCGGTAATAATCCTGGAGAGCGCATTTTAACTTTGGGTGATGACTCGATCAGGATTACCTCAATTGGTGGGGATCTCACTCAGTACCGGGGAGACGCTAACCACGTTGGATTTGGTCTTGGTGTCGGTGGTGGACAAGGCATCAATGAGGGAGAGACTATTTCGATTGATTTCTCCGAGAGACCAGCCACTTCAGTGACATTAGGGCTAGATGGTCTAGGTGGCTATTTTGATGAAAATCTCAACAATGCCAACGAGTCATCAGTACTAGTTACCGTTACCTTAAGCGATGGTTCAACGAGAGTTCTAGATCCGATTCAAAAGACGACGTCTGGTAATAGCGATCTTGATTTAGACATTACGATATCAATCGATGATCTTTCTGGCGCTGAAGGGTTACAAATATATGGTGTCACGGTTGGAACTGAAGGTAATGGAAACTGGGAACTAAGATACCTAGAGACGAGTTTAGAAGACTCCTTTGATTATAAAGCACTTGATTCTGATGGCGCATATAGTGATGAATCAACAGTGACTATCGATGACCAACGTACCAACCTAGCACCAGATGCGATTGATGACCCAGAGTCTTATAGCCTTGTTCAAGGTGATATGGGAGCGGGCGATCAAGGTTGGGATATGGTTGACAGCATTCAGGCGAAATATGATGGCCAAACTGTTAACTACAATATCGACGGTACTGACCGTATTGGTATTCCTGATGGCACTACCAACGGTGGCCCTGAATCTCAAATTCAATATAACCGAAATGAAGAAGAGTCTGAGCAGCTCATTATTACGCTCAAAGAGCCAGCTGTAGATGGGGCTTTTTCTGTAACCAACTTGTTCGCCAATGAGGGCGGGGCAGGCAGTCATGAACAAGGTAAGTGGAGTGCTTATTTGGGCGATACTCTGGTTGCCAGTGATTATTTCCATAATGAGTCAGGTAATAAAGGCACGTTTGATATTGAAACGGGCGGTTTTGCCTACGACAAATTGGTATTTGAGTCTGTTGATTTTACAGGTGGCCCTGCACGTGGCACTGACTCTTCTGATTATTTCCTTCAGGGCATTGAAGTGGTCGGTGCGGGCGCTTATGTCTTTGACCATGATGAACCTGTCGTCATTCCGCTTTCAGAGCTTTTATCTAACGACGATGCCGTGGATGGTGATGATATTCGTATCACTTACGTGTTCGGTGAGACGCAAGGTGATGCGCGTATTGAAGGTGGTAATGTCATTTTCGATTTGCCTGAAGGCTTTGCGGGTCGCACTGAGTTCCAGTACCAAATTACCGACGATAAAGGTGGCTTTGACACTGCAACAGTGAATGTTCTGGTCAACCCTGGACCGATTTCAGTCAGCGGGTTTGAGATAGGTACGGCTAGTGTTGAAGAAGGGGAGAGCTTCTCCTATAACGTGACTCTGGACGGTTCTACCAATGTGAAGACTTTCTTTGACATTGAGTTTGGCGCTAATGGCGATGAGGCTTCAGCTAATGATGTTGACCCATCGACTATGACCTTCAGCAATGGGGTCACTTACAACGAGGTGACTGGAGAGCTTGAAGTTCCTGCTAACGTTTCTGACTTTACAATTACGTTGCCGACAATCGATGATAATCGTTATGAGGGTGACGAAGGCTTTACTCTGGTAGTCGACGGTCAAACTGTGACTGGAGATATTCAAGATAACGATCCAATCACACTCTCATTGAGTGGTGGTGGGGAAGTGAGCGAAGATGCGGGAAGTGTTCCGTTCACTCTGTCTTTAAGTAATCCTTCTGATGTCGACCTCACGGTAGCGCTCGATCGACTCGATGTTGATACCGATGATGATGACTTTACTACTACGACGGCGAGCTATAACGATGGGACGACCAATGTTCCACTACAGATTGTTAATGGCGAGATTACCATTCCAGCTGGTGTTACCTCCGTCAATATCCAAGTAGGTATCCAAGATAACGATGTCTATGAGCAAGATGAGAACTTTACGTTAAAAGTGACTGAGCCAGCTGGTCTGACAGTTAACGGTAACGTAGGCGTGTCTGCTGGTGCCACTATTTCTGATGATGGGCAACTAGGCGGGCAGTCTGGTGGTGATAATGATAATTTAGCCCCTGCCATTGACTTAAATGGCGAAGATTACGAGATTGTTTTTGAGAGTGAAAGAGCGGGTTACTCTAATGTGTTTGGTTATTTTTACACCGACTCACAAGGTAATCCAACCGACCCTGTAGTGTTAATACATGATACTAATGCGGGACTTGCCAATGATCAGTTATTAGCTGAACTGGATTCTAAGGAAGGGCTGGAATTTTTCCTTATTGCCAATGGTGCAAATCAAACCCCAGATGATGCAGTACTCAGTTTTAATGCTCAAGGCGACTTGTTGGTAAACGGCCAGATACCAAGTAAGCCTGTCTACTTATCAACAGAAGATAGTGTTCAGTATCAATTTACGGTTTCTGGAGTTGATGATGGTGCACTGGAAATCCGTGTTGAAGATATTGCGTACGATGAAAGTGATAAAGACTTTAATGATCTAGTCGTCACCCTGCGTCCGACTAATGCAAGTGATGGTACGGGTTACACTACAACCTTTAGTGAAGGTGATGATCCTGTTGTCATTGTTGACCAAGACGTCACTGTCACAGATGATATCGATGTGATAACTAGAGCTGAAATTACCCTTACCAACGCTCAGTCTGGTGACTCAATTGCACTCGCAGCTGCGGCGGTACTTGCTTCAGGTTTGACAATCACTCATGCATTAGGCTCCGATACTATTGTGATAAGTGGCACGGGCAGTGCTTCAGATTATGAGGCTGCACTGAAGTGGGTTGAGTTTAGTAATGATAGTGAAGATCCAAGTGCGATTCCGAGACAGATAGAAATCAAGGTGTTCGATGACCAAAATATCGAATCAAACACTGCAATTTCAACGATTAATGTCGCTCCTATCAATGACGGACCAGAATCAGAAAGCTTTAGTTTCAGCATTACTGATAATGATGTTACAGCTGTCGTATTTGATACTACGAGAGCTGCCGTTGATGGTGTAGATTCTGGAGACGGCGATGACCATATTTCGGATATTGAAGATGACATAAATTCTGAACAGGTTCTAGTTGCGATCACGGAGCTTCCGATTGGTGGTACGCTCTACCATGATGGTGAGGAAATCACTCAGACAAATGTCGCCAACGGTGATACGTTTGATCCAACTAAGATAACCTATGAGCCTGATTCAGACGCTCAAGGCTTCATTCTTGGTACTAAAGTGGTGCCAACATCGAGTGATATGGAAAGTACTCAAGATGAGTTTTACAACTGGGGAACTGAAGTCGATGGTAGGAATAGAGTATTAGAGCTACCTAACACTGACGGCAGCACAGACAGTATCACCATTAACAGTAACAAAGGTAATCTCACTCAGTACCGAGGTGATGTTCAAGATAATCATGTTGGTCATGGCTTAGGTATTGGTGGCGGCCAAGGTATTAATGAAGGTGAGTGGTTATCTATAAACTTTGCAGATCGTCTTGCTACACATGTTAACCTTGGATTGGATGGCATGGGAGGCTATTTCTATAGTGATTTAGGTGGTCGAAACGAATCTGCTGTCACGATTAAGGTTACACTCAGCAATGGCGATACCGTTGATTACACACCTGATGTACAAAAAGATACGTCAGGTAATGACGTATTATTCCATGAACTGAGCTTCTCTGTTGATGATTTAGGTGATGTTGAAGAAGGGACTCTCATTGCTGGAGTGAGTGTTGGTACCGATGGCCGGGGTAACTGGGAATTACGCTATCTAGAAACCGCACTGAACGACAGCTTTAAATACAAAGCGGTTGACTCCGATGAAGGTGAAAGCCTTGAGTCCGTCGTTACCATCGTTGATGAGCGTGAAAATAATATGCCACCAACGCTCGATCTTGACTTAAGTGCTGACGGTACAGGCTTCGATACGAATTACCAAGAAGGTGATAGTGCTATTGAGGTTGTCGATAGTGACATCACCATTTTTGACGAGAAGAATGTCATCCATGAGGCCGAAATTGTCTTTACCAATCCAAAAGCGGGTGACAATTTTGGGATTGATGGTGCGACTAACCCACTGCTTAGCGGGATTAGTTATACAACAGAAGTACTCGATTCTGGTGCAATTAAAATCACTCTGAGCGGAGAAGCAACACCTGCCGATTATGAGGCTGCTATTCAGCTAATTGAATTCTCCAACTCCTCACAATCTCCGGGTGATGAGGACAGAGTCATTGAAATCACGACATTTGATGATGAAATGCAACCATCAAATACCGCAGTTTCAACCATTAACTTTACTGCGATAGCTGACCTAGTTGTTGCCGCCGCGATAGGTGACGAAGACAACAAGATTGCGTTGGATATACAATTGCCAGCGAACAGTGATGCGACTTCAGTAGTCATTAGCGATATACCTGACGGCGCTACATTATACTCGGATGATTCCACGTTATCAGTGACCAATAACAGCGCAACTGTGTTGCCATCACAGCTAGCAGGCTTATTTATCAAGCCTCCGCTAGATAGTGATGTAGATTTCACCTTGTCGGTGTCGGGACGTGATAGTCAAGACAATGTAGTAGAGGCTCATAGCTTAACCGTTACCGTTAAACCTGTTACAGATGAGCCAACACTTACAATCACGGGTGAGCAATTAATCTCATCTATTGATTTTGAAAACGTTAATCTTGGCAGCAGTTCTTGGCGTGGAAATGTGAGTGATAACGAGCTAAATCAGGACGGTTCACGAGGTGTTTGGGGGACAAATAACACCGGTAATGTTAGTGAAGTAGGTAACGAAAATGTTTATCTAGGAGGAAGTTCGGATAATCAGTTGTTTGAAATTGAAGGGCGACGTAACAACGATGACTCTCTGTACACTGAATTTGTGGGTGAAGCGGGTAAGTTCTATGAACTAAATTTTGATGTCGCGGCTAGAGCACTTAATAGTTCTCCTTTGAAAGTCTCTCTGGTAGACGTGAATGATTCATCTAATGTTGTAGAGATATATGAGTTTAATGATGCGGTTAATCGTAACTGGAATAATGTTCAAGAGTTTTTCCAAGTACCGTCAAACGGTACATATCGAGTATTGTTTGAATCAAGTCAAGCGGACAGCTATGGCGCTCTTTTAGATAATATTACGCTCTCTACTAGAAGTAATGTAGGGTACGAAGATACCTTTATTGATGTTAGTGATATTAAGTCTGTCAATCTAAATGATACTGATGGTTCAGAAGTCCTAAATCTACTTATACAAGGACTACCAACGGGAGCAATAGTTTCCAATGGTACTCTGACATCAATTGCCGATGCCGCTGGAGAGGTTGATATTTCTGGCTGGGATGACCTAAATGATCTCCAGATCAAGGTATTTGATACGGGAACTTATACCATCACAATCAAAGCGACGGCATCCGAGCAGGATGGTACTTACTCACCGATAGATAAAATAGCGTCGCAGACTTTTGACATTATTGCTCTGACAAATCCAGAGGTATCGCTTCTAAGTACTAATACTCCACCTGAAGTTACAGACTTCGAGTTTTTTGCTCCGGATGACACCATTCCACTCAACTTTGAAGATTTCGCAACCGATAGTGGAGATGATGCGATTGATTATAAAGATACGTTAGTTGAAATAGTGGATGAACCAGAATATGGGCAGCTGTATTTCCTCAGTGGTTCTGGTGAACGTTTTGACTTAGATGTAGGAGATGCAGTAGAAGATGGTACTGATATTTTCTATGACTTAGAGGTTGGTTTTGATGCTATTGCCCTTGGGTACAACCATGAAGGGGAGGAGCCATTTGGAAACGGTATCGAAGTAACCGGAGGAACGTATTCCGGTGATAAGCCACATATTGGTGCTCAGGTCGAAGATATCGCATTCGATGACCAAGCTGGTTTTTACACCAAGAGTGACCAAGATGGTGGTAACAGAGGGACGGAAGCGAAACAAAATGAGTTTATGTCTGTTAAATTTACTGCTGGCTTGATGACGAGAGCATTAGTTGGAGTCGGAGGTCTTACAGCACCATTTAGTGCTGCTGCGAATAGTAACGCACAGATTTTCGTCTACCTCTATGCTGGTGGTGTTTTGCTTGATGAGACTCCAATAGTAATGAATAACGATGCCATTGCAGAGCAGCAAGCCGTTATTGAGGTGCTATCAGAGATACCATTTGATGAAATGCGTATTATGCCATTTAGTGCTGATGACAGTGACGTAGGTTTTGTTTTACAAAGCGTGAAAGTTACTGATGGTGAAGTGGCAGACCAATTCGATTATCGAGCTGTAGATTCTGATGGCCTTTCAAGTGATGAGACTGCGACGGTTAACGTCAATATCATGCCAAATGGTAATGTGGACGAGTCTGAAGAAGTCGATTATGCAGTCCAGGGAGGCAGTGGCGTCACAGTTATCCATGGTACGGATGGTGACGATGTTCTATCCGGTGGACTTGGTAATGATGTATTAACTGGTGGTCTTGGAGATGACACCTTCAAATGGAGCGAAGGTGACTTAGACGGCAGTCATGATGTGATTACTGACTTCTCTCAAGTGGAAGGAAACCGCGACGTTATCGACTTGTCAGAGGTATTTGAAGATAGTAATACATCATTAGAAGCTTTGTTAGATAATGTCGCCGTCGGCGGAGACAAGATTACACTCACTGAAAACGATGATAATACGAGCACCTTGGTTAATGTCACCAAGGGCGATAAGAGTGTCACCATTGAACTTGAGGGTGTAACTGGATTGTCTGAATTGGATGTTCAACAGTTGAGCAATATCATCATTATTCATGACACTTAATCTAAGTGCATAGCGACAAAAAGGCCGCAGCTTAATCGTTGCGGCCTTTGTGTTTCTGTTGTGTCGTCTGAAATGATTTTACACATTGAGGACGAGGAGACATAGTTTGGCTTTAACTTGCAGCGCGAACTTTACCTTGTCTCAAATCACTCAACACCTGCACTTTAGGACCATCAGCAATAATTGCCCCTTTCTCCATGACGATGACTCTGTCTACCACATCTAGCATCGATGTTTTATGAGTAATTAAAATCAGGGTCTCGGATTCCTTAAGTTGTTTTAACTGTGTCTTGATATGCAGTTCGGAACGGTTATCCATTGAACTTGTCGGTTCATCCATAATCAAAATAGGTGGACGCGCTAAAAATGCTCGTGCAATAGCAACGGCTTGACGTTGACCACCGGATAACAGCAGACCACCTTCACCAACCTGACGCTCAAGACCAGCAGGATCTTGCTGAGTGAATACGGTCACCCCTGCACGGTTTGCTGCATCCATAACATCACGGTCGTCGACCAATGGTCGCCCTAGCGTAATGTTGTCGCGAATAGAGCCATAGAACAGAGCACAATCTTGCGGCACACAGCCTATATTGCGTCGTACATCCACGTGATGCAATTGAGCGATGTCTGTCTCATCAATACGCACGTGACCCTCTGTAGGCTGATACAGGCCCATTATGAGGCGCTCTAGCGTAGTTTTACCTGAGCCAATACGTCCAATAATCGCGACCTTTTCACCAGGTTCAATAGTAAGGCTCAGATCTCGAATGGACGCCATTGGAGAATCAGGGTAATGAAAGGTCACGCGATCCAATTCGATTTTGCCGTGGATGATTGGGCGATGAATATAGCGCTTTCCTTCCTCTTGCTCGTCGGGCATTGCCATTACTTGTTCAATGATGGTCATCGACGACTTTGCTTGATTGTATCGTGTAGAAAGCAATGAAAGCTGCACCAAAGGGCCAATAGCACGGCTACTTAGCATGGTTGCAGCAATCAGGCCACCCATCGTGAGCTCACCCTCTGCAATAAGATACACACCAAGAATGATCATTCCGATATTGGAAGATTGCTGAACAAATCCTGCGGTGTTTTGAATCCCATCCGTAATGCGCTTACTTTTGATGTTCCAGTTCGCCATGTGGGCCACAGCTTCTTCCCAACGATACTGATATTGGCTCTGTGCACCGAAGATTTTTACGGTTTCTAGGCCAGCTAAACTTTCAATAAGGTTGGCGTACTTTTGAGAAGCTAGGCGTGAACCTTCTTCAATCGTTTTACGCAGCGGTCCTTGTATCAACATCGAGTAGATGATTAATATCAACACACCGATGATTGGGATAATGACCAGATTGCCCGCCATGAGCCAGATAAGCACCAAAAATAGCAATGCAAACGGCAAGTCGATTAACGAAGCAATCGTTGCAGAGGTAAAGAATTCACGAATTGATTCAAATTCTTGTAAGTGACGCGCAAAGGCACCGACAGAAGGAGGACGTGATTCCATTCTGATGCCCATAACCTTGCTAAATAGCTTAGAGGAAATCAGGATGTCCGATTTTTTCCCTGCAACATCAATAAAGTAGCTACGCATAAGCTTAAGTACTAAATCGAATCCGAAGACAATAAATATCCCTGCCGCCAGTACCCATAGTGTTTCAAATGCTAGGTTAGGCACCACTTTGTCATAAACAAGACGAGTGAACAGTGGTGCGGCTACAGCAAATATATTGATCAATAGCGAGGCAATGAGCACATCACGGTAGATGCGTTTCGATTCCCACAGAGTGCCCCAGAACCAGTGGCCATCACGAGTTTTTAGGACTTCCGGTGAGCGCTCGTCATAGCGAAACTGCTTCTTGACCAAGAAGTAGCGGCCAGTGAATTGTTCTTTCAAATCCTCGAGCGGGACGGAAATGGGGACCATGCCGGACTCAAGCGTAATCACTTCTGCTTCATTGGCATCGGAATCAATACTGTTTAGTACGCAAGCATCGCCACCTTTCAACAGCAGTATCACAGGAAATACGATGCTTGGGATTTTATCTATATCAGAGCGATTCTCCTTCGCTACCAATCCAGCGCGCTCGGCTGAACGAGGAAGTAAGAATGGTGTTAGCTTACCTTCCGATAGGGGTAAGCCGTTCACCAATGCTTCTGGGGAATTGGCTAAGCCGTAGTATCGGCTGATATAGATAAGCGAGTTTAGTAACGGATCCTTCATGGATTCTGCACCTATTATTTGTCCACGATAAAGCCTTGGAATACATCCACAAAGTGCTCAGACAAGAAGTCGAGCTGAGTTTGTGTTTCCACTCGTGAGGCAATAGTTTTAATACCCAAATTGTGCGCCGTTCGCGAAATCGATGTTAGCGTAAATTTCTGTTTTTCATCGTCAAGCTGGTGGGTATAGAGATAATCCAGTTTCACATAATCTGGTCTGAACTCGTTGAGATACTCCAGTGATTGGAAGTTCCGACCATAGTTATCCACACCGAACTTGGCACCTTCATTGCGAATAGCGTTACAGAAGAGCGCAGTATGGTGCGGATTATTGATAAAGCAGCTTTCTGGGATCTCAAAGTGTAGTTTGTCGTTAATGTCACGATGTTTGGCGAGCACTTGGCTAATCCAGCGAATGAAGCTTGGTTGAGCGATACTAGTTGGGGTGATGTTAATCGCCATTGAATCAGACATTTCTTCTCGCTCAAGCTTGTTAATCACCGACATGATAACGTGCTCATCAAAGATATGGCTGGCATCAAGCTGCTCTAGAGCAAGTAGGTATTGATTGGCTGTATAGCGTTCGCCATTCATTTCGATGGCAGAGAACACCTCTCGGTGATACGTCTCACCACCACTGCTGTTTGCCGATTGGAATCTAAAGGTCACTGCATCGTCGCTGATCGCTTCTTCTACCAGTGAACGCCATTGCTGTTTACCCATGATGACGCCAGTATGCTCACTAGAGATATAACCATAATCGATTTCCGGATTAGATTTCGCTTTAGTCAGTGCGTTATCGAGCACGGAGAGCATTTGTGTTGAGTTTTTGCGCTCTTCATTAAAGACAACACCTAGCGATGCGTTAGCTTTGCTCAGACCTGTAGGATCGGCGTTTAGATCTTGAATACAAGTAATGATGCTATTTGCCGCAAACTTCAATTCGCTTTCGTCAATGTTCGGGAATACAAAACCGAACTCATCGGTTGATATACGGGCAATGACGGTGTTGGGAATATTGATGGTCATCGATAAGAGATCAGACAGCTCTCTCACTAATCCATCGCCAGCCTCGTAGCCATCAGCTTTGTAGGTTTGTTTAATGAACTCAGCGTGTAAGATAGCCACACCGCCTAGCGAAGACTCTGAAAGCCATTGATTTAACTGGCCCATAAAGAAGGCGCGGTTACCAAGTTGAGAGACTGGATCCATATAAGCGCGTTCACGGAGCTTCTGTGCTTCTTTCGCTTGTTGTTTGAACGACTCTTCAACATGCGCGGACATGCTGTTTATACCATCAACGACGGCGATCAAGTCTTTCGTATTGGGACGAAGCAAAGGTTCACCAAACTGCTTATTCGCTACCTGTTCCATTTTGTTTACGATAGCTCTAAGTGGCGTGAGAGCTCGTCTCAGGATAAAGGCTATAGATAACAAACCTAAGGTAAAGATAACAACGAATGCTCCAGCAAGGCGCTCAAACGCTTGCCAAAGCTGAGCGTAAGCTTCACCGGGATGACTGATGATTTCTACTTCAGCCAATTGCAGCCAACCGCTAGTAACCACGCGGGAATCATGAATGGGCGTAAATAGGTTTAGGTTGGTAAACCAATCTGGTACTCCGTTGGGTTTGATAGGATAGCTGCGGACAATCTCTTCATCGGTCTCTAGGAAAACGAGTTTTACTGTGGAATAAGTACTGCCATCAAATAGCGCATTAATCACAGATTCAACCGCAACCTTGTCTTGTGTCTTCAAGTAAGGTGCTAAGGCCAACCCCACGGTGTTAATCGTGTTGTTTACCTCTGAGCGTTGTTGCTGCTCTAGGAAGTTTTTAGTCGTGTTGAACTCGATGATAAACACCGACGTCAATAGCATAATGAATACTGCTATCATGCCGACCACTAGCTGTCTGTATAGTGTCATAATTGTTTACTCGTCGTAATTTACCTTAGGTTTCCTTAACGTCAATGAACGCTCTCGGCTTCGCAAATCATTCCATAATTTCAGTCTCGACGACTTTCCGGCTAATTTGCCCTGGGTTGTTTTCATGGTCCACAAGTTGCGACCATTAAAGCTGTAGATCGGTAGCAAATCGCCTCGCTTAGAAGCGGGTTTGATCTCACCAATCAGGTTATCCAAAATCAGCGGCTGTGAACGCGGTGTCTCGTAGTAGGCGAGTACCATGTGAAATTGGTTCAATTCGATGGCTTTGACGTACACAAGCCTCAGTTTTTTGTCGGGAATACCGAGCTCAAGCAGTGAGAAGTACTTAGCAATAGTAAAGTCTTCACAATCCCCTGCATTACTGCCCAAAAATTCTAGTGGTGTGGCCCAGTAGTCTTTCTTACCCCATAAATGTATGTCGTCGACAAAGTTGAGTTGATTGAAAAACTGATTCACTCCAGCAAGTTGCTCTTTCTCTGATTTACCCTGTAAATCTTCGATAACAGTGCGCCAAGTTTCGACTCGTTTACCGGCTCGAGGTCCATACGTTTTTGCTACGGTGCTTATCCAACGCTGCTCTTGCTTGGTATAGGCGTCACTATATCCAGCCAAAGAAATAGCTGTGATTACCCCGCATACCAACAGTGCGGTTTTGAACTTAGTTTGCAGACTTCCTGTCCGCTCAATCCGTAACACTACATTCCTTTATTCTTTCAGTGCGTTGTTTTGCGCACTTAGTATTGGCTTGAGTAGATAATCCAGAACCGTTCTCTTGCCTGTAATAATGTCCACGGACGCTGTCATACCTGGAATGATCGGTAACTGCTCATCGTGTCCAAAATTGGTTTTGTCAGTTCTTACTCTTACGATATAGAAGCTATTTCCTTCTTCGTCTTGAGTCGTATCGGCACTGATATGCTCCAAGGTGCCATCTAATCCGCCGTATTTGGTGAAGTCATACGCACTGAATTTGACGATGGCATGAAGATCGGGTCTTAGGAAAGCAATATCCTGTGGTGCTATTTTGGCTTCCACTAACAAAGTGTCTTCCGTTGGCACTATCTCTACGATATCCATTCCAGGTTGAATAACGCCGCCTACAGTATTGACGTTCAGTGTCTTAACGGTGCCGTTAACAGGAGAGACCACAACAGTACGGTTTACACGATCTTCCAACCCTACGGCTGACTCAGTCATAGAAGAGAGCTTATCTTGAGCTTGATTGAGCTTTTCTTGCTGTTCTGAACGGAACTTCTGTGCAATATCAATGCGGCTTAGCATGGACTCTTGAATAGCAGATTTTAAAGCTGGGACTTTCAGTTCTGTGGAGGTTAACTCACGTCGAGTGTCATTGACCTGACGCTGAAGCTTTAATAATTCGACTTTAGGAACAACTCCCTCATCGGCAAGAGGCTTGGTGATATTCAGTTCATCACGTGCAAGGTTATAGCCTTCTCTGAGGTTATGGACTCGCGCTTGGATTTCTATCAGATCTTGTTGTTTTTGACGAACTTGTTGATCAATAACGGAAAGCTCATTGCGTAGCTTGTTGAGGTCCTGACGGTATTCAGCGCGTTGTCTGGCAACCAGCGCTTTGTTCTCTTCTTCAAAAGTAGGTGGGAACGCGAGTTTGTTGAAATCCAGGGTCACCGACTTTTGCCATTCTTTATCTTTGACATCTTCATTGATGACCACACTGGTTAAGGAGGCTGAGAGTTGTAGGACGTTGGCGGTCAAATTGAGAACTTGTTGCTCTCGTTCGCGGTAATCTGAGCGGAAACGCGTATCGTCAATAAGCAGAAGTTGCTGACCTTTCTTGACCGTGTCACCTTCTTTCACCAAAATTTCTTTAACAAGGCCACCTTCGAGGTTCTGGATCACTTGTACTTGTGATGAAGGAATGACTTTGCCTTGCCCGACCGTCACTTTGTCTATTTCAGCCCAAGATGCCCACACTGCCGCACTAATAAAAAAGAGCACCATAACCCACAGCATAATCCGAGCACTGGTGGGGGTATTAAGGAGTAAGGCCGCGGTTTTGTCATCGATGTAGTCGAGTTCAGCGTCAGAGACCTTTTTGTATTCTTTTTTATCCATGTTCAACTCGGAATCCAGATGGCTAGGATTTATCTAATAATATGATTTTATTACCATCGTTAATGAAATGTAACCTTTTCAACAACAAAGAGTCGATCTATCCTGCATATTTATCAACAATCTAATATTTCAAGAATTGCATCTATCGGTATGTTTTCAACGTATTTAGAAGTTTAGCAGTGGATTCTTGTTTATAAAGTAATGAATTATCGAAAATTTGTCTGTTATGGCTGCGTGTGTCATAAGCTCGAATACAAACTAGGAGATTGGATTTAAAAATCGATAATAAGATACCGTTAGCGGGTTGTTTTCTAGTAGTTTAGAGCGCAGAATTCAAGAAAAACGTGAGGAGTGGTTATGGGAATTGAAGATATCCGCCGAGAGTATTCTCAAGGGGGGTTACGTCGAAAGGACTTGAATAGCGATCCTATTGTTCAATTTAATCTTTGGTTGCAACAAGCTGTCGACGCTAAATTGACCGATCCTACGGCAATGACAGTGGCGACGGTTGATGAACGCGGAATGCCGTTTCAACGCATCGTGTTATTGAAAAATGTGGATAGTGAAGGCTTCGTTTTTTACACCAACTTGGGTAGTCGTAAAGCTCAACATATAGAGCACAACAGTAAAGTAAGCTTACACTTTCCTTGGCATCCATTAGAACGACAAGTGCATATTACGGGTGTCGCTGAGAAATTGACGGCAATGGAAAACATGAAGTATTTCACCTCTCGCCCCAAAGAAAGCCAACTTGCTGCTATCGCAAGTAAGCAAAGTAGTCGTATTTCAACTCGTGGCGTACTTGAAGGTAAGTTCCTAGAGTTAAAGCAGAAATTTGCTAAAGGTGAAATTCCTGTACCTTCATTCTGGGGTGGTTATCGCATTCGCCCTGAATCGATTGAATTCTGGCAAGGTGGTGAACACCGACTTCATGATCGCTTCTTATTTAGTAAAGACGGTCAAGGTCAATGGGATGCAGAGCGACTCGCTCCGTAACCATTAGTGCAAATATTGTTTCTAAGCTGCGGTTTTCGCAGCTTTTTTTATGTCTCTATCATCTATATCGCACAAATTACAACCACCGTAACTTATCGCTTCATGATCATGGTTCCGGAAGCTTGATCAAGTAAGGATCCTTTTTCGCAGTTCTAAGCGGGATACAAAATCATCACTCCGTGCCCGTTATCACAAGCTTGGTGGCGATTACTTTTTCCAATTGCTATTGAAATGGGTATACTCGGCGGATCGAATCTCATTTTACAAGATGGCCGGAAACATGGTGACACGAAACAATGACATCCTTGATCATGCTTCCCCAAAACCAGCAGAAATCGTTCGGTTACCCTCTCATATGGACTCACACGAGCACCAATACACCCAAGTTGTGATTGGGTTGAAGGGGAAATCTGAGTTTGATGTAGGCGGTGTGGGTAACCTCGTCGGCCCGGGACAAGGGTGCGTGGTAACGTCAGGCCTTGATCATGCTTTCGGAGGTGTGATTGATCAGCCAGATATTCTCGTGTTGAATATGCCTCTCCCTAACAATGACGATCCGGTACTTCTTCAACGAATCAACGAGTTATCTCAATCCAAGACTTATTTTCAGTTGGATATCCAAATTCAAAAGCTGATACAAATGTTAGTGGCGGAAATGAAAAGCAGCCCTGATGATTTGCTGTTAAGTCGTGCATGCAATGACACGGTCGTAGCATTATTACAACGCCATATCTCAGATCTTAAAACATCACTTCGTGACTCACGATTCGATCTTGAACAGATCGATCGTTACATTGAACAGCACCTGTGTCATAAGATCTCTGTGGCTCAATTAGCTGGAAGCGTATTTTTAGGCGAAAGCCAATTTCATATGCTTTTTAAAGAGCAAATCGGTATTACTCCTCATCAATATGTATTGAACAAACGTGTCGATGCCGCAAAACGCTTAATTGAGCAAGGCAACTTAAACCTTGGTCAAGTCGCTGAGTTAACAGGCTTTTCAGGACAAAGCACTTTTACGCATGCCTTTTCACGTTTACAAGGTGTTTCTCCTTCGCAATATCGAAAGCGCTTCTCTTGATCATTGCGACTCGCTATCAATACAAATCATCATGGCATCTGGTCGCCAATACTCAAACTCACAATCCATTAATACCCCATATTGGTTAAAGTTCACGCGGCAAATTTTGACAACGGGTTGTCCCTCCACCAAGTTAAGGGCTTGTGCCACATGACTTGGAGCGGACGTAGGGATGACGTCGAAGTGTGAACGTTGGGTATGGAACTGGTATTTCTCTTGGTAGCACTTAGTGAGCGATAGTGTCAGGTTCTCTTCCAGTATCTTTGGGAACAGGGCAGCGATCAGGCAGTTCTCTACAAACAGCACGACCCGACCATCGATATACCTTAAGCGTTCAATAATATGGATCGGTGTAATGGTATCTACGGCCAATGCCTTGGCGTACATTCCGCTCGCCATTTCACTTCTTACACTGACTAGCTTAGTTTCGGCGATACGGTGCTGCTCGCGGATCATCTGATGAAAGTGACTGCGCGACAATGGGTTATAGCGAATACGTTCTGGAGAGACAAACCAACCTCGACGTTCCTCTCGATAAATCAATCCTTCAGTTTCTAGTGAAGTCAGCGCATCTTTAATGGTAATACGCGTAGTAGAAAACAGGTCGCTAAGGTCTCGTTCGGATGGCAGTTTCTGGCCTGCAATCATGATATTACTTTGGATTTGTTCTCGAATAGTCGTCTTTATTTTACTGAGCTGTGTTGTTTGGATTGGCATTGAGTGATCTAGTCCATGATTCATCGGCATGAACAAGATACGACAGGCGAGTAACAGTTTCATGACAACAGAAACTGACTTATCAGTCACTGGCTTTAATAAATTTGACGTATAACTGCCATCTAACCTCAATAAAAACGTCAAATACAGGCACATAAATTGTCACATTCCCCAAATAGCATAAAAAGTGAACTTACTGACCTAGTCCAGAGGGATAGAGACAATGAAAACTTTGCTTAACCGTGCAAGTATCACCGCAAAACTCAGTGCTGTGACACTTATTGCCACTGCGATTTCTTCCACTGCTTTTGCTAACGATAGCGTCACTGCTCTTACAGAAGCGGCGAAGCAGGAAGGTGCGGTTTACAGTGTGGGTATGCCTGATAGTTGGGCAAACTGGAAAGATACTTGGAATGACCTTAAGTCTGATTATGGACTTAAGCACCAAGATACGGATATGAGCTCGGCACAGGAAATTGCTAAGTTTGAAGCTGAAAAGAAAAATGCGACAGCAGATATTGGTGATGTCGGCTTTGCATTCGCTCGAGTGGCGGTTCAAAAGGGCGTAACGCAACCGTATAAGCCTACCACATGGGACGAGATTCCTGATTGGGCCAAAGATAAAGACGGCCACTGGGCACTGGCGTATACAGGGACTATCGCGTTTATCTCAAACAACAACTTGGTCAAAGATGCCCCAAAAACGTGGCAAGACCTTCTTGAGGGCGACTACAAAGTGACGGTCGGCGATGTGGGTGTGGCAGCGCAGGCTAATAATGCCGTTTTGGCGGCAGCTTTCGCTAACGGTGGCGATGAGTCTAACCTTGGCCCAGCGATTGAGTTTTTCTCTAAGCTTGCCAAGCAAGGGCGTCTATCATTCACTGACCCTAGTATTGCCAACCTTGAGAAAGGTGAAGTAGAAGTGGCAATCCTTTGGGATTTCAATGCGCTTAATTATCGTGACCAAATTGACCGCTCACGCTTTAGCGTCAATATCCCGCAAGATGGCTCGGTGATCTCCGGTTACACCACGATTATCAACAAGTATGCGAAAAACCCTAACGCTGCAAAATTAGCTCGTGAACACATCTTTAGTGACCGAGGGCAGATCAACCTAGCTGAAGGTTATGCGCGTCCAATTCGTTCCAACGTTAAGTTGCCTGAATCGGTACAAGCTAAACTGATTGCTAACGACCAATACGGTAACGTTCATCCTGTCACAGACTTTAAAGCTTGGGAAAAGTCAGCGCGTCGCCTGCCTCGCCAGTGGCAAGAAAACGTACTGATTCACCAACAGTAATTTGAGACTTTTATACAGAGGTAAGTATGAGCAATAAGGTTATCCTTGTTGTCCTCGATGGTCTCAATTATCAAGTAGCCCGTGATTGCATGGGCTACTTGAATGGCTTAATCGAGCAACAAAAAGCGACGTTGTATCCCATTCAATGCGAACTCCCTTCTATGTCCAGACCACTTTATGAGTGCATTTTGACCGGAGTTCCTCCTGTCATAAGTGGCATCGTAAACAATGAAATCGTTCGCTTGTCGAATCAAGAATCGGTATTCAGCTTGGCGAAATCTCAGGGTAAAGTGACTGCGGCCGCGGCTTATCATTGGGTTAGTGAACTATACAACCGTGCGCCTTATGATGCAGTGCGCGATAGATTCACTGACGATGAATCCTTGAACATTCAATATGGTCGTTTCTATCATTGGGATCATTATCCTGATGAAGCCCTGTTCCTTGATGCCGAATCCTTGAGGCAGAAATATCACCCCGACTTTTTGCTGATACATCCTATGAATATCGACAATACTGGGCATAAGCATGGTCTCGACTCTAGGCAGTATCGAAACAGTGCGAGAGCCGCCGATATTTTCCTATCTAACTACCTTACGACGTGGGTGGAAGCGGGCTATCAAGTGATGATCACCAGTGACCACGGTATGAATAATGACTTGTCGCATGGTGGTATTTTGCCTGAAGAGCGCGAAGTGCCGTTGTTTGTTATTGGTGAGCAATTTACCCATGCCGCAACAGATGTGAAGCAAACGGAGCTTTGTGGCGTCTGTTGTCAGTTGCTTGGGCTGGAACATCGCAAGCCTTACTCACCGGAATTGATTGCATTATGAGTGGCGCAGCACTAACACCTGCTTGTCCAGATGAGCAGCGAATAAGCAAAAAACAATCACTGTGGAATAAGTTCAAGCCTGTACTTTGGCTTGCACCATTTGTGCTGTTTTTCTACCTGTTTCAGCTTGCTCCTATGGTTTGGGTCTTCTTCAATAGTTTTCAATATGATGGCGTGTTTTCGTTTGAGAACTATTCAGAGGTCTTCGATTCGAGTTTTATGATGCAGGCCTTTAGCAACAGTATTTGGCTATCGATTTGGTCGAGTGTCATTGGGTTGGCTATCGCAGCATTGTTGGTGTCATCACTGCGCCGAGTGGACAGCAAGCTTCGTGATGGTGTGATTGCTTTTACCAATATGAGCAGCAACTTCGCCGGTGTGCCGTTGGCATTTGCGTTCATTATTATTTTAGGGGTTAACGGTGCAGTCACGCTACTGCTGAAGCAGTATGGGTTGATTGAAGGTTTCAACTTGTATGGCAAGTGGGGATTACTGGTTATTTATATCTATTTCCAGATCCCGCTTGGCGTGTTGTTGCTCTATCCTGCTTTTGATGCGCTGCAAGATGATTGGCAGTCGGCATCTGCGTTGCTCGGTGCCAAAACGCATCAATATTGGACTCAAATAGCACTTCCGGTGTTATCACCAGCTCTACTTGGCACCTTCATTATTCTCATCGCCAATGCCATGGGCGCGTATGCGAGCGTCTACGCACTAACAACCGGTAACTACAACGTGATTACGGTACGAATTGCGAGTTTGGTGTCTGGAGATTTGTTCTTAGAACCGAACCTTGCTGCAGCAATCTCGGTGATTCTCATGGCCATTCTAGCCTTTATCACCATCATCAATCAGTGGCTATTGTCGAGGAGTTATCATGCATCGAAATAGCAATGTGAGCATTTACTATCACAAAACCGTTGTCTACGGAATTGTTGGTATCATGCTGATTCCAATCGTCGCTACTTTGGTTTACTCGTTGTCGTCAAGTTGGGGGGCGACCATATTACCAGATGGATTTACCTTAAATTGGTATGTTCAACTACTGACGGATTCTCGCTTTCTCGCCGCCTTTGGGCGTTCATTACTGGTATGCTTTGCGGCACTTGCACTTAGCGTGGTATTAATCCTTCCAGCGATCTTTGTGGTGTTTTACTACTTTCCAAAGCTCGACAAGCTAATGAATGTACTGATTTTGCTGCCATTTGCGGTACCTCCTGTGGTGTCATCGGTAGGTTTGCTTCAAATCTACGCCGATAGCGCCATTCCTTTGGTTGGGACTCCATGGATCCTTATCGGAACCTATTTCACCATCGCGCTGCCTTTTATGTATCGAGCAATCTCGAACAGCTTTGAGGCCATTAACCTCAACGATTTGATGGACGCGGCGCACCTGCTAGGAGCGAGCACCACAAAAGCATTTCTCTTGATCATCGTTCCGAATTTGAAGAAAGGATTGCTGGCGTCGTTATTTCTATCGTTCTCGTTTTTACTCGGTGAGTTTGTGTTCGCCAATATTTTGGTGGGAACTCGCTACGAAACACTACAAATCTATCTTTACAACATGCGTCAAACCAGTGGTCACTTCACCTCGGCGTTAGTGATGACTTACTTTTTCTTTATCTTCCTACTGACATGGCTTGCCAGCCGTTTTAGCAGTAATCAACAGAAGGGCAAATCATGAGTTACGTATCCGTCAATCATCTTACCAAACGATTTGGCAGCAACACGGTGTTTGAAGACATCGAATTTACCATCCAGAAAGGTGAGTTCATTACCTTACTTGGCCCCAGCGGTTGTGGTAAGTCGACATTGCTACGCAGTCTAGCAGGTCTGAATCCAGTCGAAGGTGGACAGATCATTGTCGATGGAGTAGATATTACCTATGCCGCGCCTCAGCAACGTGGTATCGGCATGGTGTTTCAGTCCTATGCCCTGTTTCCGAATATGACGGTGGCGGGCAATATCGCTTTTGGACTTAAGATGCAAAGTTTGGGTAAAGCCGAAATACAGCGTGAAGTTGCAAACGTCGTCGAGCTGGTGGAACTGCAGGGTAAAGAAAACCACTATCCACATCAGCTTTCAGGCGGTCAAAGACAGCGCGTGGCATTGGCTCGTGCGCTGGTCGTCAAACCAAGAATTCTCTTGTTGGATGAACCTCTGTCTGCGCTGGACGCTAAAATTCGTAAGAGCCTTAGGCAACAAATTCGTTCTATTCAAAAAGAGCTTAATCTGACCACTATCTTTGTCACTCATGATCAAGAGGAAGCGATGATTATGTCAGACCGGATTTTCTTGATGAATAAGGGCGAGATTGTTCAGCAAGGTGCACCCGAAGCCATCTATACCCATCCGGTAAATGAGTTCGTGGCAGGCTTTATGGGGCATTACAATTTGGTGGCAGCAGATAAAGCAAAATCATTATTTGATATGGACGTGAACTCGAAAGTCGCAATTCGTCCGGAGTCGATTTATGTCAAAGAACAAGGACGCGAGTACGCTAGCCATATCTCTGCGCCGCGAACGGGCGTGATTAAAAACCATCAGTTACTTGGTAATGTTATTCGCTATCAAGTCGACATTGATGACTGTGAGTTGACGGTGGATCTTCTTAACCGTTCTTCGGAGCGATTACTCGCAACAGGCAGCCAATTAGAACTGCTATTTAACCTTAACGAAATTCAACCTGTGAGAGCCGAAAATGTCTAAACCTCTATAC
The DNA here is from genome assembly GCF_022432925.1 of Vibrio sp. CyArs1. NCBI lineage: Bacteria > Pseudomonadati > Pseudomonadota > Gammaproteobacteria > Vibrionales > Vibrionaceae > Vibrio > Vibrio sp. CyArs1. Next base: position 1,439,782 of record NZ_JAKRBO010000001.1, on the reverse strand, counting down.
GTATTCGACATGGATGAAACCTTGTTTGATGCTGACTGCGCCGTGCTGTGGAATGAGTTTTTGGTAGAGCAAGGCATTGCCATGCAACCTGATTTCCTTGACCAAGATAAACGGCTAATGGCGTTGTATGCGGAAGGGAAGATGGATATGGAAGATTACCTCGAGTTTTCTATTGCACCGTTGACCCACGTTCCTACTGAGAGAGTACAGCAATGGGTAGAACAGTGCATCGATGAAAAAATCCTGTCCCGCCTCTTTCCACAAGCGCAGACTTTGCTTGCAGATCTAAAGCGTGACGATATCCAAACTATTATTATTTCGGCCTCAGTTAGCTTTTTAGTTGAAGCGATAGCTAAGCGTCTTGGGATTGATGTAGCGATGGGTATTGATTTAGAACTCAAGCAGAACAGTTTCACCTCCAAGATAAAAGGCATTGCGACCTATCGAGAGGGCAAAGTGGCAAAACTCGCGCAATGGTTATCTGCGCAAGATAACAGCTATACCGAGATTCATTTTTATACCGACTCCATTAACGATCGACCTTTGTGCGAGTTTGCTGATTACGCTTATTTGGTCAATCCATGTCCAGCACTAAAAGCATTAGGTGAAAAGCAAGGGTGGAAGCAACTCAAGTGGTCACTATAGTGCCCCTGCCTTGATACTAGAAATCCGCCGCTGCTATCTAAGCCAATAGCGGCGGCATCATGGCGCTATTCTTAAGTGGCGATATTGTTTTTGCTAGAGCGTAAGTAGCGGTACAACAAACCAACAATCGCTCCCGCCATTAGGCATAAACTGACTATCACCAACGATTTAGAAAGTAGTTCTTGGTAGTCATTAAGTCTTGGATGAATCATCAACCATTTACCAGAGAGCATAAGGATCAAGCACCAAATAACAGAACTGCTCATGCTGATAAATAGAGTTCGCATGAAATTCAGCTTCGATAATCCCATAAGCATCGGTGTCAAGACTCTCACAAATGGGACAAATCTGGAGATGAATAAAGATAAGAATCCATAGCGGCTCAGTAAGTGTTTGGCCTTAGGGAGTGAATCATTCGGTAACACGCGGTGCAAAAAAGGCACAAGCCGAGTTTGGTTTAAAACTCGTCCTTGAATATAGGCATTAATACTTCCCAATGACGCGGCTAAACAGAGTGCTCCAGCTGCGGGATAAAACTCCAAAATTCCTACTCCAACTAATCCGCCGACAAACAGTACTAAACTGTCTCCCGGCAGTGGTAAGAAAACGAAGCTGGATTCAAGTAATAAAATAAACGCAAGCAACAAGAGAAAGCTATTGAGTGAGCTTACTTGAGCCAGAGTGTCGAAATCATGGTGCCAAATAGCAACGAATATTTCTTGCATGATAAAAATCCTTATTGGTCAGCTAAGTACATCACTCAAACATCAAGATGATGTAAGCAAAGAACAAAATGAGGTGGGCCATCCCGTTTAAGGAGTTGGTTCTGCCACTACTAAAGCTGACGGCGGTCATCATAAGTGTGGTCGCGAGCAAGACCATTTCAGCGGGTGCCAAGCCCAGTTGAACAGGTTGTTTTATGACCTCAGATATTAGAAGGACAGCCGGTACGGTGAGTGCGATAGTTGCAAGTACGGAGCCAAAGAACAAGTTCATCGCGCGCTGCAGTTGATTGTTTAAAGCGGCTTTTACAGCCCCGACTGCTTCAGGCGCAAGAATCAAGATAGCGACGATCAGACCACCCAGTGCTGGTGGTGCACCAAGTAAGCTGACGGTGCCTTCGATAGGGATAGCCAGGCTCTTAGCTAGCAGAATCACCACGATTAAATAACCTATAAGTAACAGAGAGTGGTAAAAGTTACTCTCTAGAGGGCCATGAAAATCGTGGTTATCCTGGTGGTCCTCATCCATGAAAAAATGGGTGTGGCTGCGAGTCTGAATAAACAGAAATACGCTGTATAACACCACTGAAGCCAAGACTAGCGTGATGGTGAGCGCCTTAGACATTGCTCCTGATTCCGTGACGCTGGTGAAATTAGGTAACACCAAACACAGCAACGATAAAGGAATGATGGCGACGAGATAAGACTTCAGACCATCAAGGTTGTACTTCTGTGTGTGGTATTTCAGCCCGCCGATGAGTAATGTGATACCGACTAAACCATTGAGGACGGCCATCACAACTGCAAACATAGTATCTCTTGCCAAAACGGAGTTGGCTTCTCCCGTCAACATGACAGAAGAAATCATCACTACTTCCAAGAGGATGACTGAGAGGGTCAGAATTAATGTTCCATAAGGGTCACCTAACTTGATGGCTAAAGCATCAGAATGGCGAACCACGGCAAATATTGAAGCCATGACCACTGCGAACAGAGCCATGGTAAGTACCATACCGATGGTTGAGCTCATTTGAGCCTGCAAGATAGTGTCACCAGCAAATTTAAACAATACAACGGTAATGATGCCAAGTAGTAGTACGAATTCCTGCTTCAAGAACTGTGTCATGGCATTGCCTCCTCTGGCTTCGGTGTTGCCATTCTGTAGTGTTCAGGTCGGACACCCATCATTTGAGGTAACGTGACACCAAGTGAAATTGACGACCATGTACCACAGGCAATACCCACACACAATGCAATCGCGAAGCCTTCTAACGCAGGTCCTCCTAGCAACCACAAACTAGAAACGGTTACCAATGTGGTGCCTGAGGTAATAAGAGTTCTCGAGAAAGTGGCACGTACCGAGTTATTGATAAGTGTATCCGCTAACTCGTTTGGCTTTGCTTTGAATAGCTCGCGGGCTCTATCAGCGATAATAATGGAGTCATTCAAAGAGTAACCAAGCACTGCAAGTACAGCGGCGAGTATGGTGAGATTGAACTCCATCTGGGTGACGGCAAACAGACCGAGTACGATAACAATGTCGTGAACCAGTGCCACTAATGCGCCTAGAGCGAGCCGCCATTCAAAGCGGTAGCTTAGATAAAGCATGGTCAACACAAAACAAGCTAGTATTGCCACGCCACCTTGCTCAACCATATCTTGGCCGACTTGAGGGCCTACCATGCTGCTGTTTAGGATCTCTACGGATGTGCTGATGGACTCTAATGCTGGAGTTAAGGACAACACCACATCATCGAGTTGGTTATAGCGTAAGATCCAACGGCCGGGCTCTGTCGAGCTCACCACTTGGACATCTTGCATCAAGGCGTTATCAAGTGACGCTTTGAGCTCCGTTGCGACAATCGATGCGTCTAAGCGTACTTCAGCCACGAGACCGCCAGTAAAATCCAACCCCCAGTTAAAACCTTTAAAACTGATAAAAGCGACGGCTAAAGCAAAAAGCAGCGCAGAAATTGCCGACATGCTAAAGCGAACTCGGCTAAGAGAATGTTGTGAAAGAGTCATATCTAAATCCTCACTTCTCGGCGCTGATCACGCCCCCAAACAAGATTGATGATGGCGCGCGATAAGAACACGCCGGTAAACATACTGGTTAATAGACCAAGCCCTAGTGTGATGGCAAAGCCCTGAACGGGACCATTACCAATGGCATACAGTGCAATGGCGACAATCATGGTGGTGAGGTTGGCGTCGAAAATAGAACGAAAGGCACTGCTAAACCCTTTTTCAATGCTCTGAGCTAGCGTTCGCCCTTCGCGCATTTTATCTTTGATGCGTTCAAAAATGAGTACATTGGCATCCACTGCCATACCGACGGTAAGCACCATACCTGCAATACCAGGTAAGGTAAGTACAGCTCCGGGAAGCAGCGCAATTAACCCAAATAAGCTCATCATGTTGGCGAGCAAGGCAACATTTGCGACCCAGCCTAAGCGTCGATACCAAAGTGCAATGAAAGTTAGTGTTAGGCCTAATCCTAGCGCTAATGCAGCAAAGCCATTTTTGACGTTTTCAGCACCCAGTGAAGGACCGATGGTTCGTTCCTCAATAATGGTAACTGGGGCTGTGAGTGAACCAGCCCTTAGTAAAAGTGCTAGCTCTTGTGCGTCTTGCATGGTGCCAACACCGGTAATACGAAAACGGCTACCCAACTGTGACTGAATGATGGCAACACTGATCACCTTACTGAGCTGTTCGCTATCGCCCACAGCATTGCGGCTGTACTCGCTGTAGACCGTCGCCATCGGGTTACCAATATTGCTTCGGGTAAACTGAGACATTTTTCGGCCACCCGATGTATCGAGCGAAATGTTAACTTCAGCGGTTCCCATATCACCGACACCCGCGCGCGCATCGATAATATGCTCTCCGCCAAGAATGGCGCGGCGCTCCAAATTAACTGGGGTTCCGTCATTGTCTGGTAGAACTTGGGTGCGGTTTCCTCGACCATCTGTGACTGCATGAAAGGCTAACGAAGCTGTTGCACCGATAACGTCTTTAGCCGCTGCAGGATCCTGAACTCCGGGTAATTCTATGCGAATGCGATTCTCACCTTGTCGTTGTACCGAGGCTTCGGTAATGCCAAGCTCGGCAATACGCTCTCGCATGATCTGCAAGTTTTGCTGAACCGTCAGGTTGCGCAGAGTGCTTTTCTCTTCATCTGTCAATAAGAGGCGAATCGTGTTGTCTTGGATTGACGTGTGCCAGTTAGGAAACTGCTGACGTAAAAAGGCTCGTGCTTCTGCGCTAGAAGTTCCACCAAACAAATTGAGCTGAACGCTATCGCCCGTGATTCGACCTCGGCTAGTCCGAAACTCCGAAGAGAACTCATCGATAACCATTTGTCGGTGTGCTTGATAGACGGGCTCCATATCGACTTCCAATAAAAATTGGACGCCGCCTCTCAAATCAAGGCCCAGAGCGATAGGCGAAAAACCTGATTTTAGTAACCATTGAGGAGCTGCTGGCTCCATCGCTAGTGCGACGGTTGTGGATTCATCTAAGTGCTGTTTTAGCAGTGTTTGCGCTGCAGCTTGTTGTTTGGGGCTTTTTAGAATCACGATGGTTTTATCACCATCTTGTTCAATGCTAGTGGGGGTGATGTTGGCATGTTCAAGGTATTGAGCGATTTGACTCGCATCAGAAATTTGCCCTCGATGGTTGATATGAAGGGCGGCATTTTCACCATACAAAGAAGGTAGAGCACTTAACAGCATGACGAGCAAGCTGAATATAAGTACCACGTACTTCCACTTGGCGTAGCGGTTGATTGGTTGACGTGATGGTTTTTTCACAATGAAACTCTCTAAAACGGATCAAAATGAGCGCATGGTCATCATGAAAGAGATGAAAGCCGTAACCAAATCAGTCTGTGAAGACATTTATTTCAGTCATCAGCAAGTCGCTACTCTTAATGTGCTGCGCGTGTTGAAGCGTTCAGGTAGTCCTGAACTTGATCTTGAGAGTTAGTTTGAGTGAGGCTGTCTGTGAGCGTACAAAGTGTTGGCTTCTTTCCAGCCTGCCACTCTTGAGGGAGCGCTTTGTGTGCGACTCGTCCAATGACGTTGCGGTGGAATAAGTGAGGTGCTTCTTGTGGCGATCGCCAGTAATGGAGGTGCTAAGAAGGCAATTAATAGGTGGTAATCAGGCGCTGCTTTTTGGTCGGCATCCCAACTATCACTAATGACACGTCTGGATGAAGAAAGAAACAGTGGACCCATGTAATCATTAAGAATCGACCCACTATCATCTGCTGGGGCATTAAAATCATCAGATGGCGTCGTCGAAAGATCGACGGTGATAACAGTATTAGCGAGATTGGAAGTATTGGGCGTGAGATACTCGTCCGCGCTTACAGTATGTGTGCAAACTGCAATCATAAGCGCTAGAAATAGACGATACCAACGTTTAACCAATGAATAACCTTTACGTGTAAGCGATGACTTTCTGGTTCGCGGGCAGTATACCGGATACTGGTCACAAAATGGGCAAAGGTTAGCGAGATAAGTGTTAGTATTTGTGTCTGCATAGGCCTGCTCACCATAATGAATAACAGTGAGCAGATATTAGAGAAGGGGAATTGACATACCAGCAATACTCATAAGCACATCAGCTGATTGGTAACCCAAATATACAACAGGTTAATTAAGTAGTAACGGCATCAAAAATCTTTCCGTTTGCGACCCCCTCTAAAGCGCTTTGATAGCACAAAGCAACATCCGCTGCTGAAATTCCATTAGTACTGTCCATTCCCATTCGTTCCATCGTTTCTTTGACGAATGAAGGGCTTACCGCATTGATGCGGTGATTTCTTTTGAGCTCAAGAGATGCGGTTGTGACAAACGCATTAATGGCGGCCACACCCATCGCAATGGCTGCTGTTCTTTGGGTTGGAGCGTTGCTTGCCTGCCCAGAGGTTAGCGTTATCGAGCCTCCCGGAGTTAGGTAGTTTATTCCTAGTCGCGCGACGTTCACTTGTCCCATCACTTTATTATTGAGCGCTACCTGATACGCTTGGTCAGATGCGTCATCGAAGTTAGCCATCATTCCATTTCCAGCCATGCTGATGATAGCGTCAACAGCACCGACGCTTTCGTACATGGCTTTGATGGAGTCGTTATCTTCAATGTCTACTCGACGTTCACCTTTCGAGTACCCTACAGGGATGACGGTATACGTATCGTCTAAAAGTTCTATTACTGCTTGTCCAATGATCCCATTTGCCCCTATGGCGAGTATTTTTTTCATGCTGATTGTCCTGCTAGATTGAAATGAGTGTGGTCAAGCCAATCAATAACTTGGCTCGTAATTTCAAGATGTTGGTCTTCTTAGAGAAAGTGCGAAGCATCAGTAATTGTGCGGTGAGGCTGATGTGCGGCACCTGCAAAATTTGCTTGGAACTTTTTGTCGTAGCCGCGTCCTGCCAAGAAAGGGTCTTTGTCGCTAAATAGAGTCAAAACAGGCTTTTGCCACTGTTTGAGCTTCTGCCAGTCTTCATTGACTTGATTGAGGTCTGAAGCCACGATTTCCGGCATTTTTCTAGGGCCAGCGTAGTATCGCTCGTCGGGAAATGGCGCGTTATAGGCGTGAATTTCGCTCTTAGTTAATGGTTTTGTGGTTAGCGCCTGGATGACTTCTCCTATATCCAAATGACTAGCGGTTCGAAAGTAGCCGGCCCAATTTCCGTAGTTGATTTTGTTTGTGAGTTGGCTCAAGTCGGTTTGACCAGCTGAGGCAGCCATTAGCTTTAGTACACTAGGAACCAGCAACTTCTCTAAACCTTTCATCTCGGCGAGTGCGGTGTTAGAAACAATTAAGCGATCTAACCATTTGGGTTGATTTGCCAAAGCTCTAAGCCCAATCATACCTCCCCAATCTTGCATAAATGCGGCTGAGTGGTGGAGGTTGAGTTTATTAACGAACATCGTCATCCATTTGACATGGTTGGCATAGGTATGAGTATCGGTACTGACGGGTTTATCCGATTTCCCAAACCCGATAAGGTCGGGTGCTATTACTCGGTAGCCCGCATCGACCAAAATCGGAATCATATGACGATATAGGTAGCTCCACGAAGGTTGTCCATGAAGAAGGAAAACAGTGTTTGAGTTCTGTGTCCCTTCATCAACGTAATGCATGCGATAACCATCTATCTCTATGTAATTAGCCGAGAATGGATAGTCTGCTAGGTTGTCGAACGCTGAATCTGGTGTTCTTAGAAATGTTGATGGCATGATGAATCTCCTGTGTCCCTGTTCGACTTACAGACTTTAGAGGAGTTTTATGGACTAAAAAAGCATAGCTTTTATATCAACTTGGTCATAAAATTAGACCATGATTGCCCTCGAACATTTACACGTTATCTACGTGATTCATCAAGAAGGGAGTTTTCGCAAAGCAAGTGAGAAACTCTTTAAAGCTCGTTCTGCGGTTTCCTATTCGGTGAAACAAGTGGAAGAGTATTATCAAGTCTCCATTTTTAACCGCGATACCTATAGACCAGAACTGACTCGTGATGGGCAACTGCTCATGCCAAAAATTCAACAGTTATTGAATGCAGCGGACGAGTTCGATGTGTTTGCCAAGCAAATGACGGGGGAAATTGAGCCAGAATTACGACTTAGCGTCGGCGCGATTTTCCCAATAGAAAAGGTGACGGGACTCTTGACGCAGCTTAAGCTGCATTTTCCAGAGACAATATTGCACCTTAATATCGAAACGGCATCTGGTGAACGTATGTTACTGGATGGGTTAGTGGACATTGGTATTTATGCGGGTCTCACACAAGACACTCAACGAGTTAGGTATCGACATATCGATCAGATCCGTTTGCCCGCTTATATTTCCAATCAATCTTCACTCACTCTTCAGGCTGATATGACCGTCCAAGACTTGCTGGGCATACCTCAAGTTGTAGTTAAGTCGTCGTATAAGACTAGCCCTGATTCAGGCATTTTAGCGGATGCTGTTCACTGGTACGTCTCTGATCACCAGACTAAAAAATCTATTATTCGAAGCGGACTTGGCTGGGGACGATTATCAAGTGATGAAGTGCAAGCTGAAGGGCTCGATAATTTAATAGAACTCAACTGCATTGATAAGCTTGAAGTGCCTATTTATATGGCGTGTGCTAAAAATAAAGCGTTGGGGCCTGTGGCTAAGATGATTTGGCACTACTTTGATGAAATATCGAAGACATAATTTGCGATGAAACGATGCAAACCTGACGGATTTGCATCGTTTTTCTTATTTTAAGCCATACTGACGTTGTTAAAAACGCTCTGTTCGAGTTTGTTGAGACGTTGATACAGATGCACTGTTTCGCGAGCACTTTCTATTGCTTGTATGGTGGTCATCAAATGGTCTTGAGCATGAACCATCACTAGTGTGACCGGGATTTTACCTTCACCTTCATCGGCGCCTATTAATTCCGTTTGAACTACATGAGCTTGACGAATTGCTTCATCTGCTTGATCTAGGTAGCTTTGTGCTTGTTCAAACTGTCCGTTACGGGCACTTTTAATAGATTCCATGGATAGACTTCTCGCTTCTCCTGCATTGCAGATTAAGCCCATGATGGTGATCTCAAGATCCATATTTGATACCCCTATTTAAGCTGTTTCACTGAGTGCTTCAATGGCTGTTGCCAGAACTTTCTCACCGCGCATTGCACCGTAATCCATAGGATTGATCGCTAGGACTTTCTTGCCTTGCTCTGCCGCCAAGGCTGCAAATTCTTGTTGGCGGAATTTCACTTGTGGACCAAGTAAGAACACATCCCAGTCGGCTAGCTTAGTTTCGAATTCAGCAATTGGCACAGCCAATATTTCAGCGTCAATAGATTGGTTTTTAGCAGCTTCTTCCATTTTTCTTACTAGGATAGAGGTCGACATTCCCGCCGAACATAGCAATAGAATTTTCATCGTTGTTTCTCCTGTTATTGACACTTATTTGTGCTTTTTGTTGTTCCTAGTGTTACGGGTAACTATCAGTTCGGCAATACGTTATCTATCAAAAGTGTTATCTAGCTCAAATTTGATGAGTAATTAGGCTTTTTTTCGTGCTCAAGCTAACAATTATCCGGATTTTTCTTTGTTTTCTAGTTTTGTTACCCGTAATGTTACCCGTAACAAATATGAACGACACGAATGGAAGGGGATACCTCGTGCTTAATAATGCGTTTACAGAAAAGCTCAATTACTGGGCGGGCTGGTTTACCAGCTTGAAATACGTGATGGCTATCAAGCAAGCATTTGTCATGCTGATGCCAGTCATTATCGTTGGTGCGTTTGGCGTACTGATTTCTAACATGGTTATGGGTACTCAGTCAGGTCTTGCTGCCTTTGAAACATTTGCCTTTTTGGCTGAATACCGTCCAATCATGGGACAAATAAACTATGCGACACTGAACTTCTTGACCATCGGGGCCATCTTTATGATTGGTCTTGAGCTTGGCAAGCTTAATGGTCAAGTTAACGCTTACTCAGGTTTGCTTGCTGTTATCTGTTTCGTGGCGGTCATTCCGACTACCTATGAAGTGGTTGTAGCGGGTGAAGCGTTTGAAGTGAGCAACGTTATTGCTCGCCAATATACCGACACTAAAGGCTTATTCTTGGGTATGTTTATCGCAATCCTATCGGTTGAGGTATACAGCAAGCTTCTGAAAGTTAACGCTTTACAAATCAAGATGCCTGATTCTGTGCCGCCAAATGTGGCGAACTCATTCTCGGCATTGCTGCCATCGATCATCACCGTTACTGCGATTGCTACGTTTGGTTTCGCATTCTACGAGATTTCGGGAATGACGCTTTATGATGCAACGTACGCAGCGATTCAACGTCCGCTTGAAGGGGCTATCCAAAGTCTACCTGGTGTGCTTCTACTGATGTTCCTAGCTCAGGTTTTCTGGGTAGTGGGTATTCACGGAAACCAAATGATCAAGCCACTACGTGAGCCGCTGCTGCTTGGTGCGATTGCCGCAAATATGACAGCTTATGAAAACGGGGAAGAAATTCCGAACATCATTACGATGCCTTTCTGGGACATCTACATGAGTATCGGTGGTTCAGGTGTCACGATTGGCCTACTTGTCGCAGTCTTCTTAGTATGTAAGAAACGTAAAGATATGCGCGAGATTGCCAAGCTTTCTGTCGGTCCAGGTGCATTCAACATCAACGAGCCAGTGGTGTTTGGTATGCCTATCATGCTAAACCCGATTCTAGCGATTCCATTCATTATTACACCGCTAATTACCGGTATGATTGGTTACTACGCAACAGCGATTGGTTTTGCAGGTAAGGCTGTGGTGATGATTCCTTGGACCTGTCCACCGATTCTGAGCTCATGGCTGGCGACGGGTGGTTCACTTGGTGCAGTGGTGACTCAGATCGCTTGTATTGTTACCTCGATTCTCATCTACCTACCATTTGTGAAAGTGTGTGAGAACCAGTTCAAAGAGCAGCTCGATAATCTAGAAAGCGAGCAAAAAACGGAAGCGAAAGAAGCGGTAGCTTAAGGACGCATAATGACTCAATACTCTATGAAGTTTCCTGAAGGTTTTATTCTTGGTGCAGCAGCGTCTGCATGGCAAACCGAAGGTTGGAGTGGTAAGAAAGATAGCCAAGATTCTTATATTGATGCTTGGTACAAGAATGACCGAAAAGTCTGGCATAACGGCTATGGGCCAGCTGTCGCGACTGATTTCTACAACCGTTATGTTGAAGATATTGACCTCATGCAGGTGGTGGGGTTAACCCACTACCGCAGCTCCATCAACTGGTCTCGTTTTATGCTTGATTATGAGCAAGGGATTGTAGATGAAGAGTATGCAGGCTACGTTGATAAGGTCATTGATACCATGCTTGCCAAGGGTATCGAGCCGATGTTCTGTTTGGAGCATTATGAGTTGCCCGCTTATTTGCTCGAACATTACGGTGGCTGGAGCTCGCCTAAAGTGGTTGATATGTTTGTTCACTACGCGGAGGAAGTGTTCAAGCGTTACGCTCATAAGGTGAAGTATTGGTTTAGTTTCAATGAACCTATCGTGGTGCAAACCCGAGTGTATCTTGATGCGATTCGTTACCCGTACGAACAAGATACCAATAAGTGGATGGTGTGGAATCATGCCAAAAACTTAGCGACGGCAAAAATCGTTAAAGCTTATCGTGACCAAGGCTACGACGGAAAAATCGGCGTGGTGCTAAACCCTGAAGTGACCTATCCACGTTCTAGTGCGGTGCATGACAAGCGAGCGGCTGAAATCTACGATTTGTTCTACAATCGTGTGTTTTTGGACCCGGCTATCAAAGGAGAATATCCGGCGGAGTTGTTAACGTTATTGAGAGGCAATGGCATTGACTTCGCACCAACGGAAGAAGACCTTGCGATCATCAAACATAATACTGTGGACTTTATTGGAGCCAACCTCTATTACCCACACAGAGTGAAAGCGCCGGAAGCGGAATGGCCAAAGCACGTGCCGTTTCATCCGAAAAAGTACTTTAGCGGCTTTGACTTACCGGGTAGAGAAATGAACTTCTCACGAGGTTGGGAGATCGATCCGGCTATTGTTTATGATATGGCGATGCGCATTAAAAATGAGTACGGCAATATCGAGTGGATCTTGAGTGAAAACGGTATGGGCATTGAAAATGAAGCTGAGTTCAAAGATGAACAAGGCCAGATTCAAGATGACTACCGTATTGATTTTATCTCAAGGCACTTGTTCCATTTGCTAAGAGCGATCGAAGACGGCGCAAACTGTAGAGGCTACATGCTTTGGGCGTTCACGGACAATGTCTCACCTATGAATGCTTTCAAGAACCGCTATGGCTTGGTAGAGATTGATCTGGAAGACAATCGCAACCGTCGGGTGAAAAAATCCGGCCAATGGTATAAAACCTTGTCTGAGACTCGATGTCTAGATATCGATCTGGATGATGAGTACCGCTAAACCCTAATATCGGCGAGTTTACATACTCGCCGTTCTTTTCTCCCAATTTTGTTTGCCCTGCCTAATATTACTAGCTATCTATTTGAATCTGATATAAAAATCGTTATTCTTCAACCGTCCCTACCTAGAGATTTGGATAACCGTTAGTTCATTAACAGCAAAAATGTTACAGTAACATTCACTACTACTTGAGAATTCGTTGAATGACTATGGAAGCAAAACGTTCACGCCCAACTTTGCAAGATATTGCTGATAGAGTGGGTATCACTAAAATGACGGTAAGTCGCTATATGCGCAATCCAGATTCGGTCGCCCAAGCGACTCGCGATAAAATCGCTCAAGTGGTTGAAGAACTTGGATATATCCATAATAGAACACCCGCGATGCTGTCCAAGTCGTCGAGCAAAGCGATTGGTATACTACTGCCTTCATTGTCTAACCAAGTGTTTTCTAGTTTCGCGCAAGGTGTTGAGCATGTGACTAACCTCAATGGTTACGATACCTTGATCGCTCACTACAGCTACGATCGTGATGTGGAAGAAAAGAAAATCGAATCTTTTCTTTCTTATCAAGTAGATGGCCTAATTTTGACGGACACCAATCATACCGAGCGCACGCTGCAAATGATAAAAACCGCAGGTATTCCTGTGGTAGAAGCCATGGATTTACCGGTTAATCCTATTGATATGGCGGTCGGTTTGGACCATATGCAGGCGGCTTATGAAGTGGTGACGCAAATGATAGCCAAAGGTAAGCGCAATATCGCTTATTTTGGTGCTCGCCTAGATACCCGAACTCAGCTACGTATGCACGGCTATGATAAAGCGGTCACTGAGGCAGGGCTGGAACCTCTACACGTATTAACCAAAGAGCACTCTAGTTTTGCTTTGGGTAGTACTTTGCTCGACAAAGCTCTGCTGATTCAACCAGAGCTTGATGGCGTATTCTGCACCAACGATGATATTGCGATTGGTACTATTATGGCGTGTCGTGCTAAGCAACAACGAGTTCCTGAGGATATTAGCGTCGTTGGTTTTAACGCTCTGGATATGGGTAAAGTGATTAGCCCAACCTTGGCAAGTATTGATACACCACGATTTGAGATTGGAAAAAAGAGCGCCGAGTTATTACTATCGGCGCTATCAGGAGCCCCAAGCGAGCAAAAAGTTTTTGATATGGGCTTTACGATTACTGAGGGAGAGAGTCTCTAACTCAAAATCTCGCCTTAATGAAAACTCGGGGGTAGGCTCGCGGGGTCAACATGGTTTAGTCGGCAAAGAGGAAACTCGCTCCTCGGTCTGCTGCTGAGACGTTCTGGCGACAAGTTGCAAACAGATCTCTGCCCCAAGTCTGTTGATGGATTTCGGCATCATGAGCCTCTAGAGGGCGACTCTCGATACCTTCGAACACTTTGAGTTCTCCACGGTGGCAATCTAATCGAACCCTATCGCCATCTTGTATACGTGCAATGTTTCCACCTCGCAGGGCTTCTGGCGATACATGAATCGCTGCGGGGATTTTCCCTGACGCGCCAGACAGCCGACCATCGGTCACCAAGGCGACGTTAAAACCTTTATTTTGGATATTGCCAAGCAATGGCATCAATTTATGCAGCTCAGGCATGCCGTTAGCTGCTGGGCCATTAAAACGCACGACGACCACGCAGTCGCACTCGAGTTCGCCTCGCTGATAGGCTGCTTCCACTTGACTCTGATCGTTAAATACTTTGGCTGGTGCTTCGATAATCTGGTGCTCTGGTTTTACCGCCGACACTTTAACGATAGCTTGCCCTAAGTTACCTGATACTTGCTTTAACCCGCCCGTTTTTTGGTAATACTGCTTGTCATTAGCGATGACCTCAGGGTTTTTCGTCCCATTAGAGCGTAACCAAGTGAGGACCTGATCATCAGATTGAGTGTCTAACTCTGGGTAGCAAAGCTGATCTTCAAAATGGCCAAATGCCGTCACGGTATCGCGATGCAGTAACCCTTGCTGGTTGAGTCTGGTTAATAGAGCAGGGACACCGCCCGCTGCATGAAATGCATTGATATCACTGGTGCCATTCGGGTAAATATTGACGACCAGAGGCACGATGTCGGAAAGATCGTTGATGTCTTGCCAAGTTAGTAGCAAGCCTGCAGCTCGGGCGACGGCAATCATATGAATGCTGTGATTCGTGCTACCACCAGAAGCGAGTAGGGCTACCACACCGTTAATCAAGTTTTTTGCTGAGACTACGTCACACAATGGGCGATAGTTTGCTGAACCTGCAATGCTACTGGCGATTCGCTTCGCGGCATCTTGTGTTAATGCTGTTCGCAGCGGGGAATCTGGTGGTACAAACGCGCTGCCGGGTAGCATTAACCCCATGGCTTCAAACACTAATTGATTGGTATTGGCGGTGCCAAAGAAGGTACAGGTACCACTGCTGTGGTAAGCACGACATTCCATCTCTAGCAGCGAATCTTTACCAAGCTCTCCAGCGGCGTGCTTTTGGCGAATAGTGACCTTCTCTTCATTAGAGATTCCTGTTGCCATTGGACCTGCGGGAATAAACGCAGTGGGAAGATGGCCATACGCCAGCGCGCCCATTAATTGACCGGGCGCTATCTTGTCGCAAATACCAAGCAGTAAGTTACCATCAAACATATTGTGGCTGAGTGAGAAGGCGGTGCTTTGGGCGATAAGATCGCGTGAAAACAGCGACATATCCATACCCGGCTGTCCTTGTGTGACTCCGTCGCACATTGCGGGAACACAGCCCGCGACTTGCGAGGTATGGCCTAACGGACTTAACGCTTGTTGGATGAGTTCCGGATAACTCTCATAGGGCTTATGAGCGCTCAACATGTCGTTGTATGACGAGATGATAGCCAAATTGGCGCTAGTGTTATTGAGTAAGGACTGTTTGTCCGCATCGCACGCCGCAGCTACGGCGTGTGCAAGGTTGCCGCACGAGAGTTGCGAGCGCCCTTTGCCTGCCAGTTTTTGCTTCGCAATATTCGCTAAATATTGTTGTCTTAATTTTTCACTGCGCTGCTCGATACGCTGCGTAACGGCCAGTAAGGTTGTATGAGTCATGATACAACCTCAAGCGTGGCATTAGATAATTGGCTGCGGATATCACGAACGGCGGTATGAATCACACGTTCTAGTGGCATGTCGATAGGTACAGTCACGACATCCAGTTCACAATCAGGGCGTTCTAGAGCTTCAAACTGACTTCGCAGGAGGGAGCCTTTCATAAAATGCCCTCCTCGTTGTTCGACACGTTGTCGAATGAGTTCAAACTCTCCATCTAGGAACACAAAGATAAGGTTATTGTTGCCAAGTCTTAATGTGTCGCGGTACCCTTTTTTAAGTGCAGAGCAAACAATAACACCATGCTCATTCTTGCATCCTAGGCTGTACGCGGCATCGTTAATACGCGTCAACCATGGCGCTCTGTCATCATCACTCAGCGGTATGCCTGCGGCCATTTTGTCGATATTGCTTCTCGGGTGAAGATCATCGCCATCGATAAACTTTGCGCCTAATACATCGGCAATCCCTTTGCCTACTGTGCTCTTACCTGAGCCAGAAACTCCCATAACAATAATGCACTTCCCCAAGTTCCCTCCTCACGAATCAAAATTTGATCCAATCCGCACAATTCAATTAATTCACAAACTGGACTTCATATTATCGATGTTACTGGTAACATGATACCGGTAACTTTTAATGTTGTGAACAAGAGCACATCCAGTTAAAAAACTTAATTACAGCCGAAATGAGGCTGGCATAGTGTTGATAAAATGCTAGCTCATCGGTTCACGATGTACTATTTGAGGGGTAACAATGTCGGTATTTCCAGAGAACTTTTTATGGGGCGGAGCTATCGCTGCTAACCAAGCTGAGGGTGGGCACCTAGAGGGCGGTAAAGGCCTAACTACGGTCGATATGATTCCGTACGGTGACAATCGTATGCCTATTAAGCTGGGTCTACGTGAGCAAGTAGCGCTCGATGAATCGGAGTTTTATCCAAGTCATGGAGCTATCGATTTCTATCATCGCTATAAAGAAGACGTCGCGCTATTAGCGGAAATGGGCTTCAAAGTGTTCCGGACTTCTATTGCTTGGGCAAGAATTTTCCCTAAAGGCGATGAGCTAGAACCTAACCAAGAAGGGATTGCTTACTACCAAGATCTGTTCCGTGAATGTCAGAAGCATGGTATTGAACCTCTTGTTACCTTATGCCATTTCGACGTGCCAATGCACTTGGTAAACACATATGGTTCGTGGCGCAGTCGTGAAATGATTGGTTTTTTTGAGCGTTATGCTCGCACTTGTTTTGAAGCATTTGATGGTTTGGTTAAGTACTGGCTCACATTTAATGAAATCAACATCTTGCTAGCAAGTCCATTCTCTGGTGCTGGCCTGCTATTTAAAGAAGGTGAGAACAAAGAGCAGGTGAAATATCAAGCGGCGCACCATGAGCTTGTGGCAAGTGCTCTAGTGACCAAAATCGCCCATGAGATTAACCCTGATAACCAAGTGGGTTGCATGTTAGCGGGTGGCAACTTCTATCCGTACTCCTGCAAACCTGAAGATGTCAAAATGGCGCTTGATAAAGATCGAGAGAATCTATTCTTTATTGATGTCCAAGCCAGAGGCTATTACCCATCTTATGCTCAAAGAACGTTCTGCGATAAAGGTGTAGAACTTGAGATTCATGACGGCGACTTGGAGATTCTAAAGCACACTGTGGACTTTATTTCTTTTAGTTACTACGCCTCTCGTTGCGCTTCCGCTGATATGAATAAAGGCAACACCAGTGAAGCCAATGTCGTGAAGTCGGTTCGCAATCCACACCTTGAAGCCAGCGATTGGGGCTGGGTTATTGACCCTCTCGGTTTGCGTATCGCCATGAATACCCTTTATGATCGTTACCAGAAGCCGTTGTTTTTAGTAGAAAATGGCCTTGGAGCCAAAGATGTGGTGGAAGCGAACGGTGAGATTAACGATGACTATCGCATCGACTATCTGCGCGCTCATATCAAAGCGATGGGAGAAGCCATTGAAGATGGTGTGCCTTTGATGGGCTATACGCCTTGGGGATGCATTGATTTGGTCGCCGCATCCACTGGAGAAATGAGTAAACGCTATGGCTTTATCTACGTTGACCGTGACAACAAAGGTAATGGTACGTTGAACCGTTCTCGTAAGAAGTCGTTCTTCTGGTACAAAAAAGTGATTGAATCCAACGGTGAAGATTTGTCATAACCTCCGTTTCTCATTGGTGATTATGAAGGGGTGCCTATGTGCATCCCTTTTTTGTGTTTTAAAACTGAGGGGAATGTTTAGCGAGAACGAAACAATATGTTAATTTGGTTGCAGATTGTAACGGCTCATTTTGTCTAACTCGATGTGACCTTGTATTAATTTTGTTAATAAGCGTAGAAAACAGCAAAAAGCTCGGAGTTTTTGACAAGTAATTCCTTAACACTCAAAATACACTGCCTGCCATTGTAGTAGTCCAGTCGTCTTTTTCGACTGAGTAGAGATTGAGGAACACACATGTTTACAGCAACAGATGTGCTAAAAACGGAGTTTGTCGAGCAGCCGCTTGAACAGCTCTGGTCACTGATCTCTCCACTTTACATGGTGGATGAGTCTCAATGGTTGAAACAGCTTTTACCTCTGGCGACGCCGCAAGGCGATGAAGCCCAGCAAATCCCACAGAAAACCACCGAGCTTATCGAAGCCATCCGTGCCGATAAAAATGCCATTCAAATGATTGATGCTTTGCTGCTTGAGTACAGTTTAGATACTCAAGAAGGCATTTTGTTGATGTGTTTAGCAGAAGCGTTAATGCGCATTCCTGATTCTGCAACGGCTGATGCGCTTATTCGCGACAAACTGAGTGTCGCTGATTGGAAATCTCACCTGAAAAATTCTGACTCTGTGTTTGTCAATGCGTCAACATGGGGTCTTATGCTGACGGGCAAAGTTGTCGGGCTTGCTGAGTCTGAATCACAAAGCCCAGCAAAAGCAGTGAACCGTTTAGTCAACAAGTTCTCAGAGCCTGTGATTCGTAAAGCCATGTATCAGGCCATGAAGATCATGGGTCATCAGTTTGTTTTGGGCCGCAGCATTGGTGAAGCTCAGAAGAATGGCAAAAAGATGCGTGATCGCGGTTTTACCTACTCTTATGACATGCTAGGTGAAGCGGCGCTCACTAAATCTGATGCTGACAAGTATTTCAAAGACTACCTGATGGCGATCGAAGCAGTAGGCAGTGATAAATACGGCTTAGATACTAGTCCAGCACCATCAGTTTCAATCAAGTTGTCGGCACTTCACCCTCGCTACGAAGTCGCTAACGAAGAGCGCGTGCTGACTGAGCTTTGCGATACGTTAACTCAGCTTCTCACTCGAGCACGAGAGCTGGATGTGGCGATTACGATTGATGCGGAAGAAGCTGACCGTCTTGAGCTATCACTTAAATTATTTGAGAAAGTGTATCGTAGCGACGTGGCAAAAGGGTGGGGCAAGTTTGGTCTGGTGATCCAGGCTTATTCTAAGCGTGCACTTCCTGTTTTGGTTTGGGTTAACGCTTTAGCGAAGCAGCAAGGCGACCTGATTCCACTCCGCTTAGTGAAAGGTGCGTATTGGGACAGCGAAATCAAATGGTCTCAGCAAGCGGGCTATGATGCGTACCCTGTCTATACCCGTAAAGAAGCGACCGATGTTGCATACCTAGCGTGTGCTCGATTCCTATTGAGTGAAAACGTGCGTGGCAATATTTTCCCGCAGTTTGCGAGTCACAATGCTCACACAGTGACGGCCATTGCGACAATGGCTCAGCACACCGATTACGAATTCCAGCGTTTACATGGTATGGGTGATTCACTTTATGACCATGTGATGGATACGCATAAACAGCCAGTACGAATCTACGCACCAGTGGGTAGTCACAAAGACTTGCTGCCATACCTAGTGCGTCGTCTGTTGGAAAACGGTGCAAACAGCAGCTTCGTCCACCGCCTTGTTGATGCGCGTTGTCCTGTTGACAGCTTAACTGTTCATCCGGTAGACGCATTGCTTGCCAATGACACCCTACACAACGCTAATATTGACCTACCTCCCGCTATTTTTGCCGATCGTAAAAACTCCGTGGGTGTGAACGTTGATATTGAGAGCGAAGTGAAAGACTACGAGCACAAAGTTGAAGTGTTCCGAGCTAAGCAGTGGCAAGGTGCTCCGATCATTAATGGTCAATCGCAATACGAAAGCATGATCAAGGAAGGTGCTAACGTTGATACGATCACTGCGCCTTATGATCGCCGTCTTGTCGTGGGGCAAGTGGCTATGGCTAACCTTGATCATGTTTCCGAAGCTATCCGAGTAGCAGAGCAGGGTTTCACTAGTTGGTCGCAGACGCCATATGTTGAGCGTGGTCAGTGCTTACTAACACTGGCAGACAAGCTAGAAGAAAATCTTCATGAGTTGGTGGCGATTTGCCATCAGGAAGCGGGTAAGACCATTCACGACAGTATTGATGAAGTGCGCGAAGCGGTCGATTTCTGTCGCTACTATGCGAAACAACCACATATTTTTGAAACGCAATCGGTACTGGGCTTTGACGGTCAGTCAAAAACATTGACACGCGGCGGACGAGGTGTGTTTGTTTGCATTAGTCCGTGGAACTTCCCTCTGGCGATTTTCCTAGGTCAGGTTACGGCAGCATTGGTTGCGGGGAACACCGTTGTGGCTAAACCTGCGGAGCAAACTTCTCTTATCGCTGTACGTGCTGTTGAGTTAATGCTTGAAGCAGGCTTCCCTGCTGATGCGATTCAACTTATTACAGGACGCGGCGCTGATGTAGGTCAGGCGTTAACCTCTCACTCGGCGATTGCTGGTGTTGCCTTTACTGGCTCTACGCCAACGGCTCAGCGCATCAATAGCACGCTTGCAGCACGTCAAGTTGCGCCAGTACCATTTATTGCAGAGACCGGCGGTCAAAATGCGATGATTGTTGACTCGACCGCACTGCCTGAGCAAGTCGTTCGCGATGTTGTTCGCTCTGCCTTCGCTTCTGCCGGACAGCGCTGTTCTGCATTGCGTGTTCTGTTTATTCAAGAGGACATTGCGGAGCGTGTTATTAACCTGATTCAAGGCGCAATGGATGAGCTTAAAGTGGGCTTGCCATATCTGCATGCTACCGATGTGGGCCCAGTAATTGATGCCAATGCGAAGCAAAAACTACTGGCACATATTGATGCGATGGCAAAACAAGGCAACAAAGTGGCGCAACTGTCGCTTGATGCTGAGTGCCAAGAAGGGGATTTTGTACCGCCTTGTGCGTTTGAAATTTCTGATATCTCTGTGCTAACGGAAGAACATTTCGGTCCTATTCTCCATATCGTCCGCTTCAAAGCATCTGAACTACCAAAAGTGGTTGATAGCATCAACGCCACAGGTTTTGGCTTGACGCTAGGTGTCCACAGCCGTAATGAATCGACGTACGAGTGGGTGGAAAAACACGCTCGAGTGGGGAACTGCTACATCAACCGTGATCAAGTCGGTGCGGTGGTAGGGGTTCAACCATTTGGAGGACAGGGTCTCTCCGGAACTGGACCAAAAGCAGGTGGCCCACACTACCTATATCGCTTTACTGATGTCATTAACGCCAACGCTAATCAAGCGGCGAAATAAGGAGAAAAATCATGGTCAATAACGCAACTATTTTCTCCGATGTTTTGACAGCATGGGAAGGTTGGAATCTTAGTGATTTTGCTGAGCAACGTGAGTGCTTACTTTCGGCTCAGCGTAATATGAATGAACTGAACGCTACGCTCGCTAGCGTGATGGCATTCCATATTCAACAAGCTAACGTGTTATTAGCTAACCCGCATGTGATGCCAGGGCCAACGGGTGAAACCAATGAGCTTTATGCGGCGGGGCGTGGTGTGGTTTTAGTGGTTCTAGAGAGCGAAGAAGCACAAGCTAAGATCGCGGCAATGGCGCAAATTACCGCAGCACTTATCGCTGGTAATGGTGTCATTGTTTGTTCTGGTAACGACAAGTTTAATCAAATTTTAAAATCGGCAGTCGAGCGTTCTCAACTGCCTACTAACCTAGTTCAATTTGTGGCTTTAGAAGAAGCTTCCACCTTTATCGAGTTCGATGTACGAGTGGTTGGTCTTGTTGGCTCTAAAGACACTGAATGGCAGGTTAACCATCAACTGGCTAATCGCGATGGAGCGATAGGTCTTTTGGTGTCTGAGACGGATTTGGCGCTGCTGCCTGTGGCGCACGATCCGAATCTCGTGTTGAGGTTCATAACAGAAAGAACAAGAACCATCAATATTACAGCAGTGGGGGGCAACGCTACTTTGCTTGAGCTTGGTAGCTAGTGACATAAGGTTACGGACCCCTACCAGCCTCCAATATCACCGTTATGTTGGAGGCTGTATTCTAGGATGAGGAAATAATAATGATTCAAAATAGCTTCGCTATTACAACTACTTTCATCGCTTATTTGGCGTTGATGCTCGCTATCGGTGTGATTGCTTACAAGCGCACGGCCAATTCTAGCGACTACTTTCTAGGTGGTCGTTCATTAGGACCATGGCCAGCGGCTTTGTCTGCAGGTGCATCGGATATGAGTGGCTGGTTACTGCTAGGTCTTCCTGGCTATGCGTATGCAGCAGGTATTGAAGCTTTCTGGCTTGCTGGCGGCTTGCTGGTAGGTACATGGCTAAACTGGCTAATCTGTGCAAAACGACTACGTACTTACAGTATTACTACTGACGCACTGACCCTGCCTGAATATTTGTCTCGTCGTTTTAACGACAATTCAAAAGTGATTCAGGTTGTATCTGCGTTCTTCATTTTGCTTTTCTTCCTTTTCTATACCAGTTCTGGTCTAGTGGCAGGTGGTAAACTGTTTGAAACAGTATTTGGCTTGGATTACACCATTGCCGTCATCATCGGTACGGTATGTGTTGTCTCGTACACGTTATTCGGTGGCTTCCTAGCAGTATCTTGGACTGACTTAGTTCAGGGCCTATTGATGGCAGCGGCACTGATGATTGTTCCTGTGATTGGTATGCAAGGTGGGTTCGGTCAGCTAACGTCTGATCTTGAAGCCATTAACCCAGAGCTTCTTACTCTATGGAATGACACGAAAGGCCAGCCGCTATCTGCAATCGCTATCATCTCTCTAGTGGCATGGGGTCTAGGTTACTTTGGTCAGCCACACATCCTCGCGCGTTTTAAAGCATCTCGTTCAAACAAAGACTTAACGACTGCTCGTCGTATTGCTGTCGTTTGGTCTGCGTTGTCTATGCTTGGTGCAATGCTAGTGGGTGTTGTAGGTCTGGTTTACACTACAGGCACTGGTGGCGATGTACTGGCAGATGGTGAGAAAATCTTCATGTTACTAGTTAATGCGCTATTCCACCCAGTAGTCGCTGGTATCCTTTTGGCTGCAATTCTCGCGGCTATTATGAGTACAGCGGATTCTCAGCTATTGGTGTCTTCGTCGGCGTTGGCAGAAGATTTCTACAAGCAAATCATCAACAAAGATGCGACATCTGAGCAAGTAGTGATGGTAGGTCGTGTCGGTGTTATCTTATTGTCAATTATCGCACTGGTTCTTGCGATGACTCCAGACAGCTCGGTACTTGGACTAGTGTCTTATGCGTGGGCTGGGTTCGGTGCTGCCTTTGGTCCTGCAATCCTACTAAGCCTATACTGGTCTGGTATGAACCGTAATGGCGCTATCGCGGGTATTTTAGTTGGTGGTGTGACTATCGTAGTTTGGAAACAGCTAACTGGCGGCATCTTCGATATCTACGAAATCGTTCCTGGGTTTATCCTATCTTGGATTGCGATTATGGTAGTTAGCTCAATGACTGGTGGCCCAGACAAAGCGGTTCAAGCTCAGCATGAAGCATTTGAGAAGAACCTAGTCGAGTTAGACTAATCACCATCTTTGTGATTTAGCATAGTTAATACATCAAATGGCCCTCAGTTACTGAGGGCCATTTTTTTAGTTCTATTAATACAAAAAAGTGTATGCCACTCAGACAATTGAAGATAAATCTCAATAACTGAATCATATTTAATCGACTTCTAAATTCTGCACTATCGTTCAAGCGAATCGGTTTGATTAACATGCATCTCGTCAGCTTAACAAAGCAAAATAATTTTGAACGAGGTATCCATGAAACAGTCAACTAAAACGCTCTTCACACTCCTTCCGCTTACTATGGTTATGGCCCAGGCACTCAATGCCGCGCCATTAGATAGTTATGACTTCACTGCGAACTCAAAGGGTGCAACGTCATACACGGCAAAGGCCAACCAAGAGGTTTACAAACAGTTAGACTTCAACAATAAAAAAGCGTTTGAAGAAGTAGATCGCGGCTTTATTGCTCCCCTAGATAATGGTGGACTCATCAAAGGTATTGCTGATGTGCCAGCAATGCAGTTTGTGCAAGGTAAACAAGCACCAGATGCGGTGAACCCAAGCTTATGGCGTCACTCTCAGTTGGTAAACCGTGGCGGTTTGTACGAAGTGCTACCAAACAAAATCTATCAGGTACGCGGTAATGATGTGTCTAACTTAACCATCATCGAAACGGACAACGGCATCATTCTTTATGATATCGAATATTCACCAGAAACCATGAAAGCGGCTTATGAGCTTTACGCGAAGCATCGAGGCAACCGTCCGTTAAAAGCTATCATCATTTCACACTCTCACACCGACCATTATGGTGGCATTGAAGGTGTTATTAAGTCAGGTCTTGCATCTGAGCAAGATATTGCGAGTGGCAAGATTCCAGTATATGTACCACAAGGTTTTGTTGAGCATGCCGTAGGTGAAAACGTACTGTTTGGTAACATTATGAGTCGTCGTGCTGTGTACCAATATGGCTTCCTGCTACCGAAAAATGAAAAAGGTATTACCACAGCAGCGCTAGGTCCGCTGGTGGCTGCGGGTGCTAATGGCTTGCCAACTACGGTTCACGAAATCACTAAGCAAAAAGAATCGGTTACCATTGATGGTTTGCAATTCGACTTCCGTTTGGTTCCTGAATCAGAAGCGCCATCGGAAATGGTCTTCGAAATCCCAGCTTGGGGTGCGGTTTCTATGGCTGAAGACGTTAATCATCTTCAACACAACATTTACACGATGCGCGGCGCTAAAACGCGTGACGCTGGTAAATGGGCGAAATACATCAATAATGCGATTGTTGAATGGCACGACAGTGCGAAAGTGCTATTTGGCCCTCATACATGGCCAACTTGGGGTAACGAAGAAGTCATTAACTACATGAAAGGTCAGCGTGATTTGTACAAAGCGATTAACGACCAAACCACTCGATTAGCTAACTACGGTTATCGTCCAAGAGATATTGCTAAGAAGATCGAAATCGCTGACCCGATCATGAAACAGTGGAACAACCGAGATTACTACGGCAACTTCGAAAACAATGTCATTGCTACCTACGTTAACAACCTAGGTTGGTTCGACGGTAACCCAGTGGAAATAGCTCGTCACACTGATGCAGATACCGGTAAGCGTTATGTTGAGAGCTTTGGTGGCGAGGATGTTGTGATTGAGAAAGCGCTGGATTACTACCAACAAGGTGATTATGCATTTACTGTTCAGCTGCTAAACAACATTGAGTCGTATAACAAAGACAACAAGAAAGCCAATTACTTGATGGCTGATGCGTTTGAACAACTAGGCTTCCAAGAGGAAACCGCGCTTAATCGCAACTGGTATTTGACGGCTGCAAAAGAGCTTCGTAACGATAACTTGTTACCACAAGTTGTGAACTCAGCAGGTCCAGATGTGATTAAAGCCATTCCTTCTGATTTGATGATGGATGTGTTCGCAACACGTATCGTTCCTCAGAAGTCATTAGATGCAGGCCGAATTGCCTTTGATTTTGAATTAAACGGAGAATCATTTGGTGTAGAAGTCGAGAATGGTGTAATGAACTCAGCGCTGGATTATCACCCTCAAGATTCAATGGGTACGATCAAAGCCGATAACATGACGCTGTTTGGTATCATCAGCCACAAACTGACAGTAAAAGATGCCCTTGCTACTGGTGCGTTAAAAGTAACCGGAGACCAATCGGTACTGAACAAGTTTATGGGCGTTCTAGATAGCAATATCCCAGCAAACTTCAACTTGATTCAACCGCGTATGAACTAATCGTACAAAATAAGTAGACAAACGAGAAAGCCCACGACAACGTGGGCTTTTGTCTTTTCAGACAATGGATTAACCATCCATATCTTCTTTATTGCGTTGCTCTAACCACATCGCATTGATGACCCCGAAGGAGCATGCGAGCAACACACCTAGAACCCAACAGATATACCACATACGTTTTATCTCCCTAGTACAGCGATGTGCTGTTGTCTTCAATGAATTGCTTGTCGATTCGGCCGAACATCTTGTAATAACACCAAGTCGTGTATCCAAGGATTACAGGGACAACCACAACGGCGACCACTGAGATGATGCTGAGCGTTTTGTAGCTTGATGTGGCATCCCACAACGTCAAGCTGTGAGAAGGTTCTAAACTTGATGGAATAATCATTGGAAACAGCGCAATGCCTGCGGTCAATATGATGGTTAGAATTGCCAGACTCGAGCACAAAAATGCCCAGCCACCGCGCTTCGCCATGGACAGCAGCGCCGAGAAAAGTAGCAAAGCGCATGCCCCAAAGGGTACGATAAATAACGTAGGATATCGAACAAAGTTATGCAGCATATTATGGCTGACAACCGAGACCTCTTTGCCTACTGGGTTTGAAACGCCATTGGTATCGATAAGGCTTTGGATGATATAGCCATCTTGGCCATTGGCGATGACGCCACCGACAACGAACATAATCAGCGCGGTACACGCGGTCCACACTGCGATGGATCGCGCTCTTTCATTAAGCTCTCCCACCGTTTTTAGTTGCAGGAAGGTAGCTCCTTGAAGCAGAGTCATGGCCATCGCGACGACACCGCACACTAAGGGGAGTGGAGTAAACAAGCTCCAAAATCCGCCCTTATAACTGATCATCAGCAATTCATTGAGCTCGAATGGCAGACCTACAAATAAATTACCAAAGCCAATACCAAATACTAAAGGTGGTACGAGACCACTGACCGTTAAAGCAATATCACAAGCGCGTCGCCATCTAGGGTCGTCAATTTTGTTTCGATAATCCATGCCAATAGGGCGTAACCATAGCGCGGCAAGAACCAGAACCAGCGCCAAGTAAAAACCAGAGAAAGCCGTAGCATAGACGGCAGGCCAGATGGCGAAAATCGCTCCCCCCGCAGTGATCAGCCAAACTTGGTTACCGTCCCAATGTGGCGCGATGCTATTGATCATAATCCTACGTTCAACATTACTTCTTCCGGCAATAGGCAGTAGTGCGGCGACGCCCATATCGAAGCCGTCCGCGATAGCAAAGCCGATGATCAGTATGCCGACGATCGCCCATGTGAAGAGGCGGAGTGTTTCATAGTCAAACATATGATCTCCTTATTTGTAGTTGTCTATAACATTGTCGAGTGAACGGTTTTGTTCGTGATAGTAACGCCCGGTTTTCAGTACACTTGGCCCGCGGCGGGAGAATTTCACCATCAAATACATCTCAGCGATAAGGAACAGGGTATAGAGCACGTAAACGGCTCCTAGCGAAATCCAAATATCACTGGCAGCCAAGTCTGAAGTGGCCATACTGACAGGCAGAACTTCACCAATGGCCCACGGTTGTCGGCCATACTCAGCGACAAACCATCCAGCTTCACAAGCTATCCATGGCAATGGAATCGCCCAAAGTACTGATTTAAGTAGCCATCGTTGGCTGCCGATTTTCTGGCGGCAAACTTGAATAAACGAAAAGCCAATCAGCGCGAACATCAAGACGCCACACACCACCATAATTCTGAAGCTCCAGAACAGTGGTGCGACTTGCGGAATAGTGTCTTGTGTAGCCATTTTTATTTGTTGTTCGCTGGCATCAGAGACATTGGGCGCGTATTTCTTCAGCAGAAGACCGTAACCAAGGTCAGACTTAACGTCATTGAACTGAGCGATGTTCTCAGCGGTTTTATCACCACTTCTTAAACGCTGGAGTAAACCATAGGCGATCATTCCGTTGCGGATTCGTTGTTCGTTGATTGCCATGAGGTCCCTAATACCCAACACAGGTTTATCCAAAGAGCGTGTTGCGATAATGCCCATGAGATAAGGGATCTTAAGCGCATAATCGGTTTCCATGGTTTCTTGATTGGGAAGTCCGAAGACGGTAAATGAAGCTGGTGCTGCTTCGGTGTGCCATTCCGCTTCAATCGCTGCGAGCTTAACCTTTTGAACATCGCCAAGTTCATAGCCAGATTCATCGCCGAGTATAAGTGTGGAAAAGATGGCAGCCATGCCGAACGAACAGGCGATAGCAAATGAACGTTTTGCAAATGCCACGTCCCGATTTTTCAGCAAGTAGTAAGCGCTGATACCCATGATAAATAGTGCACCAGTGGTGTAACCTGCGGCGACGGTATGAACGAATTTCACTTGTGTTACTGGGTTGAAAATCACGTCGGTGAAACTGGTCATTTCCATACGCATTGTTTCAAAATTGAACTCGGCACCGACAGGGTTTTGCATCCAGCCATTAGCCATCAAAATCCAAAGCCCAGAGAAATTTGAACCCAGTGCAGTAAGCCAAGTAACAGTGAGGTGTTGACGCTTACTTAACCGATCCCAACCAAAAAAGAACATCCCGACCAATGTCGATTCAAGAAAAAAGGCGACTAGTGCTTCAATCGCAAGCGGGGCCCCAAAGATGTCACCAACGTAGTGAGAGTAATAGGACCAGTTAGTACCAAATTGAAACTCCATGGTTAAGCCGGTTGCAACCCCGACGGCAAAGTTGATTCCAAAGAGCTTGCCCCAGAACTTGGTCATATCCTTGTAAATGGTTTTGCCCGTCATCACATAGACCGATTCCATAATGGCTAGCAAGAATGATAGCCCTATGGTAAGAGGCACGAATATAAAATGATACAGCGCGGTACTAGCAAATTGCAGACGCGACAGATCAACGACATCTGTTAACATAGCATCCCCTTCCCGCTACGAGCGTAGCGGGCAGAAATAGTAGAAAGATAGGTTTTTATTGGGTGATTAAGCGTTTGCACGCTTGTTTAAAAAGGGCTTTTTTAGCCAGTAATCGAGGCTTAGATAACGACCACCGCCGTAGACAAAAAGCACCATTAACATCACGAAGTAGGTGGCAGCGAATTCCATACCGTTATTGAGCATAACCGGGTCACCAAGTTCGGTAATGTAGTTGTAGCGGCCCGGAAAGTTCTCCGCCAACCAAGTGATAAAGCCGTTTAGACGAATGGTTGATTCCATACTCCCTGTCGCAATCGCATCCCAGCCATGTTTCCAATGCACCATGGCACTGGCCACACTCATCATAAAAATCATTGGAATCGCGATAATGCGAGTAAACAAGCCTAAGGCAATACAGATACACCCGACGACTTCAGTTGCAGCTGCGAGGAACGCAAGAAGTTCTGGAAACGGGAGGTTAAGTCCACCGTCTGCTACGGGGGCGCCAAACCAGGCAACCGTGCCTGCGAATCCCAGTACTTTAGAGCGCGCTCCGACATAGATAACCGGAACCAAGAAAAGACGAATAGACAGTAGAACCAAAAAGTCGATTTTTCGGCACTTGTCGATAAGGTTGTCATACCAAGTTAAGACTGACTTAATCATTTTATTCTCCTAGGGTGTTGATATATAACAGCCCGAGATGGGTGAAATGTTGTAACCAAAGACGTACATCGAAATCGGCGAGTTGAGCTTCAGTTTGTTGTTGGAATGTCTGTAAGTTCGAACAATATGAGGGCTGAAGGATCTGAATCAGCGCCACATCGATAGGCCGAAGTTTTTGTGAGACAACGTGATGTTGAGCGTTTCGAAATACTGCGTAGTAGTTTGATGGAGTACTATCGGTTATTTGTATCGATTGACTAGACACCTCAAAAGGCAACTCCACCAAGCGCAGAGTGGGATTGCAGTTCAAGGTGAATTGCTCAGGGTTCTGATACACAATGTCACTGCAAAGCTCGATATTGATGCGAGCTTGGTCAATTTCTGCGCTGAAGGCGGTCCACTCGTACTCAAGTACCATAAGATCAAGTTGGTTGACCCAAGTACCATGCTGAATGAACTGCACGAACTCTGTCGCGATGTGATGAAACTCAGGTTCCATTGCACAGTGCTGCAACAGAAAGCCATCCACTAACTGAGCCAAGTCTTGATGACCGACTCGCTCAACGAAAAAAGGAAAGGTGTTGCATACGACACCAAAAACGTTGTCGCGAATAAACTCACCGTATTGGCATCCTTCAGTGCGACCTAATCGTATCTTCTGCGCAAGTGCTTCTGCTTGCTGAAGCATCAATCCTGGAGGGCTAAGCATAGAGGACCCCACTTTCAGAAAGCTGGACTTGTCGTTCTGCAGCTTTGACAACTGCATGGATGTCTCGTAGTTCTTCAGTAAGGACGACAAGCGGTGGCACGTTGTGGTCTCTCTCTAACAGCAGTGGTTTGTTGCCGTGGAGGTTAAACACATAATGAGCCAGTTCAATTACTGAGTCAGGGACGGGTTTGCCATGAGTATCGAGTAATGACTGATCGCTCTGCTGCAGATGTCCTGCAATGTGGTAATAGCGAATCGCGTCGCTCGGCAAGCTTTGCAGCATCTCATAAGCATTAAAACCGTGGTTGATGCTGTTGACGTAGACATTATTGATATCCAGCAGCATCTGACAGCCAGATTTCTCTATAAGCTCCGCAAAGAACTCGCCTTCAGGAATGTCGTTGTCATAATTGTGATAAAACGAGATGTTTTCGAGCACCAAAGGCCTAGCGACCACGTCTTGCACGCGTCGGATTCGAGAGGCTAGATAGTCGATATTCTCTCTGCTTCTTGGGATCGGTAGTAGGTCATAAAGATAGCCCTGACTGTCCCGAGAAAAACTCAAATGGTCGCTGTAAATCTCGATATCAAACTCATTAAGAAAACGGGCGATATCTTTCAGGTAGCTTTCGTTTAACGGCACGCAATCACCAATGGATAGACTGAGACCGTGAGCGACCAAGGGGTATTTGTCAGCGATTTGCTCCAAACGCTCCCGTTTTGCACCACCAATATTCATCCAGTTTTCAGGTGCGAGCTCGAGAAAGTCGATATCGGGATGCTTAGGCATGTCACTCAGCATATCCACATGCTCCATACGCAGACCTAATCCCTTGCTGGTGTTGGTTATTGTCCGCATACTCCACCTGTTACCTTACTGTTTGCTGATGTCACTGCGTCCGCAGGCGCATTGATACCTTGACCAGAGAAGCCGCACTTCCCGTCACGCGCGCGCACTAACTTATCTTGTGGATCGCTATCGAGCTCTTGTT
Organism: Vibrio sp. CyArs1; assembly: GCF_022432925.1. Taxonomy (NCBI): domain Bacteria; kingdom Pseudomonadati; phylum Pseudomonadota; class Gammaproteobacteria; order Vibrionales; family Vibrionaceae; genus Vibrio; species Vibrio sp. CyArs1. The sequence goes on along the minus strand of NZ_JAKRBO010000001.1, from coordinate 1,408,940 downwards.
TTTCAAAGCGTTTTTCGGTTCCACATTTGCCTGCGGCACATTTACCGCCATGCTGTTCTGTTGGCTGAGCGGTAACAGGAGCTTCAACAGATTCACTGATGGCAGCGAGTGCCGCGTTCATTGATACCAGTGAGCTGAGTGCGATTGATATAGCCATTTTATTGTTCATTTGAAGTCTCCTTGAAAGACGCCATTGGGAAGCTCGACAGATCACGAGCAGAGAATATTTTTCCTTTGTAGTACTTTTTCACGATCTCCACTGACTGTGCTTTACGCTTGAGGCCTAGCCCCATCCAGTGATTTAAAATCAGTAGCTTAGGATTAATTTCAGCGGCAATTTCCCCCACGGTCGAAGGTTTCGCATGCATAAACGATGAGATAGCATCGGCTTCTTCGTGAATGGCCATAGGCATTACTAGAATGTCAGCGCCTTTGGCAAAAGGAATGAAGGCGGGATTACTGCCATTTTGGTCTGCAGAAATAACAATGACGCCGTCCTCACTTTCAATTCGGTAGGCCAAAGTAGGTACATCTCCATGAGGGATGCCGAGTGCATAAACAGTAAGCCCATCTAATTCGTAGATTTTTTGTGGTGTGGTTTCTTTATAAGAAACATCGGTGAGGGTGATAGGGAACAAGCCATCTGAGCCATCATAAAGTCCATTAAGGTAAGCGTAAGCTCCGTGTTCCTGATTGAACATCGCATCCATATAGCCTGTTAAACTCGGGAATGCAGAACCAGCTTCTGGACCGGTGATATCTAGTGCGTCTTCACGTTCGAAAAAGTAAGCACCTTTAAGCAGGGCAGGAAGATCGGCAACGTGATCGGTGTGGAAGTGAGTGATGGCTAAAAGATCGAGGTCTTCGAGTTTGCCTCCTGCTTGGCCAAATCGTAGGTAGTTACCACCACCCGCGTCAATCATGATTCTTGATTTGCCTTTCCACCAAATCAATTCTCCCGATGAGGCGCGCATATCATCAGAGATGGGACCTCCAGAACCAAGGATTTGTAGGGTAAAGTCTTTATCTAGGGGTTCGAGATTGATTGCAAAAGATTGTGTCGCCCCAAGTGAGCAACTTAGCGCGACTGCCAGCGCTTTTATCGGCCATTTCATAACCATTTCCTATCGTTTTTGTCATCGACTACTTTTGGTCAAAGTGTGAAAGTGCAGACAGGTAATCATTAAGTTTGTTGATCTCTGTCAAAGCACGCCGATACGATAAGGAAAAATCAGGGTTAAGTATGTATGAATATATTTAATGTTATGTTTAGTTAATATGAACGAAAAATAGCAACGGACCTCCAGTTATCCTGTAAGGTCCGTTGTGCTTAGAGGTTGTTTTGTTGAGTCAAATTCAATTGTTTTTCAACAATTTTAGTAGAGAACGGCTTTCGCTTTGTCTGAGTCAATATTGTCTTTGGTTACATAAACAACACCAGTATCAATATAAGATGCGACTTTCTTTCCGCTCAGGATTTGAGAAACCGTTTCTACACCCATGTTACCCATGCCGTAAGAAGACTGGACAACGGCACCGTCTAACACACCATCACGAATAAATTGTTGGATATCTGAGTTACCATCAAAGGCGACCGCAACAATTTTTCCAGTGTAGCCGCGTTGTTGAATAGCACGTGCCATACCTACCGCTGTTGGTTCGTTAGAACCGAAAATGCCTACTAAGTCATTATTCGAAGCTAAGACGTCAATAGTTTGGTTTAGAGCGGTAACCATATCCGCATTGGAGTAGTAAGGACCGATAACTTCGTAACCTGCCGCTTCAATGGTTTCTTTAAAGCCACCGTCACGCTCCATAGCAGAGCCAGATCCAGCAGTAAAGCTCATCATGGCCACTTTGCCTTTCTTGCCATTGAGTGACTTGATCATTTTTTCTGCGGCAAGTTTCCCTGCTGCACGGTTATCAGTAGATAGGAAAGCTTGGTGATACTTACCGTCGTCATTAAGGCCTGAGTCGATAAGAGCAACAGGAATTCCTTTCTCCCATGCTGCCTTAAGTGCAGGTACTAATGCATTAGGGTCAGTAGGTGCAACTACAAGCCCAGATACTCCGCGGTTTAGTGCGTTTTGTATCATGTTGACCTGCTCATCAACCGCAGTTTCTGCTGCTGGTCCTTGGAAAGTGATGTTGTATGCAGGAAGCTCTTTAGAGGCATCAACTGCACCGCCTTTAACATTTTGCCAAAAGTTGGAGTTTTCCGTTTTGACAACAACCGCAATCTCTTTCTGAGCAGCAGTAGCATCAGTGGAGTAGCCAGCAAAGGCAAATGCGAGTCCCATCGCAGCGACAGTAGCAATCTTATTAACTTTCATATCTTTAACATCCTTTTTGGATTTTGTAGTAGGGTTTTTCACTTTTGTGGTTTGTTGCATACGGTATTGGTCGTACGCCACGGTAGCGATGATGACGCCACCAATTACGATTTGTTGAACGAAGAAGCTAACGCCATTCATATTTAGGCCGTTTCGCAGGACACCGATAATAAATGACCCGACAACCGCACCAAATACAGTTCCGACTCCACCCATCAAAGAGGTTCCACCGACCACGGCAGAAGCAATGGCATCAAGCTCTGCCATGACCGACCCATTTGGCTGTGCAGTAACAAGTCGACTCGCAATAATGACGCCAGCAAGTCCTGCTAAGAAACCAGAGGCGACATAGGCAGCGGTTTTGACTTTTTGAGTATCGATCCCGGAAAGACGAGCGGCTTCTTCGTTTGATCCTATTGCGTATAGGTAGCGGCCAAGGCGCATTTTCGTTAATAGGAAAGAGAATGCTGCAACTACCAGCAACATGACGAGCACGGGATAAGGTATGCCTGCAAATTTAATGATTGGGAAACCATTCTCACCAATCTCAACCATGCGGAATAGTGCGCCATTACCCAAGTAAGAGAAGGACTCAGGCATCCCTGAAACTGGGGCTGCATTAGTGATGTAGAGTGCTACACCACGAGCCATCATCATCATACCTAATGTTGCGATAAATGGTGGGAGGCGCAGTTTAGATACACATAGTCCGCTAATAAGACCACAGAAGGCCCCTGTCAACACTCCTACAGCCATACCCACGGGAACTGGCATTCCAGCATTTACTGCCATGGCTGCGGTAACCCCTGAGAGCGCCATAACTGAGCCTATGGATAAGTCAATGCCACCTGTTAGTATCGTCAACATTACACCGATACCTATAATGGTGATCGTTGATGTTTGAAGGCCTACGGTCATGGCATTGTCCATACTAAAAAAGTGTGGACTAGTGATGGAGAAAGCAATAATTAGTGCGAATAATCCGCCTAGCGATGCTAACTTCTGTAGCATATCCTTGTGTTTTTCGTTCATCACACTGCCTCCTCATATAGTGGGAACATGTTTTTAACTCCTGTTGCGTATTGCATAATTTCTTCTTGAGTCGTGGCTGCGGTTTCAAGCATTGCGGTCATCACTCCCTCTTTCATGACAATGACTCGATCAGACATACCTAATACTTCCGGCAACTCAGATGAAATCATGATGACTCCAATCCCATGTGTTGCTAGCTCATCTAAAAGTTCGTAGATGGCGTATTTGGCACCAACATCGATACCTCGAGTAGGCTCATCGAAAATCATGACTTTCGCATCTCTAAACAACCACTTACCAATCACTACTTTTTGCTGGTTACCACCAGAGAGGTTTCCAACCAACTGTTCGACGGTGGGGGTCTTTATTTGCATCTTGTCGATGTATTGATTCGCTGCGTCTACCTCAGCTTGATTGGATATTATTCCGAGATTCGAACTCACTTTGTCCATTGAGGCCATAGTTGTGTTCTCTCTTATGGACATTTTGACGGCAATGCCGTTTAGTTTTCGGTCTTCGGAGAGGTAGGCGACGCCGGCCTTGATTGCGTCAGAAGGAGTACGAATGACCTTCTTTTGTCCGTGGACGAAGAGTTCGCCGTCAGTGAGTTTATCGGCACCAAACAGCGCTCTAGCAAGCTCTGTACGTTTCGCACCGACTAAGCCTGTAATTGCTAAGATCTCGCCTTTACGAAGGTCGAAGTTCAATGGTTGGAAGACCCCTTCCCGAGCTACATTCATTACGGAGAAAATGAGGTCGTCTTGAATAACGGCTTGCTTTGGTGGGAAGTGATTATCCAGAGTTCTGCCAACCATTTTGGCAATGATCTCATCCATCGAAATTTCACAAAAACGATGGTTTGACACATACTGACCATCTCGGAAGATAGTTATATGGTCACATATCCGACGTAGTTCATTCATTCGATGCGAAATGTAGACGATGGCGACACCTTTGGCCTTAAGCTTATCGACCAACTCAAAAAGCGCATCGATTTCTTTATCCGTTAGAGCTGATGTCGGTTCATCCATAATGAGAATTTCAACATCAAAGCTAAGAGACTTAGCAATCTCGACCATTTGTTGTTTTGCCACAGACAAAGTATTTACAATGTCTGTCGGCTCTACGTCTATGTCGAACATCTCAAGTAGCTTCTTGGCTTCTGACCTCATGGTTTTATAGTCAATTAAGCCGTTTTTAAGTGGTTCTCGAGCGAAGAAAATGTTCTCTGCCACGGACAGATGAGGAATAAGGTTCAGCTCTTGGAAAATCATGGATATGCCGGCTTTTTGGGCTTCCAGAACAGAATCAAATGCGACCGTTTGCCCTTTATACTGAATATACCCTTCGTCAGCTTTATGCACGCCTATCAACACTTTCATTAATGTTGACTTCCCTGCTCCGTTTTCACCCATTAGGGCGTGCACTTCGCCTGCCCGCAATTGAATGTTCACGTTTTGCAGAGCTTGAACGCCGGTGAAAGCTTTCGATATGCCACTCATCGTGAGTAATGGACTGCTCATATTGGTTCCTTGCAAATTGGAAAGTTATTCTTCTCAGCAGGTGTACCTTCTCTGCTGACGATTTCCTTATGAACAAATAATATACTCGAAACATTTCGAATGGTAACGAAGTCTTACGATTATAAGGGGTCGATCACATAATTGATGACTGTCTCAACAAAGTAAACTGGGATGCCACTAGGTTTTTGGATGTAAAATTTTAATTTAAGATTATGATTTATAATATAAATTATCTATTATTAGCAATGGCTAGATAGTAGGTGTATTTTTAGGACTAAGAGAGAGATGAAAGTGAGTTAGGCTTTTTTGCTTTCAAATAATTACGAGTGGCGAGTGCCACCCGTAACGTGACATAAGGAATTAGACAAATTGAGCCATATGACGGTTCAGGTGGTATTGGTATGATTCTGCTATTGTCCGGTAGGTTTGAACGTTTTTCGCAATTGGTGTGACAGACTTTTCTTCATCTACCTTAAGCGTATTCGAACATATGTCCGCTATCTGAGTGGGTTGATAAAGGTTTTCGTGAGCCCAACATGCTTGAATGGCAGCACCTACAGCTGCTGCTTCGGTCGAAACTGGACACCAAAGTGGTAAGTTGGTTACGTCCGATATCAGTTGCCGCCACATTTTACTCTTTGCCCCTCCACCTATCACACAAGTTTTATCAAATTTCACGCCCGCACTTTCTAGCACATTAGCTCCTAGTCCTAGGTTAAAAGTAACAGCCTCGACAGTGGCTTTGAGCAGGTTTCCTGGTGTGAGGTTAGTGGCCGTGATTCCAAGAAGAGCGCCATTTGCATTAGGCACATTTGGTAGGCGAGCTCCGTTAAAAAATGGCAAACAGATTAGGCCGTCAGCGCCAATAGGACTTGATTCGAGCAGGGTATCGAACTCACTGATATCACCGTTAACAAGGTTAAGCATCTGGTTGTTCGCAGTGGTGACGTTCATGGTGCTAGCGAGCGGCAAATAACCATTTGTCGAAGAGCAAAATGCGTTTAAATCTTTATGCTCACGACTATCTACTTGCTCAGAACTGTGTGAAAAAAGGGTACCAGATGTGCCTAAACTAATAGTTAGCTGCCCACTTCCAACATTACCCGTCCCTATGGCCGCCATCATATTATCTCCGCCTCCTGAGGAAACGATGACATTGGTATTTAGCCCAAGTCTCTCAGCTATAGAAGGGTGCAGTGTTCCCACTATTTCTTGAGACTGCAAGATGTCAGGTTGCGCTAATTCATTTTCGAATTTGATAAGGGAAAGTAGATCTTCACTTATCGACTTCGAAACAGTGTCAAACCAGCCTGTTCCAGAAGCATCGCCCGGCTCTACAGTAAAACGACCGGTTAGGCACCAATTAAGGTAGTCATGCGGTAGCATCATTTTGTGGATCCTGCGAAAGCTAATTGGGTCATTCTCCTTTACCCACAATAGCTTACCTAACGAAAATGCCACGGGAACTTGAATGCCTAATTTCTCTACTAAGTTAAGGTCATGGGTTTGTGTAAATGCGCTGAGAGCAGCTTGAGGTCTTGTATCACACCAGAGCAAAGCGTCTCTAATCACTTGATCGTTTTGGTCTAATAACACCAAACCATGTTGTTGACCTGAAATCCCAATTCCCTTTATCGCTTTTTTATGTTGCTCGATCCCTTTAAATGCTTTGTCGATAGAAGCTATGAGGGCATCAAACCATTCTTCTGGTCTTTGCTCTCTTTGTCCCAATTGCTCCATTATTGTTGAATGTGGAGTGTAGCCCTGCCCCAAAATGCCACCATCTTGCCAAATGATCGCCTTCGTTCCTTGAGTGCCACAATCGATACCAATAAACATTTTCTAATCCTTTCTAAGTTGTTCGATTTGTGATCTAACACAAACAATACATGTAAAGTAGACGAAAATCGAAACTTTCAATTGAAATCCGTAACACATAATACATAAAATCATAAGCATTCGAAAGACACATGTAAGATTCTGAAACTAATTTAATGAAAAGGTATTGAGATGCTTAGTATTGCTGTTAAATCGAACAATAAACTTGAGATAGCCCAAATTTCAAAACCTACTTTGAAAAAAAGTTCGGTTCTTGTGAAGGTGCACGTCTCTGGGTTGTGTGGTTCTGATTTGCCAAGAATTTTCGATGATGGGGCCCATTTCTATCCGATTGTACTGGGACACGAATTTTCTGGGGAAGTCGTAGAAGTTGGAGAAGAGGTCAGTCAACTAAAAAACGGAGATAGAATTTCATGTGCTCCTTTAGTCCCATGTGGCAGTTGCCCACAGTGTATGAATGGCCGATATAGCTTGTGTAGTGATTACAGCTTTATAGGATCGCGGGCACAAGGCGGAAACGCCGAGTTTGTAGAGGTTCCCGAGCAATGTTGTTTCTTGCTTGATGAGTCTGTGTCATCAATTCAAGGTGCTTTCTTCGAACCATTAACAGTTAGCCTTCACCCTATCCTGATGGCTGGTGGTGTTGAGGGTAAAGATGTGGTGGTGGTAGGTGTTGGTACTATTGGTTTACTGGCGGTGCAGGCCGTAAAAGCAATGGGAGCTGCCACTGTTACGGCGATCGATATAGCAGATGAGAAACTTTCAAAAGCTAAATCACTGGGTGCGGATTATTGTTTCAATTCACTGGACAAAGATATTCGCGAACAAATGCAATCGCTTCCTTTTGCTGGAGAGCATCAACTGATTTTGGAAACTGCAGGTAGTCCAGCTTCTGTAAAACAGTGTTTAAGCATCGCGAGCCCGAGAGCGACTGTTGCTTTAATTGGCACTCTCCATCAGGACTTAACTCTTACTCACCAGCAGTTTGGACAAATTCTCAGAAAAGAACTGACACTTTTTGGAAGTTGGATGAATTATTCCGCTCCCTATCCTGGAAAAGAGTGGGAAGTGGCTCGTGAGCTTTTCTCTAAAAATCTTATTGATACCCAATCACTATTAGATGGCGTGTATGAACCTTCAGAGTTCGTTAAACGCGTCGAAGCGCTGAACGGCAAAAGCCCAGATGGCAAAATACTTTTAAAGTGGAGCTAAGATAATGACTCTAATTCATACCAAATACTTGCTTGAGCAAGCTCAAAAATCAGGCTTTGCAATCCCAGCTTTTAATATACATAACTTAGAGTCTGTTCATTGCGTTTTAGACACTGCTAAAGAGATGGACTCTCCGGTTATTCTTGCAGGAACGCCATCTACGTATCAGTACGCGGGTACACCTGAATTAGTGGCTTTGGTAGAAGCTGCAGCAAAAGACCGAGGTATGCAAGTAGCTTTGCACCTAGACCACCATACTTCTTTTGAAGATATCGAATACAAGGTAAAAGCCGGCATACGTTCGGCGATGGTAGATGGCTCCCATGCTCCATTCGAAGAAAACATCGAAATTACTCGAAAAGTTGTCGCTCTTTGTCATCGCTATGGAGCATCAGTGGAGGCTGAACTTGGTCAATTAGTGGGACAAGAGGATGACCTTATCATTGACTCCGTGGATGAACCCTACACTGACCCCGTACAAGCATTTGATTTTGCGAATCGCACTGGCATTGATTCTTTAGCTATTGCTATTGGTACTGCACATGGCCTTTATAAGGAAACACCGAAGCTAGATTTTGAACGACTCAGAGATATAGCCAGCCGAGTTTCCATTCCTTTAGTGTTGCATGGAGCATCAGGAGTGCCTTCAGATGATGTTTCGCGTTGCGTGTCTATGGGGATATGTAAAGTCAACGTAGCAACGGAACTTAAAATTGCCTATGCCGATACTCTAAAAGCTGTTTTTGAGGACGATCCTACTGTTAATGACCCTAGGGTATATAACATTGAAGCGAAAAAGGCGATGGCACGAGTTATTCGCCAGAAAATTGATATTTGTGGAAGTGCAGGTCGAATCTAAAGATAAGGAGTCAAAAATGTTGAAAAATATCAATCCTATCGTTGAACCAGAGCTACTTTTTATTCTCGCTAAAATGGGACATGGTGACGAAATTGTTTTCTCAGACATTCATTTTCCAGCCTATTCATGTGGAGACTATGTATTGCAGGCTAGAGGGTGTGAAGTGTCAGACCTTGTTGAGGCGGTTATCCCTTTGATTGAGCTCGACCAATATGTACCGGACAAAGTCGTAATGATGGCGACAGTTGGAGATGATGTTCACCCACCAGGGTTAATTGAAGAATATACTTCGAAGCTTCCGAATAATACCGAGATCTCATTTATTGATAGATTTGCTTTCTATGAGAGAGCGAAGTCAGCAAAGTGTATTGTAGTAACCGGAACCACTCGAAAGTACGGCAATATTATATTGAAGAAAGGTGTAACCCCTATTCTTTAGACGCAAACCTTAATCGCAGGTCGACAGTCAACAAAGACCAATCGGCAATGCCTTTACAAAATTGATATTGAGCTCAGATTGAGCATGGAGAACATAGCAATGACAGTAGCATATTCATACCAGCCGACAGTTGATATAGATAAAGTACCAACTAAAACACTGTATACGGGTCAAAAAATGCCGGCGGTTGGACTCGGAACTTTTGGTTCAGATCGTTTTGGGCCTGAAGAAGTATCGCAGGCAGTTTATGGTGCCATAAAGGCAGGGTATCGATTCTTGGATTGTGCCTCTATCTATGGGAATGAGGATCAGATTGGTGATGTTCTTAAGCGCGCAATGAATGACTTCGGTATTGAGCGTGAGGAATTTTTCATAAACTCGAAAGTTTGGAATGACCAACATGATGATGTCATAAATGCATGTAAGAAGACTTTGAAAGACCTTCAAGTAGATTATCTCGATCTTTATATGGTTCATTGGCCGTTTCCAAATTTCCACCCTATTGGTTGTGACGGAGACTCTCGTAGTCCAGATGCTAAGCCATATATCCATGAAGACTTTATGAAAACATGGCGTCAAATGGAGCAACTTGTTGAAATGGGACTGGTTAAGGCGATTGGTACGTCGAATATGACCATAGCAAAAATGGCGTTGTTAATCAGGGATGCAAGAATAAAACCTGCAGTTAATGAGATGGAATGTCACCCATTATTTCAGCAAGAAGAGTTATATAACTACATGATTAATAACGATGTAGTGCCGGTTGGATTTTGTCCGATTGGATCTCCAACAAGACCTGAGCGTGATAAAACGGCGGAAGACCTCGTGGATATAGAGAATCCAGTTATTGTTGCTGCAGCTGAGCGCTTGGGGGTTCATCCTGCAATTGTCTGTATCAAATGGGCAGTGCAGCGAGGTCATGTACCAATACCTTTCTCTGTTGCCGAAGATCAGTATGTCTCAAACCTGAAATGTGTAACTGAAAATCCATTAACGGCGGAAGAATTGGAAGCAATATCAAGAATTGATGCTAATAACCGTTTGATTAAAGGCCAAGTTTTTTTATGGGAAGGCGCTGATAGCTGGGAACAATTGTGGGATTTAGATGGTAATATTTCCGCATAGTTTGTATTTATATATCATTTACATTGCGGAATCTTTCAAATACCATTGATGTTTTTCGCAATGTGAGCCGCCACGTTGTTTCGAAGTTGTAGAGTGAGGAACGCATGAACCCGTTAAACCGTAGAGAAAAGATACTCGAGCTCCTTAAAAAAGATGGCCAGGTTGCTGTTAAAGAGTTATCAGTATTATTTGATACTTCTGAAGTTACACTTCGCTCAGATCTGAAGTTTTTGGAAAATCAGGGCAAATTAAAACGTTTCTTTGGCGGAGCACAGTCGATTGAATCCCTCCCTCTCACTCAACAAGAGTATGAAGATGAAGTACAAATCGACAATCGATATCAATTAAATTCAGACTCCAAAGAGAGAATTGCTTGTGTGGCCGCTGGTCTCGTTAGAAAAGGTGACTCCATTATCATTGATAGTGGCAGTACCACGCATCTTGTTGCCAAATACCTCGCTAAGGAAGGTGGGTATACTATTATCACGAATAATCTGGCGGCTTCATCAGAATTATTGGAAGCACCAGATACCACTCTAGTTATTGTTGGCGGAACGTATCGCAGTAAAACGAAATCCCTTCATGGATACCAAGCGGAACAGTGCTTAAATGGTGTTCAGGCAGATGTACTTTTTGTGGGAGCTGATGGTATTGACCCCGAGAAGGGTATCACGACTTTTAATGAGGGATACGCTATTACTGGTGTAATGGCATCTTGTGTTCAAAAGGTCGTTGCGGTCGTTGATTCTGCTAAATTAGGGCGTATTGGTTTCAACAAGGTCCTAGATGCTTCTCAGATAGACACCTTAGTGACTGATAGCGGTATTCCAGCTGAAACTAAAAGAAAGTTTGAAAATATTGGGTTGGAAGTAATCGTTGTTGATTAATGCTTATGTTCTTAAAAAGGCCAGCATTGCTGGCCTTTTTAGTTTTACTCACACGCTTGGGAGTACATCTCTACTACTTCTTGAATTTTGTCGATCACCAACGTTGTTGGTTCTAGGTCAATGATTCCTTCGCTAACTTTTTGATACTGTTTCGGCATATATTGACTGAGCATAGACAACGGAATTGGGTTTGCTCTTAGGTTGCTAATTAACAGGTTAAATGCGTTTTGAATCCGTGGCTCAGACCAGTAGTAGCGAATACGATCTGAGAAGCTGTAGTGGAGGTTATTAATGATTGTCGAGTGCTTATCACCATAGTATGACTTCCAGTATTTAGGTTCATCTAGGAGAACATCATCAACCACTTTTTTGAAGCGACTGCTCTGTTCTATTGAGACTATTTCTGTTTCCATTTCGGCTAGAGCAAATAGTGCTTCACGTAAAGCAAACGTAAGAGCTGGTCCTACTTTTAGGATAGCGAAATGGTTTTCTACTAAATCACTAAGGTGTTCTTGGGTTTGATAGTCGGTAGAATGTGCTTCATAAAGCCATGGAGTGTCTTCTATAAAGCGGGAAATCTCAGAAGCTTTGTCTTTTTTAAATCGAATGACTTTGCTGTGGTCAAATTCTACCCCCGGCTGAACTACGACCGCTATTACTCTACTCAATGCTTCGCTAATTCCCAGCGCTTCGAAAGCTGTGACATGAGTGTCAATGGTATTTCGGATATCAGTGAGCTTACTTACATGTACTGCTTCGATTTCAGTAGCTTCTCCTCCAGGAACAGGGACCTCTGTACCAATGACGTAGGTGAGTTTTGATTTTAGCTCAGGAGCAATATGTGTTTCTGCTACTTTACACATTTCCGCCGACCGTTGTGCGACAATCATAGGGTCGAGTGGGATATCATCGTCAGCACAAGACATTGAGGCATCTAGGTGTATTTTTGTAAATCCAGCTTCCACATAAGCTTTGATTAGCTCTAGGGATTTTGCCATAGCAGAGCTTGCACTCTCCTGCTGCCAACAGTTTGGACCTAAGTGGTCACCGCCGAGAATGATTCGCTCGATGGGGAAACCGACTTTAATTGCAATATCATGAACGTAGTTTACGAAGTCTTTCGGGTGCATTCCCGTATAACCACCAAATTGATTCACCTGGTTTGATGTTGCTTCGATCAATACTTGCTTTCCCGACGTAAGTTCGTATTTTAGTGCAGCTTCAATGACTAATGGGTGAGCTGAACATACGGAGTAAATGCCCAACTTCTGATTGTCTTCCTTGTGTGATCTTACGAGTTCTTTCACAGCTAATCTCCAGTTAAAATTATCTATTCCGTCTTTCAGCGACGCTATATCGCTGATTGATATCTCTAGTAATGATAATTTAAAATCAATCGAATGTCTTCGATTATTTACGAGTTCGAAAGTTTATGTGATGTTAGTAGTGTTATAGGGTTTTTACTAAGTTAGATACCATTTTTCTCTGTCTTTTTGATTCCGTTATGTTTCTTATGGTTTCGATTTTGTGTTATTAAGGGAAGTGAAAAATAGTTTGCGGTGAGCACATCAGCTAACAATATTGCGCACTTCCAGAGTTTACAGAGTGATAATATAGCCTTTGCTTGTTAACTGGAGTTGTTGCCATAGTTCAAGGGTTTGTAGGCGATACGGATTTTGTCGAGGAGATTTTGTGGTTCAGCAACTAATAATTATGCTGGTTCTTATAGGTGTCAGCTTTTTTGTGGGAATGCTTATTCAGCACTATGCGCCGACACGCTCAGAGGCTTTAAGGTCATTGGCGAGTCAATCATCGCTACTACTCATTATTCCTTTTGCCGTCATTAACTCTTTGTGGCAGTTGAGTGGTGTAGATACTGAGTTACTGATTGTGCCGTTGCTGGGAGTTGGAGTTATTGGCTCTGGTGCAGTAACAGCTATCTTCATTTCTCGTATTTTCTCTTTATCGCGGCTTGATTTTGCCTCCTTACTCCCCACTACCAGTTTCTACAATATTGGTGCTTTAGGTGCGTTGTTTGCCTTTGTGTTTTTTGGTGAAGATGGTGTGGCCTTGCTTGCGCTATTCAAGTTATTTGAAGAAGCGATCTATTTCGGCTTGATATTTCCTTACTGTCGCGCGCAGGGAAAAACAATGGGTGACAAAGCTCATCATTTTTGGCGTAATCCTGTTTTCGTGGTGTCTGTCAGTGCTTTATGTACGGGATTACTCTTGTCTGTTACCGATGTACGTCGACCTTCCATTTTGTCAGATGTTAGTCAATGGCTTATACCACTTGGTAGCTTGTTACTTGTATTTGCCGCTGGACTAACTTTTCATCTTACTGGTTCGAGAAAGTGGGCTAGAATTGCGATAACTGCGTCTATGACAAGGATTGCGTTTGGTGTTCTATTTGTCTTATTTGCTTTTTGGTCTTTGGATCTCTGGAGTGCAGCTAGCGGAGTCTTGCTGCCGCTTTGTATCATGCTAGCCTGCATGCCTTGCGGCTTTATCGGGGTATTACCTGCTAGGTTGTATGGTTTGAACACGGCGGTGGCGAATACATGTTGGATCGTGACATACTTTATGTCACTTGTTGTAGGCACGTTTTATTTCTTAGTTTCCTGGAGTGGATGAGAGATCGTAGTTTAACCCTCAATCCACAGCATACATGCACAATTATCTTGGACACTCACCCCAATCACATTCAACCTGATAAACAAGCTCATCGACCTTTGTCGGCTTCAAACGGTCTTGTTCACCTATAGACAATTCATTTGCAACTTGTGCTTCGAACAGCGACCAGTGTTTGACCAAACATTCATCCAGATCTGTGGTTTCCTGTGACCATGTTTCTTTGAGCATTGGAAGCATACAAGCAGAACCGTGGGCGAACATCATCAGTTTCCACTTCAGTTCATGCATAATGAGTGGCGTTTGTGGGGAATTTGCGTTGTAGTCATCAACCAACTTGAACACGATGCTCTCAATTTCTCCGGTGCTATCAATAAAGTAGTCGAAGAATTCATTTTCTTGACGCATTGCGTCTGCGATAAGTTGGATCGGTTGAGGAATGACAATGCAGTGCGCCAACATACCTACAGCAAAACGGTAGACTTTTACATTCGCGGGGGTGTCTTCTGGAAGCTGATCGAGAAGATAACGAATGTACTTTTGCATATACGCGTGAAGGTGGTCGCTGATGCCATACCAGATTTGTTCTTTGCTACCGAAGTGGTGACGAATTAAACTATGAGAGACGCCTGCGCGCTCACTAATATTGCGTATGGATACACGCTCATAGCCTAGCTCACAAAACATTTCTGCTGCGACCGTCATGATCAGGTTTTTCGTTTCTTCCGCTGCCGTTGCGCTGCGACGACCTTTTTTCTTTTCCACTCGATACCTTCTAAATTCAATCAATCCTATACAGAGTACTGCAATAGTGTGCTCGACGACAAGATTCGCATCAATCCTGTCATCAAGAGCAGTAAATTTACTGAGTTAATGTCACGACTTCTTCATATAACCAAAAGCGATAAAGTTAGTCTTAAATATTATACTGCACACGTGTGCAATATCTATTGATCTCTTTCAAATTATACTTATACTGCACACTTGTAAAGTAATTAACTGCACAAGTGTAAAATATAATTTGGGATAATTATTATGAAAACCCATCGTCTATTCAAAACTAGTGGTTTGATTGTGTTGCCTTTATTGGCGGCCATCGGACTGACCGGTTGTAATCAAGCACAGTCGGAAATCAATGAACCCGTGATCAAGCCGGTTAAAGTGGTCGAAGTTCCAGAGTTGAATTTCTCGCCGGTGAGCAGTTACTTAGCGCAAGTGGATGCCACAGACCGAGCACAGCTATCGTTTCAGGTAGCAGGACAAATATCTTCGATAGATGTGAAGATGGGTGAAGCGGTGAGAGCGGGTGAAATTCTAGCGACACTTGACCCAACGGACTATCAAGTGGCCCTGGATGCTCGTCAAGCTGAGTTTGATCTCGCACAGTCGCAACTAAAACGTGCCCAGCAGTTATTTGCTAAGAAGCTTATCAGTGCCGATGCCTTTGATCGCAATGAAACACAGTTTAAGGCTGCACAGGCGTCACTTGAGCAAGCTAAGGCGGATTTAGGCTACACACAAATTATCGCTCCGTTTGATGGTGTGGTGTCCGTTACTCACCAAAAACCATACGAAGTGGTCGGTGCCAAGCAACCCATTCTGAATCTAATTAGTAGCCAAGATTTAGACGTGACGTTCGCCATTCCTGTCACTGAAGTGAAGAATATGACGCTTGATGAGCTTAAGCATCAGCACTTTTTCGTCACGTTAGATAGCCACCGTAATCAACGTATTGAAGCATCCTTTAGAGAGATTGCGATGCAGCCTGATCTTGATACCAATAGCTATGCGGCGTCAGTAAAAATCACTAAGCCAGAAAATATCAATGTACTCGCAGGCATGTCGGGCCAAGTACATATACAAAGTGAAACCACAGAACGTGCGTTTTCTTTGCCTGTTGCCGCTTGGATTAACCAGAACGAAACCAGCGGTAAGGTTTGGCGCTTTGACCCTGCGACCCGTCAAGTTCATCAAATTCAGCTTTCGCTTAATGAAAAAGGTGATGTGACGGCTGGTTTACAACAAGGCGACCAAATTGTTGTGGCTGGTGCGGCAAACTTAGCCGAAGGACAGCAAGTCAAATTATGGACTCGTGAGGGTGGTATCTAGTGAAAAAGTCAATATTAGCATTAGGCTTAGCTGCGCTTGCATTGCAAGGCTGCTATTCAGATATCACAGTACGTGAGCGAGCACCTTTGCAGGTGGAGACGATTGAAGTCAAAAAGCCTGTTGAACAGCAATATCGCGAATTTCGTGGCCAAGTGGTCACAGCAGAACAGACCAATCTGGCGTTCCGTATTCAAGGAGAAATCTCACACTTACTCGTGAAGTCCGGTCAATCGGTGAAGAAAGGTCAAGTTGTCGCAAAGCTTGATGACCAAAAACTTCAGCAGCAGTACCGTGATGCACAAGCACAATACGAGCTAGCGACCAAGCAATTGCGTCGTGGTGCGGAATTATTTTCAAGAGACATGATCTCTAGCTCTGAGCTAGATGAATTAACGTCCAACAAGCAGCTTGCGAAAGCGCAGTATCAGAACATTCAACATCAGATTCAATATACCAACTTGAAGGCTCCTTTTGCAGGCGTGGTCGCGAGTGTGGATAAAGAGCGTTTTGAGAATGTTGGAGCGGGTGAGACCGTAGTGTCTATCTATCAAGACGACAAAGTGTACGTGAAAATCAGTTTGTCGGACTACATTCTTGCATCGATTACTCCACAGGCTCAGAAAAATGCCTATCAGCCAAGAGCCTATTTTTCTGGTGTAGATCAAAGCTACAGCATGACCTATTTGGAGCACTCTAGCGAACCAGATTCACAAAGCCGTGCTTATGAGTTGTGGCTACAGATGCCTCAACCAGCTGAGAAAATCCTTCCTGGTACGAGTGTTGCCGTGAACGTGGACATGGTGGCAGCAGGGCTAAGTTCAATCCAAGGCTATCAACTACCGATGACCGTGCTTGAGGCTGGTACTAAGCCAGGCGAGTTCTTTGTATGGAAACATGCTGAAGGAGTCGTCACTAAGACACCTGTTCATGTGGACCAAGTGAACAGTTTCGGCGTGATTGTTGATACTGGTGTTACCCAAGGTGACGTGTTGGTGAGCTCTAACTTGAGAAAACTGAGAGATGGTGAAGAAGTGGCTCTCAAGGGGAATAAATAACAATGAGTTTAACGGAATATTCAATTAAGAACCGCGTCATCAGCTGGTTGTTTCTAGTCATTTTAGCTATCGGCGGCGTGCAATCTTTTATGGATCTAGGTCGTTTGGAAGACCCTGCATTTACCATTAAAGATGCAATGATTATTTCTACCTATCCGGGGGCAACATCCACGGAAGTCGAAGAAGAACTGACGTATCCATTAGAGAAAGAAATCCGCAAACTCCCTTATATCGATAACATCAAATCGACATCATCTTCGGGTCTTTCTCAAATCATGGTTAGTATGAAAATGGACTATGGTCCTGATGAGTTGCCACAGATTTGGGATGAGATGCGCCGAAAAATCAATGATCTACAACCGCAGCTCCCAAATGGTGTGAGCTCGGTACAAATCATTGACGATTTTGGTGATGTGTTTGGCGTAATGATCATGCTCACGGGTGATGGCTATGATTATGTTGAGCTTAAGCGCTATGCGGATTATTTAAGCAGAGAGCTTGAGTTAGTCGATGGCGTAGGCAAAGTGGCCATTGCAGGCGACCAGCAAGAGATGTTGTTTGTTGAGTTGTCTCTAGAAAGGTTGTCAGCACTGAACCTGGATATGAATGCGGTTATGGGATTGCTTAATCAGCAAAACAGCGTGCTTTCCTCTGGCGAGATTATGATTAATGGCGAAAGCTTAGCGATTCGTCCAAATGGTAGCTTAGATTCCGTTGAGTCATTGGAAAATCTGATTATCCATGGTCGTGATACCGGAAACTTGATTCGTCTTAAAGATGTCGCGGATATTTCAAAAGGTATTCAAGAGAAACCGTCGAATGTGATTACGTTTAACGGTAAACCGGCTATTAACCTGGCGATTTCATTTTCGTCTGGGGTTAACGTAGTGGAAGTTGGTAAGGCGTTAGATGTACAGCTGAAATCACTAGAAAGCATCAAACCTGCGGGTATTCATCTTGATTACTTCTACAATCAATCGGCGGAAGTAGATAAGTCAGTTCAAGACTTTGTAGTCAGCCTTGCTCAAGCGGTTGGAATCGTCATTTTAGTGCTGCTGTTTACCATGGGAATGCGTAGCGGCATCATCATTGGTGCGGTTTTGCTGCTAACGGTGTTTGGTACTTTCATTATGATGAGTATCAATAATATCGAGCTACATCGTATTTCTCTGGGCGCGTTGATTATTGCTCTGGGTATGCTGGTGGATAATGCCATCGTGATTGTAGAAGGCATTTTAGTGGGGCTAAAACAAGGCCAAACCAAGAAGCAAGCCGCAATGGGTATCGCTAAGCAAACCCAATGGCCACTGCTCGGTGCAACCGTAATTGCGATCACAGCATTTGCGCCTATTGGTTTGTCTCAGGATGCAACGGGTGAATTCATGGGGTCTCTATTTTGGGTTCTGTGTTATTCACTGTTCCTAAGTTGGATTACCGCATTAACGTTGACTCCGTTCTTGGCTGACTTACTGCTGAAGGAATCAGACAAAAACGAGAGCGCAGATGACTCTGACCCATATAAAGGTGTTTTGTTCACGGTCTTCCGTTGGTCATTAAAACTTGCTCTAAAGCTACGTTGGTTAACCGTCGCAGGCATGGTAGCAATGCTCATTGCCGCGGTGATGGCGTTTGGTTTGGTGAAACAGTCATTTTTCCCACCATCTAATACGCCAATGTTCTTTGTCGATATGTGGATGCCTGAAGGAACGGATATTCGTCAGACACTTAAGCAAACAGAAAAAGTGGAGCAATACATTCAAGCGCAGGATAACGTTGAGTTCGTCTCTACGTCGGTTGGCCAAGGACTGCAACGCTTCATGTTGACCTATCAACCAGAGAAGAGCTACGAAGGCTATGCTCAGCTACAAGTTCGAGCAACTAGTCGCGACAATATGTTTGAGCTATTACATAAGTTAGATGATAACTTAGCGAGCGAATTTGCCGCACCAACGTTCCAGCTACGTTTAATGGAGTTCGGTCCGTCTCCTGCTTCAAAGATCGAGGCTCGTATTATAGGTCCAGATCCTCAGGTACTACGTGATATTGCGGTACAAGTTGAAGATGTACTGATTGCTGATCCTGGGGCGCGAAACATTCGACATGATTGGCGTGAAAGAACCAAAGAGCTCGTCCCTCAATTCAACGAGTCGAAAGCGCGTCGTTTGGGTATCTCTAAAGAGGACTTATCGAACACACTTCAGCTGGCATTTGGTGGCAATACCATTGGCGTATTCCGTGACGGAACTCAGATGCTACCCATCGTGACTCGCTTAATTGAAGATGAGCGTGTGGACTATGCATCTTTGCAGAATATTTCCATATGGAGCCCAATGCTTCAGACCTATGTTCCGGTCGAGCAAGTCATTGACAATGTTACATTGGATTGGCAAGAACCTATTATTCAACGTCGTGATAGAAAACGCACATTAACCGTACTTGCAGACCACGATGTGCTTGGAGATGAGACCGCAGCAAGTTTATTCGCTCGTGTTAAGCCACAGGTAGAATCACTGCCTCTGCCTGATGGCTACACGATCGAATGGGGTGGCGAATATGAGTCATCGAAGGATGCGCAAGAAGCGATGTTCAAATCCTTGCCTATGGGGTATTTGTTGATGTTCATTATTACCATGTTGCTATTCAACTCATTGAAAAAGCCTTTGGTGATATGGCTTACTGTTCCACTGTCGATCATTGGTGTCGCATTTGGTCTCTTACTATCCAATATGCCATTCAGCTTTACGGCGTTACTTGGTCTGTTAAGCCTGAGCGGTATGATTCTGAAAAACGGCATTGTGCTGATGGATCAGATCAATCTTGAGTTGGAAAGTGGCAAAGATCCGTATTTAGCGATTGTTGATAGTGCTGTGAGTCGTGTGCGTCCAGTGAGTATGGCTGCTTTGACAACTATTTTGGGGATGATCCCGCTAGTGTTTGATGCGTTCTTTGGCTCTATGGCGGTGACGATCATGGCTGGACTTGGATTTGCGACGGTACTGACTTTGATCGTGGTGCCAGTATTGTTTGCTATTTTCTTCAATATCAAACCAGCTAAGTAACTATCTAACGAAATTAAAGCGTCGAGCCCACTCTTAGGAGTGGGCTTTTTTGTACCAGTTAAATGCGCACTTTGTTGATTATTAGTAGTGATACGTGATTTTCGCAGCAAGATGACATAATTTGCTCGCATCTTGTTACACTTTCGGTTTTTTAGAGGGGTTTGTAAGTTAATTTCGAAATCTTGATCAAAAATTCGCAAAATAATGACCAAGAATTTGGAATAGCCGCCACATTTTTTGCAATGATCGTTTTGTAATTCTATCGACCTTTTACACAATATGGTCACGAAATGATCAGACCAGCTGGAGACAATGACAATGCCAACTAACTACTGCGCAGCATGCAAGAAAGATACAGCCCACAAAGCCGTGATGCGACGCAGTCCAAATGATAGTACTTCCATGCTCCAGAGCTTCCAGCAATTAATGTCTCAACTTGTCACAGGTAGTGGTTATTACAAACTAGAGCGTCAGCTGTATTGCCGAGTTTGTAATAAGCAAAACCAAGAAGCGGCAAAACCTGTCATGAGTCAGCAAGCAAATTTAGCGTAACTTTTTCAGGCTCCCTACGTTTAACCTTTTGGTTTTGTTGTGAGTTTGTGATCTGACGTCTATTTACATGCATAACGATTGATTTACAATCGAGAGAATGTCCATTCGCTCGAGATAAATCAATGGCTTCGCTCGCATTAGATAAAATCGATTTAGAAATCCTAAGAATACTCAGTCTTAAAGGTCGCATGCCGATTGTTGAGTTGGCTAAACAGGTCAATCTAACAACGTCTCCCTGTTCTGATCGGGTTAAGCGACTAGAAAAAGAAGGCTTCATTCTTGGGTATCATGCGGAGCTCAATCCAGAAAAACTGAATTTGGATGTCCAAGTCTTCATTCATATTCGACTCGATCAAACCAGTTTTTCCATCTTCGAAAAGTTTGCCAAAGCGGTAGAACTGATGCCTGAAATTGAAGAGTGTTATTCTCTGTCGGGTGACTTCGACACAATGATCAAAGTTCGCACCAAAGATATGAAGTCCTATCAGGCATTTATGTCCACCAAGTTGGGTACTTTGCCGGGGGTGATTCAAACTCGCAGTGAAGTGGTCATTGAGGAGCATAAAACTGGCTTCGGGGTTAACCCTGAACTTTTAGACACTCTCACCACCTAAACCATACAAATCATTACATTTATCCTCTTGTTTTAAACGAAATGACTGTTTGTTTTCTATACAGCTTCCTTTTGGTATTTCGTTTTTGAGACTACTCCTTATTTAATTCTAATTTCATTTTATATAACGATAAATATCTGATATTTACATTACGCATATAAATTAGAAATGAAGATTAACAAACCTATAATGCTTAAATGTGCGAGAGTGCATATCAAGTAAGTAGTGTTTGGGTATCGAAGTAACTGTTTTTTGAACTTTTAACCAGAGTGAAGTCGGTTTTAAAAGGAGCTCGCCATGAGTATCGCTGCATTAATGGGGCTTGTGAATGTCACAGGAACCCTAGTTCTTGATTCACAAGGAAAATTGGTCGTATTACCAGAAGGGGTTGCCCCCCGACCTGGAGACGTGGTGCTTGAACAGGTTGCCGAGCAGCCTAGTAATGAATTAGAGGGCATTAAGCTAGCTCAAGTCGACGTTCCAAGTGATGATTTTGGCTCAAGCCTGCTGCAAGGTGATCAAGATGCACTAGACATCATTGCTCAAATTGAATCCGGTGAAGACCCGACCCAAAATGAAGATCAAGCGACGGCGGCCGGTGATGGCCTAAGCTCCAGTATATCCGATGCGGCAACCGTTGAAGCGATAAACCCGCAAGTTCAAGCAGCGACTTTCTTCGAAACTACAGGACTTGACCCTCGCAGTCTTAACGATACCCAGACTAATGCACTCCTAGATATTTTCTCTAATGCTGCCCCTGTTACTGTATTTGATTTACGCAATTATGATGAAGAGTCGCAAGATGGTGAGTTAAACCTCGACTTTCCCATCGATCCGAATGGTGATGTGCTGACGCTCACTGTCACAGAGCTTCCTAAATTAGGTACCCTAACACTCGCTGATGGCACTCCGGTTACGTTAGGTCAGCAGTTAACGCAAGCTGAGTTTGAAGGTTTACAATTTGATGCACCAATGGAATATACCGCAGGTGAAGATGCTGGCCAATTTACCTACACAGTTGACGATGGTCGTGGGGAAATAAACTCTGTCCAGTCGGGTGGTGTAGCCATCACCATCAATCCTATCAATGATATTCCTGTGATAGTCGAACCTGGGGAAGGGAGCGTAACCGAATCTGGTTACTTCGATAACGGCGATATTGACGCAGGAAATGACACTGCAACTGGCCAAGTTGTTGCCACAGATAACGATACCGACTCGGTTCTTGCTTATTCGGTCGCTAACCAATCTGACCAATACGGCTCTATCTCTATTGATAGCAAGACTGGTGAATGGACCTATACCCTAAACAACACTTCTACCGCCACACAAGCTCTAGCAGAAGGTCAAACAGCTACATCTGAATTCACGGTTTTGGTTACCGATGATAAAGGTGCGGTGGTGACAGACACAATTGTAATCACTATTACTGGGACGAATGACAAGCCAGAGTTCTCGACTTCTAGTAGTTTTTCTGGACAAGTTATTGAGGCTGGGAGTCTTGACGATGGAACAGAGGTGGCTGGTCAATCAATAGTGTCAGGTACGCTTGTTGCGAGTGATGTGGACCAAGGCTCAAACTTAACTTTTGCTGTGGAAGATGGAAGTAGCGACTTCGGCAGCTTACAAGTACAACCTAGTGGTTTGTGGGTCTTTAATCTCGATAATAATTCCCCACAAACACAGGCACTTAAAGAAGGTCAAACGCAAGAGATTCAATTTACCGTCAACGTTACTGACGACAAAGGCGCAGTGACCTCGGAAGTTGTTACGATCACAATTACTGGTACGAATGATCAGCCAACGTTTAATGCCAACAGTCAGCTTGTTGGCGCTGTGACTGAAGCGGGTCATGATGACGATGGTAATGTGATTTCAGGTACACCAAAGGCTACCGGTACGTTGACTGCGGATGATGTCGATGCCGGTGCAACCCACAAATTCTCAGTGGACAATGGCGACAGCCCTTACGGCAAACTTGTGGTGCAAGAAGGCGGTCAATGGACCTTTACGCTAGATAACACCACGACTGAGACGCAAGCACTCAAAGAAGGCGAAACCAAAGACGTTAGCTTTACGGTCAAAGTGACCGATGAGTTTGGTGCGGTAAACACTGAAACGGTGACCATCACTATTACCGGTACCAACGATGCTGCGACTATTGATGGTAATAGCGTAACGGCGGGAGCGGTGAAAGAAGCGGGTCATGAAGATGACGGCACCGTGGTATCTGGCACGCCAAGCGCAACGGGTACTATTGAAGTCACTGACGTGGATGTCGACTCCGTTCTGGCGTTCAGTGCCGAAGGCAGCAGCAACTACGGTAGCTTCGCTATCGATCCAGTGACGGGTCAATGGACGTTTACGTTGGATAACACGTCAACTGAGACTCAATCTCTCAAAGAAGGTCAATCGGAAGACGTCATTTTCACGGTGAAAGTGACCGACGACAAAGGGGCGGTGACTGAGCAAGCGGTGACCATCACCATTACGGGTACTAACGACCAGCCAACATTTAATGCCAGCAGTAAGTTTGTTGGTGCTGTGACTGAAGCTGGCCATGATGACGATGGCAATGTTATATCAGGTACACCAACGGCTACCGGTACGTTGACTGCGGATGATGTAGACGCTGATGCACAGTTGAAGTTTGCTGTGGACAATGGCGACAGTCCTTACGGCAAACTTCTGGTGCAAGAAGGTGGTCAATGGACCTTTACGTTAGATAACACCACGACTGAGACGCAAGCACTTAAAGAAGGCGAAACTAAAGACGTTAGCTTTACGGTCAAAGTGATCGATGAGTTTGGTGCGGTGAACACTGAAACGGTGACCATCACTATTACCGGTACCAACGATGCTGCGATTATTGATGGTAATAGCGTAACGGCGGGAGCGGTGAAAGAAGCGGGCCATGAAGATGACGGCACCGTGGTATCTGGCACGCCAAGCGCAACGGGTACTATTGAAGCCACTGACGTGGATGCCGACTCCGTTCTGGCGTTTAGCGCCGAAGGCAGCAGCAACTACGGTAGCTTCGCTATCGATCCGGTGACGGGTCAATGGACGTTTACGTTGGATAACACGTCAACTGAGACTCAATCTCTCAAAGAAGGCCAATCGGAAGACGTCATTTTCACGGTGAAAGTGACCGACGATAAAGGGACGGTGACAGAGCAAGCCGTGACCATCACCATTACGGGTACCAACGACCAGCCAACATTTAATGCCAGCAGTAAGCTAGTGGGCGTCGTGACCGAAGCGGGTCACGATGATGCGGGTAACCCTCAAGCAGGCACATCTACCGCTACCGGTACATTAGTTGCGGATGATGTAGATGCCAGTGCAACGCATAAATTCTCAGTGGACAATGGCGACAGCCCTTACGGCAAACTTGTGGTGCAAGAAGGCGGTCAATGGACCTTTACGCTAGACAACACTACAACCGAGGCACAAGCACTCAAAGAAGGCGAAACCAAAGACGTTAGCTTTACGGTCAAAGTGACCGATGAGTTTGGTGCGGTAAACACTGAAACGGTGACCATCACTATTACCGGCACTAATGATGCTGCGACTATTGATGGTAATAGCGTAACGGCGGGAGCGGTGAAAGAAGCGGGCCATGAAGATGACGGCACCGTGGTATCTGGCACGCCAAGCGCAACGGGTACTATTGAAGCCACTGACGTGGATGCCGACTCCGTTCTGGCGTTTAACGCCGAAGGCAGCAGCAACTACGGTAGCTTCGCTATCGATCCAGTGACGGGTCAATGGACGTTTACGTTGGATAACACGTCAACTGAGACTCAATCTCTCAAAGAAGGCCAATCGGAAGACGTCATTTTCACGGTGAAAGTGACCGACGATAAAGGGGCGGTGACAGAGCAAGCCGTGACCATCACCATTACGGGTACCAACGACCAGCCAACATTTAATGCCAGCAGTAAGCTAGTGGGCGTCGTGACCGAAGCGGGTCACGATGATGCGGGTAACCCTCAAGCAGGCACATCTACCGCTACCGGTACATTAGTTGCGGATGATGTCGATGCCGGTGCAACGCATAAATTCTCAGTGGACAATGGCGACAGTCCTTACGGCAAACTTGTGGTGCAAGAAGGTGGTCAATGGACCTTTACGCTTGATAACACCACGACTGAGACGCAAGCACTCAAAGAAGGCGAAACTAAAGACGTTAACTTTACGGTCAAAGTGACCGATGAGTTTGGTGCGGTGAACACTGAAATCGTGACCATCACTATTACTGGTACCAACGATGCTGCGACTATTGATGGTAATAGCGTAACGGCGGGTGCGGTGAAAGAAGCGGGTCATGAAGATGATGGCACCGTAGTATCTGGCACGCCAAGCGCAACGGGTACTATTGAAGCCACTGACGTGGATGCCGACTCCGTTCTGGCGTTCAGTGCTGAAGGCAGCAGCAACTACGGTAGCTTCGCTATCGATCCGGTGACGGGCAAATGGACGTTCACTTTAGATAACAACTCAGACGCTACCCAAGGGCTGAAAGAAGGCCAATCGGAAGACGTCATTTTCACGGTGAAAGTGACCGACGATAAAGGGGCGGTGACTGAGCAAGTCGTGACCATCACCATTACGGGTACTAACGACCAGCCAACATTTAATGCCAGCAGTAAGCTAGTGGGCGCCGTGACCGAAGCGGGTCACGATGATGCGGGTAACCCTCAAGCGGGCATATCTACCGCTACCGGTACATTAGTTGCGGATGATGTAGATGCCGGTGCAACGCATAAATTCTCAGTGGATAATGGCGACAGCCCTTACGGCAAACTAGTGGTGCAAGAAGGCGGTCAATGGACCTTTACGCTAGATAACACCACGACTGAGACGCAAGCACTTAAAGAAGGCGAAACTAAAGACGTCAGCTTTACAGTCAAAGTGACCGATGAGTTTGGTGCGGTGAACACTGAAACGGTGACCATCACTATTACTGGTACCAACGATGCTGCGACCATTGATGGCAACAGCGTAACGGCGGGAGCGGTGAAAGAAGCGGGCCATGAAGATGATGGTACCGTAGTATCTGGCACGCCAAGCGCAACGGGTACTATTGAAGCCACTGACGTGGATGCCGACTCCGTTCTGGCGTTCAGTGCTGAAGGCAGCAGCAACTACGGTAGCTTCGCTATCGATCCAGTGACGGGTCAATGGACGTTTACGTTGGATAACACGTCAACTGAGACTCAATCTCTCAAAGAAGGTCAATCGGAAGACGTCATTTTCACGGTGAAAGTGACCGACGATAAAGGGGCGGTGACTGAGCAAGCCGTGACCATCACCATTACGGGTACTAACGACCAGCCAACATTTAATGCCAGCAGTAAGCTTGTAGGTGCTGTGACTGAAGCGGGCCATGATGACGATGGCAATGTTATATCAGGTACGCCAACGGCTACCGGTACCTTGACTGCGGACGATGTAGATGCTGATGCACAGTTGAAGTTTGCTGTGGACAATGGCGACAGTCCTTACGGCAAACTTGTGGTGCAAGAAGGTGGCCAATGGACCTTTACGCTAGACAACACCACGACTGAGACGCAAGCACTTAAAGAAGGCGAAACCAAAGACGTCAGCTTTACAGTCAAAGTGACCGATGAGTTTGGTGCGGTGAACACTGAAACGGTGACCATCACTATTACCGGCACTAATGACGCCGCGACTATTGATGGCAACAGCGTAACGGCGGGAGCGGTGAAAGAAGCGGGCCATGAAGATGACGGCACCGTGGTATCTGGTACGCCAAGCGCGACGGGTACTATTGAAGCTACTGACGTGGATGCCGACTCCGTTCTGGCGTTCAGTGCTGAAGGCAGCAGCAACTACGGTAGCTTCGCTATCGATCCGGTGACGGGCAAATGGACGTTCACTTTAGATAACAACTCAGACGCCACCCAAGGGCTGAAAGAAGGTCAATCGGAAGACGTCATTTTCACGGTGAAAGTGACCGACGATAAAGGGGCGGTGACTGAGCAAGTCGTGACCATCACCATTACGGGTACTAACGACCAGCCAACATTTAATGCCAGCAGTAAGCTTGTAGGTGCGGTGACCGAAGCGGGTCACGATGATGCGGGTAACCTTCAAGCGGGCATATCTACCGCTACCGGTACATTAGTTGCGGATGATGTAGATGCCAGTGCAACGCATAAATTCTCAGTGGATAATGGCGACAGCCCTTACGGCAAACTAGTGGTGCAAGAAGGCGGTCAATGGACCTTTACGCTAGACAACACTACAACCGAGACGCAAGCACTCAAAGAAGGCGAAACCAAAGACGTCAGCTTTACAGTCAAAGTGACCGATGAGTTTGGTGCGGTGAACACTGAAATCGTGACCATCACTATTACCGGTACCAACGATGCTGCGACTATTGATGGTAATAGCGTAACAGCGGGAGCGGTGAAAGAAGCGGGCCATGAAGATGACGGCACCGTGGTATCTGGCACACCAAGCGCAACGGGTACCATTGAAGCCACTGACGTGGATGCCGACTCCGTTCTGGCGTTTAGCGCCGAAGGCAGCAGCAACTACGGTAGCTTCGCTATCGATCCGGTGACGGGTAAATGGACGTTCACTCTAGATAACAACTCAGACGCTACCCAAGGGCTGAAAGAAGGCCAATCGGAAGACGTCATTTTCACGGTGAAAGTGACCGACGATAAAGGGGCGGTGACTGAGCAAGCCGTGACCATCACCATTACGGGTACCAACGACCAGCCAACATTTAATGCCAGCAGTAAGTTTGTTGGTGCTGTGACTGAAGCGGGCCATGATGACGATGGCAATGTTATATCAGGTACACCAACGGCTACTGGTACCTTGACTGCGGATGATGCAGACGCTGATGCACAGTTGAAGTTTGCTGTGGACAATGGCGACAGTCCTTACGGCAAACTTGTGGTGCAAGAAGGTGGTCAATGGACCTTTACGCTAGATAACACCACGACTGAGACGCAAGCACTTAAAGAAGGCGAAACTAAAGACGTTAGCTTTACGGTCAAAGTGACCGATGAGTTTGGTGCGGTGAGCACCGAAACGGTGACCATCACTATAACGGGTACCAATGATCAACCAACCTTTACTTCAAGCAGTACTCTCGCAGCTACCGTTACTGAAGCTGGGCATACGGACTCTGGTGTTACGGTGCCTGGAACGGATGTCGCAACTGGGACGTTAGTTGGTACTGATGTTGATGCAGATAGCACGCTGACATATTACATCGAGAATGGTATTAGCGATTATGGAAACATGGTTGTGTTGCCGGATGGTCGATGGACCTTTACGCTGAACAATAATTCAGAGCAAACTCAAGCTCTGAAAGAAGGGCAGACAAAAGACGTCAACTTTACAGTGACAGTTCGCGATGAGCACGGTGCTATTAATAATGAAGTGGTGACCATTTCTATCAAAGGTACCAATGACAAACCAACCTTTGTTGACTCGAGTGAGCTATCGGGCAATGTTATTGAATCAGGGCATTTGGACAATGGAACGGCTGTTCCAGGAACTCCATCTGCGTCTGGTCAGTTGCATGCAGAAGATATTGATGCAGATGCTAAGTTAACCTTCTCTGTTGAAAATGGAGCAACGGGTTATGGCAATTTAGTGGTTCAACCAAATGGCCAATGGACATTTGCACTAGATAATAACTCCTCGCTAACTCAGGCGCTAAGAGAAAATGAAACTAAAGAGTTGTCTTTTACCGTAAAAGTCACGGATGAATTTGGCGCGACTGATACTGAAGTCGTCAAAATTACCATCACAGGTACTAATGATAAACCAACGATAACCCAATCAAGTGATCTGTCTGGCGATGTAAAAGAAGCAGGACATCAAGATGATGGCACGCCAGTTACTGGTACTGCAGAGGTTGAAGGCACGCTGATTGGTGCTGACGTAGATGCTGGCTCAAGCCTCACTTTCTCAATTGATGATGGTAGCAGTGACTATGGCACATTGGTTGTCGACGATGATGGTGACTGGAAGTTTACTCTAGATAATACGTCTTCTCAGGTACAGTCTTTGAAAGAAGGTCAGAACCACGATGTTACTTTCACTGTGAAAGTACGGGATGAATTAGGCGCGATTAACACTGAAACCGTCACCATTACCGTTAAGGGCACGAATGACCAACCGACATTTACTAGTTCTAGTGTTCTTAATGGGGCTGTCACAGAGGCCGGACACTTAGATGACGGAACGGTTGTTGCGGGTGTCGCCGTTGCTGCTGGTACATTGACTGCGACAGATGTTGATGCGGATGCTCAGCTTAAGTTCTCAGTGGATAATGGAAGCAATGATTATGGTGAATTGGTTGTTCAGGAAAATGGCCAATGGAAGTTTACATTAGACAACAACTCTGTACATACACAAGCACTGAGAGAAAATGAAACTAAAGAGCTTTCATTTACGGTTAAGGTCACTGATGAGTTTGGTGCAGTAAATACCGAAGTCGTCAAAATCAATATTACAGGGACCAATGATCAACCACAGATCACTAGCGCTAGCAATCTGACCGGCACTGTAATTGAGGCCGGAAATAATGATGACGGTACGATTGTTTCCGGAGTCACTCAAGCGACAGGTACGTTGGTTGGCTCTGATGCAGATGCCGGCAGTAATCTAACGTACTACGTCAATGACGGTAGTAGTGACTTTGGTAACTTAGTTGTTTTACCAGATGGCCAATGGACCTTTACATTAGATAATAACTCTCCCGAAACTCAGGCGCTCAAAGAGGGACAAACTCAGGATATTCACTTTACCGTTACGGTAAGAGATGAGTTGGGTGCGCTAAATACTGAAGTCATTACTATTTCGGTAAAAGGTACTAACGATCAACCCACGTTCACCAATGCAAGTGACTTAAGTGGTTCGGTGGTCGAGGCCGGAAATTTAGATGACGGAACTTCTGTAGCTGGTACACGAATTGCCACTGGTACATTACACGGTACTGATATCGATGTCGATGCACAGTTGACTTTCTCTGTCGACAACGGTTCAACACCATACGGAAACCTTGTAGTTCAACCTGATGGTCAGTGGAAGTTCGTATTGAAGAATGGTTCGAAAGAAACCCAAGCTTTAAGAGAAGGTGAAACTAAAGAACTTACGTTCAATGTTAAAGTGACCGATGAGTTCGGAGCAGTGA
Source organism: Vibrio sp. CyArs1 (assembly GCF_022432925.1). Classification (NCBI taxonomy): domain Bacteria; kingdom Pseudomonadati; phylum Pseudomonadota; class Gammaproteobacteria; order Vibrionales; family Vibrionaceae; genus Vibrio; species Vibrio sp. CyArs1. Next base: position 1,378,481 of record NZ_JAKRBO010000001.1, on the reverse strand, counting down.
GTACAGAAGTCGTATCCATTGATATTACGGGTACCAATGACGCACCGAAAATTAAAATCAATGGCAATACTAACTTAGTCGAAGATGGTGTTGAATCTCGCTCGGGAGCTTTGAAAGATGGAGACCCTGATGCTAACGATGATCATACTTGGGAAATTACTGATAGTAACGGTGGTGTTGGTGAGTACGGCACTCTGACTATTTTTGAGAATGCCAATGGTGTCACCAAATGGCGATACGATCTAGAAGCATCCTCCGCTCAAAGTGGTAAAGTGCAAGCATTGGCTCATGGTGAAGTAGTCACGGAAACATTTACCATTAAAGTGACCGATGAGTTCGGTGCGGTTAATGAAAAAACCATCACCCTAAATATCACGGGGACCAACGATCAGCCAGTCATTAACGGAGACTTTGTAGGTAGTGTTACCGAAGATGATTTCCCTAACAATGACCCCTCTCAGCCAATCAAATTTGTCGGCCAGCTTGATCCAGGAGATGTCGATACCAATGACACACATTCATGGTCTTTGAATACCGGGAAAGGACAGTTCGGTAACATTTCTATCGATCCAGTGACTGGTGAATGGATTTACACCCTCAATAATAGCAACCCGTCTGTGCAAGCATTGAGACCGGGAGATACACCGCTAACGGAAACCTTCACCGTCACGGTTAAAGACAGCTCAGGTCAATCCAATGGTTCTGATACTCAAACCATTACTATCAATATTTCTGGAACGAATGATGCTCCAGAACTTGCGGGTACTACAACTGGTAGTGTTATCGAAGACACTCCAGGACGTGAAGTGGCGACGGGTAACCTTGCCGTATCTGACATTGATTCTACTGATACTCATTCTTGGCAGGTTCAGGGTGAGAACCCAGTCAATGGAAAAGCGACGGGCACCTACGGTCAGCTGTCGGTTGATGATAATGGTAAGTGGACTTATGAGCTCGACAGTGACTCACTGGCTACTCGCTCAATACCACCAGGCATGACGGTAACAGATACTTTCCAAGTTGTTGTAACGGACGCTGGCGGTTTAACAGACACGATTACTGTTACGGTATCCGTTGCGGGCACCAACAGTGAGCCAGAAATTGTTATTCAACCTGAATATACCGTGATAGAAGATGGAGCCGCCTTGAGTGGAACGATCATTGCGGGTATTCCGACCCAAGATCAGCTAGATAACAATGTTATTGGTGGTGGTGACCCGGATCAGGGTGAAATCGTTTCTTGGAGTGTATTGCAAGGTGGCCAATACGGTACTTTCAGTATTGATGAAGCCACAGGTACTTGGACTTATGTGCTGAACAATAACCATCCCGATGTAGATTCTCTTGATAAGGGAGATATATTACCAGGTGGTGACACCGTTCAGTTGCGTGTTAGAGATAAGTATGGTGTTGAGTCGACTCAAGAAATTAAGATTGTTATTGAAGGTGAGAATGACGCACCAAACATCACGGGGGCGAAAGTCGCTTCCATATCGGAAGATGCGATAGAGGCAGGGCAAAATACGGCAACGGGATTGCTAGAACCCGGCGATGTCGATGCTGATGATACTCATCTATGGACACTCACTGATTCTAATAACGGACGCGGTGAATATGGCACATTGACGCTCAGCTCCAATGGTCAATGGATGTTCACTTATGACCAGCCAAGCAAATTAGCAGAAATTAAAGCCTTAAAACCAGGGCAGGTAGTCACTGATACCTTTGAAGTCACGGTAACGGATAGTCATGGGGCAACATCCACTGAAACGGTAACTATCCGTATCGAGGGGCAAAACGATGCGCCAACAGTTAGTGGTAATGTGTCTGGCACATTTGTCGAAGATAACGGGACGGATGACCCAAGTGATGACTTAACACCAGTGACTGGTCAGGCGGTACTTACTGACGTAGACAATGGGGACTCTGCCGAGTTTGTGATTGCAGATGGGCAAACTCATAGCGTCTACACGGGGCTGCGTGGTGACTTGTCGATTGATAAAGATGGTAATTGGGAGTTCACGCCAAAGAATGATTTGTTGCAAGCACTAGCAGAAGGCGAAACACAAAAAGAAGTGTTCACCGTTATTGCTCAAGACAAAAATGGCGCCACCATTACCCAAGAAATCACTATCACGATTGAAGGCCGAAATGACGTTCCGGTGATTCATGGTGAATCGACTGGCACGGTTGTAGAGGACGGTACTGCGGATGTATTTGGTGTTGATTTAACCCGCGTTGAAGGCCAATTGGTCGCTACAGATGTCGATAACAATAGCTCTATTCATGCGTGGTCGATTGAGTCCTCAGGTGTGGGTCAATACGGTACCTTAACGTTAGATAATAGCGGTAAGTGGACGTATGTTCTTGATAATACTAAGGCAGCAACTCAAGCCCTACAAGTCGGGCAGACTGAACAAGAAACCTTCTATGTAGTAGCCACTGATAATAATGGTGGTGTATCAGAACGTATCCCTGTAGTTATTAATGTAATCGGCCAGTATGACCCTAGCGGTGGCGGTGGAGGTGCCGGCGTTAAAGTTGACGATTCGCAACTAAATGTCATTGAAGACGATAAACTAACAGATACAGATAATGACGCTGATGCGGGTAACCCATTACAAGGCACTCTGACTACTAGCCCAATTAGTGGTGGAATCTATGGCCATTTAGAAGCCAGTAATGGCAGTTGGACTTATGTTCTAAATAATGATTCACCTTTTACACAAGGTTTAGAAGAAGGCCAAACTGCAACAGAAACTTGGCGCGTAATCGATGAAAATGGCAATTACGTAAATGTCACCGTTACGATTGAAGGTAAAGCAGATAAGCCTGAAATTACATATGAGACAGACACTACAGCCCCTCAGAACGACACCATTTTGTTAGGTGAAGCGACTGAAGATGTAACCACGTCAATGTCTGGTCTGCTTGGTGTGGATGACGCTGATTTGGGAGATACTCATGTATGGGGAATTGATGGTAATTCGGTTGGTCAATACGGAACTCTCACCATAAACCCTGATACAGGTGAGTGGACATATGTTCTTAAGCCTGGGATCGAAATACCTGCTGAAAAAGAGGTGTTTGATACATTTGTTGTTAGGGTTACTGATACCGATACAAATGAAGGTGCGAGTACAGCATCAGATACACGTGAGGTGAAAGTCAAAATAATTGGCTCGGCAGAAGACTCCGACCAAGGTGACACCAAAATCGTTGTAGAGACCATCACTGCAAATGAAGACAATGGTGTATCTAGCGAGTTAGGGACTGGCGCTGATGAGGTAGTAATAAGTGGTGGTCCACTTACGCTTGACCCTAGTATTGAATTGGGCAACCAAATTAGTTGGACATTGGTTGATGGCCAAGGTACTTACGGCAGTATCACTGTTGCTCAAGATGGTTCTTGGGTGTTCACGCTAGATAATGACAGTCGTGCGGTACAGTCACTGCAAGAAGGTCAGGTTCGAGAAGATACGTTTGAGGTATACGCAGTTGACCAGTACGGAAAAACTGTGGTTGATGAAAATGGATTACCTAAAACACTAGAAATCGTAGTTAATGTTCATGGCCAAAATGATGCTCCAACGCTACAAGCCCACGTTGAAGAAACTATTGTTGCCGACGACTCTGACCAAACAATTTCAGGTAAATTAGCTGTCTCTGATGTAGATGCTCAAGATCAGAATCAACATACTTGGGCAGCCACTCCAGATAGCGTGAATAATGGCTATGGAACATTAACATTTAACGCCAATGGCACTTGGTCATACACAGTCGACCCAACCAATCCAGATATCATCGCACTAGCTGCCAATGAAAGCATTGAGCAAACTTGGACAGTAACCGTTACGGATCCTAAAGGTGAGACGGCGACTCAAACTCTGACGATCAATATTCAAGGGGATAACCAAGCCCCAACGATGACGACCGATAATGGGTCTGTTACGGAAGATGTCTTCAGTGGTGCGGAAGTATCAGTGACCAAGCAGATCCATTTGGATGACGTTGACACTAACGATGTCGTTACCCTTGATCCAGTCAACCTAAACGGTACTTACGGTAACTTTGTTGTCGACCCATCTACAAATACATGGAAATACGTTCTATTCAACGACAAGCCTCATGTTCAATCATTAGGTGAAGGCGTCACGGTAACGGAAGAGTTCACAATACGCGCAACCGATCAATTCGGTGCTGAAGTTACTCAAAAAGTAGAAGTGACGGTAGTCGGTTCTAACGATCAACCAACCGTATCAGGCTCGGCTTCAGGCTCAGTAAGTGATGCTTTGGGTAGCACCGCGGCAGGTAAAGTCACGGTCTCCGATGTTGACGTTGGTGACACTCATACCTTCTCTGTAAAACAAGACTCAAATCTTGGTACGTTCACTGTTGATAACAACGGTAACTGGAAGTTCGTGGTTGACGAGAACAATCCAGAGATTAATGCGCTAGCCAAAGGGCAGACTAAAACTATTCAAGTGAGTGTTGTCGCGACAGACAGTTCTGGCGTAACGGCAACAGAAGAGTCCAACGAACATGTCATTAATATCACTATTGTCGGTACCAACGATGCACCGCAAATCGTGGATATTGGCGAACAAATGGCGACGGAAAACACCACGACGCAGCTTACTGGCAACTTTGACTCTGGTGATGTTGATACTGTTAATGTGGCGGATAGCCATCACTGGCAAGTAGTCTCTGGTGATCCAAGAGGCGAATTGACGGTCGATCCGGTGACCGGAGCTTGGACCTTTAATCTGACTGGTGATTTTGAATATTTATCAGAAGGTGAAACGCTGTCTAGTCCATTAAGCTATCAAGTGAAAGTCACGGATGAACACGGTGCCTCAGATACTATTACTGTCAATTTCCAAGTGACAGGTACCAACGATGCTCCAACCATTGTTGCTGCAAATACCGTTGCCACTGGAACCGTACATGAAGATCCAGCAGGCGCAGAATCTGGCACGGCTAATGGTGTGGTGACGATCGCTGATGTTGACCATAACGATACTCACAGCTATAGCTTGAGTAACTCCGGTATGGTGACGGAAATCCAAGGTACGTACGGTACGCTTAAGCTAATTGCAGGAGATACACCGGAAAGTGTCAAGTGGGAGTACGTACTAGACCAAGATAAAGCCAACAGTCTTAACGATGGTCCAGTCACTGAAAACTTTGACCTATTTATTGAGAGCTTGGTTGGTGGTGTGGCTCAAGGCGATGCAATCAAGCAGACAATTGAAGTCACGGTCGAAGGCCGTAACGACGCTGCGATAGTTGCTCCTGAATCTCAAACTCATGCCGAGACCGATGCACCGCTGCAGATGTCAGGCAATCTCAACTCAACGGACGTCGATAACCCTGACGATACGTTTACGGTTCAAAACAATAAGCAAGGCACATACGGTACGTTTAGTATCGATGCCAACGGCGAATGGACGTTTGTGGCTAACCAAGCATTCAATTCTTTGAATGTTGGTCAAAGTGTTGAAGAAACCTTTGCTGTTACTACTATCGATGGAACGCCAACGAGTGTGACGGTGAAGATCGAGGGTACCAATGATGCCGCTACGGTAAGTGTTGGCTCTGTGGAGCGAGATGAAACGGATGCTCCATTGACAATTACCGATACCTTAACGTCTAGTGATGTTGATAACGCGGATAATACCTTTACGCCTAGCAGCAAAGTAGGGACGTACGGTACGTTCAGTATTGATGCCAATGGTGTTTGGACATTTGTTGCTAAAGAGTCATTTGATCATTTAAACGTCGGTCAAAGCGTCTCAGAAACGTTCGATGTCACCTCTGTTGATGGCACGCCATCGACTGTTACGGTGAAAATCAACGGCACCAACGATGCTGCAGACATTAGTGCTGCTACTGAGAACCTTACAGAAAGAAACAGCATACTAACGGCTAACGGGACGCTGACGGCAGATGACCCTGATAATGCAAATAACGTATTTGTTGCTCAAAATGGGACAGTGGGTAACTTAGGTACGTTTACCCTGACGGCAGCGGGCGTGTGGACATTCACCGCTAAGAGTAATTTCGATAACCTAGCAGAAGGTCAGAAAGCAGAAGAGAGCTTTACGGTGACTTCTATTGATGGCACTACCTCTGAGGTGAAGATAGTCATCACGGGTACTAATGATGCCGCTACAGTGAGCAGTGCAGATGTGACCTTACAGGAAGCAGACGCGGTGCTGAGTACAAGTGGCACGTTAACCTCTTTAGATATCGACAATCCTGACAATAAGTTCCAGGAACAGACCAATGTCGCAGGTAACCATGGTACGTTCTCTATCGATGCTGATGGAAACTGGACGTATATTGCAAACGAGTCATTCAATAGTTTAAATGTGGGCCAATCGGTCGATGATACCTTTAACGTGAAATCTGTGGATGGCACCGTATCGACAGTCAAAGTAACCATCCAAGGCACCAACGATGCGCCAAGCATCACTGGTGATTTTGCCAAAGGTGTTCAAGAAGGTGTGACTGATTCTGTGTCCGGAACAGTGAACATCACCGATGTGGATAGTGCTTCGGTGACTCGCTCGTTGCGTAACGGGACATTGAGTGGTGATACATTTACTGCAACAGGCCAGTATGGGACGCTTACATTCAACGTGGCGACTGGCGTGTGGGCGTACGTATTACTTACTGGCAGCAGTAATGCACTCACTGGAGACCAAACTGCTACAGAGACGTTCTATATTGAAGCTACAGATGGCGCTCCTGGTGGTGATAGCGTACAGCCAATTACCATCACAGTGACGGGGAACAAAGGTCAGATTGGCGATAGTTCGCTTGACGACATTCTTACCGCAACCTCGGATGATGAGTGGCTATTTGGTAACTCTATTCCTATTGGCGGTGGTACTAGTGTGGACACTGAGTCGCAAGATACTTTCCGTTGGGAAACAGCGAGTCTCGCTGGAACGGATACGATTAAAGACTTTGATGTACGTGACTTTGCAGCCACTGATCCAAACGTGAAACATGATGTGGTTGACCTAACTGCAGTCGACTTTAAAGCGGACCAGCAATTAACAGACCAGTTGAGTGTGTCAGAGCAGTCTGGTGATACGGTTATTGAGATCAGTGATAGTGGGGCAGTGTTACAGTCTATTGTATTGGAAGGTGTGACACTGACATCGCTTCTAGGTGTGTCTCAACAGGAAGTGGACAGTATGACGCCAACTGAGGTGCTACTGGCTCTACATCAATCTGAGCAGCTCACGCTACCCGACCAAATTCGCATTGGTACAGGAGCATCTGAGACGTTAATTGGTACGGATGAGAGTGACATTATCTACGGCGGTGGCGGTAACGATATTCTTACCGGTGGAGACGGCTTTGATTTATTCTTGTTTACTGAGGAAGGTGCTGGCACCACAACCAACCCTGCAGAGCAAACCGTAACGGATTTCCATATTGGTGATGATAAGTTGGATATCTCTGACTTGTTGCCAGATCACGACAATTTAGGTGATTTGCTAGGAAACATTACCATTACGGTTAATGATGATCCGAACGACAACACTGATCCAGCGACAACAGTTATCAGTGTCACCAACAATGGTGAGCAAACGGATATCACTCTTGAGGGTATTGGATGGAATGACTTGGGTATTGCCGATAGTAATGTAATGACTGATCAAGGAAATCATCAGTCAGAGTTACTGAATCAGCTAGACCACTTGAGCATCATTAAGGTAGACCCGTAGAGACGGGTCGTTATAAAACGAAAAAGGGCTGCGCGATGCGCAGCCCTTTGTTTTTGTTTGAGTACAATGTTAGCTCAATTTGTTCTGCTCTGCTTTACAAACCGCCGCAGTGAACACTACGTCTGTTGAGCTGTTCAGTGCTGTTTCTGCTGAATCCTGAATCACGCCGATAATAAAACCAACAGCAACCACTTGCATCGCCACATCGTTCGAAATACCGAATAGACCACATGCTAGAGGGATTAGCAGTAGAGAACCACCTGCCACGCCTGATGCGCCGCATGCTGATACTGCAGCAACAATACTCAGTAGCAATGCTGTCAGGATATCAATTTCAATGCCCATAGTATGAACCGCTGCTAGTGTTAGCACAGTAATTGTAATCGCAGCACCAGCCATGTTAATGGTTGCACCTAGTGGAATAGAGACTGAATAGGTATCTTCATCTAGGTCTAATTTTTCACAGAGCGTCATGTTGACTGGAATGTTTGCCGCACTTGAACGAGTGAAGAAAGCCGTTACACCACTTTCACGAAGGCATTGGAATACAAGTGGATATGGATTCTCTTTGGTTTTTACATAAACGATGATTGGGTTCACAACAAGGGCAATGATCGCCATTGCGGTAAGTAGAACGAATAGTAGTTGCGCGTAACCAGCAAGTGCCGAAAAGCCCGTTGTTGCAAATGTATTAGCTACAAGACCAAAGATACCAAATGGCGCTAGGCGGATAATAAAGCGCACGATCTGTGAAACACCATGACTCAGGTCTTCGAACACTGCTTTTGTCGTATCAGATGCGTGGTGTAGTGCTAAACCCAGACCAATTGCCCAAGCTAGAATACCAATATAGTTCGCGTTCATTAACGCACTGACCGGGTTATCTACAAGCTTAAACAACAACGTGTGAAGGACTTCTGCAATACCTTGAGGTGGTGTTGCACCTTCTGCACCAGCAACGAGGGTGAGCTCCGTTGGGAAAAGGAAACTTAGTAATACCGCTGTCAATGATGCGGAGAAAGTACCAATTAGATACAACACCACGATTGGGCGCATGTGAGTGGTTTGGTTTTTCTTTTGATTAGCAATAGAAGCTGCAACAAGAATGAAGACTAAAATTGGGGCAACAGCTTTCAATGCTCCGACAAACAGGCTACCAAGCATTCCGAAGCTTTGAGCAGTTGAAGGAGAAGCGAGTGCGAGGATAACACCAAAAACGATACCCGCTAGGATCTGGAGAACCAGGTTGCCATTGGCATAGCGAGCTAACAAGCTAGAACTTTGCATTTTTTATCCCTGTATAAGTGGTGCCGGACCTAATGTCGTTTGACGACTCCTATTCGTTTAGATAAGAGTTTTCGACGAAGATTGGTCGGCTTTATTTTGTAAAAAAGTGTGTTTGCGCGTTTTATATTATCCATGCAAATTAATGTGTCTACATATAATTTATTTTTAGATAAAATTTGTGGTATTTGTTGCAATTTATAGTTTATTGTTTTGATAAATGTTACCAGATTGATGTTTTTGTACAACGCAGTATTCAAAACATCAGCGTGATAATGAAAATTCTAGAGGGACTGTTGTGTGTCTCATCTGCCCAGTTCTACAGCCAATCCATTCGAAATGATCATAAATGGAATATCGTTTATCAGATACTGGGTTGTTTTATATGATTTTTTATCAATATTCTCTGTTGACCCTCCCCTTAGGGTAAAGGTTAGTTTGGTTCGTAGGCTAACGACAGAAGGGGAACATCATGGGATGTTGTAATAAAGCGCCAGCAGGCGGCGGAGCAAGTATGGGCACTGCACTTAAATACATCGCAATCATTGGTGTGGTTGTATTCGCTCTTGCTTACTTCTTTGGGTGAATACGATGCGTAGATTAATCTTAGTTGCTTCAATGCTAGCGAGTTTTGGTGTGTTTGCGAGTCAAGGTTCAGAGTTTTCCAAACTGACACCTCATGAAGCGCTAGACGAGGCGAATGCTATGTTTCGTACTGGTGAAGCTTCTATTCAAGTGAAACCAACAAAGATTGTTGGACAGTTCAAAGATGGCAGTCTTGGGGCAGTGCCACTTGAGAAGGAGTTCCTAGTCTCAATTGCACCTTATCTAAACAAAATGCACCCTTGTGATATGCACTTACCGACGGGTTGTACAGGTGAGTTGCAAAACGAGAAAATGGGCGTCACCGTTTATGATAAGGATAGTCATCGGCAGCTCTTATTCAAAATGGCTAAAACCAATCCTAACGGATTCATTGACTTATGGTTACCTAGGGACCGAGAACACCTTGAGATTATAGTGAACTATAAAGGCAAGAAAGCAACCAAAGTGATAGGAACAAGTATTATGGATAATACGTGTATTACTGATATGAAATTAGAAAGTGTATCGTAAAGCTCTATCAAAAAAAGACCGCGTAAAAGCGGTCTTTTGATTCATATTTACAACGTTAAATGACTAATGCTAATAGCCTTTTTTACGATGTCGACTCTCGCTTTGAACAGAACGATAAAACTTGCCAAGTTGTTTGTCGTTACTTCTTTTCTCCGCTAATGAAGCGCTGTTTCTAGCTTGTTCTCGCATGAGTTTAAAGTAGTTATCTACGCGCCTTGCGTCGATATCTCCATTCTCAAGTGCTTTACGCACCGCGCAGCCGGGTTCATTGGTGTGTTGGCAATCACTAAATCGACACTGCTCGACCAAAAGTTCAACGTCACTAAACGTTTCTGCTAATCCCTCTTCACTCGAGGTTAGCTGAATTTCCCTCATTCCAGGGGTATCGAGTAACAAACCGCCTTCTGGCATCTTGTGCATCGAGCGAGACGTCGTAGTATGACGACCTTTGCTATCATCCTCACGAATTGACCCTGTTGCCTGTGCTTGGTCGTCCATCAGGCTGTTCACCAAGGTGGATTTACCTACGCCAGATGAGCCCATGAAGGCAACGGTTTGTCCTTTGCCACACCAAGAGCGCAATCCTTGTAACGTACCGCTATCCAGTGCGTTCACAGTTTCTATGATCAAGAATGGGTCAAGCGCTTGTACTTGTTGTCGCTTGTCATCTACATCGTTACAGAGATCTGCTTTGGTTAGCACGATAACCGCTTCGGATCTCGCTTCATTCACCAGAGTGAGGTAACGCTCTATCCGACTTAGATTGAAGTCGTAATTGAGCGAACAAACAATAAAAACCGTGTCTACGTTGGCGGCAATGAATTGCTCATCTACTTTTGAACCAGGCGCTTTGCGACTGAACAAAGAACGGCGATCAAGAAGGCGAAGAAATCGATGTTGTTCATCGAGTAAAATCCAGTCACCAACCGTCATCTGAGGATAATGAATGTGATGTTCTAGATGGAACTCTTGTTGTTCCGTACAGACAACATATCCGCTGCGATGATGCGCAATGACGCGCCCTAGGACGATACCGTCGTATTCTTCTAATGTCAGTTGCTGTTGAAAAAATGTTTTCCAACCAAGTTCGTTAATTGAGATTGGATGGGTAAAAATAGAACTCATTGTTAGTACCTAAAAATACACAAAATATGCAATTTTAAATAGGGTCAGGTACTTACCGATGTAAGTGTGTGCGGGTGCACTAGGACCCCGGTAAAGGAACACCGGGTAAAGTATGATCGATTTCTAAACGAAATGAGAGTGTTGTTTGCTAATTAATTCGCTTTATTAAACCAACTTTACCAAGTGGGTACGCATTACAATCATCAAATTCCTCCAGATAGTGTTTGGTTAGGTGTCATCGTTAGCGATGATAGCACTAACATCAGAAAAGGCTAGTAGTTGATAATGCAGTGGGTATGGTTGGAGTAAAATTGTGACTTCAGTTAGAAAGGTGTCAAACCATCATTAAGTAGAAATCACGGCTACCTAATGATGGTTCTCAACCCGTTTCAGTACGGGAGAGAGTGTAACTTTGTCATAGAGCAAAGGCATTAAATGGCGGTAAGTCATTTATAATTTAAATAACAAAAAAATAAAATGAAACATATCAAAGGACTATAGCTAATATATAGGAAGTGCACATCCATGTGCCGATTGGATTAAAGTGTGCTGCCTTTGTGGTTTTGGACAAAGTTGCGTGCTTTTTTTAGTTGTTCACTTTCACCATCGAATACGACTAAGTACTTGTCAGTTTTGATGGCGGTTTCATATTTGACAATGGTGTCTTTTGGAATACCAATACTGGCTAATGCTCCACCGATGGCTGTTACTCCACCTGTTATTGCAGCGCCTTCAACAGCACCTGCAACAGCAGCCACAATGGGGCCAGCGGCAACAACCGCCCCGATACCCGGTAACCAAAATAAGCCAGAGCCCACAAGTGCGCCCCAAATCCCGCCCCAGAAGGCACCTGTTTTCCCCCAGTTTTTGACGCGGTCGCCTGTGTTGTAGAAACCGGTAGCGTGCTCTTCCGTTTCATAGCCCTTCCCAATGATAGATATGCACTCTATAGGAAATCCCTGGTCGACTAAGGTGGTTACAATATGTTTTGCATCCAGATGTGTGTGTGCAATTGCGACAACGTTAGAATTATTCATCATTGATACCTATAGTAATTTTTCGATTTGTTCCGATTTAGCATCAGCGAGCTGCTTTGCGACAACTTTGTGTACTCGTGCAGCAGGAGCTTTGTGGCATTGGTCGACGATTTCATCAATTTCAATAGCATCTAATTGAGTGATATCGAACACTTGCACTTCACTATTGGATTTATGATTCCATGCAACTAGGTAACCTAACGTTACAGGCATCAGGTCGTAGTCTAATTCGAGGAACTCTGAACACGTCATAGTAGACTCAAAACTAGCTGTAGCAATTGGCTGTGAAAGTGTCACTTCACCAGTGTTTTCTGGCTGAGCGTTTGCGGCATAAGCCAAAATCGTAACCAGAGAAAACAAGCCTACGACTCCCTCAAAAACGAGTTTTTTTATACGTTTACTCAAAATTACTCCTGGCTATAAAATCGCAATCCGGTGGCTAGTTTCCGCCATTCGTCTTTGATAAGTTTTATCATGGTGACAAACGGGACACTCATCGAATGCCTTGGGGCTGATGTGTGTGTGACCACACTTTTCACAAATCCATTCAGTTGGTATTAGGCTCTCGAATTCAAAACCTGACTCAAGTCGATAGAGTAAATTAGATAAACGCTCATCATGCGTTTTCTCAATCGCCCCTATATTAAGAAAGTGATCCGCGACTACTGAATCACCGTGCGAGTTGCAGAGTTCAGACAACTCAGGATAAAACGCGACAGATTCAAAACTTTCGCCATCGATGCTGTCTTTTAACGCAGCGGCAATATCGGTTAAGCGAGCTCCTAACGTGCGTTGTTCTATATGTTTGAAATGAAGTTTGGCGTGTACCAGTTCATTGGCGGCAATATGTGCAAGCTGATCAGCGATATGGTGATAGCCTGACTTTCGCGCGAGCTTCGAGTATAAGTTATACTTCGTAAACGCCACTGCCTCGCCTTCAAAGGCTTTCTTAAGATAGATAGAGACGCTATCCATCTCTTTCACTTGCATTGACTGCTGGCAACACGTCAATTGACCACCGCCAACACATGTCACTTCGACTTCATTGCCACACAGGTTGCAATGATATGTTTGGTATTTTTCTATCATTGGCAGACCGTTACATTGGTTCGTTGTGGTGATGGTTCTGATGTTTAGCAGACAGCTTAGTCTTATGTTTTTCTAATGAGTGTAAAACTGCTTGGGTCGCTTCTTGCAGAGCAATTGCGAATGTCGCGTTAGACTTTTTGGTGAAGAACTGTTCATGATCGAGATGTACAGTAAGCTCAACTTCGAACAGACGATAACTCTCATGATAGATAATATGGCATTTTTCTTGATCGATAGAATGAAAGTGCCCTTGAATATGAGCAAACTTCTCTTCGATAAGTGTTTTCATAGATGGAGTGATATCAACGTGCATAGATGTGATTTGCATTTATATTTCCCATTAAAATAGATACGTGAGTATTAGTGTTTTTAGGTGAGGCAAAATATTAAAACAAACCGCTTACCTCTAAATCATTAGTAGGTAAACACTGTATAAATTAAAAATATTCATTTTAAAACAGTTGGTTATGTGGTCTTGTTGATGAGCGTTTAGCTTTTGTTTTGGTTTTTTAGGTTTTATTAAAAAAACAGTTCTTTCCAGTGGAAATACTATCGGGATATTATCGCTATCTTATTTATTAGATTCTTCCTCGTATTAACTTAAAGAATGTTTGGATTAAAAATTCACCAATCAATAGATTGAAAATTCTTGAGGTAATATGAAATACAAAAATATACTTTTAGCGATAGACTTCGAGCATAGTGACGCTGAGCTCATCAAAAATGCCACTGACCTAGCATTTAGCTTAGGAGCGACAATCAGTCTGGTTTACGTTCACCCAAATGTGGAATACAACCCATATTCTTTAGCATACTGGGGAGATATTTATAGAGAGTTTGTTGCTGAACTTGAGCAAAAACACGATACAAAGGAGCTGGAATTTATCGTGAGTGCCTACCCGATCTCGAAGGAAAATATCTACATAAAAAACGGTGATGTTAGCCGGGAGATGCATGCTGTAATCGAAATTGTGGACGCTGATCTGATTATACTGGGCAAGCATCATAGTGTGGTCAATATGGAAGGAACGTTAGAAAGAAGCATGCGAAGCGTAGCAGGTTTAGATGTGTTGCTCGTTTCTTAGGTTTAATTTGCCGCATGTTTTAACTCATTGATAAAAATGCGGTGAGCCACTGATCAACGCCTGTTCTTGCTTCTGTCGACTTCAGCCATGTGGAAAAGCAGCATGTCATCTGTCTTATGCTTATGGAGACATCATTCGGCGTTGGTTTGGTAGAGTTCTCAAAATGGCAGTCATTTGTGGAAAAACATTAACTATCATGAAGTTAAATGTATTGAGAAAATTATTAGAACAATTGCTCTAAATACAATGTAAAGAGGTAAAGATATGTCGAGCGAAGTGGGCGTTGATGAACATATAATCTTAGGTGATTACTGCACGTGTACTAAAAGAATGAACAGTGAGCCCACTGAAGTATTGAATGAATGTGATGGTAATGCAATTGCTGTATTGTCCAAGAATACGTTAGTCTACTACGCAGTCCCGATTGGACTGTTTGAAAAGATGTTAGCGGCATATGATGCGAGTTTATTCAACTTAATTGGCAGCTAAGTCGATCATCGGCCTCGCAGGATGCGAGGCTATCGGAAACATCAATCCAATAATGCCGACTTTTCCTATCCATAAACCACCCAGCTCATTTACATCCATCTTTCTTGCATAATCCAACCCAACGTTAGTAAGTAATTTTTGCTGAACGCCTCGCCTTGCTGCTACTCAAAAATCGTAGAATTTTCTGAAGGTTAGAACGAAAAAACTGTTTAGCGGCTAACTTGTTTTCATATTTTTCGATTTTGTAATATAGCGACAGAAAAGCGTCTTCAATAGCATTATCGAGTAGCAAATCAGTGCGAAGGACATAGAAAGATTGTGTTTCTAAGTGCACCTTTAACGACACCTCATAATCGCCAAAACCATTATGAAAGACGACCTCACAACGACTAAAGAGTAGGTCTAAATTACGGTCCACTAAGTGTTGATATTTATCTGCAATAAGTGATGTCGTTTTAGGTGGGAGCTGCACGTTTTTACTTGTTATTTTCATTGTTAATCCGAAGTTTTGTTCATGTTCCTTGTAGAAAACATGCCCATACCAGTCAATGGATGGGCGTAATTGATGAAGGAACTGCGTTAGTTGACCTTCTTTAGTCCAGCATTGATGTCTACGATATCTTGCTCGCTCAAAGTTCCTATCGCTTGTTTGAGCTGCACTTGCGATAAAATGTATTGGTAGCGTGCGTCAGACAGGTTTTTATTTGCTTGATAGACGTTCTGAGTGCTCTCTAGAACATCGACGATAGTGCGGGTGCCAACATTAAAGCCTTCTTGAGTGGCGGTAAGGGCTGATTCCGCGGAGATAACTGACTGTTTATAGGCTTGGATAGAACCGATGGAAGAACGAATATTATTATTAATGGCTCGAACATCTTTCTGTACTTCTCTGAACGTCGATTCCAAATCTTGGCTCGCAGAAACAAATTGATATTCAGCCTGCTTGGCTTCAGATGTGATGCGTCCACCAGAGTACACTGGTAAATCGATCGAAATTCCTAGGTTAAATAGGTTTTCATCGTCATCCATTTGTGCACCCGTCACTGGGTCATTAGGTTCGTTATAGTTTTTTGTATAGCTATAGTTCGATGTCAGTGAAATAGTCGGTAGATGGCCAGATTGAGCGAGAGAGATCTGTTCCTTGGCAACATCTTTTTGAATGCGATTTGCCAAAAGATCTAAGTTCTCATTTGTCGCCTGTGCGACGAGCTGATCAGCGTTTTTACTTGGTAACGAAGTAGAGAATCGAGCAGTATCTAACACAGCCAAATTACTCGCTTGCTGTCCTGTAATGGCTCGCAACTCTTCATATTCGTTCTCGACATTGTTTTTGGCTTGGATTTCCTGAGCTAGAACACTGTCATATTGCGCTCGTGCATCTTGTACATCGGTGATTGGAGCAATACCAACATCAAAACGCTGTTCGGTTTGCATTAGTTGCTTTGCCACGGCCTGTTTCTCGGCTTGAATAAACCGCAGGTCATCTTCGGCACGCAATACATTAAAATACGCCTCGGCGACGTTATAGATGACTTGTTGCTGTGTAGACGCATAGCGTGCATCGGCTTCACGGGCACTTTTCTCCGAGATAGTGAGGGCTATCCAGCTGCTGCGATCATAAATGGATTGGGACAATCCTAAGCTCAGATCTGTGGTGCTTCCGTCGGTTGTGTGACGATCGCTATCTTGATACGCGTAGCCTGCTGTTAGGTCGATCTGAGGTAGTAGTGCACTTCGAGTAGAGTTAATGGCTTCAAAGGCAGAGTCTCTTTGTGCAGAAGCTTTAAGTAACTGAGGATCGTTTTGCTTAGCTAAGTCGTAGATTTCAGTCAAAGTATCCGCTTTTACCGAGCTAGCTATGGCTAATAAAATAAGCGGTGTAATTTTAAATGTGTTTTTCATTCTAATGCCGTAAAGGTAGTTAATATTGTTGTAATGACAGTGTTAGGCTGCGTTAGCCATCGGTATGTGACCCATTAGGTTCTTTAGCTTTGCTAACGTGGCGACTTCAATTTGACGAATTCGCTCAGCGGATAGTTGGTGCTTGTCTGCTAACTCTGAGAGTGTGGCTTTTTCGTTGGTTAGCCATCGATGAAAAATAATATCTTTGCTGCGCTCATCTAACTTTTGTATTGCAATCTTTAGCTCAGAAGATAGGTGGTTACTCCAATTTTCTTCTTCATGATTGTCTGCGAAATCGTCGCGATGCTCGCGAAAATAATTGTCTTCAGTATATGGGCAGTGAAATTCTTCATCATAATTATGACTTTCTAACTGTTTATCTTTATTAGATAGTCGTCCATCCATTACAAATACATCCCTCACTCGTACTTTTAGATTCTTCGCAATATCTTTCGCTTGTTCTTCACTTACCCAGCCAGAATCATTTTTGTGCTTTCTCAAGTTAAAAAATAATTTTCTCTGTTCTTTCGTTGTTGCAACTTTTACCATGCTCCAATTCTTGATTATGTATTCGTTAATTTCTGACTTTATCCAGTGAATAGCGAAAGAAACTAATCGAATTCCTCGAGCAGGGTTGAACTTCTTTATTGCTTTTATTAGTCCAACATTGCCGGCTTGAATAATGTCTAAAGTAGACATACCGTAGCCAACGAAATTTTTCGCAATGTAAGCAACATATCTTAAATGAGGCAGTATCAGCTCATTTAACGATTGTGAGCAATTTTCTGTAACTACTTTATTAGCTAGTGTCCTTTCTTTTTCTTCACTAAGTAATGGATACTTGCTAATTGAGCCTAAGTAGTGCGAGAGACTATCTTTAGACTCTGCATTGGTGAAATATGATGAAGCTGACATTTCTTCTCCGATGTATTTGTTGAATTAGAATTTTCGAGAAGTTTATGTCATGAGTTACCACTTGTAATCATGGATAAATTAGACTCTGCTACATTTTATTTTTTACATGTAAAACAATGGATTACTATGTGTTTTTATTGGGATTTTATCGCCTCTTTATGAGGTTTTATCTAGCTGATTTATGATTTTTATGAGGTTTAAAAAGCTATTATTTAACCTTTATTTTACGTTGATTTTTGTAGCGGAATTTTCAGTTAGAGTAGTTGTAAATCAACCAAAAAGCTGGAATTAACATGAAAAGTCTAAAGCTAACTCTCCTTATCGGTTTAATTATTTCTCCTCAAGTATTTGCCGATAATCTAATCATCGATACAAAAGGTATTGACCAAGAGAAATACAGTGCAGATATGTATCAATGTCAACAATTAAGTGACCAAGTACAACAGCAAAATGTTGAAGGTACAGGACGCACTACGATTAAACATATGGGACGTGCTGCTGCCTTAGGTGCTGGTGCAGCCGCAATTGGTGGTGGTTCTGGTTCAGAAGGCGCAGGAATTGGCGCAGGAATTGGTTTAGTAACAGGTGTATTAGGCAGTTCTGCTGAAAAACAACAAGCTGAAGCGAATTACCAAAGTGAGAAAGATACCGTTATGCGCAATTGTATGAAAGAGCGTGGTTACACAATTCTTAACTAATCTCAGTTTTCAATATATTTGTGAGTACTAAATAACATACATGATCACGATATATTAACCATTATAAGAGTAATCAGAATGAAAAAGGCAGTATTGTCGACACTTCTTCTCGCCATTATTTCTTCACCGAGTTATGCGGATAGCACAATGCCAAATAATGAAGATATTTGGTTGCAATCGAGAGAGGATATTAAGCAGGCACGAAGAGAAGCGAGAAATGCAACACGAACTGGTGATGTTGTAGCAACTAAAGAGCTAACAGAACAGAAAAAGCTCGATAGGAAATGGCAACATGCGCTTCCATTTTACGCTCAGAATGCAATTGACCTGGGCTTTGATTTACCGTTGCCTTTTTCATTGTCGATTATTCCTACTTATACTGAGCAGAATATTGGCTTTAATAATCTAAATGTTAATGTAGGCAATGTGTCATTAGGTGATGTGGTTGATTTAAACCAAATCGACTTTGGCAATCCTGATGTCAAAACTGCGACATTGCAACTAAGAGCAGCCGCTTGGTTATTTCCATTCATGCAAGTAGGCGCCCATGTAGGGCGTTTTGATGGTAATACGGACCTTAATGTAACAATACCTGGCTCGGTGTTCCCTGGTACGTTATCTGACAAGTTAGCGAATTCTAAAGTGACGTGTAACCGCTTCAATGACTACTGTGGTGACAAGTTATCGAATGCATTGAACAACCTACCCTCTCTATCTTTTTCTCCAGAATTTAAGGGTTGGAACTATGGAATATCGACGAACTTTGTTGCTGGTTTTGGAGAATACTTTGGTGTGTTACCAATCAGTTATACATGGTCTCAAACTGATGATGGTCGTACATCGAGTCAAACCATTGCTGTGAGCCCTCGTGTAGGACGGTCTTATCACATTGAAAACTGGGGTCTATTTAGTCCATACATTGGTGTTTCGTATATGAATAACACCGGTACAACAAGTGAAACAGATGCGTTAGATATCCAAGGCTTGAGTTACAGCATTGATCAGTACAATACGAATGATTGGTCAGGCATTGTTGGCTTTAACTGGAACTTAGCGAGAAGCTATGGTGTCTCCGCTGAGGCTAATATTGGTGAAGGTCGAAAAAGCGTAATGGCTATGTTGACCTATCGATGGTAGTGATTGTTCCAAATCCTCCGTAAATAGAAGGGCAGTGTGGTATTAACCACGCTGCCCTTTTTGACTTATACTGCGTCATTCTCGCTTAAGCTTGTTTCTACCTTTTTCTTGATATCGGAAAGGTCGCTATTGAAGAACAACACTTCAGATAGATTTAGAACTTGAATAGTTGAGGACTCTAGGACAGCGTGGTAATAGAACTCTTCAGCCGCGTCTCTATTGCCTGTTAGTTCTGAGGCTTTCGCATTTAAAATATAGAAAAACACAGTGCGCCGTTCATGAGGAATGGTTTGTAATATGGTCTTCGCTTGCAATGGTTCATCGTTGGTCAACGCCATCATAGCACTAGCTTCAAGAACTCTTGGCGTAGTTTGATTGGCGCTAGCAAACTGTTCAAACTTCAGCAAAGTCTCTGTGTTTAACTGCTCTAGATATTGTGCCATGTTGTGTGGCGGATCAAGGTACATTCTAGATACGTTAAAAATATAGCCGGTAGCGACAACGTAAGGGTTGTCTGGCGAAAGTTTTTTGGCCTCTTCAATGAGCTCAATGGCTCTGGTATGAGTATAGTCATGATAAGACGCGCCAATAGACGTCAAAGCTGACTCAATTGATGCAGCTTCGTTAGGAAGTTCATCGACCAAATCCGCGATTAGTGACTTTTCAATTTCGATATTAAATGAATCCAACAAATCGTCTAACGACTTTTTCAAAGACGGCTTCAGCATGTCTTCTGTAACTCGATATTTGCGATCAAGATGTTTATGGCCAGATATGCGATTCACGTATTCAATTTCAATGTAGTCTTGGTTATCGCGTTTGGATGCTGCAAATTTAAGTTCATTTGCCGCTACTTTAGATGCTGGACCGTCATAGATGACACGATAATCCTTATAGGTTTTAAGCAGTTCCAAAAGCTTTTTAGTAAACCCTACTTTCAGATCATCGCGTAGGACTCCATCTTCAAGAATGACGTGAATATAACGAGGTTCAAGAGATAGGTAACTTGGTGTGGCAATGGGCTCGATGACTTTTGCAGCGGCTCGATCATTTTGCTT
Source organism: Vibrio sp. CyArs1 (assembly GCF_022432925.1). NCBI lineage: Bacteria > Pseudomonadati > Pseudomonadota > Gammaproteobacteria > Vibrionales > Vibrionaceae > Vibrio > Vibrio sp. CyArs1. The sequence goes on along the minus strand of NZ_JAKRBO010000001.1, from coordinate 1,357,801 downwards.
TACGTGCAGATAGCTTGCACCCACACCTATGCCGATAACGAGTAATGCCGCGGTTGCAATCCAGCGCTTCCTAAAACCAGTTTTCTTTGTTGCAGTTTGCATGGCGGGGCGTTGACGTACTGGCTCAGCCGCTGAGGCTTCGACTTCCGTGCTTGCTCCTGCTTCAGGGAGAACAATATCGGTTGTTTCAGGTGCCGACTCGTCTCGCAAAACATCAATTTTTTCAGAGACAGAATCAGTGGTTTCGATGACAGGTTGAGGTGTTTCTATGACTTTTTCAACAGTCGCATCGAGCTTATATCCACGTTTTGGAACCGTGACAATGTAGCCATATGGGTGGTTGCCGTGCTGTTTGAGTATCTTCCTTAGCTCAAAAATAGCTTGAGTGATAACTTGGTCTGTTAGGATTGACCCGTTCCACACTTCGTTAATAAGTTCGTCTCTTGAGAACACGGTGTCGGGATTTTCACATAAGAAGTGAAAAAGCTTGGATAGCCTGTTATCAATGACGATATCTTCTCCATGTAAAACGAACTTGTCTTCGTATGGATAAAACACCCAATCATCTATTTTAAATTGTACTTTTTGATTTTTCATAGACCATTCATAACTTACTGTATCTAATAAAGAAGTATTGGATAGTATTGGTGAAAATACAAAAAAAACCTCGATACATTTTTGTAACGAGGCTTTCAGCGCTAAGAATTGACTATCGATTGTTCAAATAAGTTTGATAGTAGCTTTCTAAAACGGCATTGATTGCTGTTGAAATTGTCGCATAAGCCGACTGTGGCAAGTTAGCGAGAGAGACACGTAGTGACCATTCTGGAGCATCAAAACCACCACCAGGCATGACCACAATACTACTTTCTTCGGCTAGGCGAACTAGGAAGTCTAGCGGTTCATAGCCTTCTTGCATCCAGGCAAAGAAATCACTGCTGTACGCAGATGTTGCTAGGTCTTGGATATTAATCTCAACGTAATAGAAAGCGCCATTACTGTTGTCTTCAGCGATGGTTGGCTCAGTCAGCGATTTTTCCATGAGTGTGTGATAGCGAGCACGTACGATGCGTTTCGCGTTATCTTGGTATTCTTTACCACCTTCTAGTAGAGCAAGCAGAGAAAACAGTGCCATTTGGATTTGTTGTGGAGTAGACAGTCCAGCAGTGTGGTTTAGAGCAACTGCACGGCTATCAGCAACAAGTCGGTCGATGAACTTGATATTTGCAGGATCAAGACTGATACCACTATAGCGTCGAGTCAGTTCTTGACGTGTAGATTCTGGTAGATCCTGGATCATCTTATCAAGATTGTTGTCTTCATTTAGGGCAATAACGCCCAAACGCCAACCCGTTGCACCGAAGTATTTCGAGTATGAGTACACCAGAATAGTATTTTTGGGTGCTAACATTGCCAATGAGGTGAAGTTATCGGTGAACGTACTGTACACATCATCAGTCAGCACGATCAGCTCTGGGCGCTCATTGGCGATATCTGCAATTTTCTGCAGTGTTTCATCGCTCAGTTTAACTGAAGCTGGGTTACTTGGGTTAACGAGGAAGAAGGCTTTGATTTTAGGGTCACGAAGCTTTTCTAGTTCGCTATCTGGGATTTGCCATTGTGTCTCTTCTGACGCCATTATCTCTACTTTGTTTAAGCTGTAGTCTTCAAGCTCTGGCATTTCTAGATAAGGTGTAAACACTGGTGCACCAATGGCAATGTTATCTCCTTTATTTAGAAGACGGTTGGTTTTCAATGTGTTGAAGATATATACCATCGCAGCAGTGCCGCCTTCGACAGCAAACAAATCAAAGTGAGAGTCTGGTAAACCAGCTTTGCTGCCCATCTCTTGTTCAATGTATTTACGAGAAATGAACTCGCAGTTTTTAAGCATGCGATCAGGTACAGGGTAGTTATCGCCCAGAATGCCTTCTACCCATTCATAGATGAGCTCATCCGCATCAAGTTTGTGTTCAGTTGTTAAGAAGCTAAATGCATTTAGAAGAAAACGAACGCCTTCATTCTGTTCATGGTCTTCACAGAATGACAGAAAGCGCGTTGAGATATTGTCTTTTTCACTCATGCCGCCAAAACCAGGGTATTGAGAGTAGGTTGCTTTAGATTCTTGTAGAGCAAACATACCTAACTGGAAAAATGCGTCTCTTGGCACTGTCGCTACCCAGTTTGGGTTGCCTCGACCAGCATTTATCATAGCGTGATCTTTGTTTTCAGCAGCAAGCTTCATCAGTGTATCTTTTACTTCAAATGGGCTAAGCGTTTCTAGCTGTTTTTCGTCATTACGATTCATTTTCGATTCCAAATATTATTTTATAAGCGTAGTTATTACGCTAGGGATATATTAATTCTCTTACTTAGAACTTGTTTTATGATGAGTTCTAGAAGAAGTTTTGTGGCTGTGCTTTTTATCATGGTGATGTTTGTCATGATGACCATCTGAGTGGTGATTAACTAAATGTTTATGGCCTTCGTTTTTACCACCATGTTTTTGGTGAGGATGAGTTTTAACTTTATCTTCAAATTCCAAGTGGTCTTTATTGTGTTTGTGCTCTACATCACCATAGATTCTTTTCATCTTCTCTGAGGTGGTGTGTTTTGTATGTTGCATTTTCTCTGACATAGTCTTACTCCTAATTAAGTACCCGGATACTTTAATCTTTCCCCTTTGATAAAACATGAAATTACCATCATTGTTTTATATTTTATCCTTCCTTTGTTTTTTGTAAGCTCTTGATTTTTAATGTTTATATTTTGTTTATTGAACATTATGCATTGATTATCCAAGAGTTATTAAATTCTCTTTCTATCACGGTAGATTAAATGTGTTCTCAACGTTAAACATTATTAAGTGAAGGTTATGTCTAAGAAAGCAATATCAATAGTCCTAGCTGTAGTAGTATTAATACTGCTATTTGTTTTCGGATTTAATAGTTTTAAAAATCATATGATCGCTAAAAAAATCAGCGAGTATAAAGCACCTGCTGTTTCTGTAACTGCTATTACATCTAAAAAAGATAGCTGGGAACAAAACATCCAAGCAGTAGGTCAAATTACATCTAAACAATCTACAGAAGTTACCAGTCAAATATCCGGTCAGGTTAAAGCAATCAACTTTAATTCCGGTCAAACGGTAAATAAGGGTGATGTTATCGTTCAACTTGATGACTCATTACTACAAGCAAAATACCGTAGCCAACTTGCAAAGCAGAAATTGGCAAAGATCGAACTTCAACGTCAGGTGAAACTTCTTAAAACCAAAAGCACAGCAAAAAACTCGGTAGATAAAGCGCAAGCTCAATATGACGCAGAGTCGGCAGACCTTGCTTACATTAAGTCGCAAATTGACTTTATGAGTATCAAAGCCCCGTTTGCTGGCAAATTAGGTATTCGCACCATCGATCTTGGTGATTACATCAATCCAGGTGCACTTATTGTTGAGTTAGAAAGTATTAACGACAACTTCATCGATATCTCAGTTTCAGAAGACTTTCAGCCACAGCTTGCATTAGGACAAAAGGTGACTTTTACCAATGATGCCTATGGAGACAAAACATTCTCTGCGATTGTTTCTGCTATCCAGCCATCATCAGATGAGCAGTCACACAACATCAGTGTGCGTGCAGAAGTAGAAGGCGATGGAAACCAACTTGTGAGTGGCATGTACATCAACGCAAAAATAACGTTAGGCAGTGAAGTTGCGATTGTTCCCGTACCAAAAGTTGCTATCTCTTACTCTCTTTATGGCGACAGTGTCTTTGTCGTGAAAAATGAAAATGGTCAACAAGTTGTCGAGCAGAAGTTAGTCGAAATTGGCCCCCGCAAAGATGACTTAGTCGGCATTGTGTCAGGCTTAGAGCGAGGCGAAATCGTTGTGACTTCCAACCAACAACAACTTAAGAAAGGAACCGTGGTTAAGATCAATAACTCAACTCCGTTTCCTAAAACATTTAAGTAATAAATAGGCAAAATTATGAATTTTACCGACATATTTATAAAGAGACCTGTTCTAGCAACAGTGTTGAGCTTGGTGTTATTGGTGCTGGGGCTCAAAGCTTTTTCGGAGCTTCAGGTTCGTCAATACCCAGAAATTGAAACGGGTGTGATTACGGTTACGACGACCTATCCAGGCGCAAGTTCGACCAGTGTCCAGGGTTATGTTACCCAACCTCTGCAGGCTCAAATCGCGCAAGCTGAGGGAATTGACTACATGACATCAGAAAGTAGCTTAGGTAAGTCTTTAATTACGGTGAATCTGAAACTGGATTATCCAACGGATAAAGCACTAACCGAAATCTTGTCGCTGGTTCAACAAGTGAAATATCGCTTACCAGCAGGTACGCAGGATCCGAGCATCTTGAAATCGACATCACAGTCGCCAATCCTTTATGTTTCGTTTTCAAGTGACCGCCTGGCAACACAACAGATTTCTGATTATGTGAGTCGCGTGGTTAAGCCAACATTCTCAACTGTAGATGGCGTATCAAAGATCGACCTACTAGGACAGAGTGACTTTGCAATGCGTATTTGGTTGAACCCAACCAAAATGGCGGCATTTGGTCTAACGGCTGCCGATGTACAGGCTGCAATCCAGGGAAGTAACTCTGTGAGTGCTGCGGGTAAATTGAAAGCGGACTATATCGAGATTGATATTAATGCACACACCGATGCATCATCTGTTGATGAATTTAAAAACATGGTGCTTAAAGCTGCGAATGGTCAATTAATTCACCTAGAAGACGTAGCAACGGTAGAGCTTGGTGCGAACACTTACGACTCGCGTGTATTGTTTAACGGTACAAGCTCGATCACAACAGCAATCAGCAATACCTCGACATCAAACCCGCTAACGGTTGTTAAAGGACTGTACGACGTTCTTCCAGCGATTAAAGACAGCTTGCCGCTAGGTATGAAAGCGGAAGTGGTTTATGACTCAACGAAATTTATCGATAGCTCGATTGAAGAAGTAACCAAGACTCTTGTAGAGGCTGCGGTGATCGTAATTATCGTCATCTTAGCGTTCTTGGGCTCAATGCGTGCCATGGTCATTCCTTTGGTTACTATTCCATTGTCACTCATCGGTTCGTTGTTCTTGATGATGTCTATGGGCTTTAGTATCAACCTGTTGACGCTACTGGCAATGGTATTGGCTATCTCCCTAGTTGTTGACGATGCCATCGTTGTTGTAGAAAACACCTTCCGTCACCTTGAGGAAGGGGCAACACCAGTACAAGCGGCGATTGAAAGTGCACGAGAGATCGCTGGCCCTGTCATCGCTATGACGATTACGTTGGCTGCCGTATATGCTCCGATCGGCTTTATGGGTGGTCTAACGGGGAAACTGTTTACAGAGTTTGCGTTTACTCTTGCTGGTTCTGTATTGATCTCTGGATTTATCGCACTAACTCTCACACCAATGATGACTTCTAAAATGCTCAACAAGCAGATTCTAGAAGGCGCAATGGTCAAGAAAATTGATAATGTTATTTCTGGTGTTACACATCATTATGAAAACATTCTAACGACCGTACTCAACAACCGTCTGTTGGTGTGGCCATTAGTTCTGACTTTCCTTGTGTCGTTGGTGTTCATGTTTACTCACACTGCGAGTGAATTGGCTCCACAAGAAGACCAAGGTGTTGTAATCATGATGGGTCAAGGTCCATCGCAAGCTAATACCGACTACCTTGGCAATTTCACTCAAGCGTTGGATAAAACGATCAGCAGTTATCCTGAAACTGAAATGTCGATGATGGTAAATGGTTACCAAAAAGACAATAAGTTCTTCGGATTAGGTGTACTTAAAGATTGGGATTCTCGTGAAGCGTCAGTGAAAGACATCATGACAAGATTCCAGAATGACATAGTCGATTTCCCTGGATTGCAGGTGTTTACTATTTCACCTCCAGATCTACCTGGTACATCGCAAGGTCTGCCGTTCCAAATGGTATTGAAAACGCCGACAGGAAGCTATGAGGAGCTCTACCAGTACGCAGAAAAAATGAAAGAGTATGCGGTCAATAGTGGCAAGTTTATCTATGTTCAGAATGACTTAGAGTTCAATAAGCCTCAGGTAGAAATTACCATTAATCGTGACAAAGCAGCATTGATGAATGTGAACGCGCAAGAAATTGGTAATGTGTTAACTCGCTACGTGAGTGAAGGCTTTATTAACTATTTCGCATTAGATGAGCGCAGCTATCAGGTAATCACTCAAGTAGAACGTTCTGACCGTAGTTCTTGGAATGATATCGACCAATATTACGTGCGCTCAAATAACGGCACTATGGTTCCGCTATCAACGCTTATTGATATCAAGCAAAGTGTGCAGCCATCAGCCGTGGATCAGTTCCAGCAATTGAACAGCGCGACTATCGAAGCGAAGATGATGCCAGGCGTTAGTATTGGTGAAGCTTATGAAGTGATGCAGGAAGGTGCAAAACAAATTCTTCCAACGTCGTACGCAACAGACTCATCTGGTCAATTACGTCAGTACGTCCAAGAAGGAGCTTCCTTGGTTTCAACCTTTGCTCTTGCGCTTATTATCATTTATTTGGTGCTAGCGGCTCAGTTTGAAAGTTTCAAAGATCCATTGATCGTATTGACCAGTGTTCCGTTGTCGATATTCGGAGCCATGATTCCTTTGTACTTGGGTATCGATACGCTCAATATCTACACTGAGGTTGGCCTTGTAACGCTTATCGGTCTGATCAGTAAGCACGGTATTTTGATCGTGGAGTTTGCGAACCAAATCCAGCCGGAATTCGCAGGCGATAAGATTGCCGCAGTGAAGAAAGCAGCAGCGGAACGTTTACGTCCAGTATTGATGACAACAGCAGCAATGGTAATTGGTGTCGTACCACTACTGACAGCAGCTGGTGCTGGCGCGCAAAGCCGCTTCTCTATCGGTCTAGTAATTACTGTGGGCATGACAGTAGGTACTCTGTTTACCTTATTTGTCGTCCCTACGGTTTATACATTCTTGGCTGATGACCACTCAGGTGAATCTACTGAGGATACCAACACTAAGCTTGTAGAAGAGCAACAATAGTGAAGAAAACCAATCAAAAAGCACCAAGGATGGTGCTTTCTTTTTTTGCAGCCTCTTGCTTTTTATTTGTGATGCCGTTGAGTCAGAGCTACGCCAATACAGGGCGAGGTGAACAAAGTTCAATAGTCTCTCTGTCTAAACCAGTATTTGTTGAAAATACTCGGAAAGCAGAAGCTCAATTGGCTGAATTTGATAGAAAAATCGATGCCAATCAACAGCTTCAGAAGGAGTGTGTTAACAACTGTGCTGTGCTTGAGAGGGAAGAAGCAAGGCTGAAAAAAGAAAAAAAGGCATTTATAGAAACCAATCGATTACCACTGGTTTCAATATTAGGAGGCCCTGGCTATATGCCGGAAACAGGGCTTATGCTCGCGTTAGGAGGGCTCTATTCTTTTAGCACCGATCGCGACAGTGACAACTTACAACGTTCTAGTGTCAGTCTCGTGGCAATTGGTAACGAGATGGAGTCTGGTATCGGCTTTGGTTTACGTTCGAAACAGAATTTGTTTTTCCAGAATAACGATATTCGTTATGTAGGTAGTCTGAGCTTTGGCAATCAAAGCCAGTACTACTGGGGAACAGGCTATGACAAGGGAAAGGTAGTCGATGCAAGTGATGATATGTCGTTGGACTACAAGTTTGTTAACTACGATGCCAATCTGACCTTTAGAACAAATCAACATTGGTACGTAGGTCCTGTTCTTCGCGTTCGCTACTACGATCCTAGCAATGATGATTTACCCACGAGTGCCTTAAACGATGACAACTTCCAAACTTATCGTGATAAGCCATTTTCAATCGGTGCAGGTTTTACAGTGCAATACGATACTCGCGATGTAACGGTTAATGCCTGGCAAGGGAGTTTCCTTGGAATTGAGTTTGTCGATTACAACTCATTCATTGGCAGTGACAACGACTACTCAAAAGCATCTGTGGATTATCGATACTACTACGCCCTGTCAAAAGGCAAGGTGTTAGCGTTATTCAATAAGCTCCAATGGAGTCAAGGTGATGTCCCATTTTATGACATGCCGACCTTGGGCGGGCAAGACTCTATGCGAGGCATCTATCAAGGTCGCTATCGCGACAACATTGCCATCGAAAACACATTGGAATATCGATGGACCCTGAGAGACGGTCAAGACCAATTGACTAAGCACGGTGTGACATTTTGGGCTGGAGTAGGTTCCGTCGATAGTTCATTGGATGAGCTGTACTCGAACTTTCTCTATAGCTACGGCGTCGGCTATCGGTATGAAATTCAACCGCGAATGAACGTTCGAGTGGATTTGGGGATAGGTAGCAACGACGACAAAGGTTTTTATCTCACCTTTACCGAGGCGTTCTAATACGCCTCAAATATACATTACACAATCAATTAGAGAAAACAAATGAAGACTAAATTATTATTAATCAGTACGTTAACGTCTATTTTTATGATGGGCTGTACGAGCACTCAAGAATTTCTAAATGAAAACCAATCTATGGCAACGGAAGCGGCAATGAATCGTGCGAAGTTTGAACTAAGCTGCCAAACTGTGCAAACAACAGTACTAAACAAAAAAACGATCGACCTTTATCGTTATGAAGTACCTCAGTATCAAGTTGGAGTGTCCGGCTGTGGTAAAAAAGTGGTGTATTTAGTCAACTGTAATCCCGACAGCGGATGTATGGTGTATGACAACAAGAACGCTCCAATATCAGAAAGCAAATCTCAATAACCTCAATTTAGGCATGCAAATATAGGTACGTTTGTATGCCTCTTTCTGACACCTCACTAATAAGTTCCTATTTTCTCAAAGTGTTCCATCACTTCTTCAAGCTAATAACCCTTCGAGCTAACACACTCCAAGACAATACTCTTTGACACAATTGATATCGCTTTTTCACCACTATAACCGAGTTAGGCCTTTGCTTGTTGACTGGTTGGCAATGGATGAATTGAACGATGAACTACTGACGAAGCTTTTCATTCGTGGAGGATAGAAAGCGGAAATGAGGAAACAGGTAGGAAAGATAAAAAAATCCCCGATATTGAATCAATATCGGGGACAAAAATTAGTATAGCGTTACTTTCGCTGTGTATTCAGTACGTTCTGACTGGTTTACAGGGTGTTGATAGTAGTCAACAGTGAAGTAAATCGGTTTATCTTGGTTGATACGCTCCGCGATTTTCTTCTCTAGATCTTGAACAGAATCAAAGTCGTACACGTGGAAAGAATAACCCGGCTTAAGGTCCATTTCTTTAGCTTCTTCTTGAGTGATGTAAGTTTGGCGATAGATAGAATCTAAGTAAGTATCAAACTGTGTAGTAACACTATCGTCAGTCACTAAAACATAGTCGAATTCGTTAGCGCGAATTGTGTCAGTTTGAAGTGAGCTCATTGCTGCATCAACGCTTAATTGGTTCTGCTCTTGAGAGCCGTCACTGGCAACAATTGATGGATTAAAGTCATCTGCCATTACCGATGCAGAAGCTAGAACACAAAGAGGAAGTACATATTTCAACATTTTAAATACCTTATTAATTGACGCCTAAATGGCGTTGGTTGAGCTTATATATACCTGATGGTTTAATCAGGCCAGATTTCGATGTTAATTTTAACCGCTACATGAAATGATGAAATAATAAGGCTCTAATTGTATGGTAAATAATAAATATTCTTAGTTCTGTATTTTTGTTTTAGATTTATCTATTCAAAGGTGGTTTTATATCTAAACTTGCGGTTTTTAATTGTTCTCGGGTTAGGGTTATTACGATGAATTGTTTTTAGGTCATTGTTTATTAAGGGTTTTATTTTTATTTTATACGCCATTATTGGTTTTGTTCAGGTTTTTTATATCAATAAATAATAGAGAATTTAACATTAATAGAAGTATGCTGATTAGTTTATTCACTTTTTAATTTTGCTAATCATAATTGTTAGCGAAATTCACTTGAACATATTTATTGTTCTTAAAGCAAGATTGACTAATAAGGTCTGGAGAAAGAAATGAAAGCTAAAATACTACTACTATCTATTATCACGGTTCTATCTGGGTGTGCAGGTTCACTACCAGATAAAGAAGAAATGGTGACGTTAAATGATGGACGTACATACGAAGAACAAAAATACAACTCCCATGAAGATGGATATGTTTGGCACTCGAGCGACCTTAAAAAAGACGAATATCAGAATATTATCGTTCACGATGTTAATGTACACGTTAGTAAAACGATAGACCGTTTGCTAACAGACCAAACAGTAGAGAACTTTAAGCAAGAACTTAAAGGCACTTTGTCTGAAAAGAGCTCGAAACTGTTCCCAACAGATGCGGCGAGCCAACACCAAGCTATTGTTGACGTCAACATCATTAAAGTTGAAGACATCGGTGAAGATGTAAAAGCACGAGAAATTATCCCAATTGGTGCAATCGTTGCCTTAGCAAAAGAGGCGGCTGGTACTCGTGATCGTTCAGTAAGATTACTTGTGGATGTTGATATTAAAGATAAAGATGACGGCCACTTACTTGCTCGTCGTATTTTTGTCGTAAACAACAATGGCGTACTTGAGAATGATAAGTCGAAGATCACACAAAAAATCTTAGATGCGAACGTGAATCGAATTACTGAGCAAAGTGTCGACTTCATTCTTCACGCTATGTACATGTAAGGGTTGAGTTATGAAGTTATCTGTTCGACATTCTCAAATCCTAGCGCTACTTGTGGCTTTCGGGCCTATGCATGCTTTGGCGCAAGAAAACGATGCCAGTTTCGACACACGCTTTGATAATTGTTTGTTGCGTGAGATTCACATGGATGTTGAACATGATAACCTCGATGAGATTAAGGCACAGTGCTTGAGTGAAGTGCAAGCGTCGACAGAGCATGTCTCTCCAACTCGACACACATTAGAAAAAGAGACGGAGAATAACCCGTTTGTCATTACTCCCTATAGGCAAAACTACATTTTGCCTATTACGGAAATGAGCCAGGTAAATACGGCACCTTACACATCAGACATTTTTGAAGGAAAGTCTGATGAACTGAAAGATGAAGAAATCAAGTTCCAGATCAGTTTTAAAATGCCTCTAGTCGAAGATGGTATTTTTAACGAAGAAGATCAGATTTACTTTGGTTTTACGTTAAAGTCATTTTGGCAGGCATACTCTTCTGAGATATCAGCACCTTTCCGTGAAACTAACTATCGCCCAGAGATTTTCTATGAATCTCCTTTGCCAATAGAGAGTACGGAAGGTGTGTGGTTTACACGAGTTGGTTTTGAACATGAATCTAATGGACGAACTCAAGAGTTGAGTCGCAGTTGGAATCGAATTTATGGTGGTATTGGATATGCTGAAGACGACCTCATGGTTTATTTGGAGCCTTGGTACCGCATCCCTGACAGTGATGACGATAACCCCGATATAGAAGACTACATGGGACACTTTGAACTAACCGCTGCTTATAAATACCAAGCGGTAGAGTTCAGTGGAGTAGCTCGTTATAACTTCCGTACCGGTTATGGTGGCTTTGAGGCAGGTATGAGCTTCCCCCTTATAGGGAGAGTTCGTGGTTATGTTCAATATTACCAAGGGTATGGTGAAAGTTTGATCGATTACAATTACAACAACAAGCGTATTGGCGTCGGGGTTCTACTAACAGATATTCTCTAAGCGATACGTCAGGATTTTTCGGGGTCCGCTTTGTGCGTCATTTTCGTGCCGTGTAAGGTGGATTTTTTGAAATATCCTAAATAGTATCCAATACTTCTTTATAAGTTACAGTTACTTAATACTAACCTATGAAGAACCAGAAGATACAATTTACTATTGATGATTGGGTTTTTATTCCAAGTGAAGACAAATTTATCTTGGATGACGAAGAGTTTATTATCGATCATCGACTATCTAGATTGTTCCATTTTCTGTGTGATAATCCCTATACCGTCTTTTCTAGAGATGAATTAATAAATGAAGTCTGGAATGGCTCGATCTTAACTGATCAAGTCATTACTCAGGCGATATTTGAGTTAAGAAAAATTCTCAAACAGCACGGTAGTCATCCATTTGGGTATATTGTTACTGTTCCTAAAAGAGGCTACAAGTTAGATGCGGATGTTGAAAGAAAAGTCGAAACCCCCGCACCAGTCGATGGCGGGAGGGTAGGTGCCGGAGCGCTAAGTAAGTCAGAGAATCCCCTATACAAAGATAAGACAACATCATCACAAGCAGGTAAAACGAGTGATACTGATAATGCTCGTTCATTGAGACCTCTGCGACTTAGTGGGACACAAAAACCCAACTATTTAAAGCACTGGGCCATAGCGTCTGTTCTGTTGATTTGTCTAGTTCCAGGAATAATATATCTGGTATTCATCAATGGTGTGGAAAAAGAGGCGCATCCAGCTTCAACGATAGCACCTAGTTATTTGTCTTTTGAACCTCGATATATTTATGTGAAAGCTAACGAGGAATTCCTAAGCGACCACCTTAAAGTGGGGATGGCACGTAAGTTGTTGGATTATTTAAAGATCTATCGAGATTATAGGATCATCTATGATGGGCCTGCTGCAAAAGTCGCGGCCAACGAGTTACGTTTTTCGTCGATTGAACGAGGTGGTCATCAATATCTAGAAATTGAGTACTTTAATCGAGTATCGGGTGATAAACACCTAGATCGACGGTACAAGATTTCACAAGGGCATGTGAAAGCCGCAATAAAAAAATCGCTGACTGACCTACTTGAGTCTTTCAATATCTCGGTCGGAAAATCTCAGGTCGCCAGTCTGGTGGATGAGTTGCCTGATGATGAGAATGCAGTTTCTTCTATATTGGAGTCATTAGGTGCAGCTTTTCAGGTGAATCATGAGGAAAAAGCATTACAACTGATAGAGTTAGCGGCCCAACAAGCACCCGAAAATCAATACACCATCGCAACGGCTTATATGTTTATTCTATCGAAGATGTATATCAAACCTGATGGCAATAACATCAATCAAATAGAACAGCTTAATCAGAAAATGCAGCAGTCCATCAACCAGTTTTCTCAGGATCAGCAGCTTACACCTAGGTTATTGGAAGCGATGTCTATGATGGAGATGAGTAAAGATGAGCCATACAAAGCGAAGCAGTATCTTACAGCCATCCCTTACGACAGGCGTAGTATCATGTTTTACATAATTAGTGCGAAGGTAGCGGAATCAACAGGGAATACATCTGCGGCGGAAGAGTTTTACTATCATGCGATCTTGGAAGCATCGACGGTACAGGTATTAAACTTGTCCGAAACGCTATTCTTTTATAGTGATCTATCTGATATTAGAGACAAGATTACCAATAATGTTACTGGTACTACTGAAACGTGGTAGCCAAACTGGCTGACACGTTTCAGTACAGGGTAGTTGCGCAATTAGTGTTTAATCCAACCTTGTGCTTCTTGATTGTTAGTAAAGTACTTCACCTCTGAACTGGTTGCGAATGACGCCAATGTAGCCGCTATTTCAAGCCATTTTTGATCGCCAAATAATGCGATTTTGTTTATGTCGTTACGATGCTTAATACTCAGCTTAATATCTTCCACAAATGCTTCATATTCCCAACCAGAGAAAGCAGTAGCATCAACAAGAAGGTTAATCTTCTTGTCCTCATTTTCCTTAATACTAGTTTCAATCAAATTGGCTACTTGAGTAACCACTTCCTTTGTTAATTTTCCAGTTGGCTTCAGCTTTAACATCAAAGAATCATGGTTTGCTTCTACATTGATGGTTACATTTGCTGGTTTCTGATTACACATTATGACTTTCTCTATAATAGTTAGTTTGATTTGCGTAAGTAACTTATCTAAATATGAAACATATAAAGGTGTTGCGTTGATAACCTACTTACAGAGCGAGGAAGATGTTACTTTTTGGGAAATTGCTATACATAATATGACAATAAAGAAACGATAACTGTTTGTGAATTTTAATTAATCACCAGTAACTTTTATTGCAAAGTCAAGTTTGAAAATATACAAAATACTATCATAAGTCATTGTTTTTAATATGTTATATTTACTTTATCTCAAGATTATGAACTCATTATTATATTGATTTATCACATCAATAGTATTCGCGCCGATTTAAGTCTACATAAAAACTACTATATATCGGAGAAATGATGTCTCATTCAAATGCTGCTATTTCGTTCAACAATAGCCAAAACCTTTCTTACTATATGCAATATGTCAATTCGCACTCAATATTAAAAGAGTGTGAAGAGCGACAATTAGCTAACGAGCTATACTACAACAATAATGAAGATGTAATATCACAATTAGTATTGCCTCATCTGCGATACGTTGTTTACATCGCCAAGGGGTTCGCCGGGTATGGTCTACCGTTAGTCGATATGATTCAGTCTGGTAATATCGGTTTGCTTAAGGCAGTTAAGAAATTTAACCCAGAACTGGGCTTCAGGTTGGTATCCTTTGCTGTTCATTGGATAAAATCAGAAATTACCGACTTTATTATAAAAAACTGGAGCATTGTAAAAATCGCCACAACGAAGTCACAGCGAAAACTATTTTTTAATCTGAAAAAATACAAGCAATCTCAAGAGTGGATGAGTGAGAGTGAGGCTGAAAATTTAGCCAGTAAGTTGAAAGTCAGCAAGAAAGATGTGCTGTCTATGGATGGGCGACTATCTGCAAGAGATTCCTATATTGACCCGAAAATAGGTGAAGATGAAGACCAAGTCATATCGACTGGTGAAGTGTTTGCCGAGCCACAACTCGATGTGGCGATTGAATATGAAACTCAAGATTGGGATAGGCACATTAACGATGAATTGAATGCAGGTTTGGCTAAATTAGATGCTCGAAGCCGAGATATTATCGTAAGTCGTTGGCTGTTATCAGAAAAAGTAACATTGAACGAACTTGCTGAGAGGCATAGGGTTTCAGCAGAGAGAGTCAGGCAAATTGAATTGATGACACTTGAGAAGCTTAAAGATTTGTTGACGCACATTCAGCCATAGAGTCCACAAAAAACCGACCGCGATTACCAGCGGTCGGTTTTTTTATGATTAGATGTTCACAGCGGGTATAAAAAAACCAAAGCGAACTGGCTTTGGTTTTCTCTGGTAGTGTTGAGTGATTAGAAGTGGAATTCAACTAAAAGGTTTACGCTATCTTTGACAATCGCAGTGTCATACTTAGTGTACTCCAAAGCAACTCGAGCTGGGCCTAAAGAAACGCCTGCACCAATACCACCGAATACGTCTGTAGATGTATTGATGCTGTTAGAGAATCTACCCATACCAAGACGACCATACACATCGAAAATTGCAATTGGTAACGTGACCTTACCACTTGCTAGCCATGCATTTGAGTAGATAGACGAGTTGTCAATTGGGGAGTTCGTATCAACAAAATCCGCGTATGCTAATTCGGCAGAGAAGAGTTTTGCAAAATTGTAGCCGCCGTAAATAGTGTAGCCATTATTAGAACCTGATACGTTAATGTCATCGTAACTAGAGTATAAGTAACCAGCACCAATATAAGGTTCTGCAGAAGAAACCGATGCTAGTGGTAATAATAGCAAAGGCAAAGTACGTAGAAATGTCTTGTTCATTATTAAGTTCTCTATTTGTTAATGTTTAAATTTAGCGACTAGAATTAGAAGCTATAAGTAACGCCTAATGCAGCGCCAATATCCAAATCTAAGCCATGATTCATATTTAATTCGGGATGGATCTGTGCATAAAGTTTCCAATCTTTTGCAAAGTTCAAATTCATGCCAATAGGAATACGAACGCCAAAATCATTATTCCAGTCGTAGTACGCACCGCCAGCCACATACCAACTCAAAGGAGCTTCTGCAGCTAGATTTCCCTTTAAAAATGAATAATCTAGAGCTAATCCATCATCGCCTGCGATGAACTTTATTTGCTGATTAAAGTCAACGACTACGCTTAGACCTTGGTCAAATGCCATACCGATCCCCACTTTTTTTCCAGTATTGGCATAGCTCATCATTGGTGTAAGAAGAAGTAATGTTAATGCTGTCTTTTTCACTTTTAATACCTAAATCAATTATCGACAATTCATAGGTAGGGTCACCCAATATTGGAATTCAAGAAAAATAAGAAATATTTTCATATTTTATTTTCATTATCTTTAAGGACGGTTGGATATGGTTTTTAAATCAGAGGGTTATAGAAAGAAAAAACCGCTATTTTTGTTAGTGGTTTTATTGAGGAATAACTCGCATAAAAAAGCCCCTTACAAAAGTAAGGGGCTTAATTGATCATCGAGGGTGGTAATTGTTCATGACTGCTACCTATTAGTAGAATAACACCATAAACATACCCATTAAGGTCAATAGGGTATTGGATACCGCATAAGGAACAGTGTAACCAAGCATAGGGATGTTGCTTTTCGCTTTCTCACCTACCATAGCGACTGAAGCAGTACTCGTACGTGCACCACCACAAATACCTAGGTTTATAGCTGGGTGGAATTTAAAGATATACTTACCAATAAGTGGAGCTAATAGCATTGGAATAGCCGTTGCTGCCGCACCGATTAAGAACAGTTCTGGACCTACGTTTTTAAGGCCAGCCACAAAGCCAGGACCTGCAGAAATACCTACGATAGCAATAAAGACATTAAGACCAACTGAGTTCATAAACCACTGTGTTGGTTCTGGAAGTCGAGCAAATGTTGGGTGAATTGAGCGTAACCAACCTAATACCAAACCACCGATTAGAACACCGCCAGATACAGACAGAGTAACGGGTGCGCCATCGATATTAACAGCTAGTGCGCCTAGTAAACCGAATATTACGATAAAGAGACCAACCCAAACCATATCCGTTTCAGTTGTCGTTCTATCTACATGGCCTACTTCTTTTTCCATACGTGATGTATGCGTTTTAGTACCAGTAATACTTAGTACGTCACCACGATGAATTTCAGTTTGTGCTAGTAGGGGTACTTCTTGACTTGCTGCACCACGACTGATTTTGTTTAGGAACACGCCACGAGCGTAATCTTCATCTGCTAGTGAGACTAATGTGCGGTTAGCGAACTTTTTGTTGGTAACAACTAGGTCTACGGTTTCTAATGGCAGGTTATCAAGCTCCTCGTCCGCTACTTCTGTTAAATACTGTTGAGCGTGTACGAGTGCATCGGTATGACCTGTTAATGCAATAATGTCTTTTGCCGCTAGCGCCATAGTTGGCTCGACATCCACTACTTCACCATTGCGTTTCAGCTTCTCAATGAAGAGGCGTTCTGCGTGGTGTTGAGATTCGAATTCAGCCACTGTCATACCGTTGATATCGTCAGAGATCTCATAGGTACGAGATTCAGAGCGATGCCAAACACGTGAAATACCATCTTCTGGTGTACCTGCAGACATCTCTTTTTCGTAGTCTTTACAAGCTTCTTCAAGGTTAACTCCGAGTAGAGTTGGACCAACATAAGCTAGGATCATACCAGTACCAATAGTACCGAACAGATAACAGATAGCGTAAGCCACTGGAATTTGGTCTAGTAGCTCTTTAGTATTGCTGAAACCAGATGAGTTGATTGCATCAGTCGCTAGACCGATAGAAGCGGAGATGGTTTGTGCGCCGGCCCAAAGGCCTGCAGCTAGACCAACATCGTAACCTGCAATTTTGGCACCAGCGTACGTTACTGCGAAACATAGAAATGAAATGACTACTGCGAATATCGCTTGTGGAGCACCATTTTTGGCTACACCTCGAACAAATTGCGGGCCGACACCATAACCTACAGCGAATAGGAACATCGTGAAGAACATTGACTTAACTTGTGAAGAGATCGAGATATCAAGCTGACCGATGATAACACCTGCGATTAGCGTACCTGTTACTGCACCTAAGCTGAAGTGACCGAATTTGATTGCCCCTAACCAATATCCCAAGCCCAGGGTGATGAAAATTGCCAATGCTTGGTGTTCACGGAACACTTTTACTACCCACATAGGCTCTGCTTTTGCTGGAGCTTTGATGCTTGTAGTTGAATGTTGAACAGCAGCATGGTCTGTAGTTTGTTCTTGAGCTTGAACATTATTGAATATGTCAAAGCCAGATACGCCGCTATTTGTATCTGTAGTGATATTTCCTGCCAGCATAAATACTGCCAACATACTTAGAAAAATATGCTTAATATATTTAGAAGGAGATAGCCTCATTAGAGTTGCCATTTTAACCTCTGATTACTTAGATTCCTAAATGCAAACCAAAGAACTCCAGAGCCCGGAACAAGAACCAGACTGCTTTGGTACGCAATAATTATTGTGATTAGAGTGCGAGGGACTAGGGCTACTAGCCCCTCTTTGCTTGAGATGATTAACCGTGGTTAAACGTGCTTGAGCTCTCTTCGTCAACAGAGTTAACGATTGGGAATTTCTCAAATTTCTCGATTGTGCGTTTTAGATCTTGAACGAGTAGATCAACCATGTCGTGACTCACACCGTGACGAACTAGGATGCGCATAATGACCAAATCTTCGCGGTTTGAAGGCATGGAATATGCGGCAATTTGCCAACCACGAGCGCGGATAGCGTCACTTAGGTCAAACAAGTTAAAGCCTGCATCTACGTCCGCTTTTAAGCTAAAGCTCATAGCTGGAATACCACCGCGGCCATCGTAAATGATGTCGAATAAGCCCATTTTGCTTACTTCATCAGCTAGGTATTGAGCTGAGTTGTAGCAAGCGTCGTGGATACGCTTATAACCTTCTTTACCCAAACGTAAGAAGTTGTAGTACTGAGCAACGATCTGACCGCCAGGGCGAGAGAAGTTCAGTGCGAATGTTGGCATGTCACCACCAAGGTAGTTAACACGGAAGATCAGATCTTCAGGAAGATCGCTTGCTTCGCGGAAGACAACCCAGCCCACACCAAGAGGTGCAAGACCATATTTGTGGCCAGATGCGTTGATTGACTTAACACGAGGAATACGGAAATCCCACTCTAGTTCAGGGTCGCAGAACGGTGCGATGAATGCGCCACTTGCGCCATCAACGTGCATTGGTACATCAAGGCCAGTTTCTTCTTGCAGTTTGTCTAGTGCATCAGCAATCGCTTTTACAGGTTCATACTGACAAGTGAACGTTACGCCAAGAGTAGGAACAACACCGATAGTGTTTTCGTCAACACGGGCTAGAACTTCTTCTGGAGTCATTAGTAGACGGTCGCCTTCCATAGGAATTTCGCGTAGTTCGATATCCCAGTACTTAGCGAATTTGTGCCAGCATACTTGTACTGGACCGCAAATTAGGTTTGGTTTGTCAGTTGGCTTACCTTCCTTGCGACGCTTCTCGCGCCAGCGCCATTTCATTGCCATACCGCCAAGCATGGCCGCTTCACTTGAACCTGTTGTTGAACAGCCCATCGTGTTTTCAGGATCTGGAGAGTTCCAAAGATCAGCAAGCATATGAACGCAACGGTTCTCGATTTCTGCTGTTTGTGGGTACTCATCTTTGTCGATCATGTTTTTGTCGATGCACTCGTCCATGATTTTGTGGATGTTACCGTCTACCCAAGTTTGGCAAAAAGTTGCTAGGTTTTGACGAGAGTTACCATCAAGAATAAGCTCATCAGATACTAGCTGGTATGCAGCATCAGGATTTGATTCGTCATTAGGGAAAGTATATTTATCGATGGTTTTGTCTAATAGTTTGTTTGCAAAAACATCATCGATAGCTGCATTATTCTTTTCTTCAAAAGGCATTATATAGCTCCAGATTTATTTAATTGGATAGAACAGTAATATCACTGCGTTTGGTTTTTGAAAAAGCTGTCTCGCTTAAGTCGAATTGAATTATTACCAATTAAATGAATAAAACCATCAATAGAAAATAAAAAGACAATAATCATCGTGTTATAAATAAATTGTTGCGCCAAATATCCTTTTTATTTGTCTCTTACTAGAGCCGCTGTGTGAAGTCCAATCATTGATTTACGGCTAATACTAGTTAATTTTGATACGGTCCACATGGTCTGAAATGGTTGGTTTTTTGGGATTAATTTTATGAAAATCAATGGTTTGAGATTTATATGTAGATTGTTTTTATGTGAATTTTATTGGCTGTGGATTAATTTATCTTCAGTGGATATTAAAATGAATACCAAGTTGATTAATGAAAGTGCTTATAGATTTAATCTTAGCTATTACCGCTGCTTTCATTGTTTATCTATATCAGAAAGTAAAGTTATTTAAGTTAATTCTAAAAACTATAATGGTGTAAAAATGAATGATCATATTATATTTGACTACTTCTACATACCCGGTTTTATGGTGTTGGTAGCAGCGGCAATTGCAATACTAATTGTAGTCAAATACACACTAGGTGGACTATTGAGAAAAGGAAAGATCATGAATCCTTCATTAACAGAACTTTGTTTAGTAATTATTGTTACTGGACAATTACTACTAATAAAGGTGAGCTAAATGAAGTTATTTCGTGTTCTATTACCGACTGCATTAGTGATCGCTGCGGGGGCGACTTGTTATACGTCTTGGGTCGCCTACACCCAATCTCTTTGGACTCGCGATGCTAAAGTTCACGTTGAAATTGCAGAAGTAGCGCCAAAAGTCTCGGGAGAGATAGTTACCGTAGCTGTACATGACAACCAGTTTGTTAATGCTGGTGATTTTCTCTTTGCTATTGATGATGCGGATTACAAAAACAGTGTTTCCCAAGCTAAGTATGCAATGTTGAAGGCGGAGGCCGAGCTAGAGCAATCGAAGAACTCTTACCGTCGTGATTCAAGATTGTTGAGTAAAAAACTAGTCTCTGAAGAGCAAGTGATCTCGGAGAAGCTCGCCGTAGCAGCTAATAAAGCCGCTTTAGAGCAAGCAAAAAGTAGCTTGGCTAAAGCAGAATTAGATTTAAGTCGCACTAAAGTGGTCGCACCGCAAGATGGTTATGTAACGAATCTTAACCAACGCCAAGGGAACTACATCAATAAAGGTGAAACCTTTGTTGCATTAGTCGAGAGTGACACCTATTACATTTTGGCCTATTTCACCGAGACAAAAGTAAAAGGCTTGGTTGAAGGGGCGAAAGCTAACATTCGTCCATTTTCATCCGATAAAACATTTGTCGGCAAAATTGAAGGTATTGGTCGTGCGATTATTGATCAGAGTGCCGATAATTCCGGATTAATATCAAACGTTAACCCAACAGTGCCTTGGGTCCGTCTCGCGCAACGCGTACCGGTGCGTATTAGCATCCCTAAAGAAGTCCTTGAAAATGAGAGACTGATTGCTGGCACAACGGTTTCAGTGGATATTCAGTGATGTTAGCGACGATTGCTCGACAATGGACAAATCCAGAATCGGTGGCATTTGCTTTGCGGTTTTGCCTGGCTGTATTGATGACATGGGGTTTATCGCTGTTAATGGATTCTTCGGCCACGAGTACTTCTATGGCAACAGCCGCGATTATTCAAATCACTGGCAGTCGCGGAGCGAGTATCAAAAAAGCGGCGGCACGCCTTATCGGGACATTTACTGGCGGTGCATATGTGCTTTTTGTGGCCAGCGCTACGCTTATTGACTCTTGGTTGTTTAACTCATTCATTATATTTGGAGTGGTAACAAGTTTAGGTATCGCATCATATTTTCATGGACGTGTGTCCTACATGTTTGCCGTGATGGGGATTACCTTGTCTTTAGTGGGTTTCCCATTGGCAGCGAACCCTGACATGACCAATTTATTTGACCACGTACAGCTTCGTTGTGTTGGTATCTCATTTGGTATTTTAATGGCAATGGTCGCGGCTATGATCATTCCTTATAAAGATGACCAGCATGAGTTGTTTTCTGTCAAAAGTTATACAGAGAACTTCCTAAGCAATCTGTTTGTTACTGATGAAGATAATGCTACCAAACTGACACGTGCGTTTTTGGTATTTGTGAGCAAAAAGTGGCAGTTGGTTGATGATGAGATATATGGAAGCCGAAGTGCTAAGGAAGAAAAACTCAACAGTCGTACTGCTTTTTATGACTCTATCAATATTGGTATCAAAGCCATCGAGTTAAAAAAGCTTGGTGGGGCCATAGCCATTCCTAATGAGGCGTGGGAGGAGTTGTGTAAAGCTAATTTTCGCGTTGATATCAATGAATCATGGATTGAAAGGTGGGGAATTAAAGATATTGACCTGGTCGAGGTGTTTAATGAGCAGGTCGCTTTATTTGCCACACAACTGGATTTATACAAGAGCGAAAACAGTGTATTTGACTACACCAATAAAGATTATGCCAACGATATAGGACGCTTTACCGATGGTTACGTAGTGCTCAACAATATGGTGAGAGCAACCATCACGCTGTTCACGCTTTCATTTATGTGGATTGAGCTGCAATGGGATAGTGGTATGTCGGCAATGATCATGGCTGGAATGATCATCTCGGTGTACGCTGCAAATCCAGGTTCAGAGCAGGCACAAAGTCCAAATATATATGCACAATTCTTAGCTGGTGGTTTTGCGTTTATTCTGACATTTGGGGCCATGCCAATTGGTTCGCCTTGGATAGTTGCAGTAGTCGGCTTTACTGGCGTGTATTTGGCGGCTTATTGGTTTTGGCAGAGCAAGTCACTACTAAAAGTGGTGTGTATGGTTTCGTTGTTTTCATGGACGAGCCTTGTTCCGTTAACCAGTGCCCCAAGTTACGATTTTGAGAACTTTCTTAATTCTATCGTCGGTAATATCACTGCATTGCTGATTTTGTGGGGGGCGTTCTATTTAATCCCTGCACGTACAACAGCCACAGTGATCAAGAAAGAACTGAATCGATTTATTAATAAATTCAAAGTGACCGATATAGAAAAGAGAAAGTCTTTGAATGTAAGTAACTGGATCCTAGCATCCTATGCTTACTTAATTAGCATTTCAGATTTAGTGAGTATTAATAGACTGTTATATCTAAAAGCGCTACAGAGTGTCATTAACCATGAAGAACTTGAACCTGAAGAGCGAGAAATTCTTCTTTCCTCTATTGATAAAAAATTCTTCGACCTAGGAAGTAATCAAATATTCTCAAACTTGATGGACTATAAGGCGACAACAGCTGCGAAACACAATTACCGTTGGTTCGTTCTGTGCGATAGATATAATGCTTTGAAAGCTCAAGGTCACTAGAAAAAATATAAATTAACTATCATTTTAATTTCTCAGTTAATTTTCTGAGAACTATATATATCAGAGGTTATGATGAAAAATATTCTCATAGGCCTAGTGATATGGACATTATTAGGTACCAATTATGCAATGGCAGAAGATATTAAATCATCGCCATTAAAAGTAGATGCTCAAGCTCCAGTACAGTCATTAGGGCTGGCAACACAACTTCGTAGCGGTTTTACTAATGATAAAACCGAACTGTTTGCAACGTACAACTTCGGCAGCGTTTGGATCACCAGTGATGATATCCAAATGGATTACTACCAAAATAGAATAACGACGGGGGTGCAATGGTCACCCGCAGATAAGATACAGCTTGAGCTACGCTATCAGTTTGCGTGGGCCCATAATAACCATTTAGATAGTTTGGTGAAGTCATTCCATAATGCTGCTGGACTGAAGCTTGATGGGCGTGACGAAGTCGAAGACGATAGCTTCAACGTCGATAGCGATACCTATGGTGTTCATAACAACAACTTTGAAGGCGATACGCTGGAAAGCGCCGTGTCGCTGTATCTTCAGTATTCACTTTATGAATCTGAACATCAGGCATTGGCAATCGGTGGGTCGCTATATTACAACAATAAAAGTGATTACGAATTCTCATCAGGTGGCTTTGAACAAAACTTACAATTGAATTGGTCATACGCAAAAAGTGGACACTCTATTTATTCGACGTTAGGAGTAGTTCATCATGCCGATAAAAATATTGATGAAGATCTGTATTTCAAAGAATTCACTTGGGAAGGTGCAATTGGTTATGGTTATCGATTCCTTTCTAACCATGAAATTATTGCAGAATATCATTTATATCAAGGTGCGTTAAACCAGACGGCTTTTTCAGAAAACGTCAATGAAGCGACCCTAGGTTATCGTTATTATTGGGATAATACCATATTAGAAATATCGGGTACCGAGAACTTGTTTAATATGGATAACTCTACAGATATCGCCTTCACCTTAGGGGTGAGACATTATTTTTAAACTCAGTTAAACAAGGCTTAATTGACGTTTAAAGAACCTTCACTGTTAAGTGAGAACAAAGCATGAGAAATTAATCTCATCGCACAACATGACCACAAGAGAACTTATTATGTTTAAATATCTACTACCTGTTTTAGTCGTTTTTTCATCTGGCGTCTACGCAGAATCACTTCAGCACATGTCTGATGTGAACCATAACAAACAAGAAATGGCGACAGCAATGAAAGGCATCCAAGAAGTTAAGCTTTCTGATGATGTATATATTGTAAGTAATACTCAGAATGGCTTTACCATTACTGATAGCGTGGATGAACTTTCTGCAAAGTATCGTGATACCTACATCACGGCAGATCAAGCGAAAGCCAACAACTTAGAAAAAGTAAAAACATTCACTGTATACAGCGAAGCAAACTTTGAGAACCTAATTAAAAAAGTAGAGAGTCAAGTATCTAAAGATGCTCCTGAATTCTTTTCTGTAGACCTATATCAGAACAGCATCGGTGACATTGAAATCACAGATTACGTTGCTCGCGTTGTCGAGTATAAATAATTTTTAGAAGAGGTTAGCCATGTCAATGCAACACACAAAATCAGCGACACATGAAAAAATGATGCGCGAGTACGGCAACGAAGTCGAGCACAAACACAACAAAGATCATTTAACTTTCCAAGACAAAGAAAGCAATGAGCATCGTCATCTTCATGGTGGCCACAATGTGCACAAACCCACGCACCACCATCATAAAACGGCGCACCATAACACTCATAAGCGTAACCACACTGAAGCTTCTGAGGAATAACAAAAAAACCGCTCGATAAGAGCGGTTTTTTTAAGTGATAAAATACTAAGGAGATTGGCGAATCAATGGGATTTCATTAACCCAAACTTTTTCGCTGGTCGCTTTTTCGTAACCATAGTCGTATAAAGATTTAAGAAATTCAGGGTCGAAAAACTTACCGTCTTGAGGCTTTTGAGTGTAATCCTCATCGACAAAAGTTAAGAACAACTTTGCGCCTATTTTTTTGGAGATGTACATTTCCCTAAACACATCACCTCTAGTTTGGGCGAGTATTAAATTATCTACACTGCGAGCTGCCAAACTGACGGTATCGTCCTCGATGAACTTGAACTCGGTTCTTAATCGTCCGTTACGGATGATGTAAATATGCGGAGGTTTTGCATATCCGAGTGCCTTGGTCACCTTGGTGAAATCAAAGCCCACTGGGTCGAAGAATAGTTGACTGGATAAGCCACCATCCACATGCATCTCTTCTAAAGACTGACCGTTGTACTTAACAGGAATGAACTGTGGGGGAAAGACTCCAGGTATGGATGAACTAGCTGCAAGAACCTGATGAATAATGTCTTTTTTATTGGGTAGATCACTGGTAGCGATACGTCCTATGTTCCAGATCATCTGTCTGCCAGAGTCAAAGTGAGTAGTACCAATCAACATACGTTTGCCCGATTGGTGCGCTTTTGCAATTTCCTCTATAAATTCATCATCAAAGGTTTTCTGAACCATTTTGTAGAAGTTGTCTCCCTCAGAGAATGCGTCTCCAAACAGAATCTTAAAAATACTGGTTCCACCTAACATCATGTCATCGTTCAGGCCTAACATGACCGTTTTGAGTTCGTCGTACTTGTCGCCGCCAACGAAAACAAATGGAGCAATTAAGGCGCCAGCACTAACTCCCGTAATCAGAGAAAACTCAGGCAGTTCCCCTTTATCTTTCAAGCCATTAATCACGCCAGCACCATAGGCACCTCTAGGACCACCACCGGAAAGTACGAGAACATTGAAACGATCACCAATCACTTTTGGTGCATCTGGTGCGTTCTTCAAAAGGTCGAGGTTACCTTTATCGTCGTAATTCTCCTTTAGTACTTTAAGGTTTTTCGGTATTTGGTCTCCCCAAATGCGATATGGTTCATTAATAAGGCTGACGGCTTCATCTCTGGGGCCGATTTTCGCCTGTAAATAGTTTGATTCATTAACACGAATGGTACTGTCGTGGGGACTGCTGCTACACCCAACGACAAGCGCTGTTAACACCAATATAATTGGTAGACGCATTGGCAACTCCGTTTGCTTATTACTATTCTAATTTGTTAGGGGACATTCTTTAGATTAGTACCAATATTCAGTTATTTACAAAAAATATTAGCTTGCTATTCACTGAATAGTGCTGATGACGATTTAGACAATCATATTGGGGTAGCCATGCGATCAATCAATGAATCTAACAACTTCATTTTCTTCACTCTTTCTCTCATTCTTATTCTGATTATAGGTGCTCTTTCGCGTGAGCTCCCCGGCGATGATCTTGACTTTTTGTTGAAGCCTGTAGTGTTAAACAGTTTTGTTATTTGTTTGATTAGTATGAAATTTTCAAAAGGTTGGTATATATACTTGGTTAGTGTCAGTATCATGATGCTTATTGCGATCCTTACTCACACCTTCTTTGATAGCGGACACGCAAATGTTGCGATGTTAGTACTGATGTTGGCGTTTTTCTATGGTGTGTTTCAGTCGACTGCTCATCAGATTTTGCTTTCTTCCGAGATTGACAACAATAAGTTAGTAGGCTCCATTGCCTTGTTCTTAGTGATGGGGCTTGGTTGGGCTGCGATTTATTTGTTGCTGATTAATTTTAACCCAACAGCAATCAATGGGATTGAGCACTCAGATAAATGGGGAAGTAACTTCTCAGTAGTGACTTACTTTAGCTTTGTCACATTAACCACACTGGGTTATGGCGACTATAGCCCTAACAGTCCACTTGCAGAGGTCGCGGTATACTTACAGGCGATTACGGGTGTGTTCTATATGGCTGTAGTGGTGTCTAGTTTAGTGAGCGCAAAGAAGGGGCATTAATTTATCAGAATGAAGGCCAACCCTCTCGTGGCGTTGGCCTTTTAGTTCTTAGTGATGAGCGTGTTTCTTCATGCCTGACATGACTTTTTTCACTGGCACGGTTAATACTTGAACTTCACCATTAGCAAAGGTCAGCTCAACATTAATGGTCTCACCTTCCTTCATTGGTTTCTCAACGTCTAGCAGCATTATATGCAAGCTGCCTGGCTTAAGGATGGTCTGACCGTTTGCAGGTACAGTAATACTCTTCACTTGACGCATCTTCATGACGTCGCCGTCCATAATAACATCGTGCAGTTCCACGACAGGTGAAGCTTGTGACGCCGCTTCTACAATAACGCGATCTTTATCGCCAGTATTCTCGATGGTAGCAAACACGGCGCTGGTGGTGGCGTTGGGTGGCGTTGCACGTGCATATGCGTCGTTGACGTCAATAGCTGCGTGAGCCATAGATAGCGGTGCTAGAGCAAGTAGAGGAAGTATCAATTTGTTGAGCTTCATGGTTTAGTCCATTGTTGTCGTTAGTTTATCCCTGAGCATTGATGCGTTTGATGGCTTCAACGATAGGAGCAGGAGTTAAAGTATGCGGTACTTTTTCAATAAGCGTACCGTCTGGGCTTAGGAAATAGAAATATGAGCTATGGTCGAGGGTATAGCCTAGTTTGGAATCTTCTAGCTCTGTTTTGCGAAAGATGACTCCATATTTGTGAGCGAGTGGTTTAGTGACCTCTAAAGGTGCTGACAACCCCTCAATCATAGGATGGAAATACTGCGCATATTCAGCAGAGGCTTCTGCCGCATCCCGCTCCGGGTCAAGGGAAACAAACATGGGTCTGAGTGTTTGTTTGGTTTCATCGTCGATTTGATTTAACGCTCCAGCGAGCATGGCGAGCGAGGTAGGGCATACATCGGGACAACGAGTAAAGCCAAAGTACACAATGCGAGTTCTAGGATCAGCTTGATCAAAGATGGCGACAGGTTTACCACCTTCTCCAAAAAGTACGGACTCAGACACTTGCGCCAACTGATCCAATTCAGCTTGATGCAGTAATGACTCATTATGCTTGTCCACTAGTAATTTAGCACCAAAACCTAAAGCAAATGCCCCAACTAGTGCGCCAATCCAGAGTTTTTTCATCGTGCCGTCATCCTTACCGCTGCCTTAATATCGCTATCACCGTTGGAGACGGTGCCGTACCATGTCATTGAATCTTCAGCACAGACGGGCAAGATGATTTCGCCTTGGTACACATCAGGCTTGATCATTTCTAGCTGAAACTTTACCACTCCCATGTTCATCTCTTTTCCCTGCAATGAGATGTTCAAATTAGGTGCGTCAGACTCTGGCCAAAATACTTCGACCGTAATAGGTGTTAGAGGTGTGACGCGTGGTGAGTCTACCTTCATTTTGACTCCCTGCTGTTCGCACACTTGCTGTGAAAGCATGCAGTAATCGGTGAGATCAACATCAGCAGAAGGTTCGTGTTTTAGCAGGTTAGGAATAAAAAAACCTGCGCCTAAAGCGAGAGCGACAAATAGGACTTTTACTTTATTGTTCAAATTGTTAATGCCCCAAATCTTAATGTAATCGCATCCTAACATATTTTAGAATCTCGGCTGTGCGATGCAGCAAACTTTTACTAGAGGTTACCGAACGGCAGGACTACTCGTTGTAGAGAGTACTAAACTGATTGTAACGCTCTCGATTCAATCCCTTGTCGCTGTATCCTGTTCGCGATTGAGAACGGTAATGTAAAAGACCACTATTCGTGTCGAAATACAGTTCGACGTCGTCGTTGTACTTCATCGTCGGTGTGGTGAAAACAACATGCAGGTAGTTGCCGTCGTCTTCTTCGATCTTATTACCACCCATAGTGCTGAGCACAGAGACTACTTTTTGTTTGGCTGAGTCTAGGTCTTTGAAGCTCAGTGCATCCACTGATTTTTCTGGGTCATCAGTTTGTGATGAGACTGCATTAGGTGTGGAAGGCATAGGGGCGAATTTGCCATTGTGTATACCGAGGTAAGAGGGGGCATTACTGTTTTTGTAAAACATGTATCCAACGAGTACAACGAGTAGCGTGATAATGATTTTAGCGATCATGAATGTTCCTTATATTTGACTCAATCTTAGCAAAGCTTTGCCTTAGTATAATCCACTAATAGATATTACGTTGGATGTAGCTTTTACGGTTAATCCTTTGAAATAACGTGAAGTTCGGTATACCCAGTTGTTTTGTCTATCTCACGTTCGAACACCAGTTCTGGATAACAATGCACAATGAGCTCCGCTGTCGTATCAACGATGCTCTCCTCTAAGAGGTGTCCTCCCAATACATTGCCTTTGCTGTCAGCGACAGAAATGTGCACATGTTGATGCTCAGGCGTCAGAGTTCCCATCACAGAGACAATTTCAAATGGCTCAGAGCGTTTAAGAGTGTGCTCTGCTCCTGCTAAACGCATAGATATTTGTGACAGGCAACCGACGCATGAGGCAATGGAACCCGCTTGGATCTGGTGTTCAGCAACCAGCTTATGCAATGCTTGTTTCAAATCAGTTCCTCGAGTGAGGCGCACAGTAATTGGCGATATCGTCATTGTTCAATCCACGATTTGTAAAATCTTAATGTTACAGGTATTGATTGCCATAGTTAACGTTATGTTCACAAAAATAAGAGATATTAGAGTAAAACCTCCAAATTAGGTCTATGTTTATAGGTCAATCAGTAATATGAGTAACCCTATGTACCCTTTTTTCCGGTTGGCAAAAACCATTATTCAATCAAAAAAGCAGCCAACACTTTCCTACACACAACAAGATGAAATCCAATTTCGCTGCCACCCATGGGATATCGATCTGTTTCTTGAGCTCAACAATGGCCGCATACTAACCTTATATGATCTCGGACGTACGGCGTTATCTGTAAAATGTGGCTTGATGTCGACGTTAAAGAAAAAACGTTGGGGACTAGTCGTTGCAGGCAGCTCAGTCCGTTATCGAAAGCGCATCCACATGTTTGATAAAATCACCATGAAAACCCAATGCGTCGCAACAGATGACAAGTGGTTTTACCTCGAACAGTCTATGTGGGTGAAAGGCGAGCCTTGCTCATCGGTTTTGATTCGAGCGGGTGTCACATCAAAACAAGGCATCGTTGCGCCGCTTGATGTAGTGGATGCCGCAGGCGTAAGTCCTGCAGACAACGAAACGCCACAATGGGTACAGGAATGGGTCGACTCTGAGCAGCATCGACCTTGGCCGCCATCTAATCTGGCCTAATTTATTGAATAGCAAAAAAAGACCAGCATTTGACGCTGGTCTTTTTCATTAACTGGCATCGGGTTGCCTTTCTGGCTCTGCGGCAACAAAAGCTGGATGTTCACAAAGTTTCGAACAAATTGATGTAATGATTGGAAACGGGCTCATGTCTACGCCAAACCGCTCTGCGTTGTAGAGCTGAGGGACCAGACAAACATCTACTAAGCTGATGCTATCACCGACACAATACTCTCCATGCACATCGATGAGCTTTTTCTCTAGTGCATGAAAACCAAGTTCAATCCAATATTGCATCCATTCGGTTTTACCCGCCTCACTCAAATCAAAGTCTCGACTGAGCTTTTGGATAACGCGTAGATTATTGATGGGATGTAAATCGATAGCGATGTCTTGAGCCAATGCAGTAACGAGATAACGTTCGCGGCCTGAAACGGGCGTTAACCGCGGCCGAGGAAAACGTTCGTCTAGGTAATCTATAATGGTGAGAGACTGATTCAGTACCAGTTTTTCACCATCAAAATCATTATCGACCAGCGTCGGTACTAACTCGTTGGCATTGAGCTCTGCATACATGGCGTGATGTTGCTCTCCGCCATCTTTAAGCAGATGAATAGGCATGGATAGGTAAGGTAACTGCTTCAGGTTTAAAGCAATTCGTACCCGATAAGAGGCAGACGAGCGCCAATACTCATACAGAACAAATTGAGTCATGGTTAATCCTTGTATGCTTCCACCACCTGTTCAATGGAACCGAAGATGGAGTGGCCGTTTTTATCGAGCATTTCCAACTTAATCGTGTCACCAAAATGCATAAACGATGTGCTTGGTTTTCCATCTCTTATGGTCTCTATCATGCGCCGCTCTGCAATGCATGAATAGCCGACGCCACCTTCTTCGATAGAGGTGCCATATTCTGTCCCTTGCTTGTTAGAGACGGTGCCAGAGCCAACTATAGTGCCAGCTGATAAAGGACGAGTCTTAGCAGCATGAGCAACCAGTTGGGCAAAGTCGAATGTCATGTCGAGCCCAGCATTGGGGTGACCGAAAGGTTCACGGTTGTAGACAGAAACAAGCGGCAAATGCACTTTGTTATCTTGCCACGCGTCTGCTAATTCATCTGGCGTGACCGCAACGGGGGAGAACGCTGATGACGGTTTCGATTGAAAGAAACCAAACCCTTTGGCGAGCTCTTGTGGGATAAGGCCGCGAAGCGAAACATCATTGACCAGCATCAGCAATTGAATCGCGTCAGAGGCTTGTGCGGTCGAGCAACCCATAGGGAGATCGCCGGTCACAACCGCGACTTCGCCTTCAAAGTCTATGCCCCATTGTTCGCTTGCCATGACGATGGGATCTCTTGGGGCTAGAAATGCGTCCGAGCCACCTTGGTACATCAACGGATCAGTCCAAAAGCTTTCTGGTATTTCTGCTCCGCGGGCTTTACGAACCAGTTCGACATGATTGACATAGGCTGACCCATCCGCCCATTGATAGGCCCTTGGCAATGGTGATTCGCACTGGTTTTGGTCGAATGGCATAGCTTGAAGCAAGATCCCTTGATTGAGTCCCAAGTACACCTCTTCCAATAGAGGTTTGGTCTGTTGCCAGTTGTCGAGTGCGAATTGCAATGTGTTCGCGATATCAGGCACTGCAATACACTGTGATAAGTCACGGCTCACGACGACGAGTTGGCCGTCGCGAGAGGCATCTTTTAATGTGGCTAACTTCATATTATTTTCCTGTTTTCCAGCTATAGACGTACTGGTTATTCTCAACGTTTGCCGCTTCTGGGCTATGATGCAGCGCGTTGCGGGTATCGATCATCACTGCCACTTCATCAGTAAAGGTTTTCTTGGCTTCTCTTCCGGCTTGGAAGGCTTTCGGGTGTGGTCCGTGAGTAAAGCCTGCTGGGTGGAACGTCATCATCCCCGCTTCAATATTGTCACGGCTAAAGAAATCGCCCGCGTGATAGAAAAGCACTTCATCGTAATCATCGTTGTTGTGATAAAACGGTACTTTCAGGGCTCCGGGGTCGCTTTCAATCGGTCTAGGGACAAAAGTACAGACCACAAAGCCGTTTCCAACAAAGGTGGTGTGTGCTGAAGGAGGAAGGTGATAACGGTGCGACATCAAAGGTCTAATATCACGCCAGTTGAGTTTTAGCACTGACAAATCACCGTGCCAGCCTATTGCATCCAGAGGGTTGAAGGGATAGGTGATGACATTCACTTTTCCACCACGTTTCAGCTGTACTTGAGTTTGATTTTCGCTGTATTGAGCTTTGAACTTGTCGTTAATGGCTGGTGGCTCAAGAACCGCAGGATCGAACACCGCGTGTTGACCGACGATACCCTTGTCAGGTAACGCATAAGCCGACCCTGTGTTTTCGATCATCAATAAGAACATTGGACTATGCGGTTCTAGGCGCCAATCAGTGGAGCGGGGAATCAGGACGTAATCTCCGTCAGAGACCTCTAGATGACCATAATCGCAATATAGGTCAGCGCTGCCTTGATGAATGAACAACAGCTCATCCCCATCAGCATTGCGAACGAGGTGGGACATGGCTTCTTGCAGCCGCCATACTCGAATTTTACATTCGCTATTTTCCAGTACGGTGGGTATCGACCATGGCGATGTCTGCTGCGCACCCTCTATATTGTTGAGGTTAAAAGCACGCGGTTTGAGCTCGCCTTCCCATTCTGTCCAGCCAGTAGGAGCATGTTTGTGATGGAAGTGGGTTGCGGGACCAAAGAACCCCTCGCGACCCGCCTCTCGCTCGTAGATGGCTTCTTCAGGAAAATCGGCGTGCGCCTGTTTGGAGTAAGTTCCCTCTCTGTGAGGGAACGTTGGCCATTTACGCATCATTAAGTACCCCGCGACGAATTTGGTCTTCTTCAATGGACTCAAACAGCGCTTTAAAGTTACCCTCGCCAAACCCTTCATTGCCTTTGCGCTGAATGATTTCAAAGAACACTGGACCAATAACGGTTTGCGTAAAGATCTGCAACAAGATGCCATCTTTCATTGGAGCGCCATCGATGAGGATTCTCAAGTCTTGGAGGCGGTCAACATCTTCGCCGTGGCCTACCACACGGTCGTTAACCTTCTCGTAATAGGTATCGGGGGTTGGCATAAAGTCCATCCCACGCTCGCGAAGCGTTTGTACTGTTTGGTAGATATCATCGGTTGTCAGAGCGATGTGCTGAATCCCTTCACCGTTGTACTCACGAATGAACTCTTCAATTTGTGATTTATCGTCAGAGGACTCGTTAATTGGAATTCGGATTTTTCCGCAAGGCGCGGTCATAGCTCGGCTGACAAGACCCGTCAGTTTGCCTTCAATGTCGAAGTAACGAATTTCTCTAAAGTTGCCAATACGCTCGTAAAATCCTGACCACACATCCATGTGTCCTTGCTTAACATTGTGAGTTAGGTGATCAAGTTCGTATAAGCCCACGTCTTGTTCAGCCAATCGCTTGTCGGCATCGGGATAGAATTTGAAATCAACATCGTAAATACTGCTGCTGCCATAACGATCGACAAAATACAGTAAGCTTTCGCCGATTCCATAGATGGCGGGAATACTGAGCTCCATTGGACCAATTTCGGTCACGTATTGTTGACCACCATTTTCCAAAGCGTGAGACATTGCTTTACCTGCATCTTCTACACGAAAGGCCATACCGCACACAGAAGGGCCATGCACTCTAGCGAATGCCTCTGCTTGGCTGTGAGGCTGTGCATTGACGATAAAGTTAATATCACCTTGGCGGTATAACCATGCTTCCTTGGAACGATGTTTAGCAATTTCTGCAAACCCCAAGGAATCAAATAGACGTTTGAGATCGTTAATGCCGTTGTCGTCTGCTGCGGTATATTCCACAAACTCAAATCCGTCGGTGCCGAGAGGGTTAAAATTGATGCTCATGTAGGTTTCCTTTTGATAGTCATTGCGCTCCTTTTATGATGAGGAGCTTTCTATTGGTAAAGCGTGGTTCCTCTATAAAATTTGGCTAATTAGCGAAGAAAAAGAAACTGACTCAAGGATTTAGCAAAGAAGGGCAGTGATAGTTATTTTTGTAACATTTTTGCTACATAGTGGATTTTATGGGCATAACAAACACTAAGCGCAAAAATAACTAATTGAAAACTAAGAGAGGATTCTGCTGCCTGTGAGAGGGTTCACAATGTGCTACAGGGTGTAAATTTTGGCTAAAAGCAGTACAGCGAGCTTTACGAAGAGTGGTTGTTAGCATCTATATAAAAAAAACGGAGCTAAATTGCTCCGTTTGAAGTGTGGTGATTATCGATTAAGCCAGTTTAAGTGTTTCACTGCTCAAACGATTCATGTAACTGTTTACCGCAAAGGCTAATCCAGCAACCGCAATAGCCCATAACCAGATTGGCAATACGCCAGTAGATAGCGCATAACCAATACAAGTTGCAACAAATACGCCGATGAAACCAGGGATCAAGAAGCTATGGTTCAGGATGTATTTGCCGATTTTCGTTGTTCCAGAGCGGTCAAACGTGATGGCTGCCAAGTCTGATGGATAGAATGGGAAGAAGTAGTAAGCGTAACAAGCCGGTAGTACACCGATTAGTACTTCTGCAGGAATACCTAAAGCAAAACCAAGCGGTAACATGATGGTTAGAACGGCAGCTTGACTCTTAAGGAATACCGAAGAGGCATACATGGCGATAGCAAATGTCCAAGGATGAGTTTGAACGACATCTTCAACCAAGCTAATAATGTACGGTTTGTTGTGAGCAATGATGGTGTCACTCATCCAAGCAATACCAAAGATGATAATGACGGCGCTCATACCAGCAATAAACACATTGGTATTGACGATTTTTTTAGGGTCAACATTTGTGGTTAGCAAGATAATGGCACCGACCGACAGCATCAAAAATTGCAGTGCTGTGGATGTACTCACGCCATCAGGCAGTAGTCCTAAATCTTTGCCAAACATGGCAACACAGATAACCGTTAGAATACCGAGCAAGAAGACTGTCAGTCCACGTTTTGCTTTTTGGTCTTCTTGTTGTCCAGCAGCACCTGTACTTGCTTCACTAGTATCAATTAATTGCGCTTTAAACTGTGGATCTTTACAACGTTCTAAAAACTCCGGATCGTCGTTAAGGTCTTTACCACGTTTAAGGCTCCACGTCGCCGCGATGAGAACACCAGTAAGAGTCGCCGGAATAGTGACAAGCAATACCTGTCCTAAAGTAATGTCCAAGTTGTTAGTAGCGGCTGTGGCCATAACTACAGCCGCTGCTGCAGCAATTGGGCTTGCAGTTATACCCATTTGCGACGCAATGGTAGAGATGGCCATTGGACGCTCGGGGCGAATTCCACGCTTGATACTGACATCATAGATAACAGGAAGCAGTGGGTAAACAGAGTGACCAGTTCCGACTAGAACTGTTAGAGAGTAAGTACATAGAGGGCCGAGAAAAACCACCTTTGAAGGGTGCTTTCTCAACAAGATTTCAGCGTACTTTACTAGCAGTTTGAGGCCGCCTGTGGCTTCCAATGTAGCGGAAGCCGCAACGACAGCAAGGATGATAAGCATAACACCGATGGGCGGTTGTCCCGGTGCGATACCAAAGAAGAAGCTTAAAATGGAGACGCCCAGTCCGCCTAGCAAACCAAAAGCGATACCACCGTACCGAATACCTACAAATATTACTGCCAAAAGTAGCAGCATATGAACATAAAACATAACAACTCCTTTTTTATAACGACAGAGTTATAATGCGCATCAATGGCAAACCAAATACTGATCTGGGTAGGAAAAAGTTTGCATAATCTGATGAGAGTGTAAATTTCAAAAGTGGGTCACATTGTTGCGGGTTTGTTTACATATGTTATTGAAATAAAAGTGTAAATAAAAAAACGGAGCTCCAATGAGCTCCGTTTTTCACAAGAGTGAGAGTTAGGCAACGATATCTTGTTCGTTGTCCTCATCCGCACCTATAAAACCACCAGTTTGGTGAGCCCATAGTTGCGCGTAAATACCACCGTGGTTAATAAGCTCTTGGTGAGAACCTTCCTCAATGACTTCACCTTTATCCAGAACAATCAAACGATCCATTGCGGCAATAGTAGAGAGTCGGTGCGCAATTGCGATAACCGTTTTCCCTTCCATTAACTCGTTGAGACTTTCCTGAATGGCCGCTTCTACTTCGGAATCAAGTGCTGAGGTGGCTTCGTCCAAAATAAGAATCGGTGCGTTTTTCAACAGTACGCGCGAGATAGCGATACGCTGTCTTTGACCGCCAGACAATTTTACACCACGTTCACCTACTTGAGCATCGTAGCCTGCGTTACCAAATGGGTCGGTTAGGGTATCGATGAACTCATGAGCATGAGCTTGGCGAGTTGCAGCCAAAAGTTCTTCTTCGCTCGCATCAGGCTTACCATATAAGATGTTGTCACGAATTGAGCGGTGAAGCAGCGACGTGTCTTGCGTCACCATTCCGATCTTGCTGCGCAGTGAATCTTGGGTAACTTTATCAATGGGTTGTCCATCAATACGAATACTGCCACCTTCAACATCGTGAAAACGCAGTAGCAGGTTCACTAAGGTGGATTTACCTGCGCCGGAGCGACCGACTAAGCCGACTTTCTCACCTGGCTTAATATTGAGGTTTAAATTGCTGATGACACCTTTGTTCTCACCATAGTGGAAGCTGACGTCATCGAACTCAATACCGCCTTGATCGACCTTAATTGGTTTAGCATTTGGTTCGTCTTGGATAGCAATAGGTTTTGATAGGGTTTTAATACCATCAACGACCGTACCCATGTTTTCAAAAAGTGCACCTACTTCCCACATGATCCACATCGACATCCCGTTAATACGCAGTGCTAAACTGATTGCGATAGCAATTGAGCCGACGGTAATCGCACTGCCCATCCATAGGTAGAT
Organism: Vibrio sp. CyArs1; assembly: GCF_022432925.1. NCBI lineage: Bacteria > Pseudomonadati > Pseudomonadota > Gammaproteobacteria > Vibrionales > Vibrionaceae > Vibrio > Vibrio sp. CyArs1. The sequence continues at coordinate 1,320,464 of NZ_JAKRBO010000001.1, read as the reverse complement.
AGAAATCGCTGCGATTGAGAACAGTAGAATGTAGTTGGCAAGCTGAACGGCAACGTCAAAGCCAGTTACCAAACGCATTTGACGATGAACGGTATCTAAAAAGCCTTCCATACCTTCTTCTGCATACTCAGTTTCACGCCGGCTGTGCGAAAACAGTTTAACTGTAGAGATATTGGTGTAACTATCAACGATACGACCTGTCATTAAAGAGCGTGCATCGGCTTGTTCTGACGCCACTTTTTTGAGCTTTGGTACAAAGTAAATCTGGATACCAATATACGCAAAAAGCCAAAACAGCATAGGTAACATCAGGCGTAAATCAGCTTGCGCCAAAATCACCAACATGGAAGTAAAGTAAACGGAAACATAGATAAACACGTCCGCCGTCTTCATGACTGTTTCACGTACAGCAAGTGCCGTTTGCATCACCTTAGTAGCAACACGTCCAGCAAAGTCATCTTGATAAAACGATAAGCTTTGCTTGAGTAAGTAGCGGTGCGCTTGCCATCGGATAGACATTGGGTAGTTGCCGAGCAAGGTTTGGTGCGTAATTAATGAATACACCAAGATTAACGCAGGCATTACAAACAATATCACCAAGGCCAACCACATTAGTGTTGCGCCGTTTTCATCCATAAAGGTTTCAGGATTACTCGAAGTCAGCCAGTCAACAAGCTCACCCATAAATCCAAAAAGGGCAACCTCGATAATAGCCACTGTCGTGCTGAGCAGCGCCATAAGCAGTAATGGTTTTTCAAAGCCACGCGTGTAGTGTCGACAAAACGCAAAAATGCCCTCAGGCGGCTGATCGGGTTCTTGCTTTGGAAAAGCTTCTGTGAAATTTTCAAAGCGCTTAAACATGATTCACCTAAATCGTTAGAAAGCCCGTGTTTCAACGTTAATTCGAGCTTTCGAGAAGAGACAAAAAATCCTCCAATCCGAGGATAAGAGTAATAGTAAGAGCGAATTTATAATGTAATTTTACATGGCGAAAGATCCATTTCGCGGGTTAGAACAAGAGAAAGAAATCTGAAAATTCAGATACGAAACAGTGTATAACCTTTAACCAAACTGCTCAACAATTGTAGCAATTTAACCGCAGAATATTGGCTGTGACTCTCACCTTACCGTTACCTTACTCCGCTGATGAAGTTAGGTTTACAATATAGGTGGCAGTGATTATTACTGTATTTTTTAAAATATCCAGTAATTAACGGTGGAGAGAAAACGAAAAAAACACGTATTCAGTAAATTAATATTTAACACATTATTTACAATTTAAAGATTGTTGCACGCAAAAGTAGTTAAGTGGACCCTCTATGAATCATGGAATGACAGTTAGTATCGAAACAGCTGAGCCGACGCATCTTAGTCGATCAGTTCAAAATGCCAATTGTGTGGTGATGGTACCGCCGAAAGAGTTTGGTTTTAATGCACAGACGGCAGCCGATAATGAATTTCAACACCAAGTTTCTCTTGATGCCGATTCTGTAAAGCAAAATGCAATGTCTGAGTTTAAAGCGATGGTCTCTGGCTTGCGCCGCGCTGGCGTTCAAGTGGTTGAGTTTGACTATCCTATGGATGCCAGTGAAACACCTGATGCAGTCTTTCCGAACAACTGGTTTAGCACCACCCATGAAGGTGCCTTCTATACCTTCCCCATGGCTTGTAAGAATCGGCAACAAGAAGTGAGGCCACAGGCGCTGATTGATAGTCTTGGAACTGCGGGAAGAAAAGTAGTCGCTGTGGACTCGTTGACCAATTACATCGAGCAAGGTGCTTTTTTGGAGAGCACGGGTGTGATGGTAAAAGATCATATTAACAAAACGATTTATGCGGCACTCTCTCAACGATGTGAGCGTGAAGCACTCGAAGACTACGCCAAGCGCATTGGTTATCATCGCGTCGTATCATTTCAAACGGCGCTGCCATCTGGGCAACCGATCTACCACACCAATGTGATGATGGCAGTTGGTGAGCACTTTGCGGTGATTTGCTCAGAAGTGATCCCTGAATACGAACGTCGATTTGTAGTGAAGTCTTTGGCAAACACAAAGCAGGTGATTGATATTACACTTGAGCAAGTTAATCAGTTTTGCGGCAATATTTTGCAACTTGAAACGGTTAATGGTGACAAGGTGATCGCGATGTCTAAATCCGCATTCGATGCGTTCAATCCCGCACAAAAACAGCAATTGTCTACCCACGGAAAACTGCTTCCTTTTGATGTTTCTACCATTGAGAACATTGGTGGAGGTAGCGTGAGATGTATGTTGGGAGAAGTGTTTCTACCAACACGAGTGAAGTCTCTATAAGCAATTTTCTTGATAATTATTATCATAACAGCCGCGCCCTTAAAAAGGTTGCGGCTGTTGTTTATTCATAGTTTATGAATGTGCTTATTAGCGAGAATGACGTCTACGAGATGAGCGGTTTTTGAAAGCAGAGGCAGCTTTCGCTTGAGACTTCAAAATAGAATCAACCGTCAGTGCCATTGGTTCTTTAGGTTCTAATCCATGAGGAAAAGTGCGCGCACGTGGCGGTAAATTGTACTCTTCAGTAGAGGCTCGAGGCATACGCTTAAAACGATACAGATAGAAGTTCTCCAACTTTTCTCGTGCCCACTCGGTCTTCTTGAGATATTTCACACTGCTAGCAATCGACGGGTTAGTATGAAAGCAGTTAAAGCGCATCGCTGTATCAAGAATATCCCACCCATAAAAGTCCACTAGCTCTTGCAACATTGTTTCTAATTTAAGGCCATGTAATGGGTTATTTTGTTGGAGTTCGATTCTTTCTTCATCTGTCATCATGAAAAGTCCTTACATCAGTCGGTGATTAGTAAGACGATGCTTATGAGCATACATTACTCAAGGGAAATAAAGCGCGAAGTCTAACAAAGTAGCTTTAATTGACCTAAATAAAAGATCTCTTTAATTTCCGGTTAAATTTGCAACATTTTTATAAAGCATCCGCTTTCTTTATAGAACGGCGATTTAGATTTTTAATTCGGTCAAGCTTTGTTTAAGGTTCGTATCCTGATACTCCTCTATTCTGAATTACATATCACTCTATCTAGTAAATCCATTTAGATTTAATGGCTACTAAGTCAATTTTATGTAATTTATTATTTCTTATTAGTGAGCTAATTTGGGTTATTAAACTGCTTTTTTCTAAACATGACCTCGATCGAAATATCATATCTAACATCTGATATATTAGTTTGCGAAATGTTAATGAGTTTAATATAGAGTGAATGTATGAAAAAAATTGTGATAACAGGTGCGACAGGTCATCTGGGAAACAAGCTATATGAGTACTTATCGCAAAACGATCAACTGGATGTGTGGGGTCTTGATATAAGACCAAGTGATAACCCCCAAATTATTGTTGGTGACATTACCCAATATGATGACGCTTGGGCGGATGTCTTTGCAGATTGTTATGGTGTAGTCCATTTAGCTGCAGACCGAGATAATCAATGTAATTGGGACTCTGCAATTCCTAATAATATCGATGCGACTATCAATGTTTTTCAAGCAGCTGCAAAACATGGCGTGAAACGTTTTGTATTTGCCAGTTCCAATTGGGTTGTAGGTGGCTATCGATTTATCGATGCTCGCCTTACACCTGACATCTTACCTAATCCTGTAAACCCTTATGGTGTAACCAAATTAGTTGGTGAGCGTATGGGGAATTTCTTTAGTGAGCAATATGATATGAGTGTGGTCAGCGCGAGAATTGGCTGGACTCAATGGACTCATGATAACCAGCCTGGTGCGCACATGGAAATGGGGCGTTGGGGGCAACTAATGTGGCTGAGTGACCGAGACTATCTGCATGGAATGGAGCGCTCGCTTTTTGCCGAAGTTGAAGGTCATGTCGTTGTTAACCTGATGTCAAACAACAAAGGAATGAAATGGTGTCTTGAAAGTTCGGCTCAACAGATCGGTTACCAACCTCAGGACAGTGCAACAGCTGAATTACCTATAACGATAAGAATTAAAGAGTGCATTGCTTGGCTAGGACAACGGCTCATTCCATCTCTAGGGAAATGGGTAAACAAACCAAGCTTTTAATTAAAAATAACAAACAAAAGGAATGAAAAAATATGAGTGGGAGTAATCACTACCTCTGGTTTATCTGTTTAGTATCTGCCTTAGGTGGATTCTTCTTTGGGTTTGACTTAATTGTTATCTCAGGGACGATAAGTCTGGTAAAAGCTCAATTCGGATTTTTGCCATGGCAAGAAGGCTTTTTCGTTAGTAGTGCGGTAGTTGGCGCTATTGCAGGGACGGCGGTTGCAGGGAAACTCAGTGACCGTTTTGGTAGGAAAAACAACTTATTTTTGGCCGCGTTAGTGCTATTCATTTCAGCGATGGGCTGTACGTTTGCCTCCGATGCTAACTCGTTAATCTTTTATCGATTAATTGGTGGCTTTGGCGTGGGCGTTGCAACGCTGGTGTCACCTCTCTACATTGCTGAAATCTCTCCAGCCAATGTAAGGGGTAGAATGGTTACTTTGTTCCAGTTCGCTATCACTGTTGGGATAATGATATCACTCTTCTCTAACGCAGCGATTAAGAACTGGTCAGACTCTCTTATCGCAAGCGGAGAGTTAGAAGGTACCTTAGGCTGGTTGTTCGGTTCAGAGCCTTGGCGTGGAATGTTCTTGGCGGAAGGTATCCCGGGCATTTTCTTTGTACTACTTTGTTTATTAATCCCAGAGTCACCTCGTTGGCTGATTAGTAACGGCCAAGAAGATAAAGCAAAACAGATCATTTCACGAGTGGCTGGAAAGCAATGGGCATCAAAGCAGATCAGTGAAATTAAAGAGGTTATCTCGGAAGAAACGGGTAAGTTCTCTGATTTATTTAAGGGCGGTTATAAAACGGCACTCACGATTGCCGTTGCATTATCAATCTTCTCTGAAATGAGTGGGATCACAGTTGTGTTCTTTTATGGGCCTACCATTCTTGAAAAAGCAGGACTTTCACTGGGTGATTCGTTAGGCGGCTTTGCTATCATCGGCATCGTGAATGTGCTCTTTACCGTAGTGGCACTTTGGCTTATGGATATTTCCGGTCGTAAAAAGCTGCTTCTTACAGGTACTGTTGGCGTGATTTTGGCTCATACAGCGATTGGTATTCTGTTCTTGAATAACTATGACACGGGCTTTGCTCTTGTATTCTTGATGTGTGCATTTGTGGCCTTCTTCGCTTTCTCAATGGGACCTATCAAGTTCGTTATCATGAACGAGATCTTTCCAACTAAAGTGCGTGGCCGAGCTGTCGCCATTGCCACTATCACTATTTGGGTGTGCCAAGCATTCTTGAACCAGTTCTTCCCGATGCTTCGAGAAATCATCCCAGTTGGTGCAATTTTCATTTTCTTTGCTCTAATTTTGGTACCGCAGATCTTTTTTGTACTCAAGGTGATGCCAGAAACCAAAGGAATGTCGCTTGAAGAGATTGAGCAGCACTGGAAAGCGCAGTCGAGCGAAGAAGAGCAGAGCGAACTAAGCTCAGCGAAAGCATAAAGACCTTTCACCTAAGCGAAGTTTCTTCGCTTAGGTGATGTTGTAAAAGGAATATTGAATGATTGATGCTCATAAAAGTCCGTCGACACACAAGAAGTATATGTATGTAGCTAGCTATACTTACCCTCATTCTGCACCCGGCTCAGACACGGTTAGTACAGCCAAGGGCATATCAGTGTATGAGATTGACGACAGCGGTAACCATGAACTTGTTCAAGTCATGGAATCGGCCAATCCTTCTTATCTAACATGTAATAGCGATCAGTCCATCCTATATTGTGTCAATGAGTTGGGCGTGGATGATAGGAAGATGGAAGGTCGAGTTAGTGCATATCGAATAGACGCTCACACCGGTTTATTAACCTTTTTGAACACGCAATCGACCAATGGTAATTGGCCTTGTCATTGCGAGGTTACGCCTTGTGGCCGCTATTTAGTAAGTGCCAATTATGGAACCGGAAACTTTATTGCTCATCAAATTGAGCAAGACGGTTCAATCGGTTTAATGGTTGATGAAGTCGTTATTACGTTGGACAAAATAGGTGCCGACCCTAATCGTCAATCAGCATCACATCCACATATGATGACGGCCCATCCTTCAGGAAAGTTCTTATTTGGCGTCGATTTAGGGAGTGATAAAATTTACACATGGTCAATACAGCAAGAAGATAGGGTGCTGTCTCCCATCGCTCAAGCTTCAACACAAGTGGCTTCTGGTAGTGGACCTCGCCATATGGTCAATCATCCCAATGGTCAGTTTGCTTTTGTACTCAATGAGCTGTCGTCAACGTTAGATGTCTTCATTGTTAATGAAGCGACTGGGAGTATGGTTTGGAAACAATCAACGTCTTTGCTACCAGCAGACACAGACTTTCAACGACCGATATTTGACCCAACCAATCCAGGCAAAGTTCCCGTAGGAGGTAATACTGGAGGAGCAATTTGTATTAATGACGATGGGAGTTATATCTATGCCACTAACCGCGGAATGAACAGTATCGTGGTATATGCTGTGTGCGGAGAATCTGGCAAGGTGACGGCAATCGACTGGGTTTCGACAGAAGGTTGTATTCCAAGGGGCTTATCAATAGAACCTAATGGAAATTATGTGGTTGTGGGTAACCAAAACTCTGACACGATTGCTCGGTTTAAGATCGACAAACAAAATGGAAAGTTACAGCAAAACCCTCAAATAATACTTTGCCCAGTACCGACAGACTTCGTGTTCATTAATCGATAAAACTAAAAGCATTCAAAAGAAACGGTTTTGAATGCTTTTAACTTGCTTCCTGAAACGCACACTACCTCCGCCTAGAAAGACGAATATAAAGATACAAGGACAATACGACTAATCCACTACCGAGTGATTTGTAGCCACTTAGTGATTCACCGAGTAAGGTTACGCTCATAATCAGTGTCCATATAGGCTCCAAGATCATAATTAGTGCTGCGACTTCAATATTGGCTGAGTGCTGACCTACAGTCTGACTTAAGTATCTCAATGCAGTTGCGACAAAAGTCGCGATTGCGAACCAAACCCAAGTATTGCCAGAGTAAAGCAGGGAAGGCGCACCATGAATGAGATAAAGTAGCAAACCACTCATTCCTACCACCCACATTTGCAAACAAATAGAAGATAATGGGGATGCGGCGCTACTGGCGCGTTTGTTTAAGACAAAATGAACGGACAAAAGGCAGGAGGAAAGCAAAAAGTACCCCTGACTGATATCAATCCTCCAACCATTTGTCAGGGTGAGAAAGACCATGCCTACTATAGCGATAGGCAAGGAAAGCCAGAATGCTCTGTTGGGACGTTGCCGGAACAATACCCAGCGAGTGAGCGGAGCAATAATCATCGCCAAGCTCATGATAAATGCTCCCTCGGAGAGACTTTTGGTGATGCTGACAGCGTAGACCCAAACGTGAATCGATAATGCTAGCAAGATACCGATGGCGCTCAGCTTCAGAGTCAATGTCATCGAGATATGTCTTAGTTCCTTCCAACAAAAAGGAAGCAATAGCCCGCTAGCAATAAGAAAACGCCCCCCGATAAAGGCGCTGCTAGCCATCTCTTGTAAAACATATTTTGACGCGACCCAGCCAACGGCAGCAAAAAGAGTAGCGATAAGTAGATACCATTCTCCCCTGACAGAACGCACCATAGCTTTTCTCCTTATTCAGCCTCTGGGAACATGACAACAATTTTGCCAACCGTCCTCTGCATTCTCATTTCCATTAGCGCTTGAGCTGCTTGTTCAAGATCGATGGTTTGAATGTGAGGAGGTTTAATCGCGTTTTGATTGAGCAATAGGTTGAATGACTCTCCCGCCTTTAAAATTGAGTTCCGACCTTTGATGCCATTATTGTAGCCAGCGCCCAGACTCAGTTGATGAACTCCTATACCTCTTGCTTTGGCTTGTCGATATTGGTTTAGGTCTGCTGTTCCGACAAGCTCTACCATCTCGCCGTCAAATTCCAGTGCCTCCGCACAATAAAACTCAGATTCGCCACCCACACAATCAAGGGCGATATTAACGCCAGAACCATGAGTTATTGCCATGATTTCTTTAACCACATCTTGTGCTTGGTAATCGATGATATGAGTAGCGCCGAGGCTTCTAACGTAATCAATATTGCGACCAGAGCAGGTCGTGATGATTGTCTCAAGCCCAAAATGCTTGGCAATTTGAATAGCAAAGCTACCCACGCCACCAGAACCGCCAGCAATGAATATTGAGTTACGGTTTTTTATTTTCAGTTTGTCGAACAACGCGCGCCACGCGGTCCAACCTGCGCAAGGTGTGGAGGCAGCCATTGCAATAGGAACATTCGGTAGTCGTGTTAATGTACGATTGTCTTGTAAGCAAAACTCGGCTAAGCCACCATGCTGGCTAAACATATTGCCGTGAAATAGCACTTTGTCTCCAGCTTTCCAGTTGTCGACTTGGTCGCCGATAGTGACGATTTCACCAACCACATCAAGGCCTACAACAAAATCGTCCTTCATGTCATTCACCAATGTGTGCCAGTTTACAATTTTGGTATCGACGGGATTTAAGCTGCAAGCAAGAACTTTTACCAAGACTTGGTTAGTATTAGGAGTAGGAATAGACAAATCCTGAATCTGAAACTTATCGATGGAAGGCTGATAGGTTAGAGCTTTCATGTTGTGAGTCTCCAAAAACAATAAAGGAGCTTTCGATTGGGGTCGAAAGCTCCAGAAAGGTCACTTGGGGTGAGTGACTAAATAAGGTTCGCCTTCTGGGCGACATAAATAGAGCCAATAGCTGACAAATCATGAACACCTTCACAGCGAGTCACAGAGTTATCAGGGAATTGGTAATTAAGTAGCGTAGCGGTCGCTTCGCAGAGCAATCCTGAGCCACCGATGTACACTGGAGTTTCTGAGTTAAAGTGCAGTTGTGGAGCGGAGCTTAGAGCCTTTATGTCAGAATGCAGTATCACACCGATTAGGAAGCTGGCGAGCTGATCATGCTGTTTGCCACCGAATTGTTCCTGAAGTCGAATCATAAACAGAGCGTGACCAAGACCATAACGGTCAGCCGATTGATAACCTTCTAATAGAGACTCGTTGCACAACGTATCAGAAAAACGGTCTTCCAATGAGTTGGTAAGAATGGTGTGGTGCGTCACGATGGCATTTAATTCACCAGCAAGCGTGGTGCAGCACCCTCTAATTGTCTGCTTAGAGTCAACCGCAACAAACTTTGAGTGTGAACCAGGGAGAGCAATTATGGCGTCCTGTTCAATGTTAAACAAATCAACAATCGCTAGTGCTTCAACTTCTTCACCTCGCATGATATCCAAACCAACAACAGACTGAAGGTTTTCAGTGTCGAGGTTTTTCACGCCTGGTATAAAGTGGATTGGCAAAGCTGAAACTTCTGGAATCACGACCGATTTGATGTTGTTGGCAAAGCTCTCGAGAGAAACTGGAGCGACAAGATGTGGAACCTCGTATAAACCTAAGTTAGAGGTAATCATCCCAGCAGCTAGTATGGCTTCAATATCCGAATCTTGCAGAGAGTGAGTCTTTTTCAGCTGACTAATAGCATTGGCAATAATACTAATCAATTGCTGATTATTGCCGTCGATACTGGTATTACGAACACCGATATTCGCCTTAACCAGATCAACGCGTTGTTTACCATCAAATAGCGCTACGCGAGTATTGGTAGTGCCAGTATCTATTGTAATGATCAATGGAATATCCCTCTGAAGAGACCCATTTTTCAATGGGCCTCTGTCATGTTTAGATGCGGCCAAACTTAGCTAGAAGCTGCTCTACTGTTGCACCGTTAAGAATCTCTTCACGTACTTTCTTTTCATTTTCAGAAAGCTGTTTAGCTGCTGGATAAACTTCTTCTACAAATTCGTAAGGAACTACGGTTACACCTAGCTCATCTGCAACCACTAGGTCACCAGGTTTAACAATTTGGCCACCAGCAACAACTGGTACGTTGATTTCGATTGGTTCAGTGCGGCCAGTCTCTGCTGAGTGCGCTGCGCGAGGTGATACAGATCGAGATGCGATTGGGAAACCTAGCACTTTTGACTCATCAGTATCACGAACAGAACCGTCAACAACTGCACCGACAACACCTGCAGCACGAGCTAGGCCAGACATTAAGCCACCCCAGATTGAGGTATTTGGTGTGCCGTTTGCGTCTATAACAACCACATCGCCCGGTTTAGCAATGTCGAAGATTGGAAGACAATCAACGATGTCGCCTGGCTTAAGTTTTACAGTAAGTGCAGTACCAATAAATGGCTTGTTTGATGAACGGAATTTGATCTCGTGATCCATAACACCATCGCGTTTAAACGCATCACTAAAGACCGCACTTACGCTCAAAACATCAGTCATTTCTGCACACTTTGCGATGAGCTCTTCGTTTACTTCTGGACGAGGGTTAATGATTTTTTTTGCGTATTCCATTTTTACTTCCTAATAGATTCAATCGCTTGCTTAAAACGACAAGCATTTTGGTAGATTTTTTCAAATTCGTTGTTTGCAACGAGAGTGTTGTTGACCAAGTTAGAGCCAATACCAAACCCAACTGCGCCAGCTTTAGCGAAGTCAGAGATGTTGTCTGCATCAACACCACCAACAGCAATAAATTTAAGATCCGACAGAGGGGCACTTAATGCAGCTAGATATTCAGGTCCTAACAAACCTCCTGGAAACAGCTTGATAAAGTCAGCACCAGCTTCATTGGCTTGTACGGCTTCGGTTGGTGTCATAATGCCGGGCAATGAAACCATATCGCATTCGCGGGTTGCCTTAACGACGTCTGCATTAAAGTCTGGGGAAACGATAAATTGTCCACCCAGGGCTTTGACAGCTTTGACTTGCTCCACCGTAGTGACGGTGCCTGCCCCGAAGATCAGTTTGTCTTGAAACTCGCTGGCGAGAATATCGAGTGCTGCCAACGTATTTTCGTCACCGTTTTTTCGGTCAAATGTCACTTCGACTAAACGAATTCCGCCGCTGTATAGTGCTTCCATCGTTGGGCGAACATTGTCCGGTTCAAGGCCACGAACGATAGCGAAAACCTGATGCTCTTCAATGGCGGCAATAGTTGTCTGTCTCATGATTACTGTTCCGAAATTGGAGTTTTGACACACGCTACTGGATCTAGAGGCTCACCACCTAATAAAACGGCTTTTGCGTTTTCTGCGGCAATGCGACGACATTCTTGGAAAGCTTCTTGTGAAACATAAGCAACATGTGGTGTCACAATACAGTTGTCTAAACCAAAAATTGGGTTGTCATTAGGGTTCCAATTATCGAGTTTCGCAGGCTCTTCTTCTGGATCATCAAGACCGGCAGACGCTATCCAACCTTCAACAAGTGCTTTGTAAAGTGCTTTGTTATCAACAACTTTCCCGCGAGCACCATTAACAAGTACGGCATTCGACTTCATTTGACGTAGACGATCTTCATTGATTAAGCGGTCGGTTTCTGGTGTATGTGGACACATCACATTAACGACGTCAGACGTACTGATCAGAGTATCAAGATCGACTTTCTCTACGCCAAAGGTGTTCATATAAGAACCTGATACATAAGGATCAAAAGAGATAACTTTGAAACCCAATGCAGTCATCTTTTTGGCGATGTTTTGGGCAATGCGACCAAAGCCAATCAAACCCCATGTAGAAGAGCGAAAACGTTTAGGAACTAAGCCGTCGATATCCCAGTGCCATTGGCCCTCATGGGTGAACTTGTTGTAGGCAGGAATGCGTCTAAACAGTGTCAAGCCTAGTGAAATTGAGTGATCAGCGACTTCATCAATACAGTAGTCTGGGACGTTAGATACTTTGATGCCGTGGTCATAACACGCTTCTACATCCAAAATATCCACGCCAATACCGTAACGGCAAATGATCTTACAGTTGTCTAGCTGCTCAATAGTGGTGCGAGGGATTTTGGCATATTGCTGCAAAATAGCGTCAGCGTCTTTAGCTAACTCACCAAGTCCAATACCGGTTTTACATTTTAGGCCGATAACTTCTGCGCCAATTGGTTCCAAAACACTGCGCTCAATCTCCAGATCTGGATAGTCATAGTCGGATACATAGACTTTGAATTTGGTCTCAGCAGTCATGTCACATCACCTCTTTGTTGTAATATTTGATATCTGAGATCTAACATATCAGTTGAATTTTAAGATCGGAATTCTGATGTTTTCAAACTGTGATCAATCACAAGAAACTCGATATTTGACGGTTTAATTGATGCTTTTGACTGTTTTTGGCGTTGTTTGAGGTCTATGATATCTGACATATCAGTAATCAGATAACGATGAGACTAGTATGATGAAATGGTTAAATGACAATTTAGAAGCGGCCCTTGGCGGGTTACTTCTCGCGGGAATTGTAATATTGATTACAGTCCAAGTAGTGATGCGGTATGTATTTCAAAATGCATTGTCTTGGTCTGAAGAGCTCACCTTATGGACGTTTATTTGGTTTATTTGGATTGGTATCGCCTATGCTTTTAAAGAAAGAAAGCATGTAAAAGTTACGTTTTTCCAAGACCTACTTCCGGCGAAGGCAAAACGAGTACTAGAAATTTTGATTGATATTGCCATTGTTGCCTTCTTATTAACAATGGCATACCAGTCTTACAAACTTATTACTCTTCCCTATGTTCTATCGCAAAAGTCAGTGGTACTTAACCTTCCAATTGCCATTATGTATGCATCCGCTCCGGTAGGTTCGCTGCTATCCGTATTTAGAATTATTCAGTTTTACGTTGTAAAACCAACACAAACATCATCGCCAGTAGAGGTATAAAATGTCTGGAATTATACTATTTTGCGCTTTGGGCCTCTTATTAATCCTAGGTATGCCCATTGCAATGAGTTTAGGAATGAGCTCTCTGTTCGTGATGAGCTTTGTTGACGGCACGCCGCCATTAAGTTTGATGGCTCGCTCAATTGTGACAGGGGCTGATTCGTTCCCACTTATTGCTGTACCGCTGTTTGTTTTGGCTGGTGATTTGATGCAAAAAGGTGGTCTGTCTGCACGTATTATCGGTTTTGCATATTCTCTTGTTGGGCATATTCGAGCTTCTCTTTGTTACGTAAACGTGATAGCTTCCATGTTTTTCGCGGCTATTTCTGGTTCAGCGCCAGCAACGGTGGCAGCAATCGGCTCTAATATTATTCCTTCAATGACTCAGCAAGGTTATAAAAAGGATTTCTCATCAGCATTAACGGCATCTGCTGGCATGATTGGGGTTATGATTCCGCCAAGTATTCCATTTATTATTTATGGTGTATCTGCAGAAGTCTCTATTGGTAAGTTATTCTTAGCTGGTATTATTCCAGGCGTTTTATTCGGACTTACCTTTATGGCAATGAGCCGAGTAGTTGTTCGCAATCAGCCTATTATGGATGTGGAACCTACGCCATTTTCATGGGCTGGAGTTGGTGCACAGTTTAAAGAATCAATTTGGGCTTTAATTGTTCCAGGTATTATTCTTGGTGGTATTTATGGTGGTGTATTTACACCAACTGAAGCAGGGGCGGTTGCGGTTGTTTATGCAGTGATTTGTGGTCTATTTATATATAAAGAAATCTCATTCTCCGACTTGCCAAAAATATTCGCTCGTTCGACTCTAACATCAGCAACAATTCTAGTTCTTGTGGTATTTGCAGCAGCATTTGGTCGCTTGGTTACGTTTGAACAAATACCATCTGTGGTTGCTAGTACTCTGGTAGGACTGTCTGATAATCCAGTAGTCTTATTGCTATTAATTAATGGTATGTTGTTGATAATTGGTATGTTTATGGAGACCATTTCGGCGATTATCATACTTACCCCGATTCTATTACCTGTAGTCAAACAGATAGGCGTTGATCCTATTGTATTTGGTGTAATATTAACGGTTAACTTGGCAATTGGTTTCTGTACCCCTCCGTTGGGAGTTAATATATTTGTTGCAAGCCAAGTTTCTAATGTAAGTATAGAGAAAATATCAAGAGCATTAATTCCATTCTTATTATCGATGTTAGTATTATTATTGGCAGTTACATTTATACCAGAGCTGTCACTATTCCTTACAGAATTAATTGGATAGTACTAATACTTTAGAGTAGTAAATAAGAGCCTTAGTTCATACTAAGGCTTTTTTTATTTCTAGTATTAATAAAAAGCGTTATATATTCGTGACCATTCTCACAGCAATAATTAGATTAGTCGGTAATAATTAACATCTAGCATCTGATATGTCAGATGTTAGATGGAGTGAAGAATACTTATATTGTTGCTGCACGCTATGTAGCGGCCTTTAACGATGAACCAGAGTCACCCTGCAAACGAGAAACGAGGGCACAATGAAAAAACTAATTATGGCTACCGCGGTATCTATGCTCGCACTATCAACTTCTGTAATGTCAGCAACGACAATCCGAATTGGACATGGTGCTAATGAAAACTATCACTTACATAGAGCTCTAGAAAAATTCAAAGAAGACGTTGAGACTAAATCAGAGGGTAAGTTCGAAGTCCAAATTTTTGCCAACTCTCAAATGGGCCCTGACCGTGAGATGATTGAAGGTGTTCAATCTGGCATGCTTCAAATGGCGGTATCTCCTTCTTCTTTTTATTCATCTTGGGATCCATCCTTTGACGTAGTAGAACTTCCATTTATCTACCCAAGCAAGCAGGCGGCACTAGATACGGTGCATAGCCCAGCTGGCGACCAGTTACTAACAAAACTTAACAACATGAACCTTCAAGGTATCGGCTGGTTAGAGAATGGTGTTCGTCACGTTACAAATAACAGCCGTCCAGTAGAAACACCTGAAGATCTAAAAGGTCTGAAAATTAGAACAATGAAGGTTCCTGCGCATGTTAAGACATTTAACTCGCTAAACGCTTCAGCGACACCAATGAACTTTGGTGAGGTATACTCTGGACTTCAACAAGGAGTGATTGATGGTCAAGAGAACCCAATCGCGCATATCTACGCGCAGCGTTTCTATGAAGTACAGGATTATGTAAGCCTGACAAGTCACGTAGTTACCTTCTATATCCCTGTAATGAATCTAGAGTTTTGGCACGGCCTATCTGCAGAAGACCAAGAATTAATCAAGGGCTCTATGCGTGACGCAGAAATTTATCAACAGGAATTAGTGTCTGCGGAAGAAGGTCAACAGATTGAAGAGTTTAAGAAGCAGGGTACACAAGTGAACGCACTGAGTGAAGAACAACTTCAACTATTTATTGATGCGACTGAGCCAGTACGTCAAGAGTACAAAGAAAAACTAGGTGCTGACGTCTATGACGCATGGATGGCAACTATTCAAGAAGTGACATCTAAAAGCTAAGTAGTCACAAATTCTACATCCACTGTTTGGGAGGGCAATGCCCTCTCTTTTCGTTTTCATTCTTGGTGAGAAGTAAGTCATGTTTGATAGAGAAATAAAGTTTACGTTAGATGGTGGCTTTGAGTGCGAGCTGCCTAAAATGGTGAAGGTGCGTCAGCACTTTAGCCGAAACAAGCTGGAAGATATTCCTCAGCGTATAAACCAAGAATTAGCACGTTATCCTAATCCAGAACGTTTGCAGGGACAACGCTTGGCCATTACGGTTGGTAGTCGTGGGATCTCTGGACTAATACCAGTGCTCCAACAAACGATACAGTTTTTAAAGCGCCATGGTGCTATCCCTTTTATTGTTCCTTCTATGGGTAGTCATGGTTCGGCGAATGCTGAAGGGCAAACCAAGATACTGGCAACTTACGGCATTACAGAAAGTTCCATGGAGGTACCTATCGTTTCCTCCATGGAGGTTATTGAAGTTGCTCAAATGTCTGATGGAGTCTCGCTCTACTTAGATAAAGTGGCGATGGAAGCGGACGGCATTATTCTCTGTAATAAAATTAAACCTCATGCTGATTTCAAAGGTCAGGTCGAAAGCGGTTTACTGAAAATGCTGTGTATTGGGTTAGGGAATCACGTTGGTGCTTCATCACTTCACCGGTATGGATTCCACAATTTTCATCGAGTAATTCCTGAAGCAGGAGGTCGTTTGCTGGAACAAATCAACGTGCCTTTCGCTATTGGCTTAGTAGAAAATGCTTATGATGAGTTAATGGATATTGAGGTGGTAGAACAGGCCGATATCTTATCGCTCGAACCGAAGTACTTGGAAAAAGCCAAACAGAATATTGCGACGATTAAGATACCGGATATCGATGTACTGATTATTCAGGAAATCGGCAAGAACATCAGCGGTGAAGGGATGGACCCGAACGTGACAGGACGTCCGGGATCCGGTGTCAGTGGCTTTACTGGGCCTAATATTTCAAGCACTGTAGTACTTTCTCTTACAGAAGCAACTCACGGTAATGGCGTTGGGATTGGCATGGCTGACATTACTACTCGTCAATTGGTGCAAAACCTAGACTTTTCCGCGATGTACACTAACGCAGCGACGGCGGGTACGTTAGCGACTGCAAAGATCCCCATGGTTATGGGGAATGACCGAGAAGCGATTGTATTTGCGCTGAAAACAGGACCGATTCATGATATTCAGAATGCGAAAATCGTGTGGATAAAAAACACGCTTGAACTCGACAATATTTATGTATCAGAAGGGCTGAAAGATGTCGTCGAGTCGCTAGAGGGCGTAGATTGTATTTCGGAATCGATAGCGTTTGAGTTTGATGAATCAGGCAGTTTATTGCCTTGGATTGAATAGCAATCGTTACAAAGGGCTCATCTGAGCCCTTTTTCTTTTGTGATCAATTATGCTGGAAACTGTTTAGTAGCTTGATCGCTGCGCAGGCAGCACCAAATCCATTATCAATATTCATGGTCATGACGCCTGCAGCACAGCTTCCTAAGCAAGAGTGTAGGGCGAGCTCACCACCATTTGACACGCCGTAGCCAACAGAAGTAGGCACCGCAATAATAGGTCTAGGTGTTAGACCTGCTAAAACCGTTGGCAGTGCCGCTTCCATACCCGCGACTGCTATTATGATCTTGGCCTTGTTAATGTCTTCCAGTGCGTTTGTTAAGCGCCACAACGCAGAAACTCCAACATCTTCATACAGTGAAGCACTCACGCCATGATAGTTTAACGTCCGTAAGATTTCATGACAGATGTTAGTATCCGAAGACCCTCCTGACACGATAGCAATAGGGCTTTCTTGTTGTGTAAGGTCTGGTATTGTTCCCAAAATAGCGGTTTCAGAAACAGAGCAATAAGATAGCTTCGGATGAAAGGTGGGACTTAAAGATTGCCACTTTTCTAGTGATAAGCGAGTGAACAACATTCGCGCATCTCGTTCTAGAGCCATTTGAATAATCTGTTCTATTTGAAGCGGGCTCTTACTAGAGCATAAGATAGCTTCTTCAACACCACAGCGTTGCTTGCGTTCAAAATCGATTATTATGCCTGACATTCTTTCTCTCCAATAAACGCACTGCCTCGCTGGTAGGGCATAAACTGAATGGGAACGGAAGCCTCAAACTTTCTGGCTATGACCGTTATTTGCTGTGTTAGTACTTTAATCTCAGATTCACTTAGGGCTGTTATGGTTTGAGTATCAAGCTCTATGCTTAAACGCTGCTTTTGAACACGACAACGAAGCGTATTACTTTCTACTTTGGTTCGTAAGTATTGTTCGACCGAATTGACTAAATTTAAGTTACTTTCATTGATGTAAATACCGGTTTCTATCCTGCTGGCTAAGCAAGGAGAAGCGGGCAACTTAGACAGCTTAGGTAGTCCTAATTGATTAGCAATATCACGGATATCTTGCTTATTGATTGAAGCATCGACAAAAGGATGCACCACTCGGTGTTCCTTTGCAGCGATTAAGCCAGGTCGGTAATCATCTAAATCGTCTAAGTTTGTGCCTGATACCACTTGTCCAAATGATAAGCTTCCGAGTGTCGTGTAGAGGCATGATTTACAGTAGTAGCAGCGATTGACAGGGTTGGATTGGTAGTTTGGAGTATCTATCTCGCCGCTTTCCACAAACATCATATTCCATCCGTACCTAGTAGCAAAGTCCTCAATCCGCTGGGTGTCTTGTGGCGGGACAGCGGGAGAGATGGAGTGAACCATTTTTGCGTTGGCACCCAACACTCGGTGAGCAACAAAGGCGAGTGTCATGCTGTCTACACCGCCACTTACCGCAACAGTGACCTTACCAAGTTGTTGGAGCTGATTTTCTAATCTCTCAATCTTGTTGTTTATTGAATTCATGGGTCGCTAGCTTCTCTGTAAGTGATTTGATTTCAATCTGACGGCTCAGGGTCATGCGGGGCTGCTCTAATTGACTCGATTCTATTTTGCTGGTCAAGGTACCATCAGGTCGCTCTGCCGTTTTTACGTCATATTGACTACCATCGATTGTGACTTGATGATGGTGGCGAGGTAATATCTTTCGTTGGCAGGTCCAATAACGTACACCAAGAGTTGAGGTATGATTGAATATAAACTCAATCATAGGGTTTTGAACCGTTAACTGAGTGAGTACCGTTATGGTATTAATATGGCGATTTTTCTTACCATGCGCCACGGTCTCGGTCACTTCAAGTACGCCGTGTTGAGCGCGAATTTTCTCCCTAGCGATCGCGAGTAACTCTCCAGTCATATCATCAATATCAAATTGAATGACACAGATTTCTTCATGGTTGTTGTGACAGCCTTCCTTTGTTTTCAGCAAGGTGGTTCGCAGAAGGTTTGCTCTTCCATCTAGTTTGCGTTTGCCAAAACCGTAACCTATGTCAAAGACTTGCCCCTTAGCTACGTTATGTGAAGGATTGAGCCATGCAAGGATAGCAGCGCCAGTTGGGGTCACGCGCTCTCCTTTGATACCGTCATCTATCATCTGAAAGCCATTTAGCAACGATAAGGTCGCCGGAGCAGGAACTGGGATATCGCCGTGAGCACATTTTACAGTGCCTCCGCCCCATGGAATATCTGAGCACGACCATGATGTGGCTTTGGAGTGTTCTATCAGCCAGCTAGCAGATAGGATATCGATAATACAATCCCACGCGCCTACCTCATGAAAGTGGACATCCTCGACACTTTTACCGTGGATTTTCGCCTCTGCTTCCGCGAGAAGTCCAAAGATACCAAGCGCGTTTTTTTTAATCGGTTCATCTAACGGCAACTCAGAAATTAGCTGTCGTATATGTTTCCAACTTCTATGCTCGTGATGGTGATGGTGATGGTGATGGTGATGGTGATGGTCACCCGTTGCACCATGCTGACTTTCAACATAGAAGCGTTTACCGGTTAAGCCCTTATCTAACGCACTCTCAGTCCAATAATTAACTTGTGCGGTCTCTTTCACCGCATCAAGAGCAGCTAGCAGCGGTAACTCCAAGTCTGGTAATGCATCAAGCATGGATGCTGTAAACATGTCACCAGCAATTCCACCGACAAGATCCAAATGAATATGCATTTTCGTACTCCGAGTCGTCATTATCTGCCACGTTTATAAAATGGTAGTGATTTTTCTTTGATGTGATATGTCAGATACTTTAAGTTCAAAATTGATAGTTATCTAGTTTGTCATACTAAGTTTAATGATGTTTTTCTCTAAATGTGATCGATGCCATTAAAAGAAAATATTTATAAAAAATAACCATTGGTATCTGATATGTTAGTTGTCGTAATTTGGTTGCAATAAGACGTTGCCGTCATTTGAACTCTCTAATAAACAAAAAGGCTAGGTTTATGAAAAACGCGTGGATGCTATTGGCTTTACTCTTTCCTTCTTTGGCAAGTGCCCATCCCGGTCACTCTGAAGTAGGATTTCTATCGGGTATGCTGCACCCACTTTCCGGTGTTGACCATGTTGCAGCTATGATGGGTATTGGTTTAGTTTGCAGCTTGTACTTTGGCCGTGACAAATCAATGAAATGGGTCTCACTTAGCGTGCTTGCGTTAAGTTTGGTTTTCGGTGCCGGAATAGCAGTGACGGGTTTTTATATCCCGATGTTTGAGAGTTTGATCGCCTTATCGGTGGTCTTAGTAGGAGTGGTGTTGACGTTTGGTGTTTCGGGTCGACAATTGAGTCGATGGTTAGTCTATATGCTAGCCTCTTTTGCTTGTTTTCATGGCTACGTGCATTTATTCGAAATGCCAACAAACGCAGCCGTTATGTTATACACACTCGGTTTTGTCACTGCTAGTGCCGCGCTGTACTTTATGGGTTTCATTTTGGGTGCTCAATTCGAAAGCCCGGAATCGAAGAAAAAAGCGTTTCTATACTCCGGTAGTATGTACCTAGCGATGACGGCAATGTTTCTAGTTTAAATTTCGAGGTCTTTAACCAAATGCGATTTAACGCACTGAAACAACGAGTGATATAGCTAAATTAAATAAATATAATATGTGTTATTAACATGCATGAGTAAGCCGGTCTCGCCACTTATTAGTTGCTGTCAACAATAAGATATTGGGGTAGACTAACGTCAGTAGAATTAATCATGAGGTAACGAGATTGAAAGTCATCACTCGCCCTAAAAGTTTAACAGAAAATGTTGCTGAGAATTTACGCTATTCAATTGTGAGTGGTGAATTGAAGCTAGGTCAACCACTCTCAGAAGCGTCACTGTCAGAAACGTTTGGAGTCAGTAAAACGCCCGTAAGAGAAGCACTGTTTATTCTTAAGCAAGAAGGGTTGATCGATATCATTCCTCAGAAAGGTAGCTTTGTTTTTCAACCAGATGAAAAGTCTATTGTTGAACTATGTAATTTTCGAAGCTATTTAGAGCCAATCGCAATTGAAGAATCAATGCGAAATGACTCTCAAGCATTTTTGGAAAGCCTAGAAATTAGCATCGTTAAAATGGAACACAAATTTAAGAACAAAGACTTCAAAGCGTTCTTATTGTTAGACGGTGAGTTCCATGAATCCTTTTTCAAACACTGCAACAACTCGTTACTGCAGAAGAGCTACCAGTTAGTTCAGTTCCACATTGGGGCCATTCGTAGTCACCTAACCAGTACGGAAGATGCTTATGCTGAGATCCTCGATGATCATCGTCGTATTTACCAAATGCTTAGCGATGGTGAGATTGAAGAAGCTAAGTCTATGTTGAGAAAGCACGTGCTAGATATTAAGTCACTGATTGACGCTTGTGTGTTAGGCAAATAAGTCTCACGGTATTCTAAATGAGGTCATTTATGTTTAGTGGCATAAGTGGCCTTTTTTATTAGCAGTATGTCTAAAATTACGGTTTAAAGTGATTCATTCTACTCACTTCAAACGCGACATTCTCAGCGCTACTATTTTGTAATACGACAGAAATGACGCCGCTGGGTTTATCTCGCCATATTGGTTTACCGTCGACGTATTTGACCCATTGTCGATTGAGTTGTTGCAATGGGACATAAATGGCGATGCTATCACCGATTTGATAGGCGTAAGAAGAGGCGGAGACGGTTTGTTGGAAGCCAATTTGGTCTATGAGCCCGATATGCAGCGCCTCGAGTTGAGGGGAAGTAAGCCGCTTTAGAACAAGCTCAATGGCTGCAGGAATACCCGAACTTAGCTGCTCAAGTGCAATGCTCTGTTCCGGTGCTTGCTTCCAAGTTTGCCATCTGTTGAGTGAAACCTGTTCATTGAAGGCTTGCTGGTGGAAATTAAGAGGGACGTTCCAGTTCGTTACCAGTGAGTTGTGAATAGTACCATTGAGGACCAGCGTTACAGACACCTCGCCATTTTCAGCCCAAGTTGGCAGCATTTGTCCATTCCAATGAATAGTAAAGGCATCACCAACGCCTTTTTCAAGCCATGTGTTGGTGTCTTGTTGAATAACGACTTCCCAGCGAGTCCAGTGTGCTAACTGAGCTTTGATTTCGAGCTGACGATTTGCCATTAGTTTGGCGTGAAACTGCTTAACTTGAGGCGTTTTTTCATTACGATGCGCGTTGATGAGTTGTTGATAGTCAGCCAATGCGGGCTTGGGTTGGTAGCTGGCTTTAAGAAGTCCAAAGCTTTGTTCTGCTTCGGCAAACCAACCTTGCTGCTCGGGTTCATCAGTAAGAGAGAACCAATTAAGGGCAAACAGACCAAGACTACGAAGCATCGGCAGATAAAATGCCAGCTTGTCAATCTCCACCGCTTGCTGCTGCTCCCATGCTGGTTGAGATGCGATTGATAAATACGCCAGCATCCACGGTTTGTTGAAGCGTTTTTTTAACCTATCGCCTAGTCGTAAAGCTCGAACCCAAGCGGACCAATCTGGCGCGGCGTGAGCCCGCTCAGTATAACTAGAGAGCATTAGCATACTTGCCACAAAATCACTGGCTTCAATGGCTTGCTCAGCGCTGGCGTAACTCGGTTTGCCACCGGGTTTATCCCAATCACCCAGCCCCAATCCTACTTTAACTTGCGGTGCCCCTTTTCGTATTAGTTGGATCACCTCCAGCATTAATGGATCCCACTCGTCCCAAGATTCAATACCCTGTTTGTTAAACTCAGGCTCCAAAATTAGATAGGCTTGAGGAAGGTCTCGCAACAACGGAATCAGCTGGTTTTTGATCTGTTCAAGATAACGTTGACGATTGGCAGTGACGTAGTCAGGGCTGATTTTGTCACCAAAAAACCAGTAATTAATCATAGGAATATAACCATGCAAATGAGCGCCGCGAAGTAAATCTGTGCGCAGCCAGTTCCAATCGCTGTCCTGAGTGATCCACAAACTGACGCTGTTTACCCGTAAATCATTATTGGTAAGCGTGTGCCAGATTGGCGCGAAGTTGTTACCACTACCTACAGGGTTATCTAACAGCAACCTTGCGCCGACTCCCCATAAAAATGGCGTTGTTGATACTGTCGTTTGTTGTGCGAGAGGCAACATGAAGGTCATGGCGTTGATGCGCTGTTGCCAACTTCTCGCTAACAGGCTGTTGCGGCTGCCCCAACTAGAGTTCAATTTACCCTGTATGTCATTGATAGCTCGTTGGGCTAGCGGTAAACGGTTGGCGCGAATGGCTGCGAAAGCCGCCCCAAACAATGCCTGAATGTACCAATCTGCATCGGCATTCTGAGTATCTTCTGCAATGGAAAGGTAAAGTTGCAATGCTGTTTGGGGTTGTTGAGCTAGTTCTAACAAACTGTATGCGGTCAGAAGCTGTCCGCGAATCGCCAACGGCGCTTGCGGATGTGTGGCATATAGCCTGGCGCTAGTGTTTTGAAGTTGCTGAATATGATTTAGGTCGCGTAGCTTAACTAGAGTGAAGAAGTCGCCAAGTAACGGATCATTTTGGTAGGCTCGCAATAGTGCAAATGCCGCCCTTGCTTCTAATTGGTGCACGCTAAAAGGGTTACTGGCTAAATATTCGCGATACAGGGTCATCGCTGTTGTCCAGTTGTTTTCTGCTTCTGCAATACGCGCTGCCAAGAATAGTGCTTCTCCTGAATAAGGCTGTGGCAACTGGTTCAACTTTGACTTGGCTTGTGTGACTTGTCCAACTTGAACCAGTTGAATTCCTTGACCGACGATTGCTTGGGGAGCGTTCACGGCTTGGCTACTACCCATGGTGAGTAATAAGGTAAGCAATAACGTAAGTAACCACGGTTGCCATGACGCCAAGTTAGCGTTCCGAGTTAAAGTCATTAGACGGCTCGGCTTCATTGGATGGGCCAACATCAATGGTCTCAAAGTAGTCTAGATTACTGCGAACCATTTCGATGTGAGCAGTTTGTTCTGGAGTCATCGCGCTGCTATCTAGACCATCAAGGCTTTGCTTCATGCTTAATACGATCACTTGTAGGCGAGCGGCACTGTCACTGACATTTTCTGCAATGTCGCTGAGTTCATCACCGCTCCGAGTCTTCACTTCTGTCGTTAGCCTACCTAAGGAGATGTCGACCAGAGCTTGTCGAATCCGCTCTACCGGACCATAAAGACGGTAGCTGAGCCAGCATCCAGCCCACGTTGCCAGTGCTAATTGAAGTAACAGTAATAAAATCAGCCAATTACTCATGGCTTGGTACATTGAAGGCATGGAGTTAGCTACCGCTGCAAACTCTTCGGGAAGCAACTGAAACGAGAGCTGTTCAGCGAGCACATCGAGCGTTTGAGAGTAAAAGAAATAGAACTGAGCAGCGTTAATCGCGGCACTGAGTACGGCGATGAACAGCACTCGCCAAATCAGTCGCCGAGATAATCCCACCTTAAAACTGTGCGTGATGGATGTTAGGCGCAAGAATTGCTGCATGTTCACTCTCCCTCGGATTTTGTCATTAAGAGTCTAGGATGGGCTTAAAGGTATTTCTGCAAAATTCGTTGGCGGTCACTCTAAAGAAAGCGTTAAACATCAATATGTTTTATAGTGAGATAGCAATAGTACTCAGGGAAATAGACAAGTTGGGAACAAGATGACGCCAGAACAAATAGGGAAAGCTTACGATCAGATTACTCACCTGTGGTTGAGTGAAGAGTTTAATCTCGACAATGGCATCGAAGCTCATAAACGAGCGATTGAGTTTATTTCGTCTAGAGGTAAGGCGCTCGATATCGGTTGTGGGTGTACCGGACGATTTATCAATCTGTTGCAACAAGTAGGGTTTCAACCTGAGGGGATGGATATCTCGAGTAAAATGATTCAGCTTGCTCGCGAACGTCATCCAGATGTTCCCTTTTATCATCAAGACATCTGTATCGCTGATCTACCAAGTAACTATGATTTTATCACTGCATGGGACAGTATTTGGCATATTCCTCTAGAACAGCAAGTCACTGTTATAACGAAGATTATTGCTAGTCTAAATCCGGGCGGTGTGTTTGTTTTTTCTTTTGGAGGCACACAAGAAGCAGGGCAGCATACTGATGATTTCATGGGGCCAGAAGTGTATTACTCGTCTCTTGGGACTAATGGCTTTTTAGAGCTTTTCATTAAACTTGGCTGCACAATTCGTCATTTGGAGTTCGACCAACACCCAGAGCTTCATACCTACCTTATTGCTGAAAAGCTGACCAAATAGCCCTCGTTACTTCTGGCATACGCTAATGCTGTTATTCGCTGCTCTCACTAATGCAGATTGGTGGGATAAAGCACGTCTAATGTCAATTAGTTTGTATTCTAATGATTAGAGTTCATTGCTTTTTATGGCTGATTTTGAGTGTTTTCTAATTTTCACTATGAAAAATTGAGCTATTTGAATCATTTTTGTGCGTGTGATAGCATTTTGCCCGAAATTAATTGTTAGAGTTCTAATTAAATGGAGGGCGGTTTCTAGTTTTTTCCTTTTCGAGGAAAGCAATTTGGACACGTAGTAGTAGTAGTAGTATTTATGGACAATGCATTAAAGAAGTACAGTATCGAAACCACTGACTATCAAGTAGGTCAGGACAACATTCAAAAGTGGGGTTTCGATATACACAACCCCGTATTCGGAACAAGCGCAGCGCTTGTTATTCTCAGCCTAATTTCCCTTCTTATCGTCGAGCCAGCAACCGCACTCAACGCTCTCAATGGTCTTAAAAATGGCATCATTAATGACTTTGATGTCTTCTTCATGTGGGCAACCAATTTTCTCCTATTCTTTGCCGTCGCGTTATTGATTTCTCCTCTTGGGAAAATTCGTATCGGTGGTAAAAATGCAACAACTGACCATTCAACCATTTCATGGTTGGCGATGCTGTTTGCGGCTGGTATGGGTATCGGCTTACTATTTTGGGGAGTGGCGGAGCCAACGGCTTATTTTACTGACTGGTGGGGAACACCACTCAATGTAGAGCCCAATACGGAAGCAGCTAAATCACTTGCTATGGGGGCAACGCTGTTTCACTGGGGCATCCATGGTTGGGGTATTTACGCTATTGTGGCGTTATCACTCGCGTTTTTCACCTACAACAAGGGGTTGCCTCTATCTATTCGCTCAGCATTCTATCCAGTATTCGGTGACCGAGCTTGGGGTTGGCTAGGCCACGTGATTGATATCATGGCGGTGTTGGCGACTTTGTTTGGTCTAGCGACATCACTGGGTTTAGGTGCTCAACAAGCGACAAGTGGCATCAACTATGTATTTGGTCTAGACGGTGGCATTGGTATGCAACTGGCGGTGATTGCATTTGTTACCTTAATCGCGGTTATGTCAGTGGTGCGTGGTATTGATGGTGGAGTAAAGGTTCTTAGTAACATCAATATGGTTGTGGCCTTCTTATTGCTGATTTTTGTCACGGCTGTGAGTCTGGATGTCGCTCTGCCGTCAATCTGGAATACAACGCTTGGTTACGTAGAAAATATCATTGCGCTCAGTAGTCCTCATGGCCGTGAAGACACTGTCTGGATGCATGGTTGGACGGTATTCTATTGGGCGTGGTGGATTTCTTGGTCTCCATTCGTTGGGATGTTCATTGCTCGAGTCTCGAAAGGACGCACGGTACGAGAGTTCTTGTTAGCGGTTATCTTTATTCCAACTGCAGTGACGTTAATATGGATGTCAGTATTTGGCGGGATCGCTATAGATCAAGTGGCAAATCATGTAGGTGAGTTGGGGGCGAATGGTTTAACCGACATTTCACTAACGCTATTTCACGTATACGATGCTTTACCATTTGGCTCTATTTTGTCCGTGATCTCCATTGTTCTTATTTTGATTTTCTTTATAACGTCTTCGGATTCTGGCTCGTTGGTTATCGATAGCATCACTGCTGGCGGCAAGATTGATGCGCCAGTACCCCAGAGGATATTTTGGGCGTGTATTGAAGGGGCAATTGCAGCAGTAATGTTGTGGATTGGCGGTAAAGAGGCGCTTCAAGCATTGCAGTCTGGCGTGGTGGCAACGGCTCTGCCGTTTACTTTTGTTCTGCTATTGATGTGTTTTAGCCTAATAAAAGGTTTGAGGACGGAACAAGCACTTTATTCGTAAAATTGCTTAGTTAATGAAAAACAGGTGCTCTCAGAGCACCTGTTTTTCGTTCAGGCTGGTCTGTAAGTGCCCGCCTGATTAGATAAAATAAAAATAAAGCGATTGATTGTCATACACTATTTCAGTTTTATTCCACTCTTATTGTTTAGTGATAAATCTTATCTTCGTCCTCGTTACTATACGCCAACGTTTACACATGAGTTGTTTTCCCTAATGTTGCCAGTAACGAGGATCTTACCGTGAGAGCTTCCCTCTCTATTATTGTTTTGACGGTTTCAATCGCTTCAAGTCACAGCATTGCTACTAGTTTTACCGATCCAGTTGATCATCAGTTTGATATGGGCGAATACCTAGCTGAAAATGCTTATGGTTTTTTGCCTGTACCAATACTCGTGACCGAACCTGCCGTTGGGTATGGCGGTGGTGTGATGGGAGTATTCTTGCATGAATCGGAGGCGCAGAAAGAAAAGCGTAGAAAGTTGTCGATGACATCGGTAAATGGTGGTGCTCAATTGCTAACGCCAGCCATCACTGTAGGTGGTGCTTTTGGGACAGATAATGGTACTTGGGCTGGATTTGTGGGTCATCGGCACTCATGGAAGCGTGACAGTATCCGCTATCTTGGTGGTGCATTTTATGGTGACGTGAATATGGATTTCTATGGTAGCGGTGAACACGTCAGTAAGTTTGAGCTGAATATGAAAGGGTATGGAGAACTACAGAAATTGCAATTTAGAGTCGCTGACACGCCATTGTTATTAGGGATCTCACAAGCTTTTATTCAATCTACGTTATCACTAAATTCCATCGAACGTCAGCATGATCGTCATCAGCGAGAGTTCTATCCTTCATTAGATTCTACATTTTCAATGCTGGGGTTATTGGTTGAACATGACACACGGAATAGCTTCTTATACCCCTCTGCTGGTGGGGATTACAGTGGTGAATATCGCATGTTTAGAAAGAGTTTTGGTAGTGACTACGATTTTGATACGTTCACATTTAAAGGGATACACTATTTTCCAATTAAAGAATCGTGGAACCTTGGTTTCAAAGGGCAATACAACACGCTAAGTACCAGTGAGCGTTACTTACCAACACCTGTATACCCTGATATCAATATGCGCGGCATTGCTAGAGAGCGATACCAAGGTGACACAACAGCCTCGTTAGAAACCCAATTAACTTGGCAAATGACTATGCGTTGGTCTGCTTCTGTTTTTGGTGGATTAGGTACCGCCGTTGATGATGGCGACTCGATTTTTACAACCAATAACCATTATAGCTATGGTGTTGGTTTTCGTTACCTTATAGCCCGTCGCTATGGCTTGCGTGCAGGGATCGATGTGGCTACCAGTGAATCGGATAACGCCATTTATTTTCAAGTAGGCACTGGTTTTTAGTAGTGATCGAACAAGGGGACATGGTAAGTCCCCCTTGTTTTACTTGATTAAGAGCGAGCGAACTTCATCCGTTCCAAAGCGACAGAGCCACCTACGTTTGGAAGCATAAATGGTATGGTGACCATAAAGTAATAGAACGCCAATTCCCATCCTCCACCCGGTAAAATCCACGTATAACCAACGGCAAAGTGTCCACCCACTATCTGGGCAACAATCAGATATCCTGCTGACATGAACGCTCCAAACCGAGAAAGTACCCCTAGTCCCAATGAAATAGCAGTAGCCAGTTCCACTAGGCCGCCAAGCACAATCAGAATATTGGCGGTTGAATCCGTTAATGGGTGTCCAACCACCAAGTTACCAAATCCGTTGGCAAAAAAGTTAACCAAGCCAGCGTCGTGGGAAGAAACAAACAGTTTTTCTGTACAGTGCGTTAACCAGTTCATACCGATGAATATACGCAGCATACTTAATGCTGTTTCTGTCGGACCTTCTTTGATAAAGGTACGTCGCATGACTACAACACACTGTGCGAGCAACGGCAGATAAGATATTGCCGCTATCCAACCAATCATTGACCAATCATGTTGATCAGCATTTCTAACGACAATGGTGGTAAAAAATAGTGGTAAAAGAAAAGACAGTGCGACATTCTTCCTATTGAAGTAGGCAGTTACGGGAATCATTATTGCGGCTGCAATGGTAGCGACTTCAGACCAGGTACCATCGTAAAGATCGGCGTTAATGATGGCACTTGCTGCGGCGAGTAATCCTGTGAAAACGATAATATTTGCGTAGTTTTTGCTTTCCATAATCGTACACCTTACGTAGCCTTCGTCGTGACTGGCAAAGGCCACAAATATTGAATTTCGGAGTTATTGGTATTGTTCGTTGTTGAGTAATTTCACCTGAGTACTTTGACTTTGAGTGACCATCCAATCGGCAACACTTGGCTCCCAGCGCACTTCAGGTGCACTGAAAAAGCCTCTTAGAATGGAAAATACAATAGCCTCGTCCACCAATTTCCTGCGACTTCCGGTACCTAGTTGGAGAAGTTCATTCGCCTGAGTGATCAGCACCTCTGCTTGTGAGGCGATCTGCGATGTGTCTTCTAACAAGCTGTTGAAATTAAGCTCATAGGTTTCTTTTTTAGTACGCCATGCTTTTTTTGCACTGGCGGTGGAGAACTCTTTGAGTGGCAAGGCGCTCCAACGTGGATATCCAATTTTCTGCAGTGGTAAGAAGGCATCCTTCTGCCATCTCATCACGTCTTGAGATGGCGTACTGTTTTCTGCCGAATCTGCTAAGTCGAGCAGATAACCGATGATATCGAGACTCTCCGCCATGGCTTTTCCGCTACCTGTGACAAACACAGGAACTTGCTTACTGCCGATGATGTTTTTTGTAGTTGTGTCGTCGTCATAATCTAGTGTGACAATATCCAGTGATAAGTTGAGCATTCCCGCCACGTAGCGAACACGTGCACTGAACGGGCAATGGTCATAGATATAAAGCTTCATGATGAATACCTGTAATAAGAGTAGGCTTGGTTTTGACTTAGTTGATTAACGCGCCGCCATCGACATCAATAATGGCGCCAGTCATATAAGTGTTTTCGATAGCAAACAAATACGCTTTTGCGACATCTTGCGCTTCACCAACTTTGCCAACAGGTAGATTGTTCTTGGCATTTTCGTACATGGTATCGCGGGTTGTTTGATCCATTCCTTTGTATGCGGTGGTTTTTGTTAAGCCAGGGCTGACGGCATTGACGCGAATTGGCGCTAGTTCTCTAGCCAAGATCTTTGTCACCGCTTCTAGTGCGGCATTCATTGCGGTTTTTGCATAAGTGTTAGGAACGACTTTTCGAGATAACATGCCCGTCGTAAACGTAATGGTGCCGTTTGGCTTGATAAAGCGAGCAGCTTGTTTTGCAGCGTTGATGGAGCCCCAGAATTTGACGTCAAATGCTCCTTTAGCATCGTCAATGGCTACATCGGTTACTTTGCCTGCAGGCGCCGCTGATCCTGCAGTGACAATAAGGTGGTCGAAAGCACCGATGGATTCGAAGTAGCAGTGCATCTCTTTCTCGTTGCTGATATCTAGACCAGTTGAGCGACTAGCAACATGGACGATATTCTCTTCGTGATTAACGAGCTGAGCGATAGCTTCTCCAATACCTGAGGTGCCACCTAGAATGACGTAAGTTGTTTTTTCGCGGTTCATTATTGTTTCTCCCAATTCGATGACTTCATTTGATAACGCCCATTATATTTATTCGACTTAGTTTTATAATTGGGTAAAATACGAAATCATTATTCGGATTGGTTAAATAATGGAGCGCCTATGGATAAGTTTTCAGATATGGAGATGTTCGCGAGCATTGTTAAGCACCAAGGGTTAGCGGCTGCGGGCAGAGACCTTGGATTGTCGCCAGCCTCAATGACGGCTAGGCTTCAGGCTTTGGAGGAGCGTTATGGCGTAAAACTGCTTAATCGAAGTACTCGCCACGTATCGTTAACTGACTCAGGAGAACTCTACTACAAAGCTTGCTTGGATATATTGGATAACGTCAATGAAGTGGAAAATATTATCCAAAGTGGCGTTAAAGAGGTAAAAGGCGCGCTGAGAGTGTCTGCGCCAAAAGACATTGGCAAACAATACATAGTGCCCATTCTGAATGAGTTTTCAGAACGCTATCCTGACGTCATTCCTTATCTCTACCTCAATGACCACCTGTCGAACGTTAACGAATCGGGTATGGATATTGTCATTCGCTATGGGGAAATGGCGGATAGTAACCTCATCTCTCGCAGATTAGCGTCCAGTCGCCGTGTGTTGTGCGCCTCGCCAGAGTACCTAGCAAAGCGGGGGACTCCTATTACCCCTCAAGATTTGGTTGGGCATGATTGTTTAGTGATGTTGCGTCATAACGAAGAGTTAAAGACGTGGCACTTTCGAGAAAATGACCAACGAAAATCCATTACGGTAACGCCCAAACGTTTTTCAGATGATGGTGAAGTGATTCGTCGATGGGCGTTAGAGGGAACGGGTATTGCTCTCAAGTCACTATTGGATGTTCAGGCAGACATTAACCATCGTCGTTTGGTAACAGTGCTTAACGGCTATATGAAAAACTTCAATGCTTCGACAACGGTATCAAGTGCGGATTTGAATGTGGTCTATTTGAGTAAAAAATACCAACCCAAACGCATTCGATTGTTCTTAGACTTTTTGTTCGAACAGTTCCCAGATCTAGTCAAGCAATCTAGCGATAACTGAGGATTACGGGTGATGATCGTGTAACGATAGGAACGACTTGGTTCCTATCGTTTGCGTCTAGCTATCAATCCGTATGAGTCTCGCGTAGCATCCATTACTGTTAGTATTGTTCGAAAGTGTAAATTGCCAGCCATAGCTTTCTGCGATCCGATGAACAATCAGCAGCCCCAGCCCATGCTCAATATCGTTACTATTGTTCAGTCCACAGCCGTTATCAGTAATGCAAATTTCCTGAGATGAGATACGGACGGAAATCTCCCCTTTGGCTGTAAAACGTATGGCATTGTCTAGCAAATTTCCGACTATCATTCTCACGGCTATCAATGGTAGGTTAACCGCTGTCCCTTCTTCGATCTGCACCGTTACTTTTGTGTCTTTTGAAGCACTTGAATAGTATTTTGCTAGCTCCAAATCTTGTTCATTGACTTTGGTCGATAAGCTATCGGGACTCGCATTTTCTTGTTTAACGATGTTTAGTAGCAGTTCCACGGTCTGTTGCATACCGTTTGCCGCTTTGAGTATGCGTTCACGTTGCTTGGTTTGAAAAGCCTCATCTTGTTTCATTGCCTGTAAGTTGGCGGCACCCAATACAACGGCAATGGGCGTTTTCAACTCGTGGCTCGCATACTTGGCAAACATAAGCTCTTGTTTGGCGACACGCTCTTTCATTTGCGTGTAACTATTAAGATGCTCGGTGAGTATTTGCAGCTCTAAAATTGAATGCTCTGTGATAGAGAATGCTCCGTCTTGGTTACTTGCGAGTTGGTGGCTGAGGGATGAGATTGGCGACATTAATGTGTCGAAGACCCTTTTCAGCGATAACCGCAAGACAAAAATCAGAAAGACCATCAGTAGCATTGAAATGATCATCAATGTGTCCCAAGAGTCATCTCCAAAGTCCATCGCTCTCGAATCAATGGTGAGGTAAAGCGGGATAGTTTGCTCGTTAAACTTAAAATTGGTGTGATAGACCAAAAAGCCATCTTCGAGGAAGGTATTGTATTTCGTTACTTTTCCTGATGGGAAAGGCCCCTGTTGTGCGATTCTTTTCGGTAGCACATTAGCATCAAAGTACGCGGTAACGCTTTTACTGAGCTGAGCCTGATTTACTTGACGAAGTTGATAGTAGGATTGAGCAATTTCTTCAAATGATACTAGGTGATGTTCGATCTGGTCGTCTTCCTCCAGAGCCAAGTGAAGCGAAAAGGCAAAGAAGACCAGAAAAGAAGTGACCAAAGCGATAAGAGAGAAGGTTCGTAACAAGCGAGCTTTGACTTGTTTTATGGAGTAATAACTAGGTTGTGACTTTGACCTTTTCATCATTGAATTACCAGTTTGAAGCCAAATTTAGGTACCGTCATTAGGCATGGAACGTCGAACGGCTTATCTAAGACATTTCTCAGTAAATAGATATGACTTCGTAATACGTCTTTATCGGGCACATTTTCCCCCCAAAGGGTTTGAATTAATGACTCTCTTGATACCACTTCACCTTGAGCTTTTACTAGGGCGAGTAGGATTTGATAGGTCGCTGGGCTTAACTCTATATTTTCGCCTTGTCGTGTCACTTGATGGCTTTTTTCATCAATAACAATATCGCCAAATCTCAGTGTGCTTTTGGCAACTTGACCACGATAGCGCTTAATTAGTGCGGTAAGTCTGGCTTCGAGTTCAGGAAACTGGAACGGCTTAGTGAGGAAGTCGTCAACTCCAGAATCGAAACCGGTCAATAAGTCAGATTGTCCATTTAGTGCTGTCAGCATGAGAATAGGTG
The DNA here is from genome assembly GCF_022432925.1 of Vibrio sp. CyArs1. Taxonomy (NCBI): domain Bacteria; kingdom Pseudomonadati; phylum Pseudomonadota; class Gammaproteobacteria; order Vibrionales; family Vibrionaceae; genus Vibrio; species Vibrio sp. CyArs1. The sequence goes on along the minus strand of NZ_JAKRBO010000001.1, from coordinate 1,287,075 downwards.
TCGTGCAGCCTTTAAGGCGCAGTTCTCGTGCCACCTGCATCCCATCTTTTTTTGGCATCATTACATCTAGAATAATGGCATCGAACGTATGAGATAACGCAAGTGATAGGCCTAACTCACCATTGCTTGCAAAGTCCGCTTCCGCTTGTTTGACGTCAAGAAAGTCCGCCAATATGCCTTGTAGTTCTTCATTGTCCTCTACGACTAAGATCTGGCTGCCAGATAACACACTCATACATGTTTCCAATTCAATAGCGTGAATTGATGATAGCAAACTTGTGTCGATTTTTTGTCGAAACGCGATTGCTAAGTTGTAAAACTGCTTTGACAAAAACTCGACATCCACTCCTGCACACTGCTCTTATTTACTAAGGGAGTGTGTGATATGAAAACACCAAAATCATTAGTTTGTTTGGCTTTAAGTCTGGTGGCGCCTTGGGCTCAAGCCATAGAACTAATTGGGCAAACTGTCAGTTTGTCATCGGTAAATGTGGTTGCCGAAGTCAATGGCGTAATTGAAACCATGGACGTAGAGGTCGGTGATAAGGTTCAGCAGTACACGGTTATAGCTGAAATCAAAAAGCAAGACTTTCAGTTTGAACTAGCACGTACCACGGCCAATCTGGAACTAGCACAAGCGGAGCTCAAACTCAAACGTTCCGTGTACGAACGTTATCAAGAGCTTATTAAAAACAACAACTTATCTGTTAATGAACTTGATATCGCCAAAGCTGATTACCTCAATGCCAAAGCATTACTTAAGCTGGCACAAATTGAACTTGATATTGCTCAGAAAAACTTCGAAGAGACAAGTATCCGAGCCGATATTGAAGGCTTTGTGGTGAGCCGTGATACACAAGTTGGTGCTTGGGTAAACCAAGGTGATTTGCTTTATCGACTTGTGAATATTGATACGTTGACGGTACGTCTGTTAGCTAGTGAGCATGATATGTCTTTGCTATCGGTGGGGCAGTCGATTGAACTTTGGGCAGAGACAAGTCCAGAGCAAAAAGTGGTGTCGTCTATTGCTCGTATAGGAGTGGAAATGGATGTTCAGCACATGGCTTATCCGATTGAAGTTGATATAAAAAACGCCGATTTTAAGCTGATACCAGGTATGTCGATGTATGCCACGACCGATGTTTCGCAAATCACAACTTCAGTGAAATAAGAGGCGATTTTGACCATGTTTTCTTTAATTTCCTATTTTGCTCGGCGCCCGTTTCTCGCCCGAATTATTACGATTATGGTATTAATGATGGGAGTGATTTCACTATACACTCTTAAACTGCAAGAATACCCCGATGTTGCCTTCGAGTCCGCTGAGGTGACGACTCATTACCCAGGAGCAACGGCTTCCGATGTTGAAGTCAATGTTACTAATCTATTGGAGAAAGAGTTACGCACGGTAAAAGGTATTAACTTTTTTTCCTCTCAATCTGTGGATGGCTTTTCTGCAATAGAACTGGAGTTTCTTCCAGATGTCGATTCCACACAAGTTATGCGCGATATTCAACAAGCCGTCGATAGGGTGAGTGGTTTACCGAAAGATATCACTAACCCGCCACTAGTGACTCAAAAGCAAACATCTTCATTTTCTGTTCTATCGTTCGGCATCAGTGCTGTTGGCGAGACGCAAGGGAATGGAGAGTTACAAGAGTATGCGTACCACTTAGAACGTGCGATAAGCGCACTATCAGGTGTTCAAACCGTCACACTCTCTGGGTATAGCGAGCGAGAGTTTTGGGTAGAGATTGATCCTACAAAGGTGAGTCGTTATCAATTAACGTTTGCCGAGATAAGTAATGCAATTGTTCAGTCGAACTTGTCACAATCGGGCGGAATGGTACGCGCTACAAACAGCGAGCAAAAGCTGATCACGATGACTCAAGTGCAATCGGCGCAGGAAATTGGAAATATCGTTATTAAGGCGCTCCCTAGCGGCACTATAGTGAAAGTTTCCGATGTTGTGCAAGTGATTGATACCTTTGCGAAAGCGACGCAACAAGGAGTGATCAATGGTCAAGATGCGGTGTTATTCGATATCTCTAACAGCGGCAATGCGGATATCACTAAAACGGTCGCCAGTATCAAAGCGTTGCTAGAGCAAGAACAAACTACGTACCAGGGGCAGTTCGCTTTCCAATATGGAATGAACCTCGCTGATGACATGAGCAATCGCTTTACTATCGTGTCGACCAACGGTGCTATTGGTCTTCTCTTAGTATTACTAGTTTTGAGCATGGTACTCAAAAGACAAGTTGCTTTTTGGGTTTCTATTTCAATTCCATTTTGCATATTGGGTGTCATGATCGTATTGCCGATGCTTGGGCTGAATCTCGATAGTATTACCTTGGCGGCATTGTTGTTAGTTATAGGAATCATTGTTGATGATTCAGTGATTGTTGCCGAAAGCATTTATCAACAAAAAGAGGCGGGGAAACAGGGAATTGAAGCTGCAATTGAGGGAACTAAAGCGGTCATTAAGCCTATTTTGGCCAGCTTGACGACCACGGCCTTGGTATTCATTCCGATGATGTTTATTCCTGGCATTATGGGGAAAGTGATTGTCGTTATCCCAATTACGGTTATTACCGCACTGTTGTTTTCTCTTGGTGAATGTACCTTTACCTTACCTGCACACCTTTCTGGATCGTTAGAATCAAAGCGTGCTACTTCAGGCAAATTCACTAAGGTAGCTGGCTGGTATCAGCGGATGTTGACCAAATGTCTTCGCTACAAAAAGTCTGTTATTACCGCGGTGATCGTTGTTGCATTAGCAGGGACGAGTCTAGTGATGACTCTTAAATTAGATATCTTTCCTTCACAAGCTGCAAAATATGTAGAGGTACATACCGAGGTAAAGCCGGGAACCTCGTTAGAAAATGTTCGCGTAATGCATGCGAGAATCGAGCAGGCAATAAAGTCACTACCCGTAGACGAACTCGACAGTTTTGAAATGACTTATCAATCGCCGGTGAGTACAGGTCGAATCAACTTGAGTGATTATAGCCAGCGAAAGCGCACAGCAGATGAGATCGTCGCTGAACTGAATCGTAAGGTTGCCAGTTACAGTGACCAGGTGTTTGTTAAGTTTTCCATTGATGCAGGAGGACCGCCTCCAGGAGAGCCTATCGAAGTGCGTGTCTTGGGAGGATTGGAGCATGATCGTCAACAAGCGGTCGAGTTGGTATCTAAATGGTTAGCCGAGCACTCTGGTCTTGCGAATGTTACAAACAGTGAAGCCCTAAAAGATCCTCAATTAAAAATAGTGCCGCAGCACACATGGCTAGCGAAATATGGACTCACGGTAGCGGATCTTGCCAATACACTACGTATTGCCTTTGATGGCGAGAAAATCACTTCCACGTGGTTAAGCACCCGAGAAGTCGATATCCGTATGATTTTAAATGAAGACTACCGATCTCTAGAAAAGTTAGCGACAACAAAGATCTATACCTCAGATGGAAAACAAGTCCCGTTGAGTCGTTTGGCAAGAGTAGAGCAAATTGACTCCCCTAGACTGATCAAACATTACAATGGACAGAGAGAAGTGACAGTAACAGCACAGATAACGGATGATGCCCTAAGCTCAGTAGCACTGTCGAACGAGTTACTTACTGAACTACAGGGTAAATACGCTGCTACAGTAACTATTGATATTGGCGGTGAAGCGGAAAAAACTAATGAAACCATGAGTGGATTTATTGTTGCTTTTCCTTCCGCTATGGTGGCGATCTATTTTGTTCTCGCGATCATGTTTAATTCGCTACTTCAACCACTCTTAGTAATGGCAGTGATTCCATTTGCTGTTGTTGCATCGTTGATGGCATTGGTTGTGCACTTTCAAGCGTTGTCTTTATTCGCGTTGATAGGAGTGCTCGGAATGGCTGGAGTCGTTGTGAATAACGCTTTGGTTCTCATTAATCGAATCAACGAACTAAGAGCTGATGGAAATTGTGGTGTTGATGCGGTTATAGAAGCATCCGTAAGTCGACTGCGCCCAATATTATTAACCTCTTTGACAACAGTAGTGGGCTTATTACCACTCGCTTACGGTATAGGTGGCACTGACGTTTATATGGGGCCGATGTCGTTAACACTCGGCTATGGTTTATTGTTTTCGCTACCGATTGTCTTATTGGTTGTTCCAGTTTTGTATAGTTTGTGTTTTGTCCGTGAACGTGAGCCGATGAATACCTAGAGTGTGTTTATAAGCAGTATACGATTGATAGAAAAATACATCATGTGTATGCACTCATGCGTCACTTTGGGCGCATGGCTCCAATTTAAGCCAATCTAGATAATTAATCTTTACGTATAGTATCTTAATGTTAAGCTAAGAAGTGTTTGTTTTTTATGCTACTAGTTTCTTTATCCGAAGTCTAAGAGACGTAATCTATTTAGGTACACTATGAGAAAAATGACATTAACCTTACTAGCACTTACCGTATCCGTTAGTGGCAGTGTGTCTGCCCAAGAAGCGTTGACGGGGTGTGCGGCCAAAGAGCAGCGACTCAAAACCAAGCTGGAATATGCTAAAAAGTATAACAACACTCATGAGATCCAAAGCCTCGAATTAGCCATAGAGAATGTTCAAAATTACTGCACTGATGAAAAGCTGTATAAGGAAGGAATGGAGAAAGTGGAGAGCAAGAAGAAAAAGGTAGCGGAAAGAGCTCAAGAGCTGGAGCAAGCAAAAGCTAAGGGTGATCAGAAAAAAATCAAAAAAAAGGAGCGCAAATTAGCGGATGCCGAGGAGGAGTTACAGGAGGCTATTTCAGAGTTATCTGAGTGATTATTCTCTATTCGAAAGCACACAAATGGCTCCTGTAAGGTCGAGTAGGCACTCTCGCGATAGAAGTGCCTACCAAGAACTGATTACTGTTTGTCGAACTTATTGAAGCATGCTGGTATAAACCTGCTGGCCCAAAGTAGTTAAAGTGTATACCTTGCCGTTGTCCTTAGTTACCAGTCCACAGTTTACAAGTTGTCTTAAGTGGAAGTTGAATTTCGTATGATCCTCGATACCGACAATTCGGCATAGATCCATGAACTTAATTTTGTGGTGTACTTTTAGTTGTCTCACTACGGTGCGGCGAATTGGGTTCGATAGTGCGCTGAATACTTGGTCACGAGACTCGGCATTTTGCACGTCCTTAGGAGAGCGCTCTGCATGAACACGTTTGAGTGTGACGGAGAGTGCGGAAAGGTTAAATGGTTTAGTCAGAAACTCATCAGCGCCTTTTTTCATGGCGTCAACCGCAAGGTCTACCGTAGCAAATGCGGTAGTGACAATCACACCGATATTGGGTTGGAATCGGCGTAGTGTTGTCAGCGCATCAATGCCAGTGATTCCACTCATCACCACATCGAATAGGGCTAGGTCAAACGTCTTTTCTTTTGCGAGATCAAGAGCATCTTCGGCATTATCGACGGCGGTGACTTCAAAGCCTTCAAGTGATAATGCTTCCTCCAATACTTCTCTTAAGTCCGTATCATCTTCAGCTAAAAGTAGTTGCAGTTTCATTATTTAACTCCTGGTAGTTTGAACTCAACAAGTAGCCCCGGGCAAACATTCGAGAATGTAATAGAGCCGTTATGTTGTGTGGCAATTTGTTTAACGAGGGCAAGGCCCATACCGGTACCTTTGCCTTTTGGTTTAGTGGTAAAGAAAGGTTGTGTCGCCTTCTCTAAGGTTTTAGGGGACATTCCTGTACCCCAGTCGCGTACTTTCAATGACACTTTGTCATGATCTTTTTGAACTCTGATGGCTAGCTTGCGTTGATTGGCGCTGGCATCAAGAGCATTGGATACAAGGTTGATAACGACTTCTTCAAGCAAGGCTTTATCGCCTCTGACATAGAGTTTAGGGTCGATATCTAACGTCAGGTCATATTGAGCAAGACGGTAGCGAAGCATATCGAGAGCGGCATTCACTATGCTCTCAACATGCACTCGCTCCCGCTCAATACTGTGCTGATGTGAGTAACGTAGTACTTCTTGGCTTATGCAAGCCGCTCGCTCAAGTCCTCGACGTATACGGACGATTTGACGGTCTGCGATTTCTTGGTTCTCGCGATTCTGCTCTAACAAATCACAACTCATAAGAGCACTGCTAATAGGTGTTTTTATTTCATGGGCGATGGCTGAAGATAGTTCTCCAAGCTCTTTTAACTTCTGATTTTGTAGAGACAGTGATAGTGCCTCTTCTATTTGTTGTTTTCTTTCGAGATCAAACATCTTCAATGCTTGCCACAGTGTTGCCAATAGCATGACAGCACCAACACAGCGGAAGACCAAGACCCAAGCTCCATACTGAGCAAAAACAAGGGCGCTGCCGAGGCCGTATATGAAAAAGGCAATGCCAGATAGCAAGAAGTACAGATGGTTGGGAACATCTTGTTCTTCTAACTGTTTTGAATACAACGCAAGACCAACCCCTGCAACACAGCTAGCGATCAAGCTAAAAAGGAGTCGTGCGTTGCGAGTGGCGCTAATGGTAAAGGCGTAAAAATCTTGAGTAGAAAACTGATAGAAGGAAACCGCGAGTAAGAGAGTCGCTAGGCCTAACCAGACACGGCGAACGGTTTTAGCAATAGTGGCATCTAGAAGTTCGGTCATCTTCCATGCGAATAGGTTTAAAGGAAGATAGGCAATAACAAACTTTAATAGAAGTAGTACTTCCATCGGTTTCGTAATGACGAACTCTTGTTGGTAAATAGCAAGATACAATTCGCTCCACTCATGGAAGCCAAGCACCAATCCAGAAATGCCTAAGTAAGGAAGAACTTTAGCAATTTTTATTTCACTGCTGGACATATCGCGCAGTAATATCGCGAAAAATAGCGTTATAAATGCTAGTCCGTAAATGAGATAAATCTTAAATACAAAGAGAGTATCCATGAGTAATATTGTTTACAAGATAATCAGTATTAGTGTTATAGCACTTCTCTATGTGATCTCTATCACTGATATCTTACTTTCTATTTTTGAAAATGAACAAATGTAAGAATGTATAAAAACATATTAAGTCATTGATATGTAAGGGTTTTGGGTGGGATTGTTGAGTGATTTGTCGCTAGGTTGTTACTAATGTAGTTAACTTGAGTGACAAAGCGTTACATTAACGAAGCGTGGTGGTAGAAGGAAAATTTATAAGGACTAGAAATAAAAAAATCACTCCTTGAAAGTCTATTCTGTTGGGTGGGGAAGAATAAACGATCAGGGAGTGAAATATAATTAAGCAAATATAATCTAAGTTGATAAGTGTATTTATCAAAAAATAGCAAAGGTTAAATGTAAATAACTAAAGAGTTCACATCCTTGTGAATAAGTTAGTCTGTAAGTATTGGCTTACTATATAAACGTAGCTTGATCATTAATGGAATACAAATAAATAAATCCTCCAAAAATGAAATGATAAGTTTCGCTAATTATTATTTATATTATCACTTTGTTGGGTGTATCTTTCTTCTCGCAAGCTGTGTAGATAAATAACTACATTTTGCGTCGATGATAAATTTAGTTATCCATTAATTAATTTAGTCGGTAATTAAATTTATCAATATGTTTTAAATACAATTAAGGATTGCTGATGCAAGCTAGTATCCCCAGCGAAGATATAATGCTAGCTGGGAAGCGGATATTATACAGCCAGTTGATGCTTGGGTCGGTATTTATACTCTACGAGCTCTTTTTTAAAGACAAACTAGATATAGAATCGGCGTTAATCGGAGTGATTATTGCAGTTGTACCTCCGTTCATAGGCATGATATTCGCGTCGCTAAAAGCTAAATATAAGCCGCAACAAAATTTAAAAGATCTGATGCGTTTGAGTCGCAATATCAAGATGATCTACACCATAGTGATGTTCATTTTGACATTTCGATTTATGGAACTGAGTAACGTTACTGTATTAGCCGGATATTGCATTACGGTATTAGGTTTCTTTATCAGTCCAATGCTTAAAGATCAGCAAACCATTGAACTACAGAGGAAAGCGTAATGGAAAACGTTCAATCAGCACATGACTATATTGAACACCATTTGACGTTCTGGACTTCGGGTGATGGTTTTTGGGGCATAAACCTAGACTCAATGTTGATGGTTTGGTTACTGGGTATCGTCTTTATCGTAGGCTTTCGCTATGCGGTTTCCAAGGCGACAAGTGGGGTTCCTAGCCGATTGCAATGTCTCGTTGAATTGGTGTTTGAGTTTGTCGACGGACTGGTAAAAGAAATTTTCCAAGCACAAGATAAACTAATAGGTCCATTGGCTCTGACTATCTTTGTTTGGGTATTCTTGATGAATGCTATCGATTTATTACCTATCGATTTTATTCCAGCCTTTACCCGAGCAATAGGACTTGGTCACTTTAGAGACCTACCATCAGCGGATGTTAATGTCACTATGTCAATGGCGTTAGGAGTATTTATTCTAGTCCTTGGCTATACCTTTAAACATAAAGGCATAAAAGGATTTATTAAAGAACTGACTACTCAGCCATTTTCACATCCTTTGTTATATCCGGTGAACCTGGTTCTTGAATTAGTCACACTAATTTCAAAACCTATTTCATTAGGTCTGCGACTATTTGGCAATATGTATGCGGGTGAGATGATATTTATTCTTATCGCACTAATGCCATGGTGGATGCAATGGGCGTTAAGTGTTCCGTGGGCATTGTTCCATATATTAATTGTCGGATTACAAGCGTTTATATTTATGGTTCTCACTGTTGTCTATATGGGCATGGCAGTAGAAGAACATCACTAATTCAAACTTAATTTACTAAATATATTTCTCAGGAGTTGTTATGGATATTGTAAGTGCTGTTTTATATGTAGCAGGTGCACTTCTAATTGGTCTTGGTGCGGCGGGTGCGGCAGCAGGTATCGGTAACCTTGCCGGTAAATACCTAGAGGGTGTGGCTCGTCAACCAGATTTAACCCCGATGCTTCGTACTCAGTTCTTCATCATGATGGGTCTAGTGGATGCGGTTCCTATGATTGGTGTTGGTATTGGTCTCTACATCATCTTCGCAGTGGCTTAATTGATTTTTAATAAGTAAACATTGGTGAGGATGTTATGAACCTAAATGCAACCATGCTGGGTCAAGCAATCTCCTTCGTTATCTTCGTTTGGCTTTGCATGAAATATGTGTGGCCACCATTGGTAACACTGCTTGACGAGCGTCGAGACGAAATCGCGACTGGTATTAAGAATACTGCAGCCGCGGCAAAAGAACTTGAACTAGCAAAAGCAAACGGTGAGAGCATCGTTGCGGAAGCGCGCGAAAAAGCACAATCCATTATTGAGTTAGGACAGCAACGTCAAAACCAATTAGTGGAAGAAGCAGCAGAGCTAGCGCAAAAAGAGAAAGCGAAAATCATCGCTGAAGGTAAAGCTGAGGTAGAGAGCGAAAAGAGCAAGGTTCGTCAGGAGCTGAAATCTGAAATGGCAGATTTAGTGATTGAAAGTGCCAGCAAACTGATTCGCAAAAACCTTGATTCTAAGAGTAACCGTGAGCTTGTTGAGCACATGATTAGCGAAATGTAGGGGTAAATCAGATGAATGACTTTACCTCAATTGCTCAACCCTATGCCAAAGCTGCGTTTGACTTTGCCCTTGATGAGGCACTGCTCGATGAGTGGGGACAAGCGTTAGGGCTTTTAAAAATGGTGGTATCACAGCCAGCGGTCGTCGAGGTGATTGAAGACCTTGAAGAGGAAAGTTCAGAGCAAGTCTTGCTCGATATGATACTGACCTCGTGTGATGAGTGGCTTAGCCAATACGTTAAGAACTTCTTACGTGTTATGGCTGAAAACAAGAGACTCAAGCTACTGGCAACCACTGTTGAGCTGTTCTTTGAAATGAAAGCGGAATATGAAAAAACCATGGAAGTTTTGGTTTACACCGCAGAGCCATTGGAACAAGACCAATTGGTGGACATAAAGAACGCGCTTGAAGCTAAGTTTGGCAAAACGGTAACGATAGAACAGCAAATTGATCCATCCCTTGTTGGTGGAGTGATGATTAAAGCGGGCGAGCAGGTGTTAGATGGAAGTATTTACTCATCGTTACACCGTCTTGCTGTCAACCTACACGCATAGTAGGGGAAAGAGATGCAATTGAATTCAAATGAAATTAGTGAACTGATCAGAGAGCGCATCGCCAATTTTGACATGGCGAGTGAGGCGAGAAATGAAGGAACCATCATTTCGGTCAGTGACGGTATTATCACCATTCACGGTCTTGCGGATGCTATGCAAGGTGAGATGATTGAGTTACCAGATAACCGTTTTGCCCTAGCGCTTAACTTAGAACGCCACTCTGTTGGTGCGGTAGTGATGGGCCCTTATGCCGACCTTTGTGAAGGGATGAAGGTCCGTGGTACGGGTCGTATCTTAGAAGTGCCAGTTGGCCCTGCGCTGCTTGGCCGTGTGGTCAACACTTTGGGTCAGCCTATCGATGGCAAAGGCGAAGTGAAAGCTGAACGCTTTGACCCTGTAGAAGTGATTGCACCGGGTGTAATCGACCGTAAATCAGTGGATGAGCCAATTCAAACTGGTTACAAAGCGGTTGATGCTATGGTGCCAATCGGTCGAGGTCAGCGTGAGCTGATTATCGGTGACCGTCAAACAGGTAAGACGGCGATGGCTATCGATGCCATCATCAACCAACGTGACACTGGCGTTAAATGTATTTATGTCGCGATTGGCCAAAAAGCCTCAACGATTGCTAACGTGGTTCGTAAGCTAGAGGAACATGGCGCACTAGCAAACACCATTATTGTGGTGGCGTCAGCATCAGAATCTGCTGCATTACAATACCTGGCACCATATTCAGGCTGCACCATGGGTGAATATTTCCGTGACCGCGGCGAAGATGCATTGATCATCTACGATGACCTGTCTAAACAAGCTGTTGCTTACCGTCAAATCTCACTACTACTAAAACGCCCACCGGGTCGTGAAGCGTTCCCAGGTGATGTTTTCTATCTTCACTCACGTCTTCTAGAGCGCGCAGCTCGAGTTAATGAGGGTTATGTAGAGCGTTTTACTAATGGTGAAGTTAAAGGTCGTACTGGCTCGTTAACCGCATTACCGATCATCGAAACGCAAGCGGGTGACGTATCTGCGTTTGTACCGACTAACGTTATCTCAATTACCGATGGTCAAATCTTCTTGCAGACTCAGTTGTTTAACTCTGGCTTACGCCCTGCTGTGGACCCTGGTATCTCAGTATCGCGTGTAGGTGGTGCAGCACAAACCAAGATCATCAAGAAGCTCTCTGGAGGTATTCGTACCGCATTGGCTCAGTACCGCGAGCTAGCTGCCTTCGCGCAGTTCTCATCTGACTTAGATGAAGCGACTCGTAAGCAGCTTGACCACGGTGAAAAAGTGACTGAACTCATGAAGCAAAAGCAGTACGCACCAATGTCTGTTGCGAATCAAGCATTGGTCATCTTCGCAGCCGAAAAGGGTTTCTTGGAAGATGTGGCATTGAACAAGCTCGCGGAGTTTGAAGATGGTTTGGTGGCTTTTGCCAAACAGACTCAAGCTGATCTACTCGAAGAGATCAACAAAACTGGTGATTACAACAAGGAAATCGAAGGCAAGCTTTATACGCTGCTAGAAGAGTTTTCTGCGCTGCAATATTAACCATCAACCAAGTAGGAGTCAGTAATGGCAAATACCAAAGAGATACGCACCAAGATTGCGAGTATTCAAAGTACTCAGAAAATCACCAGTGCGATGGAGATGGTGGCGGCGAGCAAAATGCGTAAGGTTCAAGACAATATGGAAGCGTCTCGACCTTATGCAGACAACATGAAAAAAGTAATCAGTCACGTGTCTGGCGGTACGTTGGAATATAGCCATCCATACCTGCAGGAGAGAGAAGTTAAGCGGGTTGCTTACATCATTATCTCTTCAGACCGAGGCTTATGTGGCGGTTTAAATACCAACTTGTTCCGAAAAGTTTTGTCTGAAATGCAAAGCTGGCAGGAGCAAGGTGTCGAAGTTGACACCACATTGATTGGTTCAAAAGCAATCAGCTTTTTTCAATCATCAGGGCGTGTCATTGCTCAAACCTCAGGTTTGGGAGACCACCCAAAGCTCGAAGAGCTACTGGGTACTGTACACGCCATGATGGAGCATTACGCAGAAGGGCAGATAGACCGACTATTTCTGGTTTATAGCCAATTTGTAAACACCATGACGCAACAACCTACCGTGATGCAGTTGTTACCGTTTCCTAAGCAAGAAGAAGCGGAAAAAGAGACACGTTGGGACTACATCTACGAGCAAGCACCAAGAGATATCTTGGACCATTTAATGCTGCGCTACGTTGAGTCTCTTGTGTATCAAGGTGTGGTAGAGAGCATTGCTTGTGAACAAGCAGCGCGAATGGTTGCGATGAGAGCCGCAACGGACAATGCAGGTCAGTTAATTGATGACTTGCAACTCGTGTTCAACAAAGCACGTCAGGCAGCGATCACTCAAGAGTTGAGTGAGATTACCGCCGGCGCTCAAGCGGTGTAACAGGATTCAGAGGTAAGATTATGAGTATTGGCAAAATTGTCAAAGTCATCGGTGCCGTTGTCGACGTAGAGTTCGAACAAAACAGCGGTCCGCGAGTATACGACGCTCTAAAAGTCGTAGGTGATGAAAACAGCTCACTTGTTTTAGAAGTACAACAACAACTTGGTGGCGGTGTGGTTCGCTGTATCGCAATGGGCTCATCCGATGGCCTAAGACGTGGTCTGCAAGTAGAAACTACAGGTAGCCCAATTACCGTACCCGTAGGTGAGGAAACACTAGGGCGTATTATGAACGTTCTAGGCCAACCTATCGATGAGTGTGGTCCAATTGGCGAACAAGCGTCGTATGAGATTCACCGTCCAGCGCCTAGCTACGAAGATCAGTCAAACAGTACTGAACTACTTGAGACTGGCGTGAAAGTTATCGACTTGATTTGTCCATTTGCTAAGGGCGGTAAAATCGGTCTGTTCGGAGGCGCTGGTGTAGGTAAGACCGTCAACATGATGGAACTTATCAACAACATCGCGAAAGCGCACTCAGGGCTTTCGGTGTTCACTGGTGTTGGTGAGCGTACTCGTGAAGGTAACGACTTCTATTACGAGATGAAAGAAGCTGGTGTTCTAGACAAAGTGGCCATGGTTTATGGTCAGATGAACGAGCCACCGGGTAACCGTCTTCGTGTTGCTTTGACAGGCTTAACCATGGCGGAACGCTTCCGTGATGAAGGTCGTGATGTACTGTTATTCGTGGATAACATTTATCGTTACACCTTGGCGGGTACAGAGGTATCAGCGTTGTTAGGTCGTATGCCATCAGCAGTAGGTTATCAGCCAACGTTGGCGGAAGAGATGGGTGTACTGCAAGAACGTATCACGTCTACCAAAAATGGCTCGATTACGTCGATTCAAGCGGTGTATGTACCAGCGGATGACTTAACGGATCCATCGCCAGCAACGACGTTCGCTCACTTGGACGCAACGGTTGTACTGTCACGTAACATTGCAGCACTTGGCCTTTATCCTGCGATCGACCCACTAGACTCAACGTCTCGCCAGCTTGATCCGCAAATAATTGGTCAAGAGCACTACGACACAGCGCAAGCGGTACAAAAAACACTGCAACGTTATAAAGAACTCAAAGACATCATTGCCATCTTGGGTATGGATGAACTTTCCGAAGAAGACAAGCAACTGGTATCTCGAGCTCGTAAGGTAGAGCGTTTCTTAACGCAGCCGTATCACGTAGCTGAGGTCTTTACTGGCCAGCCAGGGGTGTTTGTACCTTTGAAAGACACTATTGCGGGCTTCCAAGGTCTGCTTAACGGTCAATATGACGATATCCCAGAACAAGCATTTATGTACTGCGGTTCTATCGACGAAGTGCTTGAGAAAGCGAAAACACTGTAAGGGGTGACGTGATGGCAATAGGTGTTTCACAAACAACCTTTCAACTCAATGTGGTGAGTGCGGAAGGGACGCTGTATTCAGGGCCAGCTCATGCAATCGCCGTTGCCGGAGCGGATGGTGAGCTCGGGATTCGTCCCGGCCACTCCCCATTAATCAGCAAGATCAAGCCAGGTGTTGCAAGAATCCTTGGTGATCTCAAGCAACCAGAGCAGATCTTGTATGTATCGGGCGGCTTGGTAGAAGTACAGCCTGACGTGGTTACCGTACTCGCAGATACGGCATTACACGGCAAAGATATTGATAAAGCTCGAGCGGAAGCGGCGCGCCGCGCAGCCGAAGAGAACATTAACAAGTATACCGACGACGTTAATTTTGCTCAGGCACAGCTCGAACTTGCAAAAGCACTGGCTCAACTACGAGCGGTAGAACTTACCGTTGCGCGAGCTAGATATTAAAACCGGAGGAAAGATCATGAGAACAGTTATTGAGTTTACACAAAGTGGTCGCTACATGGACCGAGCTTGGGAAGGTGAGATCTTAGCAGAAAAAGGGGTCCAGAAAGCAGTTTCTCCATCACTGGCTATGCGTCTAGTGAGTTTGGGCAGTGCGATTGCGATTTTTGGACCAGATGGAAAACCACTGACCGTGGATGATAACGAAGAGTTCAAACCAGAAGACAAGAAATAACACAAGCAACGATGAGGCTCGAATCTCATTAGCTAACAGGACGAACCCGGCAACGAAACTTTAAAGGCTCATATTCACCAATGAAGGCTTTGATGTTTCTAAAACAAGAACTGGCTATACCGTCCTCTCAGCTCCGTTGAGTTGAACTCAGCACTCAACAAACCGGACACTGAGGTGAGGTCAATCTATATAAGTGACTCCATCGCCACTTATCCAGATTGGTTTCAGCACTTAGCCGTCACTCTTTTCATAGTTGGGAGTGACGGCTTTTTCTTTTCTTATTACGCCATTCCTTTGTTTAGTTCCTTCTGACGCAAAGACAAGGAATGAACCAGCTCTGTTTCGACAATGTCTTTGAACGCTCTTACTTTTGCTGACATGTGTTTTCTACTCGGATACACCATGTAGACCCCAAGTTGATGCTTTGGATAGTCGTCAAACAGTTCGATCAGTTCTCCGGCTTCTAGTTCGTTACCTAAATAAAATCGCGGCAAACGGGTGATGCCCAATCCGGCTTTGCACATTTCTAGTTCCATTTTAGCGCTGTTGACCGTGATTCTACTGGTGATGTCCACCGAAGCTTCATTCCCATCAAGATCCTCATAAACCCAGCGCTTGTTGTTTTTCGCGTAGCTATAACTAATGATGTTGTGATGAGCCAATTCGCTAGGCGCTCTTGGTGTTCCATATTGCTGAAGGTAAGCAGGAGAGGCCACCGTAATTCCTCTATCAGTAAAGAGTTTACGACTGATGAGTGAGGAGTCTTCAAGCCTATCAGACGCACGAATCGCAATATCGATTCCTTGTTCAATGACGTCGACTTTCTTATCGCTCAGATCGATATCTAAGGTGACCTTGGGATAACGTTGCGCATACTGGGTAAAGATCGCGCTCATAGTGGACAGCCCAAGGGCAACAGGACAGGTGATTTTTAGTAGGCCGGACGGCTCAATTTGACTACCGGACAACGACTCTTCCGCCGTTTGTGCCGCATCGACAACATTACGAGCATGTTGGTAAAAATTTTCCCCTTCAGGAGTGAGTTTCAGCGTACGTGTAGTGCGTTGAAGTAGACGCACGCCTAAGCGTTCTTCTAACTTGGTCACTTCTTTGCTGATGTATGAGGTGGAGTGCTGTGTCCGCTCCGCTGCGACAGTGAAACTGCCACTATCCACAACCTCGACAAAGACCACGTAACCATCCAATAGCTTCCCGTTGTACATCGTGCTTATTCCTAGTCATATGGAAATAATGATTTTATATTTTAGTCATTAATTTCCATATGACTAGCAATTACACTGAATTTAACCATGAACAAGTAGAACAATGGAGTGCCAACATGAAGCAGATTAGCCGAGTGAATCACATAGGAATTCGAGTGAGTGACTTTGAACAATCGAGAGACTTTTACGCCAAGCTAGGTTTTGAATACATCGCAGGACCAGCAGGCCCCGAGCCTGTAGCCATTGTTGAGCATCCAAGTGGTATCAATATTAATTTTATTCTGAATGCGAATTCAGGTGAAAAGAAAAACCAACTTATGGATGTACCCGTTAAACACACAGGTTACACCCATGTGGCAATTGAAGTGTCGAGTGCTGAGCAAGTGATGGCCAACTTGGTAGAGCTCAACATCCCCCTTAGTGGTGGTCCAATGACCCATCCAACGGGTTTATCGTTTTTTATCAGAGACCCTGACGACAATGTGATTGAGTTTATTGAATACGTGGGTTTAGACGCATACAAGAATTAGGAGAACAATCATGACAAAAGCAATTAAAGTACTCGCATTTGGTGCCAGCAATAGCCGAGCATCCATTAACCAAACCCTAGCCGGTTACGCGGCAAACCTGCTTGAGAACGCTGAGGTGAATCTTATCGACCTCAACGATTTTGAAGCCGCAATTTATAGTGAAGATCGTGAAAAACAGTCTGGAATTCCTGAACAAGCGCAGCGCTTTTATCAGTTGATTGGAGATGCTGACGCAGTGATTATCTCCCTTGCCGAGCACAATGGTTCGTATACTGCAGCCTACAAAAACCTATTTGACTGGACCTCTCGCATCAACATGCAAGTGTTTCAAAACAAACCTGTGGTGTATTTGGCTACCTCACCTGGCCCAGGTGGAGCGCAAAGCGTGCTAGCTGCAGCCTCTGGAGCTGCACCTTATTTTGCCGCGGATGTGAAAGCATTAGTGTCGATTCCTAGTTTCTACGACAATTTTGATGTTGAGCAGCAGAAAATCACCAATGGTGAGCTAGCGGATCAAGTAGCTTCTGCGGTGGCTCAACTGACCGAGAGCTAATCCGGCCGATAGGGAATAGGGATAACGCAATGGATGCGAAAATAATTACCTCGCCGGTACGTCCGGCACTGATTTCCATGACCGCTCCCGCCGCATTTGGCATGCTGATGACCTTCATGTTCCAACTTATCGACACCTATTTTGTCGGGAAGCTCGGTACGCAAGAACTGGCTGCGATGAGCTTCTCTTACCCTGTATACATCTTAGTAGTGTCCTTCTTTATGGGCGCCGCTGCTGGCGTGTCTTCGTCGGTAGCGAAGGTGCTGGGAGAAAAGCAATGGGTAAAAGCTAAGCAGCTGACTACTCTCGCTATCGTTGCTTTCATCTTTCTAACCGTGCTGCTCTCTAGTATCGGTTTGTTGGTTATGGATGCCCTATTCTTTGCGCTAGGTGTGACTGAGGTGATGTTACCTTTGGTCAAGCAGTACATGGAGCCTCTGTTTATCGGCATGTTTGCGCTGGTAGCAGGATTAATTGGTAATGCGGCGCTGATGGCGAAAGGGATCATGATTCGTTCGACATTGGTGATGGGGATTGGTGGGATTGTTAATGTGGTCTTCGACTATGTGCTGATTTTTGGTTTTGGACCTTTTCCTGCCATGGGGTTAGCGGGAGCTGCCTACGCTACGGTTCTTTCTTGGGCTGTCATCTTCCTCTTGATGATGACGTTGTTAGTGCGCGAGTCGTTGCTCTCACTCAGCTTCTTTAAGGATATTCGACAGGCGATAAAGGATCTTAGAGGCATGTTATATGTTGCCATGCCCGCAATTGCGGCTCAGCTTTTGAACCCAGTCGCGATCGCAGTGATAACCCGCATCGTGTCTGGTTACGGCGAGGATGCGGTCGCGGCTTTTGGTATTGTCACGCGCATAGAATCGCTAATTCTGGTGGGCATTTTGTCATTGAGTGTTGTGATGACGCCTTTCGTGGCTCAGAATTTTGGCGCTAAACATTGGCATAGACTGGATAAAATCGTTGCTCACGCAGGACGACTGACCGTGTATTGGGGGATAGCGGCCTTCACTATTGTGGCGCTATTTCCACAGACGATCATGACGCTGTTTACCCAATCTGATGCGGTTGTGGCGCAAGGAGTTTATTATTTTTGGACTGTCGGCTTAAGTTTCCCTATGTTTGGGCTACTACTCATTACAACCTCTTTTCTCAATGGGGTGCAATCGCCTCGAACGTCGCTAAAACTTACCATAGTGAAGTCGCTCGGTTTGACAATACCGCTTGCTTTGCTTGGGTCATATTGGTCGTTAGAAGGGACTTGGGTAGGATTGTCCATCGCCAATGTAATCGGAGCATGGTATGCATACAAAGTGCTGAATCGTTGGCTTAGTGAGCATGGTTCGACGCTGCCAAAGCGAAGCATAGTTAATGATTATAAATCGGATCTGATGTTTTGGTCGTCAGGTAAATAGGGCGAGATACGCATTATGCCGCTCATATCAGTAATGCTGATTGATATGGAGCGGCGTGGTTCGGTGATTATCTCATAATAGGAATGACCAAGCGCCGCTTAATGGTTATGTTGAAGTTCAATTTCGATAGCTTTTTGGTAGTTTGGATTTTTCTCCAGCTGCTCTGAGTAGCGCTGAATGTTGGCGTATTGGCTAATGACGCCTAAATTCGTGACAACATCCACCACGAACGACATCATGATGTCCGCACCAGTCAAACGATCTTCAATCAGATAGCGTTTACCTTCAAGTTGCTGATTCACATAATCCAGTACTTTGTTTTGTTCTATATCTGCATAGCTTGATAGGAAGGCGGTTTCTGCAGGCTCTTTTGCAAGAAACACTTTCAGAAGTAGCGGAAGCATCGCAGAACTTTCTGCAAAGTGTAGCCAAGTCAGATAATCGGCGTAGATAAGGCTTTGACGAGCTGGTGCCAATTGGTCTGCGCCAAATCGCTCGATAAGATATTCAGTAATAGCACCGGATTCTGTGATGATTTGGCCGTCTAATTCGATCACTGGAGATTTGCCAAGTGGGTGTACCGACTTCAGCTCGGGTGGTGCAAGAAATGTCACTGAGTCACGCTGATATGGGACGACTTCATAATCGAGACCAAGCTCTTCTAGCAGCCAAATAATTCTTTTTGAACGAGAGTGATTGAGATGGTGAAGCTTGATCATATCGATATCCTTAAAAATATATTGTGTGCAATATAATTGTTATCTATTTAATTTGTTAAGGCAATAGAATAATGGCTAACACTGACAATTAATGACCTGTTAATACAGTAAGTCTTCATCACTGTTATTAGAATGAGGACCAAAAATAAGCAACGGTTGAGGAGCAGGGATGAAACGTTGTATAGGCTTACTATTCTTTATCAGTGCATTATCTAGTGCGGGAGAGTTTTCTTCTGTGGAATCGCCTGTTGCTGGATGCCCAGGTGATTTCTTTACCCAGAAAGCCCGAGTCTTTGACGTGGTTACGATTTGTGCCACCTCATCGGTACCCCAAGATAAGCTCAAACATGCCGCCAATGTGACCGCACAATGGCTAGACAACGATCAAAACGGTCAGATTGATGAACCTAATATCATTGAGCCACTTCGGAATAATCACGCTACTTTGTTGATGAGCCAATCGGGCTTTAGTGATGACGCATTTGAAAAGCTCGAACCCTACTTTGACCATATGTTAGGGCAAGATTTATCGGCAGATGAAACTGCACCGACGTTTGGGCGAGATGCGTCGCAAGAAGAGATACATCATTTGATAGTCAATGCGGGTTGGCAGCCGTATTTACCAGCGGTATTTAGCGACAAAAAGGCAAAACAAAGTGTGCTGTATAAGCAATGGCAGCTAGCCGAGCAAAAGGGACTGTACAGTTATGATGACCCAACGTGTGATGATGCGTGCAAAACCGTCGAGTTCTTTTACTTGGCAACTGCGGCGTATTTAGGGTCTAGTGCTGATTTGCAAAGTGATGAAATGCGAGTAAAAAGTCACAAAGAGTTGAGGCATTTATTGTCAGATTTAGTCTCTTTAATGGAGTCTAGGGACTATCATTATCCGACCCATCTTTGGCCAGATGGTCGATATAGATATTCAGGGAATATCACGCTAACATCGCAGACAGATTGATGACAAAAAAGGCGCTTAAGCGCCTTTTTTGTTGCGGTTGAATTATTGAAGATAGGCATTCAACATCCAGAGTAATTTCTCTTGCTCGCGAATATAGTCACCCATCAATGCTGCAGTACCCTCGTCACTTGCCTCGCCAGCTTGCTCTAGGATTTCGCGCTGTTTATTGATAAGCACAGAGAAACCATTTACTAGGCCAGAGACACACTCTTTACCGCGAAAGGCATTTTGGTGCTCTTCAATTGCACTTAGCTCTAGATAGCGACTAAAGCTATGGTCTGGAGTATGACCAATAGTCAAAATACGCTCAGCAAGCTCATCGATCTTCGTTTGTAAGTCCGTATAGATTTCCTCGAACTTAGCGTGCAATTCGAAGAACTGTTCACCTTTGATATTCCAATGATAACCACGAGTGTTCATGTACAACACCTGATAGTTAGCGAGTAGCTGATTAAGTTCAATCGCAATTGAGTCGGAAGCTGCTTGGTCTAGACCGATAAAATTAGTGTTTGTCATAATACTTTCCTCTTTAAATCAGAGTGGAACCTTATTTCGTTGAGGCCAGTATATGAGTAATACCAACTTAGGTTAAATCGATTGTAAATATTGTATTGATAGCTAAATGCTATCAATTTCAGGTGTGAACCTAGACCACATTTAGTGAGTAAAAATTACCTCTTCGTTGGGGACGCGGTGACGGTCGCCATAAATACCTTCGTCGGTACGAACACCACAACTGATGATCATGGTAATTTCATCATTTTCACCTAAGTCGAGAAGTTGTTTTGCTCTTACCGAATCAAAGCCTTCCATCGGGCAAGTGTCATAGCCCTGCTCGCGCATTGACAACATAAAGGTCATAGAGGCAAGAGCTGCACTTTTATGTAAACAGACTCTAACGTCTTCCTTACTGACTTCACGCACCATCGGTTTGTTTCTGCCAAGCCAGAAGCTGTATATTTTGCGCACTACCCCACGGATGCCAAGTGAATCATTGTTATAAACCATTGGGATCAGTTTGTCGTAATACTTAAATGCTCGCTTTGAGGTCTCATCTTCGCGGCCGTTAAAGTTGCTGCGAACAATGTCAGCATTCATCTTGGCGCGCTGCTTCCATTTGTTTGGTGTCACCGTCACCACAACCAATTCGTTTGCGGTTTTAGCGGCATTTTGCCCCATGCAGATTTCACTTAATGCAGCACGTTTGTCTTCGCTGATCACACGGTGGAAGGCCCACATCTGCATGTTGCTACTGTTCGGGCTTAGCGTGGCGTGTTCAAGGGCCTTTTTAACGGCATTGTGGTCAAAGGTCGCGCTTTGGTCGTATTTACGAACAGAGCGACGAGTATTAAGAAGAAGTTCTAGATGAGATGGGTGGCTCATTGCAGTGTCCAATCATTGAAATTGGACACTTTCTAACAGGTCTTATTGAGGTTCACAAGAGCTTGGCGTAATTGGTTTAGGCAAACCTCTTAGCTTTTTAAATGCAAGTGGTGTTTTTTCTAACAAGATAACTAACAGGTACGAGCCAAATAGCGTTCCAAAGAACACAATGAGATCACGTGTCCACTGGGTTGCGCCCAACATTCCCGCAATATTATTCATGTAGATAGTGACGAGCAGGTGTACCACATAAATAGGAAGTACCCACTTCGCCAGGTCATGCCAGACTTTATGGTTCCCCAAGTTTGGATGATTCAGAAGCCAGAAGAAAATGCCAGTCGACCAAAAAACGGTGCCAAGTAGGAAGTCATTCATGTTGAACACTTGCCCAAGAGAGTTGAGATAAAACGCTTCAAAGAAGTGCAGCAACATGCCAAACAACGCAAGCACCACCGCTTGTGTCGAGGTTATTGACCACTCTCTACGTCTTACTTCAAACCCTATTGCGACCATCAAAAAGCTAAAAAATGGCCCATTTCGACTAAAGATCGGTGTTTCGATTTCGGTAATGTTCAAGTAACTGCCCGCCATTAAGCCATGAACGTAGAAGATGGCGGCGAATGGCAGTAGAAGTGATCGGCACTTATTGTCTACAAACCATGCAATCATTAAAACCGCTAACGCAAGCGATGGAATAAACCACAAGTGTACTAATCCGCCTTCAAACAGTGAGTTGAGCGGACTTTGTAGCAAGTAGTTCCAATAACCTTGACGCTCAGCTAAATAACCATGTTCGGCCACTACGGCTAAATTGAAAGGCAATACTAAATAAATCGCGCTCCAAATCACCCAAATGAGCATCAAAGGCAAAGTGTAAGCCTTGGTGGTTTGATATGGCTTTTCGTTTAGCTTGGGATAGATAAGATATCCAGCAATAAGGAAAAACAACGGAACGGCAAATCGAGCAAGTTGATTGGTGATGTAGTTAAACCAAGGCTCACCGTTAACAAAACCATAATCCATAAAAAGTTGGCAGTGGATGGAAATGACGGCGATTAATGCTAGAACTCTGGCGCATTCAAAACTGGCGATTTTAGACTTGTTTGGCATGATTTATCTTTAAAAACTTACAACGAATGAACAATAGCATCGAAATAAAAAATAGAGGTGTTTGACATCAATTTTCTGCAAAACGCTCCGTTTCAAATTGCAACAATTTGTAGTTTGTCGCGAAATGGGATTAGTAAACCTATCGAGGTTATCGTATTTAGTTGGAAATACTTATAGCGCTCTACTAGCCTAAAAGTAACGCAATTCCAAAGGATTACCAATGAAGGACATCATTTTATTTGATGCTTATTACCTGCCCGCGTTTTTTCAGCTTCTGCTGGTGAGTATTGGTGTTTGGCTTTTCGCTCGGATGGCATACTTACCTTTACTGTATCGATGGAACGTGTGGCATCCAGCTATCTGTGAGCTATCCATCTTCATAGTGATTTTCTACTTTTTCCTCCGAGCTAAAATGGGGTGATTTATGGTCAGATTTATACTCCCAATGGTTCTTATTGTGACGGCTGCATTTATGGGAAATGAAGTTTGGTCACTCTATATGAATGATCCTTGGACGAGAGATGCCAGAGTAAGAGCTGAAATCTCTCAGATTGCGCCTAAAGTTTCCGGAGAAATTGTAGCCATTCATGTTATGGACAATGACTATGTATCTAAGGGCAGCCCGCTATTCGATATTGAGGAGACCGACTATGTTAACCACTTAAATGAGATAGAAGCTGAGCTTGCACAAGCGAAAGCAACACTGAAGCAGGCCAAGAATAACTATGAGCGTAACAGATCTTTGCTACCCAAAAAACTTGTGTCTGAGAAACAAGTGCTTAATGAAAAGCTGGAAGTTGAAGCTCAGCAATCAACAGTAGCAAAAGTGGAGGCCGACCTAGCACAGGCAAAACTAAACCTAACGAGAACAAAGGTGCTGGCGCCTAAAGATGGTTTTGTCACTAATTTGAAGCAGCGCGTCGGAAACTATATTAATGTGGGTGAAACCTTTGTTGCTCTTGTTGAAGCTGATTCATACTACGTGCTCGGTTATTTTAATGAAGCAAAAGTAAAACACATCAAGGAAGGCCAGAAAGTGATGATTTACCCGTACACTTCTTCTGATGAAGTTGTAGGGGAAATCGATAGTATTGGGCGAGCGATTGTTGATCAAAGCTCTGATCAGTCAGGATTAATCCCGAATGTCCAGCCCACAATCCCGTGGGTTAGATTGGGGCAAAGAGTACCTGTCCGCATTAGTATTAGCTCAGATGTTGTCGAGGAGGTCAGGCTTATTGCGGGCACTACTGTCACAGTTAGGGTCCAGCCATAAATGAGTTATTGGCAAGATAAAAAGGCAATGGCTTTTGCGCTGTCTGTATCGCTGAGTGTTATTATAACTTGGTTGTTATGTCTAAGGCTTAATGTCGAATCAAGCAGTGCTGCGATGGTCACCATCATTATGATGCTGATGTCGAATAGCCAAGGTGCGAGCCTACTCAAATCATTGACGCGAGTTGTAGGGACATTAATAGGTTGTGGATACGTGCTTTTTATTGCTTCTTCAGCTCTAGTTGATCCATGGCTATTTAATACGCTCATGATTATTTGGATAGTATTATGTGTGGGATTAGCCAGCCTATATGACACAAACTATGCGTATTTGTTTGCAATGGCGGGGATGACGGCCTCAGTTGTTGGTTTCCCGATTACGGTATCTCCCGATCTCTTTCATGCTTTTGATGTGACGCAGTCTAGAACCATTGGTATCTTACTTGGTGTAGGAGTGACTCAAGTGGTGTGCTTCATCATTCCTGCCGGTGATGATACAGAGCGTCTTGATGAGATAAAAACGGCTACAATGAAGCTAGTTGAAGCTTTGATTCAATCACAGAGCTCAGGTGATTCTCATACAGCTTTAACAAAATTCCTAGGCCTAGTTGCTCAAAACAAGCAGCTACCGATGGAGTCTTTAATTGCCTCAAGTGGTAATCCTGTCAAACAGCCGATAGAAAAACTCTCTTTAGTCCACTGTGTCTCCATCGCTTTTAGCACATTAAAGCTGGTATCACTGTTAAAACATGATGGTCGAACTCAAACGTTAGACTCTCTTATGAGCGCTATTCGTGATGCGGCTCAACCAGACGCTGATGCAGTATCAATAGTTGATAAACTAAAGGTAGAAGGGGGAAATAAAGCACAAATTATCAATGGTCAGTTGTTGATATTTATCAAAGATATCATTTGGCTTCAATTGGAATACAGACAAAATTCAACCTCAACTCCGCCGAGAACAATTAAGCTGACGAGTTATATCGATGTCCCCAATATGCTACGAAACATGATTAGAGCACTCGTTGTGATGCTAGTTATTTCATATATGTGGATAGAGCTTCAATGGACTAGCGGCATGAACGCGCTGCTACTCGTTGGAATAGTTTGTTCGATGATGGCGACAATACCAAATGCCAATATGGGGAACATTGCTATTTTAAAAGCACAACCCATTGCAATTCTTTTTGGGTATATCGTTACTTTTGTAAATGCACCTCTTGGTTCACCAGGCTTGTTTTTTTCAATGGTCTTCGTTTTCCTGCTCCTTGTGAGTTACCACTTTATGGCTTCACGAACGCCCTTCAAACTGGTTTGCATGTTATTACTTATTTTCTGGGCAAACTATATCCCTCTCACTAACCTGCCATCAATGGACTTTATCTCCTACACCAATACAGCTATTGCGAATTTGACAGCGGTTGTGGGTGTTCTACTTGCTTATCGCTTGATTCCTATACGGACTGACAACAAAGCAGTGTTAGCAGATATTAAACGATTATTCAGAAAAGTAGAGAAGGGGCGTTTATCATCTGAGTATGTATCTCAACAAGTTTATGCCCTTTACCCGGTGTTGATTAAGGATCAGACGGCTAGAACTGATTTCTACAAGCTTTTAGTGTTACTAGAGGGAATGAGGTTAGAAGAGTTGGGAGCGATCAACCAAAAGGCACAAGCGGCGATTATCCGGCTTGGAATGAGTCGTTCATCTTCTGAGAAATGGCAGGAATCTATAGAGTTGCTTGAGAATGAATTGGGTCAACAAATTGAACGAGAGACTATGACCGATATAGACGCGGCTAGTGCATGGTGGAGGCTCGAGATTTTCTTAGGTAAGTTAAAATTAAAAGAGTCAGGTTATACCTGACTCTTTTCGCTTTGCATGAAAGTTTCTCGCGCTTAGTGTTGTAGTAGTTGGCTAAAGCGCAGATTGAAGGTTGCAGAATCATTTGGGTCTAGCATGACTCGAACAATATTGATGCCTTTTGGCTCTTTTAAGTGAGCAAAAATCTCAGCCATGTCTTTCTCGGTATGAGCAACGAAACTATGCACATCTTCTCCTTCCGTTCCACCTAGTGCCTCTCCTAGCTTCTCATACTTCCATACTGCGATATCGTTATAAGAACGTTCTTTTCCCGGGTGGATAGCTCGCTCTGCACCATAACCAGCATTATCCAAAATAAATAGTGCTAAGTCTTTCTTGTGTTCGATGAGTGTAGCAAGGTCTTGAGCGCTCATAGTAAATGCCCCTTCCCCTTGTATGGAAACTGAACGACGATTGTTGGCTTCATTGGCAAAGTTAGCACCTACATACATACCAAATCCTGCACCTAGTGAGCCCCAGTTTCCACAGCCATGCATGATAACGTCTGCTGGAAACTCAGCTTGAGAACTGTTGATGAAGCCACCTGTATCACCGTACAACATATCACCTTTTTCTAGGTAGTTTGAGAACTGAACAAATAGACGGTCGATAGTCAGTGCATCGTCAGTTGGTTCAAAGCGGTCAGCGTGTTCGAATGCGAATTTACGTCGATTCTGAAGCTCAATCTCACCTGGTTGAATGTCTTTAACTGCACCAAGTAATGCAGGCAAAAACTCTCGAAGGTAAACCTGATCGTAACGTTTGCCATTGACTTCAACATAATCTTTACGAAGCCAAATTACGTTCTGATTTTTACCCATTTGAGTTGAGAATACGCCAGTATCAAATTCATTGAAGGTAACCCCAAGACCGATGGATACGTCTGCGCCATCGACCATTTCTTTTGTATAGTCTTCACTGACTTCACCCATGTAGATCCCGATACTATTAGGGTGCTCTTCAAAGTCGCCCATCTTACATGTAAACGTTGTCGCTACTGCAGCATTCAATTGGTCGACTAGCTCAACTCCTTGCTTAACCAGCCCTTCGCGTTGGATTAAATGACCGGTAACAACGCTGCGAGTTTTTGAGTTGTGTAGAATCTTATAAACCACTTCCAGTGCCTCATTTAGATTTGCGCTAGACGACTGATTTAGCATCAGATCTAGTGGTTTGCTTGGTACATCGACCAGCATGGTTTGAAGATCGTACGGAATCTCTAAATAAATGGGCTTTTTGTACTGCATAGCTTTGCGAAGCATATTATCGATTTCAAAAGCAGCGGTTTCGATTTTCTCTACACGGTGACTAGCCACCGTAATGTGTTCAAATACTTTAATGTTGGTATTGAAATCATTTTCGATTACATGGTGATAGCGACGTTCTGTCGGAGTATTCAAAACGTCGACAGTAGGCGTACCAGAGATAACAACAATAGGTGTGTCGTCCGCATATGCGCCGGCTACTGCATTGGTACAGCTTAATGAACCTACACCAAAAGTTACTGCCATCGCACCAAATCCATTTTGTTTAGCATAACCATCAGCAGCATAAGTACCATTAAGCTCGTTTCTTGGCATGATGTGTTTTACACCATGGTCACCATCTAGAATTTCATCAAAGAATGGGAGAACGTAATCACCAGGAATACCAAAAATGTGATTGGTATTAAGCTCTTTTAGGCGAGTAAGGATGTATGTTGATAAAGTTACTTGTTTCATGTTTTACCTCGTTCTGATATTGTTTCAGTTCTTGTTGTTGGAGGTAATATTATTTGTTGTTTAGAATTTAATATAGGTCAAATTTTGAGAGAGGTAATCCCATTTCTGGGATTAACGGATTATTTATTGAATGATTGAAGAATGGAGTCTATTACTGCTCGTTGTGCTACGGATTGGAGATTTCTACTTCTATATAAAATAGAGAAAGAAACAGGCTTTAGTTCGTAACCGGAAAAAATAGTAATTAAATCACTGCTAGAGTAGTAGTTGTCAGTATGATAATAAGGGAGTATTGCATACCCTAAGGAGTCACTGACTGCTTTTAATACCATTTCTATATCCATTCCAATAAACCGGCTGCTAGGGTTAACTTTGACTAGTTCTTTTGTGTTAATGTTCTCTACGGGTAAGCTTGGATGTGAAAAAGTCGCTATATATGGAACGGAATCAAATAATCCATTGTCTATATTATTCTTATTCTCATTATAAAACTGCTCAGTTGACACAAAGCTCAGTTCGACATCAATGAGTTTTCTTGCAATATAACTGCTTTCTGGTAGTGGACCATTTACTATTGCGATATCAATATCTTCACCTAGATTTGTTGCTGAGTGAGCATTCTTTAACTCAACCGTTAGACCAGGATTGTCGTGTAGTAATGTTGAAATGGCGTCATGTATATATCGGAAGTAGAAAACCTTGGTGGTTGATATTACAACACGTCCTGTAATTGAACCTGGCTTACTGTTGAGTTCATCCACAGCATTTAACATGCCTTCTATATGCTCATTCAAACTCTTAAAGTACTTTTCGCCTTCGTTAGATAATGTCAGTTTATTCTTGCTGCGAACGAAAAGTTGTAATCCTAGAGACTCTTCTAATGAAACTATACGTCGACTGACGGTAGAGAGAGGAAGATTAATGCGCTCACTAGCGGCCTTCATACTGCCAAATTTGGCGACTTGGCAAAAAACATAGTAATCATCAAGTTGTGCTTTCATCGCTTCTCCTTATATCTGTTGTTTCCTTTAAGGTTAGTACATCTCAGGATACTGCAAGTTACAGAGTTATGATTGATTTCATTTTTGGGATTACTACTCTCAAAATGTGAACTGTAACTTTTTCTGATTTGTTACTAATCTATACTCATGTTGAGCGACACAATAAAACTAAGATATCAAATTTATCCTAAAGCTCGACACTAACAGTCTATTCAAATAACCGGAGTTACAACAATGGGTACATTAGATATTGTCACATTATTGCTAGCAACAATGGGACCAATGAAAGTATCAATCGTATTTTCAAAATATGCCGTCAGTATGACAAAGGAAGAGCAGAAAGCCGTAGCAATTAAAACAGTTTTAGTCGCTGCTAGTATATGTGTATTTTTTGTCTTAGGTGGTAGTGTTTTACTCAGCCTATTCCATATTGATACTGCATCACTGAATATTGCAGGTGGGATAATACTATTTTTGTACGCAATCCAAATGGTAATGGGCGATGATAAAGGTGATAGTGGCGATAACGTAAAACCAAGTAAAAATATAGCAATATCTCCTTTAGCTATGCCATTTATGGCTACTCCTCAAGCTCTGGTTGCTATTACTACAATTTCAGCTGATATGGCATCTTTATCAGGTGAGTTGATGCTGGTAGTTATTATTGTTGCTATTGCACTTCTAAACTTATTGGTAATGCTGAATATCAAACGTGTCATGGATTTTATCGGTGTGGAAATTATTCAGATTATTGCGAAAATTGCGGGAATATTACTAACTGCTCTTGCTATGCAAATGATTTTGTCTGGCGTCGCTGATGGTCTGAAAATTCTTGGTCTAGTTTCTTAATTATTCAGGTAGCAGCGATGCACCTAGAACATTGCAACAATAAATAGAAACTCAATAGAAATGATAAATATTGGAGAAAGTAACATGAAACTAATTATGACAACACTTGTATTCTTATTCTCGACAGCTAGTTTCGCAGGAGATGGTCCTGGAACAGTCTGCACAATAGATACTGGGCACTCTATTACGGTACACCTAAAGCAATGTCCAACCAACACTACAAAACTAAAATAATTAGCCCCAAGGAGAAAGTACGATGAAAACACTAATCACAATGGTATCAGTAATTCTATTTTCAGCATCGGTAAGTGCCGGTGACGGACCGGGTACAATATGCCAAACTGAGTCGGGACATACCATTACGACGAACAAGACAGTTTGTCCCACAAATACAGTGGAAATCTAATCACTTGTTGAATCCCTAAGCCGCATAAATGCGGCTTTCTTTATTTCATGCAATATGATCAGCATTTGGCGTATTTATACTAATCTATTCAATAGGATAGTTGACGCGTGTATTTACAGATGTTGAACAGATCATACTTTACTTTCTTTCGAGGACTTGGGCCGGGAATCTTGATGGCATCAGCAGCAGTCGGCGGTTCGCATCTCGTGGCGTCAACTCAGGCTGGAGCGCTCTACGGATGGCAGTTGGCGGGCTTAATACTTTTGGTTAACTTGTTTAAATACCCATTCATTTATGCTGGGACGCAGTTCACAGCAAGCTCGGGAAAGAGCTTGGTTGAGGGTTATTTTGAGTTAGGTCGAAGGCATCTTCTTATGTTTTTTATCTTTATGTTGATATCTAGTTTTATCAACACTGCCGCATTGATGATGTTTAGCGCAAGCTTACTAGAATATTTTTTCCCTTTAGCAGCAAGTAAAGTACAGTTGTTTTTGGGCGTACTAATAGTGACTTGCATTGTTTTGATAACCGGAAAGTACAAAGCACTAGATTTTCTGTCCAAAATGACAATGTTGATTTTAACGTTGACGACTGTATTCGCAGTCACTTTAGCCTTTCAGAAATACTCACTAAGCAGCTCAGTTGTAATGAGAGATTCTCCTTGGACTATCGGGACTATTGGATTTTTAATTATCACTATGGGATGGATGCCCGCCCCTATAGAAATCTCAACGCTGACGTCAATGTGGTTGAAGAAAAAAGTACAACACCAAGATGTGGAGCCTCACACGATTAAGACCGACTTCCACGTTAGTTATATATCAACTATTGTTTTGGCACTGTTGTTTTTGTCGCTTGGAGCTTTAGTGTTCAAAGGTTCAGAAGACCAAATGATTCAAGGAAGCGTTGGTTTCACGCATCAACTTGTAAACCTATACAGCTCAGTTACTGGTGATTGGTCCAAATATATTATCGCACTCATCGCATTTCTCTGTATTTACGGTAGTGCTATTACGATACTCGATGGGTATGGAAGAGTTTTATCAGAATCTTTCAGTTTGTTAGTGTCCGCCAAAAGTGATGATTATTCGACCTATTACATTTTCTGGATTCTATTTGTGTCAACAGGCACAGGAGTTATTGTAGTTACTTCCATCGGTTCACTCAAAGACATGCTGCATTTTACTATGATTGCGGCGTTTTTGATGACTCCTGTATTTGCGTGGCTCAATTATCGTGTTTTAAATTCAACAGAGCTAAACTCAACATTTAGGGTTACGTATGGGCTTAATTTACTGACAAAGCTTGGATTCGTCTATTTAGTCGGCTTTTGTCTTCTATTTGGAATGTGGTTGGTCTTGGGCCAACCATCTGGAAGACTGATAGGTTCTATTTTGCTGCAAGTGAGGGAATCTAATAAAGTGGGTCTATCAAAGCACTTAAGTGCATTGGTACCTTAAGCTTGTAATTAACTTGAATCACTGATTTAAGTCTTGATTGACACATGGTGTAGACGCACTTTTCCAATCTCAACGGTTCCCAATTAGGAACCGTTTTTTTCTCTCATTTTTTTCGCACGTAAAGTTAAGTTTATCTGAACGATATTTAGATATTACTTGATATATTGAACGCTTATCTCTGAGTAGTATTCACCTGTGTAATGTGATGAGCAGGAGTGGCTATGTGTGAGTTAGACGAAGGCTATGATGACCTCAATTTTGAATTAAATGAGAGTGAGGTTGAGTTTCTTGGTTGGAATGACAAAGAATGGTTAATAGAGTTATTGGTGTTTTTACTGATTTTAGTCGGTGCCGTTGCGATTGTTACCTATCGAGTGTGTTTCGATGGTTAAAGATCTTCAAGAGGCGAAAGCAATACGCAGACGGCCCCTCTGCTGGAGTTTCTATTTCATCGGTTTATTAGCGGTTGCGATGGGAGTGCTAATCGGAGTGATGGCCACTTCTTAGTATTGGAAGCGACCATTTATTGACGGCTTAACAACAACTGTTAATAGCCTACTGCTCGTGCCAACGATTCTTGTATGCACTCGAATAAGCAGGTGTTTCGATACTAGGATGGAGATCATCGCAAGGCTCAAGCGGTCCTATAACGGTGCGGTAGGGTAGAATGCCTGCCCACGCTTTTAGATCGAGATCCTCTTTGTCGTCATTGACTCCATGACGGCCAATTTTCACCGAAGCTTCGTTGAGTTCAATAGCAAGCACGTCCGTTGCGGTGAGCTCTTTATCGTTGCTGCGGCGAACTTCTTCAGTTCTACCTGGTGCAATATGCTCAACAAAGTGGTTTAACACTCGGTCTTTCTCTTTATTTTCTTCAATGTTTTCAAACTGACCAAAGACGACTGCACTTCGATAGTGCGCACTATGATGGAAAGCGGAGCGGGCCAATACCCAGCCATCAAACAGGGTAAACGTTAAGCAGGTTTTTTGTCCCGCTTTGAGCGTACGAAGCAAACGACTGTTCTTGGCGCCGTGTATATAGACTTTATTGTCCAATCGCCATGCCAGCATAGGAATCACGATAGGACCGTTGTCATCATTGATGGCGACATGAGCAATTAATGACTCATCAATAATGTCATAGAGTGCTTGTGGGTCGAAGACGGCTTTATGGCTGCCTTTCTTAATCTGTGTTCTTGTCGTGTTTGAAAGCACTGGCGTTCTCCATTCGATTGCAGTTAACGCCAAAGTAAATAATATTTGGTACTCTAGTTAGGTCCAAATAGATAAAAATGGTAGATCCAGTTTGAATGTTATTGATATCAGCGACATCTCATTGGCAAAATCCGGTGTCACGCTTCAGCACAATCTCTTTAGCCAAATACGCTCAAGGATCCTCAATGGACGTTGGGTATCGGGCGCCAAATTGCCGTCCACTCGTACGATGGCGAACCAACTTAAGGTGAGTCGCAATACCATTATTCAAACCTATGATCAGTTAGTAGCGGAAGGTTATCTAGTATCGAAGCCGCACAGTGGCTTTTTTGTTTCTTTAAGCCTGCCCGACCAATATCTCAACGCGTCCGAAGGCAAGACTGAAATGGCGTTGGGCGTTGATAACACGCCTAAAAGTGGTTTATTTTCACCTGGTGTCGCTGAATTAGCGCTGTTTCCTACAGCCCAATGGAACCGCTTATTACAACGTCATAGCACCCGAATCTCTCTATTGGGAAACCAAGATCTACAAGGGTATCTACCACTTCGTGAAGCGTTGCATCGTTATTTAACCAGCAGTCGCTCTGTTGTGTGTAATCCGAACCAAATCATTATTACCTCTGGAGCTCAGCAATCTATAGCTATCGCTTTGCTGGCAATCAATAGCTTGGGAAACAACGACAAGTTGTTGGTTGAGTTCCCCGGTTACCGTCAGGTCGTCAAGGTGCTCGATACCTTCAAGTTGGATTATGGATTTGTCGACGTGACAGCTGAACATGGATTGAATACTGAACATATCATCAACCAAAAAGCACTAGGTGTTTACTTAACGCCAAGCAATCAATATCCAATGGGTAGCTCTATTCAGACGGAGCAACGTTTGCAGTTAATCAGCTGGGCTCAAGAAAACCAAAGTTGGATTATTGAGGATGACTATGACAGTGAGTTCCAGTTTGATAGTCGTCCGCTACGAAGTATGCAGGGACTAGCAGCAGAGAGTGGTAATGCAAATCATATGGTGTATATCGGCTCAATGAGCAAAGTAATGTTTAATGCATTGCGAATTGGCTATATGGTGGTTCCGGAAGGTTTAGTTAAAGTCTGTCTAGAAATAAAAGACGCGCTTTCTGGTGACACACCATCGCACACACAAGCCGCGTTAGCTGAGTTTATTGATGAAGGTATGTTGGTTCGCCATATACGCAAAATGCGCCGTCGATATGAGCAAAAATACCACCTGATGAAGCAATGCATTACTGAGCGTTTTGGAAGTGAGTGGCAAGTTGTTTCCCAAGGAGCTGGGCTGCACATTACTGTTCAGTGGCAAAGTGACGTCGATGAGCATCAATTTTCCGATCTCGCCCTATCTCATAATATCGTGGTGCGACCGATGAATTATTATGAACCTATCAACCGCAAGCGTCGTTGCGCTTCGGTTGTGTTAGGTTATGGAAATGCGCCGTTAGAGTCGATACCAGAGAGTATTGAAAAATTGTCAGTGCTTTATTTTGAGCTAAAGAACAACAATGCTGTCGATCCCGCGGAATAAATCTTTAGTCCATTGATCAGTAAATACTAAAATTTTAGTAAAAACAGCGTTAATCGTTTAAATTAGCAGCGATTACTTAATTAGTTTTAGCAATTGCTTAAACTGATCGCCTCGGGCGACTTTTTGTAGTTCAAAGAGTGCCATTTCAGTGGAAGTTAACACGGCCCCTTGTTTTGACAGGCGTTGGATTGCGAGCTCTTTGTTTTCTGGTGCACGCGAAGAAATAGCGTCGACAACAAGGTGAACTTCATATCCTTGGTCCATCAAATCGCAAGCAGTTTGATGGACACAAATATGTGCTTCAATACCGACCAATAGTATTTGTTTTCTATTGTTACGTTGGAGCGTCTCTTGAACAGCTATCTCACCCCAGGCGCTGAACACATCTTTTGCAATGGGGGATAGGTGGGGAAGTTCATGGCGAATTTCATCGATGGTATGACCTAATTTATCTGGGATTTGCTCTACCCAAACAATGGGTAATTCCATGAGCTGCGCAGCCTTGGTCAAGGTATTTAGGTTGGCGAACAAGTGCTCTTTATCGTGCATGATTTGGGCAAGCTCGCCTTGTACATCGATGATCATTAATTGGGTGTTGTCTTGCTCTAGCATTTAACGCTCCTGTTCTAATACTTGTTCTATAAACCACGTTCCAACTGTGCCGAGTCCACTGCGCCACGACAGCTCCACTGGCCACAGCATAGAACTATCATAATGTCCTACATTTAACTTGGTTACTAGACCATGGTCGATAAATGGTTGAGCCAGTTTGATTGGGTAAGCGGCAAAACCAGCACCATAAAGCAGCATGTCTTGCAGTTGAACAGGGGTTTCGTAACGAATGAGGCGAGGGCTGAAACGCAGCGATTCCAGTAGTTCGCTAGTCGCAACTTTACCTTCTAAGGATAGTAACTGGGGATAGTGTTCTAGATCTTCTGGTGTAATCTCACCTTTGAGCTTTGCCAACGGATGATTAGGTGAGGTTATGAAGCACCATTCGATATTATCTATGATTTGTGCATTTGAGCCTCGTTGGGGGCATAACCCGCCAGGAGCAATCATGATGTCAGCGCCTAAGCTCTCATCATTGGTTGATAGTTGGTGCTTTTCTGCATCAACTAAAATCAACTCCAGTTCTGGAAACTGCAGGGTTAATGAAGACATTAGTTCGGTAAACCTTGGGTATAAGGTCATACTGTGAGTAGCAATCGTCAGAGAGGGCTCTTCACCACTTTGCAGCGCACG
This sequence comes from Vibrio sp. CyArs1, assembly GCF_022432925.1. Lineage (NCBI taxonomy): Bacteria > Pseudomonadati > Pseudomonadota > Gammaproteobacteria > Vibrionales > Vibrionaceae > Vibrio > Vibrio sp. CyArs1. The sequence continues at coordinate 1,251,946 of NZ_JAKRBO010000001.1, read as the reverse complement.
TGCTTTTCGTTCTATAGCTTGTAAGCGGGGAACAATTTCAAGCGCTTGGAAGTACAGCGCTTTTCCTTCTGGTGTCAGTGAGGGAGACTTTCCGGCAACACGTTCAAATAAACGAATGCCAATATCAATTTCCATTGCTTGTACCGCTTGATTCACAGCGGATGCACTGACATTGAGTTTTCTGGCCGCCGCAGAAAATGAACCAGTCTCGGCAATACAAACCAGATATTGAAGTCGCTCGGTATTAAGTAGCATACTGATCTCCGAGAAAAGAAGGTGTTTCTACTGTGCTTGAATTTTGTAGAGAGGTAAAGCATGAAGGGACACTTTGTTCATTGGAAGGGTATTATTCGAGGCTGTTTCTTTATATTTCCTAGGTTTTACATTGTAAATTTGCAGCGCTAGCTAGATGTCAACTAGCGCTTCTGATGCTAACGATAACGGAACGACATTATTTTGAGTGAGGTTGCTCCACACCTTTTGCATATGTCACGATTTCGGTATCGGAATTAGGTTTATACATTCGTAGTATTCCCGTCCAGCCTTGTTCCACCTCAATGTTGTTGATGGCTTGAGAACCACAATTAAAGTTGACGGTATAGCTGCCATCGCTATTTTGTCTGAGTTCATCTTCACGACTTGATAACGCAAATTTCTCAGTGTGAACGTAGGCATCTGCGCCGTAAGTCGTGATTGAGAAGAAACCGTTTTTACCCAGTGGTGGGGCGTCGAAGTTCATTGTTTGACATTGACCTGAGCGATCCTCAGCAAGTAAAACTTTGTAGTAAGCGTGCTCGCTAGGCAGTCCTCCGAATCCCATTGACGTTAAGCCTCTTGCATGGAAAAGTTCGACTTTACGTTGTTCTAGATTCTGTTCTGGTTTTAGAGGCTTGCCTTCAGGTGCACCCATCGCCTTGGTAAAGTCGAGCTTGAGAACATCGGCTTCTAAAGATAAACGAACATTTTCTCTATCAAACTGGTCAAATCCTTTTGGTATATAAGGGTTTGCAAAGTTGGCGGTCCCTTTAATCATATCTTGCTTTGCATTTCCGGCCTTAATATCAGCAGGGGAGTTGGAAGCAACTTGGGTGCGTGCGATGACCCAAACATGCTTACCAGAAGAGAGCATCTCTGGCGTAATGGTAATCCTATTTTTCCCTTTCTCTGCATATAGGACAGCGACAGTGCGATGCTGTTCATCGATGATCTGAAGAGTCTGATAGGAATCGAGTATTGGTAGTTCGAATGTTACGCCACCCTCGGCATCCCAGATTGATTTAGAATAGAGAGTATCTCGATTCTGGCGTACGACGGTCTGAGTATCCATGGTGAGTAGTTGACGATCGTGAGTAAACTGGTTGATGCCGGACTTCTCTTGCTGCTCGAAAAAGTATTTGTCGGACTCCGCAAGGATAAAGTTATCTTTGGTAACTTTTGTCGAGCCGCCGTTCAAGATTTGAGTCTCAGTCGGTTGCCCTTTCTTAGGTAAATGGTCACCAAGATCGTGAGCGATTGACGCAGAAGTGAACAGGGTAGCTGTCAGGGAAGCGATGATTGTCAGTTTTTTCATTTCAATAACCTTTCGTGTCTCTATTGTACTGTTCGAGCATTGAGGACGCTGCCCGACCGTTCGTTTGACCGTATGACTCTCCCTAGAACGACAATTGGTTTATTTCCTTAGGTCTGGGTAAATCATAGAGAGATAAAGATATATTTTGAAATCATTAAATCTAATTATTGATATGTTTTTGGTGCATATCATGGTTCGCTGTAATCAACGAACCATGATGTAGCCTTGGATATTAACTACGCATCTAGGTGACTAGTTAGCAGCTTCTGCTTTAGGATGAGCACCGAGCACGACTTCTGCGGCTTGATTGTTGTCGAACATCGTAAAGTTGTAACTCTCTACTTGCCATTTGTCGTAACGGTCTAGGTAAATCGCTTTCGCATTCTGGTCTGTATAGACTGTCCATAGTGTAGGGAATACATCATTAAGATATGGGTCAATTTGGTCATAGCCAGCAAAGACCGTTGCTCCAGCAGCTTTCAGGCTATTCAACGCTTCGCCACTGTCTGTAACGTCACGCTTATACATATCTTCAACCACTTCTTTGGCGCGTAGTCGTCTATCATAAGCGCGGATCGTTGCGCCCGATTCTGCTTTCTCTTTATCCAAGTTGATATGGAAACCGAACTCAGGATCATTGGATAAGTACTGGACACTCGGTGCATCTGTCATATCGCCGTGATAGATTTTGACCTCGCCACCAACAAACTCAATCACCGCGCTATCACCACTGGCGTCGGTGAGGTGATAATGCACAGGCGCTGGAAGGCATTCATTTTCATGGCCTGGCAAATCACATACTTTGTCTTGGACAACATCAATCTTGTCCAGTGTAGCAACGACCTCTTCAACGGAAGCGAAGTTATCGACCGCGTAATTTGCGAATTGTGATGCATCTACATCAAGCACGCCGGCGCGGTTAGGTGCCATTTCGGTGTATTCCAATCCAAGATAAAGAATACGAGCGACCAAACCTTCTTGGTTCATTGCTTCGGCGACAATTTCTGGTTCGAATGATTTGATTTTGATAGACGCGTATTTACTGGTCGTGTTAACTGACTCTTTAGATGTGCTGTATTGATTTGAGATGCCTTTACCTGTGCCGACGACCACAGCATCATCGTGTCCAAACCAATCCATGGTTCTCACTGAGAGACTGGCATCACCGTTATTGTAGATTGCTGATGTGCATGCTGTTACATCTGCGACGTAACCTGCTGATAGTGTTGCGACAAGAGCTAGACTTAGGACTGACTTTTTCATAATGACCTCACATGTTTGGTGTTGTGTTGTGTTTTGTTGAGGCCATAATAGACAACTACTGTTAATAGCTTAAATTAGCAGCTGTAAGTATAGCTAATAGGGTGAGGTGATCGGATGAATAGGAAGAGTTGTTGATTTTGGTCTAGAGTATTAACACCAGTCGAATAACAAGGAAGTCAAATGAGGTCGTTACAGCAGTGGTTAGATGCTTACGGAGAGAGTCACCAGAACAGTACTAATCGAAAAATACACAAAATCGCAGTTCCCGGTATCTATCTTTCTATTGTGGGGTTGATCTGGTGTCTACCTCAGTTACCACTTGGTGGCATGTCTATTAACTGGGTATGGATTGTGATGCTACCTGTGATGGTTTTCTATTTTCGTTTATCACGGTCTGTATTTATTCAGATGCTGATCTTTACTCTTGCATGTTTGGCAATTATTACCTTCGCTGCAATGCTGGGAATGTCGGTGCTTACCGTCTGTATTGGTATGTTTGTGGTACTTTGGATAATGCAGTTTGTTGGACACAAGATTGAAGGAAAAAAGCCATCGTTTTTTGATGATTTACAGTTCTTGCTGATTGGACCTATTTGGGTGTTTCGCCAGAAATGATGGTTGACTTAAAAAAGACCGCTATCCCAGTCAAACTAGGATAGCGGTCTTTGTATTTAACAATAATGCCTTCGACAATCGGTTTAGAACAGTCCTCCGTTCATCGAAAGGTGAGCGAGAATACTGGCAGCGTAGCCGAGGGCAATCACCGGCATCCACTTCAAATGTCCGAAGAAAGTGTATTTGCCGTGGGCAGCACCCATTAATGCAACGCCAGCTGCTGAACCGATAGACAGCAAGCTACCGCCGACACCTGCCGTTAACGTTACGAGCAGCCAGTTGCCCATAGAGAGCTCTGGGTTCATAGTCAATACCGCAAACATTACTGGAATGTTATCGACGATGGCCGAAAGAATACCTACCATTACGTTGGCCCAAACGGGATCCCATTGGGTATACATGATTTCTGAGACCACACTTAGATAACCTAGCAAACTTAACCCACCGACACACATCACCACTCCATAGAAGAATAGCAATGTATCCCATTCGGCATGAGAGACTCGTCTAAATACATCAAACGGTACGATGGAACCTAGTCGTTTCAGTGCGGTTTCGTCGTTGTTTGCTATAGCGATGGCTTTCTTCTTAGCAATGGAGCGAGGCAACGTTTTACGCAGGAAGAACCCGAAGAACTGTAGGTAAGCTAGTCCCATCATCATGCCCATGACCGGAGGGAAATGAAGCACTGCGTGGAAGGCAACGGCCGTTGCAATGGTGAGAATAAAGAGTCCAACGATGCGAAACGCTCCACGTTTTAGTTCTACGTGAGCATGGACCGCATCAGGTTGTGTCTTAGGAACAAACAGCGACATGATCACGGCAGGCACAATGTAGTTAATCACTGAGGGGACGAACAGAGGCATAAATTCGGAGAAAGACACATGCCCCGCTTGCCAAACCATTAAGGTGGTAATATCACCAAATGGGCTGAATGCACCGCCCGCATTAGCTGCGACCACGATGTTAATACAGGCAATATTTACAAATCGTAGATTGCTTCCCCCCACTTTAAGTACCACGGCACACATTAATAGTGCGGTGGTGAGGTTATCGGCAATAGGGGAGATGAAGAAAGAGAGGATGCCTGTTAACCAAAATAAGGTTCGAAAGTTAAAGCCTTTTCCGACCATCCAAGATTGAAGTGCATCGAATAGTCGCCGCTCTTCCATCGCCGATATGTAGGTCATTGCTACCAATAAGAAAAGTAAGAGCTCGGCGTATTCAAGTAGATTATGTTCTAGTGCGGATTTTGCGACTTCTATTTGACCAAGGTCTTTATAGACTAATCCGATTATTATCCAAATTAAGCCTGCTGCGAGCAGAACAGGTTTTGACTTACGTAATTTAAGGTATTCCTCCATCATGACAAGGGTATAAGCAATACCAAAAATAAGTAATGCTGCATAACCTACTGTGGATTGAGTGAAGTTAAAGGTATCCGAAGATACCGTTTCCGAAGCGAAAGTAGACGTGGCGATAAAAGGGAGTACAAAAAGGGTCTGCCATCGACTTTTTTTCATCATGTTTTGATCCTTCAAAAGCTAAATAAAATCAGGCGCTAACAATTGCGATACGATATTTTAAAGGTTATTCAACATTTTCGTTGTGAGCTAACTCGAATCTGATGAAGAGCTTGTGGTTAAAAAATAGACTTTTGACAATGTTTTCAGACCTCCTAGGCTTAGATGAAGGAATCTGTCTAATTTGGTGTAAGGGAGCAAACTCATGAAAACAGTCATTTCATTCTTGTTGACGACACTAATGTTTCTATTTGCGAATCCAGCTCTAGCCGAAACGCAACCTTACGTATGTGACAGTGCCAACAAAGTAAACCTGCCGTTTCCAGTCTTAGAAAGTGAATGTCCTATTGGAGAAGGGTTATGGGGACGCAGTGTGCCAAGCGAGAGTGATAAGTCTTTCTGGATACAATGTGGGTTCGTTCAATCGGGAAGTTTGCGTGCAGTACCTAGCAACTTGCAGCAAAATGTCAGTAAATCGATATGGTTAAAACCTGAAATAGACGGAGATCGTTGCTTGATTGGTCCGTATGAAAACTTCGAAGCAGCAAGTCTCGATTTAGCCGAGGTGAAAGCTCTACCGGCATATAAAGATGCGTTTATCAGAACAACCAGCACTTTGATTACTACCAGTGAAACCCAGTTGGTGGCCAGTGCTGAAGGAGAGTCATCTGCGAACTCGTTGAAAGAAAGCTATAGTGCAGTGGTTGCGGCCACTCCTTTTATGATTGGTGGGCAGCATGGGCGTAACTCGTGCCTCTGTTACTTTTAGCGAAGGCTTGATTACAGCGATTAGAGCTAATCAGTATGCTTTGATACCAAACGGCTTTAATTTTTTCGGTAATAGCTCATCCAAATTCTGAATATCGTCTGGGAATATTTCAATGAGACTCAGGTCATGCTCTTGATAAAGCGTACGTGTGTTTTCAATGGTCCTGTCGTCTGCTGCATCGCTATCTGAGCCCCAATATTGTAGGTAGACTTTCCCTTGTGGTAAGTAAAAATCACTCACGACATCTTGTTCTATTGGTAACTGCCGTTGATAAGCATGAACAACGCCAGCCATATATAACCAGTTATCAATAATTAGCTCGCCTTTCGATTGAACGTAATGACCATCGAGAGTGCGGTGCTTTGCCGCGAATTTTTGCCGAAAACTCGAGAAGGATTTTTCAGTAGAGTGCGCTTCTGCATCGTGACCTTTAAATTCGATGACGGACTGTTTTAATCGAGCGTGCCGCAATACAGAGGGGTGCCAAACCACAAACTCATTGCTGTTCTGTTTATCTTTACGAAGACGAGCACCAGCGCGAAGGCCAATGGCCGTCGCCTTCCATTGGCTATCGTCACGCTTTATCCAACCTAGCTCACTAAGTAGAAGATTGATCTTTTTAGCCGGAAGCGCAAAGTGTTCACCAAGTTGTGTTGCAGTCAGTGTTGAGTCACTAATAAGTGTATCGTCGATTACAAGGTTTGACGGCCACACGATAAAGCGTCCATATTTTTCACTGTCCACATAGTCACCGCCGAAACGATGCCCAATGTCAGTCAGTAACCAACTGGACTCGTGCCAGCTGATATAACCTGCGCGCTTCAAAAGTGTAAACAGTACTTTAGACTCTTGGTTTCGACTTTTTGCTAGTGCGGATGTGGACAGTTTATCGTGCATTCGATTCCTTACTCGGCCTTTTCCATAAGAGTTAACAGTTGCTGAGCTGCTTGTTTGGGTGAGCCGGCATGACTAATTGCTGAAACGATCGCGACACCATGAACACCAGTTTTTGCCACATCTAACAAGTTTGATTCGTTGATACCACCAATAGCAACAATAGGTAGCTCTATCTGTTGAAGTGCATTCGTTAGCCCTTCAAGCCCCCATTCAGTTTTTATGTTGGTTTTGGTTGTCGTTGAGAATATGGCGCTTAGCCCAATATAGTCGATTGGAAGCTGTTTCGCTTGTTGCAGTTGCGTTTCGCTTTCAATAGAAAGACCAAGAATCTTATCCTCACCGATAAGGGTTCGAGCTAGGGTCGCTGGCATATCGGTCTGTCCCAAATGCACGCCATCTGCATCGATGGCAAGGGCGACGTCTACTCGGTCATTGATGATCAATGGAACTTTAGTACCCTCAAGCACCTTTTTGACAGCTGCTGCTTTGGTGATGAAGGTCCTAATATCATGATGCTTTTCACGTATTTGCACCATTGTCACTCCACCTTCAACAGCCTGCTTCACGACTTCTATTAACGTATCGAGGTCTTGGTTTTCGTCTGTTACAAGATAGAGTCGATAAGGGTTGCGAGTCATCGTTTGTCCTTAACACTCTTTAATGTGGAGACGGCGTAGCACTTCTTCATCACTAAGCTGATACAGAGCATCAAGCAAATTCATTTGCAGTGAACCTGGGCCTTTTGATTGCTCAGCCGCGACTTCACCTGCGATGGCAAATATTGCCGCAGCTGCGAGGCCTGTGGTTTCACCAACCGCAGCAAATGCTCCTGTTATCGCTGATAGTGAGCACCCCATACCGGTTACAAAAGGCATCATCTCATGACCATTACTCAGTGCGTGAGTGGCTTCTTTATTGACGACGTAGTCGGTTTCACCTGAGATTACGACACAGCAGTTGTAGGCCTCTACTAATGCGCGCGCCGCAGATAAAGCTGCCTCACTTGAATCCAGTGCATCAACACCTTTGTTTTGTGATTTCTCCCCTGCCATGGCAATGATTTCTGATGCGTTACCACGAATGATTAAGTTGTCAGCGAGTTCTGCAAGTTGACGAGCGGTTGAGGTTCTTAATTTGGTTGCGCCACATCCAACAGGATCGAGTACAACTGGCTTATTATTTTCATTGGCTTGTTCTACGGCGAAGAACATACCAGGACGCCACACACTATCTAAAGTTCCAATATTGATGACTAGTGCGCCTGCGAATGACATCATTTCCGCCATTTCTTGCTTTGAGTGTGACATGATTGGTGAAGCGCCTACGGCTAATAGCGCATTGGCGGTGTTATTCATGACAACAAAATTCGTGATATTGACGACGAGTGGTTTTTGCTCACGTACTTTTTGTAGCGCGTTGATAATAAGGTCTTTGTTCATGTTTATCTCCAAACCTAGATTGAGCCGATAGAATGACAATAAATTAAAACAGGCTCAGGTTATGACTTTTTGAATGATTGTAATGGTATTTAGCTCTGTTTGCTTTAGATAGCGTGTAAAGAGGTCAGAATAATGATGCCGACAGTGCAAGTAAGCGTCGAAAGCACTGTTGTCAGTGCGATAATATTCGCTGCAAGCACTGAGTTTCCTCCCATAGAGCGAGCCATGACGTAGCTTGCAGCAGCGACTGGCGATGCACTCATAAAAAATAGAATGCCTAACTCCAAACCTCTAAAACCGAACCAGTAGCCTGCTGTTGTCACCACAAATGGAGCCAAAATAAGTTTGTAACTACTGGCGAGCCATGCTGGTTTCTGTTCTTTTTTCATCGAGCTTAAGTCTAGCGACCCTCCGGTACAAAGGAGAGCTAATGGCAGTGTCATTCTGGCGAAATAATTGCCGGCATCAATGGCTATATCAGGCACGGGAATCGACAACATGTAGAATACCAGACCAGACACAATTGCGATAATTAATGGGTTTTTGGTCAATGTAGTCAGCATGATTTTTCCGGCAGAAACACCAGAGTCTGTGCCTTTTGGGGTAAGGCAAATAACCGCTTGAACATTATAAATAAAGGTAGTGACAGCAACATAGATAGCCGCTAAAGCGACCCCTTTTTCTCCGTATGCGTTGGCGACGTAAGCCAAGCCTATAATCCCGGTATTAGCTCGAAAACTTCCTTGAATAATGACGCCTTTATCCGTGGAGTGACGAAACATGGCGCCAACGGAGATGTATGTGAAAATGAAGAAAAGTATATTGGCAATAATACTAAAAGTAATGAATTGGCTCGCTGCGGAGAAATTGTGCTCGGAGTTGACGATGCTTAAAAATAGCATGGCGGGTAGGGTAACTTTAAAGACTAACTTAGACGCCACGTCGATAAAATTATCGTTGATCAGACCGATTCGTTTGAACACTACTCCCAAAATGATCATAAGACAAATTGGGCCAGTGATGGTGATAGAAAACAGCAGTTGGTCGACCAAAGAGTCCATAAACATTCCATATTATCAGCGCAGTAGCATTGAATAATTATTCCACATCTTCTCATCCCAATAAATCAAGGATTGCAAAAAAGTACGACCGTGCTAAATTGGTGGTGTATTCGTTTTATTAGAGATTTAAATGAGCAAAGGTAAGCTGACCAAAGAGCACATTCTTAATCAAGCGTTCGGCATAGCGAGTCGTGAAGGCTTAGAAAGCCTGACGATCGGTGAGCTGGCTAAGCAGTGTCAGATGTCGAAGAGTGGTCTATTTGCGCATTTTAATTCCAAAGTGAACTTACAGGTAGCGGTGGTTGAGTATGCCGACGCTACGTTCCAGACTCGTGTGATTGCCCCTGTAAGAGAGCATCAGCATGAGTTGGTTATTGATAAGCTTAAGCATTTGATTGATAACTGGATGTGTTGGAATCAATCTTTCCAAGGCAGCTGTATGTTTATCGATGCTTGGCGTGATAATCGTCAAGACGAACTGCAAGTTTCTCTACGCAAGGCGATTTATCGCTGGATCAGCTACTTGACGATACAAATCGAGAAGGCCGTCAAAACTGGTGAGTTGAAAAAAGATCTGGATGTTAAGCAAGCGGCATTTGAACTTTATGGGCACTATCTTAGTGCGCATGTTTTTTACTCCCTCGTTGGGCAAGAAGAAAGTAGCCAAAGGTTTTGGAATAGTGTGACTAAGTCTTTTGAGTCTTGGTCGAGCTAATAGACATTTTTTTAAGATAAAAAAGCACGACCGTTCGAATCGTGCTGCAAGGAAGAGTCAGTCATGAGTGACAAAATTTACTTCAACACTTCTAACAAATTCAGTTTTAAAAAGCGCATGATTAACCTTACAACGCGCGCTCATCATAAGTTGGCGCCTAATCATGCGAAGAACACCGCGAAGAAGCTATTGTTGACGCCTGTTCGTTCTAAACCAAAGAATTCTGAGCCTCAGGGATTGGTAAAGGGTGAGATCGCGACGCCAGAAGGGATGTTAAAGACATATCGTCTTGGTACAGGTCCTGTGTGGATTTTGACTCATGGTTGGTCTGGTACGGCAAGCCAATTCTTCCCGCTAATGGAGCACATCGCAAGTCGAGGGTTTACTGCGCTTGCGTATGATCATCCTGCTCATGGTGAAAGTGAAGGTGCGTTTGGGCATATTCCTGCTTTTGTCGGCGGTTTAGAAGGTCTGCTAGACAATGAAGACGATGTTGCTGGGTTAGTTGGGCATAGCATGGGCACGGCTTCGGCGATTGAATGTAAGCACGCGAAACTTCATGATAAACCTTTGCTGCTTATCGCGCCGGTTCTCGACTATCTTGATAATTTGTTTGGTAGCGTCGCGCGTTCTGGCTATTCGATGCGTTTGTTTGAAGCGGTAGTCGATGATATTCAAACCCAATATCAATACCCTCTGCAAACCATCGATCCTTATAACAAATTAGCGCTTCGCAATGCGCCAACTATTATCGTTCATGATGAAAAGGATCGTTTCACTAAATATTCCGTGTCGAAGAAAGCAGCGCAAGAGATGGCTAATGTAGAGTTGGTCACTACACATGGACAAGGACATGGTCGCGTTATGCAATGTCAGGAGGCAAAATCGAGCTTTGATAAGCTGATCGGTGCTTAATAAAATCAAGATGTTGTAATTATATCCATATTGTTGATGTGGTTAACAGATTGATAATTTTTCATTATGCGCTTGGTTTTCTATATGGGATCATAGCTTGGTCCCATAAGCGTAGAAACTGAGTATCAGTGTCGTATCCTCTTTAATATAACTACATCGGATACAGTCAGCCTTCTGATCGAATCTAACTTCCGGTTTCATTATCTCGTTTATGGCGTTAGGGCCGCGACATTGAAGCGTGTTTCAAGGTCGCTTTCGCCCGTCTAATCAAAGGAAGCCATAATAATGAATAGAAACGATAGTGTCCCCTTACCCTCCAATACCCGAGAGTGGTTCTTTAACCGTAACAGCATGATTATTCTTGCCGACGTCGTGCTGTTTGCTGTGCTCTATAACACCTTACCATTTGAACCCAGTGTTGTGCTGGGAATTAGTATCTTGGCGTTTATTGCTGTGCTGTGGTTGACCGAAGCGCTTCACGTGACTGTGACTGCTATATTGGTGCCAGTGATTGCGGTTTTGTTCGGTGTGTTTGATACGCAGACCGCTTTAAATAACTTTGCCAATTCCATCATATTTTTGTTCTTGGGTGGTTTTGCACTAGCAGCCGCTATGCATAGGCAAGGCTTAGACAAGGTTATTGCCGATAAAGTGCTAGTAATGGCAAAAGGTAAGATGAGCGTTGCGGTGTTCATGCTGTTTGGCGTCACCGCACTTTTATCTATGTGGATCAGTAATACTGCTACCGCGGCAATGATGTTGCCATTGGTGCTTGGTGTATTAAGTAAAGTAAATGAAGAAAGCGGCCATAACACGTACGTTTTTGTACTACTTGGCATTGCTTATAGCGCGAGTATTGGTGGTATTGCAACAATGGTTGGAAGTCCACCTAACGCGATCGCCGCGGCAGAGGTAGGGCTCTCTTTTACTGACTGGATGGCATTTGGCTTACCAACATCAATCATTCTGCTCCCTATTGCATTAGCTGTCTTGTTCTTTGTATTAAAACCTAAGCTTGATGGTGAGTTCGAAATCAATCATGAGCAAGTGAATTGGGATAAAGGGAAAGTAGTTACTCTGCTTATCTTTGGTCTTACGGTATTCTTGTGGATATTCAGCAAACCGATCAATGCAATGTTGGGCGGGTATGCGAAATTCGACACCATTGTTGCTCTTGGCGCTATTGTTGCGGTGAACTTTGCTCGAGTAGTTCATTGGAAGGATATTGAGAAGACCGCAGACTGGGGTGTCTTACTGCTGTTTGGTGGTGGTATCTGTTTGAGTAATGTCCTTAAGGCGACGGGAACGAGTGTTTTTCTTGCCAATGAATTAAGTGACATGATCTCTCAGTTCAACATGTTGGTGATTATCTTGGTGATTGCGGCGTTCGTGGTCTTCTTAACTGAGTTTGCCAGTAATACGGCGAGCGCGGCGTTGCTGATTCCGGTTTTTGCGAGTGTCGCTGAAGCGTTTGGAATGTCACCGGTGATTTTGTCGGTGTTAATTGCAGTGGCAGCCTCTTGTGCGTTTATGCTTCCGGTAGCGACACCTCCGAATGCGATTGTTTTTGCCTCTGGTCATATTAAACAACAAGAGATGATGCGTATTGGTATTATCTTGAATATCGCTTGTATCGGTGCTTTGACCATAATTGCAATGAGCTTTTGGGCATAGTCTAACGTCATCGAGTTGACTAAATAATCAAATAGGTCGTAAATACAAAAGGGTCATCAGTGTGTACTGATGACCCTTTTGCTTACCAGTTTATTTCGTCCAGCGCATTATAGATAAGCTGAGCGCCAAGCGGTGACAAATGAATACCATCGGCTTGGTATAGCGATGCGTAGCCTCTTTCGCATGCATATTGTTCAAACGTTTGGTAGATATCCACGATCTCAAGCCCATTCTCTCCGCTGCTGTACATTGCTTTCAACTTTTCGACATGTTTTTGGCTCAACTGCTTAATAGCACTGCGTATGGCTTCAACGGTGTCTTTACGATTGCCAAACATTGGGAGCGAACCAACTGGGTCGATAGCAGAAGTGACGATTAAAATGGGTTGAATACCATGATGTTGAGACTGGGCAATCATAGCGTTGAGGTTACTGGCAACCACACTGATATCTGTGCCCCAGTTGAGGTCGTTCAGCCCGCCAAATAGAACAACGGCATCAGGAGCTTGGTCTAAAACTTGTTGCTTGAATCTAGATAGCATTCCTGTTGTCGTGTCACCGGGTACACCACAGTTGATAAACTCAATATCTGGATGGGCTGCAATGAGTTTATCTGACCAGTTTTGATTTGTGGCTAAACCCCATCCAGTCGTCAAGCTGTCACCCAATAGGACAATTTTTTTCACGTATTATTCTCGTATGATCGAAAAAGCCGCTCCATTAAGAGCGGCTTTTGAATAAGGTAGATTAGTTGCTGCTGATGTATTCTTTAAAGCGGGCTTTAGTGTCAGCATCTGCCTTGTTGTACCAAAAGATTAGCATCTCTTCAGCCGTATTGTCTGCTGCGCCACCTGGTACTGCGATTTCTGCGTTTGCTGAATTTGCAGGTAAGGTTGCGGGTAGCGTTACTGCGGAAACAGTGCCTGCTACAGCGATAGCGGCTACGCCACCTTTACGGTTGTAATCCTCGGCTTCTCGGTCGTAATCACGACCTATCTGCATACCGTCCTTAATCAGTTTGTCCTGAGTCACTGGAATAACATTGCCATCAGCGTCGACCAAAGACCATTTAAAGCTATCAATGTCCTTTTTAGCCTGGCGTTCATTCTGGTAGGTGGGTACTTCTAGAGTGAGTTCTGTATTGCTAGCATCAAATCGAGCGATGATTGCTTTGCTTGGAACCGTAACACGTTCTTCTCGATTCAAATCAAACAAAGGCTCGAAGCGAAATACAATTTGATTTACACCATCTGGAAGCGTAGCAGTTTTTCCAGAAGAGAAGAAACCGTTGGATTTTGTAACTGGGTCTCCAGCATTGACTGATAGTAGATCAACAGAGTCTGGGATTTTGATCGTCACATCAGCAACAGCCATGGTGCTGCAACCGGCGAGTAATGCACAAGCAAGAATCTTAGAAGCTTTCATTTTATTTTATCCTAGCAGAATTATTCTAATAGTTTAGCGTACACTAGATTGCCTATGTTATGGATTGATTGCAATCTTCGCCGCAATACTAATATGGAATTTAATCAAAAAATTACAATGCATGCTTGTCATTGTTGTGGTCGACGATCGGAAATACTGCATCGTAAACCAGATTAAAGAAATAGGCGTAAAATAGAGCCACAATTACGAAGCCCAAGTCAGCTAGCACGGCATCGATTAATGATAGGTTTAAGCTCCATGCCAATAATGGAATAGTCGCGACTAGTAACCCTAACTCGAACAGTAATGCGTGGTAGACACGTTGAGTGGGGGTCTTTTTTGATGTCCCTCGTAAGTAAATCAAAGCTCGATCAAAAGCATAATTGTAAATGTAGTTCCAGACCATAGCGATCAACGACAGCGAAAATGCAGTTAACGCTGCGGTTTTGACGTTAGCTCCGAAAACAAACATACAAATTGGTGCTGCAATAAGTAACAGTAATAGCTCGAACAAAATGGTATGTCTCAATCTATCCGCAGGGCTTCGCATTACATTTTTTGAATTCACAATGTGCTCTCCTTCACATCTCATCGAATTGCGCAAACTTTATAAAAAAAATATTACATTTTGAAGATCGATCTATTATATTTTCGAATTGGTCGGAGGAGTGATGACTCTAATGCCATATTTTCGTAAGAATATGATCTAAATATACTTTTTCAATAACTTATATGAATGTGTTGCTCACTTGGTGTGTTGTTAATATATATATGATCGACTATTGTTTGTTCTGAATTGCCAGTTTTAAAAATTACCTATTAACTATGCGGATACTTGGTCTTTTTCCTCAAACTAATATTTAGTAGGATGTCGATTGGTGATACCTCCACCAAACTGCACTCAATGAGCCTAAGTGGTCTCAAAAGAATGGAATCTAAGTGCTACGTACGATTTTCAATAACGCACAGAGATTTCATTTGAACACGCCAAACTTTTCATCGACTTTGATGGCTATATCAATACTAGCTTTTGCTCCTTATTGCGATGCGAGCGAATCGAAGACTTCAACAGAGAGTCAGGACAAGCCCGAAGAATCGGTGGAAACATCAGATGAGCTTCCTGACCGCAAGTTCGCCGCATTTCCTGTTCCAATTACTGATGATGCACTTGGTCTGGGTCTTGGCGTTAATGCCATGTACCTTCACGACCGAGCCGAAGGCGCTAAAAACCCCTCTACCAGTATGTTTTACGGTCAATACACTGATACAGGCAGTGGCATGGCAATCATAGGACATGAACATGTTTTCGCGCATGATGCGTGGCGTGCGGGTTTCTATGCTGGACACTTTGGTCTCAATTTGAAATACACAGGGCGCGTCGGAATGCAGTTACCTAAAGCCGCTCAATATTCATCCTACTCTAACTTTGTTTACGCAGAGGTACGTAAGCAAATCATTGATGATCTGTATCTGGGGGTGCAAGGTTTGTGGAGTGGTGGTAACGCAAGCCTTAATGAGCATACCGATCCAGAAATTAAAAAAGCGTTTGAGCAAGAAATGAGTGGCAGCAATAGTGCGCTCGGACTGCTTATGACCTACGACTCTCGCGATAATATGATGGGGGCGACGCAGGGATTAAACGTCGATTTGAGTACCTTGCACTACTCAAGAGACAAACGGACGGGCAAACGCTTTACCAGACTGGATGCAGAAATTAGTCAATATTTCCCAATTGGAGATGATGTGCTGGCGTACCGAGTTATGGGTAAGGAAATGTTAGGTGATGCGCCAGAATATGAGTTTGTGACCCCCAGTTTACGTGGTGCCGATTGGAATAAATACAGAGGCAGTTCAGTGTACCAAGCTGAAATTGAATATAGGCATAAGTTCTCCACACTCTGGAGCGGTGTGGCTTTCGCTGGTGCGGCGGTGATAGGTAATCAGGACCGTTACTACACGCAATCGGTTCAGTCTGAAGTTGTGCCGTCGGCTGGCGTCGGTGTTCGTTACCTATTGAATGCCAAAGAGCGATTTACTGTTGGCGTAGACGCGGCGGTATCAAAGATGGGAAATACCAGCTTTTATATCCGTTTTGGAGAAGCTTTCTAGATGCCAGCTAAGCCATTTTATTGATTTATAGCGCAAATAATCGGTACTGGCATTATTGTTTTGGTTTATCTTTGGGTGCAATTTTTGTGCTATTGTTTTACGATGGTGCGCTTGTTAATAATATAGTCAAAGGGTTGGGTATGCTGAATATTGAACAGCTTGTTGCTTTTGTCGCTGCGGCAGAACAAGGCTCATTTTCTGCTGCTGCGAGGCATTTAGGAAAAAGCCAAAGCTCAGTGAGCATTGGTGTCAATAATCTGGAGGTCGATCTCGGGATTACGCTCTTCGATCGCAGTACCAAGTACCCTAAGCTGACGCCGCAGGGTGAGCGAATGTTATCGCAAGCTAAGGTGCTATTAAGACAAGCTGAACGAATTCGTAATTACTCTCAAGCTAGCGTTGATAGTGTCGAAGATACACTTAAGATAGCCATTGATCCTTTATTGCCATTTTCTTTGTTGGAATCCGCAATTGAGAAAATGTCTCAACGCTTTCCTTTCACACAAGTCGATGTTTCGAGACTCGCAGCACATCATCTCACCAACGCGATTATTAAAGATGAAGTGGAGCTTGGCTTTAACCTAGCGGCTGATGCGGTGCCAGAAGGGCTAGACTTTGTTTCTATCGCTAATATTGAGTGGGTCTGTATTTGTAGCCCAGATTCGATTTTTGCCGACATGCAGCAAGTGAGCAATGAAACCCTTATTGGCGAACGACAAATTGTATGTCGCAGCATGATGCAGAATACGGTGCTTCAGGCTCAGGGCGCGTTTTCTCAAGATATTTGGCAAGCAGACGATCAAGAAGATGTGATCAAGCTGGTGGAGCAGGGTATCGGTTGGGCGATTGTGCCTAAAGATTTCACTGTTGAAAAGCAAGCGATGGGTACCTTGATTGATTTTAGGCCTGAATTCCAGCGCTATGAAATGATGAACTCTGCGGATGTGCTGTGGAAATCCAATACGAGGTTAGGTCCTGCTGCTAAGTACTTATGTGAGATGCTTGGTGTCTTCTAAGTAAAAATAGCCCCTCAACCGAGGGGCTATTTTTATGCTTGATGAATATGGACTTGATTACGACCTTTTAGTTTTGCCTGCTGTAGGCTTTGAGTAGCTCTACCAATAATGCCATCTGTACTATCTCCTGTTGCTGTAACGCCAATAGAGACGGTTGCTGTAATCCATTCATCATGAATGTTCAAAGGTAGCTTTTCTATCAGCTGTCTTAACCATTCAAGCTGCTTTTTCGCATCGACGTTGTCGTTTGCCTCGAATAGTACCGCAAATAGTCCGCTTTCATAGCGAGCAATGCAATGTGACTTTGGCTTTGGGAAGCTGCGTTTGATGATGTCTGCTACATACAGAATAATCGTGTCGCCAATCATATCACCATAGTCAGCATTGATTCTTTTTAATCCATTTATATCGATCAAAGCAAAGTAAGCACTAGAATTTCTGAGTTGCTGGGTCAACTCTGAACGCATGGTGAGCTTGTTGTCCAGTCCAGTAAGTGAATCCTTATCGTTGAGGTATTGGAACAGCAATAAGTTTGAAAGAGCGACTTCAGAGAAATCTCGAATAGCCCTTATTACGCCATCAAAGGCAAAAAACGCACTCTTAACGTATATCACGCCAATTAGGGTATCCCTCTGAAATAGCGGCAATATGTAATGACGCCCATTCACTTGAAGCTTTCGCGCTAACGCATCATTGTTACTGTTATATACATAGTTCAATTGACGTGAGGTGAAGATGGACGGCAATGACTGGCATTGATGAATAACTTTGGTATTGCCATGAAAGTCGACGGTTTTAAAGCTCCCAGTATCTTGTTCGTATAGACAAAATTGTACGCCTTTGTGGAAGATAAAACGGTCAAAGATGGCGCGAAGATCGTGTTTAAAATGAGCAATGTCAGGCGCCTGGTTGAGTCTTGCTAAAGAGTGGTTGAGCTGGTAACTGATGTAGTTAATAGATAGAGCCAGCGATAACAGCGCTAATATCACCAAAGCGGTGAGTGAAATCTGATAAGACGTAAACAGAATATCTGCTCGACTCGTTCCAGAAACAAATATCCATTTCATTGGGTTTCTTGCGTCAAACATACTGACTTTGAGTTCGCCATTGTAGTGGTATTCGTAGCTACCTCTAGTTTGTCCATAGGTGATCTTCTGTTCTAGACCCTTTAGGTAGCTGATGGATTCTGTGCCGATTCTCAGAGGATTAGGATGGAAAATAAGTCGGCCATTGGTGCCATCTATTACGAATACATAGCCTTCTTTAAGCGTTTTCATATTCGCGAGATATTGGGTGATATGCTGAGCGTCTACCTCAAACCAGACTTCTAGCCTGGGGTGACTAAGTTGCTGTTTGATAGCAAATACCCAGAGCCCATCTTGCTTTTGATATAGGGTCGAAACAGCATACTGGTGCGAAAGAGCATCGAAGGAGTGCCACTGAATCGATGACTTTGTCTGCTCGCTAATACCTTCTCCATGATTATCGACATAGGTTTGAGCGATCGGGTCGAACACACTAATACTTTTATACAGGTACGTGTTGTCTAGTGTTTGCGTAACAAGTGAAGCAAAACGTGCGTCGTCAATATTCTTTTGCAGTAAATCCACTTTTGCAAAGGTCGCTTCAATTTGTGACCAAACTAGTGCCGTTGCCATTTTCACATTGGACTGAGATTGAGATTTCGCGAGTTGAAGAGAATGTTGATATTGCTGATAGGAGATAAAAATAAGCGCTGCAATAAGAGCAAAAGTGAGCGGTTTTAGGGCTCGTAGTAGGATTTTCGGCAGAGACATATTGTATTAAACCATTTGAGCATGCGGAAATGGTACTACGTCTTAGATAAGGGATACAAAACAATTATTTGACGTAAAGTTAGTAGAGATCAATTGATAAAAATAAGAGGTTGAAAAACAACCTCTTATTGATGAATGGACTAACGTTAGATCATGAATCTGTTGGAGAAAAGTGCAAAATAGCCATCGACATTGGAGCTTGAAGTATTTCACCTTCAGCATGTCCTACTTCAGACTCTGCAATATGAGTATCGCAAATGGTCTTCCAAGTCTGGTTTCGATCGTTTGGCAAGGTAAAACGAGCAGGTGCTTTGGTTTGGTTAATTAAGTAAACCATCTCATCGCCGTCATCCCCAATACCAATATGTAGTGCGACGCTACTAAGTCGATTCCAATCTTCCATGCTCATTAATTTTCCATCCACACGGCTCCAGAAAATGCGATTGTCGTTACGCTTCTCGCCGCTAAATGCGCGGATGAAAGGCACCATATACTCCTGGCGAGCGGCAAGCATGTCAGCTAGCCATTGTCTGAAGTGCTCTTTCGGCTCGCTTGAGCTCCAGTCCAACCAACTGATCTCATTGTCTTGGCAATAGGCGTTGTTATTACCTTTTTGCGTGTGTGAGAGGACATCTGCAGTCAAAATATGGGGAATACCAAACGAGAAGAGCAGCGTTGCCATAAAGTTACGCTTTTGCTTCTCGCGAGTTGCCAAGATGACTGGGTTGTCTGTGTCGCCCTCTGCGCCATAATTGTCTGAGCGATTATCACCGTGTCCATCACGGTTTTGTTCACCATTGGCCTCATTATGCTTATGCTTGTATGACACCAAGTCTTGCATAGTGAAACCATCGTGGTAGGTGATGTAGTTCACGGTCAGTTTATATGGCCAATTTGCCGCACTATATAGGTCTCGAGAACCCATTAATCGGGTAGCGAACTCTTTCAAGTAACCTTGATCGCCCCGCCAGAAACTGCGCGTAATGTCTCGCAAACGATCATTACACTCATTCCAACCAAATGGGAAGTTACCGACTTGATAACCATTAGGACCGATATCCCATGGCTCTGCAATTAACTTAGTCTGTTTTAATACAGGATCTTGCGCGACAGCTCTAAAGAAGGCAGCGTCACGGTTAAAGTTATCTCCGTTACGACCGAGTGTCGCAGCAAGGTCAAAACGGAAGCCATCGACGTTGAACTCTTGAACCCAATAACGGAGTGTATCCATAACAAGGTTGAGTGCTGGCTGATAATTGAGGTCAACCGTGTTTCCGCAACCGGTAAAGTTTGCAAAGAACTCACCATGGCGTAGATAGAATTTAGAATCCAAGGCTTTCAGATTGAAGACCGCTCCGTTATCTCCACCCTCTGCAGTATGGTTGTAGACCACATCAAGAATGACCTCAATACCATGGCGGTGAAGTTCACGAATAGCTGATTTTAGTTCTAGGACAGCATCTGAATCTGCATAGCGCGGATCTGGTGCCATAAAGACATATGGGTTATAGCCCCAATAGTTAACTTTATCCATGTTGAGCAGGTGAGGTTCATGCATACAGGCTGCGACAGGGAGCAATTGTATAGAATTGATATTCTGCTGCTTATAAAACCTCAGCATCTCTTCGCTGACTAAGCCTAGATACTTACCTCTATTCTGCGATGGGACCTTCTCATTGAGCTTAGTGGAGCCTTTTACATGAGTTTCGAACAGCACCATTTCTTCGCGAGGGATTCTTGGTAGCTTAGTGTCTTGCCAATCGAAGTCGTCGCCAATGACCACACATTTCGGTAGTTCAAAGCTTTTTGATGCATCAAACGGCGGAATATAGTGCAGGGCTTTGTCCAACGATTTTGCGTAAGGATCTGATATGAAATGACGCTCTTCACACGTTTCTATGACAAAACCATAACGTTGCCCTGCTGTGACTTCGCTAATGTGGGTATGCCTTACTCCAGCATATTCATTAGGGAGTGGGAACAATTGAATATTATCGTTGTCATCAAAGAGAGCTAATTGGATATCTGGGCAATCTGGAGCATGGATCGCGAAGTTACATCCTCGTTTATCCAGCGTCGCCCCTAATGGATATGGGCTTGATTGATGTTGTGTCATAAGATTTTTTTCTATTTGTTCGTGAATGACATTACTTAACTTTCAATAGTTAATAGCTTTGTAAACATTAGGTCAAGTTAAGATCACAGAATTTTAAATGTAATTTAATTTCAGTTTATTTGGCGTTATTTTGTAAAAAGTGATGTAAGACGTATTTTGTGCGTCAAAACATTACCAAATCCGCTACTCCTCCCCCCTTTTTTTGTGACTTATCCTTAAAAAACACCATACGGTTATTTTTCTCATCCTTTCTCATCCCCCTTAACAATCTTCAGGGTGGAGGACGTATCGCACTTACTACTTGGTTAATCTGACACCGTTCAATCAACTCGGGACCCTAAACCGATAAATATTTCAGACCTAAACGCATCAGTACTGCCTCTGCGGCGTTTTGGAAAATGAAATTGAATATAACGATAAGTTAAACGGAGTTTTCTAATGAAAAAAGTAAGTGTAATTGCTGCTGCAGTGGTGGGTGCTTTAGCTTCAGGCGCTGTGATGGCGGAAGACAAAGTACAAGAAGGTTGGCAAGTTAATGGTTATGGACACCTTCTATATAACGTAGGTGAGTCGCTACAACTTAATGAAACTTGGGAGCACCGCCGTGACTATCGCGCAGCGGGTGCAGCTTTCTCTGGTAACCCTAACCAAGTAGAGTTTACGGTAACTAAAGGCAATAACTACGAAAACGGCGCTTGGTCTAAATACGTTCTAAAGACAGAATATGGTAACAACGAGGGTGGTAATGGTCGTGGTTTCTATGGTTCTTCAGGCGGTAACGACAGTCACCTTTCGTCAGGTCAATTAGAGTTTAAAGAAGCGTATGTAGAGCTTGGTGACCTTTCAATGTTTGCTGAAGGCACCAGCATCTGGGCTGGTAAACGTTACTTGAACCGTCAAGCAGGTATTATCACGAAAGAATATTGGAAGCAGTCTTCGGGTCTAGGTGCGGGTGTAGAATATAAAGGCCTAGATTTTGCGGATAACTTAGGTTTTGCAGTAGTTTCTGCTGATCCTGGTGATGGTTATTGTGTGAACACAGTTACACCGGATAACGGTCCGGATTATGACGAGACTGTAAACGGCAAATACTGTAATACGCTAGATGATGGTCGTAGTACAACATTAACGTCACTAGACCTTTACTTATATGGTATTAAAGGACTCGGCGGAAGCTTTGATTTCGACCTTAAGTACCAAGTACGTGCTCATTCAGATCAATATCGTGTAGATACTAATACACCAGATGCAGCTGAAAATGGTATTGGCGCTGGTATTACTTATTCTCGCGACTACTACGGTTTTGATGGCTGGTCATTAACGGGTGTTACTTATGGTAAAGGCATTGCGGCCACTAAAGGTACAAACTTCGGTAACTGGAATGGTGGATGGGCAGAAGACGATGTCTCTCTATTCTTAACGTCTTACGGTGTTGCCAACATTACTGAAAACGTTCAACTTGGTTCAGAAATTGTTTATTGGAACATTGATAACAATGATCGTGGCCAGGTCTGGGGCGCGCAGGATGGCGTAACTCGCGCATTCTTGGGCTTAACTCCTACGTACCGAGTAAGCGACAACTTCCGTTGGGAAGCAGTTTTAACAGCGGCAAGCGAAACAGCTAAGGGCTGGCGTACAGACGATACAACGTATTTCTACTCAGCTACATTAGCACCTGTTTTCACTGTGAATGCAGACTACTGGGGACGTCCACAGATCAAACCATACATTGCTTATATGTCATCTAGCGATGATTCTTATGGATGGTCGCAATCATCGAAAGGTAGTGATACTCGATTCGGTATCGAAGCTGAAATCTGGTTCTAATCAACCTAGTTGAATTTACTAGATGAAGTCTTAATCTAACAAGGCAGTCTAAGGACTGCCTTCTTTTTCTAAAATGGTGGAATATTATGAACAAAAATATTTTGGCGCTAGTACTTGGACTAAGTGTGGTTGGTTGTGCGAGTAACTCTGGTGTTGAGCCCACCATCACAGATGCTCAAATGAAGTCAGAAGACGTTTGCTGTATCAGTAAAAAAGATTTTGCTTGGGTGGAGTTAGATAAGACTGAAGATGTTGGTTTTGTAATTGATGAATCATCTCCTGTATGGGAATTCAAAACCGGTAAGAGCTTTTTCAATGCGTTCGAGTTCTCTCCTCGTTCTGGCAAAGTAAAGGTAACCCTGAGCAGTAAAATGCTCAAAAAACGAGTGTTAGCACCGACAGTTCAATTACTCGACAAAGAATATAATGTGGTAAGAACTATCACTCTTGATGAATTCAATATTCGCTATTCAGACATGTTCGATGCGAATCGTTATGTAACGAGTTTTGAAGTCGACGCACAGTCATTACCTTACATGATTGTGTTCACTAACAGTTCAGATGTCGGCCAGTTAGTTTCAGTACCACATCCTGCCAAGGTGAGAGCAGAAGAAAGCGGGGAGCCGTTACCTATTGTTACTGACCCTAAGTTTAAACACAGTTATGTCGGTGAACTGAATTTAGAAATAGAGACCCTCACATTGGGGTCTAGAAAAGTTGATAATTCCATGGTGGCACCTGTTACAGCGGCAACGACTGGCGTTGTAGCAACTAGTGTGAAAGCAGCTCCAGCAACCATTCAACCAGAGACGACAAGCTATTATCATAGTGCGATCCAAAAAGCCGTCGCCGAGGACAACATCCCTAAAGCTCTGAGCCTGCTAGATGAAGCGAAAGCTCTTAACGTCGAAGGTGCTCAGGAAACGTTTGTTAAAGCAATTAACAGCCGTAAGTAAGATAACTTAGAATTTACCCCGTCTCGAATCATTCTGCTCGGTATAGGAAGCGGCAATGGTTCGAGGCTTTTTCTCTAAACAGATATTCAGCCAACGTCATTTCTCCAAACTAAGTTGTAAAAGCGTGTAATAGATCGCCTATATCACTTAATTAATCTCCCTTCCTGCCGTTACTATATAGAGTAACCGTTACCCAAAAAGCTATTAATCAATGTCGACACTTTCTATTGCAATAGGTGCAACCAGTCTTTCGCTCATCTTGGCATTTATCTGGATGTTCTCGTTATCCTTGAGACGCAAGAGGATGGAGCAAGAGCGTCTTGAGCGTGAAGCTGCCTACCGACGTGCTATTGAAAAAGCGCGTCAACAAGAAAGGCAAGAGCGTGTTTATAAAGCGGAAACGGGCCATGTACCTACAATTTTGTATTTAGCGAAAGAAGCCGAACGCAAGAATGTGAAAGAAGCGCTGTATTGGTACCATAAAGGTGCGCAGTTGGATAACGTCACGGCGATGTACGGCATTGTTCGTCTCAGTGATAAAAAGCGCGAAGACTTGGTATTACGTGAGCAAGCAAACTATTGGCGCCTTTGTATTGCTGGTAGTGAAGGGGATTCACATGCCAAATTTGAAGCCGCTAAGGCTTTAATTTATGGGCGAGGTACCGAGCGCAATATTCCCAAAGGTGTCTCTACCATCCAAGAAGTTGCTGAAGAAGGAAATTTAGAGGCCATTCTCTATATGGGCGACTGGAGTATTTCTCCTGATAACCCAACACCATCGCCTAAACAATCGACTCTTTGGTTTGAAAAAGCCGCGGAAAAGCAAAGTGAAGAGGGCATGACCAAACTGGGTCTGAATTACCTAAATGGTGTTGGTGTTGAACAAAATACTGACAGAGCTTGCTATTGGTTAGAACGTGCGGCTGAGAAAGGCAATGTGGAAGCTATGTATTATGCAGGTGAAGCATGGCGAGACATTAAGCCTAATGGCGCTGCTATCGCTTATATTTGGCTTTTTATGTCCGCCTATTTAGGTTATGAGGCTGCAAAATCAGCAAGAGACTCGGTGGGTTCGACATTAGGAGTGGACTCCGTTGTGGGACTTCAATCGTTAGCAAAACCCGTCATTAAAAAACTTCAGTTTGGGCCGATGGTGAAACATTCGCTAATCAAGGCATTAAACAAGCTTTATAAAAGAGAATTACCTCTTTTTGCACTTGAAGATGCAGACACTTTGAATAAAGAGCAGCCAAATACGGAATCTTCAGAGAGTCAGCAAACGACCTCCGATAATGACACCTCAATGCAAGTGAATGAATCTGATTACAATTACTCCAACTATCACACATCTTACTCCAATCAGTAATCGTATTTATGGTATGAATTCATCGTTAATGATTAGCGTGGTTTCATTTATGATTAAATTGAATCAAAAATAGGCGTATAATCTATTTTTGTTATCGATTTGAGAATATTTTGTTCCGTAAATTAGCTTGTGGTTCAATTATGATGTGATGCTCATCACTTCAAACTCTACTTTGACATTCCTCTGACAAAAATGATGCTCAACAAAATATGCTGAGCTCAGTTTTAGTGTGGCGTCTAAGGATGCTTGGCAGTGGCCTAAACGCTCGCACGTTAAATTAATGCCTTTTGGCATTCCTGTTCTATACGGAGCTTTTCATGAAAACTTTTAAAATGACATTAGCGGCTGCACTTGTTGCTGCTGTAGCCCTTCCTGCAAGCGCAAACTACGTTGACGTTCGTGGTGCTTACAAGACAGAAGCTAAAACGTACGAAACTCGTGTACGTGCTGGTTTTGACTTTGCAGAAGATTGGCAAATCCACCTTGAAGGTACTCAAGCTCAAGGTGATAAACTGTTTAGCAACTCGGGTAAGAGCGTTGCTGCATTCGAAACAGAACTAAACTACAACTGGGCAATTAACGATAACTTCACGTTAACTCCAGGTTTCGTATACTGGAACGGTTCTGACCACATGGAATACCGTCCATACCTAAAAGCGACGTATGCTGAAGGCAACTTCTATACTGCAGCTCGTTACCGTTATCAAGCAGCATCTAGCAGCACTGATCCTATGGTTAAAACAAACGACACTAACCAAGTTGACCTTTGGGTTGGTTATAACCTAAATGATTTCGCTCTTGAGTATAACCCTGCTTACATCAACCAAAAAGACGGTGGTGCATACACAGGCAATGGTAAAGAACAAGCGGATACCAAATGGGAACACACATTCCAAGTTAAGTACACTGGCTTTGAATCATGGGCTCCATACGTAGATTATCAAATTCTTGATAAAACATATGCGAATGCACAATACACGGATTTCAAAACAGAAAACCGTATCCGTGCAGGTGTAACGTTTAACTTCTAATCGTTACCGAATACATTGTCGCTTAGCGACAAACCTGAATTGAAAAGGCAGCACATAGTGCTGCCTTTTTTAATCTTTATAACCCGCCTTTGTTTAACTCTCTTTCAGATGATGTACCATCTGCTGTCTTAACCATGTAATGGCAGAGTTGTGACTCATTTTACTTGGCCAAACCATATAGGAATCAAAGGTTTTAGTTTCAAATGGGAAAGGAAAAGTTTGCAGTTGGAATATATCGCTATACTGCTCCGCAACAGATAAAGGTATGACCGCAATCGCTTGTGAATTGGATACTGAAGGAAGCATTCCAAGCAATGAAGAGTGTTGGCTAAATACTTTTCGTGGTGGCAATACTTCGCTGACCAACCATTCCACAAATGTGAGATTGTGGCGCCTGATATTCAGTAGAACATGACTTTCGGTCATATAGTTGGATTTATCGAATTTACCTTGCTGTATGCGTGGATGATTCTTACTGGCGACGCATGTTAGCCCTTCACTGTGCAGTAATTCTGATTGAAATACTTTGCTGTCTGATGGCGACACATCAATAACTAGATCCACTTTCTCCATCTGAAGATCTTCGTAGATTCTGGCATCTTTGGGAGGTAGTTCTTTTAAGATGATCTCGATATTTGGATAGGTAGTACAGACATGGAGACGTTTCTGAAGCCTTAACATAGCGGCTTCATGACAATATACGACGAATGTACGTTGTGTTTTCTTTGGATCAAACGCTTCTAGACCTTGAATCACTTTCTCTATACTCATGATATGGTCATGGGTCTGCTCATACAGTTCTTTGGCATAGCGTGTCGGTTTGATGCCTCGGCCTGTTCTCGAGAATAGTTCTTTGCCAACATTTTCTTTAAGGCGTGTCAGCGCATTACTCACCGCAGATTGCGTCAGGTCGAGTCGCTCTGCTGATTTGGTCACAGATTCTGTTTCGTAAGTAGAAATAAACACTCGCAGTAAGTTTAGGTCGAACTTCTTGTTAGGTTTGCTTTCTAGCTTTTTATTGTCCATAGCAACGTCCTGTGTCGTTGTCTGTTAATCGAGAGTTTTCTTGAATCTAAAGGCGGCAACAATAAGACCGACGACGGTAAATCCAGCCAGCCAGACGGTATCACGCCATACGTCAGACAAATCAGCGCCACGTAAAATAATGCCGCGTATCATGCGCATAAAGTGAGTAGCTGGTAAAGCTTCTGCGACCCATTGAGCGGCATTCGGCATCGCTTCATAAGGAAACATAAATCCAGAGAGCAAGATAGAAGGCAGCAAGATAAACACGGTCATTTGCATGGCTTGCAACTGAGTCTGCGCGATGGTTGAAATCACCAAACCCAAAGTTAAGCTAGCGGCTATAAATAGCAAACTTCCCATCAGAATTTGACTCACTTGACCATTTATGGGAACGCTGAAAATCGCCCAACCGAGTCCTAAAATAATGAAGATCTGAATCAGTCCGATAAAGATATAAGGGACTATCTTACCGATCATTAACTCAAGGGAATGAATAGGAGTGGTGATTAACAACTCCAGATTGCCTCGTTCGCGTTCTCGCACGATGGCTGCACTGGTAAATAAAATCATCGTCATTGTCAGTATCACACCTAAGAGTCCAGGGACAATATTCACTGCGGATCGGCGACTTGGATTATAGAGTAGGGTTGCTTCGAAGGTTTTTGGAGAGCTTGGCTGGTAGCCTGCGATCGAAAACTCTTTGATAGGCATGTTTTGCAAGCCCAAAAGCGCAGAACTGATCATAGTATCGGAACCGTCGACCAGCCATTGGCCTAGTGTCTGCTTATGAGTAATACGTTGCGTTAGGTTGTTAGGTAAGATTAACGCCGCACGTACCACACCCTCACGAATGGCAACCTCTGCTTCCTCAACCGTTGGATATTGCGCTTTAACGGTGACTACCTGAGTGACCTTGACGGCTTCAACAATAATTCGCCCTGGGGCTGATTGGCTTTGATCAACGATCGCAATCGGAATATTCCGCACGTCCGTATTCATTGCAAAGCCAAATAAAATAAGCTGAATGAGCGGTATCATGACAACCATCCCAAACGTAATGCGATCCCTTGAGAGCTGACGAATTTCTTTAACCATTATGGCGCTCATGCGCGTTAAGCTTTTCATTGTCTGCCCTTACCTGTGACGGAAACAAAGACATCTTCTAAACTTGGTCTTGCCGGTGTGAGCTCAGCTTGAGCTAAATCAGGGAAGCGCGTTTTAAGCCACAAGATGGGGTCAGCGACGGATTGATAGATCAGTACACGTAAGCGAATTCCTAACTGAGCTGCAGATCGAACCTCTTCACAAGCGACGAGCTTCTCTTTCAATGCTCGTAATTGGGGCGCTCGCACTTCTACAATGTTGACTCCCATATTATTCATCAGCACTTCTGGCTCATCGTCTGCACGCATTTCTCCCGCTTCCATAATGGCTAATCGATGACAGCGCTCAGCTTCATCCATATAGTGGGTGGTGACTAGGATAGTGGTGCCTTGATCACTAAGATCAAACAGTTGTTCCCAAAATTCTCGACGATTCTCAGGATCCACGGCTGAAGTCGGCTCATCTAAAAAAAGCAGTTCTGGTCTGTGCATGGTCGCAGCCGCAAGGGATAAACGCTGTTTTTGGCCACCACTCATGCCGCTGACTCGTTGTTTCTTGAGGTTGGACAGACCGTAGATACTCAGTTGCTCTTCTATTCTATTGCTACAAAAAGAGCGGTTCATTCCAAATATTTGCCCAATAAACTGCAAGTTCTCCTGAACAGAAAGATCGTCATACAAAGAGAATTTCTGTGTCATATAACCAATCTTTAGTCTCAGTTGTTCTGACTGTTGGGGAATATCCAATCCCAAAACATTAACGGTGCCCTCGGTAGGACTAAGCAGGCCTGTTAGCATGCGAATAGTGGTCGATTTTCCGCAACCATTGGGCCCTAGAAACCCATAAATACTGCCTTTGGGAACCGACAAGTTAATGCCATTGATGGCAGTAAAGTCACCGAACTTTTTGGTGATATTAGTTGCTGTAACGGCAATCTCGCTCATCTACTTCAGCCCCACTAAGTCAACTTGAGCTGGTACTCCGGTAGGAAGTGTTTGAGCACTGTCGGGTAAGTCGATCTCTGCCAGATACATTAAGCGTGAGCGCTCATCTTCAGTTAGAGCATAATAAGGGGTGAATGATGGATCGGATGCGACCCAACGAACTGTGCCAGTCAGTATTTGATCTAACCCGTCCACATGAACAGGCACTTCAAGACCAGGGACAAACTTCACCCTGACTGAAGAAGGAACATAGACACGTGCGTAGGGTACCCGGTCTGCTAGCACCACGGCAACAAAGGAACCAGTAGCGACTCGTTCGCCAAGATTGTATGGCAGGTTATCAAGCACGCCATCACGTGTCGCGACGATAGTGAGCTCATCCAACTGCTGGGTTTGTAATGCAACGTCGGCCTTGGCAGCAGCCAAGGCAGCTTCTGCTTGTGTGATATCCTCGGGTCGGGTACCGGCTGTCAGCTTTGAGAACTCTTCTGTTGCCGAGTTTAGCTCCGCTCTTGCTGAGTCGCGGTTAGCCAACGCTTGGTCCTTTTGCGATTGACTTGCGAGTTTTTTGCGCACTAACTCTTCTGCTCGAGAGTAGTTCTTTTCCGCTTCGATCAATCGAGCTTGGGCCATATCTACTTTAGCTTGCGCAGCTGCAATATCTTCAGGTCTTTCACCATTGGTTAGACGAAGTAAGTAAGCACTGGCTTTTGCTTCTTCAGCTATCGAATGAGCCAATACGGCTTCTTGCCGTTTGGTGTCTAAGCGAACTAGAACATCTCCTGTTTTTACCATACTCCCTTCACGAATAGGCAATTCACGAATGATTTCATTCGCGGTAGAAGAAAATGTAATGCGGTCTCGCTCAAGTGTACCTAGTGCTTTGCCATTGTCGTCACTTTGGCATCCCACCAGAGAAAACAAGATAGAGAAAACAATGAACAACGACCGTTTCATAGAAAACCCTCAAATATCACTTATATAGTCAATATTAGAAGCCAGTTGATTATTTTCTAGCTAATTTTCATAAAGTTATGAAGTCAAGACGTTTTGGATATTGGTATTCGTTGGGAGGTGAGATAGTGATTAATTTCAGGGGGAGTCTGACAAGCTGTCAGATAGGGAGCAGAATATGATTACTTCGGCGCGGATCTTTTTAACCAGTTGTTAAACCTAACATATAGTTTTTATTGATTGTTTGACACAAAGTCACGTCCTGACATTTCCTTGAACTTTCTGACTAGTACCTGTCATCTGTATTCCGTAAATTAACGCTTAGTTCAACAAAATCAAGCAATACAGTGAACTTGGTTTGTAGGGAAATTCTGCAACAGTCACGGATAAGACAGCATCAAACATGAAAGACCAACTAACGATTTCAGTTTCAACCATTAACGGCTCCAAGCACTGGCAGTTGAGTAAATCGATGCGCCGGAGCTTAAAAAGCTTGCTTGGAGTCAGTGTTGCGGTGGTGTTTGGCGGCGCGTTGCTTATTCAACACCTTTATCAAGTTGTGGATTACGCTGAGCTCAAACAAAAAGAGCTTGCCAGTGAGTCGCAAACATTGGGTGACGAACTGGCAAATTTGCAGGACCTGAAACAAACCTTAGAGAACGACCTATCTGATAGAGAAGAGCGCATTGCGTTAGTCTCTGAACGACTTTCGGATTTAGAGAAAGTACTGGGAGTGTCTGACCAAGGCGGTGATATTGAGTTGGAGTCCCGTCTGGATGCTGCGGCAATCCACTCTAATATCCGAATGGTGATGTTGACCCAGATCCCGAGCGGTTCGCCCGTGGGGAAACATCGAATGTCGTCTCAATTTGGCAAGCGTACTCATCCTGTGACCGGGAAAGTTAAAATGCACCGAGGGCTGGATTTTGCTGTGAACACAGGCACATCAATCTACGCACCTGCAGACGGCGTGGTTGAGGTAACGAGGCGCAGTAGTAAAGGCTCTGGCAACTTTCTTCGACTGCAACATTCATTCGGCTTTTCCAGTTCTTACTCACATCTTAAGAGCTTCAAAGTTAAGAATGGGCAATTTGTCCGTAAAGGGGATTTGATCGCCATTTCCGGCAACACAGGTCTGTCATCTGGACCGCATTTACACTATGAAGTTCGCTTTGTCGGGCGAGCGCTAAACCCTAGGCCTTTTGTGGAGTGGGGTGTACATGAATTTGAAGATATCTTTAAAAAGGAACGAGGAATACGATGGGAATCTTTAGTAAAAACAGTGGAACAAAGAGTCGCTCAGCAGCTGCAACTCTCATCGCCAAAGGCTGTACTATTAGCGGAAAACTCAAATTAGAAAGTGATATTCAAGTCGATGGAATCGTCGATGGACAAGTTCACGTCGAAGGCTCATTAGTTGTTGCTGAGTCGGGACGAGTGAAAGGTGAAATATTCGCAAAGCAATTAATTGTTAACGGTATTGTCGAAGGCAATTGTCATGCGGAGCATATTCAGATTCTCGCTAATGGTCGAGTTAAGGGCAAAGTCTGGAGTAACAACTTGAGTATTGAACCGGGCGGTAAATTCTTTGGCGAAACGGCAGAGTTTCCGGATGATGAAGTAGTGAGTCTAAAATCAAAAGAGACGACGGAAACAAAATTGCCAATCAACCCGAAAAGTGGTCCAAAAAACGACATTAAAAAGAGCGCTTAAGCACGAAAGGTGCGGCTCCCTTGCTGTACCTTAATCCTCTGGAACTACAACCTTAATTTCTCAATTTGTGATAACGATAGCTATCCATTGTTGATATTAATCAATCGACCCTCAGTATAACCCTTTCGTATAGTAGGGACATCAGTTAGAAGAGTTACAATTCGCCCAATACAGCTCATCTGAATGAGCTCGGAAGTAGTATAATTAAATAATACCTTTGACTAAAAGTGAAAGGATCTGAGCATGTCTAGGCAAAACAATAAGTCTTCTGAAAGCCGTCGCAGATTTCTACGTGACGCAGCGAGAACAGCTGTTGGTGTTGGCGCTGCGGCGACTTTACTAGGGTTACAATCCAAGCAAGGGCAAGCAAAAACCAGTGGAGGAGTGCCTATTCGGCCACCTGGAGCGCTTGCTGGCGACCAATTTGACCAAGCGTGTTTGCGCTGCGGTTTATGCGTCCAGGCCTGTCCGTACGATACGCTAAAGCTTGCAACCCTTTTATCTCCTGTAGCATCAGGAACGCCATATTTTACCGCCCGTGATATTCCTTGCGAAATGTGTGAGGACATTCCTTGTGTGGTGGCGTGTCCAAGTGGTGCGCTTGATCATTCACTTACTAATATCGACGACTCCCGTATGGGGCTCGCGGTACTTATTGACCATGAAGAGTGTTTGAACTGGCAGGGGTTGCGCTGTGATGTTTGTTATCGAGTGTGTCCGGTCATCGATAAAGCAATTACCCTTGAGCCAATTCGCAACCAGCGCACTGGTTACCATGCCAAGTTTATTCCAACGGTTCACTCTGACCACTGTACAGGCTGCGGTAAATGTGAGCAGGCATGTGTTACCGATGTACCTGTCATAAAGGTTGTGCCTATTGAACTCGCTAAAGGCCATATGGGCGACCACTATCAGCTTGGATGGGAAGAAAAGGTAGAACTTCGTGATGGTACCTTCCCTGAAACACCAGAGATCGCGCCGAGTGAGCACATCCGCATAAATGACGGGAGGAAATAACCATGGCTAAGAATCTCGCAAAAGATGCGGGTAAAGACGCGATAAAAGAGCTTGGCTGGTGGAAGGCACATCGTTTTTTGATTTTAAGAAGGTTATGCCAACTGGCCATCATAGGTCTATTCATGGTGGGGCCAACATGGGGAATTCTTGAAGGCAACCTATCATCTAGCATGTTATTTGGGGTGATTCCTCTCAGTGATCCACTCCTCGTGATGCAAACATTGGCCACAGGGCACTGGCCAGAAGTGAACGCTCTCATCGGTGTTGCTATTGTTGTTGTGTTTTACGCTCTTATTGCTCCTCGTGCGTTCTGTGCTTGGGTTTGCCCTCTCAATATGGTCACCGATTTAGCAGCGTGGATGCGACGTAAACTAAATCTTAAAGCAAGTTATAAATGGTCTCCAAAACTTCGCTATTGGTTGATTCCGGTGATTCTACTGGGTAGTGCTGTTTCTGGTTCACTGTTGTGGGCGTGGATTGATCCTGTGGCATCGTTACATCGTGGATTGGTATTTGGGATGGGTGCTGGCTGGATACTGATTCTATTGGTTTTCTTACTTGATCTCGTTTTGGTTGAACACGGTTGGTGCGGGCATTTGTGCCCACTGGGTGCAACTTACGGCGTCATCGGTCGTAAGAGCGTTATCAGAATTAAAGCAACTCACCGCGAGGCGTGCACTAAATGTATGGATTGTTATAACGTGTGCCCTGAACCCGATGTTCTTAGGCAGCCCCTTAAACAGGGGGACAGACGTGTTATGAGCCAAGATTGCATTAGCTGTGGGCGCTGCATTGATGTGTGTGCTGAAAAAGTACTCGAGTTTACTGCGAGTTCAAAGCAAGACCATAGTTAGAAGTCATAAGTTATGGAACGTCGCGTCTAAGCTCTGTAACGTTCCATTCTAAAAGTTTGCTGCTTTTTACTTTTCTATCAATGGCGTGTTTGTGAATATTGGCTAGGGATACATAAGCGGCTAATAAGATGCTGAGCATGATCATACCTTCAAATTACTGGTCAACATGTCGAAGATGACACTGTTCATTTACGATGAATACCACCCAAGCATTATCGTTCCATACTGAGTCTTTTTCTGGAGTCCAAACTGTGCAGTCCAAGGTCTTGGTGTCGCTGTAGTTTACGGTGAGGTCAAAATTCATAAGATCTTTTGACATATTTATTTGTTTGAAGTCACCGTGTGACGAGATATCAATAGGCGGCGATTGTTGACCAATGTGAACCGCGGTTTTACCTATATGCTTGTGAACATCAAGATCTAGGATAAAAACGGGCACTTTGCCGTCAACATGTTGAACGTTGGGTTGGTGTAGAGCGTATAGTTGATAGTCATCGGTGTCGGTATTACCTAGACTAAAAACCCAATAGCGAGCTTTGTCCACTAGTTCAATTTGAGTATTAGCTAGCACCTGCTGTTCATTTCGACTTATAAGTTCAATGTTTAACAAGTTAACCAAGTCGTCTGCGTCTCGAAATTGTACGGTTTTCGAGTAACCGATATGACGAGAGTACTGGTTTTTCAACAAGTCATGTTTCTCTCCCTTTAGAGACATAGCAATTACGTCAGTTTCAGTGTATTCACTGGGACTAGCGATAAAGTCAAATGTACGAATAACCATACTTTGAGGTTGCGGTAGGGTAGCTTCTGGATTAGTTGGACTACTTCCTCCACACCCAAGTAACGTACTGACGGTTCCAAGGGCAACAAAACAAAACAGCGAGCGTAGTACATTCATAGAGTTTCTCTTAATTGAAAATGGTCTTTGAGTTTACTTAGGCCACGAAATCCAGACTCTTGATATACAGAGCCATTTTGGGACATCGAAAAGGTTGGCTGATATTAATCCAGCTTGGTTTTCTATCTGTTACTGAAACGGAATAGTGCGCTTCCATAAACAGCAGCGTTTCTTCAATAACAGTATTCCAGCGTTGATCCTGTCTAACGATAAGTTGGCTAGACTTTGGGTAAAATTTCCATTTAGTCGTACTTAACTGAGGGCAAATATAAACCTGACCCAAATGGTCAACGATAACCTCACCTTCAAGTCTATTAACACGAAATTTCTTATTTACGTCATCCTTGGTATCAGTGTGAATTTTAATGGCATAGATAAACGGCATATATAACCTACAGCTGTGTTTGTTCCTCAGGAAAACCTGATAAAAGTTGTTTAAGCATTTCCCAAAAATGTAGTCACATTATTGGATAGAATTGGTAACGACTAAATATACAGTCTTGGATCGCGTATACTTAGATCAATGCCGTCCATATAAGCAGCTAGCCTCTGTGGCGAATCGATGCGAATCTTGCCTCTATATAAAGTAACAAGATGATTTCTCTCTAGTTCTTTCATTACTTCGTTTACCCGTTGGCGTGCGATACCCGTCATGTCACTTAATTGTTGTTGTGACACTGAAATTTCGACCATCGATTCTTTGGTGTTCATATGAGCCAATATATCTATCAACTGATAAACAATTCTTTCTGTGATGTTCGCGCTATATATCAACTGGCTTTGTAGCCATTTCTCTTTTGACTCAAACGTTAATGAATAAAACCACTTGTAGATTTCAGCATTTTTTTCACATATTGGACGCAAGCGTTGGTTACTAAAATGAATAATGCTACAAGGTTCTATTTCAATAAATATAAAAGGCAACAAAGAGGCATTGGGGTCAATATAATTTCCGAACCAGCCATCTTGACCCACTAATAGGCAATTTGCAGTTTTTAAATTTGGAGTTTGTATACAAATCGCTAATGTTCCACTTTCTATAAAGTTGATGCCCCTATTTATGAGACTTGAGCTTGCCAACGCAGGGTCTTCGATTGAAATTCGCTGGGCTACAGAAACTAGTTCTTGTGACAACTCTGGCGACAACGACGTCGTCCATCTCAATTGTTCAACCGCTAT
Organism: Vibrio sp. CyArs1; assembly: GCF_022432925.1. Lineage (NCBI taxonomy): Bacteria > Pseudomonadati > Pseudomonadota > Gammaproteobacteria > Vibrionales > Vibrionaceae > Vibrio > Vibrio sp. CyArs1. The sequence goes on along the minus strand of NZ_JAKRBO010000001.1, from coordinate 1,216,175 downwards.
CGTCTTTGTCATAACCGCCTCTTCTTATATCTTCTTATAGATTATAGAGGCTTACGGACATTATGAATGCGTTTCTTGCCGTCGTTGAGGGAGAGTGTATAGGGGAATGTAGAGAAGAAGTATCCGGTGGCGGACACTTCTAGCAATTAATTTGATTAAAGTGGTGTATTGAGTTCGAAAACACCTATGACGGGCAGAATGGAATAGCATCCTAGCAGGGGATGAGGGCTACTGAGCTATATCCAACATGTTGTCTTTTACACCATTGGTTCTGAACCAACCTGCGATGCTAAAACGCTCGCGGTGAGTTGGCAGTACTTCGTGAGGGAACTGCTCTGAGAAAAACACAAATAATCGGCCTGATTTTGGTTTGATTCGCGTCAGCTCATTGTCATCTAAGTCGTAGACAACTAAATCACCACCATCTTGCTCTGTCCATTCATCGTTCATGTAGAACACTGTCGTCAAACGGCGATTCTCGTTACCGCGGAAGCAATCTAGGTGTTTCTGGTAGAAATCACCCTTTTCATATTTTGCAAAGTGCGCTTCATATTCAAATAGGCCCAAGAAAAAATTCTGGTTTGCGGCTTGGCGAATGATTTCCATCTTACTAAGAAATTGTTGAACTGGTTCACCAAGATCGCTCGATAGCCAGCAGATTTTGTCACTGCGAATTGCGCTTTCGCGCATGACTTCGTCGTTGCGACCGATACACGCTTTTTTCCAGTTCTCTGGCAGACACTCTTTGAGCGCATCAACTTGATCGGGAGACAGAAAATCGTCCCAAATGTAATAGCCTTGAGAGAATAAAGAATCGATGAGCTTTTGCATGATAAGCGCCGCCGTGGTTATAAGAAACAGGAGGCGCTTTATAGATAATTAACCCGTTGTCATCAAATCTGTTTTTTTGTCGTGACGATTAACACGGTTATGCTCTGGGCTCTGACAAAAACGGTCAGAGCCCAGAGCGTGATTAAAGATCGATTCTAAAGACCGATGTCGTACCACTGACTTCATTACCGACGGCAATGAAGTGGTTGCCCTGACGTGTGAAGTACTCGATGGATTCAGGCCCAAGATCGCCTGCCTTTGGGTTGTATTGGTCATTATCACAATCGCCATCATCTACTTGAGTGCAAACTGGCTGGGAGAAGTCACGGTTATTAACGTAGGTGATAAACAGGGCTTGTGCAGGTTCTGTAACATCATAGACCATAATGCCGCCATGACGTTCTAAGCCAATGAACGCGTAGTGACGACCATTAATATTTGCAACTTCAATGGCTTCTGGCTCGACACCTTTATCATCACTGCGGTCATCTGCGGAGTTGTTATTATCATTAGTGCTGTTGAAGTACTTCGCTTCCTTCATGAATACAATATTGGCAAATTCATCGCCACTGTCATAAACCCGTTCACCCTTTTCATTCCAGATAGAGAAGGAGCGAGCGCCAAAGGCTTGCACTTTTTCATCTGCTGCCAATGTTTGGTTTGACTTGATCACTTTAAGGCGTGCTAATTGTGCGTTGTCTTTTAGAGCGATTGCCAGAGGATGATTCGGATCCACTTTGAGCTTCTTGCCACGAACCTCATCAACGTAAGCGATACAGAAGTCTTGCTTGTTAGCGTAGTCCTCAGCATTTTGCTGTTCGTCACCGTCCCACTTGAAACCTTGTTTATCACATTGTTGTTGTGTGGTGTTGAAACCATACTCACGGCCATCACCTTCATTCGCAGTCACAACATAAGTTTCGCCATTTACGCTATAGCTAGCTATGCTGTCGGGCGTATACAGGCCTTCTAACATTGGGTAGCTCTTCAAGTTGCCCACAATGTTGTCTTTATTAGAGGCATCAAGCTTCTCTGTTTGCCAAGATTTGCCACCTAAGCCAACGATACTTTTAACACTCGCTGAAGCAACATCAATAGTCGCCATCGCATTGTTTTCTTGAAGAGCTACATAGAGCGAGCCTTTCTCATCAAACGTTAAATATTCCGGCTCTAAGTCTTGAGCAACAGTCGCGTTAGGATGAGAGATGCGAACTTTAGAGCTAAGTTCTGAGTGACGAGATTGGCCCTGATTAAACTCGCGAAAATCAATTTGAGTCACTAGTGCTTTTTGAGGTCCATTGTTTAGGTCGACCAAAGTGACAGATCCTTCTGGGTCGACAGAGTAGTCTGCGTTGGGTTCACCTTCGTTTGCACTAGCAAGGTAACGGCCGTCTTTGGAGAAGCTGACCATGTCTGGCAGTGAGCCTGCTTGGTAGGTGGTAATGAGCGCTAAGGTATCGGAGCGATACAAGGCAATAATGCCTTTGTCTTGCTTATTACTATTCTCGATAGCGACAGCGACCAGTCCTTCATGAGCCGATACACTATTCGCTGCGCCAATTTTAATGCCGGATTGCTGTGCTGCGGATACTAGATCAATCTGACCTGTCGAACTTGGCTTACCTTGTTTATCAAGCGAAAGTACATCGACTTTCTTTGCTTGTGCATTGACCACATACAGCTTGTCGGTGCAGCTATCGTAACTGACAATCTCTGCAGCAGATGTACCAAACGGGGCATCTGCGATGGATGTGCCGACCAAGGTAAGACCGGAAATTGACATTTCTGAAGGTTCAGGGACAACTGATGTTTTACATTGAATATTGAACGCCTCAACGGCATTGAAAGCTGTCTTTGGAGAAGAGTTTGATGCACATCCAGATAGTGCGATGCTTGCTACGATAACCGAAGCAAAAGTGGTTCTAAGCGAGTTCATATTTCCTCCTTGAATGATTAACTCGCCGAGGATAAATATATTTTGTTACGTTTGTGTGTAGTTAAATAAATAATCCATGTGAAGTCTTTAAATTCATTTCTCGTAACCGAGTTATAAAAAAGCCGCTGTTAAACAGCGGCATTGGAAAGGGGGATAAAATAAAGTGATACTATTCACTTGTTGAGAAAGCACCTTCCCAAACGATTCGGCGGTAGCGCTCAGGGTTTGTGTCACCTTCCGTACTGAAGAGTAGGACTACCGATTCTTCATTAAGGCCAACATTACCGTCGTTTTTCACAATTTCGTTTAGTGCCCCGAGAGTAATCGCACCAGACTCACCGCTGGTAATCGCTTGATCGCCTGCGAGTGGGTTACCATACATGCGCATTCCGGTTGCTGAGACCTTATCTTCAACGGCGATAAAATAGCGGCTGCAATCTCTTAAAATAGGCCATGTAACAGGATTTGGTTCACCACAAGCTAAACCTGCCATGATAGAGCTAAGGTCGCCAGTAACATTAACCATATTACCTGCTTCGCTTGTACCAGAGCGATAGATACAATCTGCGGCTTTTGGCTCTGCAATGATAGTGTCAAACTTAGTTTGGTCCAATCTATCTGCTAGGTAACCTAGTACTCCACCGGCCATCGCTCCTACACCCGCTTGGAGAATGACATGGCTAGGTGCTTCAAAACCAAGTTGCTCGATTTGTTCCACGGCTTCATCAGCCATTGTCATATAACCTTGTGAAATCCAAGTCGGAATTTCTTCATAGCCATCCCAAGCAGTGTCTTGAACCAACATCCAACCATTGGCCTGAGCCGTGTCATTCGCAAGTCTAACGGTATCGTCGTAGTTAACTTCAGTAACAATACATTCTGCACCAAGGCCACGAATACGGTCGACACTTGCTTGTGGAGAGCCTTTCGGCATATATACAACCGCTTGCTGCCCCATTTCACGAGCGGCCCATGCAACGCCAGTACCATGGTTACCTGCGGTCGCGGTTGCAAAGGTTAGTGGTGCTTCCAGTTTGGAGGAAACCGTTTTTAGGTCGATCTCTGCAATATCAACATTAAGGTGTTTTGCTAATTGACGTCCCAGAGCGTATGAGCCGCCCAAGACTTTGAAAGCGTTAAGCCCAAAACGCTTAGATTCGTCTTTCACAAGTATGGCTTTGACACCTAGTTGCTGTGCTAGTGCTGGTAAAGAAACGAGAGGTGTTGGTTGGTAGCCGTCGATCTGAGAATGAAAGGCTCGGGCTTGTTTGGCTTGCTCAACACCAAAGAGTTCGCTTTTATTTCCTGAAAAGAATGAGTTTTTAGATAGATTTAGCATAGGGCACACTTAATGGATAAAGTTGAGAGAAAAAAGGTCATCGAGAGGGTATGACCTTTTCGTAGTATTTTATTTGATGACGTAAGCGATCGCTTCTACTTCAACAAGCGCATCTTTTGGCAATCTTGCAGCCTCTACGCATGAGCGAGAAGGGGCATTTTCTGTACCAAATACTTCTGTGTACACTTCGTTAAAGGCAGCGAAGTCTTCCATGTTAGATAGAAAACATGTTGTTTTAACAACTGTCTCCATTGAAGCGCCAGCCTCTTCCAATACTGCTTTTAGATTTGCAAGTGACATGCGTGATTGCTCTGTAATGCCGCCCTCGACAAAAGCCATTGTTTTTGGATCAAGTGGAAGTTGACCAGATGTAAACACTAAATCTTGGAAAACAGTGCCTTGAACATAAGGGCCAATAGCTGCTGGTGCGTTGTCAGTATGTACTTTAGTTTTCATTTTTAATCTCTTGCCTCTTTAACTTCTAACATCGGAAGTGAATGTTAGCAAACTTCATTTCCGATTAGGTAACTTTAGTTAACTTTATTGACGTATGTCATTTTGAGAGTGGCTTTTTTATTCAAGATAAAATCAACTCTTGGTAACTATATGACTACTTTTATTCCGATTGGTCAATGGTAAAGTTAACTATATGTCACTTTTTTGAGGTTTAGATCACGACTTTACCTCTAAAAAACGCCATTCAGTGAACTATAGTTAACCTTGTGTCTGTGGTCACATTATTTAACTTAAATGTCAGTAAACTGCCCTCATACCGTTCACAAATATTAACTATAAGACTTAATTGCTCCACAGCTAAGTCTAATAAGAACAAGCAAAGAGGCTCCAATGAACAATTTTCTGAATCGTGGGTTTGACCAATCTGAATTTGAACACCGTACCCAACGTGCTCAAAAAGTCATGCATGACAAGAAGCTGGATGCAATGATTTTTACCACCGAGCCAAATGTTCGTTACTTTACTGGCTTTCATACGCAGTTCTGGCACAGCCCAACTCGCCCATGGTTTGTAATCGTGCCAGCGGAAGGCAAACCAATCGCGATTATTCCAGAAATCGGTGCCAGTGGTATGGCAGGTACTTGGATTGACAACATCATTACTTGGCCATCGCCTCGACCAGAAGATGACGGCATTAGTTTGGTAGCCAGTGCCTTGAACTCATTGCCGTGTCGTCATGGCCGAGTTGGTGCGACATTGGGTATTGAGTCCCACTTACGTATGCCAGTGAATAACTACCTACAACTGACCACCATGGTTAAGAAAGACTTTGTTGATGTGTCTTTAGAGATGCATGAGCTTCGTCAAATAAAGTCTCAAGCAGAGATTGAGAAAACACGAGAAATCTGTCGCATCACCAATGTTGGTTTCAAAAAGGTGCCGGAATATGCGAAAGCAGGGATGACGGAGCGTGAGATTTGCAAACAGTTCCGTATTGACATGCTGTTAGAAGGTGCCGATGAGTGCCCGTACATTATTGCAGGCTCAGGGCCGGACGGTTACGACAGCATCATTATGGGCCCAACAGACCGCATTATTGAGCCGGGCGACGTGTTGATCATTGATACCGGTGCCGTTCGCGACGGTTACTTCTCTGACTTTGACCGTAACTGGGCATTTGGACATGCGAGTGAGCAGACAAAAGCGGCATACCGAGCGACTTATGAAGCGACGACAAAAGGTTTTGAAGCCGCGAAGCCAGGCGCGACAACGACTGATATCTATAACGCGATGTGGAAAGTACTAGAAGCAAACGGTGCATTGGGTAATGACGTGGGTCGTCTGGGTCATGGTTTAGGCATGGAGCTGACAGAGCGTCCATCAAACACTGCGACAGACAATACTGTGTTGAAGCCAGGCATGGTGATGACGCTAGAGCCAGGCATGGTTTACGCACCGGGCAAATCTATGGTTCACGAAGAAAACATCGTCATTACCGAAGATGGTGCGGAGTGGCTATCTGAGCGTGCGGAACCTGAACTGATCATTATCGATTAATCCCCCCAAAGTGCTTCTCTGTCTGCCTGATATTCAGGGAAGCACCTAGACGAGATAACATTATGGAAACCTTACAAGAGTTTAAAGATTGGGAAATTACCCTGTCGCATACACAAGCCCCTCGGATTGATCGGGTGCATATCGGGTTAGTTCAACTTAGCACTGACCATTCGCTAGAAATGGATTGGGCAAAGTTATTGGGAACGCAGGCGGGCGTATTTAGTTCTCGTGTTTATTACAGCAGTGAAATGACGCCGGAAGCGCTGGATCAAATTGCCACGGGTATCAGTGAAGCATCGGATCTGATAGCAACGGGTTTACCAATGGATGTGATGGCCTTTGGCTGTACCTCTGCCTCAATCATTATTGGGGAAGAAAAGGTTGGACAGCTGCTCACGAAAAACCGTGGGGATATCCCAGCTACTAATCCATGGACTGCTGCTCAAGCTGCATTTAGGCACTTAGGCGCCCGCAAGATCGCCGTATTTTCTCCTTATCCAACAGAGGTGAACTTCCCTCTCTACAACCAATTGACGGCTGCTGGGTTTGAGGTATGCATTTTAGGCTCATTGGGGATCGAGAAGGATACCGACATTACCAAGATCTCCAAAGCATCCATGTTGGAGGCATTAGAAACTATCTTACCTGAATCGGGCGCAGACCTTGTGTTTATGTCCTGCACCAACCTTCGCGTTCTAGATCATATCCAAGAAATTGAAGACAAGTTCAACATCCCGGTTGTTTGTAGCAACTCGGCTATGTTTTGGCATGCCATGCACCTAGTTGGTAAGAAAGCTCAATGTCCAGGTTACGGAAAATTACTAAATCTATAGGAAAGAGCAATGAGTAATACAGTAAAAGGCTGGATCGCAGCCATATTTATCGGTTTGTTATGGGGTATTCCATGGATTGTCGGTACGCCAATCTTAGAAGTTATGGACGCTCAAGTGCTAGTTTGGGTTCGTTATACTGTTGCTTTCATTACCCTTTTTGTCATTATCAAGGTGAGCAACGCTATTGGTAAGCCACAGAAAAAAGTCGACTTTAAACTTAATTGGGAAAATCGCCATGATATCTTTTGGGCTGCTTCTTGTGGGATTATTGGTCAGGGCGCATTTAGTTTCCTGTCGTTTCTTTCTTTGGACTATATCACTGCATCTGAAAATGGCGTTATACAGGGGTTAATCCCAATTATCATCCTTTGCGTGGGCTTTCTGCGCCACGGCGAGAGATTTACCGTACTGCAAATTGTAGCGGCGGTAGGCGCATTCGCAGGTGTGGCGATTCTAGTCATGGACCCATCTGTCGAAGGCAGCGGTTTTAACATTGGCCACTTAATTTGTTTTGGTAGTGCGGCGAGTTTCTCTACGATGGCTTATGCTCGCGCTAAGCTTGCAGAGAAATATGGCTCCGTTGCGACCATGTACCATCAGTTTGTATTTGCAGCGATCGGCTTCGGTATCTACTTGCTGTTTGTTGGTGCAGACTTCTCTTCTGCTCTAGGCATTTTCTCCTCTCCATTACGTATTCTTTGCATCACTATTTTGGGTGTTGGTATTTCTGGTATTAGTTACCTGATTTACATCTATGCAATGGAAAGAGTCGGTGTAGACGGCACGGGTATGGCGCTGAACTTAATGCCACTGTCTTCGTTCGTACTCGCGGTATTCGCTCTTGGTGAAGCGGTGACGCCAATGAGATTGATAGCCATTGCTGTCGTTATTGGCTCCATGATGATGTTTATGAAATTTGCTCACAAAAAAGAGCCAGAAGTTGAAGCAAAACTGGTTGAGAGTAATTAACCATGACAAACACTGCTAAGGGATGGATTGCAGCGATTTCAGTTGCGTTGTTGTGGGGTACCGAGGGCTCTTTAGCAACCTTGCCTCTCAGCGTCATTGATGCGAAGGTCCTGGTATGGCTACGCTACGTGATTGCTTTTGCTGTATTATTCATCGTCTTGGCAGTGTCTCTTTTCTTTGGACAGTCGCCAACAAAATCAAGGCAAGTTTTTCGGTTTAGTTGGCAGAATCGTAGAGATGTTTTGAAACTATTTTTATGTGGTGTCGTTGGCCAAGGATTATTTAGCTTTTTCTCTTTTCTTTCCCTTGATTACATTACTATTTCTGAAAATGGAGTTATTCAAGGGCTAGTCCCTATTGCCATTCTATTGATGGGTACGCTGTTCTATAGCGAGCGGTTTACCTTGACTCAGATGGGGGCTGCGTTTATTGCTCTTGTTGGGGTGACGTTATTGGTCTTCTCACCTTCAAGTTCGCAACAAGGATTGAATATTGGTCATTTCATTTGCTTGTTGAGCGTGGTGAGTTTTGCTTCGGTGACTCACCTACGGGCACAATTGGCTCAGAAGTACGGTGGGGCTCAGACAATGTTTTACCAATTCGGTTTTGCTGCTCTGGGGTTCTTCTTTTACCTACTCTTCGACGGAGTAAATTTTAGCAGTATCCAGTTATTACTTACCCCTTCTTATAAACTGCTCTGCGTAATGATATTAGGAACTTGTGTATCCGGATTAGGCTATCTGGTATACATCTATGGTATTGAGAGGGTTGGAGTTGATGGGAGCAGTATGGCTTTAAACTTAATTCCAGTATCTGCCTTCTTAATTGGAACTTTTGTTTTTAATGAAGAGCTGACAATACTTAGAGTGGTAGCAATGGGACTAATTGTTGGCGGTATGGTTATTTTTGTTAGGCCTTCGTCCAAGAAGCATCAAGTGGCTTTAAGCGTCAACAATTGAAAATTAAGCTTCACTTATTGTGAGGCTTAATTTTAGGATCCGGGGTAAACGCCCGTTAGGCTTTGAACTCTCGAATGTACTTATAGATTGCATGGCGTGTAATACCCAAACGTTCAGAAGCTAACCCAGTAGCCTCTTTTAGTTCGAAAATACCATTATCAAATAGGACCTTAGTGATCGCCTTATTCTTGCTTTTTAGATTGATCGAAGCGTCGTTCTGCACTTCTTCAATCGCATGTTCAAGGGCTTGCTCAATAACATCAGTAGCCGAAGAGCTAAAATTTTCATGTACACCAACATGAGGTAATGAAGCATCTGGCATTAAAGTTTTGATAATTTCAGGGAAAGGGTGTGATAAGTTCATATTAATACAGAACAGCCCAATGGGTTTGCCATTTTCTCCTGCAAGCACACATGTTGTTGATTTTAATAGTGAGCCGTCTTTACTGTTAGTAAAGTAGCTTTTAGGAGTTATTTCCCCTGTCCTTTCGAATGCGCTTAGCATTCGCAATCCCATATCTGTGATTGGTGACCCCACTTCACGACCGGTGTGATGTCCGTTGACGATCTTCACTACGGACTTTTCAAAGCTCTCAAACGAGTGAATGACCACTTCACAGTGCGGACCGATAAAGTCTGCAATGGTTTCCGCTAGTCGAAAATTGGACTCAAGATATTGTCGATCAATTTCAGTGAACTTGACGTTAAATGACTTATAAGCTGATGCATTCATTATAGACCACTACTGTTAACTTTAACTTGAGATTCATTGTCCCTTGATGTTGGCTGGAAATCAACCCACGCATTAACTAAATGTAACCAATCTCATCTTATTTCGAATGTCTCTTAACCTTTTAGTTCACTAAAGGAAACTAAACTTGATGAAAATCAAAGTTAAAAGGGATTTTCAGTCTCAATAGTGAACAATAGTTAACTGTAGGATCCGGGTCACATTATTTAACTCAAATATCAGTAAACTGCCCTCATACCGTTCACAAATATTAACTATAAGACTTAATTGCTCCATAGCTAAGTCTAATAAGAACAAGCAAAGAGGCTCCAATGAACAATTTTCTGAATCGTGGGTTTGACCAATCTGAATTTGAACACCGTACCCAACGTGCTCAAAAAGTCATGCATGACAAGAAGCTGGATGCAATGATTTTTACCACCGAGCCAAATGTTCGTTACTTTACTGGTTTTCATACTCAGTTCTGGCACAGCCCAACTCGCCCATGGTTTGTAATCGTGCCAGCGGAAGGCAAACCAATCGCGATTATTCCAGAAATCGGCGCCAGTGGTATGGCAGGTACTTGGATTGACAACATCATTACTTGGCCATCGCCTCGACCAGAAGATGACGGCATTAGTCTGGTAGCGAGTGCCTTGAACTCCTTGCCGTGTCGTCATGGCCGAGTTGGTGCGACATTGGGTATTGAATCCCACTTACGTATGCCGGTGAATAACTACCTACAACTGACCACCATGGTTAAGAAAGACTTTGTTGATGTGTCTTTAGAGATGCATGAGCTTCGTCAAATAAAGTCTCAAGCAGAGATTGAAAAAACACGAGAAATCTGCCGCATCACCAATGTTGGTTTCAAAAAGGTGCCGGAATATGCAAAAGCAGGGATGACGGAGCGTGAGATTTGCAAACAGTTCCGTATTGACATGCTGTTAGAAGGTGCCGATGAGTGCCCGTACATTATTGCAGGCTCAGGGCCGGACGGTTACGACAGCATCATTATGGGCCCAACAGACCGCATTATTGAGCCGGGCGATGTGTTGATCATTGATACCGGTGCCGTTCGCGATGGTTACTTCTCTGACTTTGACCGTAACTGGGCATTTGGACATGCGAGTGAGCAGACAAAAGCGGCATACCGAGCGACTTATGAAGCGACGACAAAAGGTTTTGAAGCTGCGAAGCCAGGCGCGACAACGACTGACATCTATAACGCGATGTGGAAAGTACTAGAAGCGAACGGTGCACTGGGTAATGACGTAGGTCGTCTGGGTCATGGTTTGGGCATGGAGCTGACAGAGCGTCCATCAAATACGGCGACGGATAACACCATTTTGAAGCCAGGCATGGTGATGACGCTAGAGCCGGGCATGGTTTACGCACCGGGTAAATCTATGGTTCACGAAGAAAACATTGTCATTACCGAAGATGGTGCGGAGTGGCTATCAGAGCGTGCGGAACCTGAACTGATCATTATCGATTAATCAATTATTTATAACGATAAGCCAACGCACGAAATTCGTGACGTTGGCAACAATATGAAACATAAAGGACTCAAAATGAACACAACAAATAAAGATACATTTTTAGGGTGGGTTGCCGCGATAGCAGTAGCATGTATTTGGGGCGTGACTGGTGTGGTCTCTAAACCTCTCTCTATGGCGGTAGATCCAATGACACTGGTATTCTTCCGTTATGTGACGGCGGTGATTGGGCTATCTATTATTTTCTTTTTCACGTCTCGCAGTAAAAGTTTAAGCGTTGATTTGGGTTCATCACTTAAAATCGACAAGAAAGATATTGGTCGAATCGCACTATGTGGCATTGTAGGGCAAGGGGTTTTCTCACTCTTTAATTTCCTTTCACTTGCTCATATCGGTGCCACAGAGAACGGTGTTATTCAGGGAATGCAACCTTTTGCAACGGTCTTCTTTGGCATGATGTTTATGAACTTCCGCATGAATAAAATCCAGTGGGGTGCGTTCATTGCATCGGCCATATGTATTTATGCGATGAGTGTTGGCCCAACAAACACGATTGAAGGTGGTACTCCGTTACTAGGTTATGTATATGTGACCTGCTCGATGCTAGCACTTGCTTGGACTGCACACCTTCGTGCTAGCTTAGCAGACAAGTACGGTTCTGTTGTTTCAATGCTTTACCAATACATTTCTGTAGCAGTGATGGGTATCTTCGTCGTATTCGCAATGGGTCTAGATCTATCTCAAATTTACATTATCTTCTCTAGTCCATTACTGATTGCACTACTGATTTTCTTGGGTACTGGCATTTCAGGTGGTAGTTACCTCATTCAACTTTACTCTTTCAAACGTATTGGCGTTGAAAAATCAACAATGGCTCTAAACCTAATGCCACTTGTTGGTTACCTTGTTGCGGTACTGACGCTGGGTGAACAAATGGCAATGGGCAAGACCATTATCGTCTCTCTAATTGTTGTCGCACTTTATGTCTTTACCAAATATGAGACTAAAGAAGAGCCAAAATCAGAAGAAAATTTGAAAGCTCAAGAAGCTTAAACTGAATCAAAAAATAATAATATGGGAACCTATCTTGGGAGATAGCTTCTTTTCTGGAGAAAGATATGACCACAGAAACATCTGCAATTGAATGGCGTAGACACCTTCACCAATACCCTGAGTTTGGTACTGAAGAGTTTAAAACGTCTGAGTTTGTTGCTAACAAATTGGAAGAGTTTGGACTTGAAGTTCACCGTGGAATCGGTGGAACTGGGGTCGTAGGCATTCTTCGTCAAGGTACTAGTGATCGCAGTATTGGTCTTAGAGCAGATATGGACGCTTTAAGAATTAAAGAAGAAAACACGTTTTGTCACGCATCTAAACACGAAGGTGCCATGCACGCATGCGGACATGATGGTCATACTGCGATGCTACTTGGAGCTGCATGTGAATTGGCTCAAAGTAAGAACTTCGATGGTGTCGTGTACTTCATCTTCCAACCGGATGAAGAACGAGGCACTGGTGCAAAAGCTATGATTGCCGATGGCCTATTTACTCGTTGGAACATAGACGCGATATATGCAATGCATAATTTGCCTGGTATCCCAGCGGGTAAGTTTGTAACTCGTCCAAGTTCAGTTATGGCTAGCGAAAGTAGTTTTGAAATTGTTATCAACGCTACTGGTGGTCATGCAGCATTACCCCACATGGGAACCGATCCTATTGTGGTTGGCGCACAGGTTGTTACAGCGTTGCAGACTATTGTTTCTCGTAATTTAAGCGCTATCAACGAAACTGCGGTCATTTCAGTTACAAACTTTGAGACAAATGGCACGGTGAATGTTATTCCATCGCAAGTGACGATCACTGGTGATACGCGAAGTTTTACAGATGAAGCTCTGCACAAAATCGAGAAAGGGATTGAGCGTGTCGTGGCAGGTCAATGTATATCTGCTGGCGTTGATTACCAATATCACTTTAACAATAGTTTTCTTTCAACGATTAATACTGCAGAGGAAACAGAACATGCGATTAAAGCTGCAGAAACTGTTGTAGGAAAAGACAATGTTATTGGCAATTGTGAGCCATTTACCATTAGTGAGGACTTCTCCTTCATGCTACGCGAGGTAAAAGGTTGCTATATCTTAGTTGGTAATGGCGTCGGTGAATGTGGTGGAACTGCACTTCACAATCCACTTTATGATTTTAATGACGATATCTTGGGAACAGGTATGCGTTATTGGCAAACGTTAGTGGAACAGCAATTAGCTAAGTAATCGAATACAAAAAAGAGGAGCATTGGCTCCTCTTTTCTTATATATCGACTGTTAGCAGATAACTAAGCAGATAACTGACTAAACCTCGGCAAACTCTTAGCAAACCTCTGGTGCACATCCATGTAGGTTTGCATGTAGATCTCATCGATACTGTCAGCGCAAGGGAAGCTGGATGAGAAGTCGACATGTTTACGATCGATGGACAGTTTGGCTGCCTCGATAATATGAGCGACAAACATTCGAGGGTCTTCCAAACCGATGGAGATCCGCATTGTGGTTGGCTTGATACCAGCTTCATTTAGCGCTTCGTCGCTAAGTTCGGAGTGGGTCGTTAGGGCTGGGCAAAGCGCAACGGTGTTAGTTTGTCCCAGACTTACTTGCATACCGATAGCTGGCTCAAGCATGTCAAAGAACTGTTTGAACCCATCACGATTGATTGGTGCACGATTGCCATTGCCTTCCATATCGATGGTAAACAGAGCCGCAGGTAAGCCCAAGTGCATGTTGTTCTGGCAGTGTTCGTAGTTATCACTGTCAGGTAGAGCTGGGCATGATACGTTGATGTCTGGGTGAGCATCGAAGATCTTCGCCAAGGTGAGAGTATTGATGGTTTTCTGCACCACACGCATTTCGTAAGTTTTCATACCATTGAGTACTTCAAATGCTTTGTCGGCGTCTAAGAATGCACCTTTAATGTAATACACATTCCAAAAGAGCGTTTCGTTCCATGGAATGATGACCTCATCGCCGTTAGGTTTGGTGAAGGTGACTTCTTCTCCTTTTGGTACAAACATGGCTTCGTTACGGCCGATGACGACCCCAGCGGTTGTGGTCCCTGAACCAGCTAGCTCTTTGGTGTAGGAATGAACTACGAAATCAGGTCGTTCCATCACGTCATCGCGTTTTAGTACTGGGTGCAGGAGCGGGGTACCAACCGTTGAGTCAACGATAATGTCCCAACCACGAAGGTGAGCCGCTTTACTGATGCTAGCAACATCTAAGACGTATCCATGTGGATTACAAGGTGATTCTAGATAAACGTATATTTTCTTACCAGCGGCAAGGCGGTCGGCGTATTTATCGGCAACCTCATCAAGACGAGCCGCAAACTCATCTCCGGAGTAACCATCGACCCATTCGACCGCTACATTCAAGTTTGAGGGTTTTCCAAACCAATCTTCTAATAGCTGATAAGACCCACCGTAGATGTTGCGTGATGCCAGCACAATATCTTCATGCCCAAGTAAATGGCTCAACAACCCATCAATTGCCGCCATGCCAGAGTTAAAGTTCCATGCAAGGTACTCATTAGCTCTTGAGCCTGCCTCTAGGTCAACCATGTGGTTAGCCAGTGAGATTGATGTTGGGTTGAGCAGTCGAGAGTAAATATCGTGAAGCGGCTCTTTACCGTTGAATGCATCTTCAATCCATTCGGTACACGCAAACAAATATGTTGCGGTACGCGTAATCACAGGACTGGCTGAGAATATAGCGGCAACATTGTCGAAGATAGGGTAGGCACCCTTAGAGGCAAAATGACCATTATTGGTGGCAATGGATTGGTAAGTAGTGCGCATGGGGTTTTGCAGGTTGTCGAGGATCTTCGCGATCTGAAATGACAAAAATCGCTTGGCGTTAAACCAGGCGATTCGGTCACTTTTGTCGAGCTCTGAAAGTCCATCAACGGTCAATGCCCAAAGGTCGTGTGTTTTCGTGTTGGCTTTGTATAGTGTGGTCGCTAGTTCAACCAGCGTGGTGCCGTATTCACTATTTGCGTCGATGCCAAAGTGTTTTGCTTGCTCAATGGCAAGAGCTTCTGCTTGTTCGTGTTTGGTTGTTTTACGCAGCGGGCTAAGTTGAGTTGAGGTATTCATAGTTCCATCCTTTATTGTACCTCTTATAATTTTAGTGTTATAAAAATGTTAAAGATTGCGATTTAAGAAGTAACTCACCTACTTTGAGCAATTATATTGCGCATATTGGTTATAAATTGATGGAAAATGCTAATGGATGAGATCGACAAAAGAATACTGGCTGAGTTGCAAAGCAACGCTCGGCTAACTAATCAAGAGTTGGCAGATCGGGTTGCTCTGTCGCCGTCCCCCTGTTTGCGCCGAGTTCGGTCCTTGGAGAAGCAAGGAGTCATTCGAGGTTATCATGCCAGTGTTGACCAAGAAGCGTGCGGGCTGCCTATTAATGTCTTTGTATTGGTGAAACTCGAAAAGCCGACAGAAGAGAACATGCGAGACTTTGAACATCACATTGAAATGATTGATGAAGTGTTGGAGTGCTTTTTGATGACGGGCAACCACGACTACTTGTTGCATGTAGTCAGTGAGTCGCTAAAAAGCTATGAGCAGTTTATCCGCAAGCAATTAACTCGCCTGCCAAATATCGCCTCCATCGAATCGAGCTTCGCCTTTGGTCAAGTAAAAGCAAAGACGAAGCTGCCAGTGAGATAAGTAAGTTCAATTAGTGTTTAGATTTAATGAGTGCTAAAGCTTTATCAAAATCGAATTCTTGTAGAGCGCCATCAAGTTGCTTTAGTTGATTTTGGGTAAGCCCCAGTAATTGGCTTTGCTCTATGTTTTGCACTATCTCAAGTGCATCGGTATCGTTCTGTTCAATAGCGTTCTGTAATCTTTCATAGAGCGTTGGGTCAAAGCTCGCTGTGTGCTCAGAGTTATCGTTAGCCGCTATATGAGAGTGTAAAACGCCACTCTCTCTTATTGCCTCAGTGGTTTGATTCAGAGCATTGAGTAGCTTCTTTTGAAGTTGTTCATTGTTGATATCAGATTCTAATGCACTACAGAGCTCAAATAACTCGTTCGCACCTATATTTCCTGAGACGCCTTTTAAGCTATGGATGTAGCGTTTTAAATCGGAGGACGCTGCATTAGCGAGTTGTTCTCTAACTTGAGATAAATCAGAGTAGTGCTCATAAAAGCGTTGTAACAGTCGGCGATAGAGCTGGTGGTTGTTATTCGCACGAGCAAGACCTTGGGACAAGGTGATGGTGTTAATGTCAGGAAGTTTCACTGGTTGAGTATTAACATTAGAGTCGGAGCTGGAAGTGCTTACTTCTGACCCAATTTCGCGTTGAGGCGAGGTGATCCATCGAGCAAGGGTGCTGAACATGATGCCTACATCGATTGGTTTAGCTATGATGTCGTTCATCCCTGACTGGTAGGCGCGTTCTCTATCACGCTCCATCACGTCGGCGGTCATGGCAATGATAGGGATAGCTCGGTCATTGAGTGTGTTTCTTATTATCTCTGTTGCGCTGTAGCCATCGAGTACAGGCATTTGGCAGTCCATAAGAATGCCATCGAACGTCATTTGTTTATACAAGTCGATCGCGACTTGCCCATTTTGAGCTACGGTGACTTGGATGTTTTGGCTTTCCAAAAGTTCTAACGCTAATTCTTGGTTAATTTCGTTGTCTTCAACGAGTAATAGATGAGCTCCTGCTAGGTGTTGGACATTAGCCAAATGGGTTTGCTGCTCAAGCTCGTCACGGCTGGTACGGTGGTTTTCTATATCATATAAGCCAACTATCGCATCGAACAAGTGAGAGGCCGTTACTGGCTTATCGAGAATACTTGGTACGATAAGGCCACGCTCTTGAACTGAGTCAGCCAGAAGCTGGCGATCATAGGCTGTGAGCATCAAGATTTTAGGATTGAGGGACTCAGATTGCTGGATAGCATGAATGAGTTCAACTCCATCTTTACCGGGCATCTGCCAATCCGTAATAACCACATCAAATGCCGAATCTGATTGTGCAGCGTGATTGAGTGCGTCGATTGCGCTATCAACTCCATTAGCGCTTCGAACATTAAAGTTGAGTGATTGCAGAATATCTTCAACGATAAGGCGCGCACTGGCGTTGTCATCCACAATCAGGATGTTGAGGTGGTTTAATGATGTTGGCACGACAATCGGTTTGGTTTCTAGCACTTGGCTGCGCTTCATGTTAATTGTGAACTCAAAGGTTGAGCCTTCGCCAAATTGACTCCTAACCTCAATGTCCCCGCCCATCAACAAACAAAGCTCCTTACTGATGGCTAAGCCTAATCCGGTTCCCCCATACTTGCGTGTGATGGAACTATCGGCTTGGGTGAACTTATTGAAGAGCTTTTGAGTTTGTTTTGGTGTCATTCCAATGCCAGTGTCAGAGACCGCAAATCTTAACGTGACATCGTCATTCTCTAAGTTGTCTGCGGTGATAGTGATTTTGACTTCGCCTTGTTCGGTAAACTTCACAGCGTTATTGGCAAGATTGGTCAAGATTTGCCCCAATCTTAATGGGTCACCGTAAAGTGCTGTTGGTACGTCTTTTGAAGTATGAATAAGCAGCTCTAAACCCTGCTCCGACGCCTTAAGCCCAACCAAATTAGAAATATTGTCCAAAACGTTTTCGAGTCTAAAATCTACGTGCTCAATGTCGAGTTTACCCGCTTCGATTTTTGAGAAATCGAGAATGTCGTTGATAAGTCCGAGTAAGGTATCAGCCGACAGCTTTACTTTTTGAATATAGTTGCGTTGTGCCTTAGTTAAATCTGTTTTTAAAGCGAGGTAACTCATGCCTATGATGGCGTTCATTGGGGTTCTGATCTCATGGCTCATGTTCGCCAAAAAATCCGATTTAGCTTGGTTTGCGTAGTCTGCTTCATCTCTGGCAATAGCGAGCTTATCGGCAGACTTTTCAAGCGCAGCGTGGGATTTGTTGGCGAGCAAAACAATAAAAACTATGGTGCTCATGAAAATGATGCCGCCGATGGCAAGATAGAAAGAGATTTGAGATGAGTTCTCTACAATGTTTTGCTGGTGTTCAAAATCAGGTTCAATAACTTTGAAGGCTTTCAGATAGGCATTATCAAGCGCCGATGATTGTTGGGCGATAGCTTGTTTCTGCGTAAATAACTGTTCGAATAAAGCGAGATATTGCGTCAACTGCCCCTTAATTTTCCCAAGCGTTTGTTGTTGGGTCGCATCTGAAATATGCGGTATCAAATCTGCCAATCGTTGTTGGCTCTCTTTGATAGTTCCTTCAATTTGCTCGGCAATATCTTGCTGTTCGTTGAGTGTTTGTACCAAGGAGAAGTCGCGTTCGTACTGAGTGGTATCGCTAAATAGGGAACGTAATGTCAGCAATTGAGCGGTAGTGGAGAGTTTGACGTTGGTTTGTTGTTGTATGTCGTTTAGTTCTTGTTGATAGGCGGCTAACTCTTTTTGTAAGCTCGTTCTCAGCACTACACTCGCTCGTGTAAACTCTTCCCCCGCCGAATCGATCTGGGCGGCGATGTGCTGCTGCATTGGAGCGGTAACTAGTTTGAGGTTTCTGAGCTGAATGACCGCAGTTAAATACCGATTTCGAGCGTTATCAACCAGTGTCAGTTTGTCCTTAGCAGCCTGCGTAACCATCTTTGGTTGCAGAGCTCTAATTTGGTTACGCACTTCATTGAGGCCAAATTGCAGTTGTTTGTAATCTTCATTATTCGGTTCGAGGATAAAAGACTTTTCATGACTTCGAATTGTAGAAATACGACTTGCTAAATGATGGCTTTCAATAGCGATTTGAGCACTAGCATCAATGTGTTGACGCATGCTTTCGACTAACGCGACCTGTTTTTCTATCGAGACTTTAAGATCGACCTGCATCTCTTCTACATCATAAATAGACGTGTCCGAATTTGAGGTAAGAGCAACGCGGGTGGTTCTTTCTTGGTCGTTAAGTTCTACGTATTCGGTAAAAGTCGTCTTGTAATCTTGAAGTAGCGCCTTTACTTCTTGATTGACCTGCTCGGAAGGCTGGGAATCGGCAAGCAGGTAGGCCATATCAATATGTTCAAAGGTTTTTTCAGCCTGCGGATGGGTGGGCGATAGTGCGTAATTGCGCTCATGCAGCTTAATGCTATCTATGGCGGCACGAAGTTGAGCGCTTTGAGCGTAATTGTCGACAGTTTCAAAACGAAGATTGAGTTTTGACCAACCTATTGACCCGGCTATCACCAATAATGTCACTGCGATGAAAAAGCCAATAAGAATGCGTTTTGAGTCGAGATTTTGTCCGATAGGAAAATTCATGGAAATCCTTTAAACCAATGTAGTTCTAGTCTTTAAAAGCATCTCGAATGGCGAGAATATCATCCAATTTGCTGATGAAAATTGGTACTAAACTTGGATCGAAGTGAGTTCCTGCATCGCGCTCTAGTAATGCGAGCGTTTCCTCAATGGACCAAGCCTTTTTATAGGGACGCACACTGGTCAGTGCATCAAATACATCGGCTATTGCGACGATTCTTGCACTAAGCGGGATTTGCTCTCCTTTCAATTGGTTGGGGTAGCCACTGCCGTCCCATTTTTCATGATGGTTTAACGCAATTTCTTGCGCCATTTTTAATAGCAGCGAATCGCTGTCACCAATAATGTCACCGCCAATTTCGACATGCTTCTGCATGACGGCCCATTCGTCGGCATCGAGTTTACCTGGCTTTCTTAACACGTTATCTGGAATACCAATTTTGCCGATGTCGTGCATTGGTGCGGCTTGAAATACCAGCTCAACCCAGCGCTTACTAACGTTTAGTTGTGAGGCGAGAATGCGTGAGTAGTGGCTCATCCGCACTACGTGCATACCAGTCTCGTTATCTTTGTACTCTGCTGCTCGTCCCAAGCGTTGGATGACTTCCAAACGGCTTTGTTCAAGCTGAGCCGTTCTTTCACGTACTTTGATAGCAAGTTCGAGATTTTGATCGTACAGCGCAATATGTGTCTTCACTCGAGCTAACACAATGGGTGGACTAATGGGTTTGGTAATATAGTCCACCGCGCCCAACTCAAAGCCTTTCTGCTCGTCGACCACTTCACTTTTCGCGGTGACAAAAATAATAGGAATATCAGCGGTTAGTGGATTGGCTTTTAGTGTCTCGCAAACCTCATAACCGTCCATTTCGGGCATCATGATATCGAGCAATATCATATGAGGTTTAGGTGTGGAGAGGGCGATTTGTATAGCTTTCGCGCCGCTTGTCGCCGCTTTCACTTTGTAATGTTCATTCAAAGAGCCAGCAATGGCATGGATATTATCGGGAATGTCATCAACGACAAGCACCACAGGTTTTTCTTGGTTGTCTGTATGCATAAGTACGAGTCCTTGTACCGAAAATGCAGAGATAAGGCTTTTAAGAATAGACAAGGTTTCGTATGTGTTACAAACAATTAGCTCACTATGAGAATAATATCGCACCAAGATTTGCTTTAACGATTAGGGGAAGCTTCATGATGCAGCCATTCCATTTTCTCATAGAGGTTGATAATTATTCGTTTGTAAAAATGCCATGTTAGAACAAAAATTAACCAATAAAGGATAAGTGGTTAACTGAGGGCGGCTGCGTGGGTAGTGTATTTCACCGACATTGTTCAGATACTTTGCCAAAAGTGAGCTTTGGCGAAGGCGTGTATTTGATTGATTCAGAAGGTCGATATTATTTAGATGGATGCGGAGGGGCGGCGGTCTCCAACCTTGGTCACAACCATCAGCGAGTAAAAGCGGCGATTCAAGCTCAATTAGAGACTATTCCATATGCTCATACAGGGTTCTTTACCAGTGAAAGCAGTGAGAAATTAGCGCAGCGAATCGTGTCGTTAGCCCCAGAATCTTTGCAACATGTGTACTTTGTTAGTGGTGGTTCAGAAGCGGTGGAGTCAGCGCTTAAAATGGCACGCCAGTATTACGTTGAGCGCGGTATGGTGTCCAAAACGCAATTTATCGCAAGGCGACAAAGTTACCATGGCAATACATTAGGGGCGCTCTCTGTTGGAGGCAATGAGTGGCGACGAGAACCGTTTCGTCCTCTGCTTTCCTCTGCTCACCATATTGCGCCTTGTTATGCCTATCGTGACCAATTGGCGTCAGAAACTGAAGACCAATACAGTCAGCGTATTGCCAATGAACTTGAAGCGAAGATACTCGAACTTGGGGCGGAAAATGTGATGGCATTTATCGCCGAACCCGTCGTAGGGGCAACTGCGGGGGCAGTACCTGCGACTCAGGGCTATCTGCAGCGTATAAGAGAGATTTGTGACCAATATGATGTATTGCTGATTTTAGATGAAGTGATGTGTGGAGTCGGCCGAACGGGGTCTTTCTTCGCATTTGAGCAAGACGAAGTAGTACCCGATATTGTGACCATGGCGAAAGGTCTGGGAGCTGGATATCAGCCCATTGGCGCTGTACTTGTTCACGAAAAAATCTATCAGGAAATAGCCAATGGTTCCGGTTTTTTCCAGCATGGTCATACCTTTATGGGACACCCAATGGCGTGTGCGGCGGCACTCGCTACAGTGGAAACCATCATAGAAGATGACTTGCTAGCTCAGGTGGTTTCTAAAGGGGAAATGCTTAAGCAAAAGCTTTTCGAAGCGTTGGGGAATCTCGATATGATTGGTGATATTCGAGGTAGAGGATTGTTTATCGGCATTGAATTGGTTTCTGACAAACATTCAAAATCCCCGCTTGCTATCCAAACTCAAGCGCACAAATGGATTAAATCGTTGGCGATGGAGAATGGTTTAATGTGTTACCCAATGGCTGGGACGATCGACGGTACACACGGTCACCATATTTTACTTGCGCCTCCGTTTATTATTAGTGAGATCGAAATGGATGAACTGGTGACCAAGCTGAAAAATACGCTACTTTTAGCAGAAGAAAAGTGGGTTCGCTTATGAGTAACCTAACAATGCCATCACAGTCGGCTATTATCGTTGCGCCTAATGGCGCAAGAAAAACGCAGAAAGATCATCCTGCACTGCCCATCACTCGTGGAGAGATTATCCAAGATGTTATTGCTTGCCGAAGTGCAGGTGCCGCAATGGTACATCTGCATGCTCGCAATGAAAAAGGGCTGCACTCGTTAGACGTTGCAGACAACCTCCCGCTGTATAACGAACTAAAAGATGCTGTTGGAGACAGCATTATGGTGCAATTAACAACAGAAGCGGTAGGCCAATATCAACCTGAGCAACAAAGGCAATTGATCAAAGCCGTCAAACCAGAAGCGGCGTCATTTGCGTTAAGTGAGTTGATTCCAAATGATGAACACTTGAGCGAGTCGGCCGAGTTTTTTCATTGGGTTGCACAGCAAGGCATTATTGCTCAATACATTCTTTACAGTGCTGACGATCTTGATCGTTATTTTCGACTGATTGATCAAAAGGTCTTGCCTGATCACGACCATCACCTATTACTTGTTCTCGGACGCTATAAGCAGGGACAAGTAGCAACACCTCAAGACCTTGTGCCATTTCTTAGTTGTCGATTATTTGAACTGCGTCACCGTTGGGCGGTCTGTGCGTTTGGTCAATTTGAACACAATTGTTTAACGGCTGCTATGCTTATGGGGGCTGACGTTAGAGTTGGGTTTGAAAATAATCATTATGACAATCAAGGTGCTATTGCTACAAACAATGCATCTTTAGTGAACCAGCTTTGTAAGACGTCAGCGGCGCTTAATATAGATTTATTGAGCGCTACTGAATTTAGAAACAGTCTTGCCATTCGCCAGTAATTAAGGAGTTTACTGGTTTCTGAACCCTACGACAGGAAAGGAATAACTATGACCAAATTAAAAACCATGTTGACCGTGTCTGCTGCATGTATTGCCATGGGAGGAGCAACTCTCGCGCAGGCAGAAGACCGATTTGTAACTATCGGAACCGGTGGCGTAACAGGGGTTTACTATCCAACGGGTGGTGCTATTTGTCGTCTTGTAAATAAAAACCGAGCTGAATTCGGTGTGCGTTGTTCGGTAGAAAGTACCGGCGGTTCGATATACAACATCAATACCATTCGAGCTGGCGAATTGGATTTAGGTATAGCCCAGTCAGACTGGCAATATCATGCATACAATGGCACCAGTAAGTTTGCGGAAGCTGGTCCATATAAAGATCTTAGAGCGGTATTCTCTGTTCACGCTGAACCATTCACTGTGGTGGCGCGTGCGGATTCTGGTATTGAAAGCTTCGAAGATCTTAAAGGTAAGCGAGTCAATATCGGTAACCCTGGTTCCGGTCAGCGCGGGACTATGGAAGTCTTGATGCAAGGTTACGGTTGGGACAAAGATGTATTCAAACTGACTTCAGAGCTAAAAGCATCTGAGCAGTCTAAAGCATTGTGTGACAACAAAATCGACGCAATGATCTACACCGTAGGCCACCCAAGTGGTGCGATTAAGGAAGCGACAACGTCTTGTGATAGCCGCATTGTATCGGTTACTGGACCAGTGGTAGATAAGTTGGTTGAAGACAATAGCTTCTACCGTAAAGCGACCGTTCCGGGGGGTATGTATAACGGTAATCCAGATGATGTGATGACGTTTGGTGTGGGTGCAACATTCGTTACATCTACTGCCGTGCCTGATGATGTGGTTTATGCCATCGTTAAGTCTGTATTTGAAAACTTTGATGATTTCAAACGTCTTCACCCTGCTTTCGCTAACCTGAAGAAAGAAGAAATGATCAAAGATGGTTTGTCAGCACCATTGCATCCAGGTGCCGTGAAGTACTACAAAGAAGCGGGTTTGATGGACTAACAAACTCTTTTAATGCAACACTCTTCAAAGCCCAGCTGTAATGCTGGGCTTTTTTTATTAATGGTCGTGGGGTCACTGTGACTAGCAACGAAACTGCTCTTCTAGCCATTGGTTGAACAGATAGACTAGCTTGTTGTCGCGACGATGATTTGGGGTGATGGCATAGTAACCGTACTGACTCACTAAACTAAGAGCGAGAGGGTTACTCAACTGCTTTGCTTCAATTAAAGGGTCGACCATAAAATCAGGAAGAAGAGCGAGCCCACAGTTTGCTTTTACAGCCTCCAAAGACATAAAGAAATGCTCGAATCCGACGCCATAAAAATTCATCGGTGTATCAGGGCAAAATTGATTTCGAAACTTTTCCCATAGTTGCGGTCGAGTAATATGGGGGATAAATTGGTAAACTTCCAAATCTTGGTGGCTGCGAATAGGATGACGCTCGATAAGATCTGTTGAGCCGACCAAGCGCAGCGTCTCTATGTGTAGCAGAGTGGCATTTTCGTAATGGGTAGCGATTGGTAAACAGCGGATTATGATGTCACTTCGCGCGTTCAAGCCTTTAATGGGACCATCACCTGTTTTTAGGTTGATTCGTATACTAGCGTTTTGCGATCGAAAGTCTTGCAATGCGTTGATCAACCATAAGCTGGCAAAAGATGGCGTTACATCAAGGTTTAATACCGCCTCGTTGTTTTCAGACTGCTTGAGCCTTGCCGTTGCAGATTGAACACTTTCCAAGGCTTCGATAATACTAGGCAAATATTGCTCACCAATAGATGTAAGTCGAATCCCATCAATGTGTCGCTCAAACAGTGCTTGACCAAGTTGCTGCTCTAATGCCGCGACTTGTTTACTGACGGCTCCTTGAGTCACACACAGCTCCTGTGCAGCCTTTGAAAAACTGAGGTTGTGTGCCACTGCCACGAAGGTTTTGAGCGCTTTGATAGAAGGTAAGCCTGAGCTGCTACTCATAGTGTTTTCCCGAACTTGTCTACTTGATACCTCGACGATGAATATCCGAGATGCTAATTACGCCAACACACTCATCGCGTTCATTGACAACAGGTAGTGCTGAAATGGCATTATCAAGCATTAAGTTCAACGCATCGTATGCTTTTACTCGCGCACTTGTTTGTTTGCCGTTGGTGGTCATATGCTGTTCAATTTTGTCTTCTAGAACGGCGCCATTGGCGAGCGCTCGCCTTAAATCTCCGTCCGTAAAGACACCTACGAGCGTCGTTTGACGACAAATGGCGATAAGCCCTTTACCACTCTCACATAGTACGCTGATCGCTTCTGCTAAGCTTTGTTCTGGTTGGCAAATGGCATTGTGTTCAAACTCGGAGATTACGTTGCCGACTGTCGTAAGTAGTTTCGCTCCGAGAGCACCAGCAGGGTGAGACTGTGCAAAATCAATACTGTCGAATTTGCGAATTTTCATTGCTGTAATCGCTAAAGCATCACCCATGATTAATGTGTTGACTGCGCTGGATGTTGGAGCGAGTCCGAGTGGACATGCTTCGCTGTCTATGGCGATGTTGACCACACAATCACTGTTCTGCGCCAAATGAGATGAAGTGTTGCCAGTCATACCGATGATAGAAATCCCGCGCTCTTTTAATATCGGCAGCATAGTCTTAAATTCGGCAGATTCGCCTGAGTTTGAAATCAAGATCACTAAGTCTCCTTTAGTGATCATCCCTAGGTCTCCGTGAAGTGCTTCCGCCGGATGAACGAAAAAGGCAGGTGAACCCGTTGAAGCCAGTGTTGCGGCCATCTTCTTGCCAATGTGCCCAGACTTGCCTATTCCAGACACAATTATCTTGCTTTGACAGTTAACGATGTGCGACACCGCTTGCGCAAAATTGTCCTCCAATCGTCCCAATAGCTTCTGAGCTTCTGCTATCTCGGCATTAATGACTTGTGTGGCGTATTCGATGACTTCTGTCTTGACGACTTGCATGGCGATGTGTCCTACGAGCTGAACGATATAGATATTGCTGCCTAGTGTTTCACACCTCTGGTAAAGAGCAAGTTGTAATTTTCATTATTTTCATTATTGGGATCTCTCTCAATCTTGGTGTCTAGTTGAAAGTTAAGATTTTCATTTCATGGAAAGGAATGCAGAACGATTGGCTGTTATTGAAATCTGATTCAAAGGAAGTGTTTGTATGTATCTGATTTTTAAAGGTATATACTCTCTCGCGCCCAATTCCACCTCTTTTGTTACTTTCATTATTTTTATTTTTTCTTTCATTTATTTTGTGATTTGAATCAATAAATGAAAAATATTAACTTTCAAAATGAAAATAATAATGAAAAAGTAAAAAGGCAATCAGCACTTATCCTTGAAACAAAAGAGGTCAACATGGACTTTATAATTCACTCAGCGGAATGGTTTATCGGGCTATTCCAACAAGGCGGAGAGGTCTTTACCGGAATGGTAACAGGCATACTTCCTCTCTTAATTTCATTACTTGTCGCCATGAACGCATTGATACGTCTCGTTGGACAAGACAAAGTAGAAAAACTGGCACAGCGTAGTGCTGGCAACCCTGTATCTCGTTATCTGGTTCTGCCTGTTGTCGGTACCTTCATTTTCTGTAACCCAATGACGTTGAGCTTGGGTCGTTTTCTTCCTGAGAGATACAAACCTTCTTACTACGCGGCTTCTTCGTACAGTTGCCACTCCATGAATGGCCTGTTCCCTCACATTAACCCTGGTGAATTGTTTGTTTACCTTGGTATCGCTAACGGTATTACTCAGCTGGGTCTACCACTAGGTCCTCTAGCTGTGAGTTATCTACTAGTCGGCATGGTAACTAACTTCTTTAGAGGTTGGGTGACTGACTTTACTACTGCAATGGTAGAGCGTCAGCAAGGTGTTCAACTAGAACGTACTGTTCACTTCCAATCATAAGAGGCCTGTGTCATGTCAAACTCATTAATTATTAATAAAGGTAATGGCGGCTGGGGTGGTCCTCTATGTTTGCCAATCGAAGCAGGCAAGAAAATTGTCTACATCACTGGTGGTACTCGACCAGATATCGTTGACCGTATTGCCGAACTGACGGGTTATGAAGCAGTAGATGGTTTCAAAACTTCAGTACCAGATGAAGAGGTTGCTGTCGCGATTATTGACTGTGGTGGGACGTTACGTTGTGGTTTATATCCGAAGAAACGTATTCCAACAGTAAACATTCACTCGACAGGGCAAAGTGGTCCTCTAGCGCAATACATCAAAGAAGATATCTACGTCTCTGGTGTGAAACCAGAGAACATTCAGCTTTCTGATGCGCAACCAACAGTGACCCTAACTCCGGAGCCAGCAGCAAACGAGTCAGCTCGTTTTGCGACGGACAAAAAACTGACTGAACAAAGCGATAGCCTGTTGGCACGTATCGGTATTGGTATGGGCTCGGTCATGTCGACGTTTTTCCAAGCTGGCCGTGACACGATTGATACTGTATTGAAAACCATTCTGCCATTCATGGCGTTTGTATCCATGCTTATCGGCGTAATCATGGCTTCAGGCTTCGGTGATTTGATCGCGTCAGCGCTGACACCATTAGCACAAAGTCCATTTGGTCTCGTTACTCTAGCTCTGATCTGCTCTTTCCCGCTGCTATCACCGTTCTTAGGCCCTGGTGCAGTAATCGCACAGGTTATCGGTGTGCTTGTCGGTGTACAAATCGGTGCAGGCAATATCCCTCCGCACTTAGCGTTACCAGCATTATTTGCGATTAACGCACAAGCGGCGTGTGACTTTATCCCTGTTGGTCTTGGCTTAGCAGAAGCAAAACCGCGAACTGTCGAAATTGGCGTTCCATCAGTACTTTACTCGCGATTCTTAACTGGTGCTCCAACCGTATTAGTCGCTTGGTTTGTATCAATGTTCATCTATCAATAAGTAAAACAGTAACTCCCAAAGGAATCTAAAAATGACCAAATTATACCAATCAACCATCAAGCATGTCGGTGAACTCGCAGAAGAAGCGTTGGCAGACAACATGATGATTCTATTCGGTGAAATGGCACCGGCAGATGCCGCTGAGTACTGTTTTATCCACTCTCACGATAGCTTGAAAGGCAATATTAATGTGGGCGGAACGTTACAGCTTGGTTCGAATGAATACCCTATCACTGCTGTTGGTGAGGTGGTGAATAAGAACCTTTCAGAACTCGGCCACATCACGATTCGGTTCGATAGCTTGAACGAAGCGGAATATCCAGGGTGTTTGCATGTGAGTGGATCTGTTCCTCACTGCAACATCGGAGAAACCATCTCTTTCTCATAAGGTTAACTAGATTCCAATCGGTATTTTGGCCTCTGCAGATGCTTTGAAACACTCTCCCAAAGTGGAATGTAGAGGCCCTTTTTAAAGAATTAAATTTGTAAGAATGTCGGAGTATTTATGTGTAAAACAGCGTTAGTAGTCGGTGGCGGACAAACATTGGGTGCCTTTTTATGTGAAGGCTTGGCAGCAGATGGCTATCGCGTAGCCGTAGCAGATTTAAACGGTGATAATGCTCAGCAGATTGCTGATAAGATTAATCAAACTTATGGTGAAGGCATGGCGTTTGGTATTGCCGCCGACGCGACCGATGAGATGTCGGTTATCAATATGACCAAAAGTGTGGACGAGGTGTTTGGTAGAATCGATTTGATGGTTTACAGTGCAGGCACTGCTACCGCCGCCAAAATTGACACCTTCCCTATGGATGCATGGCAACGCTCATTAAGCGTTAATCTAACAGGTTACTTCCTGTGTGCACGTGAAGCGTCAAAAGTCATGATTCGTGAAAATCGTGGTGGACGCATTATTCAAATTAACTCTAAATCAGGCAAAGTTGGGTCGAAACACAACAGTGGTTATTCGGCGGCTAAATTTGGTGGCGTTGGCTTGACGCAGTCTTTAGCTCTTGATTTGGCTGAGCACAAAATTACCGTGCATTCATTAATGCTAGGTAACTTGCTACAGAGCCCTATGTTCCAATCACTGAAGCCTCAATATGCGAAAAAACTGGGTGTCAGTGAAGAGGAAGTTGAGCAAATTTATATTGATAAAGTGCCGCTAAAAGCAGGCTGCGATTATCAAGATGTATTGAACGTACTGAAGTTTTACGCGAGTGAACAAGCCGCGTACTGTACAGGACAATCGATTAATATCACTGGCGGACAGGTGATGTTCTAGTTCCCCCACTAGGTGATGTCTTGTGCTCCTGATGCTACGTTAGGTAGCAATTTCAAGGGCAGAATATCTGCCCTTATTTAAACAGTTAGAGAGGTGTTTTGTGGACTCAACAACTACATTAATTCTAGTGGCCATTGTGGCTTGGATTGGTCAAATTGCTTTGGGATTTTTTCAAATCCGCTCTTTCAATCGAATGGTTCAATCTATGTCACAGAAAGGGCATGTAAAGATCGGCAGAACTAAAAGTCGTTGGAAGGCGAGAACGCTCATTGTGGTTGCTGAGAATGACCAACAAACCATAGTGGATGCCAAAGTCCTAAATGGAATCTCTGTTTTTGCTAGACCTAAGACTTTGGACAAAATTGTTGGGCTAAGTTACCCATTATCCGCTGCGGTAATGAATGAACTAGCGAAAGGGACGCAAGAAGCCATCTCTGTTGCCTACGAAGGTTAACTAGGTCGCAGAATGTACCAAGAAATATAAACTTAGGTTTCTTTCTTTCACAGTGAAAGGGAAATTGTGTATAGTTTAAAAAAAATTAGTGATGGTGCATATGAACATTGAAAATAGACGTCAGAAGTTGGTGAACTATCTGAAACACGAGGGTAAGACCTCGGTAAATGATTTGGCAAACATTTTTGAAACATCAGGAGCGACCATTCGAACGGATTTGCGGACATTGGAAGAGGAAGGGTTGGTTGTAAGACGCTATGGGAGCGCAGAAGCTTGTGGTGCAAGTAAGATTGGTCAAGCCTCAATCGAGGATCGGTCAATGGATGAGAAGCAGACCTTGAATCTCGACCTCAAATCCGCCATTGCAAAGAAAGCGTGTGAGCTTATACGTGATGGTGATTCTATAATACTCGACTGCGGTAGTACTACATTACAAATGGTTCCTCATTTGGAAGATAAACTAGCGCTCACTCTAATGACCAATAGCATGCACATTGTAAACGCGATGGCACAATTAGAGCGCGAGCATACCGTGATTATTCCAGGCGGAACCTATCGTCGTATCTCTGCTTCGTTTCATGGCAAATTGGCTGAACAAGCTTTTAGTCAGTTCACTTTTGACAAGCTATTTATCGGTGCTGATGGTTTTGATCTTAACAGTGGAACGACCACATACAATGAAGCTTATCAAGTGAGCCAAGCAATGTACGAAGCGGCCAACGAAGTGATTGTCGTTTTAGATAGCAACAAATTTGGTCGTCGTAGCCCTAATGTTGTTGTGCCTTTGAAAGACATCGATGCCGTTATCACCGATAGTAATATTTCTCCAGAACATCTAGCAGAGCTAGAATCAAACAATATCAAAGTTTATCTCGTTTAATGTACTTCCCCCAGTGATACTGTAGGAATCTTGCCTACAGTATCTCCATCGCAAAACTCATCTTTGTTTACGCATTTACTTTTACATTAAGTGATATATTTTTTCACATAAAAAGTTAATTGGTGACTCCCTTCACGTTGCGAAAGTATATCTCTTTCATTTTGATAATGATAAGAGGAACAATATGGTTCAAAGTGTAAGGAGGATAACTTTGGACTACATGATTCTAGGCGCAGAATGGTTTATTGGACTATTCGAAAAAGGGGGCGAGGTTCTTTCTGATATGGTTACTGGCATCTTGCCGTTATTGGTCTGTCTGCTTGTCGCCATGAATGCACTTATTCGTTTTATTGGTCAACATCGAATTGAAAGGTTAGCGACAAAGTGTGCAGGCAATCCAGTATCTCGTTATTTGGTTTTACCTTTTATTGGGACTTTCATTTTTTGTAATCCAATGACACTAAGTCTTGGACGTTTTCTTCCTGAAAAGTACAAACCCTCTTATTACGCGGCTGCATCTTACAGTTGTCACTCCATGAACGGCATGTTCCCTCACGTCAATCCGGGGGAGTTGTTTATCTATTTAGGTATTGCTGCCGGAATCGCTCAGCTTAATCTGCCGTTGGCCCCGCTTGCTGTCAGCTATTTGTTTGTTGGTTTAGTGACTAACTTTTTTCGAGGTTGGATCACTGATTTGACGACAAGCATCATCTGCAAACAACAAGGCAGGGCGCTATCTGACAAGGTCGAAATTTCTAAGGAGGGCTCATGAGCATGATGTTAAAAGTCTCTGCGGGAAATGGAGGCTGGGGTGGTCCACTGTTTGTGCCTATTATTGCCGGAAAGAAAATTCTCTACGTGACCGGAGGAACCAAACCTGATTTGGTTACTGCCTTAGAAAATCTAACGGGATTGGAGAGTGTCGACGGTTTTAGAAAGGTGCTTGAAGATGAGGATGTTGCATTAGCGGTTGTCGACTGCGGAGGAACGTTGCGATGTGGGCTGTATCCTAAAAAAGGCATCCCGACATTAAACATCCACGCGACAGGGCAAAGTGGTCCTCTTGCTCAATTCATCAAAGCAGATATCTATGCCTCTTCGGTAACTCCTCAGTGTATCGAATTGGTTGAAGGTGAATCCAATAGCCACGCTGAGCCGGTTAGCCAATCTGAGACGCCTCCTCAATACGATACGTCTCAGAAGTTAAGCGCCCAGTCGGATGGGCTGATCGCTAAGGTCGGGGTTGGCATGGGCTCGGTCATGTCGGTTTTTTATCAAGCTGGCCGCGACACTATCGACACGGTGCTTAAAACTATTCTGCCCTTTATGGCGTTTGTTTCCATGCTGATTGGCGTCATCATGGCATCGGGGATTGGTGATGTGATTGCCAACCTGCTGTCGCCGTTGGCACAGAATCCTTTGGGACTGGTGACGTTGGCATTGATCTGCTCTTTTCCGTTACTTTCACCATTTTTAGGCCCTGGGGCAGTGATCGCTCAAGTCATTGGTGTGTTAGTTGGGGTACAAATTGGTGCGGGACATATTCCGCCTCACTTGGCGCTTCCAGCTCTGTTTGCAATTAACGCTCAAGCTGCGTGTGATTTTATACCTGTAGGACTTGGACTGGCAGAAGCTAAGCAAGAAACGGTAGAAATTGGTGTGCCTTCGGTGCTTTATTCTCGCTTCCTGACGGGGGCTCCAACAGTCCTGTTTGCTTGGTTCGTCTCAATGTTTATTTATCAATAAGGGATGATGATGGGTTATCAATTTCGAGCCAATATTGTGAGCGTCGGAGAGTTTGCACAAGAGGCGCTTCAAGATGATATGTTGATACTGTTTAATGATTCTGCGCCAGAAGATGTGGCTGACTACTGCTTTATTCATGATCAAGCGGAGTACTCCGGCGAACTGTCTACTGAAAGCACCTTATTGATTGATGACGAGCCCTATGTGGTGACCTCTGTGGGCAGTGCGGCAAATACCAACCTGAAAAACCTAGGTCATATCACTATTAAGTTTGACGGAAACCTCATTCCAGACCTCGCAGGTACGGTCCATGTACTTGGAAGGAAAAAACCGCAGCTGGAATCGGGTGTGTCGTTGATTTTTGGTTAGTGTGTTAATTGGAACGACGAGTTACTTCTCTGGTGTACATGCATAGTACCTAAGAAACATCAAATCGGCGGGAGTGGTGTCAGCGAGGTGATGAATAGTTGCTGGTGTGAGACCATGGTCGAGCAGGGTTTCCCAGCTTTGGCACGCTTGGTTTATCTTTTCTATGTTTTGTCCTTGCTTCTGTTCGACTCCCTGTCTAATGAGGCGTATCTGTTCTCCAATCCAGTTCGCGGATAGGCTGGTTATTCCCATAGTCCTTGATGGCAAGCCGCTAGAGTTGTGGTTGGTTGTTATCATTGGCTATCTCTCGTTGCTTCATTAGATGGGCAGTGTAATGAAAGTGGTTCGGCAAATGTATGAGCCGAGCTAGGGTTGAGATATTAATGAGTTTTATAGATGTAGGAATAGGTAGCGCGCACTTTCTGAACCGCGTGGCACAAAATGGTAAGTCGCTATGAGTCGTTTGAATAGAATACCTGTATCAAACGACATTACTCAATTTTGAGTAGATTCATAAACTCAAGGAATACATTGCTCAGGATGGCCTTACTGAGGTTACAACATTGAAAAACACACTTATCAAACACGCTCTAGTTGCAACAACCGGTATTTTGGCGCTAACGGCGACCACTGCACAGGCTTTCGAGCTAGGCGCTGATACCAAACGTGGTATTACGTTCCAGTTTGACAACATTATCATTGGTGTTAACGATAACTACGTAAATGGTGGTATGGCGTTTTTGCAGAAGCCACTATCTAAAGAGCACAATATCAGCTGGTTCGTTGAGGGTGGTGTGGGTTATAACTGGAATAGTGAACGTGTCGACGTGCATGCGCCTGTGGGACTCCGTTGGGAGCCAGTTAAAAACCTTGATGTTGACTTATTTGCTACGCCAGAAGTCAAATTTAAAGATGGCGTTGATGTTGGTGTGGGTGTTGACTTGGGTGTGTCCTGGAAATTCTAGGTCTCAACGAGAATACTAAACGGTGACCGTATCAAGGTCACCGTTTTTGCATTTTAGTGAGATGACTTAGGTAGCTAGATTAGTATCCAATAACCATTTGACCGAGAATGTAACCCGCGCAACAGGCGGCAACGACGCCTATCAAACCGACACTCATAAAGGAATGGTTGAAGTACCATTTACCGATCTTAGTGGTACCGGAAGAATCGAAATTCACGGTTGCGATATCCGATGGATAGTTTGGAATGAAGAAATATCCATAGACCGCTGGCATTAAACCAATGAGCAGTGCTGGATCCAACCCCAGTCCTAAACCCACAGGAAGCATCATTCGAGCAGTGGCTGCTTGCGAATTAACAACAACCGATACAATGAATAGTGCCAATGCAAACGTCCAAGGGTAATCCGTTACCATTTCGACGATTCCTGATTTAAATTGTGGCATTGCATATTGGAAATAAGTGTCTGACATCCAAGCGATACCAAAGATCGCAATGGCAGCGACCATTCCTGATTTGAAGACCACACCATTCGGCACATGGCGTGGATCTGTTTTGGTTGCGAGCAGAATGATACCGCCGAAGCAGAGCATCATCATTTGAATAATAACGGCCATACTGATCGGTTTTGCTGCGTCACCAATGGTTCTCACTTCAGGAACCATTGCAATAATAACGATGACGACGATAGACAGTAAAAAC
Source organism: Vibrio sp. CyArs1 (assembly GCF_022432925.1). NCBI lineage: Bacteria > Pseudomonadati > Pseudomonadota > Gammaproteobacteria > Vibrionales > Vibrionaceae > Vibrio > Vibrio sp. CyArs1. The sequence goes on along the minus strand of NZ_JAKRBO010000001.1, from coordinate 1,181,885 downwards.
AGTAAGACTGAGTTACGTGCTGATGCAGGTAGAACTTCGTCTAACGACGTCGCCGTTGTGTTCAAAATGCGCTCGCGCCATTCAGGGTCTTTTAAGCGAGCTTGATATTCAGGATCGTCCTCTAATTCCTTGCCTCGTTTCATACTATAAAGTGACATCAAAAGTGTGCCGAATAAAGTAGCGGGAACGGTGACCATGAGTATGGATAGCAAGGTAATATCTGGTCGTAGATCCGATAATTGTGCGAGGTAATACACGACAGCGGCAGAAATAGGTGAAGCGGTAATGGCGATTTGTGAAGCTACCGAAGCTGCAGCCATCGGGCGTTCTGGACGAATACCGTTCTTTAACGCAACATCACCGATAATCGGCATGATGGAGTAGACTGCGTGACCAGTTCCTAGCAAGAAGGTCATACTGTAAGTCACAAAAGGTGCTATGAGCGTCACGCGTTTCGGATTCTTACGCAGCAAGCGCTCTGCTACTTGCAGCATAAACTTTAGTCCCCCGGCGGCTTCTAAGATAGATGCGCACGTCACAACCGCCAGAATGATCAACATGACTGTGACCGGAGGAGAGGTTGGCGGCATCTTAAAGATAAAGACTTCAATGGTGAGACCTATGCCGGAGACTACACCTAAGCCGATTCCCCCTTTTCTTGACCCGATATAGAGCATCAAGAGCAGGAACATAAATTCAAAATAGAGCATTAATATTTCCCATTTACAATTTGTAACACTCTCAATATTATCCATATAAAAGTTATGGCTATTTGACATAAAGATCACACAACGTATTGAATGAAAAATGGAAAGCTGATTTTATAAGTTCGGTCACGTTATAGAGAGAGGAAGTAAATAGGGTGTAATCTAGGTGTATTTACTGGGTATTTGATTGGTTGCACAACTGAAAAATAAGAGGCAGTACAAGGGGGAGCGTACTGCCTCTGTGTCTATGCGCAAATGCGCCAACTAGGTGTTTAAGGCTCAAACACTATGCGAATAGAAACGGTTTTCTCTGTCAATTTATTGTTAGTGTGCATCGGACATTTGGTTATTAATTTTCTAATTGGAATTAGCATCACAGCTTTCTAATTACTCATGATAAAACAGTCAGTTATGGATTCTCCCTGTTGGTTTTCTCCTCCTAGTATGGCGATACCATTATCAATGGATACACTCATTCCGTACGCCTGTCCGTCGCTAAGGTTTCCAATTTTGTTCCATTGAGATCCATTGAGTTGCCAAATGGCGTTGCTATAGTGTTTTACAAGCCCTTGATGGCTGAATAAGTGCCCTTGTTGAAAGCGTTGTTGGCTGCCAACAAAAAAAGCGCCTCCTGCGACGGTGGGTATGTTGTCGATGAGTCCCACAAAACCCCCAGCTATCCCCTCATGTTTTGGTTCATTTTGGACAATGGTGGGCAGTAAATCACATTCAACGGATCCGTTAGCTCTAATTTGGAATCGTTTGGTTTCCAAACTTCTTAGACCCGGCTTGATCTCACCTTCAATGAGCAGAATTTGTTGATCTTTCTCTATCAGTCCTGCGCCACAATTAGGCAAATAGGGGTTATCTGCTAGCTTTGACCAACCGAGTGTCCGAGTATCGAACATCCAGATATGCGGATTCCAACCGTAGGCCTCGATGGGTTGAGACATAAATGAGTCTAATATTGAGCGCTCATCAGTGGCAGAGCTGACCTTAGAGAGTCTAGCGAACAACGAATCGAACGTTTCTTTGCAATATCCTCCAATGAAAATGAGCTGGTGGTCTGAAATCGAAGTGGCACTGGCACCGAGTAATCCTACGGGTATGGTGGTATCGAGCTTGGACCACGTTTGCGTCTCTTTAGAGAAAAAATAACTATCTGTCAGCACGCGGACGTGAGGGTCTGTGTCCATTTTACCTGCGCCTGAGAACACATAGATCCCTGTGTCTGTCGTTACGCTGGCGGCATCGTTGCGATCGCATCCTGGAAAGGGCTGAGCGAGTTGCCAACCAAGCTCAACGTCATCCATATCCAAATAATAAAAACGCTTCCCTGCGCTGCCTAGGCCAGTATAGAGGCGGCGGCCAAGCAGCCCTCCAATACCGTTTTTCATTGAGATAGGTAGAGGTGGTAATGCGGTCAAACAGATAGTCATTTTTGGTTATTTCCTAATCTTGAATATCAACAGATTTGCCATTCCAGCTCAGCAGATACACTTTTTTGCTTGCTGAGCGGTCAGCCATTTCACCGCCTGCGATCAGCACACCCTTTGGTGTGGTAAATGATGCGCCGTAGGCGGAGCCTTCAGGGAGGTTGTTTGCTTGCTGCCATAAGTTGTCTTTCAAGACATAAATCTCTGGATTGAATGCTTTACTAAAGCCGTTATGAGCGAAAAGTTTTCCTTGTTCAAAGGCGTGTTTAGCGCCGTGGAAGTTGGCACCACCTGCGACCAAAACCACGCCGTTTGATTCGCCACTAAAAGCACCCGCTACGCCTTCTTGTACATTTGAAGATTGAGGTGCAGGAAGAGAGTGAAGACTTTTCCACGGTTGCGCTGCGCCAAAGTTAAATTGTTTTACTTCTGCGGTTCTAAGTCCTGGCTTGATTTCACCGCTGACCAGCGTGGCAGTATTGCCATTGGATACTAACGCGCTGCCACAGTTCGGCAGATAAGGCGAAACAATTAGGGTATTCCATTGATTCGTTTCTGGGTTGTAGCTAACGACTTTATCGTTCCATTTGTAATCTCGAGGTGCCATGCCCATGTAGTTGTCGACAATGGATTGCCATTTGTCTGGCTGCGCTTTCTTATCGGTGGTGTTGATGTCGTAAAGATACTGATCGAAATAGGCTTTGTTATAGCCGCCGAAGAAAACAATCTGACTACCGTTAGGAGAATACGAAGCGGCGCCAAGTAAACCAACTGGGCTGGTACTTTTTACTTGAGACCAGGTGTCGTTCGTGGTGTCGAACTGATAAACCGTGTCGAACAAAATAGGAGAGGTGGCATCAGCCTGCTCTTTTCCTGCGCCTCCAAAAATATAGATCTTGTCGTTAACCGCGGTTGCCGTCGCGCCATTTCTTGCGGGGCCTATAAAGTCGGCCTGCTTTTGCCATCCCTTGTCGATATTAGCGAGGTCGAGTAAATAGAATGCGCTGCCAGAGGAACCAAGACCGGCATACACTTTGTCGCCTATCTGTGCACTGACGCCACTTTTGATGCCTTCAGGTAAATCTGGCCATGACTCAGATGCGAGCGTGTTGCCAGTGACAATCAATGATGAAAGAGCGAGTGCAAAAAGCGAGTTCCTTGTCTTCATGATATTTCCTTATCGATAGGTGATGGCCTGTTTGGCCAAAATGTATACACATTATCGATCTTTGGAGAAAATATTCTTTGATCAAGTTAACAATAAAAATAATTTTTATCTAATCATGGTTAGGAAGGTTTTTCCTGCAACAAAAAGCCCATCAAAAGATGGGCTTAAAAATGGAGATTTGCTAGCGTTTATGACATGAGTGGTACCACAACTTCGGCGGTTTCCATAACAGAGTCACTGTATTCAGGGTACTTTTCCAAAAGTGAATTGACGAGGACATCCACCAATAATAAAGCGCCTACTTTGGAAGCAAATGCCCCTCCAGTTAAGGGGCCTTCCGGTCTAGCTGCTACTAACATTTCCGTTGAAATTGCCGAGAGCGGACTGTGATTAATGTTAGTTAGTGCAACCACAGGGACATTTTTACTGAACGCCTGCTTTGCTGCATGAACGACTTCTTTGGTGGAGCCTGAACTTGATACAGAAAACCACAAGTCCCCCTGTGTAGAGCGGCTAGCATTCATGGCTGCCAAGTGAGTGTCTTCGTACATAATCGCTTTCTTACCGATTCGGATAAGTCGGTAAGCTAGGTATCGACCCACGATGCTTGATGCGCCTACACCGACACAACCAATAAAGTCGGCGGAATGCACTAAAGTACAAATCCTATCCAGGGCCTTTCTGTCAATCAGCTTTGCAGTATCTTGGAGACTATCAACCGCACTGCTTGCCGAAATATCGCAGATGTCACCATCTTTAACAGGAGCAGACTTACTGGCGTTTTGGCTTAGGTCGACTGCTAAGGCCATACGGAAGTCGGAATAACCTTTGTAACCCATATCGCGGCAAAGACGTACTACAGTCGCTTCACTGGTTTGGGTATTTCGAGCAAGATCTGTGATGGTCTGGAACTGCACTTCATGAGCATTCTCAAGAATGTAGTCCGCGACTTGTCTTAATTTCTTACTGAGTGGTTCCATGTTGGAGCGCAAACGAACCAGCAGATTGTTCGGTGATCCCACGGTATCCCCTTAATTCTTGTACCTAGATTAAAAATATCAGACTCCCTAACGGTTTAACACCAACAATTAATATAATTCGCGGCATTTCATAGAGAAATGATATACGGTTTGCCTGAAAGCCTAAAAAGGAGGCAACTGCCTCCTTTTGTGCGCGTAGGCTTTAAAAGCCGATGTCTCGCATTTTCGCTACCACATCCGCTTTTTGAGCCGCGGTCAATGCTCGAATTGGTGAGCGCGGGTCACCAGCATCGATACCATGAATTTCCATTGCTGCCTTACCAGCGGCAACGCCGCCATACTCTACAAGAATACGAATAATAGCAATGACTTTATCCATGAGTGCTGTTACACGTGGTTGATCGCCTTGATTGAAAGCTTCAATAATCTCCAAATAAAGTGGAGCAGCGTAATTGTAGGTACTGCCCACTGCGCCCACTGCGCCTACGGCAAGACCTGCTGGTAAGAACTCATCTACGCCAAACGGGATATCAAATTTTCCATCAGCAACTCGCATGCAGCGTTGATATTCGTAAAGGTCCATGTGATTAAATTTTGCACCTAGAAGGTTTGGAATTTTCTGATCACCTTGGATTAGGAACTGCTCAAGATCTAAATTGACCCCTGACATTCCTGAATGATAGTAGTAGAAGCCTTTTGAAGGTGCAGCGGCCGCTATTTGGGCGCAGTAGTCCACTAAGTCTTCAACTGAACCAGGTTTAAAGAAGCATGGACCAATGGCAGATGTTGCCATAATGTCGAGGGTCTCTGCGTGCTTGGTTAGCTCCAAGGAATCTACAATACTCAATGCGCCAGTATGAACAATCAGGTCTAACTGACCTTTTGATGCTGTTACCCAACGCTCAGCGATGGCTTTACGTTCTTCAACGGAGCAGTGAATACCTTCACCAGTTGTGCCACAAACGTATGCGCCTGTTACACCTTGCTCTACAAGCAGTTCTGCGATTTGGTCAATCGCAGCAAAGTTCACTCGATTACTTGCATCAAAAGGAGTGTGTGGTGCTGCGATAAGTCCTTGTAGTTTTCTCATTTTATTGGCCTTCAAATTGCGATTAATGGCAGGCCAATGCTGGCCTGCGTAATTGTTATTGTCCGTATCCTAAGAACAGCTCTGGTAAGAAAAGCGTCACTTGAGGGAAGATTGCTACTAATGCCAGTACGATGAACAGTGGCACTAGAAGAGGGATAACGCCTCGGGTTAATACATGGAATGGAATGTCACCAACGCGAGATACAACATACAACGCCATACCCATTGGTGGTGTCAAAATACCAATCATAAGGTTAAGAATAGCCATCACACCGAAGTGAACAGGATCGATCCCAACAGCCGCCGCAACCGGTACGAGGAATGGTACCAACAACAGCAATAACGCTAGTGATTCAATAAAGGTTCCTAGGAACAGCAGTAATAGGTTAATCAGTAGAAGCAGTACCAGTGGGTTATCACTGATGGTTAAGAAATAGTCTGCGAGCATTTGCGGCAATTGTTCACGAGCGACAATCCAACCGAAGACGGTGACGCCCATAACCATAAGCGCAACAACAGCCGTGGTATTGACAGTTTCTTTTAGAATGTCGACGAAACCTGCGAGTGTGAGCTGCTTGTATACTACCGTGCCCAAAAACAGAGCGTAAAGAGAGGATACGACCGCTGCTTCTGTTGGTGTGAATTTACCTGAGAAAATACCACCGATGATGATTACGGGTGTAAGCAGGGATAAAAAGGCTTCTTTTAGCGACTTAAACTGCTCTTTGCGAGATGCTTTTGGCAGCGTCATGTAACCGCGTTTTTTACAGATGAAGTAGCTCATCACCATTAACGCACCACAACATAGGATGCCGGGAACTGCGCCCGCCAAGAACAGCGCACCAATAGAGGTATTGGAAACCACACCATAAATAACAAGTGGCACAGACGGCGGTACTAGCGGCCCGATGATACAAGATGCTGCGGTTAAACCACCTGCAAAGTCATCATGATACTTTGCGTCGCGCATGGATTTGATTTCCAGCTGACCTAAGCCGCCGGCATCCGCGAGAGCAGAGCCAGACATACCAGAGAACAGTAAGCTTGCCATGATGTTTACATGCCCTAAGCTACCGGTCACGTGGCCGACCATAGATTTAGCAAAGTTGAAGATACGTTCGGTTATTCCCGCGCTGTTCATCAAGTGTCCAGTGAGAACAAAGAACGGTACTGCTAGTAAGGTAAAGTTATCAATGCCGCCAAGCATTTGCTGAGCTGCAAAGTTGATTCCAGTACTGTTGGTTAATACCAAGAATACTAAAGCAACAAATATCAGTGAGAAGCCAACGGGCATACCTGCAAATAACAGAGCTAGCCAGCCGAAAATTGAACCTGCCATGAGAACTCCTTACCTCTGGGCAACTTGCGATGAGCTAGAAGCGTCTTCGCTTTTAGCTTGTTTAAACTCAGCTCCAATCGAGAAGATCTTTTGTAACTGTCGGACGACCATGAACACGCCACCAAGAGGTAGGCTGTAGTTCATCCATTTACTAGAAATGCCTAAGGTGATGAGTTCAAAGAAAGCAGTACGTTGTACGTGCTGATACCCGAGGTAAATGATGGCGAAAATGGACACCAACACAGCGAGTTCGAGTACGATTACTAATGAATAACGGATATTTTGTGGAAGCTTATCCGAAAAAAAGGTGATGTTGACGTGGGTGCCTCGTTTGATGGCCATCGCGCAACCGATGAGTGACATATACATAAACAGCACACGAGCTAATTCCTCACTCCACAAAGAAGGATCGTTCAGCAACCAGCGTGTTCCTATTTGCCAAGTCAGCACCACTAACAGGGCTGCCATCAGCGGCACTGTTATGATTTCTTCAATATTATCAAATATTTTGCGTATCATTTTAGGCTCCAAGACTGACCAAATCGGCCAGCCGAGATTACAACTTCAATTCAAGCGAACGTCGAATTGATTGCGGCAATTACATTGCAGCAAGTTTCTTAACGATAGGCTCGCCAATCTTCTCTTCGAATTCCGTATATAGAGGCTGCATTGCTTCACGGAATGGTGCGAGATCAGGGTAAGTGACTTTCACGCCTTCAGATTCAAAGAAAGAGATAAGCTCTGCTTCTTGTTTCTTAACCGATGCGGTATGAGCGGCTCCAGCTTTTGCTACTGCGTCAGTAATGATCTTCTTATCGGCATCAGATAGTTTCTGCCATGTTGACTCAGAGATAATCACCATTTGGTCGTTAACAATATGGTTAGTAATGGCGAGGTTGTCCTGAACTTCGTAGAACTTCATTGTCTTGATGGTTGGCAATGGGTTTTCTTGACCGTCAACCGCGTTGGTTTGCAGTGCTAGATACACTTCTGAGAACGCCATTGGTGTTGGTGAAGCACCAGAAAGTTTTGCGTAGTTTAGGTTCGGTTTAGCGTTAGGAACGCGTAGCTTCAGACCTTTGAAATCTTCAATCGTGTTTAGAGGACGGTTAGAGGTGGTTTCACGAGTACCGTTGTACCAAGTATCTAGAGCACGCCAGTTGAATTTAGTCAGCATTTCTTCACGTACGCCTTGACCAAAATCTGAATCAAACATGCGACGTAGGTGTTCATAGTCTTTGGCAACGTAAGGTAGGGTTACTGCTTCTGCTCGTGGGATCCAGAGACCCATACGGCCAAATTCAGCGTAAGTAATATCGAGATCGCCAAGGGTTAATTGCTGAAGCATAGCGCGGTCATCACCGAGTTGCGCACTAGGGTATAAAGCAATTTTAATGTCGCCGTTACTCATCTCTTCTACTGTATCGGCAAGAAGTTTTGCAGAGGTATATTCCACAGATCCAACAGAGGCTTGCATGCCCATCTTAAGTGTTGTCGCCGCTTGTACTGAAACTGCACATCCTAATGTCAGCATAGCGATAGTAATTTTATTTATAGCTTTCATGTTCTTCCCTTTTGTCCATTGTTTGGCGAGATTCGCGAGTTTCAAAAAAAAATTTTATTTTGTTTGAAAAAAATCTTCGTTATGGATTATTATGGTCGTGAAGATTATTTTCAAATCAACTTTTCACAAACTGTGATCACGGACAAAATTTAGCCTAACTTATCTGTTTAAAGACTCGTTAAGCGGTTTTGGGACAAGGAAGCATGTCCAATATTTCGTTGACGCCAACATAAGACGAGAGGCTCGAAGTGAGAGATAAAAGTCTAAAAATCAGAGAATTAAAAGAGCAATTGCGTGGGCAAACGGTAGTATCTATTCAGCCAGTTGTCGGAAGTCCACTTGAGAAAACCGAATTTATTGTCGCCATGGCTCTAGCTGCGCAGCAAGCGGGTGCCAAAGCTTTACGTATCGAAGGTGTTAAAAATGTTGCGGCTGTAGCAGCTAATGTGACTATACCAATTATCGGTATCGTGAAACGTGACCTTATTGACAGTCCAGTTAGAATTACTCCTTATGTTGAGGATGTGGAAGCGCTAGCGGCCGCGGGCGCAACAATTATTGCGTTTGATGCAACCAATCGAGTTCGTCCTGAATCTAGAGCGGTGATTGTTGATGCCATTCAGCGCACGCCTTGTTTTGGTATGGCGGATTGTTCATGTTTTGAGGATGGCGCTTGGGCTTATGAGCAAGGTGTGGAAATCATTGGTTCGACGTTGTCAGGCTATGTGGGGGGCGAAGAGCCTACCGAGCCCGATCTAAATCTAGTTCGAAGATTTGCAGCCGAAGGCTTCTTTACCATGGCAGAAGGGCGATACAATACGCCTGAGTTAGCAGCAAAAGCGATTGCCAATGGTGCGATAGCCGTTACAGTGGGCTCTGCACTGACAAGATTAGAAGTGGTGACTCAATGGTTCAATGCGGCAACTCAAGCAGAGGTGAAACAGTATGAGCACGTTAGCTATTGATATTGGTGGTACTAAAGTCGCTCTAGGATTGGTTCAAAATGGTGAACTGGTAGAGCGTGCTCAGCTAGCGACGCCTGAGACGACATGTGTACAAGAGTTTGCTAGTCAAATTCTTGTACAGTGTCGGTCATGGATACACCAGGTCACACAGATTGGGATTTCTACTACGGGATGGGTGAAACCAGAAGGCATTACTTCTATTAATCCCGATACTCTTGCCTTCCCTCAACCGTTTCCTTTACATAAAGAGATAGAAGCACAAACAGATAAGCCTGTTGCTATTCTCAATGATGCTCAAGCGGCTGCTTGGTATGAATATCGCTCTCTCAAAACCCCCGTAAACAATATGGCTTACATAACGGTATCAACTGGTGTAGGTGGTGGTTTGGTTCTTAACGGGCAACTGTATAAAGGGAGTCAGCATCTCGCTGGACATATCGGCCATACCAGTATTGATATCAATGGTCCTGTTTGTGGCTGTGGGCAACGTGGTTGTGTTGAAAGCATTGCCTCCGGAACGGCAATTAACCGAGCTGCTCGTCAAGCTATTCACCCGACAATCTCAAATATTGAGTTGTTTGAACTCGCCAGTGACAATGCGCAAGCAATGGACATCATCAAAAAGAGTGCGCATGCGGTTGCTCAGCTGTGTTGCAATTTGAAAGCTACACTAGACTTAGATCTTATTTGTCTAGGTGGAGGAATAGGGCTAACGGAGGTGTACATTCCATTAGTTCTAGACTATATCGAAACAATGCCAGCAGCATTTCGAATAGATGTCGTTAAGGCAACCGGTGATTATGATGCATGTTTATTGGGTGCTGCAGCCCAATTCTCATAGCGAAATGGGTTAAAAAATAGTGTTTCACAGCCTCATAGGTTGTTGATGGAAGGAATAGATAGACAAATGACGATACAAGCAATCACAGCCAAGACGATTTTCGATGGCGAGCAGTACCATTCCGACTCTGCATTGGTTTGGAAAGGAGACCGGATTGTAGACATAGTCCCCACGTCTACATTGCCTAGCTCAGTCATTGTTACTGATGTTGGCGACAAAATTGTTGCGCCGGGATTTATCGATATTCAAGTGAATGGCGGCGGCGATGTCATGTTTAACTCTGATACAACTGTTGATGGTATAGACACTATTTGTCGAGCCCATCGTCAACACGGTACAGCCTATCTATTACCAACCTTGATCAGCGCAACGCCAGAGGAAATGAAAACGGCGTTGATTGCTGCGGAGAGTGCGATCGAGCAGGGTGTGGCAGGTGTATTAGGTGTTCACCTAGAAGGACCTTGGCTTAATAAAGACAAGAAAGGCGCGCACGATGCCAGTAAGTTTTATAGCCCAACGATTGATCAGTTAGAAGCTTTTCCGTGGTTAGAGCGAGGGGTTAGCTTGGTCACGTTAGCGGCAGAGAATGTCGATACGCAGGCACTAAATTGGTTGCAGCAGCATCACGTTGTGGTGTCTTGTGGGCACAGTAAGGCAACTCAGCATCAGTTAACGGCAGAAAAACTTGCTTCAGTAAATGGTTTTACGCATTTGTTTAATGCGATGTCGCCGCTTGAAGGGCGTGAGCCTGGCACTGTTGGCACGGCGTTGATGACCGACCATGCTTGGTGTTCAATTATTGTCGACGGTATTCATGTTGCAACGCAAAACGTTTTGATGGCTCATAAGCTTAAGCCAGAAGGGAAGCTGCTTATTGTGACCGATGCGATGGCGAGTGTCGGCAGTAGAACCAATCGCTTTGTCTTAGATGGTGAAGAAATTTCGGTACAAGATGGAAAATTGGTGAACTCAAGTGGATCTCTAGCTGGTGCGCATATTGGCATGGACCAGTCTGTCGCTAATGCCATTGCCTGGGGACTGAATGAGGCTGAGGTATTGAGAATGGCTTCAACCTATCCAGCCGAGGCGCTTAATCTGGACGACGTGGGTATTTTGAAGCCGGGTTACCGAGCCGCTGCAACCATACTTAATTCTGATTACAGCTCCTATGCGGTATTAGTTGATGGTGCGCTAAACCCTTAGCTTCTGGTTATGAAGTTAGTTTGCTTGTAATTTCGCTGAGGTAATAAACTCGCCAAAGCTTTCACACCAAATGATCGCTGCCGTGTATTGGCTTAAATCTGTGCCTTCTGGCAGCGATAGCAAGAATCTATCGAAGGTTTTCACATCTCCCACCTGTAACATGTTGGCTTTGTTAGTATTAAAATCCGCTTCCGTTTCCACATATATTGGAGATAGGTACAGTTTGTAGTCAGGCCCCGGAGCAAGCTCGCCAATAAACATAGCGCTGTCATTGGTAAAACTGATATCGCCTTCACCCCAATGAAAAAGATCGCTGTCTTGTCGGTCTTTATCGAATGTCCCTTTGACGACGATTTGATTGGCATCCGCAGTGACGCTTGCGATTGAGGGGGAATCAGGCTGAGTAAGAATCGGCAGGACATAAATACCCAACATAAACCCAAAGAATAAGGCTGCAAGGTGGCTAAAAAGTAACAGAACTCGCTTCATGTTCACTCCTTGAACAAATAATTTTATCTTAATTTACTTAAACATAGTTCAAGCAATACGTCATTGGAACTGATGATTTTGGATCGTTGATATGATTTTTTCTCGCGTCGCTTTATGGTCCTCATCATTGACGAATCGACGGTGATAGATCATGCGATATTGCACATTGCGAATATCAAGGGGAATGGGCATGACTTTGAGACCCAGCATGGGCGCGAGGTGATTCGCTAAGGACAAGGTTGATGCACCCAGCAGATCCGTTGTCGCTGCGAGTGCTAGCATACTTGAAACGGACCCTGTTTCAGCCTTTATCGTTCTTATAGGCATTGGTTTTTCTGCTAAAAAATCCATCATGTTAACGTTGTTACGACGTATTTTTAGCGCAATATGTTGTTGTTCGAGGTACTGTTCCGTTGTTAGTGATGTGCCAATATTCGGATGGTCTTTTCGGCAAACACACACCGCAGGCTCATCAAAAATGTCTTCAACGATATGTGATTGGCTTTTGCTAGTGGCAATGTCGATTGCGAGATGGACTTTCTGCGAATCGATGTCAGCGAGAAGTTGCTGCTCGCTTAGCGGGGTTTCGATAAACGACAATCCCGGCAAATCACAAAGCAGGTGCATCAGGCTTTCGTTGCAATAGACTCGAGTGACTTCCTGTTTTTTCTCAATGGTCTCTAGAATGGCAAGGGGCGTCTCAATCTTATCTGCCAACGCAACGGCCGCTCCTGTTGGTGCAATTCCACGTCCAGAACGGACAAATAGCGTTTTCCCCACCACGACTTCTAATCGTTTTAATGCCGCACTTACTGCTGGCTGAGTCAGTTCCAACTCTTCTGCTGCCATTGTTATAGAGCGATGACGATAAACCGCGCCAAAAGTTGTAAGTAGATTTAAGTCCATAACGACCTGATTTAGTGAGTGTTATTTCTTATCCTAGCAGAGCAAAGGTGACTGTCAATTGACCTTAGTTGGAGTGCGCTGATTCGAATTTAGATTAAAATACATAAATTAAATTTATATATAAAGCTAAATTTGCTCTATTTTTCGTATCTTAGGTTATGGTTAAGATGGTGAACATAGACACACGGATGTGATTTTTCCATTCAATTAAGAGATTTCGAGAAAATGAAAAATGTCCGTATTGTCTCAATTATGGCTTTAATCGCACTCATCTTTAGTGGTTTCGCCTACTCCCAAAACTGCAACGTTGAACCGTTAGAAGCAACAGAATATTCGTTGCTCAGCAACAACTGATTTCTCTCATTTATATTCATTTATTACTTTTCCCTGTTATGGGAGAGGAGGAATTATTATGCCAAAAATCCATATAATGACTGCTGTTGCTGGCTCGATTCTTCTATCGGCGCCAGTTTTAGCTCAAACGCCTTTTGAACATTATCAGTCTGAAAATTCAGCTAGTTTCTCAGGTTACAAGCACTATAACTACGAACAAAACGTCAATACCGAAGAGTTGATGAAACAGGGTGGGAAAATCTATTCTTCACCAGAGGAAATACATGCCATTTTGCAAGGAGGGCTCAAAACAGATACCCAGACTGGCGAAGAACTCTGGAAAGAAGGTCTAATGTTTGATGGCATAGAACCAATGGATCATATGGTTACTGCCGCCAATTGGTACCCAAGGACGGAAGAACTGTTAACCAACGAAATGCGTGTGACCTTCATGGGTACATCCCCTATGATTCGCCCTGGTCAAGCTAATACCTCCATATACGTAGAGTTAGGTAACGGTGACAATTTCGTATTCGATATTGGTGAGGCGTCAATTGCTAACTATATTGGGGCTGGTGTAGCGCTAAACGAACTGGACAAGATCTTCATAACTCATTTGCATGTAGACCATTTTGGCTCTCTTCCTTACTTGTACCAATTTGGAGGTTGGAATGGACGGTGGGAAAAACCACTAACGATTTATGGTCCATCAGGTCGCAACCCGGAAGATGGGACGCGACATATGGTAGAAGGCATGTTGCAAATGCTTTCTTGGCATCAAGACGCGTTTGATGTTTTCCCATCAGGTAATGATATAGAAGTTGTTGAGTTCGACTTCAAAGACGATGGCGGCATTATCTATGATGTTGATGGCGTCAAAGTATCACATTGGAGACGTTCTCACGCAAAAGATGGTGCCTCAGCATATCGCCTTGATTGGACAATCAATGACGAGGAGTCGCTCTGTTTTGTCTGGACTGGGGATGGTCGACCTACCGAACTTGATATTCAGTATGCCAAAGGTTGCGATTTGTTCGTAACCGAGGTTCAGACTGAGCTCGTCGGATTAGCGTCCATCGTTCAAGGAGTGCCTGCTTTTCTAACACGCTATACCATTGATACTCATCATACGTCAGGCTATGCGGCGGGATGGCTAGCAGATCAAATACAACCACGTTTGTTTATGACTACTCATATGGAGTTTGACCCTTACTACAATAACGAAACTGTGGCTCAGGTACGTGAACATTGGAAAGGTCCATATCACTTTGGCGCCCCCGATATGATAGTCGCGAACATTACACCGGACAAAGCATGGGTCCGAGAGGGGATTATTCCAGATTTTCCAAATAACCGAGCTCCCCAGTTTAATCTCAATGACGGTGAAGTATTTCGTGTTCCAATGCCGAAAAATTCACGAGCCGATATTCAAGAGCAAGAGATTCGTGATTTAGAAATTGATGAAGCACTGTATTACCCCGAAGGTTACCACCCTCAACTATTGAAAGAGTGGCCGTTGGATCGTGACCTGATCGTGCCAACGGAAGTATTGCCAGAAAGCATGAAGCAAGGGATGGGCGAGAAGCAGCGAATGGTTGATAAAATGCGCGAAGCTCATGGATTGGAACCTCGTTCCGTGCATCGTAAAGATTCAGCAGACCCATATCGCGACACTCGTGAAGGCAATACCAAACAAGAACAAGAGTAGTGACTTTGTTTGTGGGCATAGAGCTCCTGTGCTCACAAACTCAAACTCCTTCCCAAACTTCAACAACGAGTAACCTATTTATGCGACGACTTACGATTGTAGTAACAGCGCTATATCTATGCACGTTTAAAGCAATGGCAGCGCAACACTCTCACGACACGCTATTTAGCCGAGACAACGCAATAATGGCTGCGGCCGCAGTGGAAACCGTCAATGTGTATTGTGTTGGAACTGGCTCTATGACCTTAGAGTATACCGAACACAACTCGAAAATAGTCCGTGAAACAATAGAAGGACTTTCTGAAGATGTGCTTAACGAACCTTACGTATTTAATGAGGAAGATCCTCTGTACCTTCAAGGTGTTGCTTTAGGTGAGCAACTCATTCAAGAAGCAGAACAGAAAGAGCACGTTAGTCAAATGTGTACACAGCCAGAGGAACAAAAACGATGAAAAAGACCACGATGATTTTAGCCACCTTCATTCCTTCATTAGCTATTGCTTGCGGTGCACATGTTCATAATACGTTGCCCCACTATGAAAATTATACCGAGTCGTTGGTGGCGATGTCTGTTTGCAAGGTAAATGAGCATATTTCAGAGCAACAATCTGCAGTGTGGTTTAAAAAATTAGCATGGGTAGCGAATGGCACTGACGAAGAATTGTTTGAGCATTATGCACATTTTGCTGCAGAACACGTGAGTAACATTGCTAATGATCCCGATATGTTACCTAAGTGGAATGCGAGTTATTGTAAGGATCAATTCTTTGATGTGATGGAAATGGAACAAGTCGTTTTGGAAGACCTTTACGATGAGCAAGAACTCGCTGATCGAGAGTTTAACCGGCAAATAAAAGAAAGTGGCCTGTCGGGTTGATAGGTTTCACTGCGTTGGTGCCCACTCTGTTGTATTCATAGATTGGGCATTTTAATTTCATAACGTCATTGTTTGTAGAGTTGAGTATAGATATTGTAATGATAATGATTATCATTTTGATCTATAAGTGGAGTAAATGTACTATTCGCGACTCCTGATAACTACATAAATATAATGATGAATGTAACTCTTAGAAAAGCGATTTTGCTTGCTTTTGCTCTTCCTCAAGTGACGTTTTTTGCGGTGGCAGAGAGCTCAACAAATGATGATACCGAAGTCATGGATGTCTACGGGACAGGTTATACGAGGCCATTAACGATTGATAAGCCGGGCGAAACCTTGGTGACTCGAGAAAAGATAGAAATTGAACAGCCAACGAATATCGCAGAGCTGTTTGAAGATATCCCAGGAGTCTCTTTTGACGGTGGTGCTCGTACTGGTGGTGAACGTATTAGCATTTGGGGTTTTTCTGACCCTAGTGACCTTGGCGTGTATGTTGATGGTGCACCTATCGGTTTTGAACAATATCGATATGGTTCGTTCTTTTTTGACCCGTACTTAATTGGTGAAGCTGAAGTCACCAAAGGTGCTCACGATGTTCAAGCGGGTAGTAAATTTGGTGGTACTATCCGGATTAGAACAAAGTCGGTAGATGAACTGCTAAAAGCGGGCCGTAAAGTCGGTGCTCGAGTTCATTTAGGTTACAACGATAACGATGACCAGACTCATATCGGTGTCACTGCGTTCGGTAAAGCGGACAATGGAATTTACGCACTCGCTTCTGGGACCTGGAAAGACGCTAATGATATTCGAGTTGGTGGAGGAGACTCGCTTGAATACTCTGCATATAGCCAAAACAATGGTCTATTTAAAATCGGATACGAGAATGCAGTCCATCTTTTTGAAATCAGCCATACCTTTTATAGCGATGAGGGTCGACAACCTTGGGCGACCCGCCGTGGAGCCTTTGCCAAGATAAGTGACTACAATATTCGCAAATACGGCTCATTAGAAGCGGCAAAATACGCCTACACAGTGCAAAACGAATACACAGATAAAACCACATCGGCCCGATATTCATATAACCCAAGCTCACCTTTAGTGAACCTAAAAATCACAGCGGCACATAGTGACAATGAGAGGCACTGGCGTCGTCCTGATGTTGCTTGGAAGAAGATGTTCGTATCCATTGGCGCGTATGGTCATGAATCGTGGGCATCGTATCAGCGAGATTATGTCGACATTAACAATGAAATGAAAATTGGTCGCCATACCATTACTGCTGGTCTGCAATATGAGAGAAACAATCGAGATACGCTCGTTCATAATGCTACCAAGATCTATAATAAGCCGAAGAAAAACTATGGTATCTTCATCCCTTATTACGATCCATCGGGCACGCAAACCACGTATTCCGCTTACTTGGCTGATAAAATTGAAGTCACCGATCGTTTTCGTGTAACCCCATCTTTACGCTATGACTATGTTACGTCTAAAGGCAAAGAAAACCCTGCGCCGGACTACAATGACCCGGCTGCAGGGCACGACTACAGTAAAGTGTCGCATGCCGGATTCAGCCCAAGGATTCAATTGGATTATGATCTTACGGATCAAACGTTATTGAACTTTGCCTATGCCTATCAAATGAAAGCCCCTTCAGTTGATGATATCTACGCGGTGCAATATGCGCGTGCCAAAGCCTCTGCGACAGCAAGAGAATTGGAAGCACAGCGCATTCATGCCTATCGTGCATCTATGATCAACAGCCTGTCTGGTCTGTTTGCTAACAAAGATATGTTATCGACGGAAATCACTGGCTTCTATAACGATGTCACCAACAATGTAATGAACCGAACTGGGGTGAATCTGGACAGTGACCCGAATACGTTGCAGAGCTGGAAAGTGAATTTGGATGGCTATCGTAACTATGGTGTTGATGTGCAAGCACAGTATCGTGTTGCCGCATTTTTCGCCGATATCAGTGCAAGCTACATCGCAGGCAAACACAAGGGCTCATTGACAGATTCTAGTGGCGAAGATCAATATATGTACGGCATTCCACCGATGAGTGTAAAACTTGGCTTGGGCTATGAGTGGATTAAAGGGCTCACTACAGGCTATAAACTGCGTTGGTATGATGCACAAGAAAATGTTGAAGATTCCATCTACTTTGCCCAAGCGAGTGAAAAATACACTCTTCAGGATATTTATGTCAGTTGGCAGCCTCAAGCGCACAAGGATCTTATGCTAAGAGCTACCGTGAAGAATATCGCAGATGTGTATTACGAACCTTATCTTTCAAATGGCGTTCCAGGGCCTGGTCGTGAGGTCAGGTTGAGTATGACTTACGATTTCTAACGCGCACTTCAGTGGCGAATAGATGGTGTTCTCGACATCATCTATTCGCCATTTTCGGTAGTGTAAGCGGAATAAGCCTTTGGTAGGGGTTGTGGTTTTTCTAACCATCACGCAAAGTAAGGACAACGATTATCAGACATAAGTAACAATAATGAATTTGGCAAGTTTTTTAAGACTCGTACTATTGGCATCAATATGGGGTGGATCTTTTCTCTTCATGCGTATTGCCGCCAATGTCATGGGGCCTGCTGTGCTCATTGAGGCGCGGGTCTTCTTTGCTGCCCTTGCGCTTCTTATCATCAGTGTTTATTTAAAAAAGAAACTTGAGTTTACCAAGCACACTAAACACTTTTTTATTATCGGGCTGTTTAATACTGCATTGCCTTTCTTGTTATTTGCTTATGCCGCGCAAACACTCAACGCATCCACTCTTTCTATACTCAACTCTACCGCAGCGATCTGGGGGGCAGTTCTTGGTGTATTTTGGACCAAAACACCGCTAACTAAGCGTGGTGCACTTGGTTTATTGGTTGGGATTGTTGGAGTTGCGGTATTGGTTGGCTGGGATGCAGTTCGTATTGGTGAGCAAGCGACATTGCCGATAATTGCTGGCGTGATGGCGGCCTGTTGTTATGGCATCGCAACCAATTATGCGAAAAATGCACCGTCTGTTCCTGCATTTAATAATGCACACGGTAGTATGTGGGCTGCTTGTCTTATCGTGTTGCCGTTGATTCCATTTGTGCCAATGCGAGAAACACCTACACAAGAAGTTTGGATCTCGGTAGTGTTACTTGGTGTTGTATGCACTGGCGCAGCCTATCTGTTGTATTTCCGGTTAGTTAACGACATTGGTCCGTCTTCGGCTTTATCAGTAACGTTCCTTATCCCAATGTTTGGTATTTTATGGGGAAATCTATTCTTAGGAGAGCCAATAGGTGTGAATACCATTGTTGGAACGGTTCTGGTTATTAGTGGCACAATGCTGGTTACTGGCTTCTCGTTGTCATCGCTTCGCCGAGCGCCAACATCATAACAAATTGGTCGCAGAGCCTAGGGAAGGCTCTGCGAGTTTGCTTAAGCGGGAATAGACTTAAAGTGTTCCCGAATTTGTTGAATGACGACAAAGAACACGCTCGCCATGATACAGCCAATGAAAGTTGCTGAAACTATTCCGCCAAATGATGCCCAACCTAACGCTTGTTGACCTCCAGAGCCAACTGCGTTAGCTAACATCAGTGGTATAAGTCCGACACCAAATGAAAATGCCGTCATAAATACTGCTCTAGCACGAAGACGTAACGCTTGTACGGCTGCTTCTTTGATGGTGAAGTTATTGTCGTCTCGTAGTGTTTTGGCAAACTCTACGATGAGAATCGCATTTCGAACTGTCATACCAATTAGTAGTATAGCGGCGAGTTGCGTGAGAATATTGATGTTGCCTTGAATATGTATAACGCCTTCTACAATTCCAATAATGGCAGTGGGGACGGTAAGCATAATCGCCAATGGAATTAGCCAAGATTCGTATTGGGCGACAAGAACAAGAAATGTCACGAGCATTGCTAAGCTCATCACAATAGCCACTGTATTGCCCGCGAAGACTTCTTCTTTAGCAGCACCAGTAAACTCCACTCGATAACCTAACTCATCCGCTAGTTCTTGAATTGCACTAATGGCTTGGCCGGTGGAAACGGCAGGGATAACATCAATGAAAACACCTTGTTCTGCATTGTATCGGGTGATGAAATTAGGCACTTTGATCTCTTCAAAATCAAAGAATTTATCGTAAGTTATTCGGGTGCCGTTAGCCTTAGAAAGTCCGGTTTTCTTTAAAGCTTCTGGGTCTAATCGGAATTTGGGATCGTTTTGCACCATGACCTTGTAATTGCGACCATCCATATTAAACGTGTTGATATACATACCACCAAAATGCGTTTGCATACCTTCCACTACTTCAGCAAACGTAGCGCCATATTTGAGGAGGTCTTGCCGTTTGATGTTCAGTTTCATCGATGGTTTGGTGACTTCAAATTGTCCCATCGCTAAACCAACTCGCTCGTCTTCCATCAAGTGAGAATTGAATTCCAGAGTTAGTTCGTATAACTCAACTGGACTCAGCTCTGGTGCTAGCAGGACGAAATTAACACCATCAACCATCCCTAATTCCGGGATTACAGGCGGTTTAAATGCGAACGCTTGGATATCGGTATTCTCAGACAAAACATGGTTAATTTGTTCCGTCAATTCCGCATCACTTGCTTGACGACTCAGCATGTCATCCAATGACAGTAACATCATAAAACTGCTCATCTCGGCGGTATTGGTCAGTAAGTTAAAACCTGACGCTTCAACACTGGTCGAGATTCCTGGAATTTTGTTGAGTTGCTGAGTTAATGTTGCCAAATACTGATCTGTTGCTGCAAGAGCAGTACCTTGAGGGAAACTGCCAACAACAAAAATGGCGCTGGTATCTTCTTCGGGAAGCAGGCCAGTAGGCAGGTTTACACCACGGTCAATGGAGAGATAAAGGCCACCAGCCAATAGTAAGATCGTTATCAAAGGCAGACGGGTCGCTGTCCACGCTAAACCAGCAAAGGCACGAATTTTCTGAGTAATCACCCATTCAACGGATTTGGCGATGATGTTCTTTTTGGGTGGTTTCATAAATAACGAACAAAGTGCTGGTGTTAGCGTCAAGGCCACTAAGGTCGAAACAACAACCGAGGCACACAGCACTATGCCAAACTCAGAGTAAATGGTTCCAGCCATTCCTGGAATAAACAACGATGGAGTGAATACAGCGAGCAAGACTAGCATTGATGCGATAATTGGTGAGAAAGTGATATCCAATGCTTTAGAGACGGCCTGCTTAACGCTAAGTTCGGGGTTCTCGTGAAGCTGATGCTCTGCGTTCTCAATGACAATGATGGCAGCGTCTACGACGATCCCTATTGCCATGACTAAGCCAAACATAGAGATGATATTAACTTGAATACCTAACGCACTCATGACGGCGAAGGTTCCGATTAAAGATACTGGAATGGCCGTAACGGTAATTAGTGTTAGCCTGAAGTTTTGCATGAAAATCAGAGTAACTAAAGACACGATTGCAACCGCAAGTACTAAGGTCTCCAGCACGCTATAAATAGCACCATCGATGAAGGTAGTGGCATCATAAACGACTTTAATTTGGTACGGGTTAGGTTGCTCTAACAGTGCGTTAATCTCTTTAGCGACATTCATCGCGTTTGCTTCTGGTGTTTTGTAAATGAATAAAACCGTTCCGTTAGCATTTTCGCCATAGGCATTGGCTGTGTATATTTCACTACCAAGCTCAATGTTAGCAACGTCTTTCAAATAGATGGTCTTACCCAGCTCGTCTGAGCGAACTACAATATCTCCAAACTCCTCTGGAGTGGCGAGACCACCATTCACAGTGATTGGGAACTCCAGTTTGTCATCAACGAGGCTGCCTGCTGAAGCTATCTTGTTTTGTGTAGCGATAGCATCATTGATGTCTCCTACGTTGATAGAGTAATACTTCATTTTATCTGGATTGAGCCAAACTCGAATGGAGTACTTCTTCTCTCCGAGGACATCTACTTTCGACACGCCGTTCACACGTTGGATTTTCTCTTTTAATGGGCCTCCAGAGAAGGCGCTGATATCAATAGCAGAGGCGCCGCCTGACGGGTCGGTGATAGATATCCCAAGCATTAAACCGTTAGAGAGTTTTTCTACCTTGACACCATTGCGCATGACATCCCCAGGCAACTCCGGTAGCGCAAGGTTTACGCGATTTTGGACGAGGTTCACTGCTTTGTCTGAGTCTGTCCCACTTTCAAACACCACTTCCAGCGTATAGGTACCGTCGGCTCCGCTGGTGGATTTCATATATTCCATACCAGATACGCCGTTGACTTGTTTTTCTATTTCGGGCGCGACGGATTTAGCCATGACATTAGCACTTGCTCCATCCATAAAGGTTCGGACTTCGACAGTAACAGGCGCGACATCTGGATACCTGCCTATGGGTGAGTTTGCTGCAGAAATGGCTCCTATTAGCGAAATGAGTAGGGCTATTACTATCGCGAATTTAGGTCTTTCTATGAACATTTTAAACATGCCAGCCACCGAGTTATTGGAAATTGTCCGGATATTACGCTCGTGAATTTTTAATAACAAATGAGTTACTAGTCGATCTATTGAGATGTTTGGCAGGTTTTATTTGTGGTTCGAATACACCAATTTTCGATATCTTTTTGGACAGTTCTTTGTGTTAATTTATTCGAATTTTCAATGGTAGCTATTTTTGTAGGAATGAGTATTGAGGATAAAGTTTGCACTATAAATCGATGGTGTTCGGCACCCAATTACTTGAGGCTACTATGAGAAAATCTATTTTAACCCTTTCACTTGCTGTACTTATGGGATCGTTTGGTGCAAATGCAAACCCAGCAGAAGGAAAAACACGTGTTGAAATGGGCATCAATGAATCGAACCTATTGGCGGCAGACCAAAATCGATACACCTATAAAAATATGCAAGAGTTCATGAAAACCAAAAATGTTGACTCAGGAGCGAACACTCCCATTTTACTCTCATATGCTGAGCAGCAATTAGGTGACGTCCATTTTCTTCATCAAGGCAAGCCGATGACTTTACAAGGCATGTTGGAGAAGCATCGTGCGGATGCCTTCGTTGTATTGAAAGATGGGAAAATTGTGCATGAGCAGTATTTCGATGGCCAAACAGAGCGGACTCAGCATCAAATGATGTCAGTGACGAAGTCGTTTACAGGAATCATTGCAGCGACGCTAGTAGCGGAAGGAAAACTTAAGCGCCAAGTACAGATATCTGAGTACATTCCGGAGCTAAAAGGGTCAGCATTCGGTGATGCTTCGGTTGGTAAAGTGATGGATATGAGTAATAACGTCAAATACTCAGAAAAATACGAAGATCCTAACGCGGAAGTATTTCAGCATATGAAAACCATTGGCTTTGCCCCAATGGAAAATGACTATAACGGTCCTAAAACCATTCATGAATTTTTGAGCACACTGAATAAAGAAGGTTCACGCCAACATGGAGAAGAATTCCATTACATTTCAGCCAACACTGACGTGGTGGCTTGGTTGATTGAACGTGTTGAAGGTAAACCCTTTAATGTAGTGTTGTCGGAAAGAATCTGGTCAAAACTAGGTATGGATCGAGACGCCTTCATTATTGTTGACGATGAAGGGACGGCTTTGGCATCGGGTGGACTCAACGCGACAGCGCGCGACTTAGCCAAATTTGGTCAGATGTTGGTCTCTCAAGGCAAGAATCTAGTGGGCGAACAAGTATTACCTAAAGAAGCCATTCAATCGACGCAAAATGGCGGTGATGTTGATGCTTTCGAGAAAGGAGGATATGGAGCGAAAGGCGAAGTTTTTGAAGGCTGGAGCTACCGAAACCAATTTTGG
This sequence comes from Vibrio sp. CyArs1, assembly GCF_022432925.1. Classification (NCBI taxonomy): domain Bacteria; kingdom Pseudomonadati; phylum Pseudomonadota; class Gammaproteobacteria; order Vibrionales; family Vibrionaceae; genus Vibrio; species Vibrio sp. CyArs1. The sequence goes on along the minus strand of NZ_JAKRBO010000001.1, from coordinate 1,158,453 downwards.
CACACTAACAATAGCAACCAAGCTTATACAGCTCTGGGTATCTTTGGACAGTGGATTTATGTAGACCCAACGGAAAACGTAGTCATCGTTAGACAAGCTAGCGCTCCAACTTCCATCAATGATGTATGGGATGGTGAGATGCTTTCGGCGATCGACGCCATCATTAGTCAATTGCACCAACGATAGAGGCTGAATTGATGAAAATAAAACAGCTTCAAACAAGGTTATGGTTAAGCGCTATTCTTGTCACTTGTTCAGCAAACGTGTTTGCCTATCATCCTTGCGATGGAGGTAATGTAATTACTGATGCTGTTGATGGTGCGATAGTTGGTGGTGTCGTAGGAGCAGTCGCCGGTGATGCCAAATCAGGAGCAATGATTGGTGGTGCCGTTGGTGTAATTGATGGTGCATATGCGGATGCAGAATGTGATCAGTTAATTGGTGAAGCAGTTGTTGAAGATGCGATTACTTCAGACTATGAAGACGCTGTGGTTGAGGATGCTATTGTTGACGCTGCGATTGATGATAGCTGGTGATCGAGTGATGTAATTAACACTTTTGTCAGTCTTTGAGACGATATAATTGATAACTAACTGTCTGATTCTTATTAACTTATATTCGAGTCAATAATCGCAGAGTGATAGAGGCTATAACCTTGAGTTAATTGAGGTTATAGCCTCTCGCTTTTAGGCTTCCCCAGCATTTTATGGATGAGGTGCTGCCAATCGAGAAAGTAGTGTTGGTAATACAAAAGGAGGTTTGTTTTGTATTAGGGTGAGTTTATATGCGTGCACACATTTCTTTTCTAACGGCGGCCACAGTCGCAGTTTGTTCTTTTTCTTCTTTTGCAGACCAAAATTCTGATACTGAAATCCAAGATATGTCTGACCCTTTAGCGGTTTATACTCAAGCGGGCGCAGGGACATCGGACAAAGGTTTAAACATCAAAGTCGGGCGCACATACGATACAGGTAACCCTGCTACCATGGCGATGAACATCATCGAAGTGAAGGGAATAGCTGGAGAATATCTCGGTTGGTCTGGAACGGGTAGTCGTGATAATTCAATTGATAGCGTTCGTTTTCGAAACTTTAGTGTGGACACCACCAATGGTCGCGGTAGTCAACTTGATCTGAACTATAACGTGGAGCAAGAAAGTTTGAATGCGTCCTATAGTTTTATTCAAGCATTGCCAAAATGGGGCAACCTTAACCTCTATCCACTTGCAGGGTTGGGCGTCAATGTGCGCAATGGGAATTTTCCTAGCTGCACCGATGCTAACGATTGTCAAACTGAACCACAAGATAATGGTTACACAGTTCCAGGAACATACGCAGTAGTGGGGGCTTATACCAAATATGCGATTACGGATAAGCTATGGCTTAACTACAATCCGATGTGGTTAACGACTCTATCTGGTTCTAAATCTTATGTCGACAATGCATACGGCGTAGGAATGAGTTCTATCTTTACTAATGAATTTGCGGTGTCTTATCAGTTTACGCCTCGCTTTAACGTGCGCTATTTTGCCAACTGGACGCAAGAACAAAGCTATTTTGAAGGTGACCAGAGGGTAGAGTTTAATTACCAGTTCTAGTGTCGTTTTGAAGATATTGAGCGGTAAGACTGTTCGAAGGGGTGAAGAAGGAATAATGGGTTCGCTGTAAGATATTCATTCCTTCGAATATCTTTGCGCTTTAACTAATAGTGTCAAATTAGAATGGGAAAACAACGCCTACTTTGCCGTAGGTATTGCGCTTACCATCACCGAATTGACCCTCGTTACCGACTTCTACATAAGGGATTAGGTTATCGATCGCCGTGAAGGTAGCACGAAGCTCAACATTGTAGATAGTGTCTTTCGTTTTGTTGTCACGAGTAATTAGTGCTTTATTAGTTTGCTTTTGACCGACCAGTTTAGCATTTAAGTAGACGCGCTCTGTGACTTGCTTGCCTGCCGCTAAATCAAAACGATAGATGTTGCTACGCTCACTGCCATTACCTGAGTTTAAATCTGTGTCTTTACGCAAACGCAATGAGGTATCGAATAGTTCCGCAACGTTACCACCAACGGTAATACCAAATTTGTTTTGGTCGTTAGCCGGCTGTTGACGACTCTTCTTATCAACGAACTCATATTCGCCTTTTAGCCAGATGTTACCAAAATCATGGGTGTAGTTAAGGTTGTACTCATTTTCAAAGTTTGCTTTGCGTTTAGCCGAAGCACCGAAACCTTCATAACCGATGAACGCTTTGATACCAGAACCATTGTCTGCTTTATATTCGGCTGCACCATCTACGAACTTAGCATCTAGTTCCACACCGCCCGTTACACCTTCTGCCATAGCATTAGTTGCAAATACTGAAGTTAACGCTAGAACGATTGCTGTCTTTTTCATTTTAATTACCTTTTATTGATACTCTTCTTGTTGAGAGCGATGCAAAAGATAATGAAAAGTTCCGATAGGAGTTAGTTGGTTTGTATTCGCTATTCGAATGGATTGGGTTGCTATTTGTGTATCTAGGGTAAGAGACTATTAAGCTGGCATAATGACGAGAAATATCTGGTTAAAGATAAAAAAACACCCCACATAAGTGAGGTGTTGTAGGCCCAATTTTCCTTACCAGTTCCAATCAGAGTTCCAACTATGCGCGGGCCTTAAAAGGGTTAACATTAAATAGCGCTTAGATAAGCTTTAAGTGCTTTCAATCGTACTGTTGCACCACCGATGATGTCCATAAAACCAAGCGCCTGAGACGGCTTGCTTGCTGATATCCAGCCTGAACCTGTGGCGCCAAGTGGCACGTCGTAGCCTTCCGGTTCATTAAATTCAATAACAACAGTACGACCATGTGCACCGGTATTGTTTCCTACATGCTGGCGGACTTGTTGTGTGTTACCGCGAGCAGATACGGTCGCTTCACCGGTATTGGTTGTAATGCTGTGCACTCGACCGCGAAATACTTCACCTGGATGAGAATTAACATAAAACTCAGCAAATTGACCTTCCTTTATATGTCGGAAAGTTTGGTCACTTACGCGCATTTCGACGAATTTCTTCTCGATGTTATAGAGATACAAGTTGCCAGTACGAGAGCCTTTGGCAATGTTAATAACACCTACGACACCATCAAAAGGTGCTCTAATCTGGTTACGGTCGTTTAACCATTGCTTTTGATTGATCTGAGCTTGTATACCATCAACATCGGAGCGAGCCGCCATTAGGTCTGCGTTCCCTTGTTGTATTTTGGTATGCAGCTCATCTCTTTCTTGTTCAGAGCTAAATTCATCTAGATTGATTAAGCGTTGATGGTTCTTAACATCAATTGCAATCTGCTCTTCTATGCTGATAATTCGATGTTCAGCTGCAATAAGGCTAGAGTTCAAGCTCTTCAACTCTTCGTCTGTGTCTTCTGACTCTAACGTGTACAGTAACTCACCTTTCTTGACTCGTTGGTTATGAGTCACGTAAATGTCTTTGACTTGCTGCCCAAACAAAGGGCTTAGTACCGCATGAGGCGCTTTTACTGTGGTGCTGTCTGTCAAATCAGCGGGTGACCAAAATCGGTGCGCAGTAAACAGCATAAATGCTAAAAAGGCACCAAATCCAACGCTAATCACCGCATTACGGAGGGTCCACTTAATGACGCCTAATTTCACTAGTAACCAAACAATCAGGACATACGGAAGCATAATTTCTTTCATGACGATTGCTCCTGCTTTTTGTCGCCGTGGATTCCGGTGTGAATGACCTTACTTAATGCTGAAGCCAACGCTTCCCAGTTAGTGAAGGCAATAATGACAGCTAATACCCACCATAATTTGTCGATAAATAACCCACAAAGAGATAGTGCGAATACTAGGTTGGCGTGAGCGCTCTGCATGTATTGACTTCGGTGAACCGCGACTTCATGTAATTGCCACAACAGGTATAAGACGTAAACGATGATAGAAATGGTGATAACGAAAATAATACCCATAAAGAGCTCTGAGTTAAGAAGCCCCAATATGCTCGGCATACCATCGCTGAAATAGCTTTCAGGAAGGTCTTTACCATGCACTTTCGATAGCAATGAAAAGAAATAGCTTAGTGATAGAAAACCACTGACTATTAACATCCACTTGGTTAAAAAACGGAGTACTGCTGTTAACTTGTTTTTCATGATTTGATTACTCGTTCGGCTTTGCGACATAGTGATATGACTTCAGGTAGGTACTGCGGAGGTAAAGGAGCTTCCTGAGGACCAAGTTTAAGCCTATCGGATGGTCGGCGTTCACCTGCAAAGACCAGCGTTGGGACGGCGCTGGTAACCAGTAATGAGTGTTTCAATAGTCTGAACATGTCATTGCCTTGTATCAGGCTATCCTTAGCGTTGTTGGATTAAAATTAATTTAGGTGCTGGAGCAATGTTATGGCTCGAACCTATCGCTTTTTTGTAATAAGGACTGTACGACGCGAGATCTATGAGTGCTATTCTGCGCTCTTAATTATTGCCGTACGGGCTGCCAGTTATGTTGAGCGTCTGACTTTTATGATTCGTTCTTTCATAGGCTGAATCGCGATTGGTATTTCATATCGATTTGTTAGTGCAGGCAAACCTTGTGCAGATAGGCCTTATACTCCGTCAATATGCGTTGATGTAAGCGTTCAGCTTGAATATGTAAGGGGATATATTATCTGGCTTGATCACACCAATACACTAAGTGAACTATAATTCAGATATCATTTTCATTAATGTATTGAGCTTTTGATTCGTATTAATCACGTACCCAAGCGTGGGTGTTTAGGTTCGTATACTTAAAATGAGTGGATGTGAAATCGCCAATGTGATTATTTGTTCATCAAACGAACTGGTTTTATTGATTTTATCTATTGAAACGCTATACAAGTAAAAAATCGTCAGTTAACATTTCGGAATCCACTAAAATAGCGGTGATAAATAGATGCGATTTAGTGATGCATTTATCGATGCCGAGATGGTGAAATTGGTAGACACGCTAGCATGAGGTGCTAGTGCCTTTGGTGTGAGGGTTCGAGTCCCTCTCTCGGCACCATTCCCTTTCTTTAATACCAACAGACTACAATGCAGAACAAAGGATCCAGTTCAAAGCAAATGAGTACGTCTAACTCGGTATCAATTCAGTTATTGACCGAGGTGTCTTTGCACGCCTTGTTACATCTAGAATTCAAGAAGTTAGAGTCCAAATCCCAATTATTCGATCTTGCCAAGAAGAACGAGTTACTGGTTCGATGGCTAAAGCCGAAACTAAAAAGCAATAAATACAAAGCGATTAGAAAGCAATTAAAAGCCATGAGCTTGCAAGCAAAGAAATCGCAAGTAGATTTAGAAGATGTTTTATTGCGAGGAGTTGAAGCTAAGCCTGACGTTTCGCAGCCACACTTAGATAGCTATCTCTTATTAATTCGTGAGTTGGAAAAGAAACTGGGTACCACAGTACTGTTATCGAGTCCTGAGAAAGTGGATCTCAACCATGATGAGAATGGTTGTTTGCTGTGCGTGCTATCAACGGACCTAAACGCACATTTCGGTACACGTAACCAATTGTTATCAGGAATATCGATTTTATTTAGAGGGACGGTACGTGAAAAGCACCTGTTCCTAAAAACGATATATGCCAATGATATCTTTAGCTACCAGATACAATACGAAGACGACAACTTTGTGAGAATTACACTCGAACTTGATAAGTCGCAGTCTCTGTTTAAGAAATAACAAAAAAGCCTGATAAATCAGGCTTTTTTTGTTGGAGTGCGTTAAGAGCTACGTCCTTTTACTTTCTCTCGAAGTGATTGCAACATCACGTAGAACACTGGAACAAGACAGGTACCTACAATAGTGGCCGCAATCATACCGCCCATCACCGCATAACCCAATGAGACGCGACTTGCAGCACCTGCACCGGTTGCGATGACCAGTGGGATTACCCCCAAGATGAACGAGAAGGCTGTCATCAAGACCGCCCGGAAACGCAGTCGCGCGGCCTTTATGGCTGATTCCGTGATACTCATACCGCTTTCCCTGAGCTGTTTGGCGAACTCTACAATCAGAATCGCGTTCTTACAGGCAAGACCGATTAGCAGTACCAAGCCGATTTGGGTGTATAAGTTAACGTCAGACCCCATTATCCAAATGTAGATAAATGCCCCTAGAATAGCGACAGGAACAGCGAGCATAACCGACACTGGAATCGTCCAGCTTTCATACTGTGCAACTAAGAATAGATAGGTAAAGATAAGTGCCAAGGTAAAGATGAATGGCGCTAAGTTACCTGCTTTCAACTCTTGGTAAGTTTGCCCTGACCATTCATAGGTATAGCCGTTCGGGAAAGTCGTATCTGCGATTCGCTTCACAGCATCAATCGCCTGTCCTGAACTGTAGCCTGGTGCTGGGAATGCGTTGACTTTAACCGCGCTATATAAGTTGAATTGGTTGATGTATTCAGGACCTAGCTTAGGCTCTACGTTAACCAAGGTATTAAGTGGCACCATAACATCGTATTTGTTTCGGATGTAGAAACGAGCGATGTCTCGGTCTGAATCGCGAAATTCGGTTTCCGCTTGCATGTTCACACGGAAAACCTTACCAAACCGGTTGAAGTCGTTTACATACATTGAACCAAGCATGGTTTGTAATGTGGTGAAAATACTGCTTAGTTCAACACCTTGTACTTTGGCTTTGTTTCTATCTACGTCGACGAATAGTTGTGGTACGTCAGCCTGGAACGTACTAAACGCCGTTGTTAGCTCAGGCTCAGAAGTTGCTTGGATGGACATTGCTCGCATGACACCTGCGAGCTCGGCTGGCGTTCTGCCCAGGGTATCTTGGATATAGAACTCTACACCGGAAACCGTACCTACACCCGGTAACGCTGGTAGGGAGAAACCAGCCGCCGTCGCTTCACTGTATTGCGATAGTGCGGCGTTAGCTCGTCGTACGATCTGCGATTCTACCAAGGACGGATCTTGTCGCTCATCCCAGTGAGAAAGAATGACAACCATCAAGCCTGCATTAGACGATACCGCGCCAGAAATAATCGAATAACCACTTGCTGAAATCACATTGGTTACGCCATCCATTTGGTTTAGTTCGTCTACCATTTGAGTCATAACTTCTTTGGTACGGTTGATGGAAGAGCCATTAGGTAATTGCACATCGACGAAGAATGCTTTTTTATCTTCCGTAGGGACAAACCCGGTAGGGAGCGAAGTAGCCAGATAGCCCGTTGCACCGATCAAGGCGACATAGACGACGCCAACGAGCATTAGTTTACGCACCATTCCCGAAACAAAGTTGGTGTACTTTCCGGTTGCCTTCTCAAACAATACGTTGAATTTGGCATGGAACCCTTTTTCATGCGTTTTTGGTGGCTTAAGTAGTGAAGCACATAACGCAGGGCTGAGTGTTAATGCGTTCACCGAGGAAATTAGAACCGAAATACAGATGGTGATAGAGAACTGCGCGTACATTTGCCCAGTTATACCGGGCATAACTGCCGTTGGCGCGAATACCGCGAGTAGCACCAGAGTTGTAGCGATAACGGGCCCCGTTACCTCCTGCATGGATTTGGTTGTGGCATCGACGGCGTTGAGCCCTTCTTCCTCCATTAAACGAGTGGTGTTTTCTACAACAACGATAGCATCATCTACTACGATACCGATCGCGAGGATCAAGGCGAAGAGCGACACGGTATTGATGCTCATGCCTGTTGCCAGTAGGAATGCAAATGTACCAACTAAAGACACCGGAATGGCGATAGCAGGAACTAACGTTTGTCGAACATCCTGCAAGAATATATACACAACGAAGATAACCAGTGCTACGGCAATCAACAGTGTTTCAATCATTTCATCGATGGACGTTTCTACGAACTGAGTGGTGTCGTAGAGAACTTTGTAGTCCATATCTTCAGGAAATTGCTCGCGAAGACGGGATAATTCTTCGTGGACACCTTTCGCTACTTCGAGTGCATTTGCGCCACTTGATTGGTAAATGAAAAGTAGTGCAGATGGTTTGTTATCCAGCATCGCTTCCGCATCGTAACTTGCAGCACCAAGCTCAATACGCGCAATATCACTCATATAAACTGCGCTACCATCTGGGTTCGAACGGATGATGATTTGTTCAAACTCTTCTGGGTGGCTCAAGCGACCTTTGGTGGAGAGGGTGTACTGAAATTGTTGATCTCGAGGTACTGGTGCTGCGCCAATACGTCCCGCCGCAACTTGGATATTCTGCTCTTGAATTGAGGCAATGGCCTCTTCTACGGTAACACCTAAACTTGCCATGCGATCGGGGTTGAGCCAGATCCGCATGGAGTAATCCATACCACCGATAATGCTTACTTTAGAGACACCGTTAACACGAGCAAGGTTATCCTTAATATTGATGCCCATGTAGTTGTTTAAAAATAGGTTATCTAGACTTCCATCTGGTGATACCAAGTTAAGCATCATTAAGATGTTTGGGTCTTGTTTCTCAACTTTTACCCCGTTTCGTTGAACTTCTTGGGGAAGCCTAGGCATGGCTTGTTGTACCCGGTTTTGGACGTTAACCTGTGCCATATCGACATTGGTTCCCACCTCAAAGGTAACATTGAGCGAGTAGCTACCATCGTTTGCGCCCTTGGACTCCATGTAAATCATGTTTTCCACCCCGTTGACTTCGGCCTCGATAACCTTAGAAACGGTGTCGGCAACAACCTCAGCACTCGCACCCGGATAGGATGTAGTCACGGAGACCATCGGAGGGGAGATGTTAGGGAATTCTGCCACGGGCAGAGCAGGAATCGACAACAGACCGGACAAAGTCAGGACTATAGAGATAACGAAGGCAAACTTCGGCCTATGTATAAAAAACTTACTAATCATAACTTGTCCTTAAGAGTCGTTTTCATCGAAAGGCTGTACGGTATCCATTTCGTACTCGACTTCAGCGCCTACACGGGCTTTTTGTAACCCTTCAGTTATGACCAGTTCACCTTTCTCTAAGCCTTCTTCTAGCTCCCAGTCAACACCATATCGTTTACCCAAAGTGACGTTTTTACGCTTGACGACATTTTCCTTATTAACGGTTAATACATAACGACCTTGCTGATCTTCTTGCACTGCGCGTTGGGGGATGAGCATAACTTCTTGAACTCGTGGAGCTTCGATTATTGCCGTCACGTAAAGTCCGGGCACAATTAGGTGTTCTGTATTGGCAAACTCAGCACGGACAGCTAGAGTACCGGTAGTGGCGTCAACACGGTTATCGATGAAATCTATCATGCCTGTTTCTTCGAACATCGACCCGTCAGGGAATCGCAGTTTTACTGGTAGGTCTTCGATTTTGTATTGATTTTGAGCGTCACGAGCTGCTTTTTGAGCGTTGATAATGACTTTTTCTGGTAACTGGAAGTTGACCCAAATCGGTTCCATTTGTACCAAGTTCACCATTTCGGTTTGTTCAGGAATGATCAAATCACCTGAAAACACTTCTGCACGGCCAATTCTTCCTGCAAATGGCGCATGAATTTTGGTGTAACCCAGTTCAAGTTTGGCATTGTCTAACTCAGCATTAGCACTTTGTAGTGCTGCTGCATTCTGCAGTTTGGCGGATAATAGGTTGTCGTAATCCGCTTGGCTAATGTACTTGTCTTTAATCAGTCCTTCGCCACGTTTAAAGTTACGAACTGCCGTGTCATAGGCAGCACGTGATTGAGCCACAAGTGCTTTGGAGGACTTGAGGGCGGCTTCATATTGTTCAGGGTCAATCTCAAACAACAATTGTCCTTCTTCAACCATACTGCCTTCTTCAAAATAGGCTTTTAGTAAGTTGCCTCTTACCTTTGCTTTAAGTTCGATGTCTTGAGTTGCCTCAGTGCGACCTACGAACTCCTCACTTGGTGTGATTTCTTTCATGGTCACTTCGAGAACTTTTACACTGGGCTTGACTACAGGAGGGGCTTTGACAGTTTTTTCGCAACCTGAAAGGAGGAGAATAGGTAGCGCAACGATGAGTCCTTTAGCGATGACACCATCTGCTTTGGGAAAGTAAGACATAGACAATCCTTGTTTCTGATAATTATATAATATGTTTATTGTTTGAGTTTAGACCATAAATGGCGAATGTCTGTGAAGCATTTGGGAAAATTAATGAATTGAATTAATAGGTTAAGTAGTATGAACGGAATTTGTTGGTAGTAAGGTGTTTTTACAGGCGAAAAAACGCCAACCTAAGTGAAGGTTGGCGTGAGAGTGGTTTTGATGTAATCAGAAGTTTAGCGTTGTTCCGACGTACCAATTACGTGGTGTGACTACATAGCCACGGCGTGTCACATCGTAATCGTCGAATTGTTCATTGGTGACATTCTTAACGCCAGCTCTTAGTCGCCAGTCGTTGTTAACGAAGTAGTTCATACCAAGGTCGGCGGTCACGTAAGATGGGCGGTATACGTTATCGTCAACCGAGAGCAAAGTTTTACTTGTGTAGTTAACGCGAGCGAATGTGCTGATTGAATCGACAGGTTCCCAAACCAACCTTGCCATTGCCATGTGATTTGGGCGGTTCTCTAATTCTTCACCTGTGGTTTTGTCTTCCGTAGTAAGGTAGGTGTAAGTGCCGTTCAGACGAAGATTTGCCAAAATATCGTACTCACCGCTGAACTCAGCGCCCTGAATAATCGCTTCATCAATATTCTTGTAGGTATAGACATCTCGACCACCTACATTATCAACTGGATTATCGAGGTCGCGGTCAATTAGATTGGAAACTTCATTTCTAAATAATCCAGCTTCCATCGACCAATAAGTATCGACATAGCTTGTAGAGAGCTCATAGTTAAGACTTGTTTCAGGCTGCAGGTCAGGGTTACCGACGAGTAGGCAGTTACCCTTACAGCTGTTAACGATGTTCTCAGAGGATAACTGAGTTAAAGAGGGGGCTTTAAATGCGGTACCTACACCACCTTTGATCGCCCATTGATCCGTTGCAGAATGAACGAGGTAGGCTCGCGGACTCCAGTGAGTACCAAAACTTTCATGCATATCAACACGCGTACCGTAGGTTAGCGTATTTTTCTGGCTTAATGCCCATTGATCCTGGATAAATAGTGCTTGCTGGTTAACCGTTGCTTTGCCTGTTTGAGTCAGGCTGTCTGGGTTTTTTAGTTCGGTGTATTTCCACTCTCCACCAAACGTCAATGTGTGATTGCCTACGATTGTAGTACCGTGTCCGTCAACAGTATGATTGACTTCATTTACATCATACAAACCTAGGTCGGCATTTCTGTCATTAAAATTGTCTTTGGTTTCAAATGCATCACGATTATATCGCAGTAACGCATCACCCCAATCATAGGTGCCGTTGTAGGTCAAAGCTTGAGTATTACGAACGACTTTAGACTCAGAGTCTGTTAGACCATTGGTTGACTCAATCACGCCATCACGCTGGTCGTCAGCGTAGCTAAAGTCAAACGCGAGATCGTGCTCGTTGTTGATATACCACTGGAGACTACCACTTGCTGTAAGGGTGTCTCGCTGTTCTAAAGTGGTTGCTTGAGAACGGTCATAGACATTTCCATTATCGCTAACCCCCTGACCAGAAAAGGCGTGCCACGGATCACGAGAAGACTTATTCATAGAAAGTGATAAAAACAGTTCATCTTCTAGTAACGCGCCAGATGTATTAAATCCTGCGGTGTATTCAGAACCACCATCGTCGTCGCGATATCCATAATCACCACTGACTTGAGATTGCCATTCATTGGTTGGCTTCTTGGTGATAACGTTGATTACGCCTCCTAGCGCCTCTGAACCATAAAGCGCGGACATTGGACCACGAATGATCTCAATGCGCTGAATACTCTCTTTAGGAACCGCTGCAAGATCAAAGTCATTGCCACGGAAGACTGCGTTCGAAGAGCTGAGTTTACGACCGTTTACTAGAATCATAGTGAACCCAGCATCCATGCCTCGAATAGAAATCATTTCACGTCCAGCTCTACCTCCGTCCATTTGACTTTCAACACCAGCAATGTTTTTGACTAAGTCATTCAGTGCTAGACCTGGTTCGGATAGGATATCTTCTTCGGTGATGACTGAGATTGAAGCCGGTGCTTTCGTTGTCGATACTTCAGTATGCGTGGCAGTAATAACCATCTGTTCGTCGATACGCGTATCCGAATGACTTTCAGAGTCTGTTTGGGCGATTACTGGGTAAGAAAGGATTGTCGAAATCGCCACTGCTAAGGGCGTAATTGCATGTGTTATGCGGGTCATATTAAACCTAATAGTTGGAGTATTTTTATGGGAAAGGTATTGCTAATGATAACTATTGTCATTAGATATCAATCCATAAGTTGGCTCAATATAACTAGCATCCGGATATTGCATAATCACTATTCACAAATAGCATGGAGGTAAATGAGGTGTAGCTAAGGTGAATTTGCTGTGAAAATTGGCTGTTTTTTCAATGATTTTGCGTAACAAAAATTATTTTGGATAGAGCGTTTTGAATATTTCTCTAACCCATTGGCACATGGGGTCATTGTGGTAGCGTTTATGCCAATACAAATAAATGTCACTGTAAGGTGAGCGTAATTCCTCAGGTACTTCTCTCGTCACCACGTTATGACTGCGTGCGGCATCCTCTGCAAACGGCGTAGGGAGGTGGAAAATTACGTCTGACATTTCAGCCATTTTTGGCGCAGCATTGAAGTTACTTAATCTTAATGGTGTAGAGAGCGGTCGGTCATTGGTGGACAAACCGATGTCGTTAAAACGACTTTGGATAGAGAGAGCTCGGTCGCCATGGAGCGATATTTGCCCAAAGTGACAATCTTTTAAATTATCAGGAGTTAAGGGTTGCTGAGCCAAAGGGTGGTCTTTGTTCATAAGCAGGCGAAAATCACGAGTGGCGATGAGCATTCGATACAGGTTTTGATCGGCTGCTGGCGGCGTTTGGCTCGAGATAGAGAAGTGTACTTCGCCCGCAATTAATTTATCGAAATGCTTTTGAGGGACAGTATCAATATCGAGGACCATATTGGGCGCGTGTTCTCTAAGGTGCTTGAATACGGGAGGCAATAGCCAATTCACCTGAGGGACTAAACCGAAAAACTTGATGGTCTTGCGTGATTCGCTTGGGTTAAATTCAGAACCATCAACTAGATTGTCCAACATAGCCAGAATAGAGCCTATGTCTTGTCGAATTAGTTCGCCTTTGGGAGTCAATTCATAACCGTGAGTAGTGCGAACCAAAAGTTCGTCTTTAAATAAATCACGGCCTTTTTGAAGAGCGCGACTGACGGTCGGTTGACTGATATTTAGTGTCAACGCGGTATTAGAAACATGCTTCTTCTCTAATAAGTGTTTTAATATCAGAAGATTACTTAAATCTAGCTGGCTAAGATTCATTTAAGATAGGTACTGGTACGGTAAAAAACTGAAAAAACAGTAGCACTACTTATACGAACGTAGCAACTAAATCCTATAAAATATCATCGATATAAGCTATTTTGATTAATATCAATTGCACACTGTTCAGTGAATTTTTCAATCTGTAAAAGTGGTTAATAAAGTTTCAACTCATAATATTGTTTGGTGATAAAAAAATCCTACACTGATCACATAAATATAAAGGTAGGTTATGTAAATGAGTGATAACTCCGATCAGAAAAAATCATCCCGTTCTAGCTTGACAAAAATTCTCTTTCTACTTGTTTGTGCAGCAGTATTTGGTGCTCTGTATTGGTCATGGATCTATGCAGACAGTCATCCTAGTACCGAGGATGCTTATGTTAGAGCGAAGATCCTCTCTGTTGCTCCTCAGGTTCAAGGACAGGTTGTCTCTGTTGAAGTTGCGGATTTCCAGCGCATCAACAAAGGCGACTTGCTGCTTAGAATTGACCAACGACCATACTTACTTGCAGTGAAGCAGGCAAAAGCAGCATATCAGTTAGCGGTACAGCAGCACGATGTCGCTGACAAACAAGTGACGGAAGCGGTTGCTGGACTGGATGCAGCGCGAGCAAACTTGAGCGAAGCGCAGATCGAATACAAGCGTACTGATTCATTGGTCACTCGAAAATTGGCGTCTCCACAAGACTTAGATACTGCTAAGAATAAATTAGCTAATGCTCAGGCAAGCCTGGAGCAAGCAAGAGCAAATGTTGAGAAAGCTATTGCGAATCGAGGTGAGCAAGGACTGGAAGCTGCTATCGTCCAACAAGCGGCAGCGCAGCTTGCTCAGGCTGAACTCAACCTCAGTTATACCGATATTACCTCGCCAGTAGATGGACTATCAGGAGAAGTTAGTGCGCACGTAGGAACGGTTGTTTCTGTTGGTCAAACGCTGTTTCCAGTGATCATTGACAACAGCTACTGGGTCCGAGCTAACTTCAAGGAGACAGATCTCACTCATCTTAAACCAGGTCAGAAGGCTGAGATCAAGATCGACATGTATCCTGATTTGGTATGGAACGCGACGATAGAAAGTTTATCGCCAGCCAGCGGTACCTCGTTTTCTCTTATGCCCCCTGAAAATGCGACAGGTAATTGGGTAAAAATTAAACAACGCTTCCCTGTGCGACTTAAATTGGAGGTGCCAGAAAACTCGCCTCAACTTCGTGTAGGTGCAAGTGTTGAGGTGACTGTCGATCTGAAAAGTGACTCGAAATGACCAACCAAATCACCGCTGATAAACGAGGTATCGCTACCGTAGCGGTCATGTTGTCTGCCATCATGGTTTTAATCGATATGACAGTGGCGAATGTGTCACTGTCACATATGATGGGAGCTTTGGGGGCAACGGCGGACCAAATTACCTGGGTGTTAACGGGATACAGTATGGCGGAAGCTATTTTTATCCCTATGACCAGCTTCTGGGTGTCGCGATTTGGCGAGCGTAAAGTGATGCTCGTTGCTGTTATCGGTTTCGTTATCGCGAGTGCACTGTGTGGCCAAGCTAGTTCCTTGGAAGAGATGGTACTATTCCGGATTATTCAAGGCGCGTTCGGTGCTTCGGTTATTCCTTTGGCTCAATCTACCTTGGTTCAGATTTATCCATCTGAGCAGAAAGGTAAAGCCATGGCCATTTTTTCAATTGGTATCCTACTTGGGCCTATCTTAGGCCCAGTTGTTGGCGGTGTTATTACGGATAACCTCAACTGGCGTTGGATCTTCTATGTGAATTTGCCTTTTGGTTTGGTTTGTACCGCGCTTATCTATAAATACATCCACCTATCGAATAAATCTAAACCCAACTTTGATTGGTGGATCATTGGATTTATGGCACTGGGTGTAGGTGCGCTGCAGTTTGTCCTCGATAAAGGTAATGACGAAGACTGGTTAGACTCCCGAATCATTCAAACCGCAATTGTTCTGTCTGTGATAGGTTTGATTATGTGGGCGTATCGCAGTTGGAAAACTAAGAGTCCCATTGCACCTCTTTGGCTGTTGCGAGATAAGAACTTGATGGTGTCGTCGCTGATGATGGCAGTCGTCTCCATGGCCATGTTTGGCTTGACTACTCAGCAGCCAATGTTCTTAGAAAGCTTGCTGGACTATCCGGTTGCAACAACGGGAATGCTCATGGCTCCAAGAGGTCTTGCCTCGGCTTGTATGCTGATTCTGGTGATTCGGCTGAATCCTCAGTTTGATCCGCGACTCAAGATAGTATTTGGATTGACCTGCATTGGTATCGGTTCGTATCTCATGACTCTGTATTCGATGGAGATTGATACTTTTTGGATCGTAACGCCAAGTATTATTCAAGGCTTAGGCTTAGGTTTGACCTTCTCAACGTTATCGTCTTTGGCGTATCTGACATTACCAAGAGAAGAGTCGGTAGCGGGCGCTAGTATCTTTAACTTGTTCCGAACTATCGGTAGCTCATTTGGTATCTCAATTGCCACCACTTACCAGTACCGTGATAGCCAGCAGCAATGGCATGCGCTAAGCGAAGGTTTTAATACCTATAATCCTGCACTGCAAAACTGGGCGGCATCGCAAGGCTTATCAATGACCGACCCACTGGCGTTGCAACAGTATCAAATGATGTTGCACGAACAATCTCAGATGGTTGCGTACGTTCATACGTTCCAATTAGTTGGAGTAATGTTTGTAATTATGATGCCGATGCTGATTTTCATCCGTTCTAAATAGTGCACCGTTAACAGAATAATGGGTGTCATCTTTGAGTAAGAGGATAAAACATACCCATCAACCACACGTAGGTTGATGGGTTAAGGTGGTTGTTACTTAACTCTAAACATGTATCCGGATAAGAGCTCTTCAACCAAGGCTCTAGTTTGAGCCTGCGAACAGTCGGTGGCGTGAATATAGGTCTTTATTCCCATAATCTGAATCTGAAGGTGCTGCGCTAGTCGCATAGGAGAGAGTTCTTGATTGACCTCTCCGAGGGATTGGGCTTCGGCAATAATTTCAGCAAACTTGGCTTCATTTTTTCTAAGTGAGTAACGCGCAAGCTCTAATAACTCTTCATTTTCTTCGGTAAGTTCTGCGACGGTTTTAGCCAACATACACATAGCGTTAGGGTTATCCACACTACAAGGCTGCACAGACTGTAAGATAAAAGCCTTAAGTCCTTGAAGAGGTGAAGAAAACTGCTTTACGAGATCGTCTAAACGAGCCTGTCCCTGAGTCGAATAATGCTCAATCGCTGCTTTAAACAAGCCTTCCTTGCTACCAAACTCTGCATAAATACTTCCTGGGCGCATATCGATAGCATCTTGCAGGCAACGCATTGATGTGGCGTGGAATCCTTTTTCCCAATAAAGCAACATGGCTTTATGGATAACTTCACTACGATTAAATTTTGCTGGTTTGGCCATAACGGAAGAAATCTATACTGTTGAACGACTGTTCAACAGTATAGCAGGCAGAGAAGAAATTAAGAAAGCAGGCAAAATAAAGGCTGCATATGAGCAGCCTAGCTAGGTGTGTATGCCCTTGAATCTAACTTTATTCTTCAAGTGGCACAACAAGAACATCCACTGGTGACGTATTAATAAGTTGTCGAGAGCTAGAAACAATTTTGCTCCAAAAATCATGATGATGGCCACAAATAATGAGATCAAAACCATGCTCGGCAATGGCGCTCTTTAGCTTATCTCCCAAGTCACCAGTACCCACAATGAAGTGCTTAACCGGACATTTGGCGTACTCGGCAAACTCATGCAGTTGGTCCATGGTTTCTAAATGAAGTGGTCGCTGATCTGGGTTGAGTCTGATATCAACTAGTTCAGGATAAATCTCTCCATGGGTGCCATCAACGTGTATCAATGACACATCAGCATCCAGAAGCTCGGATAGAAAAACGGCTCTATCTATTAACACGTGGCTCTCTTTGGAAAGCTCTACTGCTACTAGTATATGTTTGTACTTCATAACCATGCCCTCACGTTGTAAGTCTTATTACTATCATAGTTCTATGTTATTCAAAATGTTGTCGATGAGATCGCGGATTGAAGAGAAAATAAGCAGAGCAAGTTTGAATCTTGACCGTTTTAGCATTGTGGAATTAATTATCCATAATGTCTGGATCGTTTGGTTCTTTTTCTTCGCCTTCAATACGCCTAACCTACACCTCATCAACAAGCTTGGCTTAAGGGTTAGAGTAGCGGCTTACGGTACTGAAACTCACCGAAAAAGCATAATTCCCCCAAGCTATTAGAGATTCTATAAGTGGAGAGAGCACAGTGACTCATCAAATCATAAAAGACCTAAACAACCGCTATACAGCTAAAAAATACGACGCAGCTAAACGTATTTCTGCGGAAGATATGGAAGTCATTAAAGAAGCGATTCGCCTTTCTGCATCTTCAATTAACTCACAGCCTTGGAAGTTTATTGTGATTGAAAGTGATGAAGCTAAGCAGCGATTTCACGATACGTTCGTCAACATGCATCAGTTCAATCAACCGCATGCCAAAGAAGCGTCACATACGATTCTGTTTGCGCATAACCCACACTTCACCAAAGACGACTATAAGAAAGTGGTGGATGTAGAGGTTACTTCCGGTCACCTGCCTGCAGAAATGTTTGACCAAATGTTGAATGGCGCGTTTGGCTTTGCGGAGCTGAATACCGATGAAAATGGTTACAACGGCCAGTGGACCAAAGCACAAACGTATATTGCACTGGGCAACCTTTTACACACTCTAGCGCGCATGGGGATTGCGTCTACTCCGATGGAAGGTGTCGATTCCGCATTGATCGGTGACATCTTTAAAGATGAATTGGGCGGTTATGTATGTGACTTTGCTTTAGCTCTTGGTTACCACAAAGATGGTGAAGACTACAACTACGGCTTACCAAAGGCGCGCTTAGCTCAAGAAGACATCATTACGGTACTTTAAGATAATATAGTGTTTCCAAACGACCGTCCTATGGCGGTCGTTTTTCGTTGCACCCTACCTTCTACTTTCTTGTTTTACATTCTAAATGTGAGCAACTATTTCTACCGCGTTACGCCTGCGTCAATTCTGCTCAAGTGTTATTCAGCACTGTGAAACATAGGTCAAGCCCATAGACCGCTAACAATATATTGAAATTACTGACTTACTTTGGCGGCTTTTACAAGCAGTGGAACAGTAATGAAAAAACGTATCAGACTACTCTTAGTCATTACACTATTTTCGGTATCAATGGCTAAAGCAGACACCGGTATTGGTTTATTCGTCGGCGACCCTTATTGGGGACTCGATGTTAAACATAATGATTTACGTTTTAACGTCAGCCTCGACGATAAAATGGGCTTTGGTGTCAACAAAGTTTTTGGCATACAGAATACGCCGATTTATTTTTTCGCAGGTGGGCACTATGTGAATCGCAATAGTCGTTATATCGCCTTTACACCGGGAATTGGAGCGGAATTTAGAGTGAAGCCTGTGGGGTTTTATGTGGACGTGACCCCGGCGATCTATTTGGATCAATTTGATATAGAGCTTGAGGCCAGAGCGGGTTTTAGGGTGTATTTCTAGTTCAATAAAATGAGGCCAACAGTCTAGTGGCCTCTTCCCGTGTTTTACTCGCAAAACCTTATGGCTGCTTATGACGCAGTTGCCATTGTGCTTCGAAAAGTGATGTGGGTTTAACTGCCGTACCTAGTGATTCGATGTAGGCTTGCTTTTCCGTATCTTCGGGAACATCAGTGTATGCTGCTGTGCCTTTCTCGATCATGGTGTTGATGTACTTTGATCTAGGTGCGACAGAA
The DNA here is from genome assembly GCF_022432925.1 of Vibrio sp. CyArs1. NCBI lineage: Bacteria > Pseudomonadati > Pseudomonadota > Gammaproteobacteria > Vibrionales > Vibrionaceae > Vibrio > Vibrio sp. CyArs1. The sequence goes on along the minus strand of NZ_JAKRBO010000001.1, from coordinate 1,139,214 downwards.
AATTCATTACCTGTCATTCCAATAATATAAGGCATTATAACGCGGCCATAGATGCCGTCGTCTTTCATGAACATAAAGTCTGCACTGTCTTGTGCGGTATTAACAGGATTCCAAAACGTTAGACCATGAAGGTGATTAGGCTGGTTGCCTGAACTTGCTCCCCAACGTCCATATATCCAGCCTCCATTCATGTTATCAAATAGATTATGCATGGACTGTTCGCCGTGCAAGTCGATTGAAGAGCTCGGTCCATAATGACTGTCTTTATAAACATTGGAAATCGAATACTTTGAAACGCCAGGAGCGTGCCAAGCGTTTGAGTTATCCGTCATTCCGTCAATGAGATTATTGTTGCCATACATAATAGTGAAGGCTAAATGCCCTGGTGTGCCAGATAGGGTGATGTTATTAGCTGTCACATTATACGTGTTCCAGAGTACTCCACCTTGGTTGAAGTCTCGGAGCTCTACATTCCGAATCCAACTATCGTGAGCTTGTCGTAATGATAAAAGACTGTAGCCACTGTCATGAAGTGCATCATGATGGTGTACAAAGTTACCTTGCCAATTACCGGAGATAGTCAGATTCTCGATACCTATGTTGGAATACGAAGTAATTTTGTTAACTTGCCAGCTATCTTGGGGCTTGAGAGAGTGTGCTACAGGTGTCCAAAAGTGAAGTGTATTTCCGTCAATGTTGCGAATTGTGTGTTTCTCGCGTTTGTCTAAGCCTTTTAGCAGGTTACTCCATACTGGTGTAGCAGGAGAAGAAGCTTTGTACTCTATAAGGTATGGACTAATAGCACTTTCAATCGCATTACTGCGCTTTATGAGACTCTTTAGCTCAACACTATCTCCTACCATAAAGTCTTGTGCATTATCTACGGTAAGTGAGTTGGTTGAACCGCCTGGGATAGTGGATGTAAGCACTACGTCCGCGCTGCTATAGATATCTGAGCTGCGTGCTCCCACTTGAAGCATATGAGGAGTGGTCCATTTTTTCGATGGATTCTCTGGCTTTAGGTTAGTTTCCATTTTTAGGGTCGTTATACCTACACCGTCTCCCAAAATGACGATCCGATCAAGGTCGATAAAAATAGGTTGTTTATTCTTGATGTCATCAAGACTCTCCGGATCAATTGACGCATCATCAGTAGCATCATTAATAATGTAAGTACCGCTAGGGAAATAGAGAACGTCGATGGTTTCGGATGAACCTGCTGCAAGTTGACGACTTTCTTTGATAGCCGCGATGGCGTTTTTTATGGCTTGCTTATCACTCACTCCGTCATTAGGGTTTGCACCGTAATTTTGAACGTTTGTCACCTTGTAGATTGAATTACTAAGCGTTGGTGTTTGCGTGGGAAGAGGAGTATCACTTCGTAAGTACCCAGCATACGAGTAGTCATTCAAAACACGCTCTGGAGCCAGAGTGTTTGATGTGTCTAGTAAACCAGTCTCGTTATCCCGACTAGCAACAAAATCAATCCAATATGGACTGTTTAAATCCTTACATGCAGCGAGTAATAACATTGAAGAAAGTAATATAACCTTTTGTTTCATAATGATCCCTTATTAATGGTTATACAGCTTTGTCGCCAGCTGTTTTAGTTGTGGAATGGCATGGTTGTAGAAAGCATGCAAACCGGAGCAAAGGTAGTTTTGTGGAGATTCATCTTGTGAAGGTGCAATGCGATCTTTCGGGCAGCCGCCATTGCAATAACGAAGGTATGGACACTGTTTGCAAGCTGGTGGGAGAGTGCTTTTCTTGGATTTTCCGAACTCTACTTGGCGTGCTGAGCTTGCCATCTCTGCCAGAGAAAGCTGCTTGATACTGCCAAGTTGGTGTTTGGTTTGGATGTAATGATCGCAGCTATACACCGAACCATCTTGCATGATAGCCAACGCTCGGCCACACTCTGCACTTGTAATACAAGAAGAGCTAGGTTGTCCGAGCAAAACAGCCATGCAATCCTCAAAAAATGGCACATAAATACGACCAATATCTCGACTGTACCACTCATCAAATATCTCTTTCATAAAAGTGCCCCAAGATGATGGAGTGATAGAGTAGGTTGGTTTTGTTGTGATGATATATTGACGGCTTTGTTCGATTTCTTCTGGGTCAACTATAGGGATGAACTGCATTTGTCGTGACTTAATCTCATCACGAAGAAATTGATAAATATCTATGGCATGGCAGGCGCTGTGACTTGTGACGCATGTGAGTGTAGCGAAAGGAATGTTGTACTTATGCAATAACTGAGCGGCTGTTTTTACTTTTTCCAAAGTTGGGCGCCCACCTCGACTGTGACGGTAGTAGTCATGAATAACGCTTGGGCCATCAATACTTAACCCGACAAAAAAACGATGAGTTTTAAGGAATTTACACCACTGCTTATTGAGTAGGATTCCGTTTGTTTGTAAGTCGTTATGGATGGTTTTTCCTAAAGGATTATGGCGCTTTTGTAATGTAATTATTTTTTCGAAATAGGCTAACCCCAACAATGTCGGCTCTCCACCTTGCCAACTAAATACCACTTGATCATTTGGCTGCGCTTCTATGTAAGACTGGATATAACGCTCCAATGTTTCATCAGACATCAGTTTCGAAGACGGCTGCGTGAGTTCTTTTTCTCTATCCAAGAAATAACAGTAATCACATTGAATATTGCACAGTGATCCGGTTGGTTTAGCCATAACGTGAAAAGAATGGGGAGATTGCATGAAGTAGCCTCTAACGTCTATAAATAGCAATGTGGATAGCGCCAGCTCGTAACAGCTGGCGCTGAAGGTTATTTAAACCATCCTTCAACCTGAATGCCGACTTGGAACTCAGTGTCATTACCAGTGCCAAAGGCATTTTGGTTCTCATAATCGTGGAAATAAGTGGCGAACACACGAAGCTCAGGGCGAGCCCAAAAGCTCTTTGACGGTGCCCAAGCTTGAGCTAAGGTAATTTTACTACCTGCTTGGTCTTCACCTTGCGCGGTTGTTGCATCGAAATAACCAATTTCCATTATGGTTTTGTTAAAATCATCCCAACGGTATTCTGGGCGAGCAACAGCGGAGAACGTCTTTTGAGTTGTGGTTTGGTCTCGTTCAATATCATTGATTGAAGAGGTGTAGTAGAGTGAGTGGGCAATGACGACACTGTCGCTAATGTTTAGCAGACCGTAGTTCATGACACGATAAGCCGATGCGTCTTTTTGAACTTCAGCATAGTAGTTTTTACCGGCGTGATCGTTGAATAGTGCTTTGGAAAAGCCATTAGTACCGTATTGGAATACCGTATTGTTTTTCCCCCATTTACCTCCACTGGTCATCAAGCCTGTGGCCATCAAACCGTTCTGGGTCTGTAAAGTGAACTCGTCAGATTCGTTTGGCATGCCATAATCAAGGCCAACTTCGAGCTCGGCCATATCCCAAAGATTGATACCTTTATAACGAGCATCAAGAATGTTGACGTTCAGTTTGTTGTTGACGGTACCTGGATCATCGAAATTTTGGCTTTTACGGTCAGAACGAATAGCAGAAACAGACAATAATCCATCCCCCAAGGGGATATAATCAATGCCGCCGCCCGTACCAGAAACGTTCCAGTAATAAGTGTCGATAATATGGTTGTCGTGGCGTTGGTTGTAGCGTTTACCTGCCCATACGGTGGTATCGGGTAACGCCGTAATGAGTCCTTTAACTGCGACATTGACCTCTTTAAACATAATGTCAGTGTCTGAGTCGTTAATTGATTCCCAGTCATTTGCACCATCAGATTTGTAGACCATACGAGTTTGGAAATACACATCGTGTTGCTCGCTCTTCATTAACTGCGTGCCAAGGCCGAGACCAAGGTAAATATCATCCTCGTTACCTAAACGCCCAACTTTCTGTTTGTTATATGAAACCATTGCACCACTGCTAGAGCTGGATCCTGCACCTGCGCGAAAGTAACTAGAAAAGTCTACGTCTTGGGCCAAGCTATTGTGGCTGAATATAAGTGTGAGTGAGGACACCAAAAGTGGGGTGTTAATCTTCAAATACTTCACGGTAATTCCCTTGTTTTATTTTTTGTTGATAAAGATGTCTTTTTTAGAAATTAAGGGATTGTTTTTTTTATTAGAATGAAGAAATTTAATGATGAATGAATAAAACGAAACTATTGGTGATATTGTTTTATAAGCGTGATCTCTCTCAATTAATGGCTTTGTGACGTTTTTCACAAAATAAAAACCAAATAAGGAAAATTACCGAAGTAGTTTCTTTTTTTTCATTTTTAGATTGTTTTTAACATTGAATGTTCATTACCACTCTTAATACACTGGCTGTAAATATCAATTCTATGAATAAAACAAGCAACCTGGAAAGAGTGGCAATGATAGAACACGCATATCCTACACAAAGGTATAAAAGAAATGATTTTAATGGACAGCTGCAAGCAGCAATGTCCTCCGTGAAGCGTAATATATCCAGAATAGGCATTAACAATCCCAAGATAGGTAATGAAGATGGCACGTGGAAATACTGCGGTCCGTCTGACTGGGTTTCCTCTTTTTGGACAGGGCAACTTTGGCTTTGCTATCAAATTACGGGCGATAGTACCTTCAAAAATAGCGCTCATATGCGCAAACCGTACTTTAAAGAGCTTTTAGTAAACCCCAATTGGCATGACCATGATCTCGGCTTTCAATATTCACTCAGCTGTGTGGCTGGATACGTCCTCACTGAAGATGAAGAGTATAAATCAATGGCTATTGAGGCTGCGCATAGTCTCTATCAGCGATACCGTCGACTAGGTCAATATATCGTAGCTTGGAATGAAACTCATGTGCTTGGGCCTGAGAAAACACAAGGCAAAACGATCATTGATTCGTTACAAAACACCGCATTACTTTTCTGGGCCGCCAATCAAACGAAAAGCGACGTATTGCGAGATGCTGCGATCAATCACTCGAGAACGATGGCTAAACATATTGTTCGTGATGACTATTCGACTTTTCATACTTTTAACTTTGACCCTCTTACACAAAAGCCCATCAAAGGTGAGACTTTTCAAGGATATGCGGATGATTCTTGTTGGGCGAGAGGACAGTCTTGGGCCATTCATGGGTTTGCACAAACCTATTTATATACAGGCGATAAATCCTTCTTAGATTTAGCCAAAAAACTGGCGCAATTTGTCATGCCATATTTGCAAGATGATGCGGTTCCGGTATGGGATTATCGATTACCTTCCGATGAGCATCCGTACAAAGACAGCTCAGCAGGTGCAATAACTGCTGCAGGGTTTCTCTTGATTGCAAGCTTATGTGAAGACGAGCAAGAAAAGGATTTCTATGAGCAATGGGGTATGCACCTAGTACAAGGCCTCATTGAACAATGTGATTTAACAGCAGATGAATCGGCTCATGGTTTGCTGTCTCAAGGTGCTTCTTTCGTCGCTAAAGATATGGCAAACAATATGTTGCCTTATGGTGATTACTATTATCTCGAAGCCCTGATGCGAATTTGTGGGCATCAACGCTACTTCTGGTAAGGATACAATAATGATTTCAGGATACGATATAAGTGCAATAGTTTTTTATTTCTTATTTATGGTGTTACTCGGGTTTGTATTCCGAAAGCAAGTGGCAAATACCAGCGACTACTTCCGTGGGGGCGGTAAGATGGTTTGGTGGATGGCCGGGTCTAGTGCGTTTATGACAACGTTTAGTGCATGGACCTTCACGGGCGCAGCAGGTAAAGCTTATATTGATGGCTTTGCAGTCGTTTGGATTTTTATATTTAACATAGTTGGTTATTTGGTGTGCGCGCGTATTTTTGCACCCAGATTCAGGCAGTTAAATGTTATCACCCCGATGGAGGCGATTCGTCAACGTTATGGAGCTAAAACGGAGCGCTTTTACACCTTTATCTATATGATTACTGGTCTTATGGGCGGTGCCATCACGCTTTATGCGGTATCTATCTTTATCTCAGCAGTTATTGGCATCAACATTCAACTAGCAATTGTTATTACTGGAGCGGCTGTCGTGTTTATGACCATCACTGGTGGCGCATGGGCGGTTGTATCTAGTGACTTCCTTCAAGCACTATTGATCGTTGCAATCAGTGTCGTGACTTTTATAGCGGTAATGAACAATGTAGATAGCATCACGGAAATTACTGACCATTGGCAAGGCACCACGTTATGGACGGGTAACGGCATTCATTACCAAGAGATATTCTTGTTGTGGATTGGCGCGATTTTCATCCAACGTGTTATCGATATGAATAATATTGGTCAATCGGTTCGATTCTTGTGTGTTAAGGACTCCGCTCAAGCTCGCAAAGCAGCCTACCTTACAGCATTACTATTCGCATTTGGTAGTATCATGTGGTTCATACCTCCAATGTGGTCTGCAAGTGCCGGTATCGATCTTACTTCTTTGTATCCGCAATTAGGTGGGAAAGCGAACCAGGCTGCATATCTTTCTGCTGTTCAAATGTTACTTCCTGCTGGGATGGTTGGTTTAGTGGTGTCAGCAATGTTTGCTGCGACAATGTCTACTTTAGACTCAAGAATTAACTTTGTTGCCGCATCATTTGTGAAATCTATCTATAAGCCGATGATTAACAAAGATGCGACTGAAGTTGAAGAGCTCAGAGCTAGTCGCATTGCAACCGGTGTCATGGGATTAATCGTAATTGGTTTTGCTCTATTTTTAAATGAATTACGTGGCATCAGTTTATTCTCGATGATGATTATTTTTGCAGGGTTGGTGAACATTCCTATGATGATTCCACAAACTTTAGGCATGTTCATTAAGCGAGTACCTGACTGGGCAGGTTGGGCGACAGTTTGCTTCGGGTTTGTAGTGAGCCTGATCAGTAACAACGTTTTCAATGCACAATGGGTGTCTGAGACAATTGGTGTATCGTTGACAGGTCGAGAGTTGGGTGACTTAGGCGTAGTTATCACTCAGTTTATGCATTTAGTTATCACGGTGGGTTTCTTCTTCTGTACAGGTTTGTTCTACAAAGCACCAGTTGGAGAACGTAAACAAGCGGTAGAGCAGTTCTTTATTAATCAAAAGACGCCAATTGTTTCACCTGTGGGTATGGAAGAATCAGATATTATGCAGAGCCGTATTTTAGGCCGATTAACACTGATTTTTGGTGGTGTAATTTCTGCCTTTTTCTTAGTACCAAATGAACACTCATATTATTTCTTAGTGTGTGGATTGTTTATTGTTGCTGTTGGCGCATTGATATATTCGCAAAGCTTAGCTAACAAGCCTCAAGTTGTGAGTGTAGCAAAATAGTAATAGAGATAATTCGCTATTCTACAAACTAAATAGAAAGCCGCAAACATAGATATGTTTGCGGCTTTTTTGATTAATTAGTCGCAATGTAACGATTTTTCGTTTTAGGCAATGGCTAACACCTAGGTTTCATTAACACTTGATGGACAGACGCCAAATTCTTTTTTGAATGCTCTGCTAAAGTGAAAGCTATCGTTGAAACCTAACTCAAAGGCTACTCTCTTTACATTGGTGCCTTGGCGCTTGAGCATCATCATACTGGCATCCAATTTTAGTTTTAAGTAATACTGTTTGGGGGTAACGCTCAGATATTTCAAAAAGAGTTTTCTTAAATACTGCTCAGTATAGCCCGACTCTTGAGCGAATTGTTTTATCGAAATGTTCTGTCCGATATTTTCACTCATTTTAGCGACGATATCGGTAACAGTTTTCTCCTGACTACTCATGCGCTTTGATTGGTCGATTAGGGTTAACCACTTGTAAAACACAAATCCAAATCCCGCGACAGCTGCATTAAGTTTGATTGGTGACTTTGAAGCAATCAGTAGTTTCACTTCGCTCAAAATTTCTGGGTATGCGTCGTTTTTTAACGGAATCGGCTCTTCAAATGGAATAGGGGTAACTCCTTGCATCAAAAACTCAAACCAATTGAGATTCCAGACGATTCCATTTGTCCAGTAGCTATCTATATTTCGACTGTCTATGAATGTCACACTTGGAGCAGATACCGTAAGAACTTTCCCACTAATTAGCTGAATGCAACCACTTCCTTGAATGGTGTAAACGGCAACGATTGCATTAGGGAGCATAGGCAGTACACGGTCTCTAGGCCATTTGATATGGTAGTTAGCATCGGCTTGCACATCCCACATTGAGCGTAAGGTGATACCGCAAGAGTCAGCCGATTGTTCGATGAGCAATGGTTGATTTTTCATAGTTTCGTTTTTTACATTCAAGAGGGATTTTTACTATGGTTTATAGTAGCAACTTCCTCTAATTTTAGGAATCAGTAGTCTGTGATAAGGCGCGAATAGTAGAGCTCTATCACTTTTGTAAATATTTGAGGCCTCGATGATTTCTGACTTCTTAAACCCAAAAGAAAGAAAAGGCATGTTCTATAGAAATGAACAGAAAAAGCCGAACATAATTTTCATTACCGTGGATATGATTTCAGCGGACTGTTATCACCCAGACCGTCCTCTATCCAAGGTAATTAAGACTCCAAATATCAATGCCATTGCTGACGGAGGTACTGCTTTCAGTTCGGCATTCACTCCTAGCCCGTTGTGTGGACCAGCGCGGGCTGCGATTTTTACAGGAATGCATCCGCCGTACTTATCTAATGGTGAAAGAACACCTGTAGGGATGAAAGTAGATTTGGAGTTGGATGATATTATTTTCCAAGACTATTTGAAGCGGATCGGGTATTCGCTTAAGCACTCCGGTAAGTGCCATGTTGGCGTTGAAAAATTCGTGCGTACTTTTGGTGAAAACGTCCATGCCTGGGATCGATGGGGGCCACCCGTAGAAGATGATGATCGTTACCTTACTTATCTTGCCGCACAAGGGGTTCAACTTCCACAATATCGAAAAGAGCTTAGAGGTTTACAAATAGATAAGATGTCCCCCGCGAACTCTTTTGGTGGTTGGATTGAACAACAAGATGGCTCAGATTTCCCGTTAGATGCACATTACTCGGTTTTTCTTGCAAAGTTGGCTATTGACCAAATAAAAGCGTCGCGAATCCAAGCTCCAAATAAACCTATTTTTAGTCAGTTAGAGTTTTTTGACCCTCATCAACCCTACTCTGTCCCTAGTGGTTTAGAGCAACGTTATCAGGAGATAAAAGAAGCCATTACGCTTCCTGATAGTTTTGATCTAGTAGAGCCTGACAACCCGATATATGCACTCTATCAACAGTATTGGGGTATGTATGACGAAGATATGGTCTCTGATTACATTGCTTGTCACTTGCTCCAAGTTGAAGTGGTTGATCATGCAATCGGTCATTTGATTCAGTTTTTAAAGCAGGAAGGATTGTGGGACGATACGGCGATAGTGTTTTCCGCCGATCATGGTGATATGAATGGTCGTATGGCTATGGCGGATAAAGGTTCCTATTTCCAACCCGACATCTTTCGTATTCCATTAATGATTAAGCCACCTAAGAGCGAAAGAGTTGTTGAAACCGTGAGTAAGGTTGCTGTTTCAGCGATTGATATAGCACCAACCATTCTAGGTTTTGCGGGTATTGAAATACCACCGCAGATGGAAGGTGATAACCTATCCAAAGTGATTCAAGGAGAAGAGCGTCGGCCTCTGACGCAAGTTTATCAGACTGGAGTTCATGTTGGCTGTAATTATGGATTTGGCTTTCAGGTGGATATTGAGGATAAGAAATACTTCTATGGCTACAATGCCACTACAGGTTTCGAAGAACTGCACCATCTAGATCGTGATGATCAAACAAACCTATTGGACTCGAGTGATTATCTAATTCATAAAGAGTCTATTGTCGCGCAAGCGAAAGATTTGCTTTTATCTGATCCTCGCTGGATGGGATATTGGTCATCCTATCGTTTACACAATGCACGCTATCTTCCAGTGAGCTCGGAAGATATGCAAATGCTTAAACCAGTCTAGAATTAAAGTAACTATCAAGCGGGTTCATTCCCGCTTTTTAGGGGGCTTATTATGTCTTGGAGAAAGCAGGGTAATGACCCTGACTATAGATTTACTTTGGCAAATGAAAGAACCTTTTTAGCGTGGATTCGTACAGCGTTAGGTTTTTTTACAGCCGCTATAGCCGTTGACCAGTTGGCTAATAGTCTCAACGATGAGTTTTATAAGCCATTGATTTGTATCGCACTGCTTGCTGTATCAATCATCTGCTCGATCTTTGCTTACTCTAATTGGCGAGGAAATGAGATAGCAATGCGGCTTAACTCGAATCTTAGTTATTCAAATGCCATAAAAATCATTCCCGTCTTAATGGTGTTAGTTATCGTTGTTTTACTGAGTAGCATCTATAGTGATTCATTCATCCAATGAAGCTACGTTAAAAAGTGGCGCAGGGTTACAAGTTGAACGCACGACATTGTCATGGTTCAGAACTCTGTTTGTATCCTTTTTAATCGCTCTATCTATCCTTAAGAAAGCACTAGATTATGAGGGGGGAACTTGGCTTTTTGCCTTGTTTTTTGCTTCTGCTCTAAGTATTGCTACTTACTATTCGTTGTATTTCGTATCGTCTACATGTATTCGGCGCAAAGCTGGACGTTACAAGATCATTACCTTGTCTTTGGGCATGGCGGCATTTTTGTATGGAGTTGGCATTGTCGTTGGCACATGACGCTATAAATATGATTTGAGCGGTTTTTGTTAAGGTTGCCACTAGCAACAAAAAGCTAATGGCAACGACTTAATATTTACTTAGGCTGCTTCGCCAATACTGCATCAATATCAGCAGCGCTATGGCGCTCAGTGAGTGTTTCCCATTCTTCGCCCCAAGAGCGGTTAACAATGCGGCCACGTTGAACGGCTGGTCGTGCTGCGATGTCTTTAGCCCAGCGAATGAGGTTTGGATAGCTTTCTACGTCTAAAAACTCAGCGGCATTGTATTGGTTGTTAATCACTAGATTGCCATACCAAGGCCAAGTTGCGATATCAGCAATGCTGTATTCGTCGCCACTAAGGTATTGATTCTCAGCGAGTCTAGCGTCCAATAAATGTAACTGGCGTTTTGTTTCCATAGTGAAACGGTTAATTGGGTATTCGAACTTTTCTGGTGCGTAAGCGTAGAAGTGGCCGAAACCGCCGCCAAGATAAGGGGCAGAGCCTTGAAGCCAGAATAACCAGTTCATCGCTTCAACGCGCTTAGCAGGATCGCTCGGCAGTAAAGCACCGAACTTCTCTGCTAAATAGAGTAGGATGTTTCCCGATTCAAATACTCGTACAGGTGTGTCACCGGAACGATCTAGCAATGCAGGGATCTTTGAGTTTGGGTTAACGTCTACAAAGCCAGAACCAAATTGATCGCCTTCGCCAATGTTGATTAAGTAAGCGTCGTATTCAGCGTCAGATTTACCCAGAGCAAGCAGCTCTTCTAGCATGATGGTAACCTTCTGCCCATTTGGTGTAGCGAGAGAGTAAAGCTGTAAAGCATGCTCTCCAACAGGCAGCGCTTGTTCATGGCGTGCTCCAGAATCCGGCCTGTTAATGCTAGCCCATTGGCCGCCGCTTTCACTGTCGTGAGTCCAAACTTTAGGTGGGATATATTCGTTACTCATAGCATCTCCTAATGCATTGAATGGAAGCTTATTTGCTTCATCAGAATCCGACTTGATAGAAAAATCCTAACTCGTTTTTATTAGTATCGCAAATGTTTTGAACAATCGTTCAATTATAATATATGACGAGAAAGTTACTGGTCTTTTAGTCCAGCTTCTGCTCGGTATACAAAGCGCGAATTGCGTTGTGAACCCGCCCTGACTCATCACCAATTTTCCATATCAAAGCCGCAGGAATACTCTTTTTCAGCGATGACTCAACATTGAGTTTTACGAGCTTCCCTGAAGTAATTTGCGGTCTAATAAAGGGTTCAACCGCCATACCCCAGCAAGTTCCATAGGCGATAGCTGTCTTGGCCGCTGATATAGACTCACACTCCCAGACGTTGGCTGAGATGCTGGTATCCTTAACGTTGACGTCGTGGGAAAGATAGGCTTGCCTGTGACGTTGTAAGTCCACGAGTGTCACCTTTTCCAGCTTGGCTAGTGGGTGCTCGGGACTAGCCACGTATAGTAGCTCCGCTGAAGGTAGAGCGATGGATCCTAGATTGCTAAAAATAGGCTGCTCTAGCAGAGTGAAACCAATGTTAGCCTCACCTTTTACTACTGATGCAATAACTCCGGAGGAAGGCTTCTCGACCAGTTTAAGTTTAAGCTTTGGAAATTTGTCGGCGAGCAACGTCAGAATCTCTTTTTCCATCGGAACGCTGTAAACACTATCCAGCGCCAAGGTAAATTCCGTTTCTTCTTCTGGGTCAAGTTCATTAGCCAAGCGCTCAAAATTTTCACATTGTGCTAAGACAAGTTTGGCCTCTTTTAGAAGAACTTCTCCAGCTGCCGTCAAGGTGGGGTTTCGCGTGGCACGATCAAACAACGCTTGATTAACATCTAACTCTAAATTGGAGATGGTCATGCTTATTGCTGAATGAGTTTTTTTCATTTTCCTAGCTGCGGCAGAAAAAGAGCCGGTTTCCGCAGCGAGAACGAATGCCTGAAGTTGGAGCAGATTAACAGTTAACATGTCAGTAAAACTTACACCTAAGTTCTTCATCTTGTAGATAACACTTAATGTTAGGTGAATTCATGAGCTTTGCAACTCCGGGTAGCTGCTAAGGTTTTTGTTTTGTTCTGTCAATTATTCTTAAGGTTTACTGAATTTGTATTTCAGAAAAAATGACTAATATAAGCGTTGTCAGAGGGGGAAACGGCAACAACGTTTTGACAATACATAGTTGAACGGACGCGCTTTATTATAGTTAGAGAAGGTAAAGACCATGACAACTGACATCAAATCTGTATACAACGAAGACATTGACCCAGTAAAAACCTATGAGCGTAAAGTCTCACCAAACGTCGCTTTCTATGAAGACGTTCGTGGCACTAAAGCCAATGGCACACGCCAGCATGTCTATGATGATGTGTTGTTACCTCACACGGGTAATGCATTTTTGGTGAAAGCAGGTCAGGTCATTCGTTTTGAACAGCGTCCAAGCCTACACAATAATCGCACTCAAATCATTGACGTTCATTTTGTCACTCCAGATCTTGAACAATATGGTGACCACCTAAATACCAGCGCGGTAGAAGGTCTGAATCAAAGGTTGTACAGCGCAGTTTGGTCACAAAGCCGTTATATGGAGAAAATCGTAACCTTGGTTGAAGATGAGTTTCCATACGAAAAAATGGATGAAGATTTTAGTCACATCTTCTTTGCAGCGCATTGCTGCCCTGAATGGCTACATATGTGTTATGGCGAAGAAGGCAACGTGAACAGCTGCCAAGAGAACTTTATTCAAGGCTTCAACCGAGTCCCGGCAATTGCAGCTATTGAAAATGAAACGCTACGACGTCAAGTGGTACAGACGTTTGCTGACCGAAATGATGTGAACATGTTCCAACCGAATAAATTCACTCAAGACGACAATGGTATTACGCGCTGTGTCTTAGCCCCTACACCGACGGTTGATGATGGTGTCGGCTGTGAGTTCTATGCTGAAAAAGACATTTATGTAGTGGTAAGTAATTGTCCTTATGCAGACCAAGCATTGCCTTACCCAGAGGCCCGTCCAAACCCAGTGTATGTGAGCGTTTATGACACGGGAATTCAACCGGAAACCAAACACTTGGGAGATATCGGTGGTTGGGAAGAACGAATCTACCAACGCATTGCGACCAAAGATAACTCGATTAAATAGAGAGGGGTCTTTATGTCGAATCAACCAGACTCAAATCTAACAATGTTGGTTGATACTCCGATAAAGAAGGTGGCGCTGGTTGCCTTCATTATTACCAACATAGGAATGTTTGCTGTGCCAGCAGGACTTGGAGCGCTAGGTGCTTCAATGAGTTGGTCAGCAGAACAAACGGTATCGATAGTCGGCATTGGGTTTGCCATTAATGAAGTCATTTTATTTGGCTCCATCGCCATTCTAGGAAAGCCTCTCGTAGGCTTGATAAAGCGCAAGATTAAGACGTTGTTTAAATCTTCAAAGCGCAATAGTAAGTAACAGACATCAATCTTCTAAAGGACAAAAACTGAGCAAGGACGCTTACTAAATTTCTGAAGTCGAGCCAGGAACCCTCGGCCGTAGCCTACATGGATGTTGCAATCATAGGTAAATACTTATGTGCCATAAACATGTAAATCAAGTAGAAAACTTCGACTCTAGTTATAACTCTGATGTTGATCCAGTAGAGACGTTTGCGAGAGCAATCAGCCCAGACTTGGACTTCTACCAAAAAGTGAGAGCGACTAAGTCTGGTAAAAAACGTCAATTGGTTTACACGGACGTACTTGAAGCAGAAACCGGTAATGCCTTCTTAGTGAAAAAAGGTCAGGTTATTCGTATTGAGCAGCGTCCGAACGCAAAAGGTAACAATGGTCGTACTCAGATTATGGACGTGCTGATGGTAACCCCAGACTTAGAGCAATACAGCTGTCATTTAAGCTCTACAGCTGTTGAAGGGCTTAACCAAAGACTCTATTCCGGTATTTGGTCTCAAAGCCGTCATTTCGAAAAGATGGCGACGCTGGTGGAAGATGAGTTCCCATATGACGAATTACCAGAAGGTTTCTCGCATATTTGGTTAGCAGCGCATTGTTCTCCTGAGTTGATTGGATTGGCACAAGGTAAAGAAAACGTGCGTAACTCTTGTCATGAGAACTTTATTCATGGCTTTGGGCGAATTCCTGCCATTGCTAACATTAAAGATGACACCTTGCGTCAGGAAGCGATTCAATTTTTCTCGGACCGTAATGATTGGAATATCTTTCAAGGCAATCGCTTTACCCAAGATGAGAACAGAATTACGCGAGCTCGAATGTGTCCAACCCCACCTGTGAAAGATGGAACGGCGATTGAGTGGTACGCAGAAAAAGACCTGTATGTTGTGATTTCAAACTGTCCTTATGGTGACCAACACACCTGCTATTCAAAGATTAAGAATAACGATGTGTTTATTGAAGTGTATGACACGGGTATTGCTCCTATACACGGCGAAGCCACTAAGCGGATTCAAGGTTGGGAACAAGCTGCATTGGAGCGTGTTGCCAAGCGCGACCAAACGCTAGCCCATGATTGCCCAGTCGACGAGATTAAACTACCTGTCTTAGCTTCAAGGTAGTACATACCTCTTCCTCCTTCTTCCCCCGCTTTTTTGCGGGGTTAGGCGGTTGTAACCTGCGCTATTTGCGCGTCATTTCTAAAGACAGAGGTAGTAAATGAAAAAAGTACTGTTAGTTGCACTGGTAACGGGTTTCTCGAGCATGGCTCAGGCAAGCAATGACTATGTTGGTTTTCGTATCGGAGCCGGAGCAACAACAGGGATGAAAGTGGATGGGGTAGGGACATTAAAGGCACAGCCTAAAATAGAGGTTGGTTATGATTTTAATCGGATTTTCTCAGTTAATGGTTCATTAATGAGATTCGATGGTGAGAACAATCACTACTCCTCTGATGCGCTGTATGGTGGCAAAACTGATGGATACGATGCGCGAATTGAAGGCGAAGTCGGCTATGCTTTTAATATCGCGGACGGCTGGGGTTTAAAGCCGTATGCGGCTTTTGGCGGCGCACACGTAAGTGGCTCTATTGAGTCATACAACACGGGGCCATTAGCCGTCATCCACAGCGGAAATCAAGACAACATTGGTGCGTATAGTGGCAATTTTTCAGGAAATTATCTGACGTCTGCCGCAGGGTTAAGGCTAACCACGCCTGTGGGTATTTATGCAGATGCAAGAGTACAAAGTTTTTATATGACCGGAAACCAAGAAGTGCGAACCCCAGTGAAAGAGAACGCCCAATTTGGTTTTACCGTAGGGTTTAAGTTCTAAATGAGCTGCCAGAGGAGATCGCCTGATTTCTTCTGGCTTTGTTTTTAGGTTGCCGTAATTAAT
The DNA here is from genome assembly GCF_022432925.1 of Vibrio sp. CyArs1. Lineage (NCBI taxonomy): Bacteria > Pseudomonadati > Pseudomonadota > Gammaproteobacteria > Vibrionales > Vibrionaceae > Vibrio > Vibrio sp. CyArs1. The sequence goes on along the minus strand of NZ_JAKRBO010000001.1, from coordinate 1,123,226 downwards.
TGGCGCATTGGCCGAGTTCGCGGATTCTAATAGATGCCAACCTATTAAGAATGAAGGAAACAAAGCAAGAATAATCGGACATCAATGTTTTCGAGTGAAAGATATACTAGTGCAATATTTTCAATGGTAGATGACCAACTTTTTGGTCAATAGAGAAACACTAATGAGACTATTAATAGCGATTCTTATTCCATGGTTGCAATTTTTCACAATCGGAAAACCTGTAGCGGGGGTGATCTGTTTGATTCTGCAAATAACTTTAATTGGTTGGATACCTGCGGTTATTTGGTCTGTGTACGCACTGAATCAATACGAAACAGATAAAAAAATAAATGTTGCCTTAGATGATGAATAGAGAAGGTTTTGAACTTAGCTCTAGAGAATCTTAAACCAACTCCTTGAATCATCTGGCGAATATGGCACTCAAATACATTTTATTGACTCACCTTAGTACAAAAGCGATGAATGGTGCGACATTAGTTCGAACTATTAATGCGTTACCATACTGGCAAGTTAACTCTCAACAGGTATATACCGAACTAAAACGAATGACCTCGTATGGTTGGATTAGTATGAGTACGACCGAGTACAGCTATCAGCCAACAGAACGACAATATATAGTTGAAAAAGAGGGGAGAGAGGTACTTGCCAATTGGCTCGGGCGAAAGCTAGCATTTCCTGCAACACGAGATGAGCTGTGCGCAAAATTGATGGCAAGCGGAAGTATGGATTCTAGTGATGTCATACATTCACATTTGCTCAGTGGTTTGCACCAAACTCAACAAGCGCTGAACAACATTCTGCTTTATCTAGAAAATGTTGCTCACGACAGGCAGAAAGCTTCTTCCGCTAAGCTTCAATGTAAACAGCTACAAGCACGAATCCAATGGCTAAACGAATGCATTGATGAAACGCTAGAGCGAGAGGTCATGATCGTTCCAGAAGTGCTGTAAAGGAACTCGCTTTGGGAATGTACACTTTGCTTGCTTCACACTACAAACGGTTCGCTCTAACCGTCTTACTTATCAATAGCTTTCCACTGTTAGCGCTTGAACATGAAAGTGCGGCTACCGAGTACGTACAAGAGCGTTGTGATACAACGCGATACTCATCATTTTTGCCGCTTCTATCACCGGACTGTCCTATTGGTCAGGGGCTGTATGGAAATGATGAACCTGACGAAAAGCCTGCTTTTTATTGGGTGCAATGCGGAGCCTCTTCTAATCCATTTCATGTTGATGATACTCACCGAAAGGTGGCAATTGCTACGCAAAGTAACCTAGTGCAATCTTTTGACGGAGAGTACTACCGATGCTTGAGTGGTCCTTACTTTCAATATATCGATGCCAAGGTGGTTGGACGTTATATTTCAAGCCTGATTAAAAAAGAGACTTTTCTCCGGCAGCACGTATTCACCTCTGCGAATCGTAGTCAAGTGACATCAGTCCTTAAGAGTTACAACGAACCAAAGGTTGTTATTGAGACCCAACAACAAGTTGGCGAACAGACTTTCTTTATTCCTACCTATCCGGAGAGTCCACGCATTTCTAACTGGAAAGCTAACCAACGTTGGCAACGTTTCTCTTATGAAGTAGCGAAGCAAACATGCCAATCGCTAAATGCCAGTTTAGTAACTAAGCCGGATATTGAAGCTCTAAAACGTCATATTGATGTGACTGCATGGCCCGTAGCTTTACCCTTTTGGCTAGATGAGGAACAGGCCGCGTTTCTTAGTGGAAAAAGCGTATCTGCAACCCCCAAATCGAAACTCTATTTAATGTGTAAACGATAAGCCGGACTGTCATGATTGTAGTGAGCCGACCTGTGCGTATTTGGCTAAACTAAAAAGCCAGCAGAGTTCACTGCTGGCTTATGACGTCGTCTGGTTACTTATAGTTGAGACTACGAATATGCAAGCGACTTAGCTCATCGCTAACTGTGTCGCTTGTTCTTTTTGCGCTTTGTTATAGCGAATCTTCTTCAGCGTAATCGCAACAGCGGCCGTAGTGACAACACCGATAGCCATTGCGAGCAATGCTAGAACAGGTTTGTTGAACGCACCAAGTAGAACGACGATTGGACCACCGTGTGCAACGTTACAAGTTAGACCGAAGGTAAAGCCAAGCACACAAGCTACTGCTGAACCAATCATGTTCGCAGGGATTACAGCAAATGGGTCACGTGCAGCGAACGGAATAGCGCCTTCGGAGATTCCGACCATACCCATAGCGGTTGCTGCTTTTGCGTTTTCGACTTCTTCGCGTTCGAACAGTTTCATGCGGCTACCGAGGAATGCAGCTAATGCCATACCTAATGGAGCAACTGGAATGGCTGCTGCTTGTGCACCCATAAACTGAGTTTGTCCTTCGGCAATCAGACCAACACTGAAAAGGAAGGCCACCTTACCAAATGGACCACCCATATCGAAACCTTGCATCAAACCGATGACCAAACCAATGATGATTACGTTCCCGGTTGATAAGTTCGCTAGGACGTTGTTCATGGTTTCCATGATGCCCGCGATTGGGGCACCGATGATGAAGATGAATACGGCGGCAATAAAGAGCGAGCCAGCGATTGGCGCGATCATAATAGGGACCAGTGGTTGAATCATCTTCGAGTAATTGAAGCTGACAATCCATTTCACGAAGTAACCAACCAAGAGACCAGCAATGATTGCACCAATAAAACCTGTACCAGCATCAGCGTCATAGAATGAACCGTTGTTGGCAATCCAGCCACCAATGAGGCCCGGTGCAAGCCCTGGACGGTCCGCGATAGCGTAAGCAATATAACCGGCTAGAACCGGAATCATTAGGGTGAAGCCGACCACACCGACATCAAGGATCTTGTTCCACAAACTGCCTTCAGGAATAGCAAGGCCGCCCGGTGTTGGTTCTCCGCCGATAGCTAGGGAAATGGCAATCAAAATACCGCCGACGACTACAAATGGGATCATGTGAGATACGCCATTCATTAGGTACTTGTATAGGTCTTTACCTGAGCCACCAGGACTCGTTGTCGCTTGGCTCGCGCTAGGCTTACCATCACCCGCATAGAGAGGGGCAGCAAGGGCTTGTTCAATCAACTTGTCAGCATCTTTGATGGCTTTTTTGACGCCAGTGATAATAACGCGCTTACCTTTAAAGCGATTAAGATCAACTTGTTTATCGCAAGCCACAACAATGGCATCGGCACGAGCAATTTCTTCTTCGGTAGGGATGTTTTTAACACCGACAGAGCCGTTTGTTTCAACTTTGCACTCGTACCCCATTTCGGCGGCAGCATTTTCGATGCCCTCTGCTGCTAAGTAAGTGTGTGCAACCCCTACCGGACAACCCGTCACACCAATAATAAAGCCTTTGGTAGCGGTGACAGTTGGTTGCGATGCTTTGTCGTCTGCCACTAATAAGGCAAGCGCCTCTTCATTAGATGTCGCTCTTCGTAGGTTTTCTAAAAATGTAGGCTCTACTATCTTTGAAGATAACTTCGCAAGGACTTCGACATGGAAGTTGCTCGCTTTTTCAGGCGAAGCAATCATAAAGAAGATATTAGAAGGTTGTCCGTCTTCCGCGCCGTATTCGATGCCTTGTTTGCTGATACCAACGGCAATCGCCGGCGAAACAACTGAGGCGCTCTTGGCATGTGGCAGTGCAATGCCATCTTCAAAACCTGTGTTGCCGGTTTCTTCGCGTGCCCAGACATCTTTCACAAATTGTTGTTTGTCAGATACTTTGCCAGCATTGACTAGCACATCTGCTAATTCATTGAATACCGCGTCCTTGTCGGTTGCCGCCAAATCAAGCTTGATTAGCTGCGCGTTTAGGATCTCTTTCATCATAATGTAGATCTCTTCTTGGTAGGGATTTTTAATTTATGTATTTACAAATTTAAAATAATCTTAGTAATGGTTTTGTAGATAGAGATTGATCTAAATCATTATATTGTGTGTGGGTATATTGATTTGTGGTGAACTGTGAGGTGGATAACGAATATTGGAAACCAAAGCACTTCCAAAGTCACAAAAATATTTGTTAAGTCAAGTGGTGGTTTTTGACTGGGTCTTAACCAAAGGCGTGGGGTAGTTGAGGAGAGAACACAGGCGGTTTTAATAGGATAAAGCCGCCTATATGGTGATTTAAATAACTGATAAATCAGCGTATTGATACAGTGGTCAGTTCGTTTGAAGCCAAGGTTTCAATGGTGTATTGCGCGAGTACTGAATGCAGGAGATACACATTATGTTGGATAGAAAGGCACAAGTGTCCGGGCTCGACTCTTAGCAGGAATGCTTCTTTGTCATTCAGCATCTTGCCGGAGATGGTTTTTGCATCATGACTTATGTTATGCCCTGTAACTTGCTCCACGTAGGTAAGAACAGAGTGCTCACAGTGAGCTTCTGTGAAGTCAGGAAATAAACTCTTTGGCATCCAAGTTTCTTCAAGAATAGCGGGTTCACCATTGATGATACGCATTCTTTTGAAGTGATGAAGATTAGCGCCAGCTTCTAAACGAAACTTATCTGCAAGTGATTGATCTGCTAGGACTGAACTAAATTCTAGCACGATGTTTTTTAAGTCAGTGTCTTTATTAATTCGCTCAGAAATACTAGTTAAATTGTTGTCTTGGTAAAATTCTGGCGGATTGACAAAAATACCAGAACCTTGTCTAGAGTGCACAAAAGACTCTTGCTTTAACTTCTCAATCGCTTTTCTTAGCGTTGGGCGACTGACACCAAATTTATCTGATAGTGCGTGCTCACCTTCGAGCTGAGACCAAGCTGGAGAAAGGCCATTGATAATGTCAGCCTTGATTGCTTGATAAACTTCTACGTATTTCATTACTTCATTTACAACTATACAAATTGCTGACCAAAGCCTCTTAAGCCGATACCTGTTAACACATATCTAGTAAAAGGTATCGAGAGACCATCCGTTAATACTCAAGATGTTACCAGAAAAGCCCATTCCAAAACAAAGTGGTTAGTAACATTTTTTGATGCATGATCTCGATCATTCTTTTGGCAAAATCACCAATATTTGTATTTACATATTTTTGGTGTGGATTTATGGTTATCTCATAAAGATACGAGGAGCCCTACCATGTCATCCAAAATCGAAAATAATCCAAGCCAAGTAGACGTAAACAAGAAAATTCCATGCGAGAAGCCAGCAATAATGCAGCTTGAAATTATGGAAGCTTATACGCGAGCCCATCAAAGTGAAGAAAATCTTTATAAACGAGAAGTGGCTTGCTTGTCTGAACTCTATCCTGTGTTGTTCCGCCAAATCGAATCGGAAGATATCGTCGTGGGTCGTCTAGACGCTCTGCCTATTGGTTTTGGTAGTGTGACTTCTGTCGGTGGCGTGGGTCACTACTGTAATTTTGACAAACTTGAAGCCTTTAAAACGGAACTTTCTCCTGAAGAGCATAGCCGAGTAGACGTATTGTTGGACTACTGGAAAGAGAGAGACATGCGCTCCATTTACTTCCGCCAAACATTAACCGAAGCCACGCTTGGTAAGTTTGTTGACGTAAACTATCCTGCTATTGCCACAGCACGCCTTAGCGGCATGTACCTTGATTACAATAAGCTGATTGATAATGGTATCGACGGTATGCGCCGCCTAATTGGTGACAAGCTCGATTCTGCTCACGCTTGTCACGATACAAAAGCCATTGCGCTGCATGAATCCTTCTTGGGTTGCTTTGATATTGTTGAGAAGGTCATTGATCACCATATCAAACTGTGTGCGAAAGAGCTTGAAGTCACCACTGACCTAACGCGCAAACATCAAATGAATGACTTGATCGATGCGCTCAATGCCATTCGCAATGATAAACCACAAACATTCTTACAAGGTATCCAGCTCTCATGGTTGTATAGCTTATGTTCTGGGGTGGTGAACTTTGGTCGTATGGATGATTATTTAGGTGATTTACTGGTAGCTGACTTGGAGACTGGGCGCATTACTGAACGTCAAGCTATCAATTATATTCGATCACACTATCGCCTTATTGAAGCTCGTAAAACCACGGTTAATGGTCGAGTCGTTGTTGGTGGTCTTGGTCGACGCAATCCTGAAACCGCAGATGTATATTGCAAGCTTGCGATTCAGGCAGTGCGTGAGAACAAAGATACTGAGCCGCAGTTTACTCTTCGAATTTACAAAGGGATGAATCAGAGTGTTTACCAAGATGCCCTAGAAGCGATTGGCGAAGGTCTGACCTATCCGATTCTTTATAATGATGATGTGAACGTACCTGCCGTAATGAACTCGATGCAGATTTCCGAACAAGATGCACAACACTATGTTCCATTCGGCTGTGGTGAGTTTGTGCTATCTGGTAAAAGTGTTGGAACTCCGAATACATGTATCAACATCCTCAAAATTCTGAACATTTCGCTTACAGGTGGCACGGATTTTTGGGACGGTCAAAACAAAAGTGGTGGTACCTCGTTATTACAACCTGAGCAGGTCACAAGTTTTGATGATGTGATTAAGAACTACAAAGATCTGCTGGACTTCTATATTGAACTGACCTCGAAGGCTCAAGCATTCTCTTATCAAGTGATGAATCAGGAAGTGGGTTTCTTGTTTACCAGTATTTTGACGGATGACTGTATTGGTCGTAGTAAAGCTCTACTGGATGGTGGCGTATATAAGTTGGGTGGTACTAACGAAACGTACGGCAACACCAACGCTTACGATTCTTTAGCGGCAATCAAAAAAGTCATCTTTGAGGACAAAAAATACAGTTATAGCGAGCTTATTCAGGCACTACGCGTCAATTTTGATGGTTATGACCGTATGAAATACGATCTGATCAACGCACCTAAGTTTGGTAATGATGATGCGTATGTCGATGATATCGCGGTGGAAATGCACGAGTATATATGCAATGGCATTAAAGATTCCGCAGCAAAAGTGGGTATGGATAGCTACTTGGTAGTCATCATCAATAACCAAGTGAACACTGAGTGGGGACGTGCAACCAGCGCGTCGGCTGATGGCCGTCATACTGGTGTTTATATGAGTAATGCCAACAATCCGCAAAGTGGTGCTGATAAAAACGGACCAACGGCGATGCTAAACTCGCTGGCAAAATTGAAAGCCGAGATACATGCGGGTTCGGTGCAAAACATGAAGTTCAGTAAGAACATGTACCAAAACAAACGCATGATCGTTGAAGCTTTACTGGATGGCTACTTTGAACAGGGCGGGCCACAAATTATGGTCAGCGTAGTTGGCAAAGGTGAGCTTGAAGATGCTTATCACAATCCCGAAAAATACCCGAATCTTGTGGTTCGTGTGGGTGGATTTAGTGCCAAATTCGTCAACCTAGATAAAGACGTACAGCTAGAAATTCTAAATCGCACGCTTAACGACTAAACACCTCCGATTGGGCGAACACGGTAGTTTAGGTTCGCCCTTTTTTCTTGCGACAGTTATGAGGCAAAACATGCTCATCAAAGACTCTACTTCTCAAACATCCTTCGCTCAATCATCAACTACAGGTGTGGTATTCGACATCCAGAAATTCAGTGTCAATGACGGCCCAGGTGTTAGAACGGCAGTGTTTATGAAAGGTTGTCAAATGAAATGTGTGTGGTGCCACAATCCTGAATCACTGAGCGCTCAGAAACAGCTCGCGTTCAATGCGGATAAATGTGTTGGTTGTCGTCGCTGCGAGCAAGTATGTCCTAACAATGTACATAGTTTTGATGCTGAAGGTAACCACAATGTTGATTTTGACGCTTGCCAAACCTGTGGTCAATGCGTTGATGCTTGTATGCAAGATGCACTCAAGATCTATGGGAAGGAGATGACGGTAGAACAGGTTTTTGCTGAGGTCATTAAAGACAAGGTGTATTTCGACAAGTCAGGCGGCGGTATTACACTATCCGGTGGGGAAGCGCTTAAGCAATTCGAATTTTGTTTGGCGTTGGCGAAAATGTGCAAAGCTAATGATGTGCATGTGTGTGTTGAAACCAATGGTGCTTCCAAAACGGAACATTATCGAATGATAGCGCCGTATGTCGATCTGTTCTTATTTGACTACAAGGCCACCGGAGATGAGCTTCATAAAACGCTAACGGGCATGACCCGCCGCTTGGTAGATACCAACCTTCAGCTGCTTAACGAAATCAACGCATCAGTGATTCTACGTTGCCCCATGATCCCCGGTTACAACCTTTCTGATGACCACTTTGCGGCAATAGCACAGCATGCGAAGTCTATGACAAATATCCAAAAGGTCGAGGTGCTTCCTTATCATAATTTTGGCAAAGAAAAAGCGACCGAAATTGGCAAAACGTATGATGTCGATGCGGAAATGCCTGACGACAACGAAGTAAACTCTTGGATTGAATCGATAAAACGCTATGGTGAGATTAACGTTACGCTGAGTTAGTTGTGAATTTTCGTTATCTAGACGTTGAGGAGGACTAGGATTAAAAGAGTAGATATACCGCCCAATTGATACTTTTATTACTTGCTATGACTAACCAGCAAAGAAATAACCTCGCAATTCTTATGTACCTGCTCATCTCTCTAGGTGGGATAGTAGTGGATATTGTGGTGCCATCTCTTCCTTCCATCAAAACCGAGTTTTCGGCTACTGAAACGGTAACTCAATGGTCATTTACGTCAGCAATGTTGGGGTTTGGCCTTGGGCAGCTAGTTGCTGGTTTTATTGTCGATGCATACGGCCGCAAGACACCAATGCTTATAGGAGTCTTCCTGCTGGTTGCTGCCTTGCTCCTGTCCATCATTTCTCCCAACATCTACAGCTTAATTGTACTTCGATTGGTTGAAGGACTAGCCGTGTCTCTGATTTGTGTTGGAGGCAGAGCAGTGATCAAAGATATGTATCATGGAGCAGAGTATCTGAAAGCGGTTAACTGGATTACGATTTCGTTTGCGATGGGAATTACCTTGTCCCCGTTTGTAGGCGGTCATTTAGAATCTATGTTTGGTTGGCAATCGGTCTTTATCGCTCTGGCAATCTGGGTCGCATTAGGAGGCGTTTTTCTTTGCTTGTTTTTTCGTGAAACATTGCAAATTGTGCAGCCATTACGTGGGGAGCAAATTAAAAGCAATCTTACCGAGATCGTTTTTAATCGAAACTTTCAACGTACAGCCATCATTTGTGGTGTTTTCTACAGTATTTTGCCAGCGTTCAATACCGTCGGCCCTTTTATCATCCAATCTCGTTTGGGTTATAGTCCGGTATTTTATGGCAATATTGCATTAGCGTTGGGTGCATGTTGGTTGCTAGGTAATTTGGCAAATCGTTTTTTATTTAGTGTATCCGCTGAACGGAAAACCAACGTTGCAATCACTGCGTCGCTAGCCGCGTTAGTGATTGGTATGTCATTTCAATATATTTATGGGTTGAATTTGTTGGCGTTCTTGTTGCCAGTTGCCGTGATTATAGTTTCTCTGGGAATGCTATTTCCGTTATATCTGGGAAAGGCGTTATTACCTTTCCCGCATATTGCCGGAGTCGCTAACGCCATTGTTTTTTCGGGCAGTTGGTTGTGTACGGCGTTGGTCTCGTTTGTTGCTTCGACTTTGCCTGTCGGTTCTGCATTTCCGCTTCTTGGACTGTACTTTGTACTTCTTGTGATGATCGTAGCTATTAAGAACTCACGCAACGTATAACCTAATAAACACAAAACGCCCTAATAGCTAGGGCGTTTTGATAGAGGAATGCGAGAAGCCGTTACGCGGTTTGAGCGTTTTTCTCACCTTCGGAAACGAGAGGGCTGTCCTCTTTTAGCGGGAACATGTCCTGAGTGACGAGGACGATGCCTTCGTCAGTAACAGTAAAGCGCTGCTTATCCAGTTCGACGTCAAAGCCGATTTCCATACTGTTTGGAATGTGACAGTTTTCGCCGACAATCACTTTCTTCAGCTTGCAGTTTTGTCCTACCGAAGCACTTGGCAGCAAAATGCTGTCAGTGATTTCGGTAAAATCATCGATGCGAACATCAGAAGAGACCAAAGTATGTGTAACCTGTGCACCCGAGATAATTGCGCCGGCGCAAACCACTGAGTCTACGGCATATCCACGACGATTTGGGTCATTAAACAGAAACTTAGCTCCAGGACGCTGAACTTGGTTGGTCATAATAGGCCAGCTCTTGTCATAGATATCTAGTTCTGGTGTCGGAGCGAGTAAGTCCATCGTGGCAGCATAATATTCATCTACATGACCGACATCTCGCCAATAGCCATTGGCGCCCGGGTGACCACGTTCTGTAAACACATAGCCTTTGAGATTGCTGCGACCGATAAGGCTAGGGATGATGTTGTGTCCGAAATCGTGCTTATAGTCAGGACAGGTAAGAGCCTGACGCAATTCAGCATCTAGAACATCTACGTTAAAAATGTAGATTCCCATTGAAATGAGAGCCTTAGAATCATCATTAGGCATAGGGGTTGGGTTTGCTGGTTTCTCTACAAAGTTGATGATATCGCCTTCGTCGTTTAATCCCATTACGCCAAATTCAGATGCTTGCTCGATGGGTTTTTGAATACAAGCCACGGTGACATCAGCGCCGCTTTCCACATGGAAGTTGATCATTCGGGAGTAGTCCATCTTGTAGATATGGTCTCCACCAAGAATCAAGATGCGCTCAGTTTGATCGTGTCGTTTTATCAGGTCGAGGTTTTGGTAAATAGCGTCCGCAGTGCCTCGATACCAGTTTTCGCCAACACGTTGTTGCGCAGGAATGATATGGACACCTTCACCTAAGGCAGAATAGGACGATTGCCAACCTGATTGTATATGGCTAATTAGGTCCTGAGCCATGTACTGAGTGAGTACACCAACTTTGCGGATACCAGAGTTAATACAGTTTGATAAGGCAAAGTCGATGATTTTGAATTTGCCGCCAAATGAGACCGCTGGTTTAGCAATAGTTGAGGTGAGTTCTTTAAGCCGTGTTCCCTTACCTCCCGCTAGGATCATCGCGGTGGTATTGCGAAGACGAGCGTTACTAGAAATGTGGGAATATTGATTTTCCTTCGGCATTGTATAACTCCTTATATTACAAGCACAAAAGACGTTTCGGGGGAGTGTGGCTGTCGTCGTCCTTCTTTGGGACGGTTATTTGTCGACTCTCACGCTCGATGACGTCGTTAATAATCCTTTCCATAAGAGCAGAATTTTCTTATGCAATCCATACCATAGTGGGTAAAGATTTATCAAAAATTATGAAATAGGTGATTTGTCACATATGCCTCGCAACAATGTAATTGCGAAACACGCTACTACAGACTATTACAAAGACATTGGTTAGTTTTTAATACAATAAGAAACTATGCACACTATCTGTGTATTGTTACGCCCAAGTGACAACACCAACTTTCAGGGAATTTTTGATATGGTTTTTCCTCAATTAGGTCGAGCTTATCTGATGAAATCATCAGTATTTATCGTTACCTTACTCCTTCTATCATTCTCATATGCAACCAATGCGCATGTTGAGACGCCGAATAATAAAGCAACCCTTTGGTTTGAACAGTCTGATTTGCCGTTGAATGAGAAATTGCATGTAAAAGTCTTAGACAATGGTATGCGGGTTGTCGTAATTCAGAACGTAAAACCGAAAAAAGCGATTTCGATTCGAATGCGAGTTGGTGCAGGATCGCTACAAGAAACTGGCAAACAACCGGGTCTTGCGCACTTTTTAGAGCATATGGCGTTTAACGGTTCTACTAATGTGCCTGAAGGCGACATGATTCAGATTCTCGAGCGACACGGACTGTCTTTTGGTAAGGACAGTAACGCAGAAACGAACTTTAAGCAGACGGTTTACATGTTAGATCTGCCAAAAAACGATAAAGAGACGCTATCGACGGCCTTGTTTTTGATGAGAGAAACGGCATCAGAATTAACACTAGATAAGGATGCTATTGCTCGTGAGTTACCCGTTATTTCTTCAGAAGTTCGCGAACGAACAACTTTAGATTTAAGAATACTTAAAGATTGGTCTAGCTATGTACTTCAAGGGGCGAATATTATCGATCGCATTCCACTTGGCACGTTAGAAGGAATGAAGGAAGTTAATCAATCGAGATTAAAAGCGTTCTACCACAACTATTATACGCCTAATCATACAACCTTAGTTATTGCAGGAGATGTTGACGTCCAATCTGTGTTCTCTATGGTAGAGAAACAATTTGCAAGCTGGAATAACAAAGGTCATGACATTGTTCCTTATAGCAAGCAAGTGATGTTTCCAACCACAGCCGAAGCAAGAGTCTTTAAAGATAGCAATGTGACGACACATGTTGAATTTAACTACTTAGAGCCTATAAATCGAGCGCCTGATTCTCGTGCCAAGCGAGTTGAAGAGTTCATGCTTTATGTAGCTAATCAGGCGCTTCAATACCGTCTAGAGACAACCGCTTTCGCAAGCCAAGGCGAACTGTTATCTCCCTATGTTGGCTCTTACAATCAGTTTGATGTTGTTACTAGTAATCAACTGAGTGTCGCGACAAAGTCGGACCAATGGCAGGCTGGGGTCAATATGCTGGAATCATCCCTAAGGCAGGCGGTTAAGTACGGGTTTTCTAAACAAGAAATTCAGCGTCAATTAGATAAATATCACACATTATTAAAGCTGGATGCTGAAGCCACTAAAGATACGCTGAGTTCGAGCTACGCAGCAGGTGTCGTTAATGATATCAACAATAAAGCGGTATCAACGAGCAATGAATTTGCATTGTCATTATTCGAAAGTGATGTATTACCGAAAGAGATTTCTGCGTATAACCAAATATTCAACAAGCATTGGAGCGATAAGCATCCAAGAATTTATGTGATGGATAAACCCCAGTCCAAGGTTACGGCCAAGACGGTACTTGAGGCATACAAAGACAGTGAATCGACGCAAGTTAAGCCATATGCAGAAGCAGAAAAAGTACAGTTTGCGTATCAGAACTTTGGGCAACCAGGGACAGCCAAGCTAATCGAGAAAACCGCCTTTGGAGATGTGACACGATATCGATTCGACAATGGCGTTTATCTCAATGTTAAACCAACTGAGTTTGAATCCAATGCGGTCTATATCAGTGTTCGAGTGGGCAAAGGCAAGCTTGATCTTGCAAAGAAAGATGCCCCATTAGCTACCTTGTTTGACTCTGCCTTCATCGCTGGTGGCTTGGAAGCTCATGATATTAACGATTTACGGTCAATTTTCTCAGGGCGACAAATTGGTGCCAGTTACTACCTGACTGATGATGCTATCGAAGGTCAATACCGAGTTCCACCACAAGATACTCTAGACCAACTAAAAGTGGCAGCGGCATTTTTGACACATCCTGGATACAGACCAAGCGGTCATGCTCTTGCCGTACAGAGCCTCAAGTCAGTTTATGACAGTTACCCGACAACTCCAGAGGGCGTATTAGGTTTTAATGTTGGCAAGGTGTTGTATCAAGATGACCCTCGCTGGGAATACCCGAAAGTGGAGGTAATCGACAAACTACCGTTAACCGCATTGAAGCAGTTTGTCGATCGCTCTGTTAATCAAGGTCCAATCGAAGTGTCTTTGCTGGGTAACATCACCCAACAACAGGCGGTGGATTATGTCGCTCAGACGTTTGGAGCGTTAAATATCAAGGCACAAGACTTTGTTCCTAGACCAAGAGATGATATCCAGCTTAACGTGGGTGAGCATTACACGTTGTATCACCAAGGAGAACAGAACACGGCACTAGCGTCGGGCTACTTTTCTTTGCCTGATGGACGCGATTATAAGCAAGTGGTTGGATTCGCGGTACTGCGTTCTATTTTGCAGCTGCGCGTCAACGATGCTATTCGAGAAAAGACGGGTAAAGCGTATTCACCATGGGTTGATTCGTCACAGTCACTACTGTACAAGGACTACGGTTATCTTAGTTTGAACAGCAATACCACAGTTGATAATGTCGATATCGTGTTTGATATCTATCGTAAGTTGATCAGAGACATCCAGGAAACGGGTGTATCGAATGATGAGCTTAAGCGTGCAGTGACGCCTATGATTGATGGTATTGAACAGAGCTACGAGAATAATGGTTTTTGGTTTGGTCTGATGTACAAAGCTTCAAGTTATCCCGAGAACCTTGCTAATGAGCAGACGTTTAAACAGTTAGTATCGGCGGTGACTGCGGCTGATGTTCAACAGTTAGCGAAACAAATCGTTCTGAAAGATATGATCACAGTTGCGGTACTGCCCAAAGAGAAAGAAGAATAAAAAAAACTAATATTAGTGTTGACAGGTTTGTCTCGGAAGCATATATTGATTACACGAACTGCCGAATGGAGTTCCTGAGTTGTCTACTTCGCCTAATTAGGGAAGTAAAGGCAACTGTAATCAAAGGACGTTGACGTTGCAATAGTCGATATCAACAAGCTCCTTTAACCTGTTAACACTTGGAACATATGTCTTAAGGCGCCAATGAGGTGCAACAGAGTATGTCTCCGGTCTTGGTGAATCAAACATCAAGAACTATTGCTTATTTATGAGGATAGTATTATGCGTAATGTAGATTTTTCTCCCCTATACCGTCATGCCATTGGTTTTGATCGCCTATTCAACCTAGCGGAAAATAGCGCGAAAAAGCCATCTTCTAATGGATACCCTCCATACAATATCGAACAGAAAGACGAAAATAACTATCGTATAACGATGGCTGTTGCAGGCTTTTCTGAAGATGCACTAACTCTTACTCAGAACGAAAATATGCTTATCGTTTCTGGTGAAGTTAAGTCTGTAGAAACCAAACCAAACTACGTTTATCAAGGCATCGCAGAGCGTAACTTTGAACGTAAGTTCCAACTTGCTGACTACGTAACCGTTAAGGCCGCAAGCATGGAAAATGGTTTATTGCACGTTGATCTTGTTCGTGAAGTTCCAGAAGCAATGCAGCCACGTAAAATCTCAATCAACAAATAATCATTGAGAAGTGAAATGTGATAAGGCGATTTTAGAATTCGATTTGAAATTGGATCTCACTAGCCTTATCTAAAAAGTATTGCTGCCTACACATGCAGTGTAGCGACATCTAGAGTGCAAGAGTGAAATACTTGCACTCAAATAAAGAATAGAATTACATACTTTGCATTATAAAAAATAATGCGAAGAGGAGAGGTATTATTATGAGTAAAATTATTGGTATTGATTTAGGTACAACAAATTCATGTGTTGCAGTGCTCGATGGCGACAAACCACGCGTAATCGAAAATGCTGAAGGTGAGCGCACAACCGCATCGGTTATCGCTTATACAGACGGCGAAACGCTAGTAGGTCAACCTGCAAAACGTCAAGCAGTTACAAACCCAGAGAACACGCTATTTGCTATTAAGCGTCTAATCGGTCGTCGTTTTGAAGACGAAGAAGTTCAGCGTGATATCGAAATCATGCCTTACAAAATCGTTAAGGCGGACAACGGTGATGCGTGGGTAGAAGCAAAAGGCCAACAAATGGCGGCTCCTCAAGTATCTGCTGAAGTACTTAAGAAAATGAAGAAAACTGCGGAAGATTTCCTTGGTGAGGAAGTAACTGGCGCTGTTATCACAGTTCCTGCTTACTTTAACGATGCACAGCGTCAAGCAACTAAAGATGCTGGTCGTATCGCAGGTCTAGAAGTTAAACGTATCATCAATGAACCAACAGCAGCAGCACTTGCTTACGGTCTAGACAAGAAAGGTGGTGACCGCACCGTCGCTGTGTATGACCTCGGTGGTGGTACATTCGATATCTCTATCATTGAGATTGATGAAGTCGAAGGCGAGCAAACCTTTGAAGTTCTTGCAACTAATGGTGACACACACCTTGGTGGTGAAGACTTTGACAACCGTCTAATCAACTATTTGGTTGATGAGTTTAAGAAAGAGCAAGGTATTGACCTTAAAAACGATCCACTAGCAATGCAGCGTGTTAAAGAAGCAGCAGAAAAAGCGAAGATCGAGCTTTCTTCTACTTCTCAAACTGATGTGAATCTACCGTATGTAACAGCTGACGCAACGGGTCCTAAGCACATGAACGTAAAAGTGACTCGTGCGAAACTAGAATCTCTAGTTGAAGATCTCGTGATGCGTTCAATTGAGCCGTTGAAAACCGCACTTGCGGATGCCGAGTTAACTGTTGGTGATATCAACGATATCATTCTTGTTGGTGGCCAAACGCGTATGCCTATGGTTCAAGCGAAAGTGGCTGAGTTCTTCGGTAAAGAAGCTCGCCGTGACGTGAACCCAGATGAAGCAGTAGCAATGGGTGCTGCAGTTCAAGGTGGTGTACTAGCTGGTGATGTTAAAGACGTACTTCTACTAGACGTTACTCCTTTGTCTCTAGGTATCGAGACTATGGGCGGCGTCATGACGAAGCTTGTTGAGAAAAACACGACGATTCCAACTAAAGCGAATCAAGTATTCTCAACCGCAGAAGATAACCAAAGTGCGGTGACTATTCACGTTGTTCAAGGTGAGCGTAAGCAAGCGATGTACAACAAGTCTCTAGGTCAATTCAACCTAGAGGGTATTCAGCCTGCGCCACGTGGATTGCCACAGATTGAAGTGACGTTCGATATTGATGCCAATGGTATCTTGAATGTTTCTGCGAAAGATAAATCGACTGGCAAAGAGCAGAAGATCACTATCCAAGCTTCAGGTGGCCTGAGCGATGCAGACATTGAGAAAATGGTTCAAGAAGCAGAAGCTAACAAAGAAGCGGACAAGAAGTTCGAAGAGCTAGCAACGGCACGTAACCAAGCTGACCAAGTGATTCATAGTACTCGTAAGCAAGTAGAAGAAGCTGGTGAAGCGCTACCTGCAGAAGAGAAAGAGAAGATCGAAGCAGCGATCACTGAGCTTGAAGAAGCTCGCAAGGGTGAAGACAAAGAAGCGATCGACGCGAAAGTACAAGCGCTAATGGCTGCAGCTCAAAAGCTAATGGAAATCGCTCAACAGAAAGCTCAAGCGGCAAATGGTGAGGCTCAAGCTAAATCAAATGTTGATGACGATGTGGTTGAAGCTGACTTCGAAGAAGTGAAGTAACGCCACCGACAGATAATTGTTTTCGAGCAATTAAAAGTTGAGTTATGTTCATAAATACATAAACTTATCGGTATTCAGGGCGTAAGAGGGAACTCATACGCCCTTTTTTCCGTTTGAGTGAGAAATTGAGTGAGGTTTTAGCATGTCAAAACGAGATTATTACAGCGTGCTAGGTGTCTCCAAGGGAGCCTCAGAGAAAGATATTAAAAAAGCCTACAAGAAGTTGGCGATGAAATATCACCCCGATAAAAATCCCGGAGATGCGACGGCAGAAGCGAATTTCAAAGAAGTAAAAGAAGCTTATGAAATTCTAACGGACAAAGAAAAACGTAGTCAGTACGACCAATTTGGTCATGCGGCATTCGAAGGTGGCGGCTTTGGTGGACATGGCGGTCACGGTGGTCATGGCGGCGGTGGGTTCGAAGACATCTTCGGTGACGCATTCCGTCAACGAGGTGGCGGTTTTGGCGGAGGTAGCTTCGGTGGCGGCGGCTTTGGTGGCTTTGAGGATATCTTCTCACAAGCTCGAGGTGGTCGTGGGCGTCCGCGCGCTCAAAAAGGGCAAGACCAAGAATATACTCTGACGGTCGACTTTATTGATGCGGTTCAAGGGGCTGAAAAAACGGTCGAATTGCCAATCAATGGTGAACAGAAAAAGATCAATGTAAAGATCCCTGCCGGTATCAAAGATGGCGAAAAGATTCGCTACTCAGGTAAAGGTGGATTAGGTGTCAATGGTGGGCCTGCGGGTGATTTACTACTCGTTATTGCAACCAGGTCACATGCGTTTTTAGATCGCGATGGTAATGACCTTATCTGCAATACCAAGGTTGATATGGTCACTGCAGCTCTGGGGGGGGAAGTAGAAGTGAATGTGCTAGACAGTCGCTTTAAGCTTAAAATCCCTGCGGGTACGCAAACTGGGCGCAAGTTCAAGATGACTGGCAAAGGCATAACAAATCGTAAAGGTGAAACGGGCGATCTATTGGTGAAGATTCAAGTTGAAACACCAACCAATCTGACCGATGCACAGCGTGAGTTGTTAGAACAATTCAGAGCAACGCTTTAGTCTTTTAAAGTAAAATGAACTAAGCCCGCCTTAAAGCCAACGCATTACAATGTAACGTATTAGAATTCAGCCACTTTATGTGGCTGAATTTTTATGCATCAAATAAGTGATTATTTCAATTCTTGAGCATCGTTGCCGATGAACTATTCTTATTCTTACCCGTAAACAAATCATTGTCTAAGGGAGGTGAGTATGAGCATGGTTTTAAAAGCATTGGTCTTAGGACTACTATTTGGCTTACTAGCGAAAGAGACATTGGCAGCCTCTTGTCCTACGATACTCAATTCAACTCAAAGAGCCTTAAACTCGACGAATGATGCCAATCTCTGTGAGCAGTTTCAGGGCAAAGTACTATTGGTGGTTAATACCGCGAGTCAATGTGGCTTTACCGGACAGTTTGAGCAATTAGAACAGCTACATAATCAATTTAAGGACCAGGGCTTTAGTGTTGTTGGTTTCCCATCGAACGACTTCAACCAAGATCGTGGCAGCGAAGAGAATACCGCGAAAGTCTGCTTTCTCGATTTTGGCGTCACATTTCCAATGATGGCGCGCAGTTCAGTGAAAGGACAGCAAGCCAATCCGGTGTTTTCCGAAATAGCTAAGCAGAGCGGGGTTTCCCCAAAGTGGAATTTCTACAAATATCTTATCGACAAAAATGGTGCGGTGGTTGATGTATTCTCTTCAGGTATTTCTCCTACTGACACTAAAATCACCCAAATGATAGAAAAACAGTTGTAGGCGGTTCGACATAGAAGAGACCCAAGAGCCTGAGATGATTATCCAAGCTCTGGGCCTATCGTGAGCGGTATCAACCAATAAAGAAGATGTAGCTTTGAATGATAATTAGGTTGGTTAAGTCGATAAAGAAAGCGCCTACAATAGGTACGACCATGAAAGCCATTGGTGATGGCCCAAAACGGCTTACTGTTGAGCCCATATTCATCACGGCAGTCGGTGTAGCTCCCATCCCAAAACCGCAATGTCCACTGGCGATAACTGCAGCATCATAGTTCTTTCCCATCACTCGAAACGTCACGAAATACGCAAATAATGCCATTACGATAGTTTGAACCGTGAGAATTATCAGGAACGGTACCGCGAGATTGTATATCTCCCAAAGCTGTAAACTCATCAGGGCCATCGACAAGAAGAAGTTGAGAGAAGTCGTTCCTAATATATGAACCGTTTCCATATTGATACGTTTAATCCCTGTTGCCTCAAATAGATTGGTGATGATGACCCCAATAAAGAGTGCGTAGACAAAGTCAGGGATCATAAGCCACCGAATGCCAAGCGACTTAATCATTGGTCCGAGGGTTTTAGCACCTACGACGCAAATCATAAGCAGACCAATCACTTCAACGATACTTTTAGAGGTGACTTTGTCTTGCTGAGCCTCGTCGTATGTCATAAGTTCTGGGTGTGAGGCGTGAATATCATGCTTTACGCCAAACTCTGAACTTAGCTTGTTCTTGGTTGCTAGTCGGTTCCCAACTGGACCACCGATGATGCCACCAATGATAAGACCAAATGTGGCGGAAGCCATAGCAAGCTCAAGTGTATTCTGAATGCCATATTGCTCGGTAAATGTGCCCGCCCATGCTGCGCCAGTACCATGCCCACCAGAAAGCGTGATTGAACCAGCGATTAATCCCATAAGTGGATTCAAGCCAAGCGCTGATGCTAGCGCTACACCTACACCATTTTGAATAATGATGTAGACCGTTGCGACAAACAGAAACAAAAAGACTTTAAAACCACCTTTAGCAAGCTGTTTGTAACTAGCTGTCAAACCCACTGTGCTGAAAAACAGCATCATAAAGGTATCTTTTAACGGCAGTGAAAATTCAATCGCAATACCATTTAAGTGCGGAATCGTGATTAAGACAGCAGCAATAAGACCGCCTATGATTGGCTCTGGGATATTGTATTTGTCGAGAAAGGCGACTCTTTTTTTAAGAAAGTTACCGACGAACAGGACAACAATCGCGATCAAAAACGACTGTAATGGATCAATGGTAATAGTGTTGTGCATAGTTAACTTCGATTGTCTATACCATCCTTGAGGCTGAGAGTGTAACGACTGCTTTCGTCCTGTAGCGTCGTCTTATAATGTGATTGGGCAAACTATGACGCTAAAAAAGTCGAATCTAATTGTATTCGACTTGGCAACCTTACGAGTAAGCAACGTCTCAAAAGGCAGGTGTTTACTACCAATACTATTGTTGGAAGGGAAGCATAACAGGCGTGATTAGTGCCGAAATAATGAGCTAGTTACCAATCGATAAACAATATATTTAGATAGAAAATTTAATGGCTTATATGCGAAATAATATGGGATTTATAAAAGTTTTATTGGCTGATGCTGAGGCGTGTTACGCCTCAGGCCAGAGAATTGAAGTTAGATTTTTGAAGAGTGTGAGCTATTACTGGCAGTGAAATCATGGCTAGTAAGCTGTTGAAATGGTCGCAGTCCGAATAGTGGCATGATGGCATAGATATGATCGAAAAGATCAGATTGAATGCCTTCATAGAGTCCCCAATCGGTGGTGTTGGTGAAACCGTAGATCTGTAGCGGTATCCCTTCTGGTGTTGGTTGAAGTTGTCTGACCATAATCAACATATACTGATGAATGTCTTTGTTCGCGTGCAAGTAGGCATTCAAATAAGCTCGAAACAGTCCGATGTTGGTGAACTTGCGTTGATTCGCTTCTAGGTCATCTTGCTCCAAGCTCTGATTGTAGTCGTCCATCTCTTTAGACTTCTCAAAAATATACTGTCTCAATAAACGAAGTTTGGTGAGTTCTTCAACTTCTTCTTTGGAAACAAACCGAATCGATGTTACATCTAAATTGACTGAACGAGTAATTCTACGCCCTCCAGAGTCTGACATTCCTTGCCAGTTAATGAAAGCATTTTGCACTAATGCATAGGCAGGTAGCATGCTGACAGTATTATCGAAGTTGCGAACCTTAATGGTAGTGAGCGAGATCTCTTCTACAGTACCGTTCGCGCCATAAGAGTCCATTTGTATCCAGTCATTGAGGCTCACCATTCGGTTAGCTGAAAGCTGAATACCGGCTACAAACCCCAATATAGTGTCTTTGAAGACCAGCATGACAAAACCAGTCGCCACCCCAAGCCCTGAGAACAAGATTACGGGCGCTTCATTGGCCAATATTGAAATAGTAACTATGACGCCAATAAAGAAGGTAAACAGCTTAATCAGTTGGACAAAACTCTTTATAGGCATGCGACGCGTGATGCCTTTGTAAGTTGCCAGATCGTTCACCGCATCTAAGAAGCAATACACCATCCAGAGAATCACAAGCAAAATCAAAATGGCTAAGATTCGATCAATCACTGTCGATAGAATGTCATAGTGACTGATGGCAATGGGTATGAATATGTTTAGTACTAACAGTGGTGTAAGAATAGAGAGTTTTTCGAATACACGATTATTAGTGACGCATTCCGCCAGAGGCTTATTGGTTTTGAGCAGAATATGATTAAAGAAACGCACAAACACATGATGGGCAACCATAAAACATATCAGCGCAATGGCTAAGCTTATAACGATTAACACGAGTGTCATCGTTCCGCCATCGAGCTCGCCTGTCGACATATAGATGTTTAATTTATCTGCAACAAAGTCGCGAAAGTGGTGTTCAATCAAACTAAAGTCCTTGGTTTTTAATATTGTTAGACCGTTTTTGGAGCAATTCTATGTAAAAAGCGTAGACGAAGAAACAAGTGTACGCTTTTGTTTCCAATACAGTTTAAAGAAACTTATGAATATCTGATAAGAAATTTATTACCTTTCTCTTGTTTGCTGACAAGATGGCGCTCATATTGAAAATACAATGAATTAAATCAGAACAATAATGTGCAGGAGTTCCAATGAAAGGTGTCATCTCTATTCAATCGCATGTGGTTTACGGTCACGCAGGCAACAGCTCTGCGGTTTTTCCACTTCAGAGAATGGGTTTTGAAGTTTGGCCAATTCACACCGTGCAGTTTTCAAACCACACTCAGTATCAACAAGGTTGGACAGGGAAAGCATTTTCGGCAGAAGACATTTCAGAGCTTATCGCTGGTATCGACAATATTGGTCAGCTAAAGGACTGCAATGCGGTGTTGTCTGGTTACCAAGGTAGTGCAGAGCAGTGTCTTGCAGTTAAGGATGCCGTCACTAAAGTGAAGCAGCGAAACCCGGATGCTATTTATGTCTGTGACCCAGTGATGGGTGACCCGGAGAAAGGTTGTATTGTCCCTCAAGGAACCACCGAGTATTTAGTTAATGACGTTATGCCAATGGCAGACGTTATCGTTCCTAATCAGTTTGAACTCAGCCAGTTCACCCAGATGGATATTGAATCATTAGAAGATGCCGTAGCGGCGTGCCAGAAAGCACTGACATTGGGACCTAAGATGGTACTGGTGAAGCACCTACATAGTATTTCTAACGATAAATTTACCATGATGTTGGCAACGCAAGAAGGCTGCTTTATTGCTCAACGTCCACATCTGACATTTACAAAACAACCGGTTGGTGTTGGTGATTTGATCTCGGCGTTATTCACAGCTGGATTATTAAAGGGCTGGACGGCCGAGCAAGCTTTTGCTCACGCGAATAATGCCAGCTATGCCATTTTAAAAGAGACGCAAAACCGTCAAGAATGGGAACTACAAACTATTGCAGCTCAGGAAGAGATCGTGGCGCCTGAAGAGCAGTTTACGATTGTTCAGGTTAAATAACGACTGACGTGATATTTATACAATGAAAAAACGGGAAACCTTTAGGTTTCCCGTTTTGCTTACCGAATTACATTACGCATTCTTTGGCGGAGTGAATGCCATTAATCCCGGTACTTTGCCAGTGTACTTCTCGATACGGACTAATGAAGAGTTCGCTGCACATCCGTTAGCAAGACGTGAAGTTGGAATATCGCTAGTCAGCACGTTCGCACCACCATTTCGGCACATGCCAGTTTCAGGATCAAGGTCAGGCCAGCCACCCTCATGGATACAAACAGAACCTTGTTTGATGCCATCGGTAACCAGCGCTCCAACTAGTACTTGGCCACGGTCATTATATGCACGAACCAGGTCGCCAGACTTGATACCATACTTCTTCGCATCTTCAGTGTTAATTGAAATCGGCTCGCGGTTAGCGATTGCATACTCTTCACGAAGCTTAGCGTAGTTAAATTGACTGTGTAGGCGGTGAGCAGCGTGCGCTGTCATTAGCTGTAGCTCGCCACCTTTAGCTGAGCCGAAGAACTCGGTTGGCTCCATCCAAGTAGGGTGCGCTGGACAATCTTCGTAGCCATAGCCTTCAATGGTTTTCGAATAGATCTCAATTTTGCCACTTGGCGTGCCAAGCGGGTTCATCACTGGATCTTTTCTAAAGTCAGCGTGGCGAACAAATCCAGCCGCTTTCTTATTGAACTTCATTTCGATCAGTTCATTAGTATCCCAGAACTTACCAAAGTTAGGCATACGAACGCGTGCAGCACGACCGCCTTTTTGAGCCGCTTCATAGAAACCTTTTAGCCAATCCATTTCAGATTTGCCTTCGGTGTAGACATCGCGACCACCTGCTTTGATAAGCTCAGACATATCAGCAAACACGTCGAAGTCATTACGTGCTTCACCTTGAGGCTCAACGACTTTTTTCATCGGTACGAGATGCTGGTTACTGTAGTCACCCGTCATCGTCATATCATTACGTTCGAATGAGGTGGTGATAGGCAGTACGATGTCAGCGTGTTTAGCTGCTGCGGTCCAGTAGATCTCTGAGATAACAATGAGCTCAGGTTTTTGCCACGCTTTGATCAAACGGTTGGTATCTTGGTGGTGGGTAAAGTTTGCACCGCCAGCCCACCAGATCATCTTAATGTCCGGGAAGGTTTTTTCATGACCGTTGTGTTGGTACGCTTTTCCAGGGTTTTCTAAGGCTTCAACAATTCGAGCAACTGGGAATGAATTGACTGCGCCTGAAATGGCCCAGTCATTACCCGCAGACGAACCACCGCCAATAGACGCAGAAATTGCAGGCAGAACGCCAGCGTCTCGTGTTGGGTTACCACCGTTTGAGTAATGGTAAGAGAAACCAAAGCCACCGCCAGGGAGACCAATTTGACCTAACATTGCCGCCAATGTAGCAATCATCCAGTGACGCTGCTCGCCAAATTGTTGACGCTGAATACCCCAACCAGCCATAAGCATGGTGCGATTGTCGCTGAAGATGTCAGCAAGCAACTCAATTTGTTTAGCTGGAACACCTGTGATATCCGCTGCCCACTCTGAAGTTTTCTCTACACCGTCTTCTTTGCCTAACAAGTAAGCTTCGAATTGGTCATAACCAGTGGTGTACTTATCTAGGAAGGCTTTATCGTGCTTACCTTTCTTAACCAAGGTGTGTGCGATACCCATGAGCATAGCAACGTCTGTCATTGGGCGAGGCGCGATCCATTGGACTTTGTCTTCAAAGAAATCAATGGTTTCAGAGCGCATTGGGTCGATAGCGATAATGGTTTTGCCAGACTTCTTAAGCTGGTGGAAGAACTCCAAACCAGAGCAGTCCGTTGAACTCCAAGCGATCTTAAGGGTGTTTAGTGGGTTCATACCCCAAAGCACAACGACGTCACTGTTTTCTAGCACCATTGGGTGTGTAGTTTGCTGCTCATACACCTCAATCGAGCCCATAACGTGAGGCATGATAACTTGCGCGGCACCAGTAGAGTAATCACCTAGGTGACCTGAGTAGCCACCTGCCAAACTCATATAACGTTGTAGTAGAGTTTGCGCTTTGTGAAGCACACCAGATGAACGCCAACCGTACGAACCAGCAAATACCGATTCTGCGCCATTAGCTTTACGGATTCGCATATGCTGCTCGTGAATCAGCTTGTAGGCATCGTCCCATGACACGCGAACATACTCGTCTTTGCCACGTTCGCCTGCTGGTGCTTCAGGGTTATCCAGATACCCTTTGCGCACCATTGGATATTTGATACGAGCTTTAGTGTATACCTGATCTGGACCTGTAGTTTGCAAGCTATTTGGTACCGTTTGAGCAAGCGCATTCTTAGTGGAAATCAGCTTTCCATCAACCACTTCACAAAGCATCGGTCCCATGCGGCCTGCGGTTAGAACACCTGAGCCTCGTTTTGATGCTGCTGAAACGGATAGGGGAGTCAAGGAAGTAAAAGCGAGCGCACCTGCTGCCATACTTGAACCTTTGAGGAATCCACGACGTGTAATATCTGTCATAACGCTTTCCTTATTTTTAGTGACCAGCCACGTCTTTTGCGTGGTTTTGGAAGAACTTAGTGAGAATTTCTAAATCAAGAGCTGAGATATCGGTGCGATCACCCATACCTTTTGCAACCGGTCCCCATGCATTGACCGTAAAGTGGTTCGCTGGGATTTTTGCGTGGCAAGTCGAGCAGTAAACATTGTCTAGCTCTTCGGCATAGCCCCACAATGCATCCGGACTGCCTAATACTGGTTCAGTAATGTCGGTGGTGAGGGTGGCAGTGCGCCATTCATTTCCATACTCGTCTGCTTCGAACTCGCCAACGTTCAGTGCTTGTTGACCCGCGTCTGAAAGTGTTGCGATGATGTTTCGCTGCCCTTTGCCCATATATAGGACTTGTTCTGCCCCTTTCATTTGGTAGCCTGACAGCGCCACTGTGCGAGTAGTGTCAGTGTGTTTAACCACGGACATTTCTACAGCAGGATTGATGGTGCCGAGTTCTTGCAGAGCTATAGGCCCTACGGAGTAAACCGTCGTTGCATCTGCTGGTGTGTTATCCGTTTGCGCAACGACACGGTTATAAGCTTCAGTATCAAGCTCCGGTTCAGGCGCGAAGTGAGCGACGCCCTTGTGGCAGTCAATACATGTTTGATTGTTAGCAATACCGTACTCGTGCATTTTTGCGGCATCTTCAGATTGCTCGTAGGTATCCATTGCATCAAATGAGTGACATGAGCGACAGGTGGCGGAGTCATTCGCACGCAATTGCGCCCAAACAGTTTCTGCCATCTCCATACGATGTGCTTCATATTTGTCTTCATCATCAATTTTGCCGGTTACAAACTCGTGATAGATATCTTTTGAAGCACGGATTTTAGTGATGACGTAATCGAGTGGGTCACTTGGTATATGGCAGTCTGCACATTCTGCGCGAATACCTTTTGCGTTCGTAAAGTGGATGGAGCCTTGATATTCCTCATAAGGGATCTGCATCGTATGGCAGGAAAGACAAAATTCGGTGCTGGATGTTTTGTGCATAATTGCAGCAGTGCCGCCAAAACTCAGCCAACCAATTAATATTCCCACACAGGTAATGAGCAAAATATATCGTTTTTTTAAATTCATAAGTATTTATTAATAAATGTGTCATTTCGTGATTATTTATAACGCTACTCCTTTAGTAGTATGTTTGGTTTTGATTTGAATCATAGATAAGCGCACTAATCTTGTGGGTTTTTATAACTGTGCTAAAGCTCACTTTTCTCTGTCGGAATTAGAGTACAAAAAAAGGACACCATATGGTGTCCTTGAGAATATGTACCTAGTTTCTAATACAAATATCTATTTAGTGATCAAGATACAGATAATTCTGCCAGCTTTTCATTCGTATCAAAACCTTACGCATAATAGAAACATGAGTGAAACTATCTGAATAAATAGCAATTTCTGCGTTAGAACCTGTCGGCAGGACATATTGACTCATGTCATCTTCGATCACCAATTTCACCATAGCACGTCCCATGGTGTTGAAACTCTGAGTGGTTCTAAGTGTGCCGCTAGCGCTAATTTGTCCTTCGGGAATTGTAGGAAGGACTTCGACGACTTTACCTTTGAACACCTTGCCCGGTAGTGCTCTAAATAAGAACTCAGCTTCGAAGCCGGGCTGAAGTCGCTGCAAAGAGTTTTGACGAAATGCACCAATGTAGAAATTTTCTTCGGTATGGACAAATGTCATCAAAGGAGCGAGTGGAAGCGGAACAGCCATCATGCCAGGGCGAAGAGCCAACTGTGTTACAAAGCCATCTGTTGGGGCACGAACCACAGTTTCTTGAAGGTTGAATTCAGCTTGTATCAATTGGGCTTTAAGCTGAGCAACGGTAGTGTTTTCACCGTAAATTTGCGACTCAAACGCTAAACGTGCACTTTCTTCCTTCGCCTGAGCGGCTTCCAAAGCGGCTTGATTTGCTTTGAAGGTTTGCAAGCGAGTATCGACTTGTTGCGCCGTAAAAGCGCCTTTTTTAAAGCCTTTTTGGTAACGAGCATATTCTCGTTCAGCTTTATCGCGCTCGGCTAGAGCTTTGATTGTGTCAGATTGGGCCGCTTTGTACGCGCTTTCTAGTTGAAGTACATCTTGCTCCGCGTCTGCAAGCGCGGCTTTTGCACGAATCACTTCCGCTTCAAATGGAATTGGATCAATACGGAACAACACATCGCCTTTCTCAAGCTGTTGGTTCGCTTCGACATCGACTTCAATGACTTTACCACGCACGCTAGAAACAATGGGAGTAGTACTGTAAAACTGTCCACCGATTTGACTAAATGGATGGTTATAGTTCATCAAAAGAATAAGAGTACCGATTAGTACCACGCCACCGAGCACTGCAGTAGGCACTGTCCATTTGTTCAAAGGAATCTTAAAGATCTTAAAAATGGCAATACATAGCGCTGCATAAGTGAGTATAAGTAATAAATCCATGGATTACTTCTCCTCTGCTTGTTTTTGAACGGCAGCGTTAGATTGCTTGCCTTTAAGATAAGTGACTTCTTGCTCAAGTTCGGAAACTTGATCGATAAGACGTTCGAGTCGGTGATGAAGATCGTGTTGCTCTTCTTCTAATTTATGAAAACCCCAACCGCGTTCACTACGCCATAAGGTTGCCCAAATCCAAAGAAATGGCCATATTGCGTGAAGCGTAAATAAGCTTACCCAACCAGCGACATGTATGGCATCCTGATGAGGATGGTCACGCTCTTTTGCTATTTCATAAGGAATGTCGTGAATGACGATAATTCCATAAAAAATAACCAGAGCAACGAAGACAAGAAGGCCTAGAGCAAAATAATCAAGAAACATAATGCATCCTTGCTAACAAGTAATGAAGAGAACAATGTGTTCATTCGGTAAGTTAAGTATCTGTTATATTTATGTATTAAACAACACTGTGCGGTAATTAAAAGGATAGAAAGTGGGATTTATTGGAGAAGCAGCTGCGGTAGGCGCTGCGATGGTTTGGGC
The DNA here is from genome assembly GCF_022432925.1 of Vibrio sp. CyArs1. Taxonomy (NCBI): domain Bacteria; kingdom Pseudomonadati; phylum Pseudomonadota; class Gammaproteobacteria; order Vibrionales; family Vibrionaceae; genus Vibrio; species Vibrio sp. CyArs1. Next base: position 1,094,819 of record NZ_JAKRBO010000001.1, on the reverse strand, counting down.
GATTGCAACATGGATTTACAGCCAGTTTTCACATCACTTTACTGCGTTACAACTTAATATCATTAAAGGATCAATCGCGTCGTTGATGATGTTGATTGTTCTGCCATTTACTCCAATGCCAGAGGTTGCGATAGAACCTAAGTATTTATGGGTTTTAGGTATCTCTGGTGTTATTGGTATAGCCATTGGTGACAGTGCCTACTTTGCGGCGTTAAAAAGAATCGGTGCTAATAAAACTCTGTTGCTGGAATCTTTGGCACCGCCTTTGTCAGGAGTTCTCGCGCTTATATTTCTTGGTGCAGCACTGCAATTGCAAAGCTGGTTAGGCGTTATCATTACTACCATTGCGGTGACAGCAGTTGTATTCCAACCGAATGAAAGTGACGGGTCGGCTCTCAATCTTCACGGTGTTGGGTATGGGCTCGTCGCTAGCGTTTGTCAGGCTTCTGGGGTGGTGATTTCCCACTTTGCTTTGGTGCAAGGGGATCTCCCTCCGTTGCTAGGTGCACTCATTCGGTTAGTCATTGGTGTCATGGCGGTTGCCGCCATCATTCCATTTGTCGAGAAAAAGCCATTTTCGACGATTCTTACTCAAAGCCGAGATATGTCGAAAAAGAATTGGACCTGGTTGCTTGCCGCGATATTTGTAGGAACATTCTTAGCATTGTGGCTACAGCAGGTAGCCTTAAAGCACGCCAACCCTGCGATTGCCCAAACACTGATTGCAACCAGCCCGTTGTTTATCCTAATCATTTACGCGATTCGTGGGGAGCGCGTGACTAAACGAAGTGTACTTGGGACATTATGTGCATTGGGAGGAATTTCCCTGTTTTTCTTGTAATCAAATGCAGGAAGAAACAGAAAATAATATCGAAATGCCTACTAACTAAGTAGGCATTTTAGTGTCATAGGCGAGTCGGTAACCCCTAAACGTTGCGCCGCAGTTTGGCCAGATTTGTCTTGGTAACAAAGGTTGTGCCACGCTCTGAAGATATCCAATAGCGGATGAATTCCGGCAGGTCTTAGTTTTCTTCTTGGTTCGTTGATAAAGCTTTCGAACAGCAATTGGAATCGGTCTTGGTAAAAATCTATCTGCTTGGTCGAAGCCGATTTCAACCAATAAGGAACATTTGGATTACTCCCGGCTAGATAACATATTCCTTTACTCGCACCGGAAGGTTGTTGAGTCACTGCCCAGCGGTCGCGCCACCATCCCATCAGTACAACGTCGATCATCTCTGATGGTTCAGAATCAGCCCAATTTTCATCTTGCTCAACATACATAAGATCGACAGTGCCAGCTTGAATACGAGGCAAGCAAACCGTAAGAGCGGCAGAGCGCAATACCGGATCTTGCGGCATATAAATCGAAACCCGTTTGCTATCGGTTAACGACTGTAAAATATGCAAATAATGCGCATAAGAGGTATAGGGTGCGCGTATCAGCGCTCCGACGGCTGGATAATTAAACGCTGCAAAATTACCGAGAGGATCTTCGACATTGCTACGCGCCAGAATGTTCTGATACTTGACATCGATACGACTTTTTAAGTTATCGGTAGGCATATTTACTTCGCTATTGTTTTCTGCACTGTAGTCGGATGGGACAATCTGGCAATCCACTTGAAAGGCATTGTGATCGGTAAAGCTAGTTGGCTTGGCATCAACAGAATAATTGGTATGCTGACACAATACGTAACCCGAGTTAGCGTCACAGGTTGCGAACCAGAACACGCCATTGTTACTAAGTGGCTGAAGCGTCCGATAGTTGGATGTTAGTTGGTATTCATCAGCATGATTAATCCATCTCGCATCAATATCAGCAAGCTTGCGTCGGCAACGACTGGCGATTTGATCAATATGATCATAGAAAGTCTTCGGGTTGATTTCGAGCTTTCGACAGATTTCTCTTACCGAGTAGCCAGTGAACAATAAACCTAAGAGTGTCTCTTGAAAGGAGAGCTTTTTGTTGGTTCCAGACCAACGATCGACGAAAGTACCCTGACAGGATTTACAGCGGTACCGCTGACGATCACCGCTAAAGCCAAAAGCGTGGTAACGATCTTTATGAGTATGAACGGACAGGCCATAATTTTCACATTGAGCGTCCTTACAAGAGGGAAGGCCGTCATGGTGATGTTGGCTTAAGCGGTCAAGTTCGTTAAGAACTTCTTGGTTATTAAGTAGGGGGGGAAACGCGCCACACTCTCGGCATACCATCGCTGGCCGTTTAGGATTACTGTGCTGCAGGATATAGAGGTTTGCATCACTTCGTCCAAAATTGTCACACGCCAATGTTTTACAAAAATTGAGCTGTAATCCATTTGCGGCTAACGGCAGTCTGCCTTCTGACACGTTCACCCCCTATGGTTCGGTCGATTCCTTGGCAAAGAAAAGCCAGCTCATTCAGGCATTGAGCTGGCTTTGTTCTTTAAATGTTGATTGCAGTCTCTAGCGCTACAATCATCATGTCATTAAATGATTTTTGACGGTCTTCTGAGCTTAGTTTCTCACCACGGATAATGTGGTCTGACACCGTTAGTACGGTCAGTGCCTTAGCACCTAGGTCAGCAGCTACACCGTAAATACCTGCCGCTTCCATATCTACACCAAGAATGCCCAGATGTTTCATTTTATCGAAAATGTCTGCTTCTGGAGTGTAGAAAAGATCCGCAGAAAAAATGTTACCCACTTTTACTGGTACTTCTTGCAAGCGCGCTTGTTTTACCGCTTCTTCAAGTAGGCCGTAGTCTGCAATAGCAGCAAAGTCATGATCGTTAAAACGGATACGGTTCACTTTTGAATCCGTTGATGCACCCATACCGATGACCACGTCCATAAGGTTAACGTCGTCGCGTACAGCACCACAGCTACCAACGCGGATAACATTTTTTACGCCGTAATCTTTGATTAGCTCGTGAACGTAGATGCAGCATGATGGGATACCCATACCGTGGCCCATAACAGACACTTTTTTGCCTTTGTAAGTACCTGTGAAGCCAAACATGTTGCGAACGTCACACACTTTGACAACGTCTTCAAGGAAAGTTTCCGCGATATATTGCGCGCGAAGTGGGTCACCTGGCATTAGTACAGTTTCCGCGAAATCACCTGGATTAGCATTAATGTGTGGGGTAGCCATTGTATCACTCCTAAAGTTTTAACTAATTCTGTTGAACGTGTTGTTCGTCGTTGATGGGGAGTTTATACCGATATATTGGTGTTCTATGAGATTTTAATCACATTTCTGTCGGTAATTATATAAAAGGCAACTAATGATAACTAAATATGTTGAAAGTGGTTAGGCAATCGATTTTTTCTGCAAAAATCACTCTATAAGAAAATTTTTCGTGGAGAAGTGAACCAAATTGCGGTTCGATACATACAATTGTACAAGATAAAATTTTGTATCACTTATTGGCCAATAACATGCGATGCCAATAGATGAACGTAGCGAGGGGTTTAACATGGAAGACGCAATTGTAGTGGGCATCAGTTCCTGTTTATTAGGTGAGAAAGTCCGTTTTGATTCAGGCCATAAGCAAAGTAGTTACGTTAATAAAGAGTTAGCGGACTACTTTGAATTTGTGTCTGTTTGCCCAGAGGTCGGCATGGGACTCCCTGTGCCCAGACCAACTATACGTTTGATGACGAATGAAGAACGCATCGCGTTGGTGGATACAAAAGACAGTACACGTGACCATACTGAGGGCATGATGCACTTCTCCCGAGAGAAGGTTGCCGAACTTAAAGACACGGAAATGTGTGGCTATATTGTCTGTGCTAAATCTCCAAGTTGCGGGATGGAGCGAGTTAAAGTCTACAGCAAAGGACACGCATCTACAGATGGAGTGGGGTTGTATACTAAGCACCTCATGGATCAGATGCCGTGGCTACCTGTAGAAGAAGATGGACGATTGAATGACCCGGTTCTGAAAGAGAACTTCATTTCACGTATTTACAGTTTGAAAGACTTCTATCGCTCAATGGAAGGTAAGCCGACACCTGGGAAGATTGTCGCCTTTCATTCTCGCTATAAATTGACACTAATGGCGCATGATCCAAGTGCTTACAAATCGCTTGGCCGCCTTGTTGCTAACCAAAGTGACTACGCTCCAGATGACTTTTACACCGAGTATCGTAATGGCTTGATGAATGCGTTAAAAAATCGAGCAAGCAGAAAGAATGTCACTAACGTCTTAATGCATATCCAGGGGTATTTTAAGCGGGCATTAAACAAAGATGAAAAAGCAGAACTAGCCAAAGTTATCGATGACTACCGTGTTGGATTGTTACCTATTTTAGCGCCGCTAACCTTGTTAAAGCATTATTTGAGTGCTTACCCAGATGATTACTTGGCGAGCCAAATTTTCCTTCAACCACACCCAGAAGAGATGCGTTTAAGATATGGATTGTAATGAAAAACGGTACGCCATTAGAGAAATAGCAGATTTGACCGGTATTAAACCTGTGACATTACGAGCATGGCAGCGTCGTTACAATTTGGTTCAACCGCTTCGCACTGAAAAGGGTCACAGGCTATATACTGCGGATGATCTCGAAAAGATAAAAACGATTCAGAGTTGGCTCAACAAGGGCGTCTCTATCGGTAAGGTAAAGTCTTTATTGGAATCTGAAGTGGTTTCGAGTGCTGTCGAAGACGCTAATCAATTGGAAGAAGTGTCAGAGACGTTGAATAGTTTAGCGGATTTAGATGGTGGAAAAACCGATAGGTTGATAGCAATGGTACTCAAGGAGTACCCTCTGACTATTGTGGAATCTAAGTTCGTTATTCCTATATTGGGAGCTATCCAGTTTTTGAAGCTTGGACCTCGCTCTTTACAGCTTGCGTTGTTCAAAACGATGTTTATTAAGCATCTGACTTTGATGGTCAACTCTGAGAGTAAACGTGGCCACCGGTTGGATAAATTAATGGTGAATTTGGATGAAGCGGGAAACATCTACGCGTGGCTTTACTACGCTCAGTTGATAGAACAGGGTGAGAGCGTGGTTTTTTTAGATGGGGTAGAGGAGATGAGTACGCTGTTCACCGATGTGACTCCGTATCAAACTATCTATTTATTTGCACAAAAGTCATTGCCAGAGAAACAGCTTGATACCATTGTTGAGGCGCAGCAAATGGAAGGTAATAATATTCGAGTTTCCCCCCTCATTGCTCATTTGATGGACGTACGCAAAGGGGCTGTTTCATGAGGTTAGTCCTATTCAATCGAGATCTACGCGTCACAGATAACACGGCGTTAATCGAAGCAATAGATGGCGAATCCCCTGTCATAGCTGCATTTGTCGCTACCCCAGAACAGTGGAAAAGTCATTCGCTTTCGCCCATTCAAGCTGATTTAATTTGGCGACGCCTCACTGTTTTGGACAGTGAGCTAAAACAACTCAATGTGCCTCTTATCTACCATGAAGCTCAAGATTATGCTGCTGCGAATACATGGGTGGCTGACATTTGTGACCAATTTGCTGTTCAAGAGGTATTTTTGAACTGCGATTATGAGACTAATGAAGCCATACGAGTCAAGGGACTGTCTGAGATCGCTGGTACAAAATGGAGTATTAGGGCGTTTGATGACAAGTGTATTTTAAAACCCGGGTCAGTACTCAATCAAAAGGGAGAGTACTTTAAGGTATTTACGCCTTTTAAAAAGGCGTGGTTAAAAATCGTTGGTGAAGTGATCGTGCGCAAACCACTGGTATCAGCATCAGTGACTTTGCCTGCCAACCTCTTGTTCGACTCCAGTTCCTCATTTTCGTATCCAACAAGAAATAGCTCAGAATGGCCTGTAGGTAGCCACGAGATCATCCAGCGGCTGCGAGACTTCTCTGCTGATAAAGCTAGCTTCTACCAAGCCGAGCGGGACTTCCCTGCTTTAGACAGTACAAGTATGTTAAGCCCATATCTCGCCATTGGGGCGATATCGGCTCGCCAATGTGTTGCTAGGCTTAAGTATGATGCAGCCAACACTTCGTTATCAACTGGTGCCGAGACATGGTTGAGTGAACTGATCTGGCGAGAATTTTACCAACACCTTATCTATTTCGAACCCAAGCTTTGTAAACATCACGGATACTTATCATGGGAGAAACACCTGAAGTGGACAGGAAAGCTTGATCATTTTAAGCAATGGTGCGAGGGAAAAACAGGTTATCCAATCGTTGATGCCGCTATGCGTCAGCTTAATACCAAAGGGTGGATGCACAATCGATTGAGAATGGTAGTAGCCAGTTTCTTAACTAAAGATTTGCATTTAGATTGGAGGTTGGGGGAGCAGTACTTTATGACACAACTCATAGACGGTGACTTTGCTGCCAACAATGGTGGATGGCAATGGTGCGCATCTACGGGTTGTGATGGGCAACCCTATTTTCGTATTTTTAACCCAATAAGTCAGGGAGAAAAATTCGATGCCAATGGCGAGTTTATAAGAACGTGGATTCCTGAGCTTAACTCGGTCCCTAACAAATTTATCCACAAGCCCTGGCTTTGGAATGAGTTCGAGAATGTCGATTATCCGAAACCGATAGTTGATCATAAGATACAAAGAGATATAACCTTAGCTTTGTATAAAGATGCAAAGGACCAACATTGATGTTACGTAAAACCCTTTTAGCCGCCTGTTTGGGCTTTTCACACTGGTTGAGTGCCGCCACCTACAACCTTCCGACTGACGGGAGTAATATGGTGGGAACGTTGCAGTATCACAGTGTGGTGGCTGGAGAAACCATGTCTGATATTGCTAAGCAGTATGATGTTGGCTTTCTTTCTCTAATGGCAGCAAACAAGGGTGTGGATCCTTTCTTACCCAAAGAAGGCTACGTTCTGACCATTCCCAGTCAGGCTATTTTACCGCATGTCGATTATAAAGGCATCGTGATCAATTTGGCTGAGCTGAGGTTGTACTATTTTGAACCTGACAAAAGCCTGGTTCACATCTTTCCAGTAGGTATTGGCCGAATTGGTCAAGATACACCGGAAATGACAACGAAAATCAGTCAATTGAGAGAGGCTCCAACTTGGACGCCGCCTACTTCAATTCGTAAAGAGTATTTAGCCAAAGGTGTCGAACTACCTAAAGTCGTTCCCGCTGGTCCGGAGAACCCACTCGGAGACTATGCGATGAGACTCGCGTACGGGACAGGTTCTTACTTGATTCATGGTACTAACAAAGACTTCGGTATTGGTCTGAGGGTAAGCGCTGGTTGTATTCGAATGGACCCAAAAGACATTGATTGGTTGTTCCACCAAGCGAAAGTAGGTATGCAAGTAAGAATCATTGATGAGCCGATCAAGATCGCATTAGAGCCAGACAGAAGTGTGTTTATTGAGGCACATGAACCTTTGACCCGCAGTGATGGGACTAAAAAGGAAATGGACATCCCTCAAGAGTTGACTTGGTGGCTTGACGAGTACGGTATTAATGACCGAATTGCCCGCGCGGCGGTGTTAGCACAAAATGGTGTGCCGATTGAAGTTGTACCGGCTATGGATGACTTAGAATAACAGGTCGATTTACAGATATAAAAAAACACCCGCATCAAGCGGGTGTTTTTCTTAGTATTCTTTTTACTTACTTAGTGTAATACATAGCCTTTTTCTCAAACCAGTAAAATCAAGGCTTTTAATGCAATTTCAACAACTTATATTTCCTCTGTTTTGCTAGTATTGTCCAATAATGACCAGTATCGAGAAAATCTGTCGCCATTTTGTCGCCATTTATTGGCTACAGGCCTAGTTTGGAAATTGGGTTTAGCTCGGCTGCCTGAATGAGGTGATCGGGTGAAAAATGGGAATAGCGCATCGTCATTTTGATGTCGCTGTGACCAAGGATTTTTTGCAGAACCAGAATGTTTCCTCCGGCCTCCATAAATCGGCTTGCAAAGGTATGTCGAAACACGTGAGTGTTTTGTCCGTCTGGCAGTTCAGGGAATGTTTGCCTAACAATATACGCAATGCCATGAAGGCAGTTCTTAAACAGCTTGTCTTTTTCGCCCGTTCGCTCAAACGCCATCAGCTCGTTGTAGAGCTTTTCAGTGATCGGCACAGTGCGATTCTTTTTGCTCTTGGTATCAAGGAACGTGATTTTGTGCTTCGTAATCTGCGGAAGGCGCAGGTTATTGGCTTCGGATATTCGCGCTCCGGTAGACAAACATACCTTACACACCAGTTCATATTCCTTGGCGCGTTTGCTTTTGTAGATTCGGTCGAAGAGGGTGGCGATGTCGTTATTTGAGAAAAAGCCCATTTCAGACTCTGTTACCGGAATCGATTTAACTGTGGCGAGAGGGTTAGGTTGAGTCCACTCACCAAGGGAAATCAGCTCGTTGAATACCGCTCGCAAATACCTTAAATCAAGGTTATTGGTTGGCGCCGAAATGGATGAGCCTGCGGTAGTCTCATCGCCATATCGGTTTTTAGACTTGCGACTAGAGCGCCAGTGAACAAAGTCTTTTGCTGTAAACTTGATGGCAAACGGATTCCCGAGTTCTTCCACTATGGTGCAGAGGCGAGGGTAAACCTTTTTCGCCGACTTGAGGTGCTGGCCGTGAAGTTTATACCAGAGCTCGACTAAGTCTCTAAGTGAGCGCAAGTCCTTTTTATCACCGAGCCAAGGCTTATCATCCACTTCTGCCATAGTGAACTTTTCGAAAGCAAGTGCTTCACCTTTGGTGGCGAAGCGCTTGCGAATACGTTTACCTTTTCGGCCTTGTGGGTAGCATTCACAGAGCCAAGTTTTTTTGTGGCTATCTTTAAGGTTTCTGACTGTCATTGATATGCTATGGCAGGTATGTATAAATAAACAGTATCAGAATGTAAGTGTTTTGCAATGTTTGATAAGCTGCGCACAATATATTCAAGTGCTAGTTTCATTTTAAGGGGAGCATGACTTGTTTACGGAAGCTGCATACAAATCTTTTCTCACATCCCTAAGAACCAGTGACTTCTGAGGTGAGTTACTATTTTTACTCTTGATATTTGGAGTAAGAGACCTTGATACACAAAATGGTATGTATATAATTACAGTGATAGAAGCTTTAGTCCAATGACCGTGACCTTAGTTGAAGAGCTGTTCTGAAGCGAAGAGAAAAAATGGATCCATATAGATAATTATCTGATAAAATCCCGCGATTATTTTTAAAGGTGAAGGTATAAAGTGAAGGCAGTTGATTTGTTCTGTGGGGCTGGTGGGTTGACGCACGGTTTACAGCGAGCAGGTATCGATGTTGTCGCAGGTTACGACATTGAAGAAGCTTGTCGCTACCCTTATGAACGGAATAATGACGCACTTTTTATTCAAAAAAGTGTAATTGATTTAACTAAAGAAGAATTGCTTGCTCACTACAAAGACACCGATTTGAAGGTTTTGGCTGGATGTGCTCCTTGTCAGCCATTTTCAACCTACTCGCAGGGACGTGATGTTCGTAAGGATAAAAAGTGGCCGTTGCTATATGCATTTTCTCGTTTGATCAATGAAGTTGAACCTCAACTAGTAACTATGGAAAATGTTCCAGACGTGATTAAGCATGAGGTTTATCATGATTTTGTAAAAGAGCTAGAGTCTCTAGACTACTATGTTTGGGCTGATAAGGTGTTTTGTCCTGACTATGGGATGCCACAACGTAGAAGTAGACATGTACTATTAGCTTCGAAACTCGGTCCGATTCAATTGAAGGCAAAAACTCATTCAAAGGATGATTATGCTACAGTGGAAGATGCTATAGGTAACAACAAATTACCAGCTCTAAAGGCAGGACAACAAGATGAAAGTGATCGTCTTCATATTTGTTCTGGTCTATCCGAGCTAAACATGAGAAGAATGAGGGCATCCAAAGAAGGTGGAACGTGGCGGGATTGGCCTAAAGACCTTTTGGCTGATTGCCACAGAAAATCTTCAGGTAAAACCTACACCAGTGTTTATGCACGTATGAAATGGGATGAACCAAGCCCAACTATGACAACTCAATGTTATGGATTTGGTAATGGTCGATTTGGCCACCCCTCACAAAATAGAGCAATTTCTTTACGTGAGGCTGCTATATTGCAAACATTCCCACGTGACTACGAGTTTGTATCTGATACAGAGTTATTACGCATCTCAAGCGTTGGTAAAATGATTGGCAATGCAGTGCCGGTTGACTTGGGTCATATTATAGGTGAGAGCTTGAAGGAGCATGTAGACTCCTTCAACCAATAGTTTATTCAAGAGGTGAGCGAGCTGCGCTTATATTGCTGTGCTGTCAGGTATTGATCAACTCCTATCAGTACAGCATTTAGGTAAACTTTTGTTTGCTGGTGAAGCGTAATAAGGGCTTCTATTGCAGTTTCTTGACCACAAGTTTCAAATGATACTTCACCATGAGCTAGTCGATTGCGATTATCTCGAATATCTTTGAGGATCTTTCCGTCTTCAGTAAACTTTCGATCGTGTTCACCTATACTAAAGCCGTACTCTCCAGCTTTTTTCTGAATCATCTTAGCATCGATATTTCCGTTGAAGTGATTGAAACGGTTATAACCTAGCCATGTCATAGCCTTCTCAAGAGTTATTTCACCATGATTTTCTGCCGTTTTATGGTTAGCAGTAAATTTATTAAAGTCCTTTAAGCAGATCTTTTGCAACTCTTTACTAAGCTCAAAAAAGCTAAGCTTTTCTGACTTTAATTGTTTATGAACAGCATCAAGACAATCAGTCATTACAGACTCAACAAGGTTATAAATAAGCAAATAGCTTGCTGCGGATAGCGTTTTGACTAATCTTCGGTCAATCTGATAATCTGAGCTTTTAACCAGTTTCTCATCACTAACCTTTGCCAAATATTGTGGTTTACTATCAATAAGTTCTTTTACAAAGCATAGATGACGCTCTATCTCTTGGGAGCGCTCTTCTAATAAATCTATAGCATCTTCAATATATTCATTCATGATCGCAAGTACTAAAATAGTTCTGGTTGAGGGTCAATTTTCCTTGGGTCAGAGAAGACTTTATCAGGATCACCAATTAATTCGATATCTCGAGCCAGTAAGCTATCACGAACGAAATGAATCCTATTTGCAACCTTTGGTTTCGAGTTACTAGAATCCGACCTTGTTAAATGACCAAATTCTGGGCTAAATAACCAATCGACATTTTCTACCTTTAGGTTGGGGTTTTCTTGTAGTGCAAGTGTGCAACCAACTGATATAGCTTCAAATCGAATACGTGGCACTGAATTATTGGTTGCGTTTTTCTTGAATCCATATTTAAAGTTCTGCTTCACAAACTCCAACATGGTGTCGAACTTGTTGCGTAATTCTTCTTCATTGAAGCCTTTAGCATTCATATCGTCTAAATAATCATTAAGAAACTCATCAACTCTATGGTTAAAACTCGTATAGCGGTCGGTATAGGCAAAGAATCTCAAGACAAACTCTTCATTCTCACGATGCTTGATTAAATTGGGACTTATCGGACACAGTTCTGCAAATAGAGAACTTTTGGCTGCTTCTTTGATGAAGTTTAGGAACTTACCATCCTTTGAACCTCGTCTCTGCTCCATTGGTTTTAGCTTGGTACCACCGCTATTTAGACGGTCAAACATTTGACGGCGAGCTTCATCGTCTAAGTTTTGTGTCATTTCGATCATGCGAATTGTTTTCTTAAAGAAACGTCGTTGTCGAGATTTGGGTAAGTCATGGAAATAAAAGCCTTCCAAAGCAGGTAAAAGCTCCAACTTTCTCAGTGGCCAGTGGCCTTGCACATATTCAACGATTGTACGAATTCGTTGTGATCCGTCGACGACCTCGCTTCGCCCTTCATCATCATCAGCCAGAAAGATATACGGGATAGGTAAGTTGATTAAAATTGATTCTATAAATCTGATTTTTTGAGCAATTTTCCAAATCATTTCACGCTGGTAGTCTGGGATGTATATGTCTGCTTCATCATCTTCTAGTCCGACTGTAAATTTTGATACTAGAACTTCGATTGGGTATTCACGAATGTCGTAGTCAGAAATTTTCTGTTTTTCCAAAATTTGTTCTTCAGCAATGGCTTGTTTTTCTTCAGTTATTTGAGATTGTTTAAACTCACTAAATTCATTTTGCATATGCAGAACTCTCACAGATTGATAAGTATTTACTTCTTCTTCATTTCCATCGCCACGCGACCAAGCACCTTAATGTCATCCTCAGACACTTCAATAGTCGATGTTCCAAACGCAATAGCGAGCTTTTTACCCGGCAAACGCTGTAGGTAGTTAATAGACAGTCTTCCATCTACATCGATGAGATAATCACCCGAGATAGGGTCTGTTGATTCTTTGTCTATGTAGTACAGGCCAGCGTCGTCCTCAATTACTTGGGTCATGTCTGGTTTTAAGCCAAATCTTTCAAGAGTCGCGAGATCCAGAGACATGGAGCCGCTGTCTTCCAGCACTCCGCCACTTAGTTTGTTGAGCCTTAGCTCCTCACCGGTACTGGCTTTGTTATCAAAGGGTTTTCCTTCGCCTAAAGCCAAATACCTAACTGAGGCACCCGAGGCCAAATGCTCTCTTACGATAAGTTCGAAGCCAGTACGGTTATGTGTATGCCAAGTGAAGAACGTAGATTTCGGCACGCCGTAGTGGTCAGCAACTAAATCGAAAGTTGCACAATTAGTCACTTCTTTTAGCTTCTGAGTGAAATCTCTACCTTTGAGATACTCAAAAGGTGGGACTTTAGCGTCTATTTTGCTCATTTCGATACCTGTATCACTTGTGACATACAATAAAAGGTGTCTCAGATCACTTTTTAGAGTTTCACTTTGTTGTTTAACTAATTCTTTCCATTTTGCGATTTGACAATATCGTAAAAGCGATCAAAAATTCGTTATAAGTGAGTTGGAGCTGTCATGTCTCACCAATAAGCTTCAACTAAATTCAAACAAGTAGGATAGCATTATGGCAACTATTCAAATAGCGGTTGACGCACCTTTTTGTACTAAAAAAGAGTTTCTTAGACGCACTGGCTGGTCCGCTTCCTCTCTAAATCGCGCCATAGCAAATGGCGATATCCCAATCCTTGAAAAGAAAGGCGAAAAAGGCTCGGTTCTTATCAACTTGCCAAAGCTGATGCAACGCTCAGCGGAGCAAGAGGTATGAAGTTCGCCTCCTCACCATCGACCAAGCCCACTTTGCGAGATGCATTGAGTAAGGCTTGGGAAAAAAGATACCCAGATAAATGCCCAATTTGGTTAAACGCCATTTATTGGTCGTTCGTTCTCGTACCTTTATTCTTTAAATGAGTGTTAGTCATGAACGAAAAGAACTCAATGTGCGAATTTCGTGAGCTCAAACAAAAGTCATTTGACGAAGCTTGTTTCTCATTCGCGAGACAAGAAAACATGGAAGCGATAGCCCGAGAGCTAGAAATGTCGCCAACCATGCTGCGCAATAAGCTCAATCCAGATCAGCCACACGTGCTGAAACCTGTCGAGCTTATCGCTATCTCGAAAGTCAGTGGTAATTACACGCTGGTCAACAGTCTTTTGCTTGGGCTCGACGTGGTTACCGCACCCGTTGAGTCAGCCGAACAAGCCGAGTCCATAGTAGGACGCCTATTCAAACACAGCGCTAACGCTGGCGAACTCTCCGCGTGGGGCTTGGCACACGGCAACCAAAGCTATTTCTCAAGGACACAAAAGCAATCTCTCATCCAAAAAGCACAAGCAGGTATCGGCAATCTCGTCCTGCTTATCAATGAAATCGAAGACCGCACCACAGGCCTACAGCCATTTATACAAATGGGCACAGACTTTTTGGCTAATGGTGCGCCATTACCGGGTTTAGCGTGAGGGTAAAGGGAATGGTATTAAGGACGGCTGTCGGGCAAGTCACCAATGAAGTGACCTACAAGCTTATTTATGAAGGTGTATTCGTAGTTGGGTTTCAATCCAAGGCGAATGGCAGCGCGGTTAAATGCAAGTGCAGTGATAGCTCCAAGTGGATCACTGCTGTGTTCCGAGGCAGTGTGGACCATGTTATTAAATTCTTTCGCTTCATGATCATCCATAACACTCAAAAGTTTTCCAAACTTCTCTGCTTGACTACGTGCTTGCATGGACTTTTTAAGAGGCTGAATTACTACATTGATAGCAGCAAGAATAGCCACCGCCAAACCAACCAAAAAGTCGAGCTGCAAGGAAGCTGCAACCGATGTGCCCAAAATAATAAGTGCGATGTTGATACTAGCATCAACTCTTCGCCAAAACGTGTAGTGCATTTCTTCCAGCCAAAAGCTGTATTCAATATCGAACTTACTAATTTTTGTCGTCATTGGTGTCACCCTCTAGGAGTTATTCCTCGTCTTTTGGTGGTTCTGGTTTGCGAGGTATCTGTTGTTTGAAGTGGTCTGGATTATCCATGCTAATTCCTACTTTGTTATTGAGTCGCAAAGTAATTCTACCGTGTATTGGGTCGCACTACTACACAACCAGTTGCTGATCTGGATATTAAAATCAGCACATATCAAGGAGGCGTTATGAGTCAATTAGCTAGAACCCAAGAAACACTACGTGAAACACCTTGTGCTGCAGAAAGTATCGCGGCGTGTAAGTCACTGTTTAACGGTGAGGCAACCCGCCGCAAGTTGCAAAAAATGTTCAACAACCTACCAGACAAGAGCCGCGGCCTAGTGCTTATCGCAGGTGGTTTACCAGCGAAAGATTACAAGCGTGAATTTGAGTCGTTCGATGATTTAGAACTGCAAAAAGTCCGCAAGGGGATGCAGTACTTAAAAGAGGCTGTAGTCGGTTTTGACAAACAGTTGGGCGATGTTCGTCGTTTGAAGCACTACCACTTTAGCAGCACCCATTAACCCTATTCATTACTAGCCAACTTTGCCCCAGCCGTATAGGGGCTCCTTTTCGTCTTAGCGTAGGAGCAAGGAAAGATGAATAACACAGCAGCCAAAATCGCGATTAAACGCGCAGTCCTATCCACGATTCAAAGCTTGTATGCCTTAGCAATGGATTGTGCCGACGTTCTGAGTATTCGAATTGAGTACTCATCCAAAATGAAGCTGATGAACATTGTCTTGTTCTCAGATAACGCTACTCACCGGGTTTATAACCTGGTGATTTTGGATAGCGAAGAAGCGCTTGAGGATTTACTAGCGGTTGAAGACAAGATTATCGAAAGAGTTGCGCAGCTTCGTGACAAAAAAGAAGCGGAGGTAGCAGCGTGAGCAACATTTACGAACAACTATTCAACCAGTCATTTGAACAGATTGCAGCACGTTTTGAAAAAAGCAGCACAGTGCAGCAAGAGGAAATAGTGATTCAGCTTGATGCGATTGCTAAAAAGCTCACACCTGTTCAAACCCACCGCCCATTAAAAGATGTTTTAGCCGATATCAAAGAGGCTATGCAAGGTGATCGCGCAAGCGTGTTTTTCGCACATAACTATGTGAGTTGGTACCGCTCTTATGAAAACGACAATGCCAAACCACAGCTGCATCACTGGTCACAGCTAGATATGAAAAACCGCAGCTTGTTTATTGAAATGCTTGCGTTGCGTGACCTTGGCCGTTGGGACGATGAAGCACTTTTTCAATTCGAACAGTACTGCTTGTCAGTCATTGGTAAGTAAGGGGCCACTATGCAATATGCCGCAATTATGCTCTGCCCTGACGGTGGAATTATCCGTCATGAACAAACACAAGAAGTTGCCAATGTCCTTGTTGGTGATTTCGAATCGATAGAACAAGCCATAGATCAGGCATGTTTAGATTTAGATTGCGCTCACTTAACTAAAGGTGTGTTGAGCAAAGGTGAGGGTAAAGGAGGCTTTATGTTGGTCACGACTCAGGAATTGGGGGAAGTATGAGCTATAAACCCATACCTGAAAAAGATCTTTTATACATAGGAGGGGCAGTTATGCCCCTTGACCGAATCAAAAAAAACGATGCCAGCTATAACGCTGGTTTTTTTGGTTCCAAACTTTATACCGACCAAGAACAGGCACTTTTAGATAGTGGGGCAGTTAAGAAAATCCCTATTTATGACCGTATTCTCAACAAAAAATCGAAGCGCGACATCGATCTTATTAGTAGAACGGACTTCTTTAAAAAGGTAAATCATACGCCCAAACACCTCCGCGAAGCGGCGGCGAGAATCGCCGAAGAGTATAGGCTAGTCAAGGGGAGCAAAAGTCCGACAGGGCGATATAGGGTTGATAACTTCAAAAAAATTAGCCGTTTGCTGGGCCCCTTGCGAGCTAGATGCCCTAGTTCCATTTTATTGGCGTCATCACAAGCCCATGATAATGAGCACGTCTTGTACCGCTCTACGGAGCAAAATAGCGCCTCGATTCTGAATGAGAATGGCAAAAGAGCGAGAGGGGAGCCAAACAAAGTACCGACGTTTGTGCAATTGATGCATCGTGATTGGAACGAAACTTATAAGCTCCAGGTGATAACAGAAACACCGTCTGGTAATGCGCCCGCGGAAAACGTTGGAGCGAGGTTTACTGAAAAACTAAATCCAAGAGCTGTGAGTCGAATATTCGAAGCCGGTGCATACACGGCTGCTTGTCATGGTGGGTTTACTACGTTTCTTACTCTGACCTTTTCTAAAAAGAAACGACTTGAATTGTTTGGTGGGATGTTGGATGAGGCCGATTGCCAAACCATGGGTTCACATCACCCAATACAGTACAAGCGCAACATGGTAACTAGCTATCCTAAGCGTGGTGAAAAGAAAATCTGGGATCCAATTACTGATATCGGGGGTGAATATATCACTGTTCCAACAAAAGATTCCCCATACCCAAGAGTAATGAACCGAGGAAGCATCATCGCAGGGCCGTATTGCGACATTAAGCAAAAGCCAGAGAAAGAATTCACGATGGAAAAGGGCCTAGAAACGACCATCGGCAAAGAGGTATCACGCTTCTTAGATGCAGCCAAAAAAATGTACCAGCGCGGTTGGGTTGCAGACCACACAACGCAAATAGATCCCGAGTCTGGATCTAAGTACAGTGACCTTAAAAATCACAAAGTTCCTATGCATGTGCAGCCATCGATAGAAGGGCCAACAGTAATACCAGCAGATTTTCATTACATTTGGGTCGCAGAGTGCCCGGCAAATGAGGACGGTGAACCGAATCCTCATGTTCATTTGCTATTGCGTTGGTCTGTTCCCGAGCCTTTGTTTAGCCCATGGGCCAAGAGACTAGAAAAAATCTGGGGGCATGGTTTTGCGAAATTAGAGCGTATCCGTAAACCTACCGCCGCGAGCTCTTATATCATTAAGGCCGTTGGGTATGCCGCGAAAGGTGCGAATGCTGGTCAGGGGTTAATACGTGGTAACCGATACAATATCGCTCGATGCTCACGAGCTCCAGATTGGGAGTGCCTTGCGGCATTCGAAACTCACAATATGACAGCGATTATTCGAGAGATGGGCTCTAGGCTAGAGCAATGGAAGAAACCTTTGCGGCGTAAAATTAACAAACTGAATGCGGCCAAGGCCCAAACCATCAAAGCTAAAGCAATCGCAAAACAACAGGGTAAGCCTGAAGACTATAAAAACAGGCTTTATTTCCGAATTATTCGCTTAGAAAAAGAGGCTCAAAAGATCAGCAAGGTCATTAGAGAACGTGGGGTTCACGTTAGTAACTCGAATCGTTTTTGTATTTCTTTTGATAGTGAAGATGCGAAGCAAAAAGTAGACGACTTCATGTTCTGGGCGGCAGGTGCA
Organism: Vibrio sp. CyArs1; assembly: GCF_022432925.1. NCBI lineage: Bacteria > Pseudomonadati > Pseudomonadota > Gammaproteobacteria > Vibrionales > Vibrionaceae > Vibrio > Vibrio sp. CyArs1. Next base: position 1,077,081 of record NZ_JAKRBO010000001.1, on the reverse strand, counting down.
AGAGGCTGGGCGTTGAAGTGTCGTAACCTAGATTTGAGTGATGTGAAGCACAGTGCTGATAACTTTTATGAAAGCTCATTCGCTAGGTTCAAAGACAATCAGGCATACTGGCACTCTGTACTCCACGATGTAGTGCAACCCATTGAGGTTGATGAAAATGAGGTGAGCTATTGGCGGAGTATTACTGCTGATTATTTAGAAGGGCGGTTTCAACCAATGTTGAGTTAGGAGCGTGTATGCCTAAATCAAAAGGCGAAAGGTTAGATGAGTACTATTGCATGTGTGCGAAAGATTGTAGTAACACTAAATTCGATGCTAAGAGATGGCGACATGTGGGTTGAAAACACAGCTATAGATTAATTATTGACGCCATAGTCGTTTGTTAGCCGTACATCACACTCTTAGTACTTTATTACACCAGCTAACTTGTGTATAACCCTAATTATATCAAGGTGTAAGGTTACTACAATGTACGAAAAGTTCGTAGCAAAAGACAAAGATGTATTTGCGAGCCCATTATTTATCGCGTCAATTACTATCCCATTCCTGACGGCCATCGGTATCGGTTTAGGAATACACTACAGCCTTGAATTTTCAGCATTTCTAAGCAACATTTGGGCAACAATGAAGCTACCAATAGCTATTGCTTCTTTGTCACTGCCGCTTGCTACATGGGTTATAGCAAACCACCGCTCAGCCCAAACAACTAAAGCCAACAAATTACAAGAATCTAAGCGCTTAGTTGAAACTTACCTTGAGCAAGAGAGCTTTTTTGAACGGGTATATGGACGAAAAATAACTACTGCAAATTGGCAATTCATTACAAAGGATGATTTACCTGTTATTCATGCAGAGCTGTACGAATTTCAAAGACTGCATGAGAAAGGTCAAATTACACCAAAAGAAAGCCTGAGCGAAGATATACAACAGTATTTCGATGGCACAAGAAAGTGCTTTTGGGAATTCTACGAGTACTTTATGGAAGAAAAACGAGATGCAAATAACGAGTATCTTTTAGAGTCGTTGACTATACAGTTATTTGAGTTTCTGCACCGACGACTTGGAATATTTTCAGGAGCATTTGGCACTAGAAATATCGACGTGAACGAAACAAAACTAGGCATGTATATCACTGCCTACTTTGAAATCTACTACTTATGTATCGATCTAAACCTCCCAGTCAATGGTACAACTGCTGAAATACTTTCTGAAGACTATGAAACATTCAACGCCGTTGCTAACTTAATTGCTGAACGATTTGGGAATGGACAGGAAGACACCAACCTTAATGCATTTCGTAAAAGTCTAGAAATTAAAAGAATGGTTAAGTTTGCGGTTTCAGAGCCACACGTGCAGACAATCAACAAGCTTATACAGGACTGGTCGGAAAATTTTTCAGATCACTACGAGTCTATGAAATCACTTCCCTTTGACGATACTTATCTAGGTTTTAAACTATTTACCCATACTCCAGATGACGCTGTCACCATGAGTTTTATGGAAACTGAAGAGGAAGAATACTTCGGTGAGTTAAGACTAGAAAAAGATTCTGAAATTGTATTTATGCCGATATTCAAGGAAGACACAAAGTTAAGATTTCACCAAGATGCACCGTCAGCAAATCAGACGATGAACGAAATACTGATTTTCTTATCTAAACATTTTCCACGAGGCTGATATGTACGACTAACGCCTTGTTAAGGTGTGAGCAACGCAATACCGAAGCCGCCGCATACCACCTTAAACACATAAACCAACGCAAACTGAAAATGCCACGCGTTGCGAATCACTCTTGAACAATTTGTTAGAAGTTTGCTCACCTAGTGCTCCGACTTTCCCTTTTCGCGTCATGTGGGAAACAGTTTGTATACGCACGAGCAACATGACTTTTGCCATTGTCATCTATGACTACACAAACGAGATTGCACGGATTTCCCAATGCACTCCGCCAATTGTGATGACGCTCCTCATATTCTGCTTCAAATTCAACGTAAACGTATGCTGAGCGAACCCATTCAAACGGAATTGAATGTTTTACAAGCAACCCTTTAAACATCTTTGAATAGCGTTCAGTCATGAGGTCAAAGTGCGGGTAATATGGAGCAATCTGTTGGGAGCAAAGGTCTATTGAAACACATTTGCTTTGAAGGTGGTCTACGGACAGGTAAAGCTTACCGATACCCCAATAACCATCGACATCATTGTTTCTACTCCGAAACGAGCCAATAATACCGCTTGCAATACTACCTAGTTCTCTCCTGCGTCCCATATTTATTCCTAAAACTTCTAACGCCTTGTTAAGTAGCAGCTAACCACAACTGCAGCCAAACAAGGCCACCGTAATCACTAAACCCAATTCAGGCCAAAATCGCTGACTGCTTGAACAATTTGTTATGTGCAATACTGATCAACTACTTTCCTTTAGCTTCAGCGTAAGGATTGTATTTGGTAGCACTATTTGGAGATTTACAACTAGGCTTGCTTGCCTGAACATTACTTTGCGCCATCTGGTCATTCTGATAATACTTTAGAGGCGGGGCTGGACGTATACTCTTAATTCTTTGAGACCAGCCTCGCTCGAAATCATTAAATTCGGTTGAATTTCTTGGATATGGATTTCTATAGTGCTTAGCAAGATAACCTTGTTTATATGCTTCCGTTCGACCCACCATAATTATTGATTACTCCTTTACGCTTTTAGCACATAACGAATGACATGGATTCCCCCTCCCGAGGATCTGCCACACTCTTGTGGTACTTGTTAGAACCGGAGGCACCATGTCTGATTATTCGTATTTTGGCGGTATCGACTTAGCTAAGAACCACTTCAGTCTTCATGTCGTTGACCAAAAAGGCAAAGTTATTCTACATAAGTCAGTTACACGCTCTAAGTTGTTGACTACCATATCAAACCTTCCACATATGCGTATAGGTTTGGAAGCGTGCGGTGGTGCACATTACTGGGCAAGAACTCTCAACAAACTTGGTCACGATACGCGCATCATGGCGGCTAAATATGTCGCTCCATACAGAACTAAAGGAAAGAACGATCTCAATGATGCCGTCGCGATATGTGAGGCTGTTCAACGCCCTGCGACTCGTTTTGTTCCAATTAAATCTCCAGAGCAACAGGCTATTTTGTCGGTACATCGTATGCGTGAGCACTGGGTTCGCGAACGAACAGCTATCATGAACCGCATTCGAGCTCTGCTTTCTGAGTTTGGGCTCGTTATACCCGTCGGGCGCTCGTCATTAATGAAGCAGGTTCCACTCATTCTCGAAGATGCAGAAAACGACCTGCCTCAACTTGCTAGAGTCGTTATCCATGACGCATACCAACACCTTTATGCTCTCAACCAACGCATTGCAGATACTGAGCAGACATTCGAGTCCTTCGCTAAGATCAGCGATAACGTTCAGCGCATTATGAAAGTCCGAGGGATCGGCCCTCAAACTGCGACCGCCATACTAGCCTCGATAGGCAATGGAGCTCAGTTCGATAAAAGCCGGGACTTCTCTGCCTGGCTCGGCTTAGTTCCCAAGCAATACTCTACAGGCGGTAAACTCAAACTTGGGAGAATCACCAAGCATGGGGACAAATACCTTCGTACGCTACTCATCCACGGAGCAAGAACCGTCATCGCCAACCTCGGTGATAAGCAAGATAGGCTCAGCCAGTGGTGTCGAAATGTATTAGAACGACGAGGTATGAACCGAGCGGTTGTCGCTTTAGCGGCTAAGAACGCACGTATCATCTGGTCACTGTTACACAATCAAACAGAGTATGAGAACTACGCTGCTTAAGCTCTAACGAACCCAAGCAGCGAGAGTATTACACCCACCGGGTCATAGCAGACGCAATGGATGGAGATAGGTTAAGACCACGTGCGGAGAGCCTGTTAATGCGGCGGACATTAAAATGTCATCTAACGAATAAGGCACCGCAGTCGCGCAAAGTCATCAGGGTCACGATGTTGCGAACCATCGATAAGTAGACCGAATGTAGAGCGGCAGTCCAAAACCCATCACTTGAAGTTTAGCGGATGTTTGACAGCCGGGGGAATCCATGTAGCCTTGTTAAGTAGCAGCTAACTACCACTACACCCAAACAAAGCCACCGTAATCACTAAACTCAACCAAACCAAAATCGCCAAACGTTAGCTGTCTGCTTGAACAACTTGTTAGTTTTACGTTTACTCCTCAGACTCCGCGATCATTTGCGTTCGCCAATCTGCAACATTTGCCCATTTCTCACCTGTTACTCCGTTGTGTGACCAAAACACTACCTCACCGCTGAGGTTTAAACAGTAATAGTCAGAGTTATCTTCGCATATGGGTAATAATTCCACTGGTAAATCGTAATACTCGCGAGCATTTTTTAATGTCTCGAAAATGTTCGCATAGCTGGGAGGATTCAGTATTTCTAGCGCTTCAATAGGCGCATCGCCTAGGTCATAGCCAGATTTAATGAACTCTATATATTCAAGTGGAAATTCAAAACCTAGAATTTCTTGAGCTTCACCTAATTGGGCATCTGTAATTGTTTTAAACATAAATCTATCCGTTTTCACATCGCAAACTAGTACAACTAACGCCTGCGATAAGGTGCCCCACACTACACTAACAAAGCGCACCGAACTTCAAACCCAAAATGCCGAGTGTAACGGGTCACCTTGATTGCTTTGTTAAGTTAACCTATTCAATCCGTTTTAGCTTATGAAGAGGGTTTATAACTCTAGTTCTTAAGGACTTGCAAAAGCCGTCAATCCCGGGGAAAAGAGTGGCAGCGCTAATATTCATTTTTTGAAGCTTACGTAATCCCTCTAAGCGAAGAGATGATGGAATAACAATTTTTAAACACTTACTTTCATCTCCGTACTCTTCAACGATTTTGTCAAAAGTATCAGTTGTATTACTCGGAACTAGAAAAGCACCTTGCTGAAGAAGTAACCTTTCATTTGTTTTAAAAGGTTCATAAGCCATAAGAAAATTACCACCATCATTTTTTGAATCAAGCACTCTATCTTTGTAAACTGAATTACCAAAAAGCTCTTCGTCAATTTCCTTAAACTTATGATAATTAAAGCAGTATATTGCACAATCATCCTCACCAGACTCCAATGCAAAATAACTCGCTATGTACGGAGAATGCGATACATCTAACATACGAGTTGGAGCCCCATAGTGCTGCATCACGGAAAGCCACTCCAGCGTATCGCTTTCACTTAAATTATTTATACCGTATAAGTGCGCATTAGCTTTAAATGTTCTCACTATTTCTTGTTCAAACTCGTACTTATCTTGCTCTGATAAGTTAAGGTATGAAAAATCCTCAAACAACCTGTAAATACTTGTTTTTAAACCCCAGTCAGCATTTGTCTGACCTCTAAAAAGCCAGTTATCTTGATCAAGAATTTCAAAGATTCTTTCTAGTTGCCTCCAAGTAGACACTCTGCATTCAATCCATGATGCATCCGTTTCAAACTGAAGCTTCTTTCGAATTATTTTCTCTATACCTTTAACTAACATAGTACTCCAATACTGAAAGTTAACTTAACGCTTATTAGACGGAATTTTTCCGTATTTGCATTTTGTCTATGGTGCTAGTAATCATTATGAAACTCAATTTACATCAGTCTGTTATGTGATTCGAAAGAGGGTTTTGCGGAAAGTTTCCGTATAAGTGCCGAAAGCACTGAGTAGTGCAGTTTGTTGTTAGATCTGGATGGACAGTTTGGCTGAATCTTACCACTGCAGTTCGCAGGGAAGGAAAATGACATATGAGTGAAGTAGGTCTAAGAAATTAGCTAGAAACATGTATGGATATACAGTATATTTTCAGTGTCACTGGTAAGGATATTGATATGTCTAAAGAAAAGCAGCTATTTCAATCCGCTCTGGATGTCATCATCGATGGTGTTGCCGTAAGCACGACAGGGCAGGGAAGAGAGGAAGCGGGGCGTGTGCTACTTGAAGGAGTACTGCCAAGGTTTGCTCATCTTTTGGATGATGAAAAAATAAAAGTCATCCAATCGATAATCAGGATGGCTGATGAAGCGGATAGTCCAACTTTTAAGCTATAAAATGGAAAGCTGCTGTTTCAATTCTTCTCTATGTTCTGGTGCTAAGGCCTTAACCATATTAAAAGCTAACTGCGAGGTGGTTTTAGCACTAGGGCTAAGAGTGTGGCTATAAGACAAGTTCATCACGAATGTGTGACCACATTCTGGGTCACTGCACGAGCAATACAAATCTGCATATTTCGAGCTCATTCTGTTTGATTTCTGGATGCGGCTTTTTTCGCCGCACTCTGGGCAAAGCACTCTCATAACAATGACCTAGCTGAACTGACTGACAGTTCAATATTAAGCCACAAACTGTGTTTTTGTACAGTTTTATGCGGTTGTTCCCGTATCGGTATCAAACTTTAAATGGAGTCGCTTGGGGATCTCTGGGTCGCTGTTCACTTCATCCATAATCAGTTCACAGACTGGAATGATTTCATCTTTGGCGTATTCACTGCCAATCTTGATCGGGTCGCCTAAACTGGTGGTACCTTGAGGGATGATCCCTGCTTTACCTACTGGGAAGCGATGGCCCACTAGAATATCTTGGGCGGTAATATTCTTAATTCGCTCAAATTCGTCCTTAGTGGCAATGTCGCCCACGGGGATTAACTGGATACCTTTCTCTTTGCCGTTTGGAATGTTCACAAACATACTGCGGAAATTACCCACGCCTTTGGAGCTGGCAATGCTTTCCTTCATCTTCTTTTCGTCTTCTTCACTTAGGTTCGGGTCAGAAGCGTAGAAGATAAAGCCCATGTGAGCCCCGTTCTTGTAATAACGGCGACGAAATAGTGTGGCATCTTTATTTAGTAAGCTGCTCTGAATGCTGCCTAAATAATCGGGTAACCCATAAACTTGTTGTTGTGGGTCGTACTGAGGTAAGAAGATCACATCTTCTTTGCGGTATTCTCGCTGTTGGTTGTCTCGTTCAAGAATGACAATGTTGCCGTTTTTACGCCTACGTAAATACATGCCAGGTAACGGGTGCAAACGTACTACACGTTTAAAGCCATCACGGATTTTTAAGAAAGCGCCATCACCAAAGGTAAAGTAGTCGCGGCAAAAAGCTTGAATATGCCTGCGGCGAGTTGAGACTCCTTGTTGTAATCGACCAACCACATAGTTGGCCCGAGCGATCAGCAAAGAGCCATGATAGGCGTTGGCTCTGGTAATATCGGCTAATCCAGTGCGTGAAATTGGCGGTTCCCAATAGTTATCGGAATCGTTGTAAAACAAATCTGAGTAGGAAGTCATCCAACTATTAGAGTCGATAGCTTCGGGTGCAGAGTCGATGTGGTAAACCGACTCGGGTGCTTGTTCTTCTTGTTTGACTAAAGTTTCTATTTGCTCGGTCATGCTGCGGTTGCCCAAGTTGATTTAGTTGGTGTTGAGTGGTCTAACGGCTCATTAATAATGGCGTGAGAAATTGCCCAAAATGCATCGGCGTGGCCTGTGGTTTGGCTGCGTTCTGCTTTGAATGTCATGGCGTTGCCGCTGGCGGTTGGTACTCGCTTAATCGCCATGAATGCCATAGCAATGTCTTTGTGTTCGGCATCAAATTGCAGTCGTTTGGCTTCTACAATGTCGATCATCTTCATCACAAGGCGGTTTTTGTTTTCGTTGCTGTAGTGAATAGCGTGAGATTCACGCGGGTATTTCTTAGAAATTAAATCCCAAACACCGCCACCAATGCCCGTGATATCGACGCCAATGTAAGTGACTTTGTAACGCTGAAAGACTTTTTCGATCTCTGAAACGTGATACTGGAAGTTGAGCCCTTTCCAATAGTGCTTTTCCAATACACGGAATTTTTCACCCGCTACGGCAGGCGGTGCCACAACCACCAAGCAGGCATTGTCTCGGGTTCGTGATGGGTCATAACCTAACCAAACCTCTCGACGGGCAAAAGGTTGTTTATTGTTTGGTTTGAAGTCTTGCCAGTGGGCCGCGTCTACCATGCCTTTTTCAAGGTCAGAGAACTTGAAGACAGAAAGCGAACCATCAACAAACACACACATAAACAGGTTGTTGAAGTCGTCTTGGCTGTATTCTTCTCGCAGTTCATCAATATCGAATAGGTCACAACCACCATTAGCGGCATCTTCAATGGTGACAACATAACGCCACTGCTTATCGTCGCAGAGTCGGCCACCATCGCGATATTCTTCAAAGGTTGGAAATTCTATCTTGGCGCGAGACTCTTTGCCTTTTCGCCATTGGTCGCCCGTCCAAAATGGGTAAGCCTGGTGCATTTTTGAAGACGGTGTAGAAAAGTAGGTTTTACGCCACTTCTTATGCGTAGCCATTGCTGAAGCGAGTTTGTTCAGCTCATCAAACTTAGGTATCCAGAAATATTCATCAACATAGACATGGCCGTGGTAGCTCTGGGCTGTTTTGCTGTTAGTTGATAGGAAGCGTAGTTCTGCGCCGTTAGAAAGAATGATCGGGTTGCCGGTTAACTCGATGTCTAAAAACTCTTTACCAATAGCAATAATGTAGCTGCGGAAAACTTCCGCTTGAGCGCGAGAAGCAGAAAGGAATATTTGGTTATCGCCCGTTAGAATTGCATCTTCTAACGCTTCACCACTGAAGTAGTAAGTCGCACCGATTTGGCGTGATTTAAGGATGTTGCGAATACGCTGCTTAATATTGTTACGCATGACATGCTGATATTCGAACAACGATTCATGCCAGCGTTTAAAGTCTTCTTCGGCTAGGTGCTCAATGCTGTTTTTCTTTCGACTCTTTTTGCGATTGCTGTTGCCACCACGGCCTTGGTTGGCTGGTTCAGAATCATTAGCCTTCGAGCTGCCTTGCGAAAGCATGCGTTCAGCTTTGGCTTTTGCATCGGCATTCGCTTTTAGCAACTTAACGTGATGGTCTATGAGTTTATCCATCTCTTTAAGCTGCTGATCGGTTTTCTCGTCCTTATCAATTAACACGGCCAAACGGCGGTTAATCATTTCCTCTACAGAAAGTTCGTTCAACAACAAAGCCCAGCCGAATTTCTCCGCCCAGGTATAAATGATGCGGTCGCTATTTAGGTTAAGTTGCGCCGCTATTTCCTTTGGAGGTACCCCGCGTAAATAAAGCTTTTTCGCGGCCTCTTTAATTTCATCTGAATATGCCATAGCTGCATCATACGCCCCGAAAACTCTCAAATGACTAAGCAAAATTCGGATGAATTCGGATTTAGCCAAAATCCGAATTTCTAGGAATTGAAGTGGCTGAAAGCAGTCATTCAAAGGCGTATTGTTTGCGTAAATCGAGATGTAAATAACAAAATTTTGAGTATGCGAGTATGTAAATGCCAAAGATTAGTGACTGGAAAATCATAGCGACAGAAGGGCCAACCGTAGACGGGCGCAAAATTACCCGCGAATGGTTAACTCAAATGGCGGAGAACTATTCGCTTGAAGAATACCCAGCATTGATTTGGCCAGAGCACCGCCGTTTTTATGGTTTCGGTGAAAACTGGGGCAAGGTAGTAGAGCTTAAAGCGGAAGAGAAAGACGGCAAAATGCGTCTGTTCGCAAAGCTTGAGCCTAACGACTACATGCTTGAAGCAAACCGTAAAAAGCAAAAGCTATTCACATCCATTGAGCCAAACCCCGATTACAAGGGCGAAGGGCGTTGTTACTTAATGGGCCTAGCTGCGACTGACTCCCCAGCCTCCACAGGTACTTCGCTACTTCAATTCTCTCGTAAGCAAGGTGAAACCACCGAACTTGAATGCAGTGCACTTGAAGAAATCGACTTTTCAACCTGTTTCACCAAGAAAGACCGCTTTTTTGCGGCATTCAATGAATTTTTCTCTTCTGGCGATGAAGTGCCAGAAACTCCATCAATAGACGAGGATACCGAAGTGACTGAAGAGCAACTTAAAGCAGCACTGAAAGAACAGTTTTCTGCATTCAAAGGTGAGTTCAAAAAAGAACTGGCCGAAGAGTTCAACCTCAATGCAGAAACCCCAGAAGAACCAGTAGAAGAACAAGATCAAAGCCAAGCGATCGAACAGTTCTCTGCCACTCTGGATAAAAAACTCAATCCGCTTTTTGAGAAAGTGGATGGTCTCGAAACCCAGTTCAACAAACTTTCACAGGAAGTACCTGACCAAGAGCCAAAGGGCGAAGGTGCTGATGACAAATTCTCAACCACGGAGATGTTTTAAATGCTGAATGCACTATCAACCACCTATTTACTAGAGTTCTGCACAGCAACGCTATCAGCGGCAAACGCTCCACAGGGCACACAGACGTTTAACCTAACACCACCAATGGAAACTAAGCTGCGCCAAGCAATTATGCAGTCCGATGCGTTTCTTGGAATGGTTTCACTACTGCCTGTTCAACAAATTAAAGGCCAAGTGGTCGATGTGGGTGATGATGGCCTGTCTACAGGTCGCTCCGATACTGGGCGCTTTAGCGTTGAAGTAGGTCAAAGTGATAATACCTATGAACTGACAAAAACCGATTCAGGCGCACACATTATGTGGGAGACCATGACTCAGTGGGCCAACTCAGGCTCAAAGAATGAATGGCTAACCATGATGAAAAATGCCATCTCTCGTCGCTTTGCCTTGGACATGCTGCGTATTGGTTTCAATGGTACATCTATCGCAGCCAAAACCGACCCAGTTGCTAATCCGCTAGGACAAGATGTGAACAAGGGCTGGTTAAAAATTGTAAAAGAGAAAGCGGCAGCTCAAGTGCTAGCGTCAGCCGACCTTGATCCAACAGGTGCGACCCAAGATTCATACAAAAACCTTGATTCGTTGGTGCAAGACTTAATCAATACAACCATTGCTCCAGAGCATCGCCAAGACCCTGATCTTGTTGTGTTGGTTGGTTCTGATTTGGTGGCGGCTGAACAACACCGCTTGCTTGAAGCAGCAGATAGCCCAACTGAGCACAAAGCGGCGCAAAGCCTAGCTAAGACGATTGCGGGTAAAAAGGCTTACACACCGCCGTTCTTCCCTGCTAATCAAATTTGGGTGACCAATACCAAGAATCTACAAATCCTTACGCAGGAAGGGACGCAGTGGCGCAAGCAGAAGAACGATGAAGATGAGCTTCGCTTTAAGCAAAACCATATCCGCATGGAAGGTTATGCAGTGGGCAACCTTAAAAAGTTTGCTGCAATCGAAACGGTCACAGTTGTTGACCATGCGCCAGCCGCGTAAGGGGTGAACAATGGTTAGTTCATTAGCAAGACAGCGTAAACAGATTCTTGAAAAGCAAGCTAACCAGTTTGCGCCAGAAACCGTTTCTGGTGTAGACACCGACAGCCTGCACATCAAACTGATTGAGTTTGAAGAAGACCGCAAGCACTTGCGTTCCTTCAATGCGATTGCTGATCGTGTTGAGCATAAGCGTAATGTCTTGGTACCTAAATACAAGCCGTATGTTCAAGCCTACTTAGAAAGTGGTGAGCAATTCGAGAATCCAATCTTCACCAACATGGTGATCTGGCTTTTCGATATTAAAGAGCTAGATACCGCGATTGAGTGGTGCATGACGGCAATCGAACGCGACTTGCCAACGCCAGAGAACTTCCGCCGTGACTGGCCGACATTCTGTGCTGATGAAGTACTGGATTGGGCCGAAAGCGAATCTGAACGTGGTAACTCGATTGAACCTTACTTCTCCAATGTGTTTGAGAAGATCGAAAAAGATTGGCGTTTACACGAAAAGGTTCACGCCAAATGGTTCAAGTTCGCAGGCTTATACCTGATTCGAAATGAAGAAGGCCAACCGCAAGCGACAGCAATCGGCAGTTTGGAAACGTTGGAAAAGGCTTTGGCTCTGCTTCAACACGCCCACGATAAGCACAGCAAAGTGGGTGTGGGTACCCAAATCAAGAAAATTGAACAACGAATTCGTGCCATTAAAGACGGCAAGAATCTGTAAAGACTCCTACGCCACCGCGCCTCGGCTGGTGAGGTAAGAGAAGCCAATAGGCTAACTCGATACCGTCGACCCAGTGGCTAGAGGCGCACTTATTCAAAGAAGGAATCGTGATGAGCTTTGGTGGAAAAGTTAACAGCGCAGTAAATACCGCCATACCAGGTGAAGGCTGGCCGGATTTATCAACCGATGAATTCCGTCAATTGCGCCGTATTCCTCACACTTTTGACAACGATTCTATGGCTGCAGCCGTGAGCATTGCGGCTCTGAATATCCAACAACGACTTGCAAGCCTATTGGTTGACGATATTCCGCCACAGCTAAACGCAGCCAAAACAGCGGCATATAAACGCGCGGTTTATGGTTTGGCCCATGCTGATCTATTGCCAGAGTTCGCCACGCAAGACCGCCGCAAAGAGGGCGAAAGCGTAGCGACAGATGAACCAGAACAAGAGGCACGCTTTATCACTCAAAGCAATCAAGATGTGCGCTTGTTGCTTGGCCGAAGTGCCAATGGGATTGATTCGATATGAGCGATACAGCCTACAACAAGACCAAGCTTGAGCATTTAACGGAATACATCGTTAGCCACCTCAATAGCAACGTACTTGATAACAAAATTGATGCTTGGCAAGAGAACGGCTCGATAGTGCCAAGCGGTGAAGACCGAGGCAACGATGGTTACATCGCGTGTTACTGGAAATACAACGCGGTGATCTCGGTAGAGGAGTTTCCTCACCAGTTATTAGACCCGCGCTGTTTGCTTGCTCTTGTGGCCTGTTGGTTAAGCGACCATGAAGAAGACCGCAACGAACAAGAGCTCGAAGACCCAACACTTTCGGTTGATGTGATTAGCAGTGAGCTGGCTGATGTGAGCATAGAGCTTGAGCTGATGGAGCCTATCGAGTTGGTACCAGATTCAGAAGCCGGAATGATTACCTGGCGCGGAATTAAATACCGAGTTCAAGCCGTAGAGATTTACACCGCAGAAGAAGCGGAGTTGGTGAATGAAACCAACGATTAGTGCGAATAAAAGGGATGTGCTCAACATGCAAGAAAAGCTTGCCATGTTAGCACTGCCACCAAAGAAGCGAGTTTGGATACTGAAAACCCTAGGCCGTTGGGAAAAAACCAATACACGCAAACGAATTCAGCAACAGAAAGATATTCACGGGCAAGCATTAGAGCCCAAAAAGGGGAAGAAGCGCGGCAAAGTGATGCGCCGTATGGCGAAAGGGTTAACCCCTTATGTACGAAACGCCAACATGCTCGACCTAACTTGGAACAACAAGCTCACCGCAAGAATTGCAGCCAGGCATCACGTTGGTCAAAAGCAAAAAATGACCAAGCGCCAAATGCAAAAGCGTTGGGGAACACCAGACTATTCCGCGCCTTGCCGTAAAGGGCAAGCGCGAAAGCTAAGGGAACTGGGTTACACGGTACCGAGAAAAAGCGGCAAAGGACGGAAAAAGCCAAGCCTTCGTCTGTTAATGGAAACCGTTACCCATGGCCAAGCAGGGCAAATTATCCGAGAGCTGAGCAATCAGCCTAGTGTAACCGCTTGGGATATCCCATTAGCAGAACGCCAGATATTAGGCAGTAACGAACGCGAAGTAACCCGCCAACTCATAAAGATCTTTGAGCAGGCCAAGACGCGAACATAAGCGAGGAAACAACCAATGGCAACCGGAAAGGTAGAGGTAAACAACCTCAATTTAGGGCAAGGCGGGATTCCTGAGATTGAACGCCACCTGCTCTACATCGGACGAACTGATAAAGCCGAACTGCAAGGCAAAGTCACCCGTGTAAACAACATGACCAACCTTGATGAAGTGGTCGCTGATGATGCGCTAGGCGCAAACGTCAAAGCCGCACAGCTCAATGGTAAACAGAACTGGACGGGTGCCATCTTTGGTTTGGCTGACGGTGACTCTTGGGAAGACGCTGTAGATACTGCCAACCTTACCGACTCTTTCGAAGGTATTTGTATCGTTGATGTTGTGGCCGACAAAGCCGAGTTCACAACGATGCAAGACAAAGCAACAGAGCTAACGAGCAAACTTGGTCGTTGGGTGTTCTTCCTTGCTGCGTGTGCTGGTATTGATGCAGATACCCAAACGTGGTCGGACTATGAAACAGCCATGCTAGCCCTAGTGAAAGATGTGGCAGCAAATATGGTAACGCCAGTGCCAATGCTTAACGGCAATAATGTCGGTGTGCTTGGTGGTCGCTTATGTGATCGCGCTGTCACCGTAGCCGATAGCCCAATGCGAGTCGCAACGGGAAGCCTATTAGGTCTTGGTGAAATGCCAGTGGATAGCGCAGGTAAACCACTTGAAATGAGCACTATTTCAGCGTTAGCCGATGCGCGTTATTCACTGCCCCAGTGGTACGCCGATATGGAAGGCGTTTACTGGACAGATGCCACCACGCTAGAAGCGAAAGACGGAGACTATCAATACCTTGAATATGTTCGCCCTGTTCACAAGCTAAATCGCCGCATTCGAATTAAAGCGATTCGTCGTATTGCTGACCGCATTCTTAATTCAACACCACCAAGTATCGAGCTCAACCGCACTTACTTCAGTAAAGATATGCGCGATATGTCGAAGACCACTGAGATTGGCGGCATTCCGTTCCCTGGTGAAATCATGCCACCACGTGATGAAGATGTGTCAATTCAGTGGATGACTAAAACCAAAGTAAACATTGGCTTAATGGTTCGTCCTCATAACTGCCCGAAACACATTGTGGTCAACATTGGGCTTGATCTCTCTAACCCTGCAGATTCGGAGGCATAACCAATGAGCATGCGTATTTCTGGCAAGAACATGCACTTTTCAATGGGCGACTACAAGCTAAAAGCGCAAAAAGTCACCCTATCTATTACCGACAATTCAGCCGTGAACAAAACCTCTGGTGTGCCAGATGGTTATGTCGATGGTGATGTAGAAGCAAGTGGTGAAATGGAGCTCACAACGCAGCAGTTTAACCAGTTGAGCAAGGCCGCAAAACAAGCCGGTTCTTGGCGTGGTCTGCCTGCCTTTGACGCTTTGTTCTACGGCAAGATTGATAAAGATGAGCTGAAAGTAGAAGCCTTTGGTTGTCGAATCAAAATTTCTGATTTGCTTGATGTTGATTCCAATGGTGGTAGCGCACTGGTTCACAAACTGCCGTTTGAAGTAACAAGCCCAGATTTTGTGAATATTAACGGTGTTCCATACCTGCGCTCAGATGAAACCGAAGACTTGGTGCAGTAATAAGGGGGCGTGATGTCTGATGTTATCGACCATGCCAGTGGCCTTGAAACCCAATTCACAGAAGTGGCGCTTGCGAACCAACTGGCAAGGGCTAAGCGAATTGAACAACGGGAAAGCGCACAGGAATGCGGCGAATGTGGCGACCCAATACCCGAAGAACGCCGCCAAAAAGTACCAGGGTGCCAATATTGCACCCAGTGCCAAAGCGACATGGAGAGAATGACGCGATGAAACTAGGAAAGCTCTTTGTTGAGCATGTGATTAAGCCGGTTCTTGACCATTTGGATATGGCAACAGGCGGCCACGGAAAAATGAACACGCAAGCCGCTATCAATCTGATTTTGATGATTGTGGCTCATGAGTCTGGAAAGTTGACCTACTCAAAACAGGTTCGTGGTCCTGCTCTTGGTTTTACTCAGATGGAACCAGCGACATTCCGATGGTTGATTGAGTGGTTAGGCAAATCACGCCCTCACTTGCTGGATGCTTTATCTATGTTTGGGCCTGTTGGTGCTGATCCTATTTGTGAAAGCGATGCGGATTATATGGTGATTTCCCCTCAGTTTGCGGTTGCTACTGCAAGGTTGAACTTGATTCGGTTCCCAGAAACTCTGCCCGAAGCGGATGATTTGGAAGGGCTTGCGCGATACGCCAAAAAGTATTGGAACACTCACGCAGGTAAGGCTACTGAAGCGGATTACCTCAACGCATACAAATCCATGGTTGGAGAAGATTAATGAGCTTTTTAACTGGAATTATCGGCAAAACCTTACTCGAAGTTTTGAAAGGCCTGTTCTTTCAAATCGGTTGGAAAATCATTCTTGAACGCTTTGCGACTCGCTTGGTGGTGTGGGGCTTGGAAACACTAAAAGGCTTAAGCACAAATGATGTTCTTCAAGAAACTGTTGACGACATCATTGCAGCACTTCAGGGCAAACGCTTGAAGGAAATCCCACAAAAGGAATAGCGATGGACTCATCATGGTTATCGGTGGGAGTGGCGATTATTGCGTTGGTCATCACCATTATCAATCTGGTATTTGGCAGAACGGATAAAGGGCAAACCACAGCCCGAGATCATGACCGCCGTATCCATGATTGTGAACTGGCAATAGAGCGACAACGCGGTGATGTAGCAGAAAAGTACGCCACCAAACACGAACTGCGGGAAGCCGTAGACGACTTGAAAGAATCAATTAACGGACGGTTCGACCGTCTAGATGCAAAGTTAGATAAAACAGAGCGAGAAGCAGCATGACACAAACAATCATTTTAAACGTTGGTGAAGCCGAACTTGAATTCAAACCAACGCCAGCCGAGTACGATGAAGCACAGAATACCACCATGCAAGGTGATATAAGCAGTGCTGCACACAACTTTTTGATGAGCTGTGTTAGCGAAGGTTCAAAAGAAGCCTTGCGAAAAATTACTAAGCAGAACGCGGGTGCTGCAACGCAGATTTATGGCGCACTTCTAAAGGAGTACACGCCTAAGCTTTCCATCTCGGTAAAAAAATAGATGGGCTTGTCGCTGCCATTGATAGTAGCGACAGGCAACAAATGTATGCGTGGCGGCGAAAGTGGCTACCTAATGAACCTGATACTGAGCAGAACCTTGCTTATGCGATTTGGTTAGAGAAGAACCATTGGGAAAACATGAAAACCGTCACCGCTAGCGGTGTAGCCAAAGCCTTTGGCGGTTAACCACTAAGCTTCAGTTCACAAAGTAAGTAGAGAATTGTTGATGTTACCAGAAGCACTCAGATTTCAAGTTGGACTCATTGACCAGATTTCAAAACCTCTGGGCAATATTCAACGACAAATGACCGATGTCACCAACACCTATCGTCAAGGTACTCATACCATGATGGCAGGTGCGGCAGGCATGGTGGGTGCAGGCTTCGCATTACAACAAGCCTTGATGCCAGCCATTGAAATGGACCGAAAGCTAGGTGAAGTTAAATCACTTGGTGTTGCTGATGATCAGCTGCAAACCCTAGCTCAAACAGCGACGAAGTTTTCCGTCGAATATGGCAAGTCGGCCACTGAGTTTGTGGATTCAAGTTACAAAATTCAATCAGCGATTTCGTCTCTGAAAGGCAATGAACTTTCAGAGCTTACCCATATTTCTGGCGTTATGGCAGCTGCAACAAAAGCAGATACTGAGACCATTACAGGTTACATGGGGCAGATGCACAAAATCTTTAACGATGATGCTGTGCAGATGGGTAATGTCGCATGGGCACAAAAACTTGCAGGCCAAACAGCAACTGTTGTGAAAATGTTCAATACGGAAGGTAAGGAAATGGCCGCAGCCTTTCAGAACTTTCAGAGCATTGGTACGAAAAACAATATTGCGATGGAAGAACAGTTTGCGGTATTGGGAACGCTACAAGCTATAACTCAGTCGGGCTCCCGAGCTGGTACACAATACTCTTCTTTCCTTCAAGGTGTCGCCAGAGCTCAAGGTGAGCTTGGCAATAAAGTCTCTTTCCAAAATCAAGATGGAAGCATGAAGTCCGTAATAGACATCATGGGACAACTAAAAACGCTCTATGGAGATACCCTCGAACTTTCAGAACAAGCAGAGCTAAAAAAGGCATTTGGGGGGCAGCAAGCGGTGAACTTCATTATGAATATGATGAATGAAACTGATGGTCTCAATAAGTCAATTAAGCAGCTGCAAGACGTATCGGGGTTGAAGGAAGCGAGGAATATGGCGCACAGCATGACCGACCAATGGGAACGGTTAGAACAAGGTGTCTTTGCCATAAGTGCTGCTTTTGGTTCTGTGCTTCTTCCTGCCATCTTGCCTGTTGTTGGCAGCATGGCAGACGGTACCACTGAAATTATTCAATGGACACAGATGTTCCCGAACCTTACTAAATACATTGGCTTTGCTGCAATAGCGATTTTAGGTGCTGCGGCAGCAGGCGGTGCATTTACCTTGATGATGGGTGTCGGTAAGCAAGCAATGGCAACTTACATGCTCACCATGAAGATGTTCACGGGAGTGAGTTTCTTATTAACCAAGGGCATGGCAGCACTACGTGTGGCCGTCTTAGCAGCCAATATTGCGATAGCGGCTAACCCAATCATTTTGGTCGTTGGTGCAGTGGTTGCAGCAATCGCTGCAGTAGGGGCATTGATTTACTACTGGGATGATCTCAAAGCTTCATTTGGTGACACAACATGGTTCCAGGTATTAGAAGGTGCAATTACGTTAATCATGATGCCATTTAGAGCCATGTTTGAGTTCATCAAAGCAGGTTGGCAATGGGTGATGAGTGGCTTTACCGATACCAGTGGCTTTGCCTTCATTGAGCAAATGGCCGACTCGATGCGCAACATCTTTGGAAGCGTATTTAGCTGGTTCACCGATAAGTTAGCGGGTATTTGGGAAACCATGAAAGGGCTAGTTGATTGGCTGCCAGGTTTCGGCAGTGATGATGAAACGGCTCCGGTGAAATCGAAGTCAGTAGAACGCGCAACACCACATGCCCAAATCCAACCAGGTGGCGCGGCCAAGAGCATTGCTAGTTATCAAACGAGCTCAACCAATTACGGTGGTGTAGCGATTTATCCAACCTACATGAATAGCCCACAAGATATGGCTAGTGAATTAGAAATGGCGGCAGGCTAATGGCAGATTTCAAATACCAAGATTTGCTCATTGAAAACGGTGATGTGGTGCTCGACGCAGGCCGTAACCCTGTATTGATTCAAGACCGAGCAGTGATCGCCCAAGACATTAAACACGCCATCATTGAAAGCAATTTAGCTGTCGATCTCATTGCAGAGCGCAGCCCATCAAAGAAAGCGGATATTCGTACCAAGTTGGAACTGTTGGTTGAAGAAGATGTTCGCCTGGTGCCGGGAACGGTGAGATTAGAAGATCCGACAGAAGGCACGATTTATGTTTTCGCCACAACTGCAGACTTTGGCGATGTAACTCTTGATATAAAAACTTCGGAGGCAACCAATGTCTGATATCCCTAAGCCAGATTACACCGAACTGGTAAAACAATCCGGTATCCCTACCGATGCAGCCAGTTGGAAAAAAGTGCTGAAAGAGGAAATGGAAAAAGAAGAGTGTATTATCTCTAACGACTCGCTTTTCTCCCCGTTCTGGCGCCTGATTGAATCGGCAGTGGTACAAGTGACCTTGTGGCTCATCAATACATTATTGGTGGGTTACGTTCTACCGAACATGTTTGTTGCAACCGCTGTAGACCAATGGCTAGACCTCCTCGCATGGCAGTGCAAACTCACTCGTAAAGAAGCAACCAAAGCCAAAGGTCTGATCGCCTTCCAACGTGCCGCTGCAAAAGGGCCTGCGTTAGTCATTCCAAAAGATACTTGGATTCAAACCGAACCCATCAACGGCAATATCTATCGCGTTCGTGTGCTTGCTGATACCACGCTGCCAGAAAACGAAACGATGATCATGGCAGAAGTGGAAGCAGAAAGTGAAGGCGCGGCCTATAACCTTGGCGAAGGTTACTACCATATTCTGCCTACTGCGATACCAGGTATTGCCGCAGCGACGAACCCAGCCGAATGGCTAACCGCTGCAGGTGCAGACAAAGAAAGCAATGATGAGCTTCGTTTACGCATCCGCAACCAATGGAGCGCGGTTGCTAAATGGCACATTGATGCTGCTTACCGCTCACTGTTAACGAGTCGAGCAGGTATTAACGATGACAACGTGTATTTCGAGCATAACGCACCACGTGGACCAGGTACCGCCGATTCCTACATTTTGCTTGATACAGGTGAGCCATCGCCAGAAATGCTTGTTGATTTGAATGCCTATATTCGTGAGCAAGGGCAACACGGCCATGGTGATGATTTGCAGGTGATGGCAATGCCAGAAACTCAAACCGACATTGTTTGCCGTGTTTGGCCGCTTCGCTCACTCACGATGGATGAGCGCACCCAGCTTAAAGCAGCTGTTGAGAAGTTCATTGGTGCGGCATTCCGCGAGAACACAGATTATTCACCAACTGTAACCAACCCAGTGTTGCGCTTTAGTTTCTCCAAGTTAGGTCAAGAGCTGCACGGTCAGTTTGCACAGATTGAATCACTAGAATTCGATAACGCCGACATAATTAACAACCTGACGGTGCCACGCATTCAGACGTTGGAGGTATCCATTGAAAATACCTGAGATAAACCTTCGTTACTGGATGGGTAGAGGCGAACTCGCCAAGTTCGTTAGAGCTGTTCGTAACTACTGGGAACATGTGAAAGCCGCATTCGAAATGCCACTGCAGCAGCATGACCCACTGACCGCACCTATTGGATTGGTCAATATTCTGGCTTGGCAGCGTGGAGTAGAAAAACTCGGCCAAGAGCCCGAAGAGTTGTTTCGAATTCGTGTGGCTCATGCTTATGGTTTTGCCCGTGATGCAGGTTCGGTGTCTGGTTGGGAAGACATGTTCGCAAAGCTTGGTTATCCGCATATTGCCCAAGATGAAAGGTTGGTTAATGTCGATTGGGATGTTATCAGCCTCAAGATTCGAGATGGTGATTTAACCAATGTCCCGAAATTACTAGACACGGTGATTCGCCAGTACGGGCGTACCTGTCGCCGTTATCAATACACCAGTTATGTCGAAATGCCGTTGGCCGCGCGAAGTATGAACATCGAGGCGCAATACTCAACGTCACACGTTAAGACACGGATAAACGTTGGCATGTTACCGAATATGCTCAATGTCGATTGTGAATATTACCAAGCCACTGCGAAAGGCTAAGGAACTAGAAGAATGACAAACACCACTGATAAGTCGATTTTGACCGCCGCAGGTAAGGCACTATTGGCTCAGCTTAATGCAGAAGAAAAGGCGCTTGTAATCGACAAGATGATTTTTGCCAATGTACCGAACCGCCCAGAGTTTCCACAACCTGATGATGTGGTACCAAGTGATGATGTGGTTCATGAAGCTGCAGTAGAGCAACGTGGTCGCCTTTCGGTTGATTCGGTCATTTACAGCACAACGCTCACCAGTCAAGAAGGCCCGTTCGAGTTTAACTGGACAGGGGCTTATTGCTCTGAATATGGCGTGTTGGTCACGATAGACCACCATGCGCTAACACCTAAGACGGTAGACGAACCAGGTGTTTCAGGTAATACGTTAGTGCGTTCAGTGGTTCTTGAATACAAAGACATTGCAGAAATCACCAACATCACAGTAGACGCTTCAACATGGCAGTACAACGCTACGCCACGCATGAAGAAAATGGATGATGATGTGGCGCAATCCATCATCGACCAAAACGGCAAAGATTGGTTCATTGAAGACGGTTTCTTGGTAACACCTCAAGCTAGTGCATTCAACATTAAATCGGGTGCCGGCTATGTGTCGGGCAATCGTGTCACACTCGAATTTGACCGCAATGTTCAAGTCCCTAACAAGCCTTCATTCATCTATGTAGATGCGCACCGCGAAGGCACACCAACAGGCGAACAAGTTACGCTGTTTGATTTCGTGGTTACTGCAGATGATAAAGACGATTACGCCGATGCTAATGGCGTGAAGCACTTCGTTTGTAAGATAGCGCAGGTGCTAGGTGATGGAAGCGTTAGTGATTTGAGGCAGAAGAGTCTGGCGAATCTGCGCTGGGAAAAAGGAAAAAAAGTTACGAGCCACCGAGATAAGTTTATTTATTTTGGAGTAGATGCTGAGGCAGATGGAAAGGAATGGTATGCGCCGGAAGCATCACAAGCTGAACCTAAAGTAATGGGAGATACTCCGATTGCAGATCCAAATTTTAGAGAGTGGAAGCCTGAATTCAAAATTGAATCTTTGGATGATGCAAAGATTGCCTACAACGTATGCGGAACAACAATTATTACTTCTGAGCGAATCAAAGGAAGTGAGAGAGGCGGGGCGGAATACGAAGTAAAAACTATTTCTAGTTACTTTGAAAGTACAGGGTTGTTAGAACCAGATGGTTTTGCTGATCATATTGACGCAGGGGGGAATGTTCTTACCTTAAAGCGTAAAACAGGTAATCACGATCTTTATGTTTTTGGGGGGATATCTGACGGCACGGATGATGTCCATACAGATAATACACCGATGTATGATGCATATTGCCAATGGCTTTATCGCAAAGGTGGTGGTTCATTATTTTTACCAGACGGTGATTTTGCTATGTCAGTGCTAACTAGGCGAAGCAAAATTTCAGTGTATGGTGCAGGTCAGAGGGCAACAAATATCCATCCTATAGCCAGAGATGGACTAAGTATTGATCCTGTTATTGGTTTGATTGAAGTCGATAGTGGTCCCGTCCAATTTTCTAACCTCAGGAATATGACATTGTGGGCAAGCAGAGAACAAGACGATGGGCTATCACCTGTTAATCCAGACCAATGGGCTATGTACCATAGAGCAAAATGGGATTCTGATTATAACCATGGTGGATTATGGAGTTCGATTACCGAGAATATTGATGGGAAAAACTGGTTGTATGGTGTTTGGTCGCGAGGGGGGTATACAACAGCGCATAGCCTTTTACCGAATCAGTGGAATACTTATAAAGATGTAAATATGCCTGCAGAGATTGTACCTTGGCGCTTTACTGGTCAGCATGGACAAACATCAGTTAAAAAAGGAAAGGGGGATGGTCCGGGAATTTCTGAAGATGTTACATGTGTGACGATTGACTGGGATCCAGAACCATCTCAGGTGGCAAGTGAGCAAAGAGGAGAAAGCTCCAGTGATATTGCTGGCGTTGGTAATGCAGTAAGAGCACCCGTGAATGTAAGTTTTCGTGAAGGCTTTTCAACGCAACAAGCGAAAAAAGCATATTTTGTTCGTTCTGGTGTAGCAATATCAATTGATGACTGCTGGGTTGAAAATACACAGGAGGCAATTGAATGTTCGGTTAACGGTGAAGTTTCCGTTGAAAATACGAACTTTGCAAATGCTGGTGACGGTGAAGGGAGTGGGTACATTCTCAAACACGGAAATAACTCTTATATCATGTGGGGGGAAGGAAACAATGTTGGGGGCAAATATGACAAATTTGCAGAACAGATCAATTTGTCAAGAGGATATAGCTATAAAGGAGGGATGGGAAAAGATATATCGGGTGAAATATTATCCGGATATTTACAAGTTAGTGAAGATGCTGGGGTTGTAGATGTAAAAGAGCATCCTTATGTGATCATGAATTCTGGCAACCTGAATTCAATCAAGTCTGGTCTTCTTCCTGGCTCTTTGATCTGTATTAGAGCAATTGGTGGCGCTGTAGTAGTTGGTAGTTCCGGAAATATATCTATAGCAGGTTCAACAGTGACGATACCTAAGGATGAAGCCGCGTTATTCATGCGAACTCCAGGCCCTAAGACTTGGCAACTTGTAACTGTGTAATAACGGAAAATATATGCTAACCCTTAACGGTACCCAACTCCCATTAAAGAACCTACGCATTAGTGTTCGTCAGCAACTAGCCGGACAGGATATGTCCGGCCAGACCTCGGCTACCGACCAAGCGGAAACAGGTAGCAAAGGTAAAATTCTGACCGTGAAAGGCGTGATCCCTTTTACCAAAAAACAGCTACTAACCAATTTGTTCAACATGGCGGAAGCACAAGATAGCGGTGCCCGCCAAATCTACCGCATTAGCAACAAAACGGCAGAAGCTTTGAAGATCCGACAAGTGAAATTCCAAGGTGCTGTTCGTGCCGATGAGCAAGATTCTCACAGGCAATGGAGCGTTTCATTTGAACTGATAGAGCATCTATCGGTACCAGAACGAGTGGAACAACGCCAACCGGATAAACCTGCGGCACAGCAAAAAGTGCAAGGTGTGAATACTCCGGTTGAAGCTGGACAAACTGACGATGTGCCGCCAGGTACCGACGTGGAGCTAACAGGCTTTATGAAAATACTTAAAGCTGCCGATAATGCTTTAGCTTAGTGGTGGACTATGACGGCGAACAATAAATTCTTGTGTCGGGCTTACGTTGGCAAACGCAAAGCCAGAGTAAAAAGCCACCGCATTGTCTTTAGTGAAAATACGCCAGGTCGATGTGAGCTGGCGCTAGAAGGAAGCCCCGAGGCAAACACTATTGTCGCGGTGGATATGGGGTGGGGTGATTCAATTGATCGGGTTTTCCTTGGTTACATTGAACGTGTTCAACCTGCAGAAAAAGGTTGGTCAAAAGTGTTTTGCCGCGAATTAGCGGCAATGCTTTACAAGCCACTTAATATCATTATGCGTCACCCGACACTTATGCAGCTGCTGAGCGAAGTGACCAATAAAACGGGGCTTCAATTTGTGGTACCAGAGAAAGCCTACAGCAAAACGGCTATTCCTTGTTTTTATAGCGATGGCAACGGCTATCGAGTCATAGACGAATTAGCCCAAGCGTTCAGTATTGATGGCTTATTCTGGCAGCAACAAGGCAACGGGCAAATTTACGTAGGAAGTTGGAAGGATTCATTCTGGGCAGATAAGCCCGTTACCATACCTAATGAACTCATGATAAACCACACGGCAAACAAGTCGGTAAAGATACCGGCTATTCCAAAATTAAAGCCAGGTGTTGTCGTCAATGGACTTCGATTAGTCGGTGTCGAGTTTGAAGGAACGGAGGCAAAGCTCACATGGATGTAAATGTTATTAAGCGCATTATCTTCCGCTTGTTCCCAGAACTCACAGGCCAGTGGCATTTGCCAAGATGGGGCAAGGTGGTCGCATTACCAGAACTTCCAGAAGAAGGTGATTTGTCTGATCGCTTTTATCCTCACTATGCCGTGGATGTTCAGTTACTCGATGAAAAGGGCATGGAATACGAAGATAAACCACCACTGCAAGCGGTACCACTTCCGGTGCCAGGTCTTGGTGATCATGCTGGCCGTCTAGAGCCTCCCGCAATTGGTAGCATCGTAGAGCTAGGTTTTATGTTCGGCCAACCGGACAAACCTTTTGTTCGTTGCGTTCTTCCACTTGGCTTCAAGCTACCAGGTATCAAAGAGGGTGAAAGCCGATACCAACAACGCCAAGGTGTTTACCACCTAGTAGACCAAGATGGAAACTTTGAGAGCACTACAGATAAAAACGCCACGATGAATTGTGTCGATAGGGCGGTAAATGCAACCAACTACACTGCCATCATTGAGCAACTGCGAAAGGTGGTCGTAAAACAGAGTGAGCAGATAACCATACTCAAAGACCAAGTGCAGGACATCAAAGGGCAAGTGAGTTTAACCGTAGGCAAAGACCTCATTATCAAAGCCAAGAACATCACCGAAGACGCCGACACAATAAAACTCAATGGCGGTAAAGGTGTTTGTACTGGGGCAACCATTTGTCCGTTCACTGGTAAACCGCATGTGGACGTATCAACCACCGTATTCGCAGGTAAGTAACATGGCACTAGAAGTTGATGCAACAAAGCAGGAACTCATTAAAGAGTTAGAAGCCAGAGGGTTTGTAACAGAAGGAGAGTTTTCACAGAACTCACCATTGATGGAAGCCATAGCAGCAGCAATGGTTACAGTGTTTAAACGAGATGCAGAAGTCATCATTGATGCTGGCAGCTCTGCTGGAACCTACAAAGTAAGCTAAAAGCCCAGCGCCTCATCACCAAGCGCCCACTATGGGCGCTTTTCTTATATCTAAAGCCAATGCATAGCTACAGGCTAGCGCCGCGTAAAGAAGCACTCAGGTGACGGAATCCGCACTCCTCCTCCCCACCTGCGACGTTTTCGATCTGATTTTTTCGCAATTTTGATTTAGTGAAAATCTACGAGGCTGGGAAAGGCGTAGAGCGCGCGATAAAGCCTTTTGCCATAAGGGCTTCGAATGATATAAAAAGCCGCTGAAAAGGGCTTATATTGCGCCTAATAGAATTTCAACAATTGCGCTTTTTTTCGATAAATTGCAATAATGACGATCTGCAAAGATCTAGTGCTTTGTTGTAAGTTGTTGATTTGTATTGTTGCTATGTGTTTTTTGTCAGTTTTTTTTAAGATCTAGTGTGGAAAATTAAAGATCTCTTTGGTTGGTAGCTAAGCCACGTATAGCAAGGCCTTAGCGCTAATCTGACTGCAAAACTGTTTTTTCAAATTTGTTCATTGGATGAAACTAGAAATGTGAACGGAAAAGAGAACAAAGCAATGACAGAAAACGCGATTTTGCCAGATACCCATAAATTCACGGCGTGGACATTTTTGGGACAATTGATAATTAGCGTGTTGATAACTAATTGATTTTAAATTGTTTATAAGGTGGTGTTTAGTAAGACCAAATTATCAATCACCTTAGCCAAAGTGGTTTAGCATGACAAAACAGGTCCAAGCTGGTTTGGTTGAGTTACGGTCCTAATGGGGTAGTACATGGGCAAAAAACAAAAGTGGCGACACAAAAGATGTGTCGCCACTTTGTCGCCATTTATTATTCAGTTGTTAGCTAACTTGTTGATTGTAAATGGCTATTTAAATTAGTTAATCTTACTTAGTGTAAGACTGAGCGATGTTGTCGATACGCTCGTTTGCACGCTCAGCTTCTTCTTGAGCAGCCATTGCGTTTTTGTTACCCATTTGAACTTCGTTCTTCAGTGCTTGCACGTCAGAGCTTAGTTGGCTTACTTGGTTGCTTAGGTCATCCATTTTTGCTGTTGTTGCTTCGTCTGGACCAGATGCACAACCAGCTAGTAGTAGAACTGATGACGCTGCTGCTGCAATTAAAACTTTCTTCATTATAAGCTCCTTCAGGATTTAGTATTTAAAACAGCCCTGCTACTTAATTCATCGCATTGAGGCTATTTTTGAGTTTAGTGCCTAATTTTAAGAACGCAAATTATTTAAAAGTCAGAAAAACCAAAAAATTACGCGATTTTGCGGTTAAACTTCCTCTTTCTTAATTATGAGAATAATTTGGCATAGGATAATGTGATCTCTGTCAAAATTATAACGCGAGAACACGATAAGTCACTGTATCGTCAGATTTTATCTAATGAAAGCAGAATTTGGGCCATATTAAGTGGGACATCTCCTACAATGAAGCAAGGGGACGCAAATTTCTGGGTTACTGACATTGCTGGTTACCATGACAATTATCAGGTATTATGCGCGCTCATTTTTATCTGCACGACCTTTTAGGAGTACACGCATTGCAATTTAAAGAACTTGGCCTTGATAACCGACTACTGAAGAACTTAAGTCATTATGACTTTAAGAAAGCGACTGATATTCAAAAGCAAGCTATTCCAGTAGCTATTGCTGGAAAGGATCTGTTGGCATCTTCGAAGACTGGTTCTGGCAAGACTTTGGCATTTGTATTGCCGATGCTCCATAAAGCACTCAAGAGCAAAGCATTCTCAGCAAGAGATCCTCGAGCTGTTATTCTTGCACCAACACGTGAATTGGCGAAGCAAGTTTATGGCGAACTAAAATCGATGCTTGGTGGCTTATCTTACGATGCCACGCTGATCTTAGGTGGTGAGAACTTTAACGATCAAGTAAAAGCGCTGCGTCGTTACCCAAAATTTATCGTCGCGACACCAGGACGTTTAGCTGACCACCTTGAGCACCGCTCTCTATTCCTTGATGGCTTAGATACTCTCATTCTTGATGAAGCGGATCGCATGCTAGATCTTGGTTTTGCACCAGAGCTGCGTCGTATTCATAACGCGGCTAAACACCGTCGTCGCCAAACGTTGATGTTCTCAGCAACACTTGACCATGCTGAAGTAAATGATATTGCAGCTGAGATGTTAGATGCGCCAAAACGAATTGCAATTGGTGTATCGAATGAAGAGCACAAAGACATTACCCAGAAATTCTATCTATGTGATCACCTTGATCACAAAGAAGCGATTCTAGAACGTATTCTTGAGCAAGCAGAATATAAGCAAGTCATCATCTTTACTGCGACACGTGTCGATACGGAACGTCTTACAAAATGGCTCAATGAGAAGAAGCTTAAAGCAGTCGCATTAAGTGGGAATCTTAATCAGACTCAACGCAACGCGATTATGAGTCAATTTGAGCGTCATGTATTTAAGATCCTAGTGACTACCGATGTGGCGTCGCGTGGTATCGATATTGCGAGCGTAACGCACGTAATTAACTTTGATATGCCAAAACATACGGAAGAATACGTACACCGAGTAGGTCGTACAGGTCGTGCTGGTAACAAGGGCGATGCGGTATCTCTCGTGGGCCCTAAAGATTGGGATAGCTTTAAACGTGTTGAAGCCTTCTTACAACAAGACCTGACTTTCTCTGAGCTAGAAGGGCTTAAAGGTAAGTTCAAAGGCTTTAGACCTAAGAAGCCTGCGTTTAACAAAAAAGCGACTGCTACTAAAGGTAAACCTCAACAGAAGAAAGCGACGACTAAGAAGCCGGCACAACGCGACAAAACGTTCTACAAAAATGTTGCGGTGGGTGATTCGGTCTTTATTCCTAAGAAAAAGCCGAAGCCAGCCGAAGACGCTTAATCAATCATTTCTACTAAAGAGCCTTATCAAGGCTCTTTTTTTAGACTATTCAAACTGAAAACCTCAGTTATATGACAGTCATATAATCGAAATAATTTTGTCGTCATATTTGGTTTTACAGTCAAATCTATCACTAACTTACTGATTTTTTAGTGATCTTATCCCAATTGCTCCTCTCAACGTTTTTGTCATTTGTCATACACCTTTCAACTAAGTGAAACACAACTGTCATATTCGGGCACTAATCTTGTCAGCGTTCAAATGAAACTCGGCAATCAAGCCAATAAAGGAAATTGTGATGAAAAAGACAGTTATCGGTGCAATCGCTCTACTAGGCGCACTAGCAGTGACTCCAGCTTCAGCTAAAGAAACTATCTCTGCGGTAGGTTCTAGCAGCGTAACTCCACTGATGGAAGTTTTCTCTGAAACATATATGAAAGCAAACTCAAATGTTTTCATTGAAGTACAAGGACCAGGTTCTTCTGCGGGTGTACGTGCAGCGAAAGATGGCTCAGCAGACATGGGTATGTCTTCTCGTGCACTAAAAGAAGATGAAAAACAAGCAACGTTAGTAGAAGAAGTTGTTGCTCGCGACGGTATCGCAGTTGTTGTTAACCCAGCGAATGACCTAAAAGGTCTAACGTCTGAGCAAGTAACTGCAATCTACAAAGGCGAAATCAGCAACTGGAAAGAAGTTGGTGGTGCAGACAAGCCTATCGTAGCTATCACTCGTGATACAGCTTCTGGTACACGTGGCGCATTTGAAGACATCATGAGCCTGAAGCAAAAAATCAACGGCATGAAAGTAACGGCTATCTCTCAGCGTGCTCAAGTTGCTAACGGTAACGGTGCACTAAAGACTATGGTAGCAAGCAACCCATACGCAATCGGCTACATCTCTCTAGGTACGGTTGATACTTCTGTACACGCTCTAGAAATCGATGGTACGCCAGCGACTGTAGACAATGTTAAGAACGACTCATACAAAGTAGCTCGTCCTTTCCTAGTGCTTTACCAACAAGGTAAGCCATCTGCTGAAGCTCAGAAGTTCCTTGACTGGATGCTAACTGACGAAGCTCAAGCAATCGTAGAGAAGAAAGGTTACATCTCAGTAAACTAATCTCTACCAGTAAATATTGAATACCTTGCTCAGCCCACCGTTTAGGGCTGAGCCTTTTATATGTCTAACTCGAACTTTCGACGAGTAGAAATTAATTATGACCATCGCAACAAATAGTGAGAAGCTTATGAGTAATGAAGCGACTCAGTCCGTAACTCGTGGCAGCGGCCTTAAGGCTCAAAAACGAGTGGATTGGAAAGAACGAATTTTCCATGGACTTTTCCTTACCAGTGCAATCATCGGTATCGTATCGCTAGCGGTTATTGCTTACTTTATCTTCAAAGAAAGTCTTCCTGCTTTCCAAGCAGTGGGCGTCTCTGGCATTGTTTTAGGCCAAAACTGGCTTCCACCAGCACTTTACGGTGTTGCTACTATGATTGTAGCGTCGGTGGTTTCTACTCTCGGTGCGGTTGTCGTCGGTGTTCCAGTAGGTGTACTAACGGCTATCTTTATCGCAGAAATTGCCCCGAAGCGTTTGGCGGACATTATCCGCCCTGCAGTTGAACTATTGGCAGGCATCCCTTCGGTTGTTTACGGTTTCTTCGGTCTAGTCATCATTGTTCCTTTGATTCAGCAAATCTTTAATGTTCCTGCGGGTAACACGATTCTTGCGGGTATCATTGTGTTGGGTGTGATGATTCTTCCAACGGTAATTACCGTATCTGAAACTTCGATTCGTGCAGTGCCTCGCACCTATAAAGAAGGTTCACTAGCACTTGGTGCTTCAAAGATTTATACCATTTTCAAACTACTTGTACCGGCTGCTCGCTCGGGCATTATGACGGGTGTGATTCTAGGTATTGGTCGCGCACTTGGTGAGACCATGGCAATCATTATGGTCATGGGTAATGCGCCTGCGATGCCGGGAAGTATCCTCGACTCAGCGCGTACTCTAACCGCAAACATTGCGATCGAAATGTCTTACGCAAGTGGTGTTCACGCTAATGCATTGTATGCGACTGGCGTAGTGTTATTAGTGTTTATCATGATGCTAAACGCTGCACTACTTTACCTGAACCGTGAGAAAGCGAAGTAATCATTATGGATACAGTTAAACTAAAAAAAGCGCGCCAAAATAAAGACGCGGTTCTGAATGCATTCGTATGGGCCGCTGCTGCACTTACCGTGGGTTTCTTGTTCTGGATTATTTGGTACATCCTTTCAAATGGTCTTCAACACGTAAGCTGGAGCTTTATTACCGATAACTATACGCGTACTGGCGATGAGCACGGTATCTTCCCGATGATTGTGTCAACCATTTACATGGTTATCGCCTCGATTGCGGTAGCTGCACCGCTAGGCATCATGACCGCAATCTACTTAACGGAGTATGCGAAAGTTGGCAGTAAGTTAGTGAAGGTCATTCGATTCTGTACTGAATCGTTGGCTGGCATTCCGTCGATTATCTTCGGTCTGTTTGGTATGACGTTCTTTGTGGTTATTCTTGGTTTTGGCTTCTCGATTCTTTCCGGTGCATTAACACTGAGTATCTTGATCCTGCCAGTTATTATCCGTACTACAGAAGAAGCATTGATGGCCGTACCACAAACTTATCGTGAAGGTTCGTACGCTCTTGGTTCTTCAAAAATCTACACTATCTGGCGCCTTATTTTGCCAAGCGCAATGCCAGGTATCTTAACTTCGGTCATTCTTAGTATTGGTCGTGTAATTGGTGAGTCTGCCCCAGTGTTCCTAACGGCTGGTATGGTTGCACGTATTCCGGATTCATTAATGGATTCAGGTCGTACACTAACGGTTCACCTTTATAAACTCACAACGGAACTGTTCACAATAGAAGAGTGGAATCAGGCTTATGGCACAGCAACGGTATTGATTGTAGTTGTACTACTTATCAATATGCTGACTAAGCTTATCGCTAGCCGCTTCAATACAGCAACGTACTAACAGAGATTATTGACGTCGAGTGGCAAAGCCAGAACATAAAGAGCCTCGCCACTCCATACATGACGACATTGCACGATAAAGAATTTAGAGATTAAGACTATGAACAAATTTAATATTGAAAACCTAGACCTTTTCTACGGTGAAAACCAAGCACTGAAATCGATCAACCTACCGATTCCAACTCGCCAAGTGACGGCGTTGATTGGTCCTTCTGGCTGCGGCAAATCAACGTTACTACGTTGTCTAAATCGTATGAACGATCTGATCGAAGGTGTGAAAATCACTGGCTCGCTGGAAATGGATGGTACAGACATCTATGGCAATATCGATGTGGCTGACCTTCGCATTAAAGTCGGTATGGTTTTCCAGAAACCAAACCCATTCCCAATGAGTATTTACGAGAATGTGGCGTATGGTCTGCGTGCTCAAGGCATCAAAGATAAGAAGCACATTGATATGGTGGTAGAGCGCTCTTTGCGCGGTGCCGCACTTTGGGATGAGGTGAAAGACCGCCTTAAGTCACATGCATTTGGTTTATCTGGTGGTCAGCAGCAACGTCTGTGTATTGCACGTACTATTGCAATGGAACCAGATGTCATTCTGATGGATGAACCAACGTCGGCACTTGACCCTATTGCGACACATAAAATTGAAGAGTTGATGGAAGAGCTTAAGAAAGACTACACCATCGTTATCGTGACTCACTCAATGCAGCAAGCACGTCGTATCTCAGACCGCACGGCATTTTTCCTAATGGGAGAACTGGTTGAGCATAATGAAACACCGATTATTTTCTCAAACCCAGCGGATGACCGTACTCAAGGTTATGTAAATGGCGACTTCGGTTAATCGCATTTGAACACAATTTCCAGTTATCGCGCGATTCCATTGAATCAAACAATTAGCGAGTGACCCGAATTTACTGGCATATCACTATAACTATAAGCGATGGTACTGTTGCCCCTCTTGTTAGAGGGGCTTTTTTTATTCAACTAAGCGGTAGCGGCGACGCGTAATGGCTTGTCATTTATCGGTAAGTGAATCAGTGCTGCCACAAAGGCAAGGACTACTGTCGACCACCAAATCGGTTCGTAAGAACCATAGTAATCGTAAATTTGACCGCCAGCCCATGCACCTAAAAAGCTTCCCACTTGGTGCGTGAAGAACACCAAGCCGTAAAGAGTAGAAAGATAGCGAGCACCAAAAATCTGACGAACTAAACCTGAAGTAAGTGGTACTGTGCCGAGCCAGCAGAAGCCAATCGCACCACCAAACCACGCCGCTGTGTATTCTGTCACGGGAAGTGAAACGAAAGCAGCAATTACCACTGTTCTAAATAAATAGAGCATCGACATAACATGGCGTTTACTGTACTTGTCACCCATTAGCCCCCAAAAATACGAACCAAAGATATTGAAAATACCGACGTAAGCGAGCGCAAGGGCTGCGCTGTTTGCTGGCAGGCTCTTATCGGCAAGATAACTTGGCAAGTGCGTAGCAATAAACATCACATGAAAGCCACAAACAAAGAAGCCAGCATGAATTAACCAATAACCTTTGTGATGAAATGCTTCTTTTAGTGCTTGTTTTAGCGTTAGCTCGTTGTCTTCAATCGGTGTTTTACCTGCGTTATTTTGACGTGAGGATTTCATAAATAGTGAAAACGCAACCATCAGAGTGCACAACGCAGCAAAACCTTGTAATGCACCTTGCCAACCCATGTCATCCAACATTAATTGAGCACCTGGGATCATGGCAAACATACCGAATGATCCGGCCGCTGTAGTTAAGCCAAATGCTTTTGCGGCGTGTTCCGCCGGCACGACTTTCGCGACTGCTCCTAGAATGATGACGTAGCTTGTCGCGCTCAAACCTAGACCAACAAGCGCACCTAGTGATAGATAAAGAACACTGGCTTCATTCGTTATTGAGGTCAGATAGAGACCTAATGCATAGGCGATAGCACCGATTAAAATAATGCGTTTTGAACCCCATTTATCTGCTGCCATCCCGACAAAGGGTTGGAAAAGGCCAAACAAAAGGTTTTGCAATGCGATCGCAAAACTAAAGAACTCTCGCCCAGTTTCGAAGTGCTCGGAAATAGGCATCATGAAAATACCGAATGACTGTCGTATACCCAAGCTGACAATCAAGATGCCGATACCCAACCAAACTAATGGGGGAAAACGAAAAATACTCATTAATAATTACGCTCTAATGATGGTGATGAGAATGATCCATAGGATCGGTTGGATTCTGTTGGTGGCACCCTGTATGCACTGCCTGTTTTGCAATAAGCTCCAGCAATACAGGAGAGTGGTGCACTGCGGTTAGGGTGATAACCAATAGCAACAACATTCTCACGAGTTGAGCAAAAATGGATTGTGAAAACATGACGCTCAATAGTGGTTTAAAAAGAGCGCGAAGTGTAATGATCTGCTTTGAATGACTCAAATGACATTTTGTGAATTAATCTATGCAAAGCATGCATGTATTCGAGCTCGGTCACGGAGAGTGACAATCTCAAGATGCACCGTGAGTTGAGTTAGGTATATAATCTCGCGGTAAATAGAATGGAAAACAAAAAATGAAGTACGATTGGATCTTGTTTGACGCCGACGAAACCTTGTTCCACTTTGATTCTTTTGGTGGTATGAAACTAATGTTTGAACGTTTTGGCGTAAACTTCTCTCGTGATGATTACGAAGAGTATCAGTTGGTTAATAAACCATTATGGGTTGATTACCAAGACGGAAAAATCACCGCAGAACAACTCAAACATATTCGCTTTGAAGGTTGGGCGACTAAGCTTGGTATCACTCCGCTAGAAATGAACAGTGCATTTTTAGAAGCCATGGCTGATATTTGTACCTTGCTGCCGGGAGCGAAAGAGCTACTCGATGCATTAAATGGTCAAGCTAAACTTGGCATCATCACCAACGGTTTTACGGAATTGCAAGCGATTCGTCTTGAGCGTACTGGATTAAGTGACTACTTCGAGCATGTGGTTATCTCGGAAGAAGTAGGTGTGGCTAAGCCTGACCATGGTATCTTTCAGCACGCCCACCAATTAATGGGCCTCCCGAGTAAATCAAAGATACTGATGGTTGGTGATAACCCTGATTCCGATGTACTCGGTGGGCTTAACTTTGGTATTGAAACCTGTTGGTTAAATACACAAGGTCATCCGCGACCAGAAGGTATTGCACCTCATTACGAAGTAACGTCTCTTGCTGAGTTGAAAAACACCTTGTTTGCCTAAAATCCATTCGCCTTCGTCAACTGCGAAGGCGATTTAATCCCTATCAATATTTGAATATCCGCTTTACCCTTCCTATGTTTTAGAGACAACTAAAGTTTGCCCCATTTATTGCGCCATACCGTACAAGTAGGCGTAGGAGTTACTAGAGCAACGTTTCTTGGCACCCTCGAGTGCCATTCAACACTAACAACGTACTGAATCGGCTAGATTTTAGATAGACGAATAAAGTTGAAGTAACGCAGTAGCTTTATCACACAGGCCACATAAGGAATTGTGTCATGGGTAAATATGTCTCTTCCATACCCTTACTTTGTTTTCTCGGAGCACTCAGTGCTTCTCCTTTCACTCATGCAGATGAACGCTTCAAAGTTGGAGAACAGAAAGCAAAAGTTTGTATGACCTGCCATGGCGCCGATGGCATATCCAGCATTGAATCCTATCCAAATCTTCGGGGTCAAAAAATGGGGTATCTCATGACCTCGCTTCGCAGTTATCAAACTAGAGAACGTTCAGGGGGACTCGCTGTCCTTATGCAGCAGCAAGCTGATGCTTTGAGCGAACAAGACATCTCCGATATTGCCTATTATTACTCTCAACTTGGCTCTGATGATGCTAAACAATAAGGAGAGCTTCTATGGATACGACATCTCCTAACTACAGCACTAAAGTTGTTCGATACTTCATCATCGCCTCGTTGGTTTGGGCTGTGGCGGGCATGACAATTGGCGTTATCTTGGCAGCTCAGCTCTATTGGCCTGCGCTTAACCTTGATTCCGAGTATTTCCAGTTTGGACGACTTAGACCGCTTCATACTTCAGGCGTTATTTACGGCTTCGTGGTCAATATCTTAATGGGGACCTCGCTCTACATTGTTCAACGAACTGGGCAGTGTGAGATTTTCAACAAGAGCCTTGCCTGGATGGTCTTTTGGGGTTGGCAATTAGTGCTGTTGCTTGCACTGATTTCATTGCCTCTTGGTTATACAACTTCAAAAGAATATGCGGAGCTCGAGTGGCCGATTGATATTCTCATTGTTTTAGTGTGGGTGCTTTATGCTGTGCTCTTTTTTGGAACCATAGCGAAAAGGAAAGTTTCTCATATCTTCGTTGCTAACTGGTTCTTTGCAGCATTCATTATTGTTATCGCGATGATATTTATCGTCAATAACCTTGCTATGCCCGCCTCATTAATGAAATCCTATTCTGTCTTCGCAGGTGCGCAGGATGCCATCGTACAGTGGTGGTGGGGACATAATGCCGTTGGTTTCTTGCTGACTGCCGGCATCATTGGCATGAACTACTATTTCATCCCAAAAGTGTCTGAACGTCCGATTTACTCTTATCGTTTGTCGATTATTCATTTCTGGGGCTTGGTCGGGTTTTACACTTGGGCGGGCACTCACCATTTGGTCTACTCTTCTGTACCTGTGTGGGTCCAGAACATCGGTATAGTGATGTCGTTGATCCTCTGGTTACCGTCTTGGGGGGGCGCATTTAACAGTGCCATGACCCTGCTTCAGAACAAACAAAAGCTCAAATCTGACTACATCATGCTGTTCTTCTTCTCAGCCATTCTTTACTACTGCTTGGCGACATTTGAGGGACCCTTACTCGCGATTCGTTGGTTCAACATGGTCGCACACAACACTGAGTGGATTATAGGGCATGTTCACTCAGCGGCTCTTGGATGGGTTGGAATGTCGGGTATAGCGGTATTCTATTATTTCATTCCTCGACTGTGGGGGAAAACAGAATTGTGGTCGCCACGTCTCATCAAGTGGCACTTCTGGCTTGCTCATGCTGGTGTCGCTATCTATGCCATTTCGCTTTGGGTAGCAGGTATAGGTGAGGGTTATATGTGGTTAGCACAAAGCGATAATGGTGAATTGGTATACAGCTTTGTGGAGGCGATGAACTTTAAAGCGCCTTGGTTATTCCTTCGATTCTTTGGCGGTGCGCTGTTTGTGCTTGGTTTGCTGCTTATGGCTGTAAACATATACAAGACCGTCAAAATGCCAACGTCGTTAATCGCAAAGGAGGCTTAACATGAGTGCAGATTTTACCAAGTCAGTCTTCATATTAATTGTCTCTACCATAGTGGTCGCGTCGTTCTCTATTTTAGTATGGGTGCTTCCAAACTTATTGCGAACACCGGAGCTTGTTGCGAACAGCACTGCGAAACCGCTTACGGCGATCCAAGTGGCTGGTCGTGATATCTATATCAGCGAAGGATGCCATGTTTGTCACACTCAAATGGTGAGGCCGCTTGAGCCCGAAATGAAGCGAAACGGAAGGGCTAACCAAGAGCCAGATGACATCTATGAGTTTCCCAACTTATGGGGCTCGAAGCGCACGGGACCTGATTTGACTAATCTCGGGCGAAAATACTCTGACCAGTGGCACTTAATACATCTAATAGACCCTCGTAGAGTTGTGCCAACTTCCATTATGCCTGCTTACCCTTGGTTGTTCGAACAGGTTCTGACGGGAGATGACATCACAGAGAAAATGGAAACCCTTAGATTCTTAGGTGTTCCCTATACTGATGATGAAATTGCCAATGCTCGACTGCAAGTGAGAGGAAAAACAAAAGGTGAAGCACTGATTCACTACCTTCAAAGTTTGGGTGTGGACACTGCAGAGGAGGATGGACAATGAGTCATTTTTGGAGCCTTTGGGCTGCTGTCGGCACTGTTGTATTTTTCATCCTAATGGTGCTGGTGGTCGTTAAGTACTGGCGCAACAATCAC
The DNA here is from genome assembly GCF_022432925.1 of Vibrio sp. CyArs1. Taxonomy (NCBI): domain Bacteria; kingdom Pseudomonadati; phylum Pseudomonadota; class Gammaproteobacteria; order Vibrionales; family Vibrionaceae; genus Vibrio; species Vibrio sp. CyArs1. Next base: position 1,039,351 of record NZ_JAKRBO010000001.1, on the reverse strand, counting down.
AAAGCTGACAAAGACAGAGTATTAGATACCTTTGATGGCATTGATGAGAACGATGCGCCGCCACCAAAATTGTTGTTTGTTTCGTATTTTGTTGCATTTACCATCTCTGTTGGTTACCTGATCTTGTATCCTGGAGTCGGCAGTTGGAAAGGGCTAATGGATTACGACCAAGCTAACGATAAACTGAGTAGTCCAAATACCACACTAGCGCAGCAGTTTTCCGGACTTACTGATGACTCGTTATTGGCCTTAGCGAATGAGCCAAATATAGTGAAATCCGGACGTATGCTGTTTCAGACTCATTGTGCTGCGTGTCATCGTGACAATGCGCAAGGTGCGAAACACTTTCCAAATCTTATCGATAATGAGTGGCTGTATGGTGGATCGGATGCTGCAATTATCCACTCTATAGAGTTAGGTCGAAATGGAGCAATGCCAGGGTGGATTGATGTATTGCGACCGGATGAAATCTCCAAAATATCGTATTACTTAGCTTCTCTAAATCAACGTCATACCGACGTGCCTGAAATCAAAGTCCAATTAGGGAAAGAGCTGTTTAAACAAAATTGTGCTTCGTGTCATGGGGATGGCAGTGTTCCCAATATCGAACAAGGCGTGCCTGATCTCGCTGACAACATCTGGTTACATGGTGGCAGTATTGAGGAGATTCAGCACTCTATTCGTGCAGGCCTAAACAATGTTATGCCAGCCTTTGGACAGCAGCTTTCTCAAAATGAAATACTAGCTATTGGTGCATACATAACTAAAGCGCGGTTGGACAACAATTCTCGACTTGCCAAGCTTGATGCGTCGTCAGTGGAGCGTGGGGAGTATCTCGCACATGCAGGTGATTGCGTCGCCTGCCATAGTGCTGAGGGGGGAGAACCGTTTGCTGGTGGTCTGCCATTCGTTACACCTTTCGGCACTATTTATTCGACCAACATAACACCCCACGTTTCAGAAGGCATAGGTAGTTACGACTACGAAGACTTCCGTGCAGCGTTGGTCGATGGCAAAGGTCAACATGGCTACTTGTATCCCGCGATGCCATTTACCTCCTACCAGTACGTTAATGAGCAGGATATGCGCGATCTGTGGGAATACATGCAGTCCATTGCGTCGGTTGCTCGTAAAAACGATCCCAATAAGATGATGTTTCCTTCAAATATCCGACTTGGTTTACTTGGTTGGGACATTGTATTTGCGGATAGAACGCCAATTGACTACCAAGTACCTGATGAGCTTAAAGATAAAGTAGATGATGTAGATAAATGGCAGCTTGGCAAATATTGGGTAGCGGGATTAGGACACTGTTCCGAATGTCATACACCAAGGAACATCGCTCAAGCGCTTGAAAACGACAGGATCTTCCAGGGCAATTTAATCGATGGTTGGAATGCTCCAAATATTACTGCTACTGAGCTATACGTTGACGGTTGGGATATTCAAAGTCTGACAGACTTCCTTCATACCGGTCACTCCTCGAAAGGGACGGCATTTGCAGGTATGGCAGATGTGATCAAAAACAGTCTGAGTCTTATGACTCGCGAAGACATTGAGTCCATGTCTTACTATCTGTTGAGCGGCGACACTAACAATTTCATTGATGAGAATGCGGTGCAGTTACAACCAACGGGCTTTGATGAGGCGGCCTACGCTGCGGAGATCTATACCATTTACAACCAAACATGTGGAGCATGTCATGGGGAAGATGGTAAGGGGCGTGATCCTATTGCTCCAACGCTACTTAACAACGGCATCATTATGCACAGTGATCCATTCAACACGATTGCAGTAACGATTCGCGGACTTCAGCCAACGTACATTGATAAGGACAGAAACTTTATGCCTATGGCAAGTTTCGAGGACGTATTATCGGATACACGATTAGCAGAATTGATCACCTTCGTGAGGTCATATTTAGGCGCTAGAGAAGACGTTGTTACTGCAAATGATGTGAAAGAAGTGCGTGAAATGCTGGAAAAAGCCGGATATTCGGGTGGTCTTCATGTCACCCCAGATATGTATGATGAGCGTGATGGTAATATCAATGTAAACTAAGATGTGCATTTGGATTTATATATCGTCTGCACATTTTGGTTAATTAACCAGCGGTTTGCTATAAAACTTGTTCAGTATTTAGTACGATGTGTTGAAACGTCATCTAGGTGGCGACTTCATCACGTTTGGTTCGAGTTATATCATCATGTCTTCAAAACAAATCCCATCCCTACAACAATTTATTGATGCTTTAGACGATCATGTGTGGGTGAAGGATTCGGATAGGAAGTACATCGCCGTCAACAAAAGCGTAGAATCCGCATGGAACCTTCCTCGTTCGGAGATTTTTGGTAAGACTGACTTTGAGCTCTTCTCGAAAAGTCGCTCAGAGCACTACCAAAAAGCCGATGATAGAGTCATAGACTTTGGTGCCCAAGAGACGGTGGAAGAGTGCGCCAGCCGTGACGCATATGGTCATGATGTCTGGCTAGAAACCATCAAGTCACCAATTCAGCAACCAGATGGTGAGCTAATTGGTGTCATAGGTATGACGAGAAACGTCACCCGTCGTAAACAAGTCGAAGTCAGACTGTCGATCACATCAGAAATATTCAATAACTTTCAAGAAGGTATGATGATTACCGACCAAAATGGCAAGATTTTGGATGTAAACAGCGCTTTCTCAGAAGTCACGGGCTATCAAGCTATTGAAGTGATCGGTAAAAACCCTAGATTCCTACAATCGGGTCACCATGACGATAAATTCTACCAAAACCTCTGGCAACAACTCTCAGAAACGGGTCTTTGGAAAGGCGAGTTTATTAACCGCAAAAAAGACGGCAGCATTTATCCTCAAATGGCGACGATTAGTACCATCAATGACGATGGCAATTCGCTTTTGCATTACATCTGCGTATTTGAGGACATCTCAAAGCAGAAAGCACATGAAGAAAAACTGCGCAAAATGGCATTCTTCGACCCTCTAACCAATCTACCGAATCGTTCTCACCTAACGAGTATATTAGAGCAAAGCATTGAAGGTGGTCAGCGCCATAGCGAGCAATTTGCCACACTATTTTTAGATTTGGACCACTTCAAGCACATTAACGATAGTAAGGGGCACTTGTATGGCGATAGATTATTGTCGCAAGTAGCAGATCGATTGACGGATGTTCTTCACCACAGAGCAAGCATCGGACGTATTGGCGGCGATGAATTTGTGATTATTCTGACTGATTATGACAGTGAAGCGCAGTTGTTGGACACAATCGACGAAACGCTTGGTGTGTTTAATCGTCCTTTTGAGTTAGATTCGCAAGAATCGCTACGAGTGTCTGGGAGCATTGGTGTGGCATTGTACCCGCAAGATGGCCAAAACAGCGAAACCTTACTCAAAAACGCGGACACTGCCATGTATTTAGCGAAGAAAAATGGTCGCAATGGCTATGCGTTTTATTCTCCAGACTTAACCTACAGTTCGGTTCTTCATGTACGTGTGCAGTCTGCGCTGCATGATGCAGTTGAGAAGCAACAATTGTCGCTTGTTTACCAGCCCCAATATGATCTAGCGAATAATACGTTGATAGGCGTAGAGGCTTTGTTGCGTTGGAATCATCCTGAATTAGGAGTGATTGCACCTGCTCAATTTATCCCTATTGCGGAGAAAACGGGGCTAATACAGCGAATTGGTGCTTGGGTAATTCGTGAAGCATGTGAACAAGGACGCCGTTGGCTCGACCAAGGTATCGAGTTCGGCAAAATTGCGGTTAATGTCTCTGGGTTACAGCTGCAACATCCTAACTTTGTCACCAAGCTCAAACAAAAACTGTTAGACACCAACTTTCCAGCTGAACGATTGGAGATCGAAATCACTGAAAGCTTTTTACTTATTGATCATCAACTTGCGGTTGATACTCTGAACCAAATCAGAGAATTGGGGATTGAGATTTCGCTTGATGATTTTGGAACCGGGTATTCGTCGTTGTCGTATTTAAAAGGATTACCGATCAGCAAACTAAAGATCGACCGTTCGTTTATTTGCGATGTTCCTGATGAAAATGACAGCAACGCTATTGTGCAGGCGATCATTGTCATGGGGGAAACGCTTTCTCTAAAAATCGTGGCAGAAGGTGTTGAGAATGGGGACCAAGTTGAATACTTGCGCTCTCATGGTTGTGAATATGGTCAGGGCTACGTGTTTAGTAAACCAGTAACCGCTGACCAATTAGCTATGCTTTTTGTTTGATTTAGCTTTCAGCTTCGGTAAGTTCGGCTTCGTTTTGAGGCTGATGCTTATCAGCAGCTGCTAGCATCTTACGAATAGCAATGGATGCAGTGAAGGCTACTGCTACCATTACTACCGCAAGTATAGTAAGTAGTGAGAAGTAGTCGCCATATACTGTCTTAACAAACTCTTGAGTGATTTCTTGGCCTTTTTCCGCTGCGATAGAGGTCGAGAACACTGCGCCCACAATCCCAGATAGTGCAATCGCCACTGAGAATAAACTCACGGAGAAGTTCTCAATATGTTTCGGTGCTACAGACAGAATAAATGCCACAACCAGTGAACCGACAATCACTTCGGCAAAGGCTTGGAAGAAGTGGATAACTAAGAAAATTTCAGGTCGAATGATGACGCTCTCGCCGATGTTTTTCACGGCTAGCGCCAGAATACCAAACGCAATGGCAGTCAGAATGAAAGAGAAACCAATTTTGGTTGCTGTAGTGAAGTGGATGTTACGCTTCTCTAAGCTTGAGAAGGTTGCTGCAATCACTGGGCCTGCAACAATACACCATAATGGGTTCATTGACATTGATGCTTCTGGTGCGATTGGAATGATACCGAACAGGTCACCACGCATAGTATTGATGGTTACCATGGTCATCGATGTCATCATTTGGCCATAGTAGACAAAGAATGCAGTAGTCAGAACCGTTACGATTAAAATAGTGCCCATACGCAGCGCGTCCGCTTTTTCTGCTTTGAACATCAGAGAAATGAAATAGCCGATTGCCGCCAAACCAATGGCATAAACAATGTTCTTGCCGATGTCCATATTAGAGAACATAAAGAACACCATTCCAACCATGGCGATAGAAGTGATACCGAATTTAATCCAGTTTGCGTTAGAGACAGATGCTTGGTCGATATCTGCACCGACGCCCTGAAGTTGTTTACGGAACGTCATCAACGTGAATAGCGCCGCGAACGCCAAGATACCAGAAAGCATGAAACTGCCATAAAAACCAATAACGAGCACGAACATTGGGAATAGGTATTGGCCTAGTAAAGCGCCGATGTTGTTTACTGAGTAGTTAACCGGGTATCCGTTTTCAAAGTCTTCTTGGCTTTTGAACGTACGCTTGTAAAGGCTAGGATAAGAAGGGGACATTAAGCCACGTCCATAACTCGCTAAAGCAATACCAGCTAGACTTAAAGGGATGTTAACAGTAGATGCACCAATGACAAGCAACACGTAACCACAGGTAAATCCGAAATAAGCAATCGTCAATGAGCGGTACGCGCCTAAGAATTTGTCGGCAATAAAGCCACCTGCGATAGCGAATAGAGGACCGATTGATGAAAACGCACCCACCACCATCATAGTGTCCGCTTCACTGTAATCGAGATTTTCTAGAAAAAACCTCGTGAGAATGACCATCACCCCATAAAATGAAAGGCCAAACATCATTTGGCAGAACATCATGGATTTGTTTAGTTTATTCCACATAATTTTATCCTTAGTATTTATTAGGAAGTGGTTTAAATATCCAGATAAATGTTAACAGACAAAATTTGTTACATGTTGATCTCTACTCCTATTGTGTGGCTTTTACACACGACATTTTCTAATCGTTCGGGTGAGAAATTGTTATCGAATATCTTGTAGGCAAAAGAAAAGGGCATACGATGATGCCCTTGATGATGCCTATAAATTGAGTCTATTTCAGATTAAGACGCTTCATTAAACGATGCAGATTTCCCGGGTTAACGCTTAATTGTTTTGCCGTGGCACTTAGATTCTGATTATTATCCAAAAAGGCCTTTTGGACATATTGAGTTTGGAACTCATCGACAGCATCTTTGAGCGAGGCGGATGTGCTCAAAGTACGTGTTGTATGGCCAGAAGAAGAGAAGTGCGGCTCCTTCTCACGCTGGTGTTGCTCTGATTGAACATCTAGTGTGATGTGTTGCGCTAATATAGAAACATGCGACGAGGTACTTTGTGCTTTAGCAATGACAGCGCCTCGGTTAATAGCATGTTCAAGTTCCCGCACATTCCCTGGCCAGTCGTACGCCTGTAATTTGGAAATTGCCCCATCGCTTAGACTGATGCTAGATACCTTTAGCTTGTGTTGGCATCGCTCGGCGAAAAAACCAGATAATAAAACAATATCCCCCTCGCGCTCTTTCAGTAGAGGGACAAAGATAGGGAAAACGCTGAGTCGATGGTAAAGGTCTGCTCGAAAGCGGCCTGCTTTCACTTCTTCGTGCATGACACGGTTAGTAGCGGCAATGATTCTGACATCTACTTTGATATTTCGATCGTCGCCGACTCTTTGAATATCCCCGTATTGCAACGCTCGTAATAGCTTCGCTTGCAATCCGAGAGACAACTCACCAATTTCATCCAAAAACAACGTTCCCTTGTTAGCCAATTCAAACTTGCCCTTGCGATTGCTGATAGCGCCGGTAAATGAGCCTTTGATGTGCCCAAATAGCTCACTTTCTGCGACGGACTCTGGCAGTGCAGCACAGTTGAGATAAACCAAAGCTTCGTCCTTGCGAGAGGATTGTGAATAGATAGACTGTGCTACCAACTCCTTACCTGTTCCTGTTTCTCCAATAATCAATACCGACAGATCGGTATCCGCAACCGCTGAAATCTCTTGTTTTAATGCACCCATAGGTCGTGACTGACCAATAATATCTGCTGCATCCTGACGGGCCAGTTTAGTAGAGCTGGAGGACTCTGAAATTCCTCCAGAACGCTCGAGCTTTTCTACTAACAAAGCGGTATGAAGACTGTTGGCAGCTAAGGCACTTAGTATCCTAAGATCTTTGTCTGCGGTCGTATCAAATTGAGTTGGATTGAAAGCATCAATGGTGATCGCCCCGATGAGATTATCTTGTAGTAAAAGTGGGAGACCGACACAAGAATGAACTTCTAGATTGCCTTCATGGTTTGGGATAAGTCCATCATAGGGATCGGCGAGATCACTGTTTGCAGGGAAACGAACAATGTCTCCTGCTCTCGCAATTGCTTCAAATCGAGGATGATTGTCTATTTCAAAACGGCGGCCTAATACATCCGCACTCAGTCCATCAGTAGCCAAGGGAACAAAAGACTTACCATCAAACTTGAGTAGTGCCGCTGCGTCACACTGAAGAACTTGGCGAATGGTGGAAAGTAAACGATCAAAGCGATCTTGTTCTGAAATACCGGATGTGATGTCTAGGGCAATCTGCAACCATGCCGAACGAAATTGGCTCATAACGAAGCTCCATTACCAGTGCTAATTTTGTCACTATAACAAATTATTTATCATAATGACCAAGTTTAAGGATTATCAAATAAACAAAGTAAGATATGAAAGATGAGTGTTTAGTTATCTGATAAGCCTTATTCATAAATGTATTCAGGTAGTTAGCAAAAATAGTGCTTGTTTCTGTCTCCATGGCACGCGATATGCTTAATATTAGTAAAGATAATCATTATTATTTAAGCGTAGAGGTGAGGTCGTTATGACACAATTACACTTAGACAGTCCTTTGCAAGAGGCGAATGCAGAGTGGTATCAAATTACCAGCCTTGAAGTCACACCAAGAGCTGTTTCAAACCGAACATCGTCGTGGCTAGCTACACTGCTATCACGTTTTCTAACATTCTAATTTTACTGATAAAAGTATTGGAGACTTCCATGAGCCATTTAAGAATTCCTTCACATTGGACCATTCAACGTTCTACTCCATTTTTCACCTCAGACACTGTGCCACAGGCGTTACTCACCCATCACAATACTGCAAAGGGTGTGTTTGGACAGTTATGTGTTATGGAAGGTACAGTCACCTACTATGGGTTTGCGGATGAAAATGCGGTAGAGCCAGAAACAAAAGTTGTCATTCATGCAGGACAATTTGCTACCAGCCCCCCACAATACTGGCATCGCATCGAAATAAGTGACGATGCTCAGTTTAATATTAATTTCTGGTCTGAGAGTGATAAGCAAGGCCAAAAAATGTTCCACGCTAAGTCGTAATCATCATGCACTAAACACGATGATCGAAAAATCAATGAATTAGGCCTCCAGGCCATCTTGGCTCCTCATACAGGAGCCTTTTTTCTATCTTGTATTTTGTCATATAAACAATTTTTAGTCTTAATGATTACTATGAGGCATTGTCATAAAGATAATATTTACATGCCAGGTAGAATTAATATTCTTTAAATACAATGAGATATGTTTATATGAGAGGTTGGCACGCTCAATGCAATAGAAGAGATAGATTAAATGCCACGTTGATTATGTATAAGGTAGTAACATGACAATTCACGTAAAAAACAATATTCATTGGGTAGGACAACGCGATTGGGAAGTTCAAGACTTCCATGGTACAGAATACAAAATGACAAAAGGGACGAGCTACAACAGTTACCTTATTCGTGAAGAAAAGACAGTATTGATTGACACTGTTGACCATAGATTCAGTTATCAGTTTTTACAAAACTTAGAGATGGAGATCGACTTGCATTCTATCGACTTCATCGTTATCAATCATGCAGAGGAAGATCACTCCGGTGCCCTTGCAGCGTTGATGGAAAAAATCCCTAATACGCCAATTTACTGCACAGAAGCCGCCATAGACTCTATTGTAGGTCACCATCATCACCCTGAGTGGAATTTTAAAACGGTCAAGACAGGAGACACTATTGATATTGGCAATGGCAAACAACTTGTCTTTGTCGAAGCGCCAATGTTGCATTGGCCGGACAGTATGATGACGTATTTAACCGGAGATGCGGTGCTGTTTAGTAATGATGCGTTTGGTCAGCATTATTGTGATGAACGCCTATTCAATGATGAAGTGGACCAAGCGGAACTGTTTGAGCAGTGCCTTCGTTACTACTCAAATATCCTAACGCCATTCAGCGCATTAGTTACGGCGAAAATCAAAGAAGTGCTGAGTTTTAACCTTCCTGTGGAGATGATTGCGACCTCTCACGGTATCGTCTGGCGTGATAATCCTGTTCAAATTATCGAGAAGTATTTGCAATGGGCGAATAACTACCAAGAAGATCGCATCACTATCTTCTACGACACCATGTCGAATAACACTCGAATGATGGCTGATGCCATCGCACAAGGCATTCACGATGTGGATCCAGGCGTCGCAGTGAAAGTCTTCAATGTCTCGCGCCAAGACAAGAATGAAATACTGGCGAATGTGTTCCGTTCGAAAGGTGTACTCGTAGGATCGTCGACCATGAATAATGTGATGATGCCGAAAATTGCGGGCATGCTAGAAGAGATAACAGGTTTAAGGTTCAAAGAAAAGAAAGCAGCTGCGTTTGGTAGCTATGGTTGGAACGGTGGTGCTGTTGACCGTATTCATACACGCTTGACAGACGCAGGCTTTGAAACAACCGAGAGTATTAAAACTAAATGGCGTCCCGATGGCAAAGCAATGAGAGAGTGCAAAGCCTATGGGCAAAAGGTCGCCAAGCAGTGGGCATTGAGCGATCTCAATGTCACTCCTATTGAATTCAATACGGCGTCGAGCGATGAGGGTAAAGCTACGTCCGAGTTATCCCATGATTCCGATTGCCAGTGCATGATCTGTACGGTGTGTAATTGGATATATGACCCAATTCAAGGAGAACCGAATCAAGGTGTTGAACCAGGGACGGCTTGGGACGATGTGCCTGACTATTTCTTGTGTCCAGAATGTAACCTAGGGAAAGACGTATTTGCGCCTCACATTAAAGAGGGCGTGGCATGAAGCAGTTCGACATTGTCATTGTAGGGAGCGGTTTTGCTGCCTATCAATTGGTTAAGTCATTGCGGCGTATCGACAACTCAGTCTCAGTGGCTGTAGTGACGGGTGATGATGGACATGACTATAACAAGCCAGATTTAAGTCATGTATTCACCAAAATGCAAACCGCTGAACAGGTCATCACTAAGCGGGCAGCACCGTTCGCACAAGAATATGGTATTGCGCTATATACCAACACTTGGGTCGAGCATGTAGACCCTCAGCTGCAGACTCTTGAAGTGGAGGGTGAAACGCTAGGCTTTGCAAAACTGGTCTTAGCGACGGGAGCGAGTCCCTTTATTCCAGTCTTTAAAGGCTCTGCATCCCAAGATTTCCTTACTCATAATTCGTTAATTGACTATGAGAAAAATCAAACACGTTGGCGAAACGCATCTCGTGTATTAGTACTGGGTGGTGGGTTAATTGGCGTGGAAGTGGCACTGGATCTTGCGAGTGTTGGAAAGCAGGTTTTCTTAGTTGAACCTGCTACAAGATTAATGCAGAACCAATTACCTGACTACATCGAATTGAAACTCAAGCAGGCATTGCAACAAGAAAGCATTAAGGTTATCACCGATGCGTTTGTGACTCATATTGATGAAGGTCCAGAAGCAAAACTTGTTACTTTGAATCAAGGTCAAGAGTTGATGGTCGATGAAATACTCGTGTGTGCTGGTCTTCGGGCCAACACGGTATTAGCGAAAAACATGGGACTGGAAGTGAACAAGGGTATTATCGTTGACGATTACCTCTGTACTTCCACTGCCAATATTTTCGCCCTAGGTGACTGTGCTGAAATTCAAGGAGAAGTAAGGGCGTTTTTACAACCTATCGTGATGAGTGCGAGTGCTCTTGCTAAAACGTTGACGGGAGACGCCACAAAGCTGACATTACCAACTATGCTGACTAAGGTAAAAACGCCAAACTACCCAATTCAGTTTGCTGGCGTTGTCCATGATAAACAGGTTACTCGCTGGAACTACGACGCTAGTACTAATGGTATTTTAGCTACCGCATTTAATGACAACGATGACATGATAGGTTTTATCGCGACACGAGGCCGAGCGCCTGAGTCGTTCAAATTATTAAGGGAGTTGGTCTAATACTCACGACCGCTGTTAAGAGAAAACAACACTCACCCCAGTCTTTGAGGTGAGTGTTTTTTGTTTCTTTCAGCACTGCTTAAAGCGCCTGTTGTTTTGCTTTTGGCTTAAGGCTTCTCTGCTTGCGAGGTTTAACCATCATTCGATAAACAACAGGGACAAAGTAAAAAGAGATCAATGTCGTGAGGACGGTACCACCTGCGATAGCCACGGCGAATGGTGGCCAGAAGCCTCCTCCTGCGATAATCAATGGCATAAATCCGCCAACGGTAGTGATAGTGGTTGAGGTAATATGGCGAGTACACGCCATTACTGCATCGACGGAAGCATCGATGTCGCCTGACGATGCTTTCTCATCTAATCTCAATTCCGCCAAAATTACGATAGCCGCGTTGATAGCCAGTCCCATGATGCCCAGCATCGCTATGATGACGGTAAAGCCAAATGGATAGTTGAAGACCCACACAGAGAGCAGCCCTAATCCTCCAGCTAATCCCGCCACCATAAAGATAATCGTACTTAGCCTAAACGAATTGAACGACATGACGACGACCAAAATCATCAAGACCACTACAACCGAAATATTCGAAATAAGCAGACTTACAGAGCGGTCTCGCTCTGCGGACTCACCACCAAAATCGATATGATAACCCGCTGGTAAGGTATATTGGGACAAACGTTGTTGGAACTCATTAAGTACCGTTTGTGGTAGCACTCCCGCTTGAATATAGCCCTCAATGGTATTGACGCGCTCGCCATTGCGTCTGGTAATAGCGCCACGGCTGGTGGTGAGTTCAAGGTCGGCCAGTGTCGATACGCTGACACCTGTAGTATAGGTATCGGAAGAAATAGGCAGACGTAAGTTGCCAAGGTGCGATAGGTTTTCACGCTCTTCATTAGCAACACGTACACGAATAGGAATAGACTCGCTGCCTTCAGTGACCGAGCCGGTTTCTCGCCCGACTAACGTCGCTTGCAGCATGTTGGCAAACTGGTTGAGCGTAATGCCATTGAGCTTGGCAGTATCTTCATCTACTTTTAACCAGACTTTTGGTGTACCAGGTTGTAGAGTTTCTCTGGTGTGTGTGACATGAGGCGTATTGGCAAGAATGAGACGGATATCCTCTCCTATAGATTTGAGCGTATCGAGATTCTCACCATAGACTCGTAACTCTATTGGTGCTTTAAACGGAGGACCCTGTTCTAGTTTTCTCACCAAAATTTGAGCGGAAGGGATTTCTTTGTTTAACCGCTCCTGAAGCTCTGGAATGACTTTATTAGCGGTTTGGAATGAATTCATTTTAACCATGGCTTGTGAGAAGTACGGCGCGTTGTTTTGCGTGGCTTGTAAATTGTAGTAGAACGATGGGAAGTTAGCGCCAACTAACCAATCGACTCGCTCTACACCTTCATAGGAACGAATGATGTCGTCCACAAGCTCCGTAGACGCCTCAGTCGCGTAAATACTGGCTTGTGGAGGTAAAAATACTTGTACCTCAAACATGTCTCGATCCGAAGGTGGAAAGAACTGTTCAGTCAGTTGAGAGATACTCCAATAGCCAGTAATGGGGACGGCTAAGACAAGTAGCAAAGAAATAGCAGGGTGTTTGATCGCCAGTTTTACTGAACGAGCAAAAGCATGGGTCAAAGCGGGAATGCGAAGCCCTGTATTGTACCAATGGTCTCCCGACGCGTGGCTAGGCAATAGCATAGTCGCGAACCCAGCAATGACGGTGTGTGAGAGGATATAAGAACCCACTAAAGAAAAGGACACAGTGATCGCAATCGCGCCTACAAATTCTCCGGTAGCGCCGGGCATCAGAATAATTGGAGCAAAAGCGAGAATGGTGGTGAGTGTTGAACCTAACAACGGCACCCATAGATGTGACAGTGCATTGATGGTCGCCTCTAAGCGAGCCTGACCTTTTAATCGATAGCTTTGGATGGTGTCCACCATGACCACAGCGTTATCCACCATAATTCCCAATGCGACGATAAGTCCTGTCACCGACATTTGGTTAATAGGGATGCCCGTCATTTTCATTAGTGACAGGGTAAACATTGAAGTCAGGGGCAGCGCAATAGCGACCAGCACGGCTGCTCTTACGCCTAAAGTCACAAACAGTACAATCAGAATCAGACTAAAACCGATAAGCAAGCTTTGCCCTAGATCGACCAAACGTGTCGTCGTGTAACCTTGTTGATCAAAAAGAATGTTAACCTTGATATTGCTGGGTAAATCCTGCTGAAAACGTTCAATGACCGTCATTGCTCTAGCGGTCCATTGATCAACACGTAACTCAGGCACCATTCGAGCTGCAACAATAACACCGGGTTCACCATCAATGAGTGCCATTTCATTTTCAGGTGTCTTAGCGCTGCGAGTGACGCTGGCAACATCTTCGAGTCGAATAATATGACCGTTATCGTCAACGATCAAAGGCACTTGTTTAATTCGCTCTATCGAATCCAATTCTGACTCAATTTCCAGCCCAAAGCGTGCGAAATGGTTGACTAGCTGGCCAGCAGAGTTTTTTGCGTCTGCGCCTGTTAGGCTATCACCGATGTTGATACTTGAGCGGCCAAACGCCGCGGTGTCAGCAGTCCGTAGGTTAACTTGAATCTCTTCTTTTGGCATGCCGTATTCATCGACAAACTCAGTGCCTGATAATGTTCTGAGTCTTTTGGCTAACTCTTTAGCATAACGACCTAATGTTAGAATATCGGTTTCACCAGGGCCGTCCCAAGTTAGCGCGGAAATGATGGTAAAGGCGTAGGTGTGGTCACTGTCTAAATCAGGGGCGCCTGAACCGGTTGGCAAAACAGGGGTGATGTCGGACAGTTTATCTCTTGCTTTGGACCAGACTGGCTCTGGCTCTGTAATCTCATCCTTCAGCTCTATTGTGACAATAGAGATGCCTGGCCTAGATGTTGAACTTAGTAGTTTGACTTCACTAAGCTCCCTAAGTTTGTTTTCCACTACCTCAGTAACTAAGGTTTCGACTCGCTCGGCACTTGCGCCCGGAAAGCTTGTCGTGACATTGGCAAAACGGTTCGTGATAATGGGATCTTCTGCTCTTGGTAATGACGAAAATGCGGCGAGACCACTTACGATCAACAGAGCAGTCATTAAAATGAGTAATCGAGTATTGGTAATGATTTGAACTGCTTTCATATCACCACCTATTGAGAGCTTATTTGTACGGGTTGCCCCGGAACAACGCGGTGCAGGCCACTGGCAATGATAGACTCGCCATTGGCAAGTGAACCATTGATAAAGGCACGTTGGCTATCGGCGTATAAGACGTTCACACTGCGACGTTCTACTTTACTATCGGCGCCTATAACATAAACATTCCACACTCCTCGCAAGCCATCAATAAGTGCGGTGAGTGGAACCCAGTAACCTGGTTCGTCAATTGTTTGTTCGAATGCCAAATAGGCCAGTTCTCCCTCCAAAACATGAGCATCTTCAGGAAACTGATAGCGCAGTGACACGCTGCGTGACTTGGTGTCTACCATCGCTCCTGGGTTAAGAAGTGTGACGCCATAATGGGCATTAGAGACTCGCACATCAGGAGAAGTCAGTTGGGTGACGCGTTCAAGCTGTTGAGCTGGAATACCGATAAAGGCTTCTTTACCGGCACTGGCGAGCAGTACTAAGGTTGGTGTTCCGACGTTGACAACATCCCCAAGAGAGACATGTCTCTTGGCAATAACGCCTGAATAAGGGGCAAGGATGGTCGACTTTTCTTGTTTTAGCTTATTTGCGTTCCACGCGGCTTGTAGCCTCACAAGATTGGCTTGCAATACGCCTTCTTGGCTTGTGAGGGCGTCGATTTCAGCCTCCGCACTGAAGCCTTTCGACTTAAGAGACTGTTGACGTTTTAGATTGGCTTCAACTAGTTTTAGCTGGGCTCGCACTTCATTATTTTGTGCCCTTAACTGGTTAGCTTCGGTGACTAATAAATCCGTATCGAGTCTAATGAGTGGTGCGCCTTTTTCTACGACATCACCCACATCGACAAATAACGCATCCACTTTGCCAGATAGCTCAAAGCCAAGATTAGCTTGTTGACCTGCTTTTACTGTACCGACGTATTCCCTTTGAACCTTGTATGAAGGGCTTAACGTAATTTCAGTGGTGGAAACAGTCAAAGGCTCGACCGCCTCTACCTCTGGTTGCTCTGATTTTTGACAACCTTGTAGCAAAATCAGAATTGCTAGTGCTGATGCTTTTGTTAGTAATTGCTTTGTTTGCATCATAGACATCCTATAAACCTAACCTATTGGTCATAGAATAATCACAATCAAACTAGACTGTCTAGTTTGATTGTGTTAAAATTTAGTTATTCCAAAGGTTGCTACTGGTATTGTGAGCATGATCCAAAAAAGTGAACAGAAGAGACTACAGATATTAAAAGCGGCGGGTGAGTTGTTTTGCGAACATGGCTACAAGGTGAGCATGGATCAGATCGCTAAATTAGCTGACGTCTCAAAGCAAACGGTCTATTCTCATTTCAAAACTAAAGACCAGCTGTTTGAAACTTGTATTCAATACCGATGTGAGCAGCGCGCGATTGATGAATCGGCGTTAAGTTTGGATAGTCCGATCAAGCCTACTTTGGTGGAGTTTGGTGTTCGCTTTCAGAACATGCATCTTGAAGAGCAAGTTCTGCAAACGTTTCGAAATGCAGTGGGGCAGGTGAAGTCTCACCCTCAAATATCTGCACTCTATTTGCAATCTGGACCTCAAAAAACACTTCATGTTCTAGCCAATTATCTTCAACGTCATCATGAAAAAGGTACGATTTCTCTTCCCAACGACTCAGAAAATGCAGCGATGCAACTTCTACTGATGTTCCATGGAAAAGCCGCTTACTGGGCGTTTTTAGGTGAGAGTGGAGTGCAAACTGAAGCACAGCGCAAACAATATATAGAAGAGTGCGTTACGCTATTTCTATTGGGTTGCTAACCGACGATAAGTGGTGATTGGCATTTTCGGTTTTACGTTGCTGAAATATATGAATAATCGACTCATTAAGCCAGTTGACTAGCGCACTATTTTGGTGGCGACTGTGAAAATAGGACAATGCAGGATACTGCGCTTCAGGTAATACTTGGTCAGGACTTAGCATGACTAAATTTGGGTAGTTATGTATCGGGAAGCAGTTGGTGGTTCCCATAAACATATCCGATTGCTGCACAACATCAATAAGTGCAACTGGGTATTCGGAACTAAACCCCACTTCTAGTGGATACCCCAGGCGTTTGAAGATTTCAACGGTAGGGCTTGTATATTTACTGTAGTTACTGACGATTAGTCGCGCCAATGGATACTTCGACATAGACTCAACCGTTACCTTTTTCTTAGTAATCGGGTGCTCTTTTCTAACGAGTAAGCAAGCGTTAATCTCACCAATTGTTCGCTTTTCCATGAAAGGGTAGCTGTCGGTTAATTCAGCATTGATCCCTAGTAGTATTTCTCCCTTTTCGATAGCGGTTACTGTTTGATCATTCCACGATGCAATATGGATACGTAGGCCTGGAGCATGTTCACGAAAATAGCGATACAATTCACCAGAAATGGAGAAAACAAAGCTCGAAGAGAGGGCAATGGTAATGTCTTGGTCTAACTGAGCCGGGTCAAAGACATCACTATCATTGACGACATTTTCAATATCGTACAATAGAGGAAGTAACAAGCTCGATAGCTGCTCAGAAAATGGAGTTGGAGCTAAGCCTGATTTCACTTTAACGAATAATGGGTCATCAAATTGATGACGCAATTTTTGTAGTGATTGACTGACAGCTGGTTGAGATACGTACAAACGTTCCGCCGCTTTACGCATGTTTTTCTCTTCGTAAAGCACCTTGAACACTCGAAGAAGATTAAGATCGAGATTGGCAAAACGGTCTTTCGGCACTGTATTACTCGGTTTTATGGATGACATGGGAATGTTAGCACTTGCAATGTTAGAAATACGTCAAAAGCCAACGTGGAATCACATTGGCTTGGTATAGGTGGTTTAACTGCCTGTTATCTATTAGGTTAGAATTTGTAACCAACCGTAAATGATAGGTAGTCTGCGTCAAGATCACCATACATTGGTAAATCGACGCGAAGATCTGCGTACAGTCCCATGTCCAACTGGCCGCGAACACCTGCCCCTAAGTAGATACTTGAGTCATTGCCTGAGAATTTTCCGTCTTTTGGTGTATTAATTTCATCACTTAGAAAAGCAAGACCAAGCACGCCGTAAGGTTTGATCCACGCTTGCCCTAGGTCAAAGGCATAGCCAATATCTGTGTCTACTTTAAAAGTTCGAGCTTTATAATCGGAAGTCTCAGTGTAAATTGGCAAATCAACATCATCTTGGTTCCACGCGTAAGACACGTTGATACCAAAGATTTGGTTGAAGTCATAACCATATTCAACTTTAACGCCGGTTCCTAAACTCCAGCTTCCTTCTGAATCACTAAACTTCAAATTTGAAGCACCTATACCAACACGATGACCACTAAAATCTGTATTTGCAAATGCGCCAGTTGAGATTGCTGCGATAGCGGTGGCAAGAACTAACTTTTTCATTACTAACCCTTAATTGTAAAAGCTATCCTGCTTGTGGTTTGCATTCCGTGCTCTGTTTCGATGAGGGCTAGTGTAATGATTGGTTAAAAAGACACTAATCATCACTTATTAATAGTCTGATAACTCCTGCTTATGACTCCACTGTTAAATAGTCCTTGACCTCAAGTTAACTTGAGGAATTACGCTAAGATCCAATCACTAACAGAAGGAATAATACGATGAATGGATATATCGAGCATGCCAACATTACGCTAGTTAACCCTAGGAAAACGATAGAGTTTTTATTAGCATCGTTACCAGACTGGCGGATTTGAGGTCAAGGAAAAATGGAAGAATGGTATGGCAAGGAAGTGGAGTGGTTTCATGTCGGAGATGATCGCTCTTACATCGCAGTCCAATCGGGAGGTGATGGTCGAATAGCAGATTGGAACAAGCACTGGACAGGCGTAAAACACATAGGAATCGTCGTAGATGACCTTGACGAAACAGTTGAACGGCTAAAAATCGCAGGTTATGAATTGGATCATTGGGGAGGAGAGCATCCCCATCGTCGTAGTGCTTATTACGTGGAGGATCATAATATGCAGTTTGAGTTTGTCGAATATTACTCAAACAACACTTCGGAACGAAATGACTATAGTATTTGATAATGTCCTATGAGTATTATCAATATGTCGGGGGTTCGATGGTGGCTTAGCTAATGTATTGATATAAATGAAATTTCCACTTTTTGACTCTAATTGTTCATAGGTGGGGTGATGAAGGTTTAGATCTACGAATAGCTGTCATTTGTTGAAGTTTAAAACTTGAACTAACGTGTTCTTATCAATGCTACACAAGAGAACCTGTTATGACTGATAAAAAAGAAATCACTAGTGATGTAGAAAAACAGCGTCAAGAATTGATGGCGAGATTGAAAGGTGCTCAAAACCAGATGAAAAACTCCGGTTTTGATAAAAGCAACGCTTCAGGCTTCCTAGATGTGATGATCAAAAGCACCGGAACTTTTGAAAAACAGTAGTAAACGTACGCCCAAACCATCGTTTGGGCGTACTTTAGTGGTTACCCTAATGACCGGCATCTAACAGCATTATTAATAACCTTCACGCTGTATTCATTGTTCTGAGAATTCTTCACTGTCAATCCTCACATACCTTGTTACCGTAAAAGTTCATACAATGGACTGCGATAACACGATGGATTTATGGATAAAACTAGAATACCTTGCCTTACAAATTTGGGCGATTTTTGTCATTAGGGCGCTACTATTTGACCAATAGTTTGGTGGCAATTAGCCAACTTGAGTCATTTCGTTAAGCGTAAAACTCTCAACGGCACCGTCGGTTGCGGCTTTGTATTGAGCAATATGTGGTGCGGCTAAGTGTGCCATTAACAGCTCGCGCGACTCCCAGTTTTCGTAAAATACAAAGTGCGCAGGGTTTTCATTATCTTGGTGTAAGTCGTAGTTGATACAACCTTGTTCTTTACGTGTGATATCAATGAGTTTAAGAAGCTCTGCTTTCACAAGTTCAATCTGATCAGGTTTTGCAATGATGTTAGCGACGATAGTCAGCTTTGCCATGGTATTTCCTCGTTAGAATGGATCTTTTGGTTGGTGATAACTGGATAACAACATCTTATCTTGGCTTAAATAAAACAAAAATAATGAGAGATTTGAAAGATTATCAAACCATCATTGATAATCGACGTGTTTCTGGAGTTGAACCGCTTCGGCACTCACAAGTATTCAAACAATTCAGTTAAAGCAATGTGAGCGGCGCAGATGGACTCATATACGCTCTACCAACTTCTGCAATGTTGCAATCAAAGTTCTTTGTTCTTCATCTTCAAGCCCGGCTAGCAACGCTTGATTGACTTCGACCGGTAGGTGAATGACTTCTTCTTTAAGGGCTTTCCCTTTGTCTGTCAAAAAGATCCTGAAGGAGCGACGACTTTCTGGGTCGGCACGTCGCTCGACCAATTCTAGAGCTTCTAATTTGTCGAGTGTTCTAGTTGTTGTTGAGCTCTCTACCTTGGACATTTGCGCAATCTCTCGTTGAGTGACGCCCTCCTTTTCCCATAAACACATTAGAGTTGGCCATAACGCTAGCGTCAGTCCCTTTTCTCGCAATCTCTTATCAAACTCTTTTGATGCATGATTTGCCACAACATTTAGTAGCCAACCAAAGCTGGTTTGGCGTTCGAATTCTGTCTTCATTTTTACACCATTGAAAAAGCAACTATTGTCATCGTAACTAATATTGAGATGATTAGCACTAACAACGCTTTAAAGTTGCTCGATAAAGAAGGAGATAGTGCATCTGCGTTGAGTATCTGTTGCCCTGTGAACATAGACATAAGCAGACTTTTGCCACGTAGTTTGTAGATAACAATAGCTCCAACGTGCAGCGCGACCATGATTGGTAACATGTCAGCGAATAATGCGTGAGTGGTGTCTGCAATGTCATAAAGAGGCTCGGGAATAAAAATGCCGATACTCTCCAAACCATCAAACATTCCAGCTAAAAGCATGCCGGTAACACACTGAATGAGTAATGTACCGATCATTGCAACAACCATGACTGCACCTAGCGGGTTATGCCCAACATATGAGATTGCCTTACCGAATGTATATCGGACAATTACTTTTGGATGCTTAAGAAAAGAACGGAATCGGCTACTTTCACTACCAATAAAACCCCATATCACGCGCCAAAGTAGTAATGTAAATAAAACTAGTCCCAATTGGATATGGGGCCCTTGATTACTAAAGCCAGTGAATACTAGTCCCGCAAAAACAAGGGCTTGAATCCAGTGGTAGAGTCGAGTCGCAAGATCCCAAACTTTAACCTTTTGCATAATTTGATCCTCTAGTCTTAAATAGTTGACATTAATTTACACAACAATTGTTGCGCACGCAATAATTGTTGTGTAAATTAAATGCATCAACAACGATATACAAAACAGGTGGAGGAAATATGTTCACTCATCATTCGACGACCAAATTAGTATTCTTGCTCGCACTATCGACAGGTATTTCATCTCTAGCGTATTCCGCTCCGGACTCAGCAACATTAGACATCATAGACGCTCGGCAAAAAGCCTTTACAGCCCTCGAGTCACAAACTAAGGCCGTTAAAAAAACGCTCGATGGTAGTGATACCGACTGGCAGACTTTGTTAGAAGCGAGCGAGCAACTTGTAGCTAACAGTGATGCGTTAAACGGTGCCTTTGTTTTAGGGACTCAAGAAGGAAGTAAAGCGAAAGAAAGCGTGTGGAGTAAGCCAGAAAAATTCAATCGATTAATGCAACAGATGCAACAAGGCTATCAGCAGGTGGCGCTTGGTGCGCAAAATCAATCTATTGCAGAAGTCGAGAAGGGGCTAAAGGCTGCGGAATCTACGTGTAAAAGTTGTCACCGCAGCTATCGCTCACGTTGGTAAGAAGTATCATTTGAATTAGAAGGTAAAGTCATGAGAAAAATAATCAAAAATCTATTTGTTATCGGTGCACTTCTTGCAGGGGCTAGCTCTGCTTATGCGTACGATTATGGTGTAGAGTTGAAGTGGAACACTGATGATATCGCACAAGTACTTAAGACGATGCCGGAACAGCGAGCATCATTTAAGAAGCTGGTGGATAACGGAAAAATCAAAGACATGTTTGTCGAAAATAGCCAAGTAGGCGGACAGAAAACACAGCTACTAAAATTCGTTATGGAAGCTGAAAGCGAGCAATCGGTGCGTGACCAGCTAGCAAGTTTACCTTTGTACCAACAAGATTTGGTCAGAATAAACCACATTCAGTTGTTAGGATCAAAGTGGTTAGACAACACACCGAAAGCGAATAATTTTGGCCTCACCTTCATTTGGAAGTCTGGTGTAGAGACTTTGGAAATTGACCGAGTATTGGGCATTGATTTACAGCGAGTGATAGCACTTAATCAAGTTGGCACGGTAACCTCGTCGTACATCAATACTCAGAATTTAGAGAATGCTGTTGTCAGACCCACTTATTTGGTGGCGGTGCTTGCCAAAGATGCCGCACATGCTTTGGAAATGAGTAAGCAATTTGAGGCGGTGACAATGGGCTACGCCGAGGTGCAAGTCGAGCCTTTGGGTCACAAGCTAGATATGAGTAAATTGTAAAACACAAAGTGCTGCAATCAAGTTTCGGTTGCGGCATACCTTTCTATTCCACTGGCCTGCATAACCTTATACTATCCATAGAGTTTATTCAGATTGAAGTAGGATAAGACATGACGACAAAGTCACTTTTTGTGTTTGATATGGATGGCGTACTTATTGAGTCAGAACCTTTTTGGCGAAAGGCGCAGATTGAAGTGTTAGCTAATTACGGAGCGAGCGCCACGATTGACGACTGCATTGAAAACACTATGGGAAAACGACTTGACGATATCGCTGCTACATGGATTCAAATGTTTAACTTGAGTGTGGATGCTAAGGTGCTGGAATCAGAGATAATGCAAAGAGTAGTTGCACTTGTCGAACAGGAAGGCGAGGCGATAGAGGGTATTCCGACACTGATTTCAGACTTAAAACAAAGAGACTTTCGCCTCGCTCTAGCCAGCTCTTCTGCCTATCCAATTATTCATGCGGTGACTGAAAAACTAGGCATACAGGACAGCTTTGACTTGATGTTAAGCGCAGAAGACGTACCAAATGGTAAACCAGCTCCTGATGTCTATTTGGAAGTTTGTCAGCGATTAGATGTTCCAGTGGAGCAGGCATTCGCATTAGAAGACAGCCTAACAGGTGTGAAAGCCGCTGTTGCGGCGCAGCTAACCACCATTGCTATGCCTTTTGAAAATAATCCCGCGTTTTTAATTGCGGATTATGTCGTGGGGTCGGTGCAGGATGTGATAGCAATAGTTGACCATCATGCCGTCGATTAAGCAAACTAACCACTAGATGTAAAACTGTGAGTAGCGAGGAAGCAACTCACAGTGTTTCTATATTCTATATGGACTTGAATTCTGGCATCAAACAAGCATTAATTGTATCACCCTGATATTCGATCGAAGAAGCTAGCTCACCCTCAATAACAACATTGGTGACCCCCATTTTTGCTAAGTCGCTTTTTGAGTAGTACCACCCGTGTGTTTCCTCAGTTAATCGACATTTTTTCGAACTAGTTTGACCGTACACAGTGATATCAGGATCAACATCAACGTACTCAAAAAAGACCTCTTCTTTTTCGCGTAGTCGGGATATAAACGTCATTAACTCTTCTTTATCGGTAGAGGAAACCGATGCTTGCCAAAGTTCATCTGACTGTCTTGGCCCTCCGTGCCAACCAATAAGAGAACCTTCTTTAATCAAGACAGTTTTTGCAGCTGGAATAACATAATTTGCACATGCAGAAAAACAAAGTTTATCAACTTCAACGTCCAGATTATTTTCTTTGACAAAATACCCAAGTTCGATACCCGAAGGCACATCACCGCCAGGGCTAGTTATTCGTATTTTTTCAATATTTGCTCCAGAATTTCGAACAACTCTTAATGCTTCCAAAACGCTATCGCCAGATATCGGGCCGTCAAATATAAGCGTGCTTCCGGATACTGACACATTGTGATCGGGCATAAAAATAATCGGGATACTTTTACAACCTGACAATACAGCGAGTGTTACTAGCGAAAGGCAAAGTAATCTCATTTCCTGAACTCCATTTTGAATTAATTTAATTCCGTTTTTTTCACGGTGCACGGATTACCTGCAGCCATGCAATTGGCAGGAATATCCTTTGTAACTACGCTACCAGCGCCAATTATCGCGTTATCACCGATATTGACCCCAGGAAGAACAATACATCCGTAACCGATCCAAACATCGTTGCCAATTGTGACAGGCTCAGCTTTTAGGTTATCAAGCTCATCCAGATGACCTCGGTTTGTAAGTGCATGGCCGCTACAATCCATAATCACTGTATTAGGGCCAAAAATGACGTTATTTCCTATTGAGACTTTGTCGTAAGCACAGATTGAAGTGCCTTGAAGCACGCACCCTTTGCCAATGACTATTTTGCCAAAAGGCCTGTCGTTGACAGCAACACTTGTCAGTTTCGTGATGCCAGAAGGAAAGGCTGGGAAGTGGGATGATTCGAGGTAACAACCTGAATCAATTACGATAGCTTTGCTGTTGTTTGGGAAATATTCGGATCGTTTCGACCCCGCTTTGGTCAATGTAATCGACGGACAACCAGAAAATGTGACCCAATTATCCGAACCAAAGTATTTACCATATTGTTCCATTAACTCAACGTCAGACAGTTCAGCATGATTATCTGGGCTGAGTATTCTTTCGTGGTTATACATCTTGAGCTTCCTGCTTAAAATTATTCGGGATTTCCTGAACTAAACCACCATCCATGAGCAATACTCGGTCAGCTGATGCTATAGTCTCTGGACGGTGTGCAATCATCAAAATAGGCGTCTTGATATCTTTAAACATCTGGCAGACAAATGACTCCGAATAGATATCTAAACTACTAGTCGCTTCGTCTAACACTAGAAACTTAGGTTTTTTGTACAGAGCTCTCGCAATGAGAATTCTTTGTTTTTGACCTCCAGAAAGGCTCGAGCCCATCTCGCCAACTAGCGTGTGGTATCCCATATTTAGGCGTTCAATATCATCATGAACACCTGCCCTGCGAGCACACATAACGAGCCACTCCTCATCTAAATCGCCAGCGAAGAAGGTTATATTCTCGATAATTGAACCACTAAATAGTTGGTCTTCTTGCAATACCGCACCGACTTGCTCCCTAAGGGATTTGCAGGCTGTCGACTTATTACCAAAATAATTAATGCTACCTGACGTAACGGAATAAATACCTAACAACAGTTTAGAAATGGTTGATTTACCGCAGCCAGACGGTCCGACTAACGCAACAATCTCATTACTTTTTACAGTAAAGCTTGCACCGTTAAGAATAGGAGGCTGATCTTTTCCGTAGGAGAAGAAAACATTGTCAAACTCAATAGCATTATTACTTAGATTATTGGCTTCAATTGGCAACCCTAAGGCATTAGGAACACTATCCGTTTCTTTCTCAGTCAAGACAATATCCGCTAAACGCTCGTTGTATACAGATAACATCTTAAATTCAAAATACTTATCGATTAATGAACTAATACTGGCAGAGAATCGGCCTTGATACGAAAGAAAGGCCATCAACATACCGATTGTAAACAGACCATCCAGCACCAAGTTTGCGCCAAACCAGAGAACCGTAGCTGAAACAAGACTGACAATCGTCACATTCATTGTGTTGTAGATCATCCCGAGTTTTTGCTCGTGTAGCTGCGCATTTCTTCGTTTAATATTGAGGTTTTGCCAAGATGACTCGCGCCAAGGTAATGTCCCATTGACTCTTAAGCTCAATACACCGCGAACTGTCTCAATAAAATAACTTTCTTCTTGAGTACTGGCCTCCCAAGTGTTTTCTTCTGCACGTTTAAAAGCGCCAAACCAGGCAAACCGCAGAACTACGTAGCCTAACGCTGCAGCGATGGCAATGAATGATAGTTGAAGGCTGTAAACCAACATAACCGAAAGAGTGCCTACCACTAACACTAAATCGAGTAGAGCCTGAATAGCGCTAGTAGTTAACGTTTGTTGAATGACACCCACCGCGGAGAATTTCGCACTTATGCTTCCTATGTCTCTTTTTTCAAACCAATCTATCGGTAATCGGAACAAATGGTGGAATACATTTGCAGCCCACTGCATGTTAAAATTCACTGATAACTTGATTGTCGCCCATTGTTGAGCAAGTCCGGTTAGGGTTTGCGTTGCTGTTACCATGAGTATGGCTCCAATGACGAGTACAAGAAGGTTTTTGTCATAACCAACCAACACTTCATCAATCACAATCTGATTGAAGATAGGCAAAGTAAGCGCTAATACCTCTAATACCAATGCGAACACAAAAATTCGACCTAGTGCTCCTTTAAGACCAATGGTTTTACCAATTAGAGTTGATAGCCGAACCGCTTTACTTTCAACTTTTTCTTCAAAGTCGTGGGTTGGTGTTAGTTCAAGAGCGATTCCTGTGAAGTGCTTATTAAGCTCATCATGGCTCAGTTTCAATGCACCGTTGGCTGGATCGTGAATTTCAATTTTCTTTCCACTCACTTTTTTTAGCACAACGAAATGATTGAGATTCCAATGCAAAATGCAAGGTGTAGCTAATTGCTCCAGTTCATCAAGATCTAAACGTACCGCGCGACCAAAAAGCTTAAGAAGTGCACCACACTCAATGAGCCGTGCAAATGACATCCCATGCTGGGTAATGCCGCATTTTGCCCTTAGTGATCGAAGATCAGTTTTGTAACCATGCCAATCAGCAATCATCGCAAGGCATGCAATACCGCATTCCGCCTTTTCTGTTTGGCGAATCAGAGGGAGCCTCTTTCCCCACCCCCAGTCTATCAACCCTTCTGCATGCATGATTACATTCGCCCTTTGATGGTGTACAAAGGCTCCAACAGCCACTCGTAAACCTTACGTGTGTCCAGTTCAATATCTGCGGTCAATGTCATCCCTGGCACAAACATTTGCTCCTCTCCGTAAACCGTAATAGTTGGTTTATCTAATTTGACTCTTACTTGGTACAAACCAACGCCACCATGAGTACGAGAAAGCTGGCTTTGTATCAATGGGCTATTGGGTAGCATCTCAGCCGTGACAGCAGATTTTGATATAGATGAGATAACACCTTGTTGAACGCCAAACTTTTCATAAGGAAATGCATCGAACCGTAGGCGAACATCTTGACCTTCTTGAATAAAACCTATGCTGCGACTCGGTGCGTATAACTCAACAAAAACTGGTTCTTCACCTTCTGGGATCAGTACAAGTAGTGGTTGACCTTTGTTAACTGAATGGCCTTCCTTAACGAATATTGACGCAACCACACCGTTAATAGGAGATACAATCTGAGTGTCTGTTTGAAAAAAGTATTCCATTTTGTTTTGCA
Organism: Vibrio sp. CyArs1; assembly: GCF_022432925.1. Classification (NCBI taxonomy): domain Bacteria; kingdom Pseudomonadati; phylum Pseudomonadota; class Gammaproteobacteria; order Vibrionales; family Vibrionaceae; genus Vibrio; species Vibrio sp. CyArs1. The sequence continues at coordinate 1,012,614 of NZ_JAKRBO010000001.1, read as the reverse complement.
CGATTTGTTGAAGCTGGCGGTCTATGTCCTGAAGGGCAATCTCAAGCTCTAACTGCAGTGTCTCTCTTGTTTCTTCGCGGTTTGCTTTCTCTCTTCCCAAACGCTGTAAACTCAGGCGTTGGTTTTGCACCTTAGCTTCTAGAGTTATTAACTCTAGTCTTTGCCTCTGAAGTTCAATAGAAGAGATGAACTGCTTGTTGACTAACACTTGTTGTTTATCAACCAAACTTTGAGCAAGACTCAGTTCTTGTTCAGATAAGTCAACAACAACTTTTAGTATGTTAGCCTCTTCAGATAAACGTATTAAGTCATTATCAATGACTTCTAATTGGTGTTGCGATTTTTCTATTTCTTTACTTCGACGTTCATTTAACAAGGTAATTTGATTTTCAATGGTAGTGACAATCCGCTTTTTTACTCCCTGGCCAAACTGATCATATCGCTCTGTTTTGATCTCATACAAAGGCGCCCCAGCGAGTATTTTTTCACCTTCAGTAACAAGTACCTTTTCAGCATATCCTTCATCATTAGCTTGTATCTTTACAATACCTCCAGTCGGACTAACTACACCATTCAGTGTGTCTCGGCGTGTGTACTCGGCAAAAACAACGAAGCAAATGATGGTCATCAGGACAAACACAGATGCAGCCACAAAAAGATGTTGATTCAATGAAGCATCAATTAAAATAGAGCCTTGATGGTCTGACTTCTGCGCCTCAAAATACTCTGGCCGATACAAATGTTTGGCTTTTGATATCACGGGTCATCCTTTCCGTAAGCAAATGAGGTTAAAGCTGCTTAACTGCAATTTTCTGACTCTTCTTTGAAACCAAGTTTGTATTGATTTTTTTTGCCGACAAGTCGACACCACATTGACAAATCTTGGTCCTGCACGTTGTAGGAAGGATAGGTAGCTCAATGTCTTCATCATAAATCGAACCAATCGGACCATCTTGCATACACCAAGAACGGTAAATATCGCCGCTGAATGTGACGACTAAACTGTCAATACCAGCGTAGCAGTCCCAACCTACAAAATTGGTTTGATCATTAGCGATTAGATCAAATGTGGACAGATTCTTGGTTGTTCCATCGGTATATTTAACTTCTAGTTCAGCCATTGAAGGTGGAAGTGTTTTAAGCTCAGGTCGACCACGAAAGTCTTTCATTATTTGTTCTTGTTCGGGTGTGTACGGATACTTCTTGGTAATTCCACCATGACCGAAGCCTTCAAAGAGTGGTTGGAGAGCAATAGAGCAACGAACTTCTTGTTTTAGCTTTTTTGCAAACGCTAAACAGTCATCAAACCGCTCGGGAACCATCATGATGTTTACGTGGAAGCGAGTAGTTTGAGAAGCTTCAAGGACTTTAGACACCTCAATAAAGTGAGATTCACTTTTAATATCATTAATATGATAACTTAGGCTCACTCCAGATAGTAAATGCGCATATTGTTCCCACCACTTCAAGGACTTTGAACCATTTGAAACAATACAGACTAACCCGTTATTTTGATGTATATGCTTGATAAAATCTGTAAAATATCTAAGTAGAGTGACTTCACCTCCACCAAACTCAAAGTATGGTACAAGTCCTTGCTTATTTGACTGCGATATAAGTTCATCAACAAATTTGATTGCAATTTCATATGATGGTGACTTTATTGAACCACTATTGAGGTCAGAATGGCAATAACTGCATTTGTAGTTACAATTATTCATTAGTGCCCAATTTATACCTAAACATGAATCCCAGGATATTATTTCTTCAATTTCCATAATGTATAGTCCTCAACAGACAGAATGAATACAGGTCGCTACATACGACCTGTAGTGTTTATTTTTTATAGTAAGACTTAACCAGCAGCACATGAATTATGAATGTAACAAATAAGGTCAGTCTCAAATAAAAATCTATATCTGTTTTAAATGCAAAGTAACCAATAAGGCTAGCCATAATTGCTGTTGAAGTTAAGTAAATTAAGCGCATTAGAAGTTACACATCCCTCCTCCAAACCCAAAGCCACCAGCCCCTCCCGCAGCAGCGCCTATACTCTTAGCTGCAAATCCTGCCGCACCTCCTGCCGCAGCAAAAGTACCTTGGCAAAGCGCATTCGCTAGCTGAGCCCTGCCTGCATCACCTTGAGGACCAGCCATTTGCTTTATAGCACTAGGAGAGGCAGGATAACCACTAGAGTTACCATCACCACCACCATCAACCATTGATATTTCATCAACACTTAAGTTATACATAAGTTATTTCCTTATATTTGAATTACAGTAAAAGAGTACTGCGCTCATAAAAACTATCTTGTTAGCCAGCCTTTTTTCTTTCCAAGAATTTCATCAGAATAGCCAAGTAAGTTTGGTAGCCATGTAATTGCTTCTAGCAAAGCAGAATACATTGGTGCTTTGAAAGCCTGACGATTTGATAAATCACCAGATAAGTCAAAGTCTCTTATATAGGATTGCACCAACAAAAAATAGATTATTATATTGGCTGCACCGATTGCTATTGGAATCCAAATACCCATTGCAACCATAAATCCTAGTAAAATAATGCTAGACGGAAATATGTATTGTGCTGCGGTCAATAGAAACCAAGGAGATGCACACAATCCAGCTATCCAATGTGTCTTCCAAGCTTCCGCATAAGCTTCTACTCGCCCACGAGCCCAGCGTCGGCGTTGATTAAATAGCCCCTTAGCATCGGTTGGGCACTGCGTAGTTGCTTTTGCTTTGGGTGCGTATCCTGTTCGGTAGCCATTTGATATTGCTTTCCAGCACCAAGCGATGTCTTCGACTAACCACTCGCTCCATCCGCCTAACGTTTTCACTACTGAAGCTCGGTGAGCGACAAAGGCGCCTGCTAAGACAGGAACACAGCCTAGTTTGTCTTGCGCAGCTCTTATTGCGCCATAAAAGCTAATATGTTCATAGTGTTGCAGTTTTCCAATAAAACTGTCTTTATGGTTTTCCGGAGTGATATAACCACAAACAGCGGCGTACTTTTCATCAGACCAAAGCTTAGTGACCAGTTCATAGATGCCATTGGGTTCTATATAGGTATCGCTGTCTACAACTACATACACCTCTCCAGTAGCCATACCAAGTTCTAAAACATGATCCAAGGCAAAGCCTTTTCGCCCGCCATTGACCGCTCTTTCTACAATCTGGAAGTCATGATTTACTTCGGTATGTGAAATCCACTCTTTAACTCTAGTTATTGCATCATTTGTCGAGCCATCATCAATGACAATTACCTGAATTCGATTTGAATAGCTTTGTTCATTTAACTTGTTCAAGGCACATATTAAATGCTCTTTGTTCTCATTATAAAAAGGCAAAAATACAGAGACTGTTGGGTGGTCGTCATTCTTACCGTTCGACTTTCTAAGTTTGTAACATCCAAACAAAACAAGGGTGGTAATAAATGACACTAAGGACGTAGAAATTAATATTACTTCTATTACATCAATCATAGTTATCTCACTCATGATACGTAATCGTTAATAAGCTGACTAACCGATCGATAGTCGTATTCTGTGTTCAAGTGCCGTTGAAGCATGGTAAAGGATGAATATTTAGCCTTTCGCAAAGGAAACCCAATAAAATCAACATCGAGCCCGAGATCCTTTGCTTCTATGAGAACATCCTGACGAAATTCATGGTCATTAAAGCGAGTAACAAACCTTCGCTCAGCACTTTTTAGGCGCTCTTTTAATTGACTCGCTTGTTGTAAGTTCGATATTGAATGATCCTTAAGTCCTAGCTCTGTTAACAAGAACTTGTTCTCATATTCATCAAGTAACCTCGAAAAATATGATGAATATTCTCTAATTTGACCTGTAGTTAATTCGCCTTGCGAGTAGTGATTCAGCGTGTCAATGAAGTTAACTAGCCAGGATTCTATAAGTTCATGGTCATCCCAGACAGCCCCGACACCATTTGCCAGAACATAGTTGCCGAAGTCTGGTACAGCCGTTATTGTGCCAAAATCTAAGAATCGACCATCAACCGATACGTTTGAGCTCGTTAAGGAACCATGTGGGATGCCTTTGACTCTTGATGCTGCAATTTGGCAAGCCAATCGATCGATCATTTTATCTAGTGCATTATCAAGAGAAGCTTTTTCCTTTCCACTTAACAATAATTTCGAGAAATAGGGCGCAGCCTTTCTCACGCGATTGGCATCATTATCACGAAGATGTTTGTAGCTCTCCTCTGGCCAAAAAAAGGAGCAACGCTCAAAGTGGGCAGGGCGTACAGACACTTCCCTTATTGTTAGGGCGCAATGTTTATCAGGCGCATTATCCATGTACCCAAACTTATGCTTTACGTTAGTCTTGATAATAGCTAACGTGCGTATTGCTCCATAGGGCAAATATTTGTGGCAGATTTCTCCCCAAATCGCTTCATTGATCGCCTCATCTATAAATAACTTACCGTGTGAATGACTTTCAGACATATTTGAAGCAACCAAAGGGTTACGGCCAATTCCTTTGATTTGAAAATGGCCATTTAACCCACACCTTGCACTGCCACCATTGCATATTTCATGTCGAGAGCCATACTGATCTGCCATGAACTGTTTTTTATCATTAGTGATAATTCGTTTCTTCTCGGCATAGCCCTTCGACACGTAACTAAAGTTCTCGATCAACTCACTTTTAATGGCATTATCATCAAGTTCAATTTCATATTCTTGTGTAAGCGCCTTATTGATCCAAACAACTTCAGTGTCTTTTAGCTTGTATGTGTCAAATAATACAAAGGACTCTTTAGGTAAATGTTTATCAACATAAGGAGTATTGTCTTTTCTAACATATTTATGTGTTGTCAGAAGTTCAGTATCCATAAATACTCCGTTTATTTGTTTTGATAATATTTCCGTGTTCGTCTCGAATACAAATATTGACCTCTCTTGTACTTATTTTTGTAGAGGAAATTACATGCTTATATAGCGCCTTCAATTGACTTAATCTGTTTCTTTCGACAAACCAGTCAACAACAATCAGATTACATCCCCCATTCCAATGCATTGGCTTAAGTGAGAATCTAGGTTGAGTCATATAATTAGATAGTGTTGAATCATCAACCCACGCCCAGATAACGTATCCGGTGAATCCAACATCGCTAGATAACTTTAAAAACTTGTATTGCCTATGAATTACCGCTGGTTTTATCCAATGCAGGAATGACGCAAGGTTGAGTTCCCTGCGTGAAGCACATTTAGCCATTACCTCCAAAAATTGCCCTAATTCGTGAGTCACTTCTATCTTTGATAAAGGACCATAAGGAAAACCGGAAATTTGACTATTAACTGAAGAAACCGAAGTTTTTCTCATTACAACCTACAGTGACGGTGTGAGTTATTACTCCCTATATTAGAAATTAGAACTTAAATAGATACACCTTCACTAACGCTTTCCTTCGTCTCACAGCACACATTAACTTTATTGATAAACATAACTATTTCATTGCTGTACGAGCTTTGTTGCTTAATTCACGGATAAAGCATGCCTGTTGAAATGAGCTAAGTTTTTAAGCGATATCAATGAGACTTTCATTTCTGTGAAAATGAAAGTCTCATGAAGTGGGTATAACACTCTAAATGAAAGAGTAAGTTATATAGATTGGATTTACGACGCGCTGTTGGAGATTCCCTTTTTACGGGAATGACGAATATTAGGGGTGTAGATGTGAAGCACAAGAAAGGGCAAAGACGAACGACGTTTAATGAAATGATGCGAACATTGTAATTAGATTCCTGCTTCCGCAGGAATGATGTAACTCTGAAGAAATTGGGCAAAAGACATACTTGAATCTTATGCCCTAATTGAAGGTTTTAGAGTGAATTAGAAGAACTAATAGTTTGCGGTGTGTTCCCTGCACATTAAAAGACATTCGTAAAACTCTTAACAGGCATTTGTTGAGACACAACAAGCACTTTGCCATCGGTATAATAATCGTGACTGTCGTTTTTTGCTGTCACAGTAGCAAGCTTAAGATTCTCAGCATTCCATTGAGCGTTTAGTCGAAATACATCTTGCTTAAGCTTGTCGCGCTCGGAGTCGACGTCAGGAGCCACGCTGTGCAAGATGGTGATAATGCCGCCATATGGTGTGATTGTCAGGCCGTTATCATAGCTAAGTGCACCCACCCATACAGTTTCTCTGGTTTGCTTGTCTATACCTGCATTCCACCATCGAATATGCGAGCGTTTAGTTAGCGTTCCCGGTAATTGAAACGCAAGATCTTGTGGCTGCCCGTTCCACATCAAATCGGAGACTGGTGGTGTTTTAGTTTTCAGCAAATTGACGTAGTCGGAGAATTCAAGTTCGCTGCGCGAGAATGTTTTATTTTCAATCCACCCTAGCTGCTTCATTAGGTTCTTGGGAGTTTCACCCAAATAGACCACGTTTACTGCTTGAGCTGAGTAAATCGACGACTGACCCGCGAAAACCTTAAAGTTGAGTCCTTTGACATCAACCACTTTATTTTGAGTGTCGGTAGTGGTGGTGACGACGGTATCGTCGCTGAACCAAAAAAAGTGCGAGTAGTTGAGTGCTAACATGCCTACTAGCAGAAAGCTGCTCGCTTTCAGCCAAGCATAACGCCACTGCTTTTTAAGACCAAAATAGAATAGAGCTAAGGACGCTATGCTTAGCCCTAACGTGTATTTGTGTTCTGAGATGAAGGTCGCCATCTCACCTAACACTGGCACATTGTCCACACCAGCGGCTAACAGGTAGCCCCAAACAACAAATTGCCCCACACCCAACAATAAACCTATCAAGGCATACAGAGAAAATTTACGCCAACGAATATGGTTGGTCCCTGCCATAAATGGCACAACCCAAGCGATAGGGCCTAGTAGCCTTGCAAAGGCAATCACCCAGAATGAATTGCGGTTCATAAGAAGGCGACATCGAGCTAGCGGTCTGCGTATTTTTGGTTGCCAGCGAAGGAGCTTCTTTTGTGCGCTAAAACCGTAATGACGACCAATGAAGAAGCTCAGTTGATCACCGAGTAAGCCGCCAATTAGTACCGCGATAACAGCGAGATATCCACCGCTATAAAGTTGATATCCCGCGGCAATCATAAAGGGTTCTCCCGGAACCACTAGGTTAGGGCCAATGACTGCGTCAAAGAAAGAGCCGAGAAACAGTCCCAATGTCTCAAACATAACGATTCCTTACGTCCTTAGTTTTTGTCGTTTTGATTGGATTTGTATGATTGGTTACTGCTGTTGGTAGTGACCGAACTTGTATTCCATCTCGTTGTTGCGCATTTCGCCAAAGAAAAATCGGCGAACATTGGCTTTGAAATAAGTGAATCCCATTTTGAAGAAGCCATCTTGCTCAAGGCGGCGTGGGTCAAACTGGAAACTCAGCGGTAAGAATCTAAAGCGCCATGTCTTAGCGGCTTTTTTGACGTAGTTACAGTCTTCGCATAGCACGATACTTTCATCAAATCCGCCAATTTCCTCATGAGCACGCTTGGTAGAGAAAATACATGCACCCACGGCGGTTGGGAAAAAGAACTGTGTGGTAAATAACCCTGCATTGAAGAGTCCGTAACCTGCTTTGTAGGCGGGAGCAAGCTTACGCGAACCCATATAAATGCCCGCAACTTCAAGCTTCTCTTCTTCAAGCTTGGTCATTGCTTTCTCTATAAAGTCTTTGTCTAAGCGGACATCAGCATCTAAGAATAATAGTCGTTCATGTTTGGCTAACTTAGCGCCGGTATTGCGTCCTAAGCTGACACCACGTGTTTCCATTGTGTGAACAGTCAGTTCAGGCAGGGCTGGACGATATTTTTCGGCCACTTCACAAGTGCGGTCATCACTGTTGGAGTCAACGACAATCACTTCGAAGTTTTGGTAGGTTTGACAGCTTAAGTCACTGAGTAGACGAGCGATTCTTTTCTCTTCGTTAAGAGTGATAATAACAATGCTTAGTGGTTTCATAATCCAGTCCCTTTGTTCATTAGGTGTTTGTTGATGATTGGATTATGAAGTGGCTGTGCTTAACCTTGGATGAGAAGGCAATTCATATTCGGTTAATATTTTACTTATCAGGTCCCATTGTGTTTCCAGCGCTTAAGAAGCGTGGCTAAATTAGTCCTTAGCGAGGTCTTCAGCCCGCTTTAAGTGGGCTGGAAATAAGTTAGAAACCAATTTGGTATGAGATGAGGGAGAGATGATCCCCTTTGTCGTATTGATAGGTGTAAACCAAACTCTGGTTGTTATTAATCTTGTAACCCGCATCCGCGATGAGATCCCAACTCCTAAAACTAGAACGATGCCCATTGTCTTCTTTAAGGTCGTTGAAGCTATAGGTGTATTCTGGAGTAACACTGAACCAGATGTTGTTACTTGTGTTGTAAACCATACTTAGCGACAACTGCGTATAGTAAGCGGTGTTCGACATATGTTGGTGCTCAAATGAACCTAAGGTTAACTCTGGGACCAAGCGAAGCTCTTTATTTAGCGGCACGTTTACGTGCACACCAAGTTCGCCAGTGTTTGCACGGAGGTTTCTATTGTCGAAGTTGGAATCGTAGTTATAACCAACAAAATAGCCAACACCAGTATTGTGGATGACATTAAGCCTTAGGTCGTGATTGTCAAAATTGTCGTCACTATGATATGTCCCTAATAAACTCCAGCTGTTATTAACTTGGCTAGCAAATTGCGCGTTTACGTCGAAATTATTACTGCCGTAACCAACGGAAAGACCGTTATACAATGCGTATGGGTTTGAGAAGTCGATATTTTTATTTGCTAAAGCCGAAGTAGAAAATAGGGTAGTTAAAATTGCTGCGACAGTGGTTACTTTTTTCATTGTTACTCTCTGTATTAATTAATATTTAACTCATCCATGAATAAGCGTGCAATCCGTCGTCTGTGAGCCGTTTCAATAACGCTACTTTATGTTTTGTGATTGATGTTGACGATGAATTAGAGAAATTCAAATTTGCAGATATCTCCTCTCTATATGAGATAGAAAGGAGATAAAACAGAGTAAGTTGGAAGCTTATCGTCCTATCGCGTGATCGAGCAGTTTCAGCTCTTCGTCAAGGGTAGCGAAGTTACTCTTTCCAAGAATAATCTCGTCCCATTCTGTTTTAGTTAGCTCAATTGTTTTGCCTGAATTCGGATGGTCTGTGATAGCGATAACACCGTTTCTAAGTTCTAAAGCGTAATTCACTTTTTTATCGGTGAATCGTAAGTTAAATTGCACCTGCTTATTTTCGGCTAAACGTGAATCAATCATAAAGCGTAGATATTGAACGTTGTCTTCTAGAGTGGAGTGAGCAAGCTTGTGCGCATCAAGCGCCCCCAGTATGTTGCTCAGCTGTTGGTAATGGGTAATGGTCTCATTCCCAAAAGTCATACTTCCTTCATGGAGTATAGCTTCCGAAATATAAAACCCCCGAGCATTCGCTGACGTGGTGTGTTGCCCCAGTTTTCGTGCGCTGTTCGCCCGAATCTGTTTGGCTTGATCTGACATCGCGTTTAAATTTTGCAATTGCGATGTCAAAAACAAACTCCATTGGATACTTGCTAAATCTCCTTTTTCAAGCGCTGTTTGAGCCATTGAGGTAACTTTGTCGACACCACCCATGGCTTCGATAGTTCTTTTAGCTTGCTGTTGTTTGGTTAACGGATTGATATCGTAAACATCCCAACCCATCCATCCGATTCTGGCATTGTATACTTGCTTAGCGTAGCTCTCGACTTGACCATAAGTCTCATTATTGGCACGAAGGTTCTTGGGCATGTAAATCCATTCCGCAATGTCTTGAGCGTCTTTACCCATCGCTATTCCTCGGTACGTTTGGTCGTGGATAAGCTGCATCGTATCGCGGAAGTATGTAATGGCTTCTCGAGCACTGTCCTTACCAATATTTGCCGCGCCGTGAATGTCTACATGGAACTCAATATCGCGCATTAAAGCTAAATCTGCAGCTTGAACTAAGCGCATTGGATCTCGATAAATATCACCCCTTAGTGTGTATAAGTTGAAGAGACTTCCCTGATTGATGGCATTGGTCACTAATACCTTCTGGTGTGGGAAGTAAAATGCGTCCTCTCCTTGCTCAGGGTGCAGCATTCCAAACTGAATGGCGGCTCTGGTGCTAAAATTGCCGCTTAGTACATTGACACCAGCATCTGCTTGTAGATTGTCCATGAGGTCTTCATGACCGAAGACCAGAGTATTGTCATCAAGCCAGACAGTTGATCCGTGAACATAGTGAGAGTGTGTGTAGAGAATACCAGCAACGGTGATCTCATGACCGACCTCTTTTTCAAGCGCTTTGCGTTGCTGTGTGGCGTATTCGGTGTTGTCACCCGTATCGACGATTATCCATCCTTCAGGACCTTCCAACGCTATGATGTTGCCAATACCCCAACCAGCAATTCGATATACACCGTCGGTGATTTGGGTGACTTGCTTTGCCGCAACATCCCATTCAGCGTTAACGGCTGCCTGTGGTTGTGTCGTAATTGCTCCATTGTGGGTTGTCACCAGCTCGTGGTGCAAAGACATCCCGTACTGATTCTGTGAAGCACTTACTGTTCCGGCAAGTGCCAAACTCATAATGGTTATAGTTAGAGGTTTTATAGATGTAAGAGAAGCGTTTGTTTTCATGGTGTAAACCTGTCTACATTGTGGTGTCCGGTAACATCACGACTCAATATCTGCTTTCCATGTTTAACGATGACTAAGTGATTAATTGGGACACAAGTTATGGGGTTCTGCCCCAGTTGGTTTGGAAGCAAGTGTACGGAGCGATAGGCGTTAAAACTATGAATTGCAGCGATTCATTTTTGCAACCACTCAACGTCGAAAAGAGACGTTGAGTGGTTGCGTGAATAAGTGCCCACTAAGGTGAAAGCAACTATATGTATAAACCTATTTTCTAACTAAAAGGCGTGATAGATATCCTGAACAATTTCTTCAATACCCAAGGTAAAGAACTGAACCCCCATACAAATCAATAGAAATCCCATAATTCGAGTGAAGGCATTAATTCCATTCTGGCCAAGCGCTTTGAGTAGTGGATAAGCCATACTCAGCGTGAAAGCTGCTATGAGAGAAACGACAGCAAATCCAGAAATGACGCCGCTGTATACACTTATCATGTGCAGCTCATCTTTGTGAATGGCGAGCTCAGCTGCAAGACTAATAATTAGCGCCATGGTTCCAGGACCACAAAGAGAGGGAATGGTCAGTGGTACTAGCGCGATAGAGTCTTGGCCGGGGCTTGTATTATCCACGTCTTTCTTTGGAAACAGCATATTGAAGCCAATCGCGATGATAATAACCCCGCCACCCAAGCGAAGACTAGGAATGGAAATACTGAATAATTCAAGGACGGAAGCACCAATAAAAAAGGTAATACACAAAGCAAAGAACAAATAAAGGCCGACGGTTTTTGCCTGCGAGACGATATAACTTTTGTTTCTACCTTTACTCAATCCAAGCAAGACTGTCGCGGCGGCAGGTGGATTCATCATTGGCAATAAACCAACGACCGTTAAACTTAAGTAAGTTAAGAGGGTTTCTATATTCATATCTAATTCCGGAATTTGCTTTTTATTACAATAAGAAAGACTGTGCTAAATAGAGGATGCTAAAGAATGAGATAGCATCAGTTAATGTGGCTAGGATTGGACTTGAGAGCATGGCTGGATCGAGGCCGAGCCGTTTAAGCAGCAGCGGTAGGGAGCCGCCAATCACCACTGCGACTGAAGAGGAAAAAGCGTAGGCGAGGCCAATCAGTAATGGCAGAGCGACGTGGGCACCACCGTGCGACAGCAGTGTTAAGACGGTAAGTACTAGACCGATTAGAATCCCATTTATAGCGCCGATAGGAAGTTCTTTGCTGACGACATACAATAGATCTTTAGGCGAAAGATGTCCGGTTGATAGCTCTCTTATTGAGACTGCGACCGCTTGGTTTCCTGCTGCACCCGAAAGATTGGCAACTAGCGGCAAAATCGCTGCTAGCACCGCGATTTGCTCAATAATAGGTTCGTAGGCTGCAATGATCGACACAGCGGTGTAGCTTAATATGACCGACGGGATTAAGAAGGCTAACCGACGTAAATTCCTCACGTTATTGGGCATGGTACGACATTCATCGCCTCCCCAAATGCCTGACTGCTCTAGCAGCTGTTGTTTCGAGCGTTCATATAACGCCTCGTTTAGCTGTTTTGAACCGACAGCGCCGATTTGAAAGCCTGCTTCATCCACCACTGGAATAATTGGGTGAAACGTATTGTCCAGTATACTTTTCAATGTGTTGAGATCCTGCTCGGGTAATACGGTAGGAACGCTTGGATCAAGATAGTCAGAGAGTTTTGCGCTATACGGGCGCAGGAATATATCGCGGATCTTGAGTGTACCTAGGTATGCCCCTGTAGAGTCATGTAGATAGATATGACGCCACTCTAATCGATCAGCACTATGTTCTTCGGCTCTCAAAATAGCACCTAGATCGGCCACTGTGGTGCTCTCGTCCACTTTGAGGATTTCGCTCTTACAGATCCCACCCGCGGAACTTGCCGGATAGGCGAGTGCTGCTTTTTCTTCATGTTTCCAAGTCGGTGGCAATGCTAGTTTTAACTGGTGTTGAACTTCAGCGGGTAGATGGCTGATCAACATACGTCGGTCAGCTGCACGGATATATTGAAAGAGGACAGTTGTTACAGAAAGCGGTAGCGCCTGAACCAAATGAATTAGCTCAGTGTCGCTAAAGTGGTCAAGCAGATTAGCGGCCAGTATAGGTGAGGCTTCACTGACTAGCTGCCACAGTTTAACTCGTTCATCAGACGTGAGTTTACGTAATACATGGGGAAGCAGTGTTGCATCCGCTTGCTCAATGTTTAATTGAATTGTTGTAACATTTGAAGATTTAATGCTATTTAACACCTCATTGTACAGAGTAACGGTTTCTTCCGAATCTAGTGATACTGTAAGAAAAGACATGACGAGAACCTTAACGTTTGTTGCGAATATATCCGCGTTCTAATGTTGGCAGTCCGAAGGCTGCCAGCACTTGGGATATGTCGTGCGTTAATCAAACATCAAAATGATGTAGGCAAAGAACAACACTAAATGCGTAGCACCATTTAGTGAGTTAGTTCGACCGCTACTGAAACTCACGCTGGTCATGAGGAGGGTGGCAACCAAAAGCACCATTTCCGCTGGCCCTAACCCCAGGCGGATCGGCTCGTTCATAGTGCCGGAAATCAAAAGAACCGCAGGCACGGTTAGAGCAATCGTGGCAAGCACTGAACCGAAAAAAAGATTCATAGCACGTTGCAGTTGGTTTGTGATGGCCGCTTTGATAGCGCCAACGGCTTCAGGAGTAAGAATGATTAAGGCTACGACGAGGCCGCCAAGTGCCGCGGGAGCGCCAAGTTCACTGATACCATCGTTGATAGGTATAGCGAGACTCTTAGCAAGAAGGATAACCACTACAAGGTAGCAGATGAGCATGAGAGTGTGGTAAGCGTTGCTGTGCAACGGACCGTGGTAGTCGTGCTCATCTTCATTATCTGCGTCTATGAAAAAGTGGGTATGGCTTCTGGTTTGAACAAACAAAAACACACCATACAGAGCGATAGATGTCAGTACTAGTGTCCACGTTAACCCTGCTGACATATTGCCAAAGGAGTCCATACTGGTGAAATTAGGCAGAATGAGGCACAGCATGGCGAGTGGAATGATCGCAACAAGGTAAGCTTTTATTCCATCTAGGTTATAGGTTTGCGTATGGTATTTTAGGCCCCCAATCAGGAGGGTAATGCCGACAAAACCATTCAATACGGCCATAACAACGGCAAACATGGTGTCTCGGGCTAAAACCGGATTAGACTCTCCTGTTAACATGACCGACGACACCATAATGACTTCAAGTAATACAACAGAAAGCGTAAGAATCAGCGTACCGTAGGGGTCGCCTAGTTTGATCGCCAGAGCATCGGAATGCCTTACCACAGCAAATATCGCGGTCATCACCACGTAGAATAGTAATCCGGTAGTGAGGATATAAGGGACAACGGAAAGACTGCCGTTAAGCAAGTTATCACCAATTAGTTTAAAAAAAACGATGGCCACGATGCCAAGTGGCAGCGTGTACTCTTGTTTTAAAGCCTTGAACATGTTCAGCCTTTTATGAGATCCAGTATGTCGTTGCCTCCTTTTAACGACAGATTGATGGCATAGGCTACTGATTCCTATCAGTAGATCTTTGGGTGAACATTAATTGCTAGAAAGGGTGCCGACCATGAATTAGAGAAATTCATTCGTGGCTTAAATGTTGTGTAGGGGCGAGAAGATCCTTTCAGTCTTTGATTTACTGAGTAGAAGGAGAGGGAGGATATAACAGCAACAATACCATTTGCTTCGATTGTCATATTCGCTCATAGTTGAATATATAAGGAAATAAATAGGTTAGAGAATGAAAGAAATCAAAGAGTTGGATCTTAATCTCTTGAAGCTGCTCCGTGCCGTGGTAGAAACAAAAAATACTCATGCAGCCGCTAGTCAGCTTGGGATTTCCCAAACCAGTGTTAGCCGAGGTTTAGCTAAACTTCGAGAAGTATTTGGCGACCAACTTTTTATCCGTAAAGCGCATGGAGTCGAACCATCAGAGCTCGCCGAGAAGCTGGCTCAAGCTTCCGATGAAATGTTCACGCCGATTATAAAAGTTGTTGAGTCGTATCGAGATTTTGAACCGCGTGAGTTTGATGGTGAGCTTGTTATCGCGATGCATATCTTTTTCTTAGAAGTATATGGGGTAGGTATCTTTGAGGTGCTTAGGGCGGTACTGCCTAAAGCGAAGCTCAAGCTTGTTTATTGGCAGCCTGATTCGTTGACGGATGTTTTTAACGGTCACATTGACTACCTTATTCATTTTGAGGGTTACCCTCTACCACAAGAGATTTATCAGCCCCACCTGAGTGCGATCAAACTATGTCTGGTAGCGCGAAAGAATCACCCTGTTCTGACTAAATCTAGCGAATGGGATGCGATCCATTCTCTGCCTTTAACACGAGTTGAGATGGATGGAATTAACTCAAAGCGATCACCCATCGAAGATATCTACCAATCAAAAGGTTACCAAGCGAATGTTGCGTTGGTTACCCACAGCGTTAAGGTACTGCTGCATAAATTAAAGAACTCTGACGCGATTCTTTACGGAAGCAGTTATATGACGGAGCTGGAGCCTGAGTTAGCTTGTTACCCTCTGCCTAAGTTTCCTAAAGAGTTACGTGAAGTCAATATTGTTGGTGGATACCTGCAAACAAAACGAGGGTACCCATTGAATCAACTGGTGCACCAAGCGTTACAATCCTATTTTGATGACGTAGTACAGCCGGAATATTAGTCTAACCATGTCTATTGACCGAGGAGGTCTTCGCCGGAAACACTGTACTACTTTTGATTTCATGTTTGTATTCGTAGCTAAAGTCAGGAAATGGGTAGTTATTGGTGGTATGCCAAGTTTCTACAATTTGCTTCGCTTCTTCGGCTAATCCTTGGTCAGTTTCGGAGAGGTGCCCGGCGAACTGGTATTGGGTCGAGAAGGCGAGTTGCGCACCAATAGTTTCAATTTTCTGGGCCATAAGAAAGAGAATATCTTCTTGTATTGACAAGAATTCTTCGTTGTCTTTGCAATGGATATAGCACATAGTGTTGACCAAAATAGCAAACTCACCTATACCACAAAAACGTACACGTATCGGCTCGGGTTCGACTTTAGGGTGCTGTAAAAGTACTCGGCGTATGCTAACAATGAGAACTTTAAGCTGCTCTTGAGTGAGCTCTGGTCGAATGCGCAGAGTGTGCTCCATCCTCCTTTTGTCACGCCTTTCAAGATTATCAATTTCCATGTTTGCAAACTCAGAGTTAGGTATGGTGATTAATGATCGCTCTAGAGTACGGATCCGAGTTGATCGTAAACCAATGCTCTCGATAGTGCCGAGCTTGTCGCCATAACGACACAACTCACCAATTTTTATACCGCCATCTGCATACAGCGTTAATCCGTTGATGACGTTCTCCAGTACCGGCCGAATTGCCAAGGCAACGGCTAGACCCCCTACACCAATACCTGCGAGTAAAGGGGAGATGGAAAACCCCATAAATTCGATGACATAAATACCAAGTATGATGATAGTGAGGCCACCGAAAATACGCGACAAAACGGTAATTAGTGAGGAGTCTACGTGTTTTCCATTGTTTCTTTTAAAGGCATATAAGGCCGCGCCGTACTTAAAAGTAGCCATAATGAGCCAAGATAAAATATAGAACTGTGCTAAAAAGAAACACGTTGTTATGAACTGATATACCCCTCCGGTTAACCAGATACCTTGATCCATGACTTGACGAGTGAGGTAAAGAATAAAGCCACAGCTGATTAATGAAATCAGTTTGCCGACTTTCCATTTCAAATTTTTCTGTGCCCAATGTTGGTTCCAACGTTGGCCTAAATAAACACTCATTTTTATGGACGCATAGCAGGTGCTGGCAAGTAGTAGAACAGCAATCCACTGCCAAAGTGGTAATGGGCCGTAAAGAATATGGACCTTATCAGGCAGTGACGCGATAAATTGTTTGGGGAAAAGTGGGCCTGGTGAATGTATGAAAACCGTATAATAGTCGAGCCGTTCTGAGCTGTTATAGGGCAAAGGCTGTAGTGTTCGGTACCACTTAGGTAATTGCTGGATCGTGTTTGCCGAAAATACGTACTGGCCTGCACGTTCACCATCAGTCAGTTTGGTGATTGTTATGTCTGTATTATCAAAGCGCCAAAAATCGTAGGATGACGATTTTGGTAGTGCTTTTAGGGCTTCTGAATCAAGACGATCTATTATCTCACGAAGTAAAATAATGCGCTCCATCACGACTACGGTTCGAGTTCGGTTCGGAACGAGAGATAGGTCCATGGTTCGAATAGCTTGTGCTAATGCAAGCTCGGCTCCAATAGTACGTAGTTCTTCCTGTTGCCAGTATTGGATGAGCTCATCAGAAGCCTGTATGAAGCTATTAAGGGTTTGTTGAGGGGAAGAGGTGTTCGATAGCAGTCGAGAAGTAGCAGCAAAGCTAGGAGAACAAAGTACGCAAAGAAGCAGTGGTGTTAACCAGCGAAATCGATGAGTGAGTGACATGTAATACTCCTGACAATTGCTAGAGGAGGGGAGTTGAAGCGAGAGTACTCGCTTCAATTCAGCAATGTGACGGTTAGTTGATGTGTTTATCAAAGAAGCGTGATAGTTCTTTGAGGGCATCGTCAGACTCAGGTACTGGCTGAACGAGGCTCTGTAAGTAATCAGCGTGTGTTTGACCATCGTAGATATGCAGCTGTGCGTCGATGTTCTGAGCTCTTAACGCTCGATGCATTCTAACCGTGTCACTTAGCAACAAATCCCTAGTGCCTGAAATTAATATCGTTGGTGGGAAGTTAGAAAGATCGCCATAAACTGGAGACAATAAAGGATTGTCCAGTGGCTCTCCATTGGCGTAGACATCGAAAGCTGCGTTAATAATACCGTCTCGTCCGCCTAATGGGTCGAGACCTTGCAATGTAAGCCAACTATCCGATGTTTCTTTCAGGTCAGTGGCAGGGGTTCCTGCAAACAGAACACCGGGCAGTGGTGCACCGAGTTCTTTGAGTTTGAGTGTTGTGGTTAGAGTAATATTACCACCTGCAGACGTACCAAATAGAGCGGTTTTTTCTGCTGGTTGTATTTTTATTAGTTCCTTCCAAACGGCAACAGTATCGTCGATCGCTGCTGGAAATGGATGCTCAGGTGGTTGTCGGTAGTTCACCGAAATAACCTTTGCATTTAATCCGTCAGCAACCCAAATAGCCTCACGTAATGCGGACTCATCGCCGCCAAAGACAAATGCCCCTCCGTGAACGTGTACCAGCCATCTATCTTGATATTGAGGTGATACTTTCTTAGGTGTAACGAAAAAGGTATCGACACCCGCGAAGATTTTTCGTTCATAATGGACGCCAAGTCGCTCTGCCGCTGTAACAGCAATATCCGCATGGAGAGAGTCTAGAGCAGATCGCGCGGCTTGCCACTCTTCATCCGTTGTTGGAATGGGAACACCTGTCGGATAAACTTTTTGTTCTATTATCGAAGCAAGTTCCTCTGACACTCCAGGAGGGGTCGGAATCGTGCGCTCGGGTATTGTGATGCTTGCCATAACAGATGCGGTCATCACTCCCGTTAATGATAGTGCGGTCATCGTTTTAGTAATGTAGTTTCTCATACTGGCTCTCAACATAGATTGATTTCTTTTTAATTGTTGAGCGCTATTCTTCACGGTTCCGGAAGCCTTGACGATGAATTAGAGAAATTCAGTATTGCGGTTCAGAAATGAATTTCTCCAATTCCTCGGTTTGCACTAGTGAGTTTGTTATAACATCGGAAATAGCTGACTAAGGTAGAAACAATGAAGTATTTATCACTGGCTCTGGTGTTCACTGGCTGTCTAGCGTTCTTCTTTTTCTTCGCATTGCGTATGAATGTATAGCGATTAGTGATCAAACCTTGAAGTTACGTTATACAACGTGGCTTTTCACTTCTTCTAGAACCCAGGGGTTAGCAATCGCCCCTTGGTTCTTGACCGGTTGACCATGTAGCGTTTGCTTGACCGCTAGCTCTACTAACTTGCCTGACTTGGTTCGTGGTACTTCGCTGATCGGATAGATCTCTGAAGGAACATGACGTGGAGAGCAGTGTGTTTTCAGGGTTTGTTTAATGCGTTGTTTTAAGACGTCATCAAGCGTGGCCGTGTTGCTAAGTTGAACAAACAGGACCACGGTTTCATTACCATTTTGAACCCGACCAACCGCGATAGCGTCACTGATTTCCTCCAACTGGTTCACTTGCTGGTATATTTCTGCAGTTCCAATACGAACACCTCCCGGATTAAGAGTAGCGTCACTTCGACCAAAAAAGGTCATACCGCCAGTAAGACTTTGCATTACATCGTCGCCATGATTCCAAGCTCCTGGGAATTCAGCCCAATACGCATTGTGATAGCGTTCGCCCTTATCGCTCCAAAAACCGATAGGCTGATTGGGAAAACTGTTGCGACATACCAGCTCTCCACGCTGTTCAATCACGCTCTTACCTTGTTCATTGAATACTTTTACATCCAGCCCTAGTCCCGATGCTTGGCATTCTCCTCTGTAGACTGGGGACACAGGGTTACCCAAGACAAAACAGCCACAAATATCGGTTCCCCCTGATATAGAAGCCAGATGCAAGTCTGGTTTTATCGCGTCATAGACGAAATCAAACTGTTGCGGATAAAGTACGGAGCCTGTTGAACACAGCGTTTTGAGTCGTGGTAAAGCGAAGTGTTCGTTGGGTCGATAATGGAGCTTTTGTAAAGTCTCGAGGTACTTTGCAGATGTACCAAACAGAGTGACCTCAGCTTTATGAGCGAGTTGCCAAACGGTGTTTACTTTGGGATAGACAGGGCTGCCATCAAATATTACCAATGTTGCCCCCGATGCCAAGGCAGAGACTTGCCAGTTCCACATCATCCAACCACAAGTGGTGTAATAGAACACGCGGTCTTGGGGCTTGATATCACAATGGAGTTGATGTTCTTTCAAGTGGTTGATAGTAGTGCCACCGACAGAATGCACAATACATTTTGGTTTGCCTGTTGTCCCCGAAGAGTAGAGAACGAATAAAGGTGCATTAAACTTAACGCGATGGAAGGCGACTGGCATAGGCGAAAAACGCCGTGCTAGGGAGCCCCAATCCACGGCATTTTCCATTTGAGTATCGTGCTGGTCAGAATAGCGAATCAGGCAAGCTTGGGTAATCGAAGGCAGAGCGTCGATAAGGCTTTGGTTTTTCTCAATCATTCCGAAAGCCTTGCCATTGAAATGGTAACCGTCGCAGCAGAATAGGATTTTAGGTTCAACTTGCCCAAACCGTTCGATGACACTGTCCACGCCGAAATCGGGAGAGGTGGAAGTCCATATCGCCCCTAAACTGGTCGCTGCGAGCATGGCGATAACTGTATGAGGAATATGTGGCAAATAGCCTGCCACGACATCGCCTTCAGCAATACCCAACTCAATAAGCCATTGTTGGACGATGGAGACCTGCTCAATTAACTGCTGCCAAGTAAGGTGAGACGACTGATGATTTTCGTTCTGAAAGTAAATAGCAAGTTCAGAAGGGTGAGCCTTGCCGTAAGCTAGGAGATTTTCGGCATAATTTAATGTCGCATTGGGGAACCAGAGCGTGTCTCTAGCGACGACAGGTTTGTCCCATTTTGGCGAACCTAACTGGCAACTCGGCGCATGCCTGTCTCCAACTACACCACAATAATCCCATACTTCATTCCAAAAGGACTCTGGCTGGCTGATGGACCACTGATGCAAATGAGCATAATCACTAAAGCTGAGCCCTTGTTGTTCCAGTACTTGCATAAAGGCTTTGAGATGAGAACCCTCGACTCGCTCGGGAGAAGGCGACCAGAGTGGGATGTGATCCATGTCGTTATTTGGCATGCGCTTCCTTTGTACTTAATGCGATGAATTGTGATTAAGTTTTGGTGCGAATCCTCAATACGTCAAATTGAGGGAGCTGAAAACAATATATTGATAAGTCGAAAGAATTCGTTCAAATGTAAATAAATTGTTACACCGCGATGCGCATTAGAGTCTGATTGAATTATTGTCAGCAAATTTCTCCGCACATAGGCTTAATGTAACAAAGTTGTTAATGGTGACGAGATGACTCAGTACGTATCAAAACCTGTGAACGAGCTCGGTTTTGTGGAGTGGAGCAGCGAGGAAGATCAGATATGGCATGACTTGGTTGTTCGACAGCTCGATTTGGTGAAAGAGAGAGCGTGTAAGGAGTATTTGCACGGCCTAGACTTGTTAGATCTACCCCTTGATCGTGTTCCGCAGCTACCTGAAATTAACCGAGTGCTACATAGAGAAACGGGGTGGCAAGTGGAGCCAGTACTGGCGCTTATTGATTTTGACCGATTTTTCGCGTTATTGGCCGACCGTAAGTTTCCTGTTGCGACGTTTTTGCGGTCGAGAGAAGAGTTTGACTACTTACAAGAGCCCGACTTCTTTCATGAGGTATTTGGTCATTGTGCCATGTTGACCAATCCGCAATTTGCCGAATTTACTCGAATCTACGGCAAGCTAGGCAGTGATGCTGACGCCAAACAGCGAGTATATTTGGCTCGACTGTACTGGTTTACCGTTGAGTTTGGTTTAGTGGAACAAAACGGTCTAACTAAAATTTACGGCGGTGGAATTCTCTCTTCACCGGGAGAAACTCTCTATGCGTTAGATGATGAACGAGCACTGCGCCAAGCTTTCGACTTGGATACCGTGTTAAGAACTCCGTACCGCATTGATATCATGCAGCCGACCTACTTTGTACTGGACGATATTGACCAACTATACCAACTACGATCGGGCGGTCTCACCGAATACGTTAATCGAGCGATGAACGCTGGATTGTTGCCACCACTATTTGAACCAAAGGATAAGACTCATGCTTAATGAACTGCGCTGTGAAGCGTGTAGTAGCGATGCACTGGCATTAACGAAGGAAGAACAGCAACAACTACTGACAGAACTGAACGGCTGGAGCATTATCGAGAGAGATGGGATTCCTCAGTTAGAAAAACAGTTTAGTTTTAAGAATTTTAAATTGGCTTGGGCCTTTTCTAATAAGATTGCTGAGCTAGCAGAAGATGAGTTTCATCACCCTGCAATTCTTTTGGAGTGGGGGAAGGTAACCGTGACTTGGTGGAGCCACTCAATAAAAGGATTACACCAAAACGATTTTATCTGCGCGGCTAAATGTGATTCGCTGTCGCACTCATAATCCCATCGAATGAATCTAGTGTAGAAGGTATGTTGTGATGCATACCTTCTTGTTCTTATTGCTGCTCTTCACACAAACACAGAAAAAGATGAGGTTTCCTTACAGTTTCTCTAGCTGAAATTACGTACAATAATCAAAGCAGAAGAATATAAATCAAGGGAAGCTATGTTCAAGCGCAGTATTAAATGGATTCTACCATTCGCGATTTTAGGTGTGGCCGCTGGTGGCTTTATGCTAGTGGAGCAAACGGCTCCAGAAATTGAAGACCAAAAACAAGTCGATACCGTCCCAAGAGTTAAAACCCAAATCCTAAAAGCCGAAAATCATCAGGTGCAAATCTCAAGTTTTGGTGAGGTAGTGCCACTTGAGCGCACTGCGTTATCAACACAAGTTTCCGGTGAAGTTACCAGTTGGCATCCGAACTTTGTGGCAGGTGGCGTGGTAAAACGCGGCGAAATACTTTTCACCATCGAAAAAGATAACTATCAAGCAGCGGTGCTGCAAGCCCAAGCACAACTCGCGCAGGCGCAAGCGGCCTTAATTGAAGAGCGTGCTAAGGCGAAAGTTGCCGAAAGACAGGCAAAGAAAATCAAAGATACCCAAGTCTCGGACCTCTATCTGCGTATTCCTCAAGTGCTAAGCGCAGAGGCCAGCGTTAAATCGGCGCAGGCTGCATTGCGCAGAGCCAATCGTGATCTTGCCAACTGTGAAGTTGAAGCGCCTTATGATGCGTTGGTGGTCTCCAGAAGCATCGGTGTTGGTCAGTACATTACTTCAGGCGCACAAGTTGCGGAGCTGAATAACATTGAATCAGCAGAGGTGATGGTGCCCATTGCAGGCTTCGACGCGCCTTTCTTACCTGACAATATTGTAGGAGTGAAAGCCGACGTCATTTCTAAAGGTCGCACTAACTCGGTTCGAGATGGTGTGATTATGCGAGATCTAGGAGTGGTAGACAGTGCTACGCGTATGGCAAACCTAGTGATTCGAATCAAGGACCCTTATGCGCTGACAACGGATGCCAAACCATTACCTTTTGGTTCATATGTTGAAGTGGTCTTCAACGGTAAACAGATCCCAAACCTGTTTAAAGTGCCGCAAGAGTTGGTCACTGATGAGCGAGTCTGGGTTGTCGATCAAGAAGACAAGCTCGTCCCTAAAAGTGTCCATGTTTTGCGTGAAGAGCAGGCAAACTTCTTTATCGATTCTGGTGTGAAAACAGGCGATGAGCTGGTATTAACTGTGCCCGAGTTCCCGCAAATTGGAATGTCGGTGATTCGCTCGAATAGTAATTCAGAGGTATTGGTGAACCAAGGAGAAGCCAGTGAGTAAGTCCACTCAACGCGGCATTATCGCCCTTTTTGCCAATAACTCGGTAGCCGCCAACCTTTTGATGGCGTTTATCTTGATCATGGGAACCGTCAGCTACTTTCTGATTCAGCGCCAGATGTTCCCAAATTTTGAAATCAACTACATTAATGTGACAGCGTCTTACCCAGGGGTTTCTGCTCAGGAAATTGAAGAGACGATCCTAATCAAAGTGGAAGAGTCGCTGAAAGATGTCACCGAGATTAAAAAAGCGGTGACTGACGCTTATCGAGGTGGCGGTGCGGTAACTTTGGAAATTGATACCAAGGCAAACCTTATGGAAGTACTGGATAAGGTAAAGCAGCGAGTCGATGCCATAGCTAGTTTCCCCAAGGCTATGGAGCCGATTAAGGTCACGCAGATAGAGTTTAAGCAAGACGTTATTGGTATGGTGCTGTCAGGCAATACGTCGTTATCAGAGCTGAAAACCATTGCGAAGCAGGTAGAGAAAGAACTATTACAGCTTAATGACGTTTCTTTGGTTGAAGTCAGCTCTCCACCCGATGAAATCGGTATTGAAATTCACCCAGATGAGCTACGAACCTATGATCTAACGCTTGACGACGTAGTAGCGGCGATTCAAAAATACTCGGCAAATTTTTCCGCAGGACAAGTCAGGACTAGTACGGGTTTAGTGTCGATTCGAATTGAGAACCAGTACTACGATGGTTTTGAATTTCGGCAGATACCCGTCAAAGTTGGCGCCAATGGCTCCAAGGTCTTATTGGGTGATATTGCCAAAATAAAAGATGAGTTTACTGAAGGGCAACACTACTTTAAGTATTCAGGTGAGAACGGTATCTATTTGACGGTTAAGGCAACCAAAACCCAAAATATGGTGCCTGTGGCCGAGACGGTGAAGCGCTTTATTGACGCAAGAAATCAAACGTTACCTCATGGTATTCAACTCAACACTTTGATGGATATGACGTTCTATTTGAATGCTCGACTGGATATGATGCTTAAGAACCTGTTGCAAGGTGCGGTTCTGGTAGCGGTTTTGCTGACTATTTTCCTGCGATTCCGCTTAGCTATGTGGGTTATGGTTGGTTTACCGGTCTGTTTCTTAGGAGCGGTTATGCTGATGCCACTGTTTGATGTCAGTATCAATATCATCACACTGTTCGCGTTTATTATGGTGCTCGGTATTGTGGTAGATGACGCCATCGTCATAGGAGAAAGTGTCTACACCGAGGTTGAAAAAGAAGGTGGAGGGGTCACTAATGTCGTGCGTGGCGCTCAGCGTGTCGCAACCCCTGCAACATTTGGGGTACTGACAACTATTGCTGTGTTTGTTCCGTTCTTATTCTCGACAGGACCAGAGAAGGCTTTTTTCTATGGTCTTTCTATCGTTGTTATTTTCTGTCTGATTTTCAGCTTGATAGAGTCGAAACTCATCCTGCCAGCGCATTTGGCTCATACCAAATTTACCACAGTCAAAGAGAACAGTTATCGTGCCCGTTTCAATCGCTCATTTTTCCGCTTTGTTAATGGGCCATACAAGCGCACCGTGTCGTGGTGTGTGGAGTGGCGTTGGTCTGTGATGGCTGGCTTTATCGCAATTTTGGTTATCAGTGCGGCAATGCTGACGTCAGGGCATGTACGTATGATCCCTAGCCCTAAAGTTCCGTCTGACTTTCCAATGATCAAAATTGAGATGAACAGCAATGCGTCCGATGAACAAACGATTGATGCGTTACTCACTCTTGAAAAAGTGGTGAGTGAGGTCGACAAGGATATAGAGCAAGAGTACGGGCAGCCTGTTATTCGCGACACGATGACGATTAACACGAGTCGCACCGAAGGCATGATCATCCTTCCTCTTGTTGATGAAGACGTGCGTCCAGTTGATGCGTTTGAGCTGTCTCGTCGTTGGCGCGAAAAAATGCCGACGATTGTTGGTCTGAAGTCCATTGTTATTAACGATAATGTGGCTGGTGGCGAAGAGGGCGATGAGTTTGGTTATTTGCTGTATGGCCCTGATATGGAAGTGCTGAATGCCGCTGGACGTGAGCTGATTTCAAAGCTTCAGCTCCAGACGGGGTTGTTTGATATCAGTTCTTCGATGGATACGGGCAGTCGCGAAGTACAACTTTCGCTAAAACCTGTGGCTTATGATCTCGGACTGGATCTCGCTAATGTAGCGTCGCAGGTTGGAGGCAGCTTTTATGGTGGAGAGGCGCAGCGAGTACTTCGGAATACTGAAGAAGTCAGGGTAATGGTTCGCTACCCTAAGTTGACCCGAGAAGCGTTCTCTTCACTGCGCTATGCCTTGATTAATACCCCATCAGGCAAAAAAGTGATGTTGGGCGATGTGGTTAACATCACCAGTAAGCCGGGCATCAACCAAATACGACGTGAGAATGGTTTTAGAACGGTTTATATCTATGGTTCTATTGACGAAGCGGTGATTGAACCCGATAGAGCAGTGAAGAATATTGAAGATAATGTGCTTCCGGAACTACGCGCTCAATTCCCTGAAGTGAAAACTGAGTTGGGTGGCACGATTGAAGAACAACAAAAGCAAAAAGCAGAGCAGATAGTGTTCTTTATTGCAGGGATGATAACGGTTTACATTCTATTAGCTGTGCCATTAAAAAGTTATGCCCAGCCGTTTATCATTATGTCTGTTATTCCGTTTAGCCTAACAGGTGCGATATGGGGGCACTATTTCTATGGCCTTGATATGAGCATGATGTCCACATTTGGTTTGATTGCGGCGGCGGGGGTTGTGATTAATGACTCGTTAGTGATGACTGATTACGTCAACCAAATCAAAGCGCGGTGTGATTGTGCGAAGCAAGCCGTGGTTGAAGCTGGCTGTGCGAGGTTTAGGGCGATAACGCTGACCTCTATCACTACGTTCTTTGGGGTGTTGCCCATCATGTTCGAGACCAGTCTTCAGGCGGCGTTTGTTAAACCTATGGCAGTTGCTTTAGGCTTTGCTGTGATGTACGCCACCGTGGTAACTCTCATTGCCGTTCCGTGCTTATATGTGATTCTTGAGGATATAGGCAAAGCTTTTAGCAAACTGAAACGAGTGTACTTTCCAGTTAAAGATAATCAAAACACAACAGCAGTATGATTGTTGTGATGGTTTTCGATTTTAATTCATTGTAATCATTAAAACTAACCTTTCCCTTTGGTGCTGTATGCCAGAGGGAAAGGGTTGATATTCCTACCTTACTGCTTCCTCTTTCTGATTGACCTATTCGATATTTATATACTAATCACTTTGATGTACTTCTACTCAGCGATTAAAGTTCGCTCTATCAACAGGTGACAAAACACGGTTTTGCTACCGTGAACATATTAGAGGGTTGAAAATGAAGAAGACAATTATCGCGCTTACATTAGCTGCTACAGCATCAAGTGTACTCGTTGGAACCGCCAACGCATGTTCTCGCATCACGCTTGATACGCCATATGGTGTATCTCAAGTTAGAACACTTGATTGGGGACAGAAACTTGGTACGTATGCGATTATGTCACCAGCGGGTGTTGAGGTGGCAACTAAAGCGGTTCCATCGTACAAAACCGCGGCGAAATGGACGGTGAAGTATCCGACATTGAACTTAGAAGAACGTGCCGTGTTTGTCGATACATCGGGTGAAGCTATCAACAATCAAGGTTTATCTGCTTCAACTTTATATATGTACGATTCGCAAGCATTCATCAAGGATTATAAGGACACCGGTGCACCGGCAGTTAACTGGGGTGATGCAGCAGCTTTCATGGCGCAAAACTTTAAAACGGTAGAAGAAGCGGTCGCTGCGTTTGAAGCAAATGAATTCCAGTTTGCTTGGGCCGATGGTATTCATGGTACCCAGCATGGCTTGCATATTTCGGTACAGGACAAATCTGGTGACATTGCTTTGTTTGAGCTCAATGAAGGCGGCAAAATGATGGTGCATCGCGGTTCTGTGAACGACAAACTGCGAGTAATGGCGAACGCCCCTTTGCAGCAATATCACGATGAGAATGCGACAAAAGTAGGTGACTTTAATCATGTCGAAAATGGTCATAACATCGGTTCTACCATCTCATCCCCAGAAAGAATGCTACGAGGCTTGTACAACTCTGCTCATGTTAAGTTTGACCCACAGGCTTCATGGGCACAGACAGAAGGTAAGCTCCAATCCACATTCGATTCAGGGAATCTGGTGCCCCAAGACATTATTGACCCAGCAAACGGTGAAACATATGCCAGCTGGATTCAATATACCTACAACTTCGAAAATGGCTCATTCAAGATGCGCAACTTTGATACGTACAGTGAGATTCGCATCGACCTCAATCAGCTTAACGACATCAAAACCGTATCGTGCGCTGATTTAGTAGAACAAGCTGAGCTATCAAATATCGCTACCTTCTCTACGTGTAGTTAACCCTTCTTATAACTCTGGCAATGCCTTGTGAAATCCACGGATGACCTAATTAAAGGGATTTTTGTTTAATTAGGTATAAATATGAAAAACACTATAACTGCCATGGCTCTAAGTTTGATTACTGCGGGCGTTTGGGCAAATGAAGTGACATCGACTCACCAAAAAGATGTCGCTCCAGAAGCTTCGGTTCAAGATATTAACTATGGCGACCCGACGGCTCTATTCTCAATGGTTGGACTGTCTAGATCAAACGATCGTACTCAACTCAACAGTGTATTTGGTTGGGGACAAGGGCATATGGTCTTCGCTGATTTAGGTCTCGGTGACAAGAAAGATATTGAAGGCAAGACAGATATAGATTACCGCGTTCGCTATTTTAAGGTTAACGACGGCCTAGGTTATTCCTTGGATGTCATCGGAAATCGAAATATCACGACGACGCTAGCGGGTGCTATCTACAAGATCGATTTTACCCCTAATATCTCTGTGTTTCCAATGCTTTACGGTGGCTATATGGATAGCAAACACGACATCGCGGTAGAAGGTAAATCGTCCTTTAAAAACTCGGCGTTAGTTCAAGGCGGTCTTTATGCGATGTATGGGTTTGATGCTGGTCACTGGCTCTATGCCAACCCTAAAGCGACATACATTACTCGCGCCAAAGAGTTTGTTCCACAAATAGAAATTGGCGGCGGCTATATGGTGACTGATTATGCGTCCATTGGTTTCAAAGTTGAGCATACCGCGGACAATAAAGTGAGCAAGAAAGACACGGTCAGTTGGCTACAAGCCAGCTATTACTTTTAGTTGAGGTAAACCTGTGGAAGACACACTAGACATTGTTGCCATGTGTGTCATGGATGACCGCAGTTTTATTTTGGCGTTTCTAATCGGTGCGGCCTTTATGATGTTTTGGTTTGAACTTTGTCGCTGGAGTTCAGGCAAGAATAACGCTGAATAGTGTTCTAGCGACGATTAGAACAGGAGGTGCCTTTTAATTAAGGCACCATTTTTAATGACTGCCATGAATTAGCGAACGTTGGTATTGCTTTGGAGTTAGGCCGTAAGCTTTCTTAAACAGTCTTATGTAGTGAGAAATATTGTCATATCCGGCTTCATAGGCAGCATCAGTAACACTCAATTTGTTGAGGCATTGTTTTGAGGACTGCAGTCTAAGCTGAGTGAGGTATTGTTTAGGGCTTAGCTGTGTTGCTGCTTTAAATTTCTGTGAAAAACTCGACTGAGACAATCCCACTTCTTCTGCTACCTGAGCTAACGTCATCTTTAGTCCCATCGGTGAATTCATAATCCTAATCGCTTTACTGATGGGGTGAGAGCGATGGTTCGAGATGATACTTTGGCAAGTATTATTGCGCAGCAACTCAAACACCAATTCTTGTCCGGTCAGGTCGATCAGAAAGTCCATGCAGGCTTCTTGCTCTCGAAGGATCTCTTGCATTCGAGTGTGTAGTTTGTCGATTCTTTTGTCGATGGAATTGACCGCGAAACTTTGTGATTCTAATGCTGTTGGTGAATCGACTTCTAGAGTATCAGCAACACGTTGACTGACGCCTTCAATCATTTGTTCATCGAATTCATACACCAGTGCTTTGGTGTACTCAGGCATCTTCATGTAGATGTTCGAATTAGGTGGTAACAGAACAAATTGGTCACGGTTGTATTGGAAGCTCTGCGACTGATTGACACTCACCGATTTGGTGCCTTTTAAAATGGTACACAGGCGAGGAGCATCGTAAGAGCGGTACTCATCGTGAAAGTCTTTTGGAAGATCGTAATAGAGTAAGTTTAAGCTACCGGTAGATAGTGCGTACTCACGTTCTGCCACTCGACTAAAGCTGTTTAGTTTATGCATAAATAATGCGTCTTTCTGTTTTCATCGCCTGAAAGCTAATAGTAGGGAGATGGCATGAAGGTAACATTGATCTGAGTTAGGAAAGGCGGGAGCTTTTTAAACGCAAAAATGCAGGCAATCGGTTGGCCTGCATTTTTGTGATGTTGCACGTTAAACGTGTCGAATAATTACAGCGCTGAATCTAAGATGGCTACGATTTCTTCGTGGCTTGCTTGTTTAGGGTTGGTGAAACCACAAGCGTCTTTTAGCGCGTTCTCTGCAAGTACATCGAAGTCGTCGCGTTTTACACCAAGCTGTTCAAGACCAGCCGGAATGTTCACATCTTTAGATAGCTGACGAATAGCATCAAGACCTGCATTCGCGGCTTGCTCATCAGTCATGCCATTAGTATCAACACCCATGGCGCGCGCGACGTCAGCTAAGCGTGCAGGTACTACCTTAGCGTTATACTGCTGAACGTGTGGTAGCAAGATTGCGTTACATACACCATGAGGAAGATCGTAGAAGCCACCAAGTTGGTGAGCGATAGCGTGAACATAGCCCAGTGAAGCATTGTTAAACGCCATACCTGCCATAAACTGCGCATAAGCCATGTTGTCACGTGCAGTTAGATTGTCACCGTTTTGCACCGCCTCACGAAGGTTTGCTTGCACCATTTCGATAGCTTTGATCGCAACGGCATCCGTGACTGGTGTAGCTGCGATAGACACATAAGCTTCAATCGCGTGCGTAAGTGCGTCCATCCCAGTTGCCGCTGTAAGAGACGCAGGCTTAGCCAGCATCAACTCAGGGTCGTTTACAGAGATAATTGGCGTCACATTCTTGTCTACAATTGCCATTTTGATGTGGCGAGCCTCATCTGTGATGATGCAGAAACGTGTCATTTCAGAAGCAGTGCCTGCCGTTGTATTGATTGAGATCAGCGGTAACTGAGGCTTCGCTGATACATCAACACCTTCGTAGTCTTTGATTTCTCCGCCGTTAGTCGCAAGCAATGCGATACCTTTTGCGCAATCATGAGGGGAGCCGCCACCGAATGAAATCACACAATCACACTGATTGCCTTTTAGTAGCGCTAAGCCATCGTTCACGTTCTCGATAGTTGGGTTTGGTTTAGTCTCGTCAAACACAACCGCTGCTACGTTTGCACTATCAAGCAAAGTAGTGAGTTTACTTACTGCGCCCAGCTCGTTTAAAACCTTGTCGGTAACGATAAGAGCTTTAGTAAAGCCATGTGATTTGATAGCGTTTACCGCTTCTTCAAGACAGCCGACACCCATTAGGTTTAATGATGGAATATAGAAAGCGTTAGACATGCTCTACCTCGTTCAATGTTTAATAATATTTTTGACCGCACATCTCAAGAAACAGTGGCATTACCGCGGGGGCAGTAATGCACTCGTACTACCACTTTAGAGGTGCTTTTTATCGTTGATTGAAGAGTAACAGTAGGTTTGAATAGCAAACTAGCGCAGATTTTATAGAAATAGTCGAAATTTGATTAGCCTGAATGTTATGAGAATATTTATATTATAAATTAGTAGGTTAGCGGATTAAAAAGAAGTGCAAAGTCGGTGACTAAGCGACTCTGCACTTCGAGGGGGAGGCGGTAAGGTGATACCGCCGATTTTTCTCTGTTGAAGGTGATTCAACAAATTGAGAAAGGGTTTACATCACGAGTCCGTTATCATTGCGCTAAAGCGACTTTCATCTGTTCGGCGACTTTGTCGACCTTTCCTAGTCCTATGATGACTTGAATACCGTTCTTACCAACTGGAACAACGCCTGCGGCACCAAGTTGTTTGAGTTTTTCTTTGTCTACAATGCCAGAGTCTTTTACTGATAGGCGTAGGCGAGTAATACAATTGTCTACTTCAGTAATATTGTCACTACCACCTAGGGCTTCAATATACTGGTGAGTTAAGCCTTCGATACCTTGATCACCGTCTACCGCTGTTTCTTGCTCTGGAGCCATGTCTTCACCACGACCTGGCGTTTTTAAGTTGAATTTCAAAATAGCGAAACGGAACACGCAGTAGTAAATGGCGAAGAAAACTAAGCCTTGCACAATAAGCATATACCACTGAACAGCAAGCGGGTTTTGACTAGACAGGACTAGGTCGACAAAACCGGCGGAGAAACCAAATCCTGCGATCCACTGCATACTTGCAGCAATATATAGTGAAATACCAGTCAGTACGGCGTGAAGTAAGTACAGACCTGGAGCTAAGAACATAAAGCTAAACTCTAGTGGCTCAGTAATTCCTGTAAAGAAAGAGGCCATCGCAGCAGCAAGCATGATAGAGAACACGGCTGATTTGTTCTTTTTATCTGCACAGTGGTAAATCGCCAATGCTGCACCAGGAAGACCAAACATCATGATTGGGAAGAAGCCCGCTTGATACATGCCAGTCACACCAACCGTAGCCGTTCCGTTAGCAATAGACTGAGCACCGCCTAAGAAATTAGGAATGTCATTAATGCCAACGACATCAAACCAGAAAACAGGGTACAGGGCGTGGTGCATGCCAACGGTCAACATTAATCGGTTAAAGAAGCCAAATAGACCTGCGCCTAATGCACCCATAGATTGAAGTTCAACGCCGAACACGATAAGAGCGTCATACACTACAGGCCAGACATATAGAAGCACGAAGGCTAACAGCATACCCGCAATAGAAGTCAGAATAGGGACTAGGCGCTTTCCACTGAAGAATGCCAGCGCTTTAGGTAGCGTTACACCTGAGTAGCGATTGTAGATTTCAGCAGAGACTATACCGACAATAATACCAACAAATTGGTTGGAGATTTTGCCAAAGGCTGCCGGAACTTCGTCAGCACTAATACCTTTAAGTTGCTGCACGGTTTCTGGAGAAAGAAGAGTTGTCAGTACTAAGAAGCAGATAAAACCAGACAATGCAGCAGAGCCATTCTTGTCCTTGCTTAAACCAAATGCAACACCAACGGCAAACAACACTGCCATGTTATCGATGATTGCACCGCCGGACTTAATTAAAAACGCAGCAAGGGTACTGTCTGCTCCCCAACCTGTTGGATCCAGCCAATATCCAACCCCCATTAAAATCGCAGCGGCAGGCAGGGTGGCCACTGGAACCATTAATGCCTTACCTACTTTTTGCATATAGCCGAGTATGTTCATTCAAACCTCTTTGTGTTTATTATCCACGGAACTTGTGCCCTGTACTTGCTTGCAACGACAGGGTGTTCATTCGTTTTCTAGTTGCTATTTGAAACTTATTTATCGATGCGAACAAACTAATTTTCGGGTACTATGGATTAAAAATTTTAATAAGTAGAGGCCGTGTTATGGCGAATGAACAAACCTTATTGAGGAATCTGCATACCTTCCATGTCGCAGCAAAAGTACTGAGTTTTACCCTTGCAGCGAAGGAATTGCACTTGACTCAGGGTGCGGTGAGCCATCGAATTAAGGTGCTTGAGAAGTCGCTTGGTTTTAATCTATTTACCCGAGGCACAAGGAAACTGGGGCTTACAGAGGAGGGCGAACGGTTTCATCAAACGCTTTCAAAATCGTTGTACTCCATTTTTGGTGAGATCGAAGAAATTAAATCGACGGATATGAGTGGGGAGATCACGATAGCCAGTTCGCCAAATTTTGCCTCGTCTTGGTTAGTACCAAGACTCAAAGATTTTAATCAGCGCTACCCCAACTTTAATGTAAATATTCTTGTCCACGAAGAGCAACAGAACTTCGAGAATGACCAAGTTGATATCGCGTTTTATTATGGCGATGACAAACCAAAGGACTGCTTCGTTAAACCTCTCTTTGGTGAGCGCTATATTCCTATTTGTTCGCCTGAATACGCTCAACGATTTAAGCTCTTTGAACGTGGCCTAGATGGACTGAAAGAGGTCAATCTTATACATGCATTAGGGTCAAATGTCTGGGAGCGCTGGATTAAATATCACGACTATGATCTCAATATCTTTAGACACTTTTATTGTGTTGGGCATCGAGGGTTAGATCTGACCGGAGCCCTGAACTCACTTGGCTTAGCGATGGGGAGGTATTATTTTGTTAAAGACTATATTGAGAGAGGCGAGTTGGTTTGCCCTTACCCTTCAATGAGCACTAGCCAAACTTATGATTTGGTATGTCTAAATGGTCATGAAGAAAGACCAAAAATCCGGACATTTATTCATTGGATCGATAGCCAACTATAGTGTTGGCTATCGGAACGAAAATTTAGAATGGATGATCAACCATAATCCAGAAGTTAGTGCTTTCTGGAGACTTAGCTAAATCGGCACGAACGACCAATCCGGCCATCAATGCACGAACTGATGCGCCGCCATCGTACTTGAGATCGGTAAGAAGTTCGTTCGCCGTGTAGGCAGAACCTACGCGACCTACCTCAACAAAGCCTACAAGTTGGATCCAGTCTACTCTCAAGAAATTCAACCAAGAGATATCTTTAATAGGGTTATAGGCCAACGTATAACGATATTCTGCAGAGCCATAAATCACGGCTTTGTCGTGGAATCGGTTATTGTCGTAGCCACGCATACGAGTAAAGCCACCTAAAGTTGCCCCCTCATTATAAGGTGCATTTCCGTTTATAGACTGAGTGCCATTAGGGTTATCCGTTACTTCCCAAGTAGGTGAATAACCGGTCCAGAAGTTCATCGCGATAATTCGTTGTGATGCCCAATCCGACTTGCCGAGCGAAAAGTATTTGCTCATATCAAGTTCGTTGAACGACCACTGCTTTTTTGACTCAAACCAACCCCAATCGTGAGAAGTTGCGATGTATTGTCGGCTACCGTAGGAAGGGTTGGGGGCAAAGTCGGTATTATCGTAGAGTATGCCAAACTCCATCGCATGAATCGCGCCGTCGACGTCCCCTTGTTGAAACTCAAAAGATTGGTATCGATTAAATTGGCGAGCTACAAAGATAGTTGAGCCGCTGGTCAACGGATTCCACTCTTTACCTCCGGAAGGCTCTGAGACTAACAAACCGTTGCGGATCTGATAGTCAACGAGTCCTTTGTCTCTGGTTACACCAATAGGAAGTACATACTCCATCTTGATATCAAACCAGTTAGATGCGCCATCCGCTTCCAAATAATCTAGATTAGATGAGCCATTGCTACCGGGACGAGGTGGGGTGTAATAGGCATTACCTGAAGTATAAGCACGTTGTTTTGGGTAATACCCAAACATGCCGTATGCACTCAAGAACACGCGTTCGGTTCCTGGAATCATGTAGTTCCAAACACCTCCAGCTAGTGCATAACTGGTTTCACCTCCAAAGACAGTGCCACCTATGGTCATCTGGTCTTGGTAGATACCTTTTATCATGCCGCCAACACCGACATTAAGCCCCATGGTTTCTGTACTAAATAGGTAAGGTAGTACCATGGATTCTCTAATTCTGTCTGGCGTTTCCTGTCGGTCAATACGCGACTTGACGTTAGTTGGTGTCGCTCCTTGCGCCACCACTGCAGTGAGTGAGCACGATATAGCAGCGATGACACTTATAATACGGCGATATGTCATACGAGTTAGACTTCCTTGTGAGATTTTTCATTCTTATTATGGTGTAACGATAAATAGCCTAACGTTATTTTAGGAGATAGAAAACACTAAGTGGTTATTTTGGCGGCTTTTTAACAATGGTTTTGTAAATTTGGTGGTTATTGGTGCAAATATAGAAAACCCAAGCCATGGCTTGGGTCATAGAGTATAAAGTCACGAGTGAAGATTACGACATACGCGCCTTTAAATATTCCAAAGCCCCAATGACAGACGCCACTTGAGCATCGTTGCACTCTTGTGAGGTGACTTTTGGACTGTCTGGATAAACTTCAGTTGTGGTTGAGTACTCACAATCCGTCATGCCGGTGCAAAGGCTGAGCTTCTTCAGTGGATAATTGATGACGCCATGCTGAACGACTTTAGAGCCAATAATATTGCCATTTTGGTCTGGCGGGGCAATATGAGTCACTTTTTCTACATGTTGGATAATCCTCGCTTGAAATTCATCTGCGGGATTCTCGGTATTGCCGACAAGATAGAAACCGTCAGGAACATTGTCCTCGATGTAGTCGAGACCATCGCGTGCCGCTAGTGCTGGTCGAAACTCGCTTTCATCTGTATCCGTTGTTTCATGTAAATCGATATGTGCCCAAACAGTGGTATCTAATGATGCAACCATCGCCATGAGGTTCGCAGACTCTTCTGCTGGTGAATCTGTATAGAAAGAGCGATTAGGGTCGACAGCATTCGGGTTCCAACGATTGATCGTTTCATAACCCCAAGGACTGACACATGGTGCGATAACAATGTTGAACAGAGACTCGTAGTGAGAGGCGTTTTCTTTGGCGAACTGAAGCGCACCGTGGACGCCAGAAGTCTCATAACCATGAACACCACCAGTAACAAGAACCGTTGGCTTCTGCGAATCCCAAGATTTGGTTTTTAATACGAACAGTGGGAATCGATCAACATCATACGAAAGCGCACCATATTGCTCAATATTGAAGGTATCTTTTAGCGCTGCGATCTTTGGGAGTACATCTTCGCTGTACAGACGCTTAACAGTAGTCGATTCGCGCCATTGGATAACGTTTTCCTCAGTCCATTTCTGTCCTGGGGTACCGATAGGGTAGTGAAACTGGTTTTTCATGGTTTCCATTCTCGATATTGTTTGTGCTGCAAGAATAGCTTTGCAAGGTTTAACGTGCAACGAGCATGGTGTGAAGATTGTGACAAATCATTTTCGGACCACTGAGCTAGCGGTCCAAACGGCTCGTTTGATCGCGTTTAATCACGGTTTGCTTGTTCAATCGCTGACATGAGTTTGTCAGAAATCAGGGCTTTTTGATTGGTGGTGAAATCAAACATGACGATCGTCGCTGTCCCCGTCGTGGTGACTTTGCCAAGCTTCTTGCTGACCACTTGATATTCCATCTTAAAGCGGTCTTCTTGTACCTCAGTAATTCGAGAGCCGACAAGTAATGTATCGGGGTAGGTGACAGGCAGTTTATAGCGGCAATAGTTTTCCCCAAGTACTGGGCCTATATTCGTGACTGCCATGTCTTCCATTAGATTAATGTGACTGAAGTAGTCGAGTCGCGCGGTTTCAAAGTATCGAAAATACACTGCGTTATTGACGTGATTAAGTGCATCCATTTCGCCCCAAGCGACAGGGATCTCTGTAACGACAGAGTAGTCCTTAAGTAACGATTCCATATTGTTATCCCTTATTAAGTTTGTGCATTTACTCTATTTTGGAATTAACAATAATGCAACATCAACGGTGCGAAGTTGAGTACCCCGTTTGGGGGTTTATTCAATAGGTAGGGTTGAGAGGCATTTTCGGCACAAACACAGATCGGATTTTTCGATGGAAGACGTATCGCGCTTGTCCAGTTCAAAACACCAACAGGTATCGTGGCCCGCAGAGATGTCACAATAGGCGGCTTCTCCACATTTGGGGCAAACGTGTGTAGTTGCAGAACCTGCTAACTGCTCCATTTTGTCATCGCGTTCTTCTTCTTCCATTAAACGCCATGCAGACAATTCGTCCATGGTACGAAAGCAACCAGAACAAATGCCACCTTCGTTTTTACAGGCGGCTTTACAGGGAGTGGCGATAGCAATAGTTTTAGTCATAGATTTAAATCAATAGGTTGCACAGTTTGTTCTAGAGCGTTAGAATTAAATGGTAATAATTATCATTTGCAAAAATAAATGACGACACTCTTTTTAATTATTGGCGTGATGTTTATTCTCGCCTTAGCTCGCAAGCTTGCATTCTCCAACATAGCGCTCGCTTTGTTAAGTGGATATTTAGTGTTGTGGCTCTATTTGGATAACTCCACCCTAACGGCAATCTGTTTGCTGCTGTTTGCACTGTCGCCAATTTTGGTGCGAGTAAAAAGCCGCAATATTAGTTTTATCTTGTTCATTCAAGCTTTAATTTTGCCAGTTGCGATTCATTTTGGGATGACGTCGCTGCCGATTCAGTAACGTTCCCTAATCAATAAAAAAGGCTCCCATTGAGAATGGGAGCCTTGACGATAAGTACATCAGTAAAAATTACTTCACTTGCCAGTTGACCGTTTCTCCGCCACGGATAGGTACAACAATGTCATTACCGAATGGCATGGTTTCTGGCACGTTCCATTCAGATTTCTCTAGCGTGATAGTATCTGTGTTACGTGGTAGTCCATAGAAGTCTGGGCCGTTGTGGCTTGCGAATGCCTCTAAATTCTCTAGCTTGCCTTCTTGCTCGAATACTTCTGCGTATAACTCTACTGCTGCGTGAGCAGTGTATGAGCCAGCACAGCCACAAGCGGCTTCTTTTTTGCCTTTAGCGTGTGGTGCAGAGTCAGTACCTATGAAGAACTTCTTACTTCCGCTAGTTGCCGCTTCTACTAATGCTTGTTGATGCGTACCGCGTTTTAGAATTGGTAGGCAGTAGAAGTGTGGCTTGATACCGCCAACGAGCATATGGTTGCGGTTATACATCAAGTGGTGTGCGGTAATTGTTGCTGCTACGTTGTCGTTGGCATTTTTAACAAACTGAGCTGCATCGGCTGTCGTAATATGCTCAAGAACAATCTTAAGGTTAGGGAAGTCGTTAACGATTGGAGCCAGTACCGTATCGAGGAACTCTTTTTCACGGTCGAAGATGTCAACATCGTGAGTAGTCACTTCACCGTGAACCAAAAGTAGCATTCCAACTTCTTCCATTGTCTCTAATACAGAGTAGATGTTCTTTGCTGAAGTCACGCCAGAATCTGAGTTCGTTGTTGCACCTGCTGGGTACAGTTTTGCTGCTACCACACCTGCCGATTTGGCTTTACGAATTTCTTCTTGAGAGGTGTTGTCGGTTAGGTACAGCGCCATAAGAGGCTCAAACTGCTCAGATGGTTTTTCGGCCATGATGCGCGCTTTATACGCAAGTGCCATTTCAGTGTCAGTGACAGGTGGGATAGTGTTAGGCATGATCAATGCGCGGCCGTTGTAGCGACTGATGTCACGAACGGTATCTTTTAGTACTTCGCCATCGCGAAGGTGAACGTGCCAGTCGTCAGGACGAGTAATAGTCAATGTAGTCATTTGGGCTCCCACCAAGTTAGATTCTTCTTGAAACGGAGCCTAAACGGCCGCGAAAAATGTGAATGCAATCGCTTACGTTTAGGCGACAGGATGATAGAGGAAAACGACTTAGATTTCACTATGTTTCTGGGACAATGTGCAAAAAGGCGTTAACATTGTGCTCTGCAAATGGACATAACAACAAAAAGGGCTCAGTCGTGGCAAAATCTACTCTGCTTTCCCAAATCAATATCTATCCAGTTAAGTCAGTTGGAGGTATTTCTCTTTCCTCTTCATGGGTTGAAAAACAAGGGCTTTGTTTTGACCGTCGTTTTATGGTGGCATTGGCCGATGGTTCAATGGTGACCGCACGCAAATACCCTAACATGGTAAAAGTGTCATCCAGCCTTCTACCGACAGGTATTATCTTCACTTACCCTGGACTGCCTCCTTTAAAGCTGCAATACAGTACATTTAAAATGCAGGATACGACCGCTAAAGTATGGGCAGACAGTTTTTCTGCTTACACGACAACAGATGAAGCGGATGATTGGTTCAGTGAAGTATTGAATCAAAGGGTTGAGCTACTTTTCACTGGCGAGCAATCAAACCGGGTAAGAGAAAAACTGGGTCATAATGTGAGCTT
Organism: Vibrio sp. CyArs1; assembly: GCF_022432925.1. NCBI lineage: Bacteria > Pseudomonadati > Pseudomonadota > Gammaproteobacteria > Vibrionales > Vibrionaceae > Vibrio > Vibrio sp. CyArs1. The sequence continues at coordinate 973,327 of NZ_JAKRBO010000001.1, read as the reverse complement.
TGCAGACGGCTATCCTTTACTTATCATTAGCTCCGGTTCACTAGCGGAATTGAATAAGCGAAGCAGTGAAGTACATAGTATGGAGCAATTCAGAACCAACTTAGTGGTTGACTCGGACGAGCCATTTATCGAGGACTCATGGAAGAGAATTAAGATCGGTGATGTAGAGTTTGAAGCTGTAAAGCCATGTGAGCGTTGCATTCTGACAACAGTTGATGTCGAAAAAGCGGAATTCAGAGCCAGCAAAGAACCGCTAACGACCTTCTCACGCTTCCGTGCCAATGAACGCGGTGGCGTGTTCTTTGGTCAAAACCTTGTGGCAAAGAATGAGGGTATGATTCGCACTGGTGATGCTATCGAAGTACTGGAATACAAAGACAAAGAGCACTACGAGGATCTGGATGCGAATAAACAAGAATTTGTTTGTGTCGAGCGAGAGCATGTCGCGAGGAATTTTGAAACTTTTTGGTTAGAACCTCAGAAAGGTGCAATGCCAAGCTACAAAGCAGGCCAGCATTTACCGATAGAACTCAATATGGATGGTAAAGCGGTCAAGCGCTTGTATACCTTATCATCAAGTCCAAGTCGTCCTGGGCGCTTAGCGATATCGGTGAAACGAGTTGATGGTGGAGAAGTATCGAATTGGCTGTTTGATCATTTTCAAGTAGGTGACACCTTGATTGCCGATAAGCCTAACGGTTCATTCCATATTGCCAACTCTGAACATGAGCCGCTGTTATTATTATCTGCAGGAAGTGGCGTAACTCCGATGATGTCGATGCTGCGCGACCTTACCGACCAAAACGATATACGAGATGTGGTGTTCTACCATCAATGTTCGACTTACGCTGATATCCCATTTGCGAATGAGTTGAAAAACCTAGAGAAGCAAAATAAAAATCTCACGGTGATATTGGCACTGACGCAACCATCAGAGGATTGGCAGGGATTAAAAGGACGTTTTAGTTTGTCCCATCTAAAACAAATTGCCGACCTTACTGAGAGACAAGTCTTCGTTTGTGGACCTGACGGCTTTATGCAAAAAGCAAAGAACTTGATGTTGAAGAAAGGACTACCTGAAGATCACTACCACCAAGAGGCTTTTGGGGTCGCTACTGCAACGGAACAAGTGGTCAAAACCGTACAAATTAGTTTAGATGGTACGGTGTTTGAGGGGGACAATCAGCAAACGATTCTAGAGCAAGCAGAAAAAGCCGGTCTTGCAGTTGCTCACAGTTGCCGCGCGGGGTTTTGTGGCGCGTGTAAGGTTACGGTAGAGTCGGGCTTAGTTCATCAGCCTGATGTACCGGCGATTCAAGACAGTGAAATTGCAGAAGGAAAGGTTTTAGCTTGTTGTGCAGTACCACAGACAGATGTGGATATTGTCAGTTAAATAGGGAATTGCGAGGCTGTTTGGTGCCAGTGTCCAACTGGCACCGACTTTCTATTTATTGCCTACTTTGAAGCACTCACTATACGTTGATGCAACGAATCTTTTAGTACCGCTCTATTGTGTTTCAGTTGATGCATTTCGGTATCTTCGATAGGAGAACCGTTCAGTTCTAACACACGAATTTCTTTATCCAGCGCGTTGTAGTTTTTCGTGTCAGCTGCAAAGCCTTCATCGCTTGCCGCAAGGGCATGAATAACGTCTTGATGCTCTGGAAATTCCTTCAGAAGAGAGTGATCTTCGCCTAACATAGCAACCCCTTTTATTGGTGAACAATAGTTTTCGCTTGGGCATTCGCACAAGTGACTCTGGGTGCCAACGGCACTTGTGATCACTAGTGCTGTTATAACAATGGCACATCTTTAAGCTGATTAAAAGTTGAGCGATGGCAAGATCTGATTTCAGAGAGGTAAATCACAGGGTTAAAAAAAGCCAGCAAATAATTGCTGGCTCTATGAAGGAAATCAACTTAGTCGTAGATCGTTGGGATTGGCTCGCGTTTATGTTGTGTTGCTTTATAAATGGCAACGAGGCGATCACTGACTTCTTGAGATACAGGCTTACCTTCTAGGAAATCGTCAATCTGATCATAAGTCAGGTTGAGCGCATCTTCGTCCGCTTTTTGAGGTGCGAGTTCTTCCAGATCTGCAGTCGGTGTTTTCTTAACGAGTTGCTCTGGCGCGCCAAGGGTATCTGCTACTTCACGAACTTGGCGTTTGCTCAGGCCAAATAACGGGGCAAGGTCACAAGCACCGTCACCAAATTTGGTGTAGAAACCAGTAATGTTTTCTGCCGAGTGGTCCGTACCTAGCACTAACCCTCCCACGTATCCCGCGATTTCATACTGAGCAACCATGCGAGCACGAGCTTTTACGTTACCTTTTACAAAGTCGACCTTTGCGCTGTCTTCTGGTAGTAGACCTGTGCCTTCTAGAGCTATATGTGAAGCGGCGTGCAAACCGTCAACGCCCGCTTTAATGTTCACAGAAACAGAATGAGTTGGTTCAATGAAAGACAAGGCTAGTTGTGCTTCGTCTTCATCTTTTTGTTCACCATAAGGTAGGCGAACAGCGATAAACTGATAGTCGCTAGAATTACTTTCTTCATTCAGTTCATTCACTGCAAGTTGAGCAAGGCGACCACAAGTTGTTGAGTCAACACCACCACTGATACCCAGGACGATAGATTTGCAGCCAGATTGCTGAAGTTTTGACTTGATAAAAGCAACGCGGCGTTCAATCTCAAAGCGTGGGTCAATAGACGGAAGCACGCGCATTTCGTCTCGAATTAGTTGTTCCATGTGGGATCCCTTTTCCTGCAAGCAAAAAATATTTTCTCGTATGATACCTACGAAAATCGCTGAAAAAAAGTTACAGTTAGGGTCAATCTATGCAGAGAGACGATTTATTGAGATACATATGACAAAAATAGCGATATTTGGTAGCGCTTTTAATCCTCCTAGCTTTGGGCATAAGAGTGTTATTCAATCTCTGAATCATTTTGACAAAGTACTATTAGTTCCTAGTATCTCTCATGCATGGGGGAAAAGTATGCTCGATTACAGCATACGTTGTCAGTTAGTGGACATGTTTATCTCTGACATTGGACAAGCCAATGTTGAACGTTCCAACATTGAAGAGTCTCTTTACGAACCAGGAACCTCTGTGACAACTTTTGCTGTATTGGAGGCGTTAGAAAAAAGATACCCAGAAGCTGAACTAACTTTTGTTGTTGGTCCCGACAATTTCTTCAGCTTTAGCAAGTTTTATAAAGCGCAAGATATTGTTGAGCGGTGGTCCATTCTCGCTTGCCCTGAAAAAGTGAAGATCCGCTCGACGACGATACGATATAGTTTGTCACAAGGTTTGAATGTAGATCACTTAACGACGCTTAGCGTCGCTCAACATTTGGTCGCACATAAGCTATATTGATAAAGATTATAACAAGGACGAAAAATAAAAATGAAAGCAAGGTGGAGTTGTATTGCTTTAGTAGTAGTGGTGAATAGTCCTCTCGCATTCGCATTTTGTGAGAGCAATACGAACAAATCTGTTGTTTTAAAAGTGACGGAGGAAGAGTCGTTTTGCTCGCTTATTTCTAAACCCTTCAACTATATTGGCAACCAAGTTATTACGCTTGGTGGTTTAATAGAAGACGAACCTCCTATCAACTCTCTACAAGATTCTTATTGGGATCAATGGCTTCTTACGCAAGAATCCGAACCTGTGCTAACAGGTAACATAGAAAATAGTTTTGTTGGTATTGGTTTATGGGTACCTGAGGAAATCGCTCGTCATAAAGACGAAATGTCGATGCAAGAATGGCTGATGGCACAAGGGCTTCATTTCGGCGTTGGCTTTGGTGAAAAAGGTAAAGAACCACGTTTACGCTTGGACTACCGTTGGCATCAAGACTACCAAGGCGATATGATGATGCAGGTGGAAGTGCCGTTTTAACCAGTTTTAGAGAAGTAACGCTGTTCTGTGCTCTGTTTATCAGCTCCCACGCTTAGTCATGGAATATAAGTTGCTCGGTAATCCTAACTAAGGGTCTCCCCTCCGATTTAATGAAACCAAACTCTCGTCAGGCTTGGCATAACTCAAGCGATCAAGTCGTTGTGTGACATGGTAACTATCCAAACCAGAAATGGTTACTAAGTCGATACGTTCTAAATCAAGGTAACCGTCAGGCATAATGGCTTGTTCTGACATGTGTATAGAAACTACTTCGCCTATGAGCATTTCTGTGTTGTTACTTTTAATATGGATGTGCTCCTTCAGAACCAAACCCATTTTTAAATTGCTTTCAAGTACGAATGGAGCAGGAAAAGAAGAGTGGTAATAGGGAGTAAGTCCTACAGCACCGAACTCGGATATGTGCTTTGGATATCTAGCGGATGTTTGATGTGCTTGCTGGAAGAAGCTGGCAGCAACGGCATTGATCGTGAAATGACCGGTTTCGAGTATATTTTCCATGGTATGCCTGCGACTATTTCTTGGACGAACAACAAAGCCAAAGAGTGGTGGTTGGGAGCCGAGGTGAATGACAGAGCTTACGATAGCCAGATTTTCATTGCCTTGTTGGTCGCAAGTGCCGATTAAATTTGCGCTTTTGTATCCAGCTAACGAGTTGATAAGACGAGTTCGATACCTAGATTCCATGTTATCGATATCGTTCTTTGAAAAGATGATATTTTTCATAATGCATTGGAGGCTTTCTGCCATTCCCTTCTATATTTTTACGTGCAAAAAGAGACAGAATTTCAACGATAACTGTACCAATAAATGTCTCTTTCAAAGCTGATAAGACAGCTATCTTACGCGTTAAGTCGGTTGGTCGATCAACCGCGTTTTTTGTGACTAGATAACCGAACGTGACGTGACAGAATACGTTGACCTTCTTCTTTGACATCAAGTCTTTTTCGCCATGTCCAGAGTCTCTCCCTTGCTGTCTTTGCATTGGATTCCAAATCGATGATGGGGTTGAGATAGAGGGCGGAAGAGTCGAGATCGTACATAATGGCTTCCATCGCTGTCATCTTCCAAGGCTCAAACAAAAGCGGCACAGGCACCTTAGACAACTCAGGTAGCCACTTGAGAATAAACTTACCCTTAGAGTCGTGCTCTTGAGCTTGTTTCGTGGGGTTGTAGATACGGATCGTGTTTACCCCTGTGATGCCGGCCTGCATTTGAAATTGTGGATAGTGAATACCGGGCTCAAAGTCTAGAAAAAGCTGCGCTAAGTGTGTGACGCCTGCACGCCAGTCTATATTTAGATGATGGGTTAGAAAGCTGACTAGCATGGCGCGCATTCGAAAGTTGAGATACCCTGTCCGGTGCAAGCAGCGCATACTAGCATCGACTAACGGTATGCCTGTTTTACCTTGTTTCCAGGCCTCTAACAGTATTAGATCTCTACTACTGTTGTGTTCCAGCAGTGGCTCATAGGCTTTGTTTAGGCAACGAAACTCCATCTTACACTCCGATTCGAATTTCTGCATAAAATGACAGTGCCAATGTAAACGAGAAGACAGAGCGACTAGACTGCGACGAAAACCAGTAACTTGCCAATGCTGTAATAGGCTTTGGTAAACTTGTCGAAGCGAGATGTTACCCCACGCAAGATAGGGAGAGAGGCGTGAGCACGCCACCCGAGACGCTGTAGGGCTAGATAAGGAACGATAGTATTCACGACCGCGTTGCTGGAAGAAATCATGTAGCGTCTCCCAAGCTAGCGAACTACCGCCAGTCTGCATACCCTTAAGTTTTGATTGCCAGTTTAGTGGTGGAGAAAAAGCATGATCAAGACTAACCGTGTCGAGAGTGGTAAGTGCCTTGTTATGGAGTTGGATATCTAAAATAGGCTCTCTCATTACTTTGTTCCAACGTTTATCCCAGTGAGTTCTGTTGGCAGCTCCTCGTATTACTGCACCGAGTTGGTATTCGTGCCACGGTATGTTGTGTTTTTTAAACCAAGTGGCTATGTTTTTATCTCGTTCAAAAGTACAGTTCAGGCCAAGCTCCTGATGAGAAAATACTGCATTAATATAGAAACGGTTGCTTATAGAGCGAAAGCACTCTAAGGCGTCACCGTGCATGATAGTGACATTGTGAGAGAGAGGGGCAAGCGTAGCGTTCATATCGGTTAGGGACTGCCAAACGAAACGCCAGTGTCGTTCAGAGTAATGAGGGTTATCAAGCAGCATGGGTTCAAAAACATATAGAAGTACGGTTGGGAACTTAGACAACAAGGCTTGCTGCAAGGGCTGGTGATCGGTTAAGCGTAAATCACGCTTAAGCCATACAATATTAATGGTCTGCATCATTAACCTCTTTGGTTTCCTGAATCATGTCTACGTAAAGCGAGTACATATTTCTCAGAAGACCAATGGATTAATTCTAATAACGCTATTGAGGTGTCCTACATCAGCTTTACTACTATGTTTGAAGTAAGATCTTTATGAAGCCTAGTGCCAATCACTTAGGATTGTTATATTACTTCCTTAATAGTCAATAGTATTGAATAGTTGTCTGCTATTGAGATGTATCGTCTCTGATGATAGCCGTTCAACCAGAGACGCCAAGAAAAGTAGTAGGAAAAGTTAGAAATAGGTAGGGTGTGCTCTGCGGTCAATTAACGGAGGTCAGTGTTGCCCAATAAGCTTTGAGACAGTAATTGAAGTTGCTCTCTATTTCCTGCGAAAAGATTGTTACAGATAGCCTCTAATTTGATCCCTGATAGTCTTTGCTTTCGAGCTTCTCTTACAAGCAATGCGAGTGCGAGTTCGCCAGAAATCGTCTCACTGTTCGGTTTCCATTGACTTACCGCTAAGCATTCTTGAGTTTGTGATAGTTTTGGAGAAAGCTTCGTCACATCATGACGAATGACTTGAAGCAAGTCCTTGGTGATATCAACACAACTTTCAATAAGAAGCCTATCCAAGAGCGCGGAAGTAAGCGTGCTTACGTTGACCTGACCAGCTTGCTTGGGAAAAGAATCCGTTAGTCTGACAGAGAATTTCACTACACTCACGTGACTAGTTGGCAAGATGGTTAAACTCATCAAACAATCCAGTGGTAGCCAGAATGTATCACCGGCGTTAAAGACATATTCATTTTTTCCAAGCTTCAACAACACCTTCCCACTCTCAACTCTGAACAGCTGATTATGTAGTGTCTTTTTACGAGGTGTAATAGTCAGCAAGTCGTAGCTGATGGATTGAAAGTCTATGGCGTGGTTCATGATGGTCTTTGGTAGTTAAACTGCGCGTAGATTACCGTGAGTGAATCCCAAATCCAACCTAAGATCGCACTTTTATGTGCGCTGTGCTGAACAATCATGCAAAAGTGTGGTCTGACCTTAACAAAAATAAACTTAAGTTAGCTGCGGTCTTTAGACACTAAGCGTAGAATAGTGCAGCTTTTAATTTGATGTAACAAACATGACAACACAAAACGACCCATATATTGATATTCGTCCGTACAACGACGAAGAGATTCCTGCAGCGATTGACCGTTTGATTAATGATGCAGAGTTTATAGATGCAATTTTGCAACATCGCTTTTCAAATCATGCCCCTTGGTTCAAAGCTCTAATGAGCCCAATGGTAAAAGTGTACTTGAAGTTTAAGTGGGCGAAACTGGATAGCGTTGAAGCTATTCAATTAGAGGTAAAAAAATACCTAGAGCAAACCTTGGATACGACAACGAAAGGTGTGGTGTACAAAGGTCTCGACAAATTAGACAAAAATACGTCGTACCTATTTGTCTCCAATCACAGAGATATTGCGATGGATCCGGCTCTAGTCAATTATGGTCTGCATGAAGGCAACCATAGAACAGTTCGTATCGCGATTGGTGACAACCTGTTGAAGAAGCCTTGCGCTACAGAACTAATGCGTCTAAACAAGAGCTTCATTGTAAAGCGCTCCTTGAAAGGCCCTCGTGAAATGATGAAGGCGTTGGGCACTTTGTCTTCATACATTAAGCACTCACTGGACACTGGCAATTCAATTTGGATCGCCCAAAAAGAAGGTCGAGCAAAAGACGGTAACGATTTTACTGATCCAGCTATTCTTAAAATGTTCCACGTAGAAGGGCGTAAGCAAAAGATACCTTTTGCTGAGTACATCCGTTCTTTAAAGATTGTTCCTGTTTCGATTTCGTATGAAAACGATCCATGTGACATCGCGAAAGCTAACGAGCTTTACGAGAAAGCGACGCATGGTAACTACGAGAAAGGAGAATTTGAAGATATCGAGAGTATCGTTCAAGGTATTGTAGGCCGTAAAGACAGCGTTCACGTTGTATTTGGTGACGTAATCGATCAAGATTTTGATACGCCAGAAGCGCTTGCGGAAGAGATTGATCGTCAGATTCACGAAAACTACACACTGTTTCCAATTAATAAGTTGGCGGCAGGTTTGGAAGATGAGTTTATCACTGGAACGACTCGCGCGACGCTTCAAGATAAATTGGATGCTTTACCAGAAGGTGCTCACCCGTTCTTAATTGATAGTTATGCGAACCCGGTAAAAAATATCATTAAAGAGCGCGAGAAACTCTCCGCTTAATTTTTGCTGTAGGGCACGAGTTCAAAGTTAAAAAAACCAGTCGTATTGACTGGTTTTTTATTTTCCGAAAAGCCAAGCGGCTAATTGACGCTTAGTGTCTTGAATAGATCGATAAAATTGGAAATTTGTTCCAACCAAAGTTAATGGTGAGAGAAGTGGTTTTGTTCGGACCAACTGACTCATGGAAGTCTTCAGCAAATATACGTTCGCCATTAGCCAAGATAGCAACTAACTGCGTTTGATTGATAGTACGTTTGGCTGAAGAAGTATTGATTACGGTGACAGCCGCCCACCGTTCTCCTGACTCGCTACTCATGAGAACATAGTTATTGATAGAGAAATCACTGCGATTAGGTTGGATGTTATCGCTATTTGGAAACGCCAATTCGGAATAGTGTATCGCTGGCTGGTCGATACTTAGTGTCTCATATTCCATCGACATAACTGGTAAGGTTACAGCAAGGCTCCATATTAAGAGTAGGGCTCGAAACATACTACAAATCTCCTTTCCCGTTAGGTGTTATTTTCTTATAAATCAATTGTTAGGAGTACAGGCTGCTCGCGCCCTCTGGACGCGTCTTAAACCGTTTATGCAGCCACATCCAACCGGGAATATCGCGCTCAATCATTCCTTCTAGTTCCTTGTTTAGTACCTTGGCTGCAGTTTCAGGGTCACGCCTTGGAATTTGCTCGCTCAAATCCTCGCCAATATGCAACGTATAATGGTTATCTTGTACGACAGTAACCCCTGAAATTACGGCACAGTTTGTGGCATCAATGAGGACGCTGGGGCCTGCTGTTACAGCAGCTTGCTGCACTGCAAAAAACGGTGCAAATACTGAGTTGTGATGACCATAATCATGGTCTGGCAAATACCAGAGTCGGCATCCCTTTTTAAGCGCTCTAAGCATGGTTCTTACATCTGTTCGGTCAATCATTTGATGGCCACTTCGGGTGCGACCTCTATGTTGGACGAACTCGTAAACCAGGTTTGAATGAGGTCGATAAACGCCAAAACCTTGAGCAAACTGACCGAATATTGAAGCGGTCATTTCTAGATTTAGGTGATGACTGCACACTACCAAGGTTCCTCGCCCCGCCGCCTCTTGATCTAAAAGGACTTCCCTGTCGACAACGGAAGAGATTCTGCGTAGTCGCCATTCAGGCCAAAACCAAGCCATACCCGTTTCAAACAGTGCGATACCAGTGCGTTTAAACGTGTTTCTCAGTATTAAATCGCGTTGTTGAGTTGTGTAATGAGGAAAACAAAGTGCTAGATTTTGGGCGGCAACTTGGGAACGTTTCTTGAGTATTTTCATTGCCAACAATCCCGTTCCAGTGCCTAGTCCTCGTAAAAAGGAGTAGGGAAGGACATTGACGATGAAAGCGAGAAATCCAAAGGCGCACCAGATTCCCCAGTATTTAGGGGCTAGCATACGCACTGAAAATAACGGTCTTGGTACAATATTCATAATTAGAGTATTCGCGTTTAATTGCCAATGATCCCTATTGGTAATTCGGGCAATTTACAATGAATATAAAATCGAGCAGTTCAGTGAAGAAGTGACTCGGAGAAGCGTTGAATGCCGTCAGTATTACTAATACTTCTTGATGAGAGTTCGTTCCATTGATTGGTCGTTATTACTCTATATTTGATACTGATTCGCTATAGAATTATAAAGATTTATTGATTGACTTGATGTCATGTAACGTAGTGATTTGTCAGTGGTTGTCTATAATCAAATCAAGTTTGTACATTTAGGTGACCTAATGAACTATCCCGAAGCATTACCCCATGGTGAATTGACTCAAGTATTGGAAAATATTTATTTGGTCACAGGGTCTGTTTCCATGAAAGCGCCACACCCTAAATGGGGACCGTTTAATCTCGTCTTTAGTCGAAATATGATTGTGATTAAACAAGGTGGAGACCTTATTTTAATAAACTCGGTGAGACTGAGTGACGAAGGCATCGCTGAGTTAGATGAGTTGGGCGACGTCAAACACATCATTCGATTAGCTGCCTTTCATGGCTTTGATGACCCATTTTATAAAGAAACGTTTGGAGCAACCTTGTGGTCAGTGGACGCGCCTTATATACGAGGATTTTCAAGGGAAGAAAGTGCAGAATACTACCGTGCTGATCGAATTCTAAAGTCGGGTGATGATCTTCCTATTAATGGTGCGTCCTATCATGAGTTTTCCACCAGTACCCCCACGGAAGGCCTGATTCTGCTGCATCGGGATAAAGGTATTTTGGTATCTGGTGACAGTATGCAGAACTGGTCGCGACCTGATGAATATTTCAATTGGTTTGCAAAGTGGGTGATGCCCCAAATGGGTTTCATTTCTCCGAATAATTTTGGTCCTGGATGGCTAAAAATGGCTAAACCAACGGCCACTGAGCTAATGGAAAAGGCGATGTTGAACTATGATACCTTGCTACCAGCGCATGGCTTTCCCATTATAGAAAATGCACGCGAAGGATTTGTTTCAGCCGCTGAACGGCTACAGAATTGAATCAAAGCTATTAATATTTACTAACAATTGATTGAATCGGTGTCTTATGATGAGACGTAGCGCACAATAAAGTAGGCTGCCCTCCTTTTGACTTGGGGTCCGCTATGCACAGCAAATATCCATACATTGTTGCATTGAGTATATTGACACTGGCAGGTTGCAGTTCTTCCATTCCTCCAGAAGAGCGCCAAGCGGCCCGCGAAGAGATTAATGCTACATCAGATACACTGATTAATCAGCTCAGTGAACGTTACCCTGACTTACCTGAGCGGCTTGCCTATGCTGATGGTTACGCTGCTGTTTCTATGTCTAATGTAAAGATCCCTGTTTTAGGTGGTGGTACTGGAGTTGGTGCAATCTATGACCAACGAGATGGCTCCGTAACCTATATCAACGTCAACCGATACGAAGTGGGGGCTGGTCTTTCACTAGGTACTACTCAAGCGTTGGCTATCTTCAACGATGCTTCAACATTAAAGGAATATCGCAGTGGATCTTGGGAACCTTCAGTCGGAGCTGAGTGGTTTTTAGGTGAAGATGGCCAGTTTAGCAGTATGAGCTTAGCAGGTAGAGATGAAGACGTACCTATCTATCTTATTTCTAGTTCCGGTGGTGGTGCCGTCGGTAGTGCGAAGGTAGTGTCGGTTTCGGTTAACTACGACCTAACAGAGACAGGGCTTGGAGAAAATCGAGTACCAAATAAAGAGCCTATTACTGCCAGTGATGCGCCACCTAAGAAGTGGGACCGAGCGCTGCCTTTCTATGCTCAGAATGTTATTGATAAAGGGTTTAGCTTGCCAAAGCCATTTGGTATCAGTGTGATTTATGCCGATACATTCCAACAAATGCAGCTTAATGATTTAGAAGTAGGCTTTCGAGGTTCTAACAAAGTACCGATTGACTTCGTGTCGTTTGATAACAATACCAGCCATACACAAACTCCACAGTTAAAGTTAGATGCTTGGGTATTCCCGTTTATGAATGTCTTCGCAACAGTTGGTAAAATCAGTGGTGAAGCCGATATTCAATTTACTATCGATGGGAACGACTTTCTCAATCAAATCGGTGAGGATTGCTCAAGAATAATTAATAAACCTGTTTGTATTCTCCAAGAGCGCTCACTAACGGTACCAGTAGTGGCTGACTTGAGTGGTACCAACTATACCGTTGGTACTATCCTAGCTTCAGGATGGAAAGACTACTTCTTTACGGTGCCAATTTCGGCCTCTTATGCGGATATGCGTCGTAGTGATGCTGAAGGGTTTGTTCTTAATATTTCCCCTCGTGTTGGTAAGCAAATTCCACTTAAAGGCACTCAATCCATTGCCATTTATGCTGGGGCAACCTATCTGGATAGCCGTTTAACCATTTCGGGGTCACAACCAATCCCAGGCACCAATGAGTCTATTGATTATAAGGTTGAGCAAGAGAATATTGATAAGTGGCTGGGGTTAGTGGGTGCCAACTATAACTTCAATCGAGATTGGTCTCTCTCTATGGAGTATGGACAGAATGGAAGTAAAAAGCGTCAGTTTATTTCGAGTCTAACCAGACGCTTTTAACTGAGGTTTGCTCATCCAAAGAGGTGACGATGATTAGGCCAGATTGGATTAGATAAACTAATCAAGATTCCATAAAAATATTTGTAATTAAATTACTTAAAACATTTGACCTTCGTCACGAAATGGGTAAAATTCGCTCTGTCTTTTGAAATGTTATTACATAAGGTAGAGAAAATGAACGCAGCACTTCTATCAACATTGGACACTGAGAAAACTACAGAAGTAGAAAAAGCATCAAAATCTTCAACTTCTACTCTAGGTGAGATCGCAACTATCCTAACGATGTACCTTGCGACTTCAGCTGTAGTTTTGTTACTTAGCCTAACTTGGGTTATGTAACCAGCCTTTCAAGGATTTGAAAAGTAAGCGATACTCCCTAAAGCAGTTCATGTGAGTATCGCCTAAGCCCCCCTTCTTTACGAGCTACGGCTCAACCACAACGTACTTACCATTGCTCACCGCAAGAAACCAATTTCCTCTCGAAACAAAGTACTGTTGTCCTCTTTTATTTACTGCTGTCGCCCCTTCAGGGAGCTTTTTCACCATTTGTCCTAGTCGATAACGCCTCTTTGGTGGCTTCTCTACGATAATGTATTTGTGCTTCTCTTTTTTGTAGTAGTGGCCATCAATCAACGCATAGGTCACCCCTGCGATGGCAAGCATAACGGCGGAGTCCGGTAATCTATGAGGCTCATAGTGGTGCACAATGTGAACTTCTTTCTTATGATGTTTGTGCTTTTTCCACGGTTTGTCGAAGTGTTTATGCCAAGGGTCAGCAAAGGTAGGGGAGGACAAAACGCTCAAGAATAAGATGAGTATTTGCGCTTTTTGGGAGAATTTTCTGTTCATGAATGACCTAAGAGATGTGTGTTCTCAGGTCATTGTCTATGTATTCACGATTGTGGAGTTAACCGCCTGTCAGCAGCTGGTAGGTTTTACATGAAGCGACAATAAGTTAACTTACTTGAATAGTTATCATGAATGCGTTAAGTCTGGATGTGATTGATAGTATTGATACAACGCATCAATATCAGGGCTACACATTACGGACATAACTTGCTTTAGTGTATCTAGAGGCCAGTTCCACCACTGCATCTCAAGCAATTTATTGATCTGATCTTCGCTGAAACGTTTTTTGATCACCGTATTATGTCCAACCACAATGGCATAGGGCTCTACGTCTTTGGTGATAACCGAACGAGCGCCAATGACAGCGCCATCGCCGATTTTGACACCAGGCATAATCATCGCTTCACTTCCAATCCACACATCGTTGCCAATGACGGTATCGCCCGCTTTCTGAAAGCCATCTTTGACATCTGCACCGAAGGTTTCTTGTGAGAATGGGAAGGTAGAAATCCAATCAAGTCGATGCCCTTGGTTGCCCGCGAGCATAAACGTTGCCCCTGACGCAAAAGAGCAAAACTTACCGATGATCAGTTTATCGATATCGGTATAAGCACCGCTTTCCCAAAATTCTCTCGTGGGTTTGTCGCCCAGTAGGTACCGAACTGCAATATCTTCGAAGCTCTTGCCGTGGTAAAAGCCAGAGTAATAGGAGTAGTCGCCAACCTGAATATTAGGGTTAGTAACCTTGTCTTTGATGACTTCACCTTGAAGCCAGTTAGGAAATGTATTCATGTCTTTCGTTCTTTTTGGTAATGACTCACAAAATCTAGCATGACCTTTAGTCGCTTCCAATGAGCTTGTTGTAGAAGTTTGTATTGCCCACTAAGTTACTTATAACAGTAGACGCAATGAAAGGTGCAAATATGAAGGGATTTCATATTAGACAAATGAATTTGGAAGAGGTGCAGTTAGCGGTCGATTGGGCGGTGGAAGAGGGTTGGAACCCAGGGCTCAATGATGCGCAGCAGTACTTCCTTGCTGACCCGTCCGGCTTCTTGCTAGGGAGTTTAGACGGTGAACCGATAGCGTGTATCTCTGTGATCAAATATGACCACAACTTTGGCTTCTTGGGGTTTTATATCGTCAAACCAGAGTATCGGGGGAAAGGGTATGGAATACAAATTTGGAGTAAAGGAATGGCTTATTTAGAGGGTTGCAATGTTGCTTTGGATGGCGTCGTAGACCAACAGGACAACTACAAGCGCTCTGGATTTGTCTTGTCACACCGTAATATTCGCTATCAAAGCCTAACCGCATCATCGCCATATAATCAAGAGACTATCAAGTCTTTGCATAGTGTAAGTTTGGATTTAGCTCAGCATTACTTGCTCCCTTTTTTCCCGTCACATCGAGAGGCGTTCTATCAATCATGGCTGTTTCAGCCAAACAGTGTGGCTTTATATGCTGGTACACCTTCTGATATTAAAGGTATTGGGGTTATTCGGCCGTGCAAAGATGGGTATAAAATAGGACCGTTATTTGCTGACTCAATGAGTATTGCAAACATGCTCTATACTGGACTTACTTCGAGTGTTAATCCAGATCAGCCGGTTTTTTTAGATGTCCCTGAAACCAATAAAGCAGCGCTAGAGTTGGCATCAAATCATCAAATGACCGCCTGTTTTGAGACGGCGCGCATGTATACCAAGGGCAGTCCTGATATTGCACTTGGTAGAACCTTTGGTGTGACTTCTTTTGAAATTGGTTAGCTGCCTGAAAGCGCATGTTAAGCGGTGGGTCGTACTTCGCTATCAGTCAGATTGTTGACCCATCGATGGCTGAAAACACGCCAAGTAGCGGGGAAAGCTTTGACGATCTCTTCTGATGTCATCATTAACAATACTACCGGAAACGACCAGTCAAAGAACATCGCACCCAAAGCGGTGAGAGGAACTGCCCAGACCCACTGACAAACAAAGTCCATATTCATACAGAATTTGTTGTCTCCGCCGCTACGCAAAATCCCCACAATCAAGGTGATGTTGATGCTGCGCATCAAGATACTCAACGCGACAACTGGGAAGCTTAGTGTCATCAAGTCGATAACTTCTAACGATAGCGCTCCATAGAGTTGCAATATGGCAGTTTGCATTATCAGTAATAGTGCGCCGAGTATAGCGCCCAGAAGAATGGCGGATTTGAATGCCCAGCGTGCGTAAACGGTGCTGAGTCCAAACTGATTCGCACCCAAACTGTTGCCAATCATAATACCCACAGCGCTAGACAAACCATGAGCCACAGAAAGCCCAATAGACTCTAACGGCGTAATCAC
This sequence comes from Vibrio sp. CyArs1, assembly GCF_022432925.1. Taxonomy (NCBI): domain Bacteria; kingdom Pseudomonadati; phylum Pseudomonadota; class Gammaproteobacteria; order Vibrionales; family Vibrionaceae; genus Vibrio; species Vibrio sp. CyArs1. The sequence continues at coordinate 957,542 of NZ_JAKRBO010000001.1, read as the reverse complement.
AGCCATAGTCGCCAGTTCGGTTTCGCCCATGCGGCCAAGAATCAAGTGGAAGGTAAAGATCCCCGCGCACCAGATAAAAGTTCCGACAACAATAGGGTAAGTAATCGTGAAAAACTTACGAACCAATGACGGTTTAAAAGCATTGGATATATGCTTAAGGCGGAGTGCTAGTGCTGGGTATCGATAATAGATAAGAGTAATGACGGCAATAAGACGAACACTACGCGCGATCACACTGCCGATGCCTGCGCCAAGTAAACCAAGTTCTGGGGCACCAAAGTGGCCGAAGATGAGTACGTAGTTCAACGCAACGTTCAGGCCAATCTCCATGATGGACAAATAAAGATTGATGTGCGTTTGTCCAATGGAGCGCAGTGCCGTATCTGCGGCAATGGCTAATCCTGATAGCAGGGTTGCGATGCCCAGCAGTTGTACATATTGGCTGGAGAGTGCAAGTACCTCGCGACTTGGATTAAACAGTTGCGGGAGTAACTGCGGCGTAAGAAAGCAGATAGAGAAGCAGAGAAAGGCAAATATTTGGGTCACAATAGTGCCTAATGCAAGGTTGTTCTTTAGGCCATGCTCATCTTGTGCGCCCCAATATTGCGCAAGTAAAATCCCCATTCCGGAGCTCAATCCCCAGATGAAAACGATAGAAACCCAAAATATCCTCGCACCAATACCTGCAGCAGCAACTTCCTGAGTACCTAATTGACTGATCATTAAACTATCAACAAACCCCAAGCTGCTCATCAGTAAGCTTTGCAAAGCGATAGGCACGCCGAGCACCAAAACACGTTTGATAAATTCGCTAAAGGTTTGTTGTTGCATCGCTTTCTCCCTGCTGTCTGTCTTATTAAATTAATAAGAATCAACATGGTATGCAATCAGTTACCTTAGATGAGATGTCGAGTTAGTCGCAATTTTTCTTATATGGAAGCGTTAACCAAGGAGGCTTTTTCTAGCTTGAGGCTAAAGAACAAAGACAGGTGATAAATATTGCGAGAGATATCGCTAACTTGGTGAAATTCTACCTGTGATTGCACCAATATGCAGCGCGCCAGAATGAGTATTAAGCTTCAATCTGGAGTTGGTTGAGATAAAATCCCTAATATTCAGTTGGTTGAGGTTGTGTAATTATCCTTATCATATCTGGCATTCTTCTTGAAATATGAAAGTTAGACATAACTATTCATAATAAGGAGATATCCAACATGAACATGACGTTCAAACTTAAACTTGCTGCAGTGAGTGCTTCAATGGCGCTTGTATCGGGTATAGCAGTGGCTGAGGAAGAAACGATTAAAGTCGGAGTATTGCACTCCTTATCTGGCACCATGGCCATCAGTGAAACCACGCTAAAAGATACCATCTTAATGCTGGTGGAAGAGCAAAATAAAAAGGGCGGTTTACTCGGGAAGCAGCTAGAAGCTGTGGTTGTCGATCCTGCTTCCAACTGGCCATTGTTTGCGGAGAAAGCTCGCGAGTTAGTGGAAAAAGAAAAAGTAGATGTGGTGTTTGGTGGGTGGACATCGGTCTCTCGTAAGTCGATGTTGCCCGTTTTTGAAGAGTTAAACAGCATCTTATTTTATCCAGTGCAGTACGAAGGCGAAGAGTCTTCGAAGAATGTGTTCTACACTGGTGCCGCGCCGAACCAGCAAGCCGTTCCTGCCGTTGACTACCTGATGACCGAACTGGACGTCGAGCGTTGGGTGTTGGCAGGGACGGACTATGTTTATCCGCGCACGACGAATAAGATCTTAGAAGCTTACTTAAAAGACAAAGGCGTCAGTGAGAAAGACATCATGATCAGTTACACGCCATTTGGTCATTCTGATTGGCAGTCGATTGTTTCAGACATTAAGAAGTTTGGCTCTGAGGGTAAAAAAACGGCGGTGGTTTCTACGATTAATGGCGATGCGAATGTCCCCTTTTATAAAGAGTTAGGCGCGCAAGGTGTCTCTTCGGAGGACATTCCCGTAGTCGCATTCTCAGTGGGTGAAGAAGAGCTATCTGGGATGGATACGTCGGCGTTAGTCGGGCATCTGGCAGCCTGGAACTACTTTATGAGTGTCGACACGCAGGCAAATGAAGAATTTGTAGAAACTTGGCAGAAGTTTATCGCGAGTGACAAACGAGTGACGAATGACCCAATGGAAGCACACTACATTGGTTTCAATATGTGGACTCAAGCGGTAACCAATGCGGGTACGACGGATGCAGAACAAGTTCAAGATGCGCTAATTGGTGTTTCGGTGCCGAATCTGTCTGGAGGCTACTCGACTATGCTACCTAATCACCACATTACCAAACCTGTTTTGATCGGTGAGATTCAAGACGACGGGCAGTTTGATATCGTTTGGGAAACTACGGGCTTAGTGGCTGGTGATGCATGGTCAAACTTCTTGCCAGAATCTGCAAAGCTCTATTCTAGTTGGTCTAAACCATTTTCTTGTGGTGCGTTCAACGTCGAAACTGGTAAGTGCTCAGGAAGCGCAAACTAGTTGCTAGACGGTATGGTGCTTTCACGGTTTCTCGTGAAAGCACCTTTTAGATCTTGTCCTCAATGTATTTCAAGAGAGGGCAACGCAAAGGACGCATTTCATGAAAAACATAACTCAATTATTGAAAGTGGTCGTGTTCTTAATTTTGAGTACGAATGTCGCGTTGGCAAACGTAAGTGACCGAGAGTCTTTCTCAAAAGTGCTCATAGGAAAAAGCACCCCTCAAAAACAAGCGGCGATGTCTTGGCTCGTGGACCACGAACCCAGCGACGTCGCTAAATCTGTGTTAACCGCTTGGCTACATGGCAATCTGTATTATTTCAATGACAAATCGAGTGACCAATACCAACAATTATTTCTATCAAGCGATATCCGCAATGCGGCTCAAGTCGTCAGTGCATGGAGCGATACTACTCTCGCTGTCGAGTCTTCTCGCCAGTTCAAAAAAGTTCGGGTGAACAACAAGCTACGAAGCTTAATTCGTTTAGAAATTGCCTCGCTCGGGTTGGATCATGCCGATGCGACGATTCGTTTAAATGCAGTAACAGCATTAGTGGGGCAAACCGACGATGCAGTTATCTCCCGTCTTAAACAAAGAGCCAGTATTGAAACGGAACAAGAGATTGCAAGCCTGTTGCGTCTCGCACTGTCCATTGATGAAGCTCTAACAGGCAACACCACTGAGCAGCGGATTGCCGCCATTGATGTTCTATCTGACTACAAACAATCGGTAGTGTTATCAACGCTTAATCAAGTGCTGAAAACGGAGAGTGACGAACTCGTGCGCAGTGCAGCAGAGCGCGCATTAGACCGTTATCAACAGAGTCAAAAATTCTACTCAGGGGTTGAGACGGTATTTTTCGGGCTCAGCTTAGGCTCGGTTTTGGTACTCGCAGGGATCGGGTTAGCTATCACCTTTGGTGTGATGGGTGTGATTAATATGGCCCATGGTGAGCTGATTATGATCGGTGCTTACACCACCTATGTCATGCAGCAGTTAATGCCAAACCAAATTGGTCTAGCGCTGATTCTTTCTATCCCTATGGCGTTTATTGTCTCTGGACTAGTAGGTATTGCCATTGAGCGAAGCGTCATTCGTCATCTTTACGGTCGACCACTAGAAACCTTGCTAGCGACTTTCGGGATCAGTTTGATCCTGCAGCAAGCTGTGCGCTCCATTTTCTCTCCACTTAATCGCTCAGTGAGCACACCTGATTGGATGTCAGGTGCGCTGCAAGTCAACCCAATGTTGTCACTTACCTATAACCGTCTTTACATCATTTTGTTCTGCATCATGGTGTTTATCGGCTTGGTGATGGTGCTTAAGAAAACCCCACTGGGTTTGCAGGTTCGGGCCGTATCACAAAATAGAGCTATGGCGAGAGCAATGGGCATTCGCTCCGAGAGAGTAGATGCCTTGACGTTCGGGCTAGGGTCTGGAGTAGCAGGAGTGGCAGGAGTGGCGTTATCCCAGCTCACCAATGTGGGCCCGAATATGGGACAAGCCTACATCATAGACTCGTTTATGGTGGTGGTGTTCGGTGGCGTTGGTAACTTGTGGGGAACGCTCGTTGCGGGATTAAGCCTTGGCCTATTCAATAAGATCCTTGAACCTTGGGCTGGGGCGGTATTGGCCAAAATCTTGGTATTGGTATTCATCATTTTGTTCATTCAAAAACGTCCACGTGGTTTATTTCCACAGCGCGGGCGAGCGGCTGAAGGTTAAGGATAACTGACACTATGCAATCTAAATCTTTTGTTCTATCGGCATTAAGGGGAGATAGGGGTGGTCAGCTTACCATTTTGGCTCTCCTAGTTGCTGTTGTTGTCGTGCCACTGGCGAACACCTTGTTGCCAGTAGGTCACCCACTTCATGTTGAAACCTTCACCATTTCACTTATGGGCAAGTATCTCAGTTACGCCATGTTGGCACTCGCTGTGGATTTAGTCTGGGGTTATCTAGGGATTTTGAGTCTTGGGCACGGGGCTTTTTTTGCTTTAGGTGGTTATGCCATGGGCATGTACTTGATGCGTCAAATTGGTGATCGGGGTGTCTATGGTAATCCTATTTTACCGGACTTTATGGTGTTTCTAGACTGGCAAGCTCTCCCTTGGTTTTGGCAGGGCTTTGACCAATTCTGGTTTGCTTGTTTGATGGTAGTGTTGGTGCCCGGTGCTTTGGCTTACGTATTTGGATATCTCGCTTTCCGCTCTCGTGTGTCGGGCGTGTATTTATCCATAATGACTCAGGCTTTGACCTACGCATTAATGCTGGCTTTTTTCCGTAACGAGATGGGGTTTGGTGGCAACAATGGTCTCACTGACTTTAAAGACATCTTGGGCTTTAGCTTACAGCAGGATGCCACCAAAATTGCGCTATTTATGATTACTGGCATCGCTTTGGTGGTGAGTTATGTGGTCTGTCGAACCATCATTAGTAGCCGATTAGGGCGTGTTTCGATGGCGATTCGTGATACTGAGTCACGAACCCGATTTATGGGCTATGACGTTGATGGTATCAAGCTTTGGATCTTTGTGTTATCGGCAGTCATAGCAGGTGTTGCGGGCGCTTTATATGTCCCACAGGTGGGCATCATTAACCCTGGTGAGTTTGCACCTCTCAACTCCATTGAAGTGGTTGTCTGGGTTGCGCTTGGCGGTCGCGCTACCTTGTTCGGTGCCATTGTAGGGGCATTGGTGATCAACTATGCAAAGAGTTGGTTTACGGTCGAGTTTCCAGAAGTGTGGTTGTTTGCGTTAGGTGGGTTGTTTGTCCTCTCAACGATGTATTTCCCTAAAGGTTTGATTGGCTTTTTCTCCGACAAAGTTCAACAAATCCGCAAAAAGGCATCTAACCCGAAAACTAAGGCAGAGGAGGTCACAGTATGACGACGCTGCATCGAGCCCAACAACTGAAAAGCTCAGTTCAAGAATTGACTCGTCGAGACGAAGTGTTCTCTTTTTTAAAACCGGATCATAACCCCCTAATTGATACTCGTCACAACGTCCTTCTGTACGTGGAAGGGGTCAACAAAAGCTTTGACGGGTTTAAGGCCATCAACGATCTCAACCTATATATCAAAGAGGGGGAGTTACGTTGCATCATTGGTCCCAATGGTGCGGGAAAAACCACCATGATGGACATCATCACGGGCAAAACGAAGCCAGACACAGGGCAAGTCTGGTTGGGCTCTAATATTAACTTGTTAAAAATGAACGAGTCTGAAATTACCAATGCAGGCGTTGGTAGAAAGTTTCAAAAACCGACCGTTATTGAATGTCTAACCGTCTGGCAGAACTTAGAGTTGGCTATGTCCGGCGTTCGCGGGGTTTGGGGGACGTTTGTTGCCAAACTGTCTGGCGAGCAAAAGGACAAGTTAGAGTCAGTCTTGACGCTGATTCATTTGCAAGATCATGCCACGTTGACGGCTGGTAACTTGTCTCATGGACAAAAGCAATGGTTAGAGATCGGCATGTTGCTGATGCAAAACCCCAAGTTGTTACTGGTGGATGAGCCTGTAGCAGGCATGACTCATCAAGAAATGGATCGCACCTCGGAGCTATTGAACTCGCTGGCGGGTAAACACTCGGTGGTCGTGGTAGAGCATGATATGGATTTTGTTCGTTCTATTGCCAGTCACGTAACTGTGCTCCATCAAGGACATGTCTTGGCTGAAGGAACCATGGATCAAGTGCAATCTCATCCAGAAGTAAAACAAGTGTATTTAGGGGAATGATATGTTGCAGATCCAGTCATTGAACCAGTTTTATGGTGAAAGTCATACCTTGTGGGATTTGGACATGTCGATTCCGAAGGGTAAGTGCACCGTACTGATGGGACGAAATGGCGTGGGCAAAACCACGCTACTTCAGTGTGTTATGGGGCTTGTGAAAGTCTCAAGCGGAGATATTCAATTAAACGGAGAGTCGCTACTTAAGCATGACGCAGAATCTCGACCTCGTATGGGTATTGGTTACGTTCCTCAAGGTCGACAGATATTTCCCATGTTGACCGTTCAAGAAAACCTCGAAGTTGGTCTGCCGATTCGTGACAAAGGCGATAGACGCATTCCTGAATTTATTTTCGATTTATTCCCAGTCTTGAAAGAGATGTTACATCGTCGCGGTGGCGATTTGTCGGGCGGTCAGCAGCAACAGCTAGCTATTGGTAGAGCTTTGGTCGTTAATCCAAAACTGTTGATTCTCGATGAACCTACCGAAGGCATACAGCCCAATATCGTCCAGGAGATTGGTGACATCATTAGAATGTTGAATGAAAAGCTTGGCCTAACAGTATTGCTGGTGGAGCAAAAACTGCCTTTTGCCAGAAAAGTAGGAGACCAATTCTGCATTCTGGATCGTGGCAGGCAAGTTGCGGCGGGTGAGATGTCGACCCTAGACGATGCGTTAATTAAGGAGTACCTCACAGTATGAGTTCACCAGCGACAAATCAGAAAGAAATGGACGTCAATTCAAGTACGGCACTTCAGGGTTCGCTTGGACAAGTAATAGACGCTCACACTCAATTTGGTTGGAAAGCGAGTCTCGACTTAACCTTTATTGATCGCGGCGATAAAACGGTATTAAAACACCGCTCTCAACAAGGTCCACTCGCCATTCAGCGCCCTCTGTATCCAGAGGGCAACCCTTGTCATACCTACTTGCTCCATCCTCCCGGAGGAGTCGTTGGTGGAGACACTCTACAGATCAGTGTGCATGCCATTCAAGGAGCCAAATCACTTATTACCACCCCAGGAGCGACCAAATTTTATCGTTCGGAATCTAAATACGCCAAGCAAAAGCAGACATTGCATGTTGCTAGCGGCTCTCGCTTGGAGTGGCTACCGCAAGAGAACATCTTTTTTCCTGATGCACACGTCCGTCTTGATACCGAAATCCATTTGGAGCGTGGTGCACAGTTTTTGGGCTGGGAAATGCACTGTTTTGGGCGGCCTGCACTAAATGAGGGATATAGTGCAGGTCATTTGCTTGGAAAAACAGAGGTTTATCTTGATAAGCAGTTGCTACTGACTGAAGGTTTGAATGTTCGTGGTAATGATAAATTATTGAAAAGTAGAGGCTTATTGAATTATCAAATGATGGGGACGGTTTACGTTTCAATTGATGATGAGGATTTTTACCAATTGGTACAGACCTTGCTCAATAACATGCAACAAGAACACAACGAAGGTGCAGTGTTGATTGCTGCGAGCCAGTTGGAAAATTTACTGGTTATTCGTGCATTGGGAAACTGGAGCGAAGTGATCTTGGCGTGCTTCCAAAAGATCTGGCAGTTGGTTCGCGAGCATTGGACTGGCGACTGTCCTCAGCCTCCAAGAATCTGGGCAACTTGATCTAAATTCAATATTCACGACATAAGGTTATTAAATGGAATTAACCCCAAGAGAGAAGGACAAACTGCTGATTTTTTGCGCCGGGATGTTGGCAAAACAGCGTAAAGAGAAAGGGCTAAAGCTTAACTATCCTGAATCGGTAGCGTTTATTTCAAGTGCCATTTTAGAAGGGGCACGTGAAGGAAAAACTGTCTCAGAATTAATGGACTTCGGACGTACTTTACTCACATCTGACCAAGTTATGGAAGGAGTACCTTCGATGATTCCTGATGTGCAAGTTGAAGCCACGTTCCCCGATGGGACCAAGCTCGTCACTGTCCACGAACCAATTGTTTAGCGGGGGAGTTATGGCAGCGTCGACAGCAAAGTACTCGGGCTTTGTCCCGGGACAAATTGAAACCGCAAAAGGCGATATTAAGCTCAATGCGGGGCGAGATACAGTAACGGTGACCGTTGAAAACCTTGGTGACCGTCCGATTCAGATAGGCTCTCACTACCATTTCTACGAAGTTAACAATGCACTCAGCTTTGATCGTGAAGTGACGCGAGGATTTCGTTTAAACATTGCCGCCGGTACAGCAACGCGTTTTGAGCCCGGACAATCACGTACAGTGGAGCTGGTTGCCTTTGCGGGTAAACGCGAAGTCTACGGATTTCAAGGTAAGGTCATGGGCAGTTTATAAGACGCCTAACTCAAAACAACAAGGAAGAATAATGGCGAGTATTTCTAGGCAAGCCTATGCAGAGATGTTTGGTCCTACAGTGGGTGACCGAGTTCGTTTAGCGGATACTGATCTTTGGTTAGAAGTTGAAAAAGATCTCACGGTATACGGTGATGAAGTTAAGTTTGGCGGTGGCAAAGTCATTCGTGATGGCATGGGGCAAAGTCAATTGCCTAGCAGTCAAACGCCAGATCTCGTTATCACAAACGCGCTGATCCTCGACTATTGGGGAATCGTTAAAGCCGATGTGGCGGTGAAAAACGGCCGTATCGCAGCGATTGGTAAAGCGGGGAATCCCGATATTCAACCCGGTGTCGATATTATTGTTGGCCCCGGAACCGAAGTGTTGGCAGGAGAAGGCGCAATCCTTACCGCTGGGGGCATTGATTCACATATCCACTTTATCTGTCCGCAACAAATCGAAGAAGCGCTTGCATCTGGTGTTACTACCATGATCGGTGGTGGTACCGGGCCGAATACTGGTACTAACGCGACAACTTGTACTCCGGGCCCTTGGAATATGCATCGTATGTTGGAGTCCCTCGACCAATTCCCAATGAATTTTGGTTTGCTAGGGAAAGGCAATGCCAGTCAGCCAGAGGCATTACGTGAGCAGGTAGCCGCAGGTGCGGTTGGTTTAAAATTGCATGAAGACTGGGGAACCACACCTGCTTCTATTGATACTTGTTTGACCGTCGCGGATGAGATGGACGTGCAAGTGGCGATTCACACCGACACATTGAATGAATCGGGCTTTGTTGAATCGACGTTAGGGGCGATTGGTGACCGAGTTATTCATACCTATCACACTGAAGGGGCAGGTGGTGGTCATGCGCCAGATATCATTAAGGCGGCAGGGGAGTCTAACGTGTTGCCTTCTTCTACCAATCCAACCAGACCTTACACCGTAAATACGGTGGATGAACATCTGGACATGCTGATGGTGTGCCATCACCTTTCTCCTTCGATCGCAGAAGATGTTGCCTTCGCCGAGTCGCGTATCCGCCGCGAAACGATCGCCGCGGAAGACATTCTTCACGATCTTGGGGCGTTCTCTATGATCGCGTCAGATTCACAAGCGATGGGACGAGTTGGCGAGGTGATTACTCGCACATGGCAGACCGCGCATAAGATGAAAGTACAACGTAGCAGTTTGCCGCAAGACTCAAGCTATAGCGATAACTTCCGACTGAAGCGTTATATCGCCAAATACACCATTAATCCTGCTATTACCCATGGCATGGCTCATGAAATTGGCTCAATTGAAGTGGGGAAGTTGGCTGATTTGGTTCTTTGGAAACCGGCTTTCTTTGGCGTAAAACCAAGTGTCATTCTCAAAGGTGGCATGATTGCTATGGCGCCAATGGGAGACCCTAACGCCTCGATTCCTACCCCTCAACCTGTTCACTATCGTTCGATGTTTGGTAGCTACGGAAAGGCTTCTCAGCACACATCGATGTTGTTTGTATCTCAAGCGGCACAAAATGCTGGAATAGCTGAGGAACTCGGATTGGACAGCCTCATCGGTGTTGCTAAACAGTGTCGCACTATCAGTAAGGCTGACATGAAGCTGAATGATTGGCAGCCAAATATTGAAGTGGACTCCCAGACTTATCAAGTCCGAGCGGATGGCGAATTGTTGGTCTGTGAACCAGCGGATGTACTGCCAATGGCGCAGCGCTACTTCTTATTTTAATAAAAACAGACAGTTAAGCATTGAGGACAATACAGTGATAGAGCTAGTAGAAATTACCCAACAACCCACGACTCGGCCTCATGCCTTCTTGAGTTTGCCGATTGACAGTCGAATCAAGAGCCGTTTGAAAGTGATTCTCGATGATGGTCGTGATGCAGGGCTGTTTTTGCCCAGAGGCCATATTCTGCGCGGTGGTGAGCAATTAAAAAGCCGCTGCGGCTTAGTCATAGAAGTTAAAGCTGCGCCGGAAAAGGTCTCTTCCATCTATTGTAGTGACCTACATCTGCTAACCCGCGTTGCTTATCACCTAGGCAATCGACATGTACCGCTACAAGTCGAGTTTGGTTGGGTTCGTTACCAACATGATCATGTGCTGGATGAAATGGTCGAAGGGTTAGGCGCCACCGTTTCAGTAGAGCTTGCTCCGTTCGAGCCGGAAGGTGGGGCATACGGCGGCAAGAGTGGCGGTCATCACCATCATCACTAATTAATATCTATTAAGCCCAATAACAAGAAAAGGAATATTCAATGAAATCAAAGTTCGCCAAATCAGTGTTCAAGACAACAACAGCGCTGTCATTTTTAACCCCAGCGTTTGCTTTTGCTCATCCAGGTCACGACTCAATGGCATTCACTAGCGGTTTGCTGCACCCCATCACAGGTGTTGATCACCTTATTATGCTTGTTGCCTTCGGTTTGTTGGTCGGCTGCTTAACGGTAAACAAAGCTCAGAAGATCGGCTTACTTACGGGAGCGCTGATAACTCTTATGGCTGGTTTACTCGCCGGGAAATGGTTTGGTTTAGTCTCTGGTGTGGAGATGGCCATTGTCGCCTCTCTGTTTGTCGTTAGTGCGGCTATCTGGCAAGTATTTAGCGCATCGCAGCAAATGGTGAAGCTGGCTGTTGGTTTGTGTATCGGCATGATGTTCTTTCACGGTTACGCTCACGGCGTTGAAGCGCAAGGCACACTTGGTCAGTTTTCTATGGGAATGGCGATGGGTGCGACGGTGTTAATGGCTGTCGGAATTCAAATTGGCCATTTAGTCGCTTCACGTTGGATGGCGGTTGGTGTTGCGGCGCTGAGTTCTGCATTCTTAATGGCATCTTAATGTATGGCATCAAACGCAGCAGAAAATGACGCGATGGTGTCAAACAAAGGCACATCAAATGCAGCCGTTGTTAGCGGTGATGTTTCTAGTTACCGACTTTTTCAGCTGATAAGCCCATCACTGCCGATTGGCGGGTTTACATACTCGCAAGGATTAGAGTGGGCGGTAGAGGCGTGCTGGGTAACAAATCGCGAATCAATGGAAACCTGGTTGGCTAACATGCTGTTTAACAGTGTTGCGACGTTGGAACTACCCATCATTGAACGTTTGTATGCGGCGGTAGAGTCAAAAGATAGTAAACAAATACAGTGGCTTACGGAACGTCTCTACAGCAGTCGAGAAACCAAAGAGTTACGGGCAGAAGAGCAGCAGCGTGGCCTTGCTTTGAATACGTTACTCAAGCGTCTGGACGTTGAACTACCAGACATTGAACTCAGTGCTTACCCAGCAACACAGCTTCTCGGACTATGCGTCGCTGCAGTGTACTGGAATATCGAGTTAACCGACTTAAAAAAAGGCTACCTATGGAGCTGGGCCGAAAACTTGGTGATGGCTGGCGTTAAACTGGTGCCACTAGGTCAGACCGATGGACAGTTGGCACTTATCAATTTATCAAACCATTTTGCTGAAACATTAGCAATTGCACAGGCGACCGAAGAGTGGATGATTGGCAGCTTCACTCCTGCGGTTTCCATCGCCAGCAGCCTACACGAAACACAATATACCAGACTGTTTCGTTCTTAGAGGAAACAGCGGAGGAGATAGGAAAGACTATGGAAAGTTACAAACAACCATTACGAATTGGCATTGGCGGTCCTGTTGGCTCGGGCAAAACAGCATTACTAGAAGTACTTTGTAAGGCGATTCGCGATAAGTTACATATCGCCGTAGTAACCAATGACATTTATACCCAAGAAGATGCCAAAATCCTGACACGAACAGAAGCATTGGAACCCGATAGAATTATTGGTGTAGAGACTGGTGGTTGCCCCCATACGGCAATTCGTGAAGATGCGTCGATGAACCTTGCAGCGGTAGAGGAGTTAGCAAAGCGCCACAAAAATCTCGATGTGGTCTTTGTTGAAAGTGGTGGCGACAACTTGAGTGCGACCTTTAGCCCAGAGCTTGCAGACCTTACCATCTACGTTATTGATGTAGCGGAGGGAGAAAAAATTCCCCGTAAAGGTGGCCCTGGTATTACGCGTTCAGATCTATTAGTTATCAATAAGATTGACCTTGCCCCTTATGTAGGAGCTTCACTTGAGGTGATGGAACAAGATACGCAAAGAATGCGTCCTGTGAAACCTTATGTGTTTACTAACCTTAAAGAGAGTAAGGGGCTGGATACCATCATCGATTTCATTTTAACAGAGGGTATGCTTGAGTTTCATAGTTAAGAATTCGCTCCCTTAACCACGAACAGCAAAACGAAAATCCCGCATTATTAAGAGATGTGACTTACACTTCTGATAGTTAGCTGCTCTAGCGGGATTTTTATGATACAAGCAAAATTGATGGTTTGGATTACGGCTCTGATTTTTTCTGGTTACGGTGTATTGTTTACACTCTCTCCCAACACTCTATTCGAACGCGTCACTGATAGCGCTCTGTTTTCTTATTCTGCCAGCATTGATGTACGCGCAACTTACGGCGGTATGTCTGTCGCAGTCGGCATCATTCTCATTCTGCTCGTCATAAAAAATGAAACACTGAAAGTGTCGGTGGTCGCATCCACGCTGTTGGCGGGCTTTATGGCACTAGCTCGCACGGTTGGTATTGCAATCGAGTCTCAACCCAACGACACCATGCTGCTGTACCTACTTGCAGAAGCCTTTTTCACAGTATGGGGGCTATTTATTCTTTGGAAGCTGCCAAAACGGAGGTTTTACTTTAAGTAAGCGTATCTTTAGGATGTTTCAAAATGGAATTATTAAGCAAGAGGTGTGTTTCAATGTGAAACGGGCGAGGGCGGAAGTGCGCAATTTAGTGATCGTCTTGGTAGTTTCCAAAAGAGGTAACCCGATTGTTGGGTAAATTGACATAACCATCAAACTTTAGCTGTAAATAGTCGATAGTTTCTTTTTTTATAGAGCTTTCATGAATAGGATAGCTCTCGATTAGAATTATTCGCGGGTAGATAGTTCATAATATGAACGTAATATTGGACGTCGTTTAGACAGAGCTAGACCATATTATAAATCACAATATATAAACCAAGTTTCACATTGGTTTCCTGCTTTAAAAATCAACGAATAGTTAATTTAAAGGGTTTCTCGCTCGATATACTAGGTCATGTCACGCCGTTATTCATGAGGTCTAGAGGGCATGGATAATTATAGATTTGCATTTGCATTTATTATTAATCACCTGCAGCGAAGATCCTAAAATAAAGGATTGATTCATGAGCAACATATTAAGGCTTAAGATCTTTTTGCCGCCACTCTTTTTTCTTATCGTTGCGGTACTTGTTAGTCTTGTTGACCTACCGGCTTTTCTAGAAATTACAACCAGAATCAACGCTTGGATTTTGAACACATTTGATTGGCTGTTTTCAGCTGGGGCATTTGTGATGGTCTTGACTTGTATTGTGGTGTTCTTTTCTCCTTTAGGCCGTGTCACTATAGGTGGTGAGGGTGCAAAACCGATACTAAGTAAATGGCGTTGGGGAGCTATTTCGATTTGTACCACCACTGCGGCAGGTATGTTGTTTTGGGCTACGGCAGAGCCGTTGTACCACCTCTATGCTCCTCCGAAGTCACTTTCCCTACTTCCAGGTTCAGCGCAAGCCGCTGATTTTGCTCTTTCTACCATGTATATGCATTGGTCATTTACACCATTTTCAATCTATGCAATTCCGGCTCTGGCGTTTGCATTGGCGTTCTATAACCTAAGCAGTCGATTTTCCATTAGTGCGGCACTGCAACCAATATTAGGTAAGCGATATTCGATCAAAGTAGGTGGCGTGGTTGATTCAATATCCATGTTTGCTCTGGTAGCTGGAATGGCTTCTTCTTTGGGAACAGGAGCTTTAGTGCTTTCTAGTGGTATTGAAAAGGTCACCGGCTGGGAAAATAGCGCATTGCTATTGGGCTTTGTTATTGCAACCATTGTGGTGTGTTTTGTTGCCTCTTCTGTTTCAGGGTTACACAAAGGAATCGCACGCCTATCTTCTGTGAATACTTGCAGCTTCGTAGTGATAGCTTTAACCGCGTTTTTCTTTGGACCAACTGACGTCATTTTTCACAATGGCAGCCAAGCGTTAGCCAATTATCTGTCTGAGTTTGTAAGCCGAAGCTTCTCACTAAACCTTCAAGATGGAGATAGCTGGACTAAGAGCTGGACGGTATTTTATTGGGCAAATTGGTTAGCCTGGGCTCCAGTCGTGGCATTATTCCTAGGCAGAATAGCTAGGGGACATACGGTTCGCACATTTTTGATTGTGAACCTGGTTATTCCCGCAACATTCTCAATGATGTGGATGGCGATATTCTCAGGAATGATTCTAGAGCTCGATATGAGCAGCAATGGCGCTTACTTTGCTCTGCTGAACGAGAATGGACCCGGAGCAGTAATTTACGGCTTGCTTGACCAGTTACCTCTGCCGATGTTGTTTATCTGCCTATTTATCTTTATTTCTTTCCTAGCTTATGTGACGGCTGCGGATTCGAATACAGAGGCAATCTCTTCTTTATGTATCGAATCGAATGATGAAGACAATGAACGAGCTAAGAAAGCGAAGGCTCAACTAAAGGTGCTATGGGGAAGTGTGATTGCTTTAGTTGCTTGGTCAATGACGGCATTTTCTGGCGTAGATGGCATAAAAATGATGTCTAATTTAGGAGGTTTGCCGGCTTTATTTGTTGTGATTGGGATGAATGCGTCTTTGTTAGTGTGGCTGTGGAAGAGCTACAAAGACCATTTTTCGACATCAAGCTCCATGAATCCTCAAAGGTCGACCAGTCCCTGATATCGTAGATTGTTAATGTATGAATCTAGCGACATAGTACCTTTTGCATAAATTCTGAGCATTAGGAAATAGGGTATCTTAACTGTGATTGAGACACCTAAAAACAGAACACTAACCTTATATACTGTCGGCAATACGGTCTTTCTCCTATGACATCTCATTCAATGCAGTCTATTGAAAATTGCAAAAAGCGCTGGGAATTTTTCCAGAAGCATTTATGGGTCTCCCCTGAGTTTGCTACATCACCTATCTTCCTATCATGGGAGAAGTGCGTAAAGCAGATGAGCGCCTATAAATGGTCTCGTCCTCACATTGCTTCGGGCTATACCTTAGCTTCTTTGAAACGACGTACCGAGCGCATTATTAACTGTGCAGCGACGGTAGTTGAAGATACTTATGATCTATTGCGCGAAGAAAAATTGCTATTGCTAGTGACCGATGACAACGGCTGCGTAATGTTCACGATTGGGCATGAAGAGCTTGAAGCGAAGATGGAGGCGCTCGGCATTAAGGTCGGCTGTTTTTTAAGTGAAGATAAAATTGGTACCAATGCAGTTAGTTTTGTTATGGAAACAAACATGCCAAGCGAGGTCTTTGCAAGCGAGCACTTTAAACGAGATTTGCACGAAATAGGCACCGCAGCAGCACCCATCATAGACGCATATGGCAAGCTTTGTGGAACCATAATGTTGGTGAGAAATGCGCAAGACTATAACAAGGAGAATCTGGTCATTGCATCCTCATGTGCTAGAGAGGTGAGTCTTCAACTGCATATTCAGAATGAACAGGAAAGCATGAATCGGCTCCAGTCTGCTCATAGTGCTGCATTGGATTATATTGATGACGGAATCTTATCTTGGGATGGTGATAACTTAATTTCTTACACTAGCCAGCAAGCAGAGAAGCTGCTGAGTATCAATAACAACGACTTACTTGAGCGAGATGTATTTGACGTTATTCGTTTTGCTCCAAACATCATGTCTTCAATCGAGAAAGGCGAAACAGTACTGCGTAAGAAAACCACTTTTGAAGTCGATGGGCGCTTTATTGAAGCGATTGTTACTTTTCGCTGCATGTCGGATGGGACCAATTTACTCTTTATCCACCCCATAGATAAGTTCAAAGATATGATTCAGCAGCAAGTAGGCGACAATGCTAAATATTCATTTAGCAGTTTGCCATTTGTCTCCAAAAAGATGAAACATGTGCTGAGAGTAGCTAAGCGTGCTATCAACTCTGATATGCCGATACTGATATCTGGTGAAGAAGGTGTAGGGAAGATTGATCTTGCCAAAGCCATTCATAACGAAAGTGATTATAGAGAAGGGCCATTCATTACGTTTAATTGCCGTTCGACGAACGCACATCAGCAATTAAGAGATGTTCTTGGATTCGATGAAGGAGAAGGACAACTTTCGAAATTCGAATTGGCTCAAAACGGCACTTTGTATGTAGAGAACATCGAATACCTTGGAAGTGAATTGCAAGCAGCATTCCTGAAGCTATTAAAAACGGGACTGACCAGCCGTAGTGATAGCCAACGACTTATCACGGCAAAGTTCCAGCTAATCACCAGTACAACATCAAACGTGGCTGAATATGTGTCTCAAGGCGGTTTCTTGAGACAGCTTTTCTATGATATTTCTGCAAATGAATTGACGATACCTCCTTTAAGAAAACGAAAAGACGATCTAGAGCATATGATCTTAAAGTTGGTCAGCACTTACGAGCAGCGCCATAACATAGCGGTCAATATCGACAAGAATGTCATGCCCGTGCTCCTAGATTTTCCTTGGCCTGGCAACAATTCGCAGTTACGCAATCAGATAGAGCGAATACTGCTGAATCGAAGTTCAAATCTGGTAAAACTAATCGACATTCCGGATGAGATTAAGGTGCGTTCTATTACTTATGAAGAGGTCGCTGCGCCAATTCTTACTCTCGAAGAAGTAGAAAAACAGACGATCATTCAAGCTTGGAAAGCATATGAAGGATGCATGCAAGACATCGCCAAAGCGCTAAACATTGGCCGTACCACCTTGTGGCGCAAAGTGAAAAAGTATGAGATCAACAGTATGATGGAACGAGGTTGAGTGCTTAGCCAACCTCGTTTCTCGTTTGTGGTTGGTTAACCCTCTTTTATAGCTTGAACCAGAGCCTGAATCATCATCAGTGATGATGTGGCACCGGGATCTTGGTGACCGACACTAGCTTGCCCTAAGTGGCTAGCAAGTCCCTTTTGGGCTTGCATTTCTATCGTCGATACAGCACTTTTTTCCGCGGTAGACAGCATATCATCCAGCAACTCATCTATCGATACCCCGTTAGCCACGTGCATTTGAGCGCGCTCTATCGTTGGTACCCAAACATCGCATAATGTCTTGTCTCCTAAACGGGCTTTCCCTCTGCTAAGCATCCCATCTACGCCTTTGGTTAGGGCATTGAGGAGCTCTTGAAAGGATAGTTGCTCACGGCTGCCAATGGTTGCAGCAGCACGAACGAACAGCGTGCCATACAATGGGCCACTGGCACCACCTACATTAGACATTAGAGCCATTCCCGTATTCTTCAGTATCGTAGCTATGTTCTGTTTCTCAACCGATGGTAGGTTTTCAGCGACCATTCGAAAGCCTCTATTGAGGTGTTTACCATGATCAGCATCACCAATATCGCGATCTAAGTTGTTGAGAAATAATTGATGTTCGCTATAAGCTTCCGCACATAAAGCAAGCCAATTAACAATGTGCTGTTTTTCGATTTGCATGAGTTGTGTATCCTTACTGCTGCTCGTTACCATCTAAGAGCTGGCGTATCTACGGGGGCGTCAAATAGTTCGATCATCTCCTTGTCGGCTTTCAGAAGCGTAATGGAGAGACCTTCCATATCTAGAGCGGTACAGTAGCTTCCGACCATATTTCTTACAATGTTGAAATTTTCCTGCTGACAACACTTGGCAAGCTGTTGATACGCCACGTATAGTTGCGAAACTGGAGTGCCGCCAAAGCCATTAACGATAACGATATAGTCATGGTCTGGTTCAAATTGTTCAGTGGTGAACTCGGTTTCGTTCCAGTGACTCTCTTCACGATCCCAGACGTTGATGAAGCGCGAATAGGGAGCGTCTTGTACTAAAGTTGTGAACATTTGAGTGACTAGCTCATTCGCATTGGTGTATTCGATGCGTCTCATACCAGGTTCACCATGAATACCAACTCCAAACTCGACTTCGTTGTCTGCAAGTTCGAAGCATGGATTATCTGCTTCAGGCACGATAGGGGCATTAAGTGCGATCCCCAAAGTCCGACAGTTATTGATCACTCGACGGCCTAGTGTTTCGCACTGTTCCAGCGAATAGCCACGCTCGGCTGCTGCACCAACTATTTTTTCAAGTAAAACGGTGCCAGCACCTCCACGGCGTCCCGTGGTATATAAGCTATTTTGCACTGCAATATCATCATCAATTAAAACTGACCCGACTTTAATGCCATCTGCTTGCAGCAGTTCTACGGCCAGTTTGAAATTAAGTACATCTCCGGTGTAGTTCTTAATCAAAAACAGCACACCTTTGTCAGTACTGACGCGACTTGCACATTCGTAAATTTGATCAGGTGTTGCTCGAGTGAAAATCTCGCCGGGACATGCTCCTGTTACCATACCTTTACCTACAAACCCAACGTGCATGGGTTCATGTCCAGAAGCGCCGCCTGATACTAAAGCAACCTGGTTTGGTGAAAGGTCATGCCAAACGTAAAGAGGACTCTCATTAACTTTGATTTCTGGGCGAGAGGCAGTGAGTCCAGCCACTTGATCGAGCACCACTTGTTCGACGTCATTTATTAGTTGTTTCATGTTTTTATCTAAACGCTCTATTTGTAGGGACTGAGACCATCTTATGTCTAGCTAGGAATAGTGGCAATGATTTTGATTTGTTCCCAAATGAAACAGCTGTTTTTTTACTTGAGTTTCAAGTTGAAACAACAGGGTGGCGGCCATTAAAAAAACGTGACGAAATTAAAAGTCACCCCAATAAGAAAATAGCAATGAGTGGATAATTGAAACAACAATCAAAATTCAAAACCAATCTCAACGCTATTACTTCTTAATTTCCAATCTGGCTATTTATTATGACTCCAACGCTAAACGGCACTTGGAAATTTACCAATAAGTAACGCCGTCAATTAACCAAGGGATTAAAATGTCAGATCTTATTTTGAACACGAAGCAATCATTTGTTTTAGATTCTATTTCTGGTTCGCTTTACGCGGCGAAAAACAATAACTTGACCTTATTAGATTTCAATAACGATATTAAAGTCGTTGCTCGTAGCGATTGGCAAAAAGACAAGGTTGCTATTATCTGTGGTGGTGGTTCTGGGCATGAGCCTGCGCATGCGGGGTTTGTTGGCAAAGGTATGCTTACGGCTGCGGTATGTGGTGATTTGTTTGCAGCACCAAGTGTCGACGCTGTGCTTAATGCCATCCTTCATGTAACAGGAGACTCGGGCTGCCTTGTCATTATCAAGAATTATACTGGTGACCGTTTAAATTTCGGGCTTGCTGTAGAGAAAGCAAAAGAGATGGGGTACAAGGTTGACCTGATTGTCGTTGGTGATGATATCTCTATTCCAGAAAACCCTCAGCCACGTGGCATCGCTGGAACCCTATTTGTACAGAAAGTCGCGGGATTCGTTGCGGAGAGTGGGGGTTCGTTAGAGCAGGTGAAGCAAGCGGCGATGGATGCGCATGAGAACACGGCATCGATTGGAGTCGCTCTGACGAGCTGCTCGCTTCCAGGAGAAAGCAAAAACAGAATTGAGCTCGGTAAAGCAGAGTTAGGTCTGGGTATTCACGGCGAGTCGGGTATTGAAACGATTGAGCTACCGACAGCAAATGAGCTTGTTGCTTTGATGGCTAACAAGTTAAATCAAGCGAAACCTACGACGGAAAATGCGCTACTTCTTAATAACTTAGGTGGATTGTCGCCGATAGAAATGAATGTTGTTGCGAAAGCGCTGATGGAGTCTGAAGTCGGTCAGAAAGCCAAGTTTATTGTAAGTGGTGCGCTAATGACTGCGGTTGATATGAAAGGTTTTTCGATTTCAACGATTCAACTTTCAGAAACTATTGAGCCAGCACTTATTGCTGATGTAGAGACAGAGTCCTGGCCAGGTATGGTTGCACATCGTGAGTTGCCAACTTTGGCTTGCGAAAACAGAGTGACTAAGAAGGAATATACCGCTTCCTACGATGAAGAAACTGCGTTGGTGCTGAGAAAAGTCTGCCATTCTATTATCAACATTGAGTCACAGTTGAATCATCTAGACTCGATCGTTGGTGATGGCGATACAGGTTCCACCTTCTCTGCTGGTGCGAGCAAAGTGCTGGCTAAACTGGAGGCCAAGGAGCTACCTCTTCAAGACATCGCTAAATTGATGACAGCGATTGCCGATTGCTTAACGTCTGTGATGGGCGGTTCTTCTGGCGTGTTGCTCTCTATTCTGTTTACTTCAGCTGGTCGTGACTACGACCTTAATGGCTCATTACCAAAAGCTTTGCAAGCGGGTCTTGATCAGATGATGAAATATGGCGGAGCCAAACCAGGCGACCGCACCATGATTGATGCCCTTTACCCCGCTTTAAATCAGTGGGTAGAGCAAGGGTTCGATGCAGCAATTAAAGCAGCAAAAGCGGGCGCAGAAGCGACCGCTAATATGACAAATGCTAACGCTGGCCGTTCTTCATATCTGAATAGCGACAGCTTATCAGGAACCAAAGATCCTGGCGCATTTGCGGTCGAAACAGTATTTAACCAATTCTAATAATAAGTTAACTCCAATCCAATAATAAACGCGTCAATTAGTGCTGACTAATTGACGCTCATAACCGATGAACAAAAGGTAATAATATGAATAAGTCCAATTTGGCGCGATATTTCCAATTCGCGCTCGTAATATTAGCCGCCGGGGCAGTATTTCCCTTGGTTTATTTAAAAGCGCAATATCAAGAAACAATTCTTGAAGTGTTCCAAATGAGTGTTACCGACCTAAACAATATTTACTCCATTCTTGGTTTGGTATTTATCGCAGGTTATTTCCCTAGTGGTGTATTGAGCGATAAGTTCAGTGCTAAATCATTATTGGTCGTAAGTTGCTTAGGTACTGCGGCAGGTGGTTTTTGGTTTGCTCAAACACCTGAATTTGGTGGCGTAGTAGGGTGCTTTATTGTTTGGGGTATCTTCGCGGTACTTACTTTTTGGTCAGCTCATATGAAGCTCACCAAAATGCTGTCAACACCTGAAGAAGAAGGTCGTTTCTTTGGCTTCTTGGATGGAGGGCGCGGTCTAGTCGAGGCAGCTCTGGGTAGTATCGCTCTAGCTCTGTTCACGACGACACTTGGTGAAAGTGTTGCGCTGGCAGATAAAGAGACAGCTCTGAAGTCTGTTATCTACATGTATGTGATTGCGCTAGTCGCTATTGCAGTGCTGGTGGCTTTGTTTGTAAAGCCAGCGGAAGATCGCAATGTAGAAGCTGGGGAAGACGAAAAATTCTGTATGGCTGATGTATCTAAAATCATCCGCAATAAGTTCGTCTGGCTCCAAGGTCTGATTATTTTCTGTGGCTACACGGTTTTCTGGTCAACTTATTACTACGGTGGTCACCTTCAGACAAACCTCGGAATGAGTGCCGTTACGGTAGGTTCAATGATGGTAGGTGTGCTTTGGATGCGTCCAATTGGCGGCTTCTTAGGCGGTTACCTAGCAGATAAAATTGGCAAAGCGACAACGGTCGCGTCTGGCTCAATCCTAGCTTGTATATGCTTATTTTCGCTAGCCATGGTTCCCAACTCTGCGGGCACTACAGTTATCGGCGGCCTAGTGCTTCTAACGGCGGTGTTTGTCTATGTTATTCGCGGCACATACTGGTCTTTACTTGGTCAGGCAAAAATCCCAACAGCACTTACTGGTACCGCAATCGGTGTTATCAGCCTAATTGGCTATCTACCAGATATTTTTATTCCTCAAATGAACAGTGTCCTATGGAGCATGTTCGGCAACGAAGGCGGCTATCGCGCTTACTTTGTGGTCACTGTGATCTTTGGCGTTATTGGCGCTGTCATCGCAATTGCGTTCAATAACATGACTAAGAAAGCAGAAGTCCAATCCAAAACTACACAAGCTCGCAGCGTTGAGCTGCCATCATCATGATTAGAGAGAAAACACATGAAAGTTAATTTACATATCAACAAAGACAAGAATCGTTTTGAAGTTAAAGAAGGCGACAAAACAATGAAGGCAGTGGTCACTATGGGCAATGGTGGTTACGAGATGCTGGAATACAAAGATGTTCCTATGCCGGTTATCAGTGAAGGCGAAGTGCTTATTAAAGTACTTGCAGCTGGCGTGAATAATACCGAAATCAACACGCGACTGGGTTGGTATTCACAGAAGGTGACACAAGGCACGAACAACCTATCTGACGATGAGCATGAGATTGGTGATGCGGCTGAAGAGAAAGACGGTGGCTGGAACGCAGAAACGCCATTCCCATTTATTCAAGGCACGGACTGCGCAGGTCTGGTCGTAGAAGCCAAGGATGAAGCTGACCAACACTTGGTTGGGAAACGTGTACTTATTCGCGCATGTATTCGTCACGAAGGCTTCGATTCTAAAGAGAATATCTGGATGGCTTCTGATTTTGATGGCGCGTTTGCTCAGTACGTGAAAATAACGGCAACGGAAGTCTTCCCTGTGGAATGCGACTGGAGTGATGCTGAGTTAGGCACAATTCCGTGTGCGTATGGCACGTCTGAAAACATGGTGCAACGTTCTGGTGTGAAAGCAGGTGACCGCGTTTATGTGGCGGGCGCTTCAGGTGGTGTTGGTTCTGCTGTAGTGCAACTTGCGAAACGTCGTGGTGCGTATGTCATTGGTGCTGCAGAAGGCGAAGATAAAATTGAACGTGTACGTTCATATGGTGCGGATGAAGTGATTGATTTTGGCCGACATGCACTTGAGGTTCTTGGTGAAATGTCAGTAGACATCATTATAGATAACGTTGCAGGCGAAAACTTCGCAAACAATCTAAAAATGCTGAAACGTGGTGGCCGCTATGCATCCTCAGGTGCGATTGCTGGACCTTTGGTAGAACTTGATTTTCGCACCATGTATCTACGAGATCTAACGCTTATCGGTTGTACTGGTTGGGATGAACCTGTGTTTCCAAGTTTGATCGAAGCGATTGAAAAAGGCGAGATCAAACCTGCGCTCTCTAAAACATTCTCGCTTTCTCAAATCGTTGAAGCTCAAGAGGAACTTCAGAGTCGCAAACATGTAGGTAAGCTTGTCCTTATCCCTGACCACGAAGATTAATTTATTCTGGCCGGGGCTCTCAATGCTTCGGCCTTTTTGAGAGGAAATTAAGATGTCTATTTTTGAGAAAGTTCACGAGCTCAAGCACCCAACTTTGACTAAGGAGAACTGGGGGGAAGAGCAGCCGCTTGTACGATTCAATTTTCTTGGTAAAGAGCTGGATATTAGTCAGCCTTCATCAACATTCTGGGTATATTTACTCGGTGTGATCGTTACGCTAGTTGGTGTTCAATTCCTTGTTATGCAAGATGGTCAAATGTCCCGTATTTGGTGGGGGATTTCGATGATCCTTTGGGGCGTTGGCGCGATCATCGCTGGTACCAGTTATCAGGCATTCGGTTATGAGCTTAAGGCCAAGCACAGAGAAGAGTGTTCGTGGACGACATGGTGGGAAGTGATCTATCTTATCTTCCAACAAGTTAGTATGAATGCAATGACAGTTGCGATTGCCTACTCCTCAATACCTCCCGAGTCAATTTGGTTCGATATCTTCATTTGGTATGCCGCATTAATGACGGTTGGCTACACCATTATTACGTTCTGGGGAGCGTTTACGGCAACTAAGTCGGTCATCACGTTTGAGTTTATGATGTTCGCATCTTTGCCAAGCTTCATCGCTTTCATTTTCATCAATACTGTTAGCTACATCAAAACGGGCGCGACTTACGATTTGTTATGCATGATTTCATGGGCGCTCATTTATGCCTCTTACTACTTCTATGATAAGTACTGGAAAATGGGTATCGGTGAGGTTCTTTGGAAACAGAAGAAAATCTGGTTCTCTGAGAATGATGTGCTTCATGTCATCCTTGTCGTCTGGTCGCTGGTTATGATTGCTGTTCCGTTCTATACATTGGATTACGTTAACTTGATTCAATAATCAGCTTGTTATAAGACTAAACTAAAACGCCTGATAAACGTCATCAGGCGTTTTTGCCAACTATGTTTACTTGAGCATTCAAACTCGAGCCAAGTTACTGACGCTCAGCTGCAACAAACGCAATCTCAACTAGCAAGTTAGGGTCAGCGAGCTCTACTTTCACACATGCTCGACTTGGTGCAGTGCCTTCAGCAAACCATTCATCCCATACTTCGTTAAATGCATCAAAATTGGCAAAGTCAGTAAGAAAGATGGTTGCGGATAGAATGCGTGATTTATCGCTGTTCATCTGCGTTAACATCTGCTCTGCTTGTTCGAAAATCTGTTGTGTCTGACCTTTTACGTCGGCAGAGGTGTCCGCTTCTGCGACTTCCACAAAGTGACCGATTCCATTAAATACAGTGATATCAGACCAACGTTTACTTGGGTTTATTCTATTGATTGTCATGGTTTTTTCTCATATCAAAAAGACGTTGTATTGTACTTTAAAGTTACAAGTAGGCTAAGCTAATTTCCTGCCACTTATCGTTTCCAATAATACCGGTGACTTGGTTTACAAAGGCATCCGGAAGGTTGAAGTCGTTGCCTGTTTGTAACAATGGGATGAGTGTATCGAGAGAGCTTTGATTCGCTTGTAGTTGCTCGTCGAGCGTTTGCCAGAACGCGGGACCTTTAACATAAAACAACGGGTAATATTGCATGTCGTTCTCGATGGATACTTTTTTACCCGCTTCTATCAATCCTACATTTCCAAGGTGCTGAAACTCTTTCGATGCCTTTTCCCAGTTTTTGACGGGCGAAGGCTTGTTGCTTAAGTCGGTAAATTGTAGGGATTTGATAGCGTAATATTCAGCTAACCCCTCTTCTGCCCATACGGGTAATGAGCGAGACCCCATGAAATGAACTGACTCATGGGCTATCACTTTTGCAAGATGAAACATACTGTCCTTGGCAAAAGCCCCCTTGTCAGTGAGCACATTGCTTAAAAGGATATTGTATCCAGCCGCACCTGAAACGTTGCGTTGGCTTTTGTCTTTAGAGAAATAGATGAGCTGCCACTGATGTGGTTGTTTGTCATTAAAGACAGTGCTCAGATAATTCAGTTGATGCGTTAAGTTTTGCAACCATGAACCGTTAGATTTAAGTAACGGCAAGGCATTACTTTTCACTACGACGGTAGAAGAACCGATATTCATACGCTCATAGGGCATACCCCAAACCACAAAAAGAGGCGGCTGCTCTGAGTTAGGCATAGCGCTGCAGACGTTGTTTGGGTCGCAAACTTCAATGTCTTGCCCTTGAATGGTGGGCAGCGAGTTCCACTCGCTCAAAAAGTGCCAGCCTTCATTTGGCTCATAGGTATTAACTTGTTGTGCAGGTTCGAATTCGTCAGATGTTTTTGCTTCAAATCTGACAATCCAGGATATTTGGCGATAGGAAGTAGGAGAGTCAAAACTGACGGTTGTACTTTGTCCACTGTTTGAGAGGCACTGGATGTCAGGGACATCTGACGGGCTGGTGGTTCGTGGCTTGGAAAGTTGGAATGTTCCAATGTCAGAGGTATCCGCCTGAATCGTAACTTGCTTTGAGTCGGCGTCGTGAGTAGTTATTTGATACTTAACTGCGGCATGAGTAGAGAAGGAGAGCCACGCTAAGGTGACAATAAGTGAGCGTATCATTTTGAAGTCCCATTGTTTTTTAAATGGGACTATCTAAGGCTATTTTGGTTCAGTCAGATTGACTAAAAGATACAATGTTTAGCGTAATCACTCGCTTCGTTCGCTGTCCAGTCGCCTTTTGGTTTTTCTTTCATGTCTTTACACCACGCTTCGCTGCCGACTTCAGTGCAAGCCATCAGCGGCAAAGTGAGCAAAAACATCAATACGATTTTTTTCATCATTCCCTCGTTTTTCTGAAGATGCCAGATTGAAAGGGATTGTAACTCAAAAAACAAAGGTAAGTCATGCTTGGGTCACTGTGGTTGCAGTAACAATACGTTTGTACCGAACTGTGAAAGATGATTACATTACAAATCACTAGACGACTGGTCTAATTGTTTGTATGGTAGCGGCATGAATGCAAAAACAAACGAAACAAGACAGCATATCCTTGATGTGGGGTATCAGTTAATACTATCGAAAGGCTTTACTGCGGTGGGTTTGTCGGAGTTATTGAGAGCAGCAGATGTACCGAAAGGGTCGTTTTATCATTACTTTAAGTCTAAAGAGCACTTCGGAGAAGTTTTGATTGCCTGTTATTTTGAAGGCTATATGGAACGTATTGAAGCTCTGTTCTGTAGTGAAAACGGCACCGGTTATGAACGTTTAATGAGCTATTTCAATCGCTGGCTTGATGTTGAAGCGGGACGCTGCAATGCACATAAATGCTTAGTAGTTAAGTTAGGTGCTGAAGTCTCTGATTTGTCTGAAACCATGCGTTCGGAGCTACTGACTGGAGCGGGGCGAATCGTTGCAGCAATTGCAAAGTGTATTGAGTTAGGTATCGAGGATGGCTCTATTACTGTTCAAGATAGCTTAAGCACTGCCAGTACCGTCTACCAACAATGGTTAGGTGCAAGTCTGCTGAGTAAGCTCAGCCAAGACACGGCACAGTTAAGGGTAGCTCTATCAATGACCGAGCACCTGTTAAAGCATAAATAATTAATTTATAACCTGTTTATACAACAGGTTTTTTTATCAAACAAAACTAGACGACTGGTCTAATATTTAAAGCAAAGGAACAAAAGGGAATCAAGATGTCACAAGAAAATAACCGAAGAATTGTCTTAGCTTCACGCCCTGTGGGTGCACCGGTAAATGAGAACTTCCGTTTGGAGTCGGCGGTAATTCCTGAGCCAAAAGATGGGGAAATGCTGTTGAGAGCGATTTATCTGTCTCTTGACCCTTACATGCGAGGTCGAATGAGTGCTGCAGAGTCATATGCGGATCCGGTTGCCTTGGATGAGGTCATGGTCGGCGCAACGGTTTGTCAGGTTGAGCAATCAAACAATGGAAACTTTGAGCAAGGCGATTGGGTTCTGGCTTATACAGGATGGCAAGATTACGCCATCTCTAATGGTGAAGGGCTAGTGAAACTGGGTAAGAACCCAAGTCATCCTTCATTTGCACTTGGTATAATGGGGATGCCTGGTTTTACCGCTTACATGGGCCTTTTGGATATTGGTCAACCTAAAGCGGGTGACACTGTGGTTGTGGCTGCCGCAACTGGACCAGTTGGTGCAACGGTAGGTCAAATCGCGAAACTGAAAGGTTGCAAAGTCGTCGGCATAGCGGGCGGTGCCGAGAAGTGTCAGCACGCAAAAGAGGTACTGGGTTTTGATGAGTGTTTAGACCATAAATCAGATGACCTGGCGCAGCAACTTGCTGAAGCTTGCGGTGATGGCATCGATGTCTATTTCGAAAACGTTGGTGGTAAAGTATTCGATGCGGTGTTGCCATTGTTAAATACGGGTGCGCGCATCCCTGTATGTGGTTTGATTTCTCAATACAATGCAACGTCATTACCTGAAGGGCCTGATCGCATGTCAATGTTGGTAGCAACTTTGCTGATTAAGCGAATCAAGATGCAAGGCTTCATCATTTTTGATGACTACGCACACCGTTATGATGAGTTTGCATCTCAGATGGGACAATGGCTTGCAGAAGGTAAAATCAAGTATAAAGAACACCTAGTTGATGGTTTTGAAAATACACCAGAAGCTTTTATGGGCTTATTGGAAGGTAAAAACTTCGGTAAACTGGTTATCAAGATGAACGAGCCGAAATAATCATTCGGCAACCAGGTATGGCATCTAGCGCCTCTCATATTAGAGGCGCTATTGCATTGGAGCAAGACAAGGTAAACTAGGCTCAATCAGTAACTGCCACGTTTACGGTACTTTCAATGCACATTGATGCTTCTCGCTCCAGTCGATATTCCACTCTACTATTCAAAGCCTTACTGAAACGAATTGATGTCAATGCTATTACTTGTATTGGGCCGCTATCGCTAACCAATTCAAATTTCCATTTTGATTCAGAAAAGCTTCAGCGTTATAAGGACTACTTCGGCTTTAGCAAAGGCTCCGTACCATTACCGTTTCTATTTGTTGCCACTCAAAATGAGCAATTGCAACTGTTCACTCATCCAAATACCTCTATTCGTCCTCTAGGGTTAGTTCATACCTATATAGAGTTTGAGCAGTTTGATGAGCTCGACGGTGAACAAAGTTACGAGTTTCAACTGGAGTTACAAGCAGAGCAAAAAACTGACCGTGGATTGAGTTTTGAATTGCATGGAGCTTTTTATCGCTCAGGACAGATG
Source organism: Vibrio sp. CyArs1 (assembly GCF_022432925.1). Taxonomy (NCBI): domain Bacteria; kingdom Pseudomonadati; phylum Pseudomonadota; class Gammaproteobacteria; order Vibrionales; family Vibrionaceae; genus Vibrio; species Vibrio sp. CyArs1. The sequence continues at coordinate 928,619 of NZ_JAKRBO010000001.1, read as the reverse complement.
ATTGCGAGGTATCGATCTGGTTACTTGATGCCGATTAAACGCAAAAACGTGAGATCTAAGAATAGTCCCCCTGCGCTGTCGACCTCGTTGCCTGAACTAGCCACGTTTACTGTTAGCGTCAGCCAAGCACGAGAGTACGCAAAATTATCGGGAGACTATAATCCAATCCATCTGGCTCGATGGTCAGCTAAATTATTTGGATTTAATAGGCCGATCATTCATGGGATGTATATGGTGGCTAAACTTTTGACAACTGGAGACGATTCAACCGCTCTTCGTAATGTGGGTTTTGCATTCAAGAAGCCCGTTTTAATGCCAACGGAAGTACAAGTGGTTCAAGATAAAGAACAAATCTTATGTATTAACAGTGAAGGAAAATGCTTTATTGAAATGGTGCTTAACAAGACATGTAAATAGTCGATGTTAGTACTGATAATAGCGACATTAACATACAATAACAGACAATAAACCGAGTAGACTTTTTGTAGCATAGCGTTCCCCATGTTGTATTCGGAAAAACTGGTATGGTACGCCGCATCGTGTTGCTCATTGTTCTTATCGCAACTAGCTTTACTGTGTTTGCGATAGAAAAATCTGTCAAAGAAGAAAATCATAAGGCTGATGAATGGAAAGGTGGTGTTGACGTTACCTTTGCGGGTTGGACTGAGCACTTAACGTCTACGGGCAGAAACCAAGATAACTACATCGTTGGTGTTCGATACAAAAGATGGGAAGCATTTACGCTACTAAACAGTTTCGATACGCGTTCGTATATCTTGTCTTACCACCCTCAGTTCGACTGGACGCCTTGGGCAAAAGTTGGCATAAGATTGGGGGGGATTACAGGATACACAAAAGAGCAGAACAGCGTACAGCTTGGTGGTATCACTCCAGTGTTTGCTCCGACTCTAACATTACATTATAAGCATTTGGGATTTGAAACTGCCCTGTTTACAGATGTGTTGGTATTCTCTCTGAAAGTCATGATTTAAGTGGAGCGCTTGCTCCACTTTTTCAGGTGATATTCTTTTTCAGCGCCAGTGGATTTAGCGTGCCGCTTCAAAAGCCAGAGCTTTTTTCTCAACTTGCCTAAAGATCAAAGTAAGAATGCCATTTACCCCAAGATAGAAAAGCCCTGCCACGCTAAAGACGACGAGTGTGTCGTAAGTTTGAGCATTGATACGCTGTGCGTAGCCCATGATATCCATGATAGTGATGGTACTGGCCAGCGATGTGCCTTTAAATACTAAGATCACTTCATTCGAGTAAGCAGGGATCGCTCGGCGAATCGCAAACGGAAGCAAGACACGTAGCGTTGCTTTCATATCCATCCCTAGCGCACGACATGCCTGCCATTGACCTGATGGAATAGCATTGAACGCGCCTTTAAATAGTTGAGTACTGTACGCCGCGGTGTTAAGTGCAAGGGCAAGCATGGCACAGAACCAAGGTTGGCTTAGCCATGTCCACAAAAAACTTTCTCTAATGACTTCAAACTGCCCCGGTCCGTAGTAGACCAGAAAGATCTGAACCAATAGCGGTGTACCAGTAAAAAGAGTGATGATACCACGCGTTAGCCAGTGAACTACTGGCGTTCGAAGAATCAAGCTAAGTGTCATCAGCAACGCAAGCAGGCAGCCTACGATTAGTGCTACAACAGTAAGCTGTAGGCTTGTTTGCAAGCCATCGACCATTTGCCAAACATGTTGTTGATTCATGCTGTGACTCCTTTGCTACCGACGGCCATTTCTTTTGAGGAGAACTTTTTATCTAGTACTTTTACTGCTTTTTGAGTAATCAATGTGATGACAAGATAAATCGCCGCTGCTGTCGCATACCAAGTAAACGCTTCATGTGTCGCCGCAGAGGTTAATTGTGCTTGTTTCATTAAGTCTGTAACGCCAATTAGTGAGACTAAAGCAGTATCTTTTAATAGTACGAGCCACTGATTGGTGAGTCCGGGTAGGGCATGCTTAACCGCTTGTGGCAGCACTATTCTAAAGAAAACACGTGCACGACTTAGGCCTAATGCACTGCCAGCTTCTCGCTGGCCACTGGGTACTGCCTTTAGTGCTCCACGAATGGTTTGTGCTGCATAAGAGGCAAAAATCAACGAGAGTGCGATGACACCTGCTAAGAACGGGCTAACCTCAATGAAATCTCCCGTAATCAAAAACAAGACTTGTGTAGAACCAAAGAAGATAAACAGAACGACTAGAAGTTCTGGCAAGCCACGAATAATGGTGACAATTGCCGTGGTTGGCCAAGAGATGATTTTGTGACGAGACATCTCGCCACCAGCAAAAATGATCGCCAGTACTAAGCCAACCAAAAGGCTGACGAAAGCAAGTTGGATGGTTACCCAACTTGCCTGTACGAGTGACGCTGAGTAACCCGTTAAACCCATATTAATTCCCGAAGTACTTATCGAAAATAGCTTGGTATTCGCCGTTTTCTTTTACTGTTTTAAGTGCTGCATTTAGCTGGTCAACCAATGCTTGGTTGTCTTTGTTTACAGCGATGCCGAAGCCATTACCAAAGTATTTTTGGTTAGTGATTTGGTCACCAACGTAAGCCAGTTTGTCGTCTTTCTTAAACCATTCTGCGACAACTGCCGTGTCACCGAATACAGAGTCAATACGACCATTTTGCATATCGATGAACGCATCTTGGTAACTGCCATAAGGTACGGCTGTTACACCTGGCATTTGCTCTAATAGGTAGCTTTGGTGCGTTGAACCGTTTTGAACACCTACACGCTTACCTTCTAGTACTGCTTGTGATGCAACCTTACCTGTCATCGCTACGAAAGCCGCTGAGTTGTCGTAATAAGCATTGGTAAAGCTTACCTGCTGCTGACGGGCTTCAGTAATGTCGATACCAGAAATCGCTGCGTCGTAGCGTTTGAACTTAAGTGCAGGAATTAAGCTATCAAAGGCTTGGTTATGGAAACTACATTTGGCTTCAATCTGTTTACATAGCGCGTTAGCAAGGTCGACATCAAAACCTTGGATCTGGTTATTTTCATCGACATATTCGAATGGCGCGTAAGTCGCTTCCATTGCAAATTTGATTTCTTGTTGTGCCATTGCGCCGGTAGAAGCCAGACCAATCAGTGAAGCAAGTAACATCTTTTTCATAATAATTCTCCTTGTCAGATTGCGATGAAGGCAATCTCCATTGTTATTTAGTGTGTTAAGTAGTCAGCAAAAGCTTGAGTAGTTGGGTTTTTAAATGCGTCTTTTGTGCCATGTTCGATGACTCGGCCTTTTTCGAGATAAAGAACATGACTGGCAATTTTCTTCGCAAAATCAACTTCATGTGTAACAACCACTTGAGTGATGCCCGTTTCACTCAATTCGTTGATAATATTGACGATCTGAGTTGTGATTTCAGGATCAAGCGCTGCTGTTGGTTCGTCAAAGAGCAAGACTTCAGGTTTCATCATCAATGCTCTTGCAATAGCAACGCGCTGTTGCTGACCACCTGATAGTTGTAGTGGCCACGCATCGGCTTTATCAGCGAGTTGAAGTGTAGAAAGCATTTTTAAGGCTTCTTGTGTGGCTTGCTCTTTCGAGACGCCTGCTACCTTAGTGGGCGCTTCAATTAAGTTCTCCATTACCGTCATATGAGGCCAAAGGTTATACTGTTGGAAAACCATCCCGACTTGCTTACGAAGTGCTAAACCTTGTTTTTCACATACTTGTTGATCGAAGTCGTAGTCATTGTTCGCAATACTGAGCGCCCCGCCATCTGCCATTTCCAGCAAATTTAACAAGCGAAGTAGAGAGCTTTTACCAGCACCACTAGGACCTAAGAGAACCAAGGTTTCACCCTTGCCGCAATGAAAGCTGACATCGTGCAAAACTTGAGTCGTGCCGTAGAACTTATTGAGGTTGTTTGCTTGAATACCCATGCTGATTTACTGCATTAAAAATCATTGTGTGAACTATACTATCAGAAGTGTTATTTATGCAATAAAAATGTATAAAAATTTTAATTGTTAAAATTATGTATCGATTTATGGTTGAAAAGTAGACATCTCTATTGTGTGAGTCAGGGTGGATCTTAGGGCTAGTGGGTATAAGAAAGGCGCTTGGCTTTCAACCAAACGCCTAGTAATCAAAAGAATATTACTTCAGTTTCAATTGCTGAGTTAACCAGTCAGCACTTGTAGTTTGTTTACCTTGGCAGATAACGTAGTAGGGTGTTCCGGTGAACCAACTTTTCGACGCTACTTCTTCAACAAATATCTGAATAGAGGCTACATCATCCTTAGCGTAGTTCCATTTTCGGGTTAAGTGTTCTGCTGCTTCTTTACCATTATGGCTATCACCGTTACGTATGAAGTCGCAATCAGATTGTCGCATTTGATTGATCAGATATCGTACATCTTCCTCAGTATTGGCGAAGGCGTTGGAGCCTATCAGTAGTCCACCTATCAGAAGTGAATGAATTAGCTTCATTGATTCCACCATTGCTTAACTGGCGTTGGATTGTGAATTTCCAAACGCTGTCCAATCTCTGGCGAGACCATAGTTACACCACGTTCCTGACTTATCTCAAGAGCTCTGTTCATCGGTTCATGCCAATCGTGCATGGACAAATCAAAAGTGCTGTTGTGAATAGGCATCATGACCTTACCTTTGACGTCGATATGGGCTTGCACGCTTTCTTCAGGGAACATGTGGATTTGTGACCACAACTTGTTGTAGGCGCCAGTTTCAATCATAGTAAAATCAAAAGGCCCATATTTCTCGCCAATTTCAGCAAATCCTCCAAAGTAACCAGAGTCTCCAGAAAAGAACACGTTGGCTTGTTGACTGTTAATGACCCAGCTACCCCAAAGGGTAGAATCACGGTCCGTTAAGCCACGACCAGAGAAATGCTGAGTCGGTGTCAGAGTATATGTGATACCGTTGACCTCATGCGATTCCCACCATGCAAGTTCGGTAATCTTGTTTTTAGGTACTCCCCATTTGACAAGATAATCACCTACTTTTAGTGGCACAACAAAGTGATTAACTTTATCTACCAGTGCTTTGACTGAGGCTTTGTCTAAGTGGTCGTAATGGTCGTGACTGATGATAACCACATCTATCTGCGGTAAATCTTCTAGGGATATTGGCGTCTTATGAAAGCGTTTAGGCCCAGCCCATTGCACCGGAGATGCTCTATCGCTGAAAACTGGATCTGCCATGACCAACTGGCCATCTAGCTTCATAATAACGCTAGAATGTCCAAGCCGATAAACCACATCTTGTTGCTCACTCAACAATTGTTCTGATGTCATCACATGTACAGGTAAGTCGAAGGTCGGAGTTGGGGTATCGCGCTCAGTGGTGAAATAAGACTTCATGATCTTAACGATGTCGCTAAAGCTCGATTGGTATTCCAACTCAGTATTGACGTATTTATCTGGATAACGCTCGGGGTCTTTCTCTGTGTTGCTGCAAGCGGTTAAGGCAGTGGTACTCATTGCTAGAACTCCTATTGAGGCGATTAGTGACTTTCTCATGATATTTCCTATCGCGATTAAAAGACTGGCTGTAATGAGATCGATAGCTGAAGTCTTTTGTAAACTGACCAGTGTAGTTTACTTTTAAAATGTAAAAAGTAAACTGATTAGTGTAAGATACGGGAAGAAAAATTTGAGTTGTCGAGTAACCCAATGACAGAAAAGAAAAAAACGCGAAGCGAGATGAAGCGCGAGGCAATTATTGAGGCGGCTAAACACGCGTTTCACGAGTTTGGCGTACATAATACTAGTATGGATAAACTCGCGGCGATGGCCGGTGTATCGAAACGAACGGTATATAATCACTTCGAGTCAAAAGAAGTATTAGTTATGAGTTTGCTATCGGATTTGTGGCGACAATCTATGATGGATGTTGACTTGCAACCTTTGGCGTCGATGGATCTCAAACAACAACTAGTCTATTTACTGTCGCATGAGATAGGTATCTTGAACAATCCTGCTTATATTGATTTGTCGAAGGTTGCGTTTGGACATTACTTTTATCGACCAGAGGAACTGAAAGCCCAAGCGGATAAAATGTCGAAGCAAGAAACTGCCTTATACAAATGGTTAGAGCACAAGAATGATCAACAACAACTGACTATTCCAGATATTAGTGTGGCAAGCGTTCAGTTGCATAGCCTAATTAAAGGTAGTTGCTTTTGGCCACAATTGATGGGAATGACGGATACATTGCCCGACGAAGTTGCTCAGCAACTTGCGCTGTCTACTGCCGAGCTCTTCTTGGCTCGCTATCAGGTGTAACGATTGATTTATCTAGGAAAAGAACAGCCCTGTTTCTTGGACAAGAAGCTGGGTTGGTTTAGAGTAAATGTGTTGTTCCTTAGCACCTACAAGCTGAACTAATAGCACCTTATCTGAAGCCAAGCACTGGCGTAGTACTCGCAATACCATAGCCACATCGAGCTTATGCTTCTCTAGGTTTGAATTGTGTCTCGAAATAGAAGGTAGATCGATGGTTACAACCAGTCTGTCGCAGTGACTGATAAATCGCGCAAGCTGCTCTTTTATCATTGCTCGATTTCTGTACACCACTTCATTTGAAAGAAGCCAATCACATCCCATATCTTCCGCGTACTCTAACTGTTTTTTGTTGCAGCGATTATTGTCGATGCCGATATGAAAGGCGCGGCACTCATTATATCTGTTAAGTGCGAAATGCAGCATTGAACCGACTGTGACATCAAGACATTGATCGAGTAGCAATTCTGCGTTGATGTTTACAATACCAATTTCATCTTTGTCGATCAGTAGATTGGGAATAATGTCGAGCAAGGTTTCGTGGCAATTGGTAATGACGAGCGGCATTGCACCAACCGCAAGTTGTTGGTTGAGCTGACCGGTGAAGTCGCGTTTTGCAACCGGGCTTTCGAAGTAAGGTCTTTCGGAGCAGTAACTACCCAGAATTGGATAATGGCCAATTTTTCTCATTGAATGAGAACTTTGTTGTGAGCTTAGCCAGTCGTAGGCGGTTTCTAGGAGGGAGTCAGCGTCTTCAAACTGGGCATTATTCATAGGCTGGATGGCTTCCGATACCGTGAATACGGAAAGTTGGCTCTCTAAAGCAGGATGATAACGACGTTTCCAGATTTGTTTGAAGACGTTGAGCATGATGAATTACCTTTCTGGTGGCAGCGCCCTTGCTGCCTGCAATACATGTAGAATGAATCTGTCCTTGTTGGCTTCTACACGATAGGCAGGAGCCATAATGGAAACAGCACCAATTAATTTCGAGCCTTTCATTACTGGCGCACTGATGCCCGTTACCCCGGGATCGAACTCAGACGTACTGATGGCAAATCCCTGACGACGAATCTGCTCCAGCTCCTTATTCCAATCAGTGACGTTTTCGTGTTCACCGAAATGACGCAGTATTTTTTCGCAACGAGATTCTGGTAAATAAGCCAGCATCACTTTAGAGGAAGCCCCGCGAAGCAAAGGTTGGCTCTGTCCTCTTACATAGCTGCAGCGAAGTGCTTGCGCACTCTCTTGCAAGCTGACACATAGAGCACGATAGCCAACTGGTACCATGTAAGCTGACATCTCACCAGTCTGCTTTTGTAGTCGGAACAATATGCTCTCTATTGCTTCTAGGTTGTGTGTACTCGACTGATAGCTGTGCATCAACATCAGAGCAGCTGGACCAACAATCAGTGTTTTGTCGTGTGGACTCTCTTCAATAAGATTCCACTCTTTAAGCAGCTTTATATGACGGTAAAGACTGCTGAGAGGAACGCCGAGTTGAATGCTTAAATCTTTTGCTGAAACAGGCATATCAGACACGGCAACTTGCATTAAAAGTTGCAGTGGCTTTTCATTAACCTGAGTAGTGGGTTGCTGTGTATTTCCCATATCTGTGTTATCTATTATCAAAACCAATTACGCAATTTATATTCCTACTGAATAAGAAAGGAAACAAAAATCTTGCGGCTCATTCTCATTAGTTGATAAATGCAGGGTCTGGCAAAGAATGGAAGCTTGCCTCACGTTAAGTTAGGTCAAGTACGGGCAAAGAAAGGTCCAGATGAGCCCAATATAGGCACACCACATTCGTCACCTATATATTTTTCAGTAGATGACTATGACCGTTTCTTCTTCCCCAATACTCGGTTTCGCTATCTGGGTGTTACTCCTGCGTGGATTTTATTGTCGAAAATGAAGGCTGGGCCGGAAGTGTTGGCGTTAGCAAGATTCCTCAGCTTGATTGAAGTGGGGCTGTATCTATCTTCAAAGCAGGTTGGTCTTTTTAGGTCGGTATAAATAAAAAGCCACTTCGAGGGAAGTGGCTTTGATCGTTGTTAAGCTAACTGACGTGTTTTGGATAGTTTAGAATTTGTATGATGCGCCTAGGTATAGAGAACCAACGGTAAACGTATCAGTGTCAAAACCGCCCATATCTACGTTGAAAGCATCAGCTTCATACGCTAGGCGTACACCCAAACCATCGATTTGAGCTGGCATATATTCAACACCGATACCATAACGGAAGCCTGTTGCTGAATCACTTTTTGAATGGTTGCTATATTTAGCTTCAGCATTTACTCGAGACAAACCTACCGTGGCAAACGGTCGAATACCGTTGTCGAATGTGTAACCAAGGTTAGCCGCTAAAGATGCTGCAGAAGGAGTGATTTTTAGACCCTTAAGATCACTATTGCTCAGACTACCGTAATTAGTATAACCACCCTCTAGTGATACGATACGGTTAAATGCATAACCGCCATAGATACGCCATGAACGCTCACCATCAAATGTAGGGAAAATAGATTTATCTTGGTTCTCAAGTTTACTTTCCATTAAACCAAAACCACCACCCACGTAAAAACCTGAGTCAGTTGCGCCTGCAAATGCGCTAGTTGCAAATAGACCTGTTAAAATGAGTGCCACTGCTTTTTTCATTCTGATACCTGTTCAATAGTCTTGTAAATTGTTTCGGGGCGTACTCTAAAGAGTTTCGAATCTGACGTCTGTGTAGGAAATGTCGTGAATTGTGTGGAGACTGTCTGGTTGTGTGAAGCATGAATATCTGTGAACTCCACTTTTCAAAAGCAAACGTTTAACCTAAAAAAAGTGAACTATCTCACTAAAAAATAGGCAGTTGAGGTGGCTTTATATTAGATTAATCAGTATAAATGCTCTCCATTTCCTTGAGCTCTTCGACGTGGGTCATGTATGTTTATGTAACAAGTGCATACACTTGTCGCCTTTCTGCATGGAGCCGGAGTGAGTAAATGGAAGAATGAGGCTTATCAACTATTCCAAGAGAGGTAACGATGAACTATAAACAACTACCAAAAATCGACCTTCACTGTCACTTAGATGGCAGCGTGCGACCTGAAACCATCATCGAACTTGCCTCTATCCAAGGTGTTGATATTCCCTCTCAGGATATTGAAGTTATTCGTGACTTGATGATTGCCCCTGAGACGTGCTCAAACCTACTCGAGTATTTAAAGCGTTTTGATCTACCTTTATCTGTGATGCAGACCAAAGAAGCCTTGGAACGTATCGCCTTTGAAGTCTATGAAGATGCGGCACTTGAAAATGTTAAGTATATGGAAGTTCGTTTTGGCCCTCTCTTACACAGAGAGCAAGGTCTGAATATTGAAGAAATCATCAGCTCAGTAGTGGCTGGCATGAAACGAGCAGAAGAAGTACACGGCATTAAAGGCAACATTATTCTGTCTTTGCTACGCCATATGCCAACCGATGAGATTAATGATGTTATTGATGTTGGTGCTGCGTACCTAGGTAAAGGTGTAGCAGCATTTGACCTCGCGGGTGGAGAAGAGCTTGGATTCTGTGAGAAATTTGTTCCGTTTGCGAAATATGCAAAAGAGCAGGGTTTGAACGTCACGATTCACGCTGGTGAACAAGGCGAAGGGCAGAACGTTTACGATGCCATTACCATGTTAGGTGCAGAGCGTGTGGGACACGGCATTCATATCGCCACTCATCAACAAGCGTTTGACTTAGTGCATGAAAAACAAGTGGCTTTAGAAACGTGTCCGAGCAGTAATGTACAGACAAAAGCGGTGGAAAGCATGACTGTACACCCGATTGAGGATTTCCGTCAGCGTGGTATTCCAGTCACCATCAATACTGATAATCGCACCGTATCGAATACGACAATGACGAAAGAAGTTCAGTTGGTGATTGAGCAGTTTGGATTATCCGAAGAAGACTATATGCATATCTATCGCAATAGCGTTAATGCTGCTTTTACTGACGATGCAATTAAGCAACAGCTATTAGCTGTATAGCAGTTGCTGGTTCGAATGTAAAAAGCCCGCTTCATTGAAGCGGGCTTTTTTATTGTTCAGTGTTGTCAGCAATCAAAAATCGATTTCGTAACCTAGACTGAATGTTCGACCACGACCAGAGAAGTAATACGCATTGTGGTGGCGTATCTGGCTAAAGTAGTTGATGTACTGCTCGTTCAATAGGTTTTCAATACCGACACTGATACGACCGTAACGCTGCATATCGTAGAACATAGATACATCCATTAAGCCATAGCCGTCAAACTGCTGTGCACTACCGGCATCGTTTTTCTCTTTACTGCGAGAAAACATATGGTTGTATTGTAGACGACCATTCCAACGGTCTGAGAAGCTGTGGTTGACTGCCATCAATAGGCGATCAGGAGATAGGTTCTTAAGATCCATATCACTATCCACCGAGCCATCTTGATTGGTATCTACTTGACCTTCTACGTGAGCATATAGTGCCTGAATCTGTGTAGTAGGCAAAATATTGTAGGTCGCGGTGAACTCGTAACCTTTAATATCGGTGCGTTGGCGTACAACATCATAAGTACCACCGCTGTTAAGGCTTAGGTTCGCACCATCTTTAGCGATGGACATGTAAGTACTACCACTGACAAACCATTTGTCATCGCTGTAGCTTAGCCCCACTTCGTAGTTATCCGTTACAACAGGTTTCACCGCCGGCATGGTGTTGAAGTCGATAGGTGCACCGCCTACAGGAGCAACGACGGCTGGACCACCGATCCAGTTACCACGCAGCACACGTCCAATGTCTGGTAAACCGAAGCCTTGGCTAAAGCCAACGAATGAACTGATACTTGGGGTAAAGTCATAAACGGCGCCGGCATTAAAGACGGCCTGAGAAAAGTTTTGTTCGCCGCCAATAATATCAACCTGACGATGCCCTGCGTTACCATAGCCCCACAAGGTTTGACCATCTGCAACCGTTACTTTGGTATTTTCAAAGCGAACACCACCTGAAAGGCGTAGAGAATTGGTGACTAGCATATCGCCCTGAATAAAGGGAGCTAAGCTCTGGTACATCATATCTGGTGTTACATCTTTACCAGATTGAGTGAGAGTTTGCTTTGTGGTGTCTTCCAGACCGTCTAGACCAATGACCCAGCTATCATCCCAGCCAAGAAGATCGGTTTTGACATAACTTAGCTTAAAGCCTTTTTTGGTCGATACGATAGCGCCTTGATCATATTGTTTGTTTGCTGTTGGCCACCATGATGCTTCACCAAATACCGCTTCAAAGTCTTGGTAAAAGGCTTGGAATTTCAGCTCGCCACCAAAGAAGTCATAATGGTCATAACCAAAGTTATACAGTTCCGCATAGTTTGACGTAGGATCGCCAGAAGGTGTGCCCGGAACTACGGTTCCCGGAATGCCATTTTGCCAGTCGCCAGGAACACTAACGTAGTTCTGGTTGCCTTTTAGTTGGTAGCGACTAGCACTGAAGCTGACGCGTTGATTGCCGCCATCAAAGTTATAGCCTCCTTTAGCGAGAAAGTTTGTGGCATTGGAATCTTGCGTTTCACCTTGGATAGAGTTCATGCCGATTGGGTTGCCATTACCATCGTAATACAGCCCTTGTTGCTCCCACGCACCGCCAATAAAGAGATCGTAATCTTCGTCATACTGGCTCAGATTGTAATAGACTTTACCACCTGTACCATCTTCCTTTAGGTTTGAGGTTACGCGTGTTCCAACGGTCTGCTTCCAATGGTCGCCTGGTTTAGCACTTTTTGTTACGTAGTTAATGATACCGCCAGTGGCGCCGTTACCTTGTACGGCACTTGCTCCTTGAACCACTTCCACACGCTCAAGCATTGAAGAATCTACGGTGTAACCGTTACGGTTACCATTGCGAAGTGGGTTATTTTGCGGAACACCGTCGACCATGATAAGTGCGGTACGTCCACGAAGGTTTTCACCTTGGGTAGAGAGCTTTTGTCGACTTGGCGTCATGCCCGGAACTAGGTTGGCGATAACACTGGTTAGGTCATCGGATACCGCAGTTTGTTGTTCCAGTTCTTTTTCTGAAATGACATGAACTGAGCCCGGAATTTTATCTGTATCTTGACTGTAGCGGGTCGCAGTAACGACCATATTTTCGTCAGTTTTCTGTTTGTTTGTTGGCTGTGATTCGTTTACTTCTTCTGTCGCAAATGCTTGTCCGATTGACAGAGCGAGAAGCGAAAGGGAGACGACTTTCTTCCCAGTTTGATTTGCCATGTGTCCTGATTACCACTGTGTTTCTCATTAGGGTGGCGATATTAATGCTTTTGATAATAGTTATCAATAACGTTATTATTATTAACGAAAGGTGATCTATAACCTATTGATATAATTATCGTGCTACACACATAGGTGAACCAGAAATAGGGTCTTCAATCACCAACGCATCAAGGTCAAAGACTTCTTTTAATAACGATTGGGTAAACACGTCTTTTGGAGTGCCATGGGTTACGAGTTGCCCTTGCTTTAGCACCACCAAATGGTCGCAGTAACGACAGGCTTGATTTAAATCGTGCAGTACCACAATCACCGTTTTTCCTTGTGTATGCATCTCTTGCATCATCCGCATGAGCTCAATTTGATGAGATAGATCCAAATAAGTCGTTGGCTCATCAAGCATCACAATTTCAGTATCCTGAGCGACGATCATTGCGATCCAAGCACGTTGTCTTTGACCTCCAGAGAGCGCATCAATTGGGCTTTGTGCAAGTGTATCTACACCAGTTGCTTGCATTGCATTCGCTACAATCGCTTTATCTTCAGGGGACAATTTGCCCCAGTGAGAGGTATAAGGCGCGCGACCATACTCCACTAGTTTTTGAATCGTGATGCCTTCCGGGCTGGTATGGGTTTGTGGGAGCATAGAAAGACGTCTGGCCAATGACTTGGAGCCGTACTCATCTAAGGGCGTAGAATCAAGTAGGACTCTTCCAGATTTAGGCTTGTTTATCCGAGCTAACGTTTTCAATAACGTGGACTTTCCACATCCATTAGGACCAATAAGCGCAGTAATTTTGCCTTTCGGAATCGTCAAATTCAGATTTTCAATAATAGTGTTGTTGCCATAGGCAACGTTCAATTTCTCGACAGACAGCATTACCAGCCCTTGTAACGTTTGAGTAGGAAGATGAAATAGGGTGCGCCAATGACAGAGGTTAGAACGCCCGCAGGAAGTTCGATCGGCGGCGAGATCCCTCGAGCGATGGTATCGGCAGTAAGGACAAGAAGTGCACCAATCACAGCGGAGCCCATCAGCAAAGCTTTATGATTATGTCCAAACAGTAGCCTAGCGAGATGCGGTGCGAGAAGACCAACAAAGCTTATCGTTCCGGCGATAGACACACTCAAACTGGCAAGCATGACGGCGCAAATCAGCGCCATGGCTTGTACTTTGTTAAGTTCGACACCAAGGGAGATGGCAGATTCATCGCCAAGACCAATAATGTCTAGTCGCCATGCGAGCCACAATGAAAGAGGTAGTAAGATCGCAAGCCCCATCCAGATATAAGGCATCTGCTCCCAGCCTCGTCCCCATAGACTGCCGGTGAGCCAAATCATTGCAGTATTGATCTCGATTGGGTGCACCACTAGCAAATAATCGATGCCGCTAGCAAGAAAGGCACTGATAGCAATTCCAGTGAGTGCCATTCTGGCTGGTGGTAGTTGAACTGAGCGCGCGATGATGATCAGCAATAATCCCACAGATACGCCACCAATCATTGCGGCAACTGGCAGCACCCAAACTGGTGCATTGGGGAATACTGTCAATAAAAGTGTGGCAACAAACCCAGCACCAGCACTTACGCCGATTAAATCTGGTGAGGCGAGAGGGTTGCGGATCACGCCTTGGACCAACGCTCCGGAGATTCCTAATCCAGCACCAACACCAATGGCGAGGAAGAGACGTGGAAGTCGATAGTGATTGACAACGAAATCGTACTCGCCACCTTTAAAGGCTGTTAAGGTTATTTGCGACAACGATAAGTCAGCGACTCCTACTAACAAACTGAAAGCAGACAGTGCGAGGGTCGTCGAGATAAGGACTAGCCAAGTTCTACTCATGAGCTAAACCGACTTTTTATAGAAAGAAAAATGAAAAAGGGCGTGCCTATCAGCGCAGTAACGATACCAACCGGCGTTTCTGTGGGAAAGGCTATACCCCTGGCAAGTACATCTGAACACATGACTAAGATTGCCCCCAATAATGCACTCGCGGGAATGAGAGCGAAGAAACTGTGTCCAACAAGTTTGCGTGCAATATGAGGAATTAACAGACCGACAAAGCCAATAGGGCCTGCAATGGAAACACTGATACTGGTTAGTAAAATAATAGCCACGAAAGCCAGTAATCGAATCATGCTGGTGTTTACGCCTAAGCCTGTAGCGACATCGTTACCAAGAACTAGCAGGTTGAGAGGATGAGCAAGCGCCCACGCTAACGCTAACCCCACAACACTAATTGGCAATAACTGGTGCAGGGCAGACCAATCTAAGTTACTAATTGAGCCAATGAGCCAAGATTGCACGCTATAGGCTTGATCGTCAGCAAGAATAATCGTTGCGCGTGTGAGTCCTAGCAACAAAGCGTTGATAGCGATGCCCGCTAGTACCAGTTTCACAGGGTGTGGACGATCATCAAAAGCACCACCAAGAAACATAACCAACAGACCACTTAACGCGCTGCCTACCGCACCCATTACCGCGGTTGACAAGGATAAAGATAGGAAGCCAAAGCTACTCAACACGATAAATAGTGCTGCTCCAGAATTGATAGCAAGCACGGATGGTGAAGCGAGGGGGTTACGAGTCAATCCTTGCATGAGAGCGCCTGCAACAGCGAGGTTAGCTCCAATTAATGCACCGCTGAGTACACGAGGCATTCTTAGCGTTGCGATGATTTGATGCTCCATGCTAGCTGAGTTAAAGTGTAGCCAGAAGCCCTGCAATGATTGAAAAGATAGGTCAAAGCTAGACCACGCCACTAAAGAGAGATTTAGGCTCAGCAACGTACCAGCAATAAGTGCAAGCCAGAGCTTGCACTGTGTTGATTGAAGCATATTGAATTAGTGCTGTTGATTAATAATATCAGAGAGGTTTTTGGCGATGCCTTCAGCTGCCAAAATACCTCGGTTTAATGACCAGAGCTGTGGAGAAACCTTAACGGCGTGCTCTGTTTTCTCTACCTTCAGCATTTTGCTTAATGGATTTGATTGCCAGTCATCATAAACAGTGTGGGGCTTATAGGGACCAAGCAATAACCAATCAGGGTTAATCTTGAGTAGTTGCTCAAAGCTGACTTCAATGTAGGCTTTGTCGGTTTTTGGCACCGCTGGACCATGTAATCCAAGCGCAGTAATCACACCCCCAGCATATGAGTTTGGACCATGAAGCCACATACCTTTATCGGTTACCACAGCAAACTGAAACGACTCATTCGAAGAAAGCTTGGCTTTGTATTGATCCATGATTTTATGGTGTTTTTCGATACGTGCTGCCATTTCATCGGCTTTATTGACCGCAACACCAATTTTCATTGCAGACTGTAAGTTCTCTTCGTAAGTTTCGCCGCGACTTTTCAACAATATCGTCGGTGCGATGGCCATAAGATCGTTGTAAATCGTGCTATGGCGCTCAGCATCGGCAATGATGAGATCTGGCTTTAACTGTGAGATTGCTTCTAGGCTTGGTTGAGGCCTAACTCCTACTGATTGCCAAGGTTTAATCAGTTCGCGTATCTCTGGAAGAATTCGCTCGATGTTCTTGTCGTCAGCGACGCCCACCGGTGACACACCAACAGCAGCTAAAGCGTCCACAAACGAGTATTCAAGAGCGATGACTCGGGTTGGCGTGCCTTTGATGGTGATACTGCCTTGTTGGTCGGTTATGACGCGTTGGCTCTGTGCATGTGCAGATGCACCCATAAGAGCGAACGAAAGTAGAAAAACCGTGCTTAATCCTTTAGCGAGTAGTGATTTCATTGATTGGCTCATTCTGAAAGGGAGAAACAAAAGAGCGCAATCGTATCTCAAACAATAATGGTTATCAATACTATTATCGATAGCCTATGGTGATGAATGAAGTGTCAAACCAAACCAAACGATATATGGGCTCAGAAATTCAGCTGAGCCCAATACAAGCCTAGTCAAAAAGCTAGATGGTAAGCGTTCTGGGTTTGGTTCAAGTCAATAGTCCAGGTTTGCTCTTGTTCATTACTTGTCATTGGCACCCATTGAGCGTAAATCTTGGTCCAGTTGTTGTTAACTTGCAGTGTGACTTCATCGGTTTCTGCTGGATAGATGGTCGTTACTCGTGAAGTTGGATCCGCAGCGATATCTCCATTTTCAAAAGTGTGTGCGGCTTGACTATAGACATGCAACGCGCCTTTTCCTGCATTACCTTTATCAATTGACAGTGTGATTAGCTGGCCAACATCGAATGAAAATGTTCTATCTGCAACAAGATCTGCAGTTCGTTCAATTGGTGTTTCAGTTGGGGCTTCAACGGGTTTTGCTGGAGTTGTGTTCGCAGTATCTTGACCGCCACCGCCACCGCCACCGCCACCGCCTCCACAAGCAACAACTGAGGCTAGGGCAGCAAAAAGAGTGAGAGGTTTTATTGGGTTTATCATGGGATACTCCTTACTGTTCCGAACTTGAGATTACTTGGTTTGCGCTAGCGTAGTTGTACCAATCGCTATCTTGTTCTCCAGCACTCGTGACCCAGTTAGGAAAGTTAGGGTAGGCGACGGTAATATCAACCAGCTCTTTTGGGTGTTCCCATTGGTCACGAATATTAATCACCCAAGGCATATTGTTTTCTGATAAAAACGATTGTGCTCCGCCAGAGCGGTCATCATGAAGTCCGAATAATGCATTATCCATAAAACTTGTACCACCGAATGCCTTCATGTGTGTTTGCCAAGACATACCTGGTGGTGTCTGAACAAAATCACCATGATATTCTCCTTCAGAGGCAAATATGAAAGGATCATAGGGCGGGTAACCAATTAGGTCGCGCGATACAGGATTGGTTAATTCAACAGTAAGTTGATAAGACAAACTGATGCCCTGTTGCATCGCCAGGCACGTGTCATCCGTTTTGTAGAAATGACAACCGAGAGGCAATCCCCCTAACGCGGATAACTCTGCTCGTAAGTCTTCGGCTATGATGAAGATAGTTTCGTCGTTGGACGCTTGTTGAACAGTATGGGTGACGCTTTGTCCATTTTTCGTCAAGGCAACCGAAGCAAGGTTATTTGGATCGACGTTAGGTAATTGGAGCGCAAACCCATTAGAGTAGCCAGCACCCATAGCTTGCAGTGTGTAGTCGATGGTGATGTTGGTCAGCTCGCGTTGTCCATTGATTTGCTCGGTAATCTTATAGCTCCACACCACATCATTGAAATCGTAATCCCCCATTAATGGCCAGCGGTCTTCAAAAGCGATAGTGGCCATAGAATCTGAACTGGGATAGACCGAGGTGATAGAAATGTCAGGATCGTTTTCTTGAACAAGAGTTTCATATTTGGAGTCGGTTGTACCATCACTGTTGACGCCATCAATGGCTTCAAAAGGAGTGACTTCAACGGTAAAGATGAGATCGTTGAAGTCGTTATCGCCAGATGGACGTTTTATATCTTCAAAACTCAATACCAAAAACTCATTTTGAACATCAAGGAAAGCAACGTTATGCCTTCTGTGTTCCATGGTAGTTTCTGGATTCAAAGCTGGGTAACTATAAAAAGGTGTTCCCCAATTCCCAAAGTTAGCAATATTGTTGTAGCTCCCCTCCCAGCCCCAGCCGTTCGGAATCAAGAAGAAGGCGAGTGTTTGATTGGCAGTCAGTTGTACGTCGAGGTCAATCGTATCCCCTTCTTGCATTTCTCCTTCTCCAGGTTTTGAGGCATTGGGAAAGACAATAATGTGGGCATCAATATCGTCTTTATCGGTAGGAGGGTTGTCAGTGTCGAAAACAAAATAGCCAAGGCTGTTTCGATATCCAGCACCTTCGTTAAGGAAGGTAATACGGGCGGTTGCATATTCTGCCCCGTTTAGTTCATCGTCAATATCGATGCTTGAGTATTTATCTGGTGCAATGAAAGCACTGTTGACGACACTACCCTCTGGAAGCATGGAGTAGACATTGGTCAATACGTCTTGAGGTAACGTGTCTGCAACAGAATATAAATTACTCGGCTTTCCCTTAGCTGAATAATTTGATGCCTCCGCGCCAGACTCGAAGGTTAAATCTGCTACAGAAAGCGCATAAACTTGCCATGGTAGGAGTAAACTGGCTAGTGTAATGACGTTCCTTGTTCTCATCGCTTATTCCTCTATTTTTATGTTTAAAGGCGAATTATTCAGAGGTAAGCAAATTCGATGCCTAGTAATAATCCTATATATTTCAATGCAATAGAATTGATTCTTACGAAATTCGCAATGTGAGAACCATCGTGGGAATAGTGAGAACGATGGGACAATGAGAGATTGTGGCGATTATGCAGGTTCGCGGTAAGCAAAATGGCGTTTCTCGGTAGGTTAGACTAAACCTAACTAGGTCAGTGATCAGTTAGGAGAAAAAAATGATAGTCAGAATGGTAACCATGTTGTTGGCCTTCATAGTCGTGCTTCCAGTGCAGGCCGAATGGATGTTAGATGGCAATAACTCGTCATTAAAATTTGTGTCGACCAAGAAAAACAGTGTTAGTGAAGTGCATCACTTTTCCTCAATGACGGGGACCATCAGCGATGATGGTAAAGCTACGGTAGTTATTGACCTATCCAGTGTTGAGACCAATATTCCTATTCGTAACGAACGCATGCAAACGATGTTGTTTAATGTCGCAGAGTTTGCCAAAACGACGATTACCACTGTGGTCGATATGAGTCAACTGGACAACAGCCAAATTGGTGGAGTGTACTCAATTGTTAATGACCTTACCGTGGATCTACATGGCGTGCAGAAAACTTACGCAGCCAAACTAACGGTGATGCGATTGACTGAAAACAAGATCGCCATTGTCTCGACGGATCCTGTGATTGTGCAAGCATCAGATTTTGGACTAGAAGCTGGCATTGAAAAGTTACGTGAGGTGGCAGGATTGCCGTCAATAGCCACGTCAGTGCCCATCACTTTTATCATGGTGTATAACCAAAAATAACTGAGCTTAACAATTGATAATGAAAAACGCTCCATCTTAGACGGAGCGTTTTTTGGGTTTTAGACCCGGAAGTAAGAGAGTTTGTGATTCAGCTCGTCAGATGCTGCTGCCATAGATTGAGATTGCTCCGCAAGGCTCTGACTCGCCTGACGTATTTCGCTAATCGACATATGCACGATGCTGACATTTTCATTCACTTCATTTGCAACCGTTCCTTGCTGTTCTGCTGCTGCCGCAATTTGTGCCACCATGTCATAAGTATCGTTGAGCTTAGCGACAGCAGTATCAAGTTTGTCTTGAGTTTGCGAAGCAAGATCCACGCTCTCTGTCACTTTAGTTTGGTTTGAAGCCATAACAGACAGCACGCTTTCGGTACGTTCATTGAGTTTGTCGATGGTAGTTTGTACTTGAGCTGTTGACTCTTGGGTTCTGCTTGCCAAGTTTCTGACTTCGTCTGCCACCACAGCAAAGCCGCGCCCTTGTTCACCAGCTCGTGCTGCTTCAATCGCTGCGTTAAGCGCGAGTAAATTGGTTTGCTCCGAGACCTCATGAATAACATTGACGACATTGCTAATATCATTGACGCCTTGTTTCAACGCTTCCATTAACTGGTAGGTACTGGAGATGTCATCGGAGATCCCAGCTATGTTGTTAAGTGTATACCCCATGCTTCGGCTACCTTGAGCAGCAAAGTCTTTGCTTTCCTCTGTGGTCGCTGATGTTCTTTCAGAGTTACCCGCGATATCTTGAATGGTTGATGACATTTCATTCATCGCGGTAGCAAGTTGCTCAAGTTGTTGGCTTTGTGAGTCTATACTCGTTGACGTCTCTTCACTTGCTGCTGCAATGCTACTGGATAATTGACCAGAGTAGTCCGCTGAACGTTTGGCAGCACTAATGGTCTCTTTGAGTTTGTCCATCATTCGACTCAGTTCGTTACTCAA
This sequence comes from Vibrio sp. CyArs1, assembly GCF_022432925.1. Classification (NCBI taxonomy): domain Bacteria; kingdom Pseudomonadati; phylum Pseudomonadota; class Gammaproteobacteria; order Vibrionales; family Vibrionaceae; genus Vibrio; species Vibrio sp. CyArs1. The sequence goes on along the minus strand of NZ_JAKRBO010000001.1, from coordinate 908,183 downwards.
ATAACCAATTTCGTCGCGTCGTTCTGTTTTCATATCGACCGTGAGATCGCCATCTGCGACTTTATGAACCTGCGTTACAAGTGATTCAATGGGTTTGATGATATTGCGTGCAACAACCAAACAAATGACGATAAGTACAAGTGCTGCTACGGAGTCTACGATAAGCTCTTTTATAAGTTGGCTCTGAAACGCTTTATCAATATCAGAGGTTTGGACGCCTGAACCAATAATCCAGTCCCATTCCAGGATATAGTTTACGAATGAAATCTTTTCGGACTCCTCACCATCCGGACCTAGCCAGTAGTAGGTAAGAAAACCACTGCCTGTGGTTTTAGCAATGGATGACATTTCTTGCCAAAAATGATTTCCTCTGGAATCTGTCAAGGTGTTTGTACTAGTGCCGTTAAGTTGTGGCTGAGTAGGGTGCATTACAATTGTATTAGAAGCACTCGCTATCCAGAAATAGTTACTGCCGTCGTATCTAATTTGGCTAATTGCATCTATCGCAGCTTGTTGTGCAGCTTGTTTGCCAAGCGTAGATTCGAGTTTTTGATAATGTTTCGCAATCTCGTAGGTGATTTGCACATTTGAACGGACTTGCTCTTTTCTTTACTCGTAGCTCGCATCTTTTTGTATTAATAGATTAAATGTACCAAGAGAAAATAGAATTAAAACTGCGAAGATGACAATAGCTTGCAGCTTAGTACGAATAGACAGATTGTTCAGTTTCACTGAAGGTTTCCTCTCCAACTTATAATTAGACCAAATTCCATTTGGCTGATGAATGAAAGCAGGTTATTAATATTATTTAGATGCATCTTAACGAACTAATAGATATATTTCTCATTAAATATAATGCCTTACGTGCTAGTTGCGTTATTTTTAGCCAATGGTGAGTTATATTTGTGATGCAAATTAAATTTTCTATAGGTGAATATAACCACATGATTTGAGAGGTAAATGCACCTGTTGATAATATTGTTTTTATATTGAAAGGTAATAAATAGGACAGAATGTCATGCTATATGTGGATTATTGATAGAATGAGTCCTTTGCTATTAGCCTATATCAATGAATATCTGGCGTTACATAACATTCAGACTCGTCCAATTTACAATCTGTCGCGGTTATTCTTTATAGCGATTATGCTCTTGAGTATCAGAAAATTGCATAATGGCATCAAACAGTTCGTCTTTCTTAAGTGGTTTGTGCAGAACACAATTAGCACCAGCGTCGATAAACGCCTGCTTTGAATCAGCGAAAACATCAGCAGTCCATCCAAAGATTAGTAAATCAGTTCCAAATTGTCTTCGAATACGTGAACAGGCTTCTACACCGTCCATAACTGGCATATGGTTGTCCATCAATACAAGGTCATATTTGTTTTCACTTAGCGCCTCCAATGCCATCGCACCATTGGTGACGGTGCTGGTTGTATGTCCTTCTGACTCTAACAACTTACGGGCGACAAGAGCATTAACATGATTGTCTTCAACAATGAGAATATTTTGCGTTGTGAGAGGGGGGCTTTGGTGTGCCTTGTGGCCTACTAATGTAATGCGCTCACCATACGTTATTGGAAGTTCAAACTGGAAGTCAAACCGCGTTCCTTGACCAACTTTGCTGGTCGCATGGATCGTGCCGCCCATCTTCTCTATAAGTTGTTTAACAATCGCTAGGCCGAGTCCTGTACCACCATATCGTCGAGTCGTGGAAGCATCAGCTTGGACAAAGGGTTCGAAAATTCTCTCTAGCGCATTTGGCTCAATTCCGATGCCGCTATCTTGCACGGAAAAGTGTAATAGTGAAGGGTGGGAAACATTGTGAGTGACTTTGACAGTTATTCCTCCTTGCTCGGTAAATTTGATGGCATTGTTAAGTAAATTGTATAAAACCTGTCTTACGCGACTACGGTCTCCAAGATACGTTATCTTAGAGTCAACATGGCAATCAATATTGAGGTCAATTCCTTTCTCCTGGCATACGGCTTGATAAGTAGAACGTAATGGGGCAATTATTTGTTCGATAGTGAAAGGACGGTTTTCTAGCTCGATTTTGTTTTGTTCCACTTTGGTGAGATCTAGAATATCGTTAAGTATGGATATCAAGTGATTGCCGGACTCCAGAATAAGTGACAAATTTTCCTTTTGTTGCTGATCATTTGTCTCTGACAGCATAACTTGCACCATGCCTAGTACTCCATTCATTGGCGTACGAATTTCATGACTCATTGTGGCGAGAAACTGCGTTTTGGCGATATTTGCCGAGTCAGCGGCCACGACGGCATTTTCGAGCTTTTCTTGCAGCTGTTTGGTGGCGGTGATGTCGCGTTCGACCGCAATAAACTTATCTAGCTCTCCTTGAGAGTCAAATACTGGCGAAAGCTCTATATCGACCCAGTAAGGTTGCTTTGTTCTTGAGAAATTAAGGATCTCCACTCTAGTCGGTCGGTGAGTTTGCACCGCTTTTCTTAATTGCTCGATGGCTTCTGTATTTGAACCTTCACCTTGTAAAAGAGTGCCGGGTTTTATGCCTATAATTTCTTCCTTTATGAATCCCGTCATGGTTTCAAAAGCTTGGTTAACCCATTCGATACGACCTTGCTTATCGGTAATCAATACCGCGTCACGAGTGTGTTTAACAACGTTGGCTAAACGTCTTGCCTCGCGTTCTTTTATTGCTAGTAATTCAGTCTGCTGTGTTAACTTCGCTCGAGATTGCTCAAGCTTTTGGAACGGATTAATTATCATCCTACGTCCGAACATGTAGACAATAATTGAACTGGTAAAAAGGGCTATGACTAATGCAATAGCAAGGCTACTAAGTAGTTCGTCTCGCTGTAAATCTGATGCTGCATTATTAATCCCAAAGACTAACGAGATATTGGACTTCGCTAACCGAATACTCTCCGTTTTCCAATTCCCCTCTGGTGGTGTCTCTAGCCAATTAGAACCGGGTTGTGTCAAAGAAAACCAACGGGAGTTGTTACTACTTAGCTTACTGAAAAAGCTTTCGTTGAAGTACGGAAACGCCCCTACTACAACACCTCGAAGTTGGGTGTTAACGTAAATAGGCTTATAGAACTTAATGATTTTCTGATTGTTGTGTTCTTTCAGCAGGTAAACCGTTTCTCTAGTTGCATTAGACTTGATAACCTCTAGCAGCTTTAGTCGCTGTTCAATCGGTCCTTCTTGAGGAAGTGTGTTAAAAACAACACTTCCTGATGAGTTAAACAAACAGAATTTTACTTCAACATTGGAGAGATGAAATTGATGGAGGTGCTTGAATACATCTGGTCCAGTCGGAGTCGTGTTAGTGCCATGAGAATGGCCATTATGAGAGTGATGCTGGTGGTCACCTAGATATTCGTCACCGCTAACTGCAGCGATAATGGCAGGTTCTTCAACTAGGTGAGATATATGCATATCGGTCGCGATAAAAAACTGATCCATAAAGTTCTTAGCCGCTTGGATTTCAGTCTTTGCACTATTGGACTGAAGTTTAGCAATGGTTTTCTCTGCTTCATGATCGACCACTAATAACACAGCAATCGCAGTGATACTGAACGTTATCACCATAAACAGAATAAGAAGTGTTCGACCGGAATAATCGGCCACTTTTGAGGCTCGCATGGACACATCTCCCTGTGGTAGTAGTAAAACTGTACGAACCTAAGGGGATTACCGCTAAGTAAAGTCAGGACTAATGATGCGAAGTCTTAATTATAAGAAGAAAGGCCTTACGTAAACGTAAGGCCTTGAGTTAGGGTTTAGCAAGATTCGTCAATACAACATTCATCTTGTAAGAAGCTAATCACACCTTCTAAGTGTTCATAGTTGGCAACGCAATATAACGTTCTTCCTTCTCGGCGCTGTTGAATAAGGTTTGCCGATGCTAGGCTTGAGATATGGTGTGACAACGTAGACCCTGGGATATTCAATCGATCTTGGATCTCACCGACAGGCGTCCCTTTGTGTCCAGCTCTCACAACCTGTCTGTATATCGCCAAGCGAGTAACATGGCCAAGTTCTTTTAGGGCTTTCGCAGCGACTTCTATTTGCATACAACACTCTCCAAAATCAGTATTTCGATAATAATGGAAATTTATTGCAGTCTCTAGCGATTTTTGATCTTGAACAGCACCTTGTCGAGCAAGGGGTAGTGAGAAGGTATGATGATATAGAGGATAAGCCCAAATAACATCGAAGCAAAAAGGTCGACAGGTCTATGCATGCCTAACCACAAACGGCTTGCTGCCACGCCTACGCCCCATACTATGACCAATGAAGCGAGTACATAACGGCCTTGGCTTGCGAAAAGCCCCCCAAAAAACAGCACACATACAGAAACGAAAATAGTATGACCTGATGGAAACGAATAGTCAGTCTCTCCAATCCAGTGCTTAGTACGCCATTCACTAACCTGTTCTTCCACTTGATGAATCCTGTCATTTTTCTCATCAACGGTGAGATTGTAGAAGCTCTGTGGTGAGTCGATGACATGAAGCTCTGCGAGTGTTTCCGTGTAAGGTCGCGGGCTTTGAGTAAATTCTTTAAGGAAGGTTTTTGCTCCGAAACTCAGAACAAGCAGTAATCCCAACTGAATCAATAGGTGTAGATTGTTAGTCGCTTGACGACGATGCCACGCAATAAGCCCCATGAGTATAGCTAATGAAATCAGAAAACCTTGATGCCCGGCAGAATAGGTAAGGTTTTGCATCAGCGCTCCAATTGCCTCTGTAACAACGGATGTTAGATGACTAGGAAAAAACACCAGCGAAATGATGAATGTTAGGGAAGCAAATGCTGCAAGACAGAGCATGCCTGCAATCTTAGATTCTTTTATGGATGTGAACTTCATATTATAAGCTGGGTCAATTGTAAATGGCGCTATCATAGTAAACTATCAAGCGTTGTAATTCAGGGTTCTGTCATAATGTAATGCAAAGACATTGTTTTTCACAGGCTTAGGTAGTTTAGGAGAAAAAGGTTTACCGAACCTGCTGCCAAAGGGCTATTTAGTGGAGAAATGTTCCCTAAGCGCTGAACGTCGATTTTGCCCTGGGTTATAGCCATCCATCGGTACTGTGTGTTCATAGCCTTCAAAAATGAATCGTTGTGGGGGTAGAGCAGGGGAGATTCTGCGTAACTGCGGTGACCTAGGAGTGCCCACTCGTTCATAAACCCATAAACCACTGCCTGTTTTCAACTTGACGACTCGACCATCAAATTCGAAAGAAGTTGCTATCAATCTGTGGTTACGCAAAGCTCCATAATCCGTAAAGGTCAAAATTTCGGTGCTTTGTTTGGGAGCTCCGATTTCTATCCAGTTACCATACACGCGGCTAGGCGAGATATGATTTTGATGGCTAGTGTAGAAAGCATACCCCAAAGCAGATGCTAGCATAATCGAAATCACCAAAATGACAATTAATACTAACGAGTCATTGTTGCTGGATGTTCTGCCTAGTTTTGTCATTCAAGCACTTCCTTGTGGGCTTTCAAATGGTATCGGCAATTGTGACGATTACTTAAGAATAAAACGTGCCGTTTTATAAATGTATCGATTGTTTGTAACACATTGTTGTTTGTGAGTTTGCACTTTAAGGCTGGGTGAGAATGTAAGGCGTAAACAAGTCTTGCACGTCTACCTTTGCTTTTAATCTGGCCGCTAACAGATAGAGTCCACCAATTTTACGGTGCAAAAATAGAGCATCAGCAGGCGGTGTGTGCCAGTAGTCTTTTTCCATGCTAAGCACTGTACCAGCTTGACTCAAGCGCTGCGCTAAATTACTAGAACCAAAATCATAGAGGCCAGATGTCATTAACGGTTCACAAGCTAAGGTGACGAGGTCAAAGATTGCACTTTTCTGCTCTGGAAGAATGTCTTGATTGAAAAAACCAATCTGCTGCAACGCAGCGTCCAGTCGTTTTGTATCGGCATCTAAAATCGCACTGAACGCATGGCGATATCCGTTGCTGATATTGTCGCTGTAGCTTCGAGTAGCTCCAAAATCGAGTAATACGATTTTTTGTTGCTCCGAGTTAAACAGAAAGTTGGCAAAGTTTGGGTCAGTTTGGACCAATTTAAATTCAAATATCTCTTTGAAAAGCAATTGCAACAGTAGCCGCATTGCTCGGTCTCGAGTGTTTTGGTTTGCATTGATAAGAGACTCGATGGGCATGCCTGATACATGAGTCATAGCCAGTACATTATCAGTGGTGAGGTTTCTTTGCACTGTGGGTAAGATAAAATCTGGGTCGTCACCTAGATAGTCGCGATAGCGCTCTAGAAGCTCAGCTTCAAGAAGATAGTCTGCTTCAGCATGAAGCTGTTTTTTTGCTTCTTCAAGTAAGCCACGATAATCGACGCCTTTCGGGATCAAACCGACGACATTGAGCAGAGTACCTACGTTGTCGACATCACTATCGATGCTTTTTTTGATGCCTGGATATTGAACCTTGATAGCCAATTTAGTGCCATCATCAGAGTGAGCCTGATGAACTTGGCCTATAGAGGCACTGGCTATAGGTTTAAAATTAAACTCAACAAAATTATGTTTCCAGTCGCTCCCTAGCTCTTGAGTTAGCACAGCTGCAAGTTGCTTGGCGGGCATCGGGGAAGCGTCGGATCGTAAGCGAGCAAGAATTTCTGCAAGCTCAGGACTAATGAGGTCGCCTGCGTCCATAGACATGAGCTGTCCTACTTTCATTGCTGCGCCTCGCAAATGCGCTAGTTGGTCGGCCACTCGCTTGATATTGCCAGGGGTGAGCAATAAATCCTTTGCGACAGGGCGCTTGCCTTGAGCTAATTGTTTTGCGCCTTCCGTCACCATTGCTCCCGTCACACGTGTGGCCAAAGACGCCAACTTTCCTAAGCGACTTATGCGATGAGTGGGTACTCGAGTTGCTTTGTCCGACATATCAAAACCTTGTTAAATCATGTTACTCGTTTATACCAATTGATCTTAGCAATTGATCATTCTCTTGTTTTACGGCAATTTGTGAGGTAAAACCATGCTTTTACGATGATTAACTAACAAGGAAGTCAAAAAAGATGATTAAAGAAAACACCTATTTCGAAGGCTCTGTGAAATCACTGGGTTTTACCCAAGCAGATGGCGACAGCAGTGTTGGTGTGATGGCTGCAGGTGAATACACGTTTGGGACGGCTGCCCCTGAAAAAATGACGGTAGTGAAAGGAGCGTTAACAGTGCGCCTTGCTGGAGAAGAAGAATGGAAGACGTATTCGTCGGGTGAACATTTTAATGTGGCTGGTGACTCTAGCTTTGATCTAAAAGTGGAACAAGCGACTGCATACCTGTGTGAATACCTATAGAGATTTACAATGTAAAGCACCAGTATCGCTGCGTCTGGCTCGATATTAAATTGCGTCAGAAAAAAGAACGCATCGACGATCTCGTCGATGCGTGACACACAGGCAGTGGATTGGGGTGTCAAATTAAAATCTTCAACTCGGATTGGTTAGTAAGTATCGAATACGCCTGAATTATAATCATTAATCGCCTGTTGAATCTCTTGCATGCTATTCATGACAAAAGGTCCGTAGTGAACGACGGGTTCATTTATTGGCTCACCAACAAAGACTAATACCCCGGACTCGGAACTCGCTGTCATCTCCATTGCTTCTCCTTTTGAAACTAGTGCAAGTTCGCCTTCTTTCAAACTTTTATCCGCAACACTCACAGCTCCTTTGTAAACGTAAAGCATCATATTGTGTTCTGAAGGGACGTTTAGTCTTACCGAATCTCCTCGATTGCTGCGCCAGTCTGCCACTGTTGCAGGGACTCCAGTTTTCGTCAGTGGCCCAGCGAGTAGGGAGCCATTTACCCTGATTTCACCGGAGAGTAGACGAATTAAGCCACTCCCTTGTTGTTCATATTCAGTAATGGTCTCTGGTTGAAAGTCATGGTATTGCGCCGGTGTCATTTTATTTTTGGCTGGCTGATTGATCCAAATTTGAAATCCGTGTAGGTCACCTTCCTCCATGATTGGCATTTCACTATGGATAACACCTCGACCTGCTGCCATCCATTGTGCTCCGCCTGAGCGTAATTCGCCTACGTTGCCCATGTGATCTTTATGCTGAAAGTGACCTTTCATCATATAGGTTAGCGTTTCTATACCTCTATGTGGATGCGGAGGAAAGCCGCCCACATAGTCTTTTTTGTCATCGGACTTAAGCTCATCGATCATTAAAAACGGTGAAAATGCCGCATTATCGAAGCCGTGTACTCGGCGAATTTTTACACCATCACCATCTGATGTGGCATGAGATGGAATGACTTGTTCAATTGTTCTAACCAGTGTCATCGCTGACCTCCTTTGTTGATATCAACTATAGGCGGGTAATGAAACAATCTAGAGGGGGAAAAAATGAAAGAGTCGTTCAATAACTTCGAATGAGTATGTCTTGGTGATATCTATATAGTTTTAAAAATGAAAAGTATATAGTTTTTGTGACGACGCCGAGGTTTTAACAGACACGTGCTTTAGATCCGCAATGAAATTTGATTAAGTAAAGTAAATCGCTGGGTTTAATTCGGCGCAATCTACTTTAGAGAGAATCCATCATGATCGTAGGACTGGACATTGGCGGCACTAAAATTGAAGGTGTTGCACTCGATTCTGCTAGTTATCAAACCATTGTGAAGCATCGTGAACCGACAGAGACTGGTTCGTATGAAGGCTTTCTCGCGTCTGTGATGTCAGTAATTAACACAGTATCAGAGAAGGGTGAAATAGAATCTATTGGTATTGGATGTTGTGGCTCAGTCGGTAATGATGGGCTAATGCAAGGCGCGAATGTCACTGTGCTAAACGGCCATGACTTTATCGGTGACATTCAAAGACAAATCGATGTACCAGTTGCCATTGCTAATGACGCTGACTGTTTGGCGCTATCGGAGTTTAAGGATGGGGCTGCCAAGGAGGCCAAGCACTCTTGTGTTGCCGTAATCATAGGTACTGGCTGCGGTTCAGGCGTTATTATCAATAACGGCATTGTCACGGGGCTAAATCGATTAGGTGGCGAAATCGGCCATAATCCACTGCCTAACTACAGTCCAGAAATTGATGGTCAACCGGTTAAATGTTATTGCGGGTCGATGAACTGTGCTGAGTCGTTTGTTTCCGGTACTGGGTTTGGTCGCACCTTCTCAGAAAAGCATTCGCCAGCAGATTCGAAGCAAATCATGGCGTTACATGCATCGGGTGATAGCAGAGCCATTGCGCACTTGGAGCTCTACTGTGACCAGTTAGCAAGGACACTCGCTAACGTGGTGAATTTTGTTGATCCCGAGGTAATAGTACTAGGCGGTGGAATGTCTGATGTCGATGAAATCTATCCTCTGGTCCAAGATAAGCTATCTCAGTATACGTTTACTAAATCGGTAAAAACCAAGGTAGTGAAGAGTGTTCATGGTGACTCTTCCGGTGTACGCGGCGCTGCGTTCTTACACTCATTATCATAGTCTGACAGGAAAAATACGTCGATGACTGAACGTTACTATCTGGTCTTAGATTTTGGAGGCACATCGGTAAAGTGTGCGGTAATGAATCAGGAAGCAAAGATTTTCGAACGCTTCTCTTTGCCAAGCCGAGTAGCGTCTTATAACGCTTGGTTAGACTCTTTAGCTCCCAAGTTGGAACAGCTGAAACACGATTACGCGATAGCAGGTATAGCTGTTAGCACTTGTGGCGCTGTGAACGTTGAAACGGGTGTGATCGAAGGCTCAAGTGCACTCGATTACATCCATGGTTTTGATGTTAAGTCGCTATACCAAGAACGCTTTGGACTACCGACAGAGCTTGAGAATGATGGTTGTTGCGCTGCACTAGCAGAAGATTGGTTAGGCGCAGCCAGTGAGTCAAACGACTTTTGTTTGTTGGTACTAGGCTCTGGTGTCGGCGGCGCCATTGTCAAATCAGGTCATATCCTAAAAGGACATCATCTTCATGGTGGAGAGTTCGGCTATAGCATTTTGCGTTTTGAACAAGGGAAACCATTAACATACTCTGATTTGGCCTCAACGCGGGGCATCATTGAACAAACCGCTCGCGCTAAAGAGATATCACCAAAAGAGTTAGATGGCCTTAAAGTTTTTGAGTTTTACGAACAAGGTGATGAGGCAGTTATCGCTGCCGTTGAGCAATGGTATTTTGACTTGGCAACCGTACTTATCAATGTCCAATACTCAGTAGATCCGCAATACATCCTTTTAGGTGGTGCTATCAGTCGCAGTTCGGGTTTGATCGACAAGCTTAATCAAAAGCTGGATGCCATATTGGCGCAACACCCTTTAGCGAAAGTCCGTCCAAATCCAAAACTGACCCAATTTGGCAACGATGCCAATTTGATTGGGGCATTGAAACATTTTTTGAATACACAAGGTTAGCAACATGACTAAGTACACTTTTCCACAGAACTTTATGTGGGGCGCAGCTGCGTCTGGCATTCAGACAGAAGGCTCTACCAATAAAGCAAACGACTCTATTTGGGATCTTTGGCATCAAAAGAGCCCTGAGCGTTTTTACCGTGGAATTAGCTCAGAGACGGTGACGGATACGTATCACAGATACCAAGAAGATGTTCAGAACATGAAGAAGGTTGGTTTTAACTCGTTCCGTACTTCTATTCAGTGGTCTCGACTGATCAAAGATTATGAAACGGGCGAAGTATGTCAGGACGCAGTGGCATTTTATAACAACTACTTAGATGAAATGATCGCTAATGGCATCGAGCCAATGATGAACCTATATCACTTCGATATGCCTGCTGAGCTGCAAGAGAAATTCGGTGGTTTTGAATCGAAAAAAGTGGTCGATATGTTTGCCGATTATGCCGAGACAGCGTTCAAACTGTTCGGTCATAAAGTGAAGTACTGGATCACGTTTAATGAGCCTATTGTTCCGGTAGAAGGCGGCTATCTGTATGACTTCCATTATCCATGTAAGAAAGATGGCAAGTTGGCGGTGCAAGTCGCGTTTAATATCATTCTTGCTCATGCAAAAGCAGTTCATCGCTTCAATGCGCTGGAGCTTGAGAACTCACAGATTGGTATCGTGCTTAACCTGACGCCGTCCTATACGCGCAATGACAGCGAAGAAGACAAGAAAGCGGCATGGTATGCCGACCTACTGTTTAACCGCAGTTTCCTTGACCCTATGGTTAAAAATGAGATTCCGAAAGAGCTTTGTGAAGTTCTGGCGGAACAGGGCGTCACACCGGAAACGACGCCGGAAGAGATAGAACAGATCACGTCAGCAAAAGTTGAGTTCTTAGGTGTGAACTACTACGTTCCACGTCGCGTGAAAGCACGTGAAGCGAGCTATGACTTGGATTACTTTACGCCAGAAGTTTATTTTGAGAACTATGTGAATCCAGAAGGCCGATTCAATCCTTATCGTGATAATAACGAGATTTTACCAACTGCCGTTTATGATATTGCTAAAAATGTTCAGGAAAACTACGGTAATATCCCATGGTATTTAGCTGAAATCGGCATTGCTATGGACGTCGAGTCAGAAGGTGAACCGGGTGAGAATGGACTGATTGACGATTCATTCCGCACAGGGTTGATGAAAGAGCACTTAGTTCAGCTGCACAGAGCAATCCAAGAAGGTTCAAACTGTTTTGGTGTTCATCAGTGGACATTCATCGATAACTGGTCTTGGTTAAACTCGTTTAAGCGTCGATATGGCTTCTATCGTTTGGATTTAGAAACGGGTGACCGAATTCCGAAAAAACACGGTTTGTGGTTCAAAGAACTGGCAACAACGGGCAGCTTTGAAGACTAAGCTCAATGGTAACAAGTTGATGAAAAACGGTGTCCAATGTGACACCGTTTTTGTTTGTCCTCGCGACTATTGAACGTAAGTGACGGTCGTGTACAATACCAATCGTTTGCTTCGTATAACCCCAATGATATGGTTTGGGGGTCTCTACCAGCTCCCGCAAAGTGCTGATTACGAAGAGTCAAGATCACATTAGTGTCTTGCTCTTTGTATTGGCGTTCGAAAATTACCTCAAATTATTCCTATACTTAGAGTAAGTGCACCCACAACAATCATAATAGGTGGAATATGAACGCATTTATTCAAGATCTTCCCAAAGTAGAGTTGCACCTCCATATCGAAGGCTCATTAGAGCCAGAGCTTCTGTTTAAACTAGCACAACGAAATGGTATCTCACTTCCTTATGCCTCACCTGAAGCACTGCGCACGGCCTACGACTTTGAAGACTTGCAGTCGTTTCTCGATATTTATTATCAAGGTGCGAATGCTCTTATTACCGAACAAGATTTTTACGACTTAACATGGGCCTATTTGGAGCGCTGTAAAGCGGATAATGTTATTCATACCGAGATCTTCTTTGATCCTCAAACACATACAGAGAGAGGGATAGCCTTTGAGACGGTGATTAAAGGTATTCACCGTGCATTGCAAGACGGTGAAACGACACTGGGTATTACCTCACAAATCATTATGTGCTTTTTAAGACATCTTTCTGAAGATTCTGCCATCGAGACGCTCAAACAAGCTTTGCCACACAAAGATCTGATTGTAGGGGTGGGGCTGGATTCTTCTGAGCAAGGCCATCCACCAGAGAAGTTCGCACGTGTGTTTAAAATGGCTAAAGAACATGGCTTTTTGACTGTTGCTCATGCTGGAGAAGAGGGGCCTGCTCAGAACATCGTTGATGCGATAGAGCTATTAGGCGTAAGCCGGGTTGACCATGGTGTTCGCTGTGTGGAAAGTGACGAACTCGTTGCGAGTCTTATTGAGACGAAAATGCCGTTAACCGTCTGCCCACTATCAAACATCAAGCTGTGTGTATTTGATGATATGTCGCAGCACAATATTGTGAGCCTACTTCGCAAAGGTGTCGCGGTTACTATTAACTCAGACGACCCAGCTTATTTTGGTGGTTATATGACAGACAATTTCAAAGCGGTAAGTGAAGCGCACGATATGACCCACCAAGAACTGGCGCAATTGACAATTAACGCCATTGACGCAAGTTTTATTGATGAGTCCATGAAGCGAGAGTATCGCAGCAGAGTTATTGATTATGTGGCGCGTTTTAGTTAAAGGGATTCATCGGTAGGAAGAGCAAAGTCGTCACTCCCGAAAAAGGTGGCAGCCTCAAAAAAGGAATGACGACTTATACAGTTACACAATTGTCATTAGGGCAATTGAGTTCCTTATTTTTAGCGCGTTACTCTTTCGGCTTCAATAATAACCAGCACAATAAAGCTGTTTTTCTTTACATTTGTGAAACATTTCAACTTCTGTATATCAAATTCGCTCCACTACTCGGATTGAGATCACGAGCCAAGTCTTTTCTCTCATTTACTTTATTCTCGAATGTGAGCAGGCAATCGTATCGGGTTCACACTATGCTTTTAGTGGTCTGTTCTAGTTTCGTATGGAATGCAGGGGAACATGATGATGAAATATGGACTGTTGCTGTCGTTACTAATACCAATCAGCAGTTATGCGCTTGACCGTTCTTGGGATGAAATTACGGTTCCTAGTAAAGGCGCTTCCTCATCAATTGGCAGCTACGCCAACGGATGTTTAGCTGGGGGAGAAGAGCTCTCTCTAGATGGCACTGGATATCAGGTCATTCGTGCTCAGCGTAACCGTTATTACGGGCATCAAGATATGATCCGCTACCTAACCGATCTAGCTAGCAAGGTCGATCGGCTGGGCATGGGGCAACTTCTGGTGGGGGATATTGCCATGCCACGAGGGGGGCGATTCACATCAGGACATGCCAGTCATCAAACTGGGCTGGACGCCGATATCTGGTTACGACTACCTAATGAGCCACTTTCAAAGCAAGAATTGCAAGACCCAGAACCCTATCCGGTGGTCGACATCGACAAGTATCGTTTCAAAAAGGACAAATGGACCAGTAATCATTCATTATTGATTCAGGTTGCGGCGGTTGACGATCGTGTCGCGAGAATTTTCGTTCACCCTCTAATTAAAAAGCAGTTGTGCGAAGTGTCATGGAAAGAACGAGACTGGCTGCGAAAGGTACGGCCATGGTGGGGGCACTATTACCATTTTCACGTAAGGTTGCATTGTCCAGAAGGGGATGAGCAATGCGTAGCGCAAAATGCGCCTCCACCCGGAGATGGCTGTGGTGCGGAGCTAGCTTCTTGGAAACCGTATATTCCCGCGAAAAAAGCTTCGAAGCCCGAGAAAGTAGTAGTGAAGAAAAAGAAAACACCTCGACCCAAATACAACGAATGTGTAGCGCTGCTTAGTGAGCCATAATGCAAATTCAGGTTTCTAACTAAGCAGGTTGAAGGGGAGTGACCCCCTTCGGTGCTTGTTCCAGCCAGAAGACGGCTGGACATTAGTGTAGTGGAAACAATGAAATAACAGTTAGATACGGTACTCTATCGTTACTTGATTTCCATCGACACGAATGTTAGTGATGTCGCCATCTACTGTGAGGCGCGTATTATAAAGGCGAGCAGTGCTAGACACTGCCTCGACTGAGCCGCGAAGAGATGGCAGGTGGTAAGTTGGATCAATGTGCAGCAGCTTACAAAATCGGTCTATAAAAGTGGTATCTAGTGGCACATTTCCGTTAAGGCGGTTGGATAGTTCAAGTTGACTCAAATTCAAACGTTTAGCCACTTCCATTTGCGTGATATGCATCTTTGCCTTTTGAGACATCCAGACCCGATAAAGTGCTTCGGTATCCTGTTGTGTAAAGTTCATTATTTGTTTAACCCCTGCAATATCGAGAAGGTAGGTTCCCTCTTCATTTAATCGCCGCCTATTCAACCCTAGATGCCTAAAACGGTTGTCAATAACGTGCAAGCCAAGTAAATACTGCGTGCGAATAGTGAAAGGATTCTGCAATTTCGGCTGAAAGTGGATACCGTGTTGAAAGTCGAAGCGATAATTTGATCAATCTAATGACATCTTTATTAGTGAGGTGGATCTCATTTCCTATGAGTCACAGACAAAACCGGCCTATTTATTCTAGTATCCCTGAGTATATTCAATTTGTTTGATGAATGAATTGTTGTTAATTGATAAGGAATAGTACTTCGGGCGGTGGTTATGGATGCGTTTTCTCTCGATATGAGGACGCTTAATTTTATCATTATACTTTTTAGTTGCGTCTACTGTATCGGGCTTCTGCTCTATCAACGTTCTCAGCAAAAGGTTGCGGGTTTGACTATGTTTTCATTGGCTTTGTTGGTAATGGGAACGGGACCGCTTTTGATAAGCTTTCGCGGGCTTTTGCCCGAGTTTCTCACGGTCATTACGGCTAACATGCTGATTGCCTGTGCATTTCAAATGATACTGCATAGCCTATGTGAGTTTAGGCAATCCAAGCTGCAATACTCTTATTGGTGTATGACGACGATTCCCTTGGTGTTTTTGTCTTTTGTTTATTTTACCTATTACCAAGCATCTATTGAGAACCGAATTGTGGCTATAACGAGCTATTTAGCTTTAGTTACTCTGGTGTCGGCGAGAGTTATGTCAGTCGGAAAGCAACAAGACTTACCTCTTGCAGTAAGAACCATGGTGTTGACGTTTGTGCTGTATGGCAGCTTCATGGTTTATCGAAGTTACTACGCCATTTCGGGGGAGGCAATCGTGCAGTTTATGGACGCTGGGTTTGTACACTCGATGGCTTTCTTACTTAGCATTTTTCTCATCGTTTCTATTAGCTTCAGTATGTTGTGGATGATCAATGGCAGACAAGTGAAAGCTATTAACGCACTTTCTTATTTTGACCCCTTAACTCAGCTCGGTAATAGACGAGCTCTTGAAGTTTACATTGAAGAAGATTTACCAAAACAGCTTGCTCGGGGAACCAATGTGAGTGTCATTATGCTTGATATTGATTTCTTCAAGATGATCAATGACAGATACGGACATATCGCTGGAGACAAAGTAATTCGCAAAGTATCAGATATCATTCAAGATTCGTTAAATGGTGGCAATACGACGTTTCGATTTGGTGGGGATGAAATTATGGTGGTGCTTTACGACATGGATTTGCATCAAGCGCGAGCATTAGCTGAACAACTACGCCTTCGAGTTGAAAAGTACGGAAACATCAAGGGTGAAGAATTTTCTATTAGTTGCAGTTTTGGTGTTGCTCAGCTTGTCGATGATGAATCATGGGATTCATTGGTTGGGCGAGCGGATAAAGCGCTTTATGAAGCTAAAGAGTCAGGGCGAAACAAGGTGTGCTCATGCACTTTGACGTCTTTGGACATTCGCTATGCGTAGTTGGCATGTGGGATATAATTAAAGAAACGCCCCTCATTAGTGAGGGGCGTTTTGCTATTTAGTTTGGGCAACTTCATCCACTAAATAGAGGATGGATTGGTAAGGAATACCGCTGTGATGAGACAGGCCTATTTCACAAGTAATACTGTTGCTAAAGCCTCGTGTGCATCCACTTGGAACTTGCTGCTTAAGCGGAGCAACCGCTGCTTCATTTAGCTCTGGAGTGGTAAAACCTTTGTCTCCTGCCCAGCCACAGCATTGAATGTGTTCGGGTAACACCACATCGCTGGCGCAAGCCTTAGCGAGATTCAACATTGATTGCTCTAAACCCATACGTCTAGAACTGCAGGTAACATGAAGCATCACAGTTTCGTCTATCGGCGCCAATGCCAAAGTATCTAACAAGTAATCGTGGGTAAACTTGACTGGCTCAACAATGGTCATGGGTTTGGTGAATTGCTCAATACTGCGTTTTGCGCATGGGCTGGTGTCCATGAGAATAGGGTATGTACCGTTTTTGCTGGCTTCCCATAACGCGTCTTCAAGTTGAAGACTCTTTTGTTTTGCTATATCCACCATGCCTTTACTGTCGTAGGGCATACCGCAACATTGGTCACTCAGTTTTTTAGGCGTAACCAATTCAAATCCAGCCTTTGAAATAAGTGACAGTGTCACCTCTTCTAGCGAGCGTTGATCCCTTGCTGCGGGTTGAGTTTGCATATTGCGACTTGCACACGATGGGAGATATACGACTTTCTTTATTGTTGAGTTTGCTGCTGGCTTGTCATTGAGCGCCTTTTCAAGATCGAAGTGACTTCCGTTTGGTGTCTCTGCGAGCCATGCAGGTGTGGCGTCTTTAGTGATTGAGCGCATTCCTCTGGCGATATTCGCCACTCGTTGCGCCCCAAGGAGATTAGAGGCTACGTGACCGCTCTTAAGGCCAAACCTTGCGATAGTGGTTGTCGCACTAAAATGATCAGCTGTCCATTTTGCGATGGGTCGAAACTTCTCATACTTAGGAGCACGCAGCTTCTTCACCAATTCCCCTGTATTGATACCGACAGGACAACGATCAGCGCATAAACCAGTTGCTGCGCAGGTATCCAAGCCTTGATACTCAAATACCTTTTCTAGCTCGCTAGCTTGAGTTGATTCGCCATTGGCTCGGCGACGTTGCAGCTCCCGGAATAGAACAATACGTTGTCTAGGAGAAAGGGTGAGGGTACGTGATGGGCATACGGGTTCGCAGAAGCCACACTCGATGCAACGATCAACAATATCGTCGGCCGCGGGCATAGGTTTGAGGTTTTCGATGTGCGAATGTGGGTTGTCATTGATGATGACGCCCGGATTCAATAATCCTTGAGGATCGAACAAGGTCTTGATGCGTTGCATTAAGGCATAGCCTTCTTGTCCCCATTCAAGCTCGACGTAAGGCGCCATGTTTCGCCCTGTACCGTGCTCGGCTTTTAATGAACCTTGATACTTTACTGCGACTAAATCAGCCACATCATCCATAAAGCCACCATAGCGTTCGATTTCCGATTGGCTATCGAAACCTTGAGTGAAGACAAAGTGTAAGTTGCCTTCAAGCGCATGGCCAAAGATGATGGCTTCATCGTACTGATATCTGTCAAACAGTTGTTGTAGATCTCGAACTCCAGCGGCCAAATTTTCTACTGGGAATGCAACGTCCTCAATAATGACGGTGGTACCCACTTCACGCACAGCACCAACAGCAGGGAACATGCCTTTGCGAATACCCCAGAGCGTTGCGACAGTACTCGGGTCAAGGGTAAATGGCACCGACTCAATAATGGTGTAATCCGAAAGTGATGCCATCACTTTCGTAGTGTGAGCATCCAGTGTGGTTTTGTCTGAGGCGTGGACTTCGATAAGCAGAGCGGTTGCTTCTAGGTCGAGTTGCTGAATAAAGCTTGGCATACCCGGTTTGTCGGCTACTGAGTGCAGCGCTCGACCATCCATCATCTCCACGGCAGCGACTGGGGTACTCGATAGCGTTGTCACAGCTTGGCTTGCTTCTTCAATGTTAGAGAAGACCAGCAAAGTAGAGGCTTTGAACTCATGTTCTACAACAGTGTTGTAAGTAATTTCAGCAATGAAACCTAATGTACCTTCTGAACCAATCATAAGGTGCTCAAGGACTTCGATAGGATCAGAATAATCGACGAGTGCGTTTAAAGCGTACCCAGTGGTGTTTTTTAATCGATACTTGTGGGCAATTTTACTAGCCAGTTCGTTATTGGCTTGCGTTTCTTCGGCTAATGTTTTGAGTCCTTCAATCAAACTCGGGTTGGTCTGTTTAAAACTCTCAATACTTTGTTGACTCCCCGTATCCAAAATTGAGCCATCTGCGAACACTAATTTCATGCTTTCAACAGTACGATATGAGTTTTGTGCCGTACCACAACACATGCCGCTGGCATTATTAGCTGCAATTCCGCCGATTTTACACGTATTGATCGACGCTGGATCTGGCCCGATTTTTCGTTGGAAAGGCAGTAGATATTTATTCGCATCAGCGCCAATGACACCAGGTTGCAGTTTTATTTGTGCGCCATCATTGATAATGGTATGACCGCGCCAGTCGTCAGTAAGAGCAATCAATACGGAGTCTGATACCGCTTGCCCTGAAAGGCTAGTCCCTGCCGCACGAAACGTGAAAGGGACGTTGTGTTCTTTGCAGCATTGGATAGCGAACACCACCTCATTGAGATCTTTGAGTCTTAGAACGATCTGAGGAATGAGTCGATAGAAACTGGCATCGGTACCATAAGCCAGACGTTGTGCATCGTCTGTGATGATGCGTTCGCTATCAATTTTGGTGGCGAGTTGCTGTTTTACTACTGAGTAGCGTTGTTCTTTGCTATTGAGTTCTTGTTGTGTCTTAGCGTCTACATGGCTCATTCCAGTGTCCTTTATTCTTATTCGTCTTCCAGCAGTAACACGATCAGCTGGCTTGGTCCGTGTGCGCCATAGGCGAGCGTTTGTTGGATATCTGCAGTTTTCGAAGGGCCAGATATTAATAGTGCGTTTGTCGGTATGTAATGATTCCAGTTGTTCTCTTGCATCACTTGCAAGAAATGACCATACAATGCTGATTTCTTAACGACAGCAATGTGGCTCGGAGGCACTAGCGATAGTGTTCTAGGCTCATGCTCTGTAGGCCAAAGAATCAAAGCACCAGTATCAGCGATACCTCCAAGGGTGTGTGTGATACCTACATCAATATCGTTAAACAGTTCAGATTTCCATTGCTCAATTTCTTTATTGAATGTGGTAACGTTTCGTGTGCTGGTGGCGACTTCAAAATCGTTGATGTATTCACCAGCCGTGCCAATTGCGATGTTTTGAAATTGATATTGCTCCATAACGGATTGTAAAGTAGGGCTTAATTCCGCTCTTGTGGTGACTCGAACATCGGCGTGGTTTGCTGTCATCATGTCAAAGAAGCGTTGGGCTTTATCATCTGCCGTAATATCTGGGTGACTACCCCAAGGAAAAAACGCCATCTCTTCGGCTGTTTTGGGGGTTCGCTTTGCCTGTTTTAGGCGCCCAAGAATGTTATCTTTCGCAAGTCTTGTATTCATGCTCATTTCCTCTGTCACTTCTTAGGCTCGGCCTTATTTTTCTCAACCATAATTTGATGCAGTGTTTTCTTAGCTGGTTTAGGACTGGTTCGACATTGTGTCCAGGCACCCAGTTTATTTGGAATTAAGCTCTGCAGTTTTGTCGCCATAAATGTCCCTGCATGGTAGAGATGGGATGAACTTGCGGCTAAAGCAAACCCTTTCATCGCCGCAGACTCCATTTTGCTGCGTGCTGCGTTCTGTCCGTTGAGTTCTAGGTTATCTTTACTCGCTTTGTTCTTTGCTTCTTTACGAAGGCGCAATAGCATTTCTGGAATAGGGATGCGTACTGGACACACTTCACCACACGCGCCACATAGACTTGAAGCCGTCACGAGATCTTTAGTTTTATCGATTCCCAATAGGTGAGGAGAAATGATCTTGCCAATTGGGCCGGGATAAACGGTGCCATAGGCGTGGCCACCAATCTTGGTGTAAACAGGGCAGTGATTCATGCATGCTCCACAACGAATACACTGCAACGTTTTGCGTAGCTCTTCGTCTTGGAAGGCTTGGCTACGGCCGTTGTCGAGCAGAATTAAGTGGACTTCCTGAGGTCCGTCTTTCTCTCCTGCTTTACGAGGAGAGCTGATCATATTGAAGTAGGTCGTAATTGCCTGCCCAGTGGCAGAACGAGTCAACGCGCTATACAAAGGCGGCACGTCTGTGAGGTATTCAACGACTTTTTCGATACCGGTAATCGCGATGTGGACGTTAGGTACTGTGGTAGACATCCTGCCATTGCCTTCATTTTCTACCAAACACAGCGTTCCCGTTTCAGCTACGGCAAAGTTCACGCCCGATAAGCCGATGTCGGCTTCAAAGAACTTTTGTCTCAAGCGAGTACGTCCGGTCTGAATCAAGCTATCAACGTCGGTGGTAGGACTAAACCCCTCAAGATTTGCTTCGAATGTGTCACTAACTTCTTGCTTATTCTTGTGGATAGCCGGCATGATGATGTGCGATGGTTTGTCACCATCAAGTTGCACTATGTACTCGCCCATGTCGCTTTCAAGACATTCGATACCCAGTTTTGCCATCTCATGGTTCATCTCAATCTCTTCACTGACCATAGACTTACCTTTGATGATGCTTTTGGCGTCATGCTCGGAAGCAATAGAGGCGATAATCGTATTAGCTTGCTCTGGATTTTCTGCCCAATGGACTTGGATACCGTTTCGATAACAGTTGAATTCCAGTTGTTCGAGCAGCTCCGGTAACTTACTAAGACAGCGCTGACGAATGGCTTCGGCCAGGTCGCGGGTCTGCTTCTCTTCATCCAAATCAGAGAAAGCTGTTTTACGTTTATCGCGCAGGTAGTCCATTGCGCCACGAAAATTAGCTCTAAGCTGCTTATCGGCTAGAGCATCTTTTGCTAGGGCGTGAAACTGTTCAGGAGTCTGGCTCATTAGGATTCTCCTTGGGTACGTTCTAGCAAAAATGAGGCTATATGGCGGCCTTTGATGGCTTTGCCTTGATATTCAAAAGCGCCGTTAATATTGAGTAAGCAACCCCAGTCAGCACTTACTAAAGTATCTGATGCTGTTGCTTCGATGTGTCGAGTTTTGTCTTCAACCATCGCTTGGGAAATATTTGGATGTCTGACCGAAAAGCTGCCACCAAAGCCGCAACACTCACTCTCGTAATCTTGCATTCTCAGTTCGACATTGGACAGTTGGCTGAGCAAGTCTGTGGCGGTAACGTGGACGTTCATTTCTCGCCTAGCAGCGCAAGAAGTATGCATGACAACACTCGTTGGTTGACCTTTATCATCTAGCCTCACGCGGCAAACATTTACTAAGAATTCAGTGAGTTCAAAGACACGGTCACAAAAGCTATCCACTTTGGCTTGGTTCTTATCGCCTTTGAATAATCGACGATAATGATGGTGCATCATTCCTCCACAGGAACCGGATAATACGATCACAGGAATTTCTTCTGTGAACAGGTCCATTTGGCTTTGCGCGACTTGCTTAGCTTCATTTTCATAACCTGAGGTATAAGCTGGCTGACCGCAGCACGTTTGTTTTTCAACAAACTCTACATCGATACCTTGTTGCTTCAGCAATGTCATCGCATCAAGACCCGCTTCAGGGTCAAATACATCGACGAGGCAAGTGGCATAAAAATAAACTTTGCTCGGTTTTGAGGGATAGATTCGCATTGCTTTGCTCCAGCACCAGACCCATTTTTATGGGTTTATATTCTTATATAGACTAGATGTAACATTCTGAAAAATAAGCGCACTTACCTTCTTGAGATAATTCACAACTTCACTCAAAAAACGAGGTAAGTGCGTGGTTAATTGAACCTAAATCAGTTCATCAAGGCATCGGTGAAATGGAAGCCGTAAACCAGAACCAATCCAATGAGACCGGTAACGACTAAGTAATAGAATGTGGGTATAACCGTCCTGCGCAACGTTAGGCCTTCACGTCCCAGTAGTCCTACGGTAGCAGAGGCAGCGACGACGTTATGAATAGCGATCATATTACCGGCTGCTGCTCCTACCGCTTGCAATGCAATCACAGCAGTGGTTGAAATAGTAAGAGTCTGTGCAACTTCGAACTGGAACTGGCTGAACATCATGTTAGACACCGTATTTGAGCCCGCAATGAATGCTCCTAAAGCACCGATTGTGGCACTTAGCGCAGGAAAAGCTTCACCAACCATGGCAGAGGCTAAATTAGCCGTGGTTACTGGCATGCTCGCTAGATCGGCACCGTTTACCCCAGAGTTAATGAAGATACGAACCATCGGGATGGTAAACACAAGAACAAAGCCAGCTCCTATAAGCGTTTTGCTCGATTCACCAAAAGCGGCGACCAGTGGTTTCGCACTGCGTGATTGAATAATGACTGCCAACAAGGCAACGAACACTAGGATTCCGCCCGGCAAATATAGAGGCTGAATAGCGGTGCTAATACCAGTCTCTCCAAGAATATTGCTGAACGATAGACTCACACTGGTCAGGAAGCCTTTAAACTCAGAGCTGACTCGGCTAGCCACCAAGATGACGGCTAACAGCACATAAGGTAGCCAAGCGACGGCCATCGACATTGGCTTTCCGTTTGATTCGGAAAGATCCATTTTCAACGAACCTAGCCACTCAGTTGGCCATTTATCTTCGCTTTCAAAATCCCATTTTGATTTCGGTACTAGGAAGCCCTTTTTTGCCGCACTGACGACGATGGCTAGGCCGACAAGCCCGCCAATGAGTGATGGGAACTCAGGGCCGAGAAGAATGCCTGTAAGCGCATATGGAATAGTAAACGCAACACCAGCAAATAGTGCAAATGGCAGGATGTCTAGACCTTCTGTCCAGCTGCGATTCTTACCAAAGAAACGGGTTAACATCATTGCCATGAGCACTGGCATGAGGGTTCCAACACAGGCATGAATAATGGCAACGTTAGCCGTAATTTGCTGCAAATACATGTCCCATGAAGCGCCGTGAGAAACCAAAGACTCGGTGATATTGTGGGTATCTAGACCTTTGTTTACGCCGACTATGATAGGGGTACCTACCGCGCCAAAAGAGACGGGTGTAGATTGAATCATCATACCCATTAATACCGCAGCTAGCGCAGGGAAGCCAATGGCGACAAGCAGCGGTGCTGCAATTGCTGCAGGGGTTCCAAACCCAGATGCGCCCTCAATGAAGGAGCCAAAACACCACGCGATGATGATAGCTTGCACTCGACGGTCGGGGGAAATGTCGGTGAAACCGTTACGAATTGTGGTGATGGCTCCTGTATGTTTGAGGGTGTTGAGCAAGAAAATTGCACCAAACACTATCCAGAGTACGGAGACGGTAATTCCAAAGCCTTGAAATACCGACGCGAGAACGCGAGTGACCGACATATCCCAAGCAAATAGGGCAATAATTACGGTAAGTCCAAATGCAACAGGCATAGCTTTTTTTGCGGGCCAATTGAGACCGACCAGTAAGATGGCCGCGACAACGATAGGCGAAAATGCCACGAGGGCTAATAGAGTTTCAGACATGGGTTGCTTCCTTTTGTCTTAGCTCATCCACTCCAACTATGTGAATGGGCGAAGTTGTCTTTATTATTTTTGTAATAGGGTTGTTAAGGTGGGGTGAATCTATCCCTTTATTTTTTGTTGATATAGAGAAATAATGAAAATGATTATTTCCAAAATTGGCATAATGTGATGCGAGCAGATGACTTAATTCTGTTCTACCAGGTGGTAGAAACAGGTGCTTTTAGCCGAGTGGCAGAGCAAAATAACCTTACAAATTCAGTAGTTAGTAAAAGAATTGCACGTTTAGAAGAAGAATTGGGTGTCCAATTATTATATCGAACAACGCGTAAATTAACGCTCACTGAGGCTGGTAAAGCACTTGTTCATGGTGCGAAAAATGTGAAGCAAGCCACCCAAGAGGCTATGGAATCAGTTTCAGGGTATGGTGAGAATATTAGTGGTCACATCAAAATGTCCGTGCCGTCTATCTCCGGTGATTTGATCTTAGCCGATGCTGTGGCCGAATTTTGTAACATGCACCCCGGTCTCACCGTTGATATGTCGTTAGATAATCGATTTGTAGACTTGGTGGATGGAGGGTTTGATCTTGTTATTCGTACAGGATATCTAGAGGACTCAAGCCTGATAGCGCGTCATATCTTGGATTCTCAGTGGGTAGTTTGTGCTTCTCCTTCCTACATTGCGAAAAACAGCAAACCTCTCAAGCCTGAAGATCTTACGCAGCACAATTGTTTGCAATACGCTTATCAAACCACCGGAGCTTCAGAGTGGGAGTTTAAGGCAAATAAAGGTAACTATATCGTGCGCGTTTCAGGCTCATTTTCTACTGATAATGCCACTGCACTGCGAAAGGCGGCATTAGGTGGGCATGGTATCGCGTATGTCCCACGCTGCTTGGTATACCATGACATACGCAATGGTCAGCTGGTGGATATTTTTCCTGACCAAGTGGGTAAGCGTTTGGGAATCTATGCCGTTTACCCTTTTACTCGACAACCGCCAAACAAAGTGAGGCTGTTGATAGAACATATCCGAACCCGTTATTTAGCGATATCTCACTACTTCTGATATCTCACTATTTCTGAGTAAGAGCGAGTATTGACTTAGTGAGAATGTATCATTCTCTGTTTGATCCACAGTTTGGAAAAGTCGCACCAGCCAATGGAGTTGATTTCCACGCCTCGAATACGAGAAGGGATACTCAAACAAAGATCTTCTGACTTAATAATCGTCAGTACATGGTTTTTGTGTAACCAGGTAAGCAACGCGTCGAGAATCTGCTTTTGCTTTGATGTGTCTGCCTCCGAGCGTGCGGCCGATAGGGTGTGCTTCAAGTGGTCTTGTTGTTTCCAGGTTAGGTTTGTTTGCCAATATGGGTAGAGCTTAAAAAAAGCTATTAGGCTAGTGCTTCTATCTCCCTCTAAGCGAATGCCACCAATAGCTAGGTCTTGTTTAGGTGCTGGATGACCATAGACGACTTGAGTACCGGTTGCGGTAACGTCTTGCTGTTTGAGTGCACTAATGAGTTTGCGCGAAAACCAACGGTTTTCGTTGTTGTTTTCAAAACAAAAGTCGACATGTGTATCACAGGGGATCGGTGAGTCTAGTCGACCGTTAAATAACCTCTCCAAACTGTGTTGAAACGACGAATTCTGTAAGGCTTTATTATTGATGAGTAGGAAAAAGTAGCCAATATCGGATGTTGACGCCGTGTATTGAACTTGCTCATCACTAAGGAAGAAGAAATTTTCAGCGCATTTCTTATCTTCTGCCCACTCCTTGTGAATCCAAAGTTCGATATGTTCGACCAGAGCCGACTGACCACAATAGTTCGGATTGCGTTTCAAGCGAAGCAGTTTTTCGGAACTCACATCCACCATAAATGGGCCTGAGCCTATCGGTTTGAAATGACTCTCGGCACGATAGATAAAATGCTTAGGCATAATGGATGCCTCGGCTCTGCTCAGAAGCTTAGGTAGATGAGGGTCAGGGTACTTAAGTGTTATCTGGATTTGGTTAGCAGTATGACTAGTAATATCAGCGATATGATCGTAAAGCGCACACCAGTAAGGTGAGAGAGTTAGTGACTTTAGGCTCTCTACTACGTCATTGGTGGTGACTGGAGACTGATCGTGAAAGACGACGCCACTACGCAGATAAAAGACCCAGCTAATTTTCTCATCATCGCTTTCCCATGCATGGGCGAGGTTACCACTGAATTCAGTCCCTTTAACATTGACTAGGGTCTGGAAAACCTCGTGAATGAGGTGGCGTTCAGTACGCTCCATAGTGTGATGAGGGTGGAGCCAACTGAGTCTGCGATGAAATGGAGCAAAAATGGTATCTTCACTGGCTGTTGTTGCATGCGTCAGGTAATGTTTTAGGCCACTAGCGACATTACGATTGTTAAAGCCAATCAGTTTATGCGCCAAATCGTAGTTGCCTTCTACAGTAGCCTGTTCAACCTCTTTGTAGCAGGCCTCAATAGGTTCTTGTAGGCAGACGAGTTTGCCCTTCATTCCTCTGCCACGGAGAGGAGTCCAGGATAACCATTGCTTAGTTTCCATTTGATTAAGTAACGTTCGCGCGTGTCGCTCGCTGCATTGAAAATGTTCTGCAATCGAGCCGATAGTAATACGGTGATCTCCCGGCCCTAATTGCTTAAAAAGGTTTTCGTATAGCTCAAGTTTACGCCTGTCTGCTGCCATTGATTATTTAATCTCGTTGTTCCGGTTTTTCTGTGATGGAGTCTTTATGTCGCTCTGAATATGTGGATATCCCCCAAAATGCATCAGTACCAAACAGCTCATTAAGTCGCTCGGCACGCTCTGCTGGAGAGACGTAAAACAGCTTTCCAAGTAAGCTATTGTTGTCCTCATATTTATAGGTGGCTTGAAAGTAATTAGCAACGAAATTGAAAAATGTCATAGTGTAAAGCCTCTGTCGTTTCGGTAGTAAAAGCTTACACTTGGTAGAATTTGAAAAACCGGAACAGATTTTTACACTGTTCCGGTTTTATAAATGAGTGGTTAAGTTAATGCATTAACGAGCGACGGCACCACCCAAGGTTAAGTCGTCTGGCCATTGAGTAATGGTGTTACCGCCTAGATAGATATTTCCTTTGACCGTGAGTTTTTTGGGAAAAGTGGTTATTTGTGAACCACCCAGATAAAGGTTGCCTTCTACGACCAAACCATTGGGCAGTTCAGTTAATTTAGTGCGAATGACACTTAGGTCGCCTTTGACATACATACCATTTGGTAATTTGGTTACCGGCGTATCCGTGAGGTTGATATAGCCACCGGGAACAACACCAGCTGGCCACGCTTTCAATTGGCTTCCGAGAAAGTTAGCGTATCCTGTGATTTTGGTTCCTCTTGGCATGAATTCCACTAAACTATCTGAGGCATCTAAGCTACCTTTGATTTCAAGATTATTAGGTAGCATCTTAATAGGTGTCTTTGCGATATTGAGGTTGCCTTTTACGATTAATCCCTCGGGGAGTGTCGTGTACGGCTTATTTCTCAGGTCAAGGTTGCCATAATTATCAAGATGGTTAAGTAGCTTATAATGATCGAGGTCTTGCGCCACTGAGCATGTGGTGAACAAAAGGGCTGCAACTATTGCAGCAAAAAAACGAATCATAATAACGAGATACCATACAATCAGAGCGACGTAGGTAGTTTGCAATGGAAATTAAGAGAAAACAATGGAAATCACTGGGCCTTGTGACGGCGATAATGTGTGCTTTCGCCTCGCCCTTATCGGCTAAAACCATCACCACGCCTGGGGCAGATGTTGGAGCTGCGGTATTGTTATCGGATTCCAAGCTCGGTAAGCGAGTCTGTTATTACAACGACAAAGCGTACTCATTAGGATCGGTGATTAATGTCGAAGGTGTAGTATTGCAATGTGTGGCGGAGCAGGACTTTGAAATGAATGGTCAACTTAAGTGGAAGCAATTAAAAAGCGAGCAATAATGCTCGCTTGATGTTACGTAAGCTCTAGTTATCTTGCCAGAGAACGTGTTTTCAGTTCGAAGATCAGTTTTTCAGCACTGACTTCAAACTTGAATCGAGCAGTGAGCTCTTTTGAGCTTTCTTCAAGTGGTGAAACTTCAAACTCAACGTTCTTACAGACAGCCTGAGCAAGTTCAACATACTTTTGAAGTTCAACTTCTAACTGTGCTTTTGAATCACTGAATAGCTGTACCTCGGCGACGTCGTCGCCTTCTTTGATGATAAAGCCCATTTCACCAGCTACACCACATGCATCGCATACGGTTGGCTCTTCATATGTATTTGACATAACGATACCTCTTACAAAATCTGTGTTTATTCTATATCTGTGGAAATAAGGTATCCAGTAATAAATACATGCTCAAAGGATTAGGTCATTGCGTTAAGATATGGTTTTGTAACAGAAATTTTCTAACTGTTAACTATTTTTATCTAATTAAGTGACAAGTGATATATCGAATTACTATAAGTCATTGCTTTTTAATATTTTTTTATTATGCAAGTAATAGTGCATCTTTGTGATCGAGTTCTCATAAATGAGACTTGCGCACTAGTGATGTAGTACAGACTAGTTTATCAATATCAGAGAAGTGTTAGACTTTATAACTTATTAATCAATGGTTTGTTTTTTATAATATTCTCAATGGGACGTATAATGTTCATGAGTTTAGCTAATAATTCGCCTCAGGTGCCGTAAACTGAGTTTTAACAAATCGATACGTTAATGAATAGAAAACTATACCGAGTACTGCTTTAATTATGGTATAGCATACAGTGAACGCACATAACGATAAGAGAAGAGCTTTAAAATGCCAAAGCGTAGTAAAGAAGATACTGAGATTACGATCCAGAAAATTATGGAAGCGGTCGTTGATCAGATCATCCGACTAGGATACGACAAGATGTCGTACACCACTTTGAGCCAACAGACAGGTATTTCGCGAACCGGTATTAGTCACCATTTTCCAAAGAAAACGGACTTTACGGCAGCGCTTGATGGTCGAATTTTCAAGATGTTCGTGGAACATTTAGAATTTGAAAAAGGAATCAACGGTTTTACAGGCAGTTGGATTGAGTCGTTGAAGAATCCAGAATTCTTGGCGATCTTGAAGCTACTTTTCCATCACATTGTTACTTCTGAAAACTCGCATGAGTTTGCCTCGAAAGGTATAGATAGGCTGTACAAACTAGTAGAGTCTCAATACGGCGAAGGCAGTGATAAAGAACTAGAATGGTTGATTGGTCGTTCATTGATTCAGTTGTCAAAGTAACCAACGCTCGCATAAAAAAACCGCTTGTTCACAAGCGGTTTTTTTATTGCTGATGAAAACCAATAGTTGTTAGTCTAATCAACTTGCTAATACGACCGGAAAGCCAAGTTGCGGATGTCGAGTAATAATGGTTTTGTAGCCATATACTCGCTCAATCATCTCACTATTGATGGCATCTTTTGGAGCACCATCGGCTACCAATTTGCCGTTGTGTAAAATAACGATTCTATCGGAGTACTGAGAGGCGAGATTCAAGTCGTGCAAAACAACTACTACCGCAGTGTTGTGGTTGTCAGCTAGCTCACGAGCGATAGCTAAAGTGTTGTGTTGATGCGCAAGATCAAGTGCAGATGTTGGTTCATCAAGCATTAGGATCTTCTTGTCGCCAGAAAGATGCAATTGAGTTAGAACACGAGCTAGGTGAACCCGTTGTTTTTCGCCACCTGACAGCGAAGGGTAGAGGCGATTCGCCAAGTGTGCTACATCGGCCTGTTGCATGTACTGTAAAGCAAGCTTTTTGGTGTCCTTATTAGCCATATCAAGCGGAATGGCTCCAAGTTCGACTACTTCCGAAGCAAGAAAAGGAAAAGATAACGTGCTGTGTTGAGGCAATAAACCCAAATGCTTTGATAATGTTTTTGGGTTCCATTGTTTTCTTGACTGACCAAAGTAAGCAACATCGGCCTCAGATTCTGTTTCTCCACAAAGCAGCTTTAACAAGGTGCTTTTTCCGGCACCATTCGGGCCCAGTAACGTGGTGACTTCTCCCGAATTCAACTCAATACTTACGTTGTCCAAAATCACCCGCTCACCAAAACTAACACTGACATCATTGGCGGATATGGCAGGGGATTTTTCTTTGGTTAACATTGAAGGCTGTGATATTGCCATCGTATCTACCGTAGCAACACTCATAAGATTTTCCCTTTCTGCTGGAATAGTAAGTAGAGAAAGAACGGGGCGCCGATAATGGCGGTCACGATCCCTACGGGTAGTTCTGCTGGAGCAACCGCAACCCGAGCAAACATGTCAGCAGCGGTCATCAGTAACGCTCCCAACAAAGCAGACAGTGGTAGTAAAGTGCGATGATCTGGGCCACACAACATGCGTCCTAGATGTGGAATGACTAGCCCGATAAACCCAATCATGCCCGAGACACTCACGGTGACACCCACCCCAACAGCAGTAAGCAAAATCAATTGACGTTTGAGCTTTTGAACTGGGATACCAAGGTGTTTTGCTTCTGATTCCCCAAGAAGTAGAGCATTTAACGACATTGCTTTTTTATAGAAAAAGTAAAATAACCCGATAAGTGTAACGGCTGATAAAGCAATTTTGCCCCAAGTTGCTCCTGCTAATGAGCCCATTGACCATAAGGAAAGATCGCGCAACATTTGATCGTCGGCAACGAAGTTAAGAAAACCGATACCAGCGCCAGAAAGTGCGCTAATAGCCACCCCAGCAAGCAACATAATAGTTACCGACGTTCCAAATTTGCTAGTGCCAAGTTTGTATACGAGTAGAGTTGTCAGTGCGCCACCAAAAAACGCGAAAACAGGCACGACAGCTAAAGCCATAAACTGAGGAAACTCAACACCGATTATTGAAAAACCTACAATCGCAATCGCTCCGCCAAGAGAAGCTCCGGCGGAAACGCCTATAATACCTGGCTCCGCAAGTGGGTTGCGAAACAAACCCTGCATGACCGTCCCACATACCGCTAAAATAGCTCCAACAAACATACAAAGCATGGTTCGAGGTAATCGGATATCGTGAATAATCAAATTGATATGCGGGGCTAGGGTATTGCTTCGACTAGTGAGCGCAATAACGCTGTCCATAATAGTAATATTCATTGGACCAACTGTTATCGAGTAAACAGCAGAAAAGAAGAGTAAAACTGCGAAGCCGCCGAAAACGTAGGTATTAGAGAACCGTCTTAACATAAAAGTTGAATATCTCTTTCAAAGGTCACAGCGTGGCGGCAAACACCACGCTGTTATGGTGATTATGGATAAAGTAGTTCATTAATGCGTTTGGCTTCCGCCAAGCTCTTGAGACCTAATCCACCAACAAGGGCATGGCCATCAATCGTCACGATGTCACCATTTTTCCCAGCTGGAGTTGCGGCTAGCAGAGGGAGCGCTTTTAATACCGCATCACTTCCGCCCATTTTCTCGTAGCTTCTACCGCTCACAAGAATCACATCAGGTTGCATTTCTACCATGGCTTCATTAGATAGCGGTTTGTACGAATCGATTTGGCTAGCCGCTGGATTGATACCTCCTGCAAGCTTAATGATGGCGTCTGGAGTAGTACCATTACCTGCAACGTTAGCCGGGCGTCCTTCGTGAATCAGAAGGAATAGCACTTTTTTCATGTTGGATTGACTAGGCTGGTTACTGTTGAGTGCCTCTACTTGCTGAGCTACTTTTTCTTTTAGTTCACCAACCTTTGCTTCGCTGTTAGTTAGTTTGGCTATCTGGTCGATACGATGATTCAGCCCTTCGATGGTTGAAGACGTATCGACCACCTCAACGTCAACACCTACACGACTTAGCTGGTCGAGGGCTGGTTTTGGTCCCATCTCATCGGAACCAATAACCAGAGTCGGTTCTAGTGCCAATAGTCCTTCCGCAGAAAGGGCACGATGGTAGCCAACCTTAGGAATAGTGGTTCCCTCTGGCGTAACACTTGTTACATCAACCCCCACGAGTTTAGATTGAGCATCTAGCGCGTAAATCAGCTCAGTTACGGATGCGCCAGCGCTGACGATTTTTTCTGCTGCAGTTGCGCTAGAGAAAACCGCAGGAATAGTGGAAAGTGCGCCAACCAACATCAGGTTTTTAAGCGTTTTGTTCATTGAATAGTCCTTGTTAATTGGTGTGATTCTTAACTTGAGTCATTATTAGTCTGTTGGTTCGTCGGTGAGCAGTTGGGTCGCTGGTATACCGTTCTCTTGCATAAAAGCGAGTAGTTGCACGAGATGTTGAACGTCTGCCGTTTTCTCTGCTCCAATAATGATTGGGCTTTTGCTTGAACTGGATTGTTCGAGTAAGGCCAATTTGAAGTTTTCCCAGTCGATATAGTGTTTACCATCTATAGCCCAATAGGGCTCTTGAGCCAGAATGTTGACCGTAATAGATTGCGTATCTACCTCAGAAACGGCAGAAGACTCGGTAGTGGGTAAATCGACTTGCAGTGACTCTAAACGAACAGATGCCGTCAACATCAGAAACACCATAACGATGAAGATGATGTCGAGAAGTGGGGTCAAATCTGGATAGAGCGAACTCTGCTGGTGGTTTTGGCTGACTTTAATCATGTGCCGCTCTCGCTGGCAGTTTATCGATATTGTCTACAACGAGTGGATCTTTATCAGAGTGCTGCATTTCCACGCCTTCTAACCATAAGTTAACGTAGTTAAGAGTGTGCTCAAGTTTGGCAACAATTCTGTCAGCCCACAGACCAATGAGTTGTGAACCTGCGATAGCAGGTAGTGCAATGATGAGACCTGCCGCCGTGGTTCTCATTGCCAGCCCAAGACCGTCAGCCAGATCATTCGGGGTGACGTTGCCTGAGGCAGCCGCAATACCTTTGAACATCTCAATCAGACCTAGCACAGTACCAAGAAGGCCAATAAGCGGGCTGATAACACCGATCAATCCTAAAATGCGTAGTCCTGAGTGGAGTTGGTGACGTTTATCTTGCAGCCAAATGGAAGCAGCGTCTTCTCGAAGTGATTTGGCAAATGAGTGATGTGCGAGGAGCATTGCCACCCCTTTGTAAAGAAGCGGGCGTTTCTGAACTAAATCTTTCGCCAGTGCTTCGATCTCTTTTTCGTTTACCGGAGATGCTTGATTGAGTTCTTGTCGAATAGCACTCTTTCCTACACCGCTACTAATTGCGATTTGAAATAGACGCTCGATGATGATCATTGCGGTTAAGGCAGAGCAGATGATAAGTGGCCATGCCATTAAGCCAAGTTGCTCTTCGAGATAATGCAGTTGTTCCATGATTAATCCAATTTAAAACGAACGGGTATTTGAATTCGATGTGCCATCGCCACACCGTTGACAGTATGTGTAGAGAATTGCCATTGTTTGATAGCGTCGAGCGCAGATTTATCTAAGATAGTCGCGCCAGAAGAGGAGATAAGCACCTGTTTTACTTGTCGACCCTTTTCATCTAGCCAAATTTCGTACGTTGCAACACCTTCAATGCCACGTTTACGGGCAATACGCGGGTAGCGCGGTTGCACTGGTTTTGATAGGAACGCTGGTTCAGTCACCAAAATGGGTTCGCTGCTGACACCACTGTTTACGACCGCTTTAGGCGCACTGTCAGAGCTAGATGGTGTTTTATCTACTTTCTTCTGTTCGGTTTTCTCTGGCTTCAGTGGTTTGGTTTTTTCCTGCTTCACCACCTTTTCGACAGGCTTTTTCTTAGGAGCTGGTTTAGGTTGAGGCTTCTTAACCACTTTCTTCGGTTCAGGTTTCTTAACGGGTTGCGGCTTCTTTTTCACCACCTCTTTCTTAACCACTTCGGGAGCTGTTTCCTTCACTACCGGCTTTTCTTGCGGAGTAGGGTCTGTTTTTTGCTGTTCGGATGGCTTCTCTGTTGGAGATGCTTTTGGAGCGACAAAGTTAAGAGAGACAGATTGAGAAGTGCTTCCAGAAGGCATTGCGAAGACTTGTTGTTCTTTATGAGCCAGCATTAAGCTCATGTGTAAGGCAACAGAAACAACGCCAGCAACAACATAGCGGGTAATATTCACAACAACTCCAGCCTATCCCTCAAATCAATTCACAAGTGAGATTATGTATTACAATGAAAATAAGATCAATTATCAATTGCATTATCATTTAAGTCTATTTATGATCATTTGAGTTTTGGATTAGCCCTTTGTTTAACGGGCTTTGAACTCTTTTGAGACTAGCTATGAAAATTGACTTGAATCAATTAAATGATTCTCATTTTGGTATATCGACGCCGGATCCACTCCGTTTTGCATTCAATAAAAAGTCATCTCCTCATGCAGGAGGAATGTCGATGCCAATCGCTGCCGAGCAGCAATCTCAGATTTTTGAGAACATCACGTCTACTTCTGTGTCTAAAGCAAATAAGCGGTGTCTCTATATCCATATCCCGTTTTGTCGGGTTAGATGTACATTCTGTAATTTTTTTCAAAACGCAGCGAGTCGCCAGCTTGTTGATGACTATTTCGAGGCTCTATTAAAGGAGATTGAAATAAAGTCCCGTTTGGCGTGGACGCAATCAGGATTATTTCACGCTGTGTATATCGGCGGTGGAACGCCAACGGATTTGTCGCCAGATCAGGTAGAGATACTTGGCAAAACTATTCGTTCTTCATTTCCATTGTCTACTGATTGCGAAATAACGCTTGAAGGTCGAACCAACCGCTTCACCGATGAGATGTTTGATAAAGCACTTGAAGGAGGCTTCAACCGTTTTTCGTTCGGAATTCAGAGCTTTGACACTAAAGTTCGCCGAAGCGCCAAGCGATTGGATGACCGTGAAGTCGTGCTGGAGCGAGTTGCCGCGTTAAGTGCGAGGGACGAGGCTCCGATAATCATTGACTTGCTTTACGGACTTCCATACCAAACTTTGGATGTGTTTGAGCAAGACTTACAAGACTTTTTGGATACGGGAGCTCATGGTGCGGATCTTTATCAGTTGGTGGTTGGTGGTAGTGCACCGATGCTAAACATGGTCGAGAAAGGAAGAATACCCGCGCCGGCAACAACCCCGGACAAAGCCAGTATGTACGAACGTGGTGTTGCCTTTATGGATAAGCATCATATTAAACAACTGAGTGTTAACCATTGGGCTCGCGACAATCGTGAACGTAGTCAATATAACAGCTTGGCGAAAACTTATGCTGAGGTATTACCTATTGGTTGCGGTGCGGGTGGCAACATTGGTGGCTATGGGTTGATGCATCATCGCTCACTTGATGCGTATATGGACGCAATGAAGAGTGGTCGTTCTACGATTGCGATGATGGTGAAGCAAGGGCCGACTGAGTCCATTAATGCGGCACTCAAAGCGGGCTTCGATAGTGGTGTTGTACGTCGCAGTGCACTACCAAGTTTCAAAGGGCAGGATACGTTCGAGCTGCTTAAACCATTATTCGCTATTTGGAGTAAAAATGGATTGGTGGAGCTAGAACAAGATTATCTGGTGCTGACTCTAGCTGGCAGTTTCTGGGCTGTGACGCTCGCACAGGGCGCCATTGAAGCGATTAATACGTTGAGCCCTCGTAAAAGTATGAACACACATCCGCATGGTCACGGCCATGGTCAAAGTGGCAAAGGACATCCATCGAAGATGGCCTCCTAGCTTGTAAATATTGGAAACCTATCACGGAAAATAAAATGTCAAAAAGTTTAAAACAGCAAGTTGCTGAGATACTGGAACAAGAACCGTCACTATTGCCAGCTGCTATTGCTGAGAAGCTACAAGTGACCGAATGTGATGTTGTTTGTGCACTGCCAGGCGAGATGGTTGCCATTGCAGACGGCAGCGTTGCACAGGAGTTACTCGAATCATTAACAACTTGGGGTCCTGTGACGACAATAGTTCATTCGTTTGGCTCAATCTTTGAAGTAAAAGCACCGTTCCCTAAAGGTAAAGTTGCTCGAGG
This sequence comes from Vibrio sp. CyArs1, assembly GCF_022432925.1. Lineage (NCBI taxonomy): Bacteria > Pseudomonadati > Pseudomonadota > Gammaproteobacteria > Vibrionales > Vibrionaceae > Vibrio > Vibrio sp. CyArs1. The sequence continues at coordinate 872,270 of NZ_JAKRBO010000001.1, read as the reverse complement.
TTATTACAACCTGATGGGCAAGGAAGGGGAACTTCATGGACATTTGAAGCTCGACCTAATTACTAAAGTGGCTTTGGTAAGCAAACCTTTTATGGGCAGCGAAAGCCACTATTTTGGTTTCTTCGATGAAACAGGTCATAACGTGTTTAAGATTTACCTAGGGCGTGACAAGAAGCGAGTCCTATTCCCTGAGCAGGTAGAGCAATTTAACGCTCTTAAGCAAAGGTTATCTAGCCAGTAAACGCTCAACCAAAATTCAAATTTAGAATTATAATTATTAGAGAAAGTGAGGAATTCATCATGGATCAACAAGTTAAGCAAGAACGCTTACAAGGTCGACTTGGCCCAGAAATCAAAGAGTTTCGTCAAGAACGTAAAACCATTCAATTGGCAACGGTAGATGAAGAGGGACGACCAAACGTTAGTTATGCGCCTTACGTCCAAAATCAGGATGGATACTTTGTTCTGATCTCTCAGATTGCTCGTCATGCTCGCAATCTTGAGAAAAATCCTAATGTATCTTTAATGATGATTGAAGATGAAAGCGACAGTAAACAGCTTTTTGCACGCAAGCGACTGACGTTTGACGCTGTAGCGTCCATTGTTGAGCGCGATACTGAGCAATGGCAAGCTGTTATTGCTCAAATGCAAGATCGCTTTGGTGAAATCATTGATGGTCTAAGTCAACTACAAGACTTCATTCTATTTAACTTGAAAGCAGAACAAGGTCTTTTCGTTAAAGGCTTTGGGCAAGCATATCAAGTATCTGGCGATGACCTTGTTGATTTTGTACATCTTCAAGAAGGTCATCGTAAAGTCGAAAAATCTGAAGCTTAAGCGACGATACAGTCACTAAGAGTAATATCAGATACACCAAGTGCTCTAAATGAACGTTTGGTGTGAAACAACAGGATGATAGAGGGGCTGAATGACATGCCCCTCGGGGTCTTTACAATGAAAGCTCCGCGCGCCATCGCTATGGTCGTGGGGCTCGTCTAATAGCGTGACGCCCCGCGCCTGCATAAATTCGTACCATTCTTGAAGCTCTTCCTTGCTGTTGACGATAAATCCAAAATGGTCGACGCTAGTGGGTGAGCAGACTCGCTGAGCTTTTGCTCTTCCTAATGATAGGTTATCGTTGCCACACGTTAAGTACACCAAGTTTTCATTGGCTCTTCTTAACACTTCCATACCCATGATATCGGTATAAAACGCTTCACACTCTTCAAACTTTTCCACTACTAACGCGATGTGTCTCATACCATTAAATGGAGAAGGTCTTTTCATTCTTTACATCCTTTGTATTCTATTTTTATTCAAATTGTATACAATAAATACATGTGATTTCAAATTCATACCAAGGAGAGGGTAAGATGTATTGCATTATTGTTCGAAATCGGGTGAAACCAGGTAGCGAAGAGCACTACAAATCAGTAATGATGGAAAATGCTAAAGCCTCAGTGACAAACGAGCCTGAGTGTTACCGGTTTGACGTTATTCAAGATAAGGAAGCACCCCAAGATTTCTACCTATACGAAATCTACCAAGACCTGCACGCACTGCAGGTACATAAACAGACATCGCACTATTTAGACAGTCGTAAATTGCTTGCAGATTTGGTGCTCGACACCATGGTGATAAGAGCTGATGTGATTGCGACAAACCCATAAAACAAGGAAATAAAATGAGTTGGAAAGTGTATTTGAGCGGAGAGATTCATACAGATTGGCGTGAGCAAATCATCGCAGGTGCTGCAGAGCTTAAGTTAGATATCGAGTTTTATTCCGCGAATACGGATCATGAATCTAGCGATGCAGCGGGCGATCACCTTAGATCTAACGACGTCCAGTTTTGGCGCGATCATCAATCATCGAAAGTGAATGCGATTCGCACTAAAAACCTAATTAAACAATGCGATATTGGTGTAGTTAGGTTTGGAGACAAGTACCGTCAATGGAATGCTGCGTTTGATGCTGGTATGTTGGCCGCGTTAGATAAACCATTTATCACTTTGCACGACGAAGGGATTATTCATCCTCTTAAAGAGGTAGATGCCGCGGCAATGGCATGGGCTGAGACACCACAACAGATCGTGGGGATTCTGCAGTACGTGACTAACAACTAATGTCAGACAACAAAAAACGCACATTTTTTATTTATATAGTGAAAAAATATGTGCGTTTTTATTGGTCAATCTAGAAGACTGCTGGCTTGTCAGCTGTAATGGCGCGGGCTAGGCTTTTTTAACGAACTTTGCCGTCACCATCATTTCACCAACACCATCCACCTTGCAATCAAGCTGATGGTCTTTACCATCATTGATATTGCGAACAACAGCTTTCGTGCCAATCTTGATGACTAGAGAGCTGCCTTTAACTTTAAGGTCTTTGATCATCGTCACCTTGTCACCAGCTTCCAATACTGCACCATTCGAGTCTTTAACAATGATGGCATCTTCCGGCACTTCATTAGGATTCCATTCGTGAGCACACTCAGGGCAGATGAGTTGGCTTTGGTCCTGATACACATACTCAGATTGACAGTTTGGGCAAGGAGGAAGAGACATAGTTAAATCCTGATTTCAGTATAGTTTGTGAGTATGGTAATAACTCTGCCAGTATGATGCGAGCAGTTTATTAGCCAACGCCAACCACGTTGTCTCTTAGCGTCTTTGAAGGACGCAGTTCGACAATAAGTTGCGCCAGTAACAATAACCCAGTTACCGCTAAACCCACCAATATACCGCCCCAGATACCAGCAAGCTCATAGCGTTCCATTAACCACCATGCGGCTGGTAGACCAAATGCCCAGTATCCTATGGCGGTCATTAGAGTTGGAAGCTTGACGATCTTCATGCCACGAAGCAGGTTAATGGCTAACAACTGCCAAGCATCTACTACGAAGCACAGTGCGACAACCCAAATCAATGAAGATAACATGTCCGTTAATGCATGTTCACCTTCTCCATCCAGTTGGAACAAACTGGCAATCGCGTCCGGCCAAGCAATGAAGACTACCGCTAGTACAGCACTTAGTATCGTCACTAGTGCGAAGCTTCGCTTCGCAACGGCTTTGACTCCAATGAGGTTATCATTGCCGAACTCTTTGCCCACAAGAATGGCCGCAGCCTGAGAAAAACCAAAATTAATATTCCAAGTGAAACTTAAGCATTGCAATAGGATTTGATGCAAGGCAAGAGCAGTTACGCCAATAAACCCTGCCATCAAGGTGCCACCGTATATCAGCCCCATTTCTAGAGCTCCTGCAATAGCAATAGGGATACCCATCGACAATAACGGTAGCATCAAACGCCAGTTGTATTCCTCAAGATGGAGCCAAGGTGCAAACCGATAGTACACTGGACGTTTGAATACCCAAGTCGCATAACCAATTAAGACCAGTGTTGCGGCAAGAGCGGTACCTATACCGAGCCCGGCAATTCCCCAATCCAAAGTAAATGCTAACCAATAGCTGAAAGGGACGTTCAAAATGACGGTAACCAGAGACATAATCATCACAGATTTGGCATCGCCATAGTTACTCGTCAGGCCACGCAAGATAAGCAGCAATAGCGTCGGCAACATGGCCCACTTTAAAGTATCAAGGTAGACCATGGCGACCGTAATCACTTCTTCAGGCTGTTGAGCAACTCTCAGAAAATCTGGGGCGAAAACAAACGCTGTCGTTAGGATGATAGTCAGAAGCACGGCTAACATCAGAGCGCCTTTTACTGCCAATCGGACTTGTTTTAACCCATACTCAGGGCGAGCTACACTTTGTCCATAAGCAATGGCGATGAGGTTAGCGACACATCCTACGGTTGAACCTGCGATGAGGAAAACGAACGTATAGACTGAGGCTCCAAGACCACCACCCGCAAGATCACTCACACTCAATTGTGCCATCATCCAAACATCAGTAAGGACCAGCGCCATTGAAATTAGCTGAGAAACAATAAGTGGTGCAGCAAGGGATAGAATTTTCTTCATGATAGCCTCAGGTTATGATGAGGTCATTTTATATGCATAACTATGGTGTTCAATTAACATTTGTGTCACTCTGGCATGACTTCAGATCATGTGAGCAATTATGAATCTATATTCGAATATTCCCTATTCACACAATGCACTAAAAGTCTTTGAAACCGTAGCAAGGCATATGAGCTTTACCTCTGCAGCGCAAGAGCTTCACGTTACTCAAAGTGCAGTGAGCCGCCAAGTTAAGCAACTTGAAGATGATCTCAATGCATCATTGGTTATTCGTGGTCATCGCTCAATTCAGCTGACGTTGAAAGGGCAAGCACTGTTTGAAGTTTTGGGACGTAATTATCAGGCCCTTCAGTCGTTGCTTGAGTCTTGGAAAGAAGTCCAGAGTAACAAGATAGTGATTCGCGCAGCGTTAAGTTATGCCACTCGAGCGCTATTACCGAAAATACAGAAGCTAAACGAGCGCTTCCCTGATTATGAAATTGCCGTTATTCCGGTAATTGATGAAGAGGAAAGTTTAAGGAAAGGCGATTATGACCTATTCGTTTTTACCACTCGTGAAAGTGAAGCTTATCAAAACGATCCGGAAATATCCTTTATGCGAGAAGAGTACATGGCACCTGTTTGTACTCAGCAGTTACTCGGTGAAAACCGCGATATTGAACACCTTCTGACGCTACCAAGACTGCATCCAACACTTGATCATATTGATTGGCGAGTGTGGTTGGATAAAATCCAATACAAGAGTAATCAACTGGTGCGAAATTCAACATTCTTTACCTTGGATTTAACCTTGAGTGCTTGCTTGTCAGGCCATGGTGTTGCCGTTACCGATTTACTGCTTGCTTTACCGGAACTGGAACGAGAGTATCTTGTGTGCCCCAAAAATGCGCAGATCCATTTTAGTAGTTGGCGCTATTTCTGCCATAAGAGGACGGGCTCACCGATTGTTGAGGAGTTAGCGCAATGGCTAATGACCGAAACGAAAGAAGAGCTCAGAAAGCTCAATCAGCTTTCTGAGCATTATGGTTGGGGGCCAATTAGCTAGCGTTTTCAGCCATGTTCTTTTTGATGACCTGTTCCAGTTTGTCGTAAGGGACATAGCCTGGGATCAGCTCATCGCCAATGAACATAGCGGGTGTCCCACGTAAGCCCAGGGCAACAAATGTTTTGTAGTTTTTCACTAAAGACTCGTTAATTTTCGTATCACCTGTTAGATACTGTGTTGTATCTGTCTTTTTCGCGATGGCTTCGATAGAGTCTTTGGTATGTATACCAGGTTTCGCGACAAGTAGACGATTCACTTCTACAAACTTTTCGGGTGCTTGCTGCCAAACCTTAATGGCAAATGCTGCGGAGTTAGTATCGAGCCCTTCAATGACTTGCTGCTTGAGCGGGACATAGATATTGATGACTTTTAAATCCTTATAGTTAGCAACTAACTTCGTCAGTTCGCCATCCAAGCGCTTGCAATATGGGCAGTTATAGTCGGTAAAATTGACGATGACTGTCGATCCATCTGTATTTCCCAGAACAGTGTGAATTGTCGTATCGTTTAGCCATGATTCACTCTGCTTTTTTGCATTCTCAAGCTGTTTTTGACCTTCGACATACTGTTGAAGACTTAGCTGTAGATCGCCGATGATCTCTGGGTTTTCGGTCAATAGCTGATGAATACTGTCTAACTGTTGTTGTTGCTCAGCGGTTAAAGCAGCATGAGACAGAGTTGGAAGTAGCGCAGCGATACTGATCGCCATTGAAATAAGTGTTTTTTTCATTGTTTTTCCTTATGCCCAGTGAACACTAGGCAAATAAAATCCGTAACCACAGCCCAATCGGCGTGATGATGCCAGTCGAGATACTCTCAATCTGCCCCTTGTTTATGATGACAACGGTCGGTGTGACACTGATGTTCCATTGTCGACTAATTAGTCCGGTTGTATCGTTAATCACCGGAAAATCGTATTCCTTAGCTGTCATATACTGTTGGACGCGTTCATTTGTACCCGACGATAGGGCAATAGATAGCACCTGATGGTCGCTTGCAAACCAATTGATCGTTGGGCTGACAAATTTACAAGCACCACACCACGTCGCCCAAAAATACAGTACAACCGGTTTTTCCTGGCTTTGTTGAATGATATCGACAGGCAAGCCTTGGGTGGTCATCGCTTTTAACGAAAGCGCTTCACCACTGGGCATTGATGTACTGCGATACCAATCCAGAGCCATTGAAACCAATGTCATCAAAATAACAATGCTGATGAGCTCTTTTGACCATTTTTTAAGACGGCTGGACCAAGGTTTTTCTTCGGTCGATTTAGCCTTCATGTGTTTCTCCGCTGGCCATATCGATAGACTGCATAACCACCTCTGACGTCAGAATAACGGGCATTGGGATGCCTTGCGGATATTCTGGACCGTAGACAATATTAAATGGCACTCCAAAGCGTCCATAGCTCTGTAGGTATTGAGTCACGCTTTCGCTTGGCGTTGTCCAGTCTCCACGCATCAGTACGATGTCTGATTGCTGAAGTTTTTCATAAACTGGGTTTTGTAGAATGACGCCAATTTTGTTGGCTTTACAGGTAATGCACCAGTCAGCAGTAACGTCAACAAATACGGTTTTTCCTTGAGCCACGAGCTCTGGTATTTGATCACGATCCAGTTTCTGCCAGTGAAGATCATCAACGATAGGCGTGGACCATTTATCTGCGGTCACACTGCCGATGATTAGTCCACCACCAACGACAAAAATCGATAGCGCAGAGAGAACAGCTACTGCCTTGCGCCCGTATTGTTTGCTAATGAGTACCAGGGTAGCAATGATAATAATGGCTACCAACGCTGCGGTTAAAGCAAAACCAATAAAGGTTGACAGTAGTGTTACTAACCAAAGACTGGTCAATAACATCATTGCACCAAATGCTAGCTTCACTTTGTTCATCCAAGGACCTGGTTTAGGGAAGACATTAACCAAGGATGGGAACAGCGTAAACAACAGCCACGGTAAACTCATTCCGATGCCGAGTGCCACAAAAATCAACCAAAGCTCGGTATAGCTTGCTCCCAGTGCATACGCAACGGCAGTACCAAGGAAGGGAGCACTACATGGTGTCGCTAGTAACGTTGCAAACATCCCTTGAACGAAATGCCCCCCATAGCTCTGGTCACCTTTAGATGCCATCCAGGTGTTGAGGCTGCTTGGGAGTTGTATGTTGAATAAACCAAGTAAATTCGCTGAAAACAATAGGGTAACTATCGCCATAAAGGCAATAAACCAATAATTCTGGAATTGAATACCCCAACCAACCATATGCCCAGCCATCTTCAGAGATGTTAAGGCACCAGCAAGTAATAGGAATGAGCTGATGATACCGGCCGATGAAGCAAGAAATGACAATCGAACTTGCTTTGGCGATTGGTTCACGCCCGAGATGATACTGTTAAGCTTCATGCCAAGCACTGGAAGTACACAAGGCATGATATTGAGAATCAGACCGCCTATAAGAGCAAATCCTATCATCCAAATGAGGCTTCCACTCTCAGGATAGGCCATTGGTATCGTGGATACTTGTGTTGACGTTTCCGTTAATATCAGCTCATCTGACACGGTAATTTGAATGTTTTTGTCACTGATATCTGCTTCGCCAAGCCAGTTGCTAACATCAAATTTGGCATACAGAGTATTGCCTTCGATGGTTATTTTGGGCTGTGCGAAGAACTCATCACTGACTTCGTCTCCATCGACCAAAATCTGTGGTTTTTTCCAAGCCGTTTTGCTGGTTAGCTTAAGTTGAAGCTCTTGTGCTTGCTGATTCCAGTAGCTTGCTTCTACGGATATTTGATTGTCCTTTTTGGGCGTCAAGCTCATACCTTGACCAAACAGATACGCGGCATCGGAATCTAGTGAGAGAACATTGGGATCAATCTCTAAATCAATAGGGTAATCCGCTATCACACAGATATTGGTGCAGCTTGGCAATCGCAAGTTGGCTTTGAGAGAGATTGGTTTGGACGTATCTGACACGGTGACAATAATCGGGAAGCTGACTTCGTGTTTGTACCCTAAAGTCATCACCCCTAGCTGCTCATAATAAGCAGGTACGGGCCATTGCCTATCTATCGCTTCGACATTCGTCGAAGCACTCCAATCAAATTCCGGTGCGACACCGCCTTCACCGGGGCTGCGCCAATAGGTTTTCCATTCTCCATCGAGTTCGACATTAAGAACCATCTCCATCTGTTTGGTTTGTGGATCGAGGTGGCCGGTAGATAGCAGCCGAACCTTCACCGGTGGATGCATTGGATCTTGAATCCATCCTGTAGATTGCGCATTTGACATTGCACTGTAAAGTGCAACGAAGACGATCGCGAACGTTAGCACTAGAGTGCTAAATGTTTGTCGACAAAGCGACATTAAAAGACGGCTACGCGTAGTGCGAGTCGTTAACATTGTGTTTGTATAAGACACAGTAATCTCCAATAAGTAATAAATAGACCTAAGTTGGAGGCGTTTTATTCCCGGAAAGTACAGTGAGTTACGTGAAGCCTGAGCTTAGGAGGATAGGTATCGCTTCGGCGAGTATGGGCTGGCTTAACTTTGCGCTCAGAGAGCAGTGCTAACAAAGCGACCAAAAACAGAAGCGGAGTAAAGGTTTCTAAATGAGCAAAAGATTGTCCAAGCAACTTTTGTGTCAATCGACATGGTTCATCAACTGGGGTGATGTTATGGACGATTTTCTCGATGGAATTGGAGTTGAACAGGGCCGCCTCGCTCATATAAGGTGCGGGTGTTGGTGCGACTTCTACCAGTTGGCTGTGGTATGCAACGTTCGTCTTTAGCGCACAAAACATCACTACCAAAATGGCAGTGAGTAGGAAGAGTGTGCGAAAAATAGATTGCCTAAATGTATGCAAACCAAAGCCGTCGTGTTCAAAATGAGTGCTTACGTTATCTTGTTAGTCATAAACGTCAAGTGAAATCATGTCCAAAAATGTAAAGTAATCTAGATTAATTTTAACGGGAGTGAAAATTAACGGGTATGAATCACTGATTTTGTTTATCTTCACTGATAGTCTTGTCAGATTACTCGCTCTCACCCACGTCCAATAAGTGGCTAAGGTAAGAGAGTCAATGAATGGAGCACGTGTAGTAAATGAGAAATTTGGTATTCATGGGTGTCTGTCTGGCGGTGACCGTCTGGATGATTTTTGATTCGGGTAAGTCGGAACAGGTATTTACATTTTGGGAGCACGTGAATCTACCGAACAAAGATGAAATTGGTATGTATGTTAGCCAGTTTTTTTACTACATCGCATTATTAGTCGGTGTGGTTTATCTTGGCCGCAAATTCAAACGTCGCAATGACAAGTAACCGTTTTGATTAAGCACTTGTTGAACTGTATTGCAACAAATCGATAAGTGCTTCTAACTGTTCTTCTATCGCATTGTCCGCTGAAATGGCAGGAAATTCGAGCGTGATACAAGGTAGTCCTTTCTCGTCACACCAACTCCCAAACGAACCAGGCGTGTCATACCCGACATCGTCAATCAAAGGCAGTGAGAAACGCTTTGCAAGCCACTTACCTAATTCAGAATGTTCCGGATCATCGATACAGGCTAATGGTTCATGAAGTGATACGACAAACTGTGGTCTTCGAGCCTCGATCAGGTCAACAAGGGCACTAATCTCTGGTTCAAGAGTAGTCACATTACCAGTTTTTACTTTGACGTCACGTTCACTTGCTGAGGTACTCCAGCGATATACTGTTCCTTTGTCCGTCCATGTCTTCGTCGGGAAAGCTCTATTTAGATCGACTTGATTGGCATTGGCGCGAGTCCCCAGCTGATTGCCATCAGGGTTCATTGATAAGATAACATCGTGTTTCAGGTATTCAGCAGGCAGGGTACGAAGGGCACACGACAACGCGGTAATGGATGCGGTCTCATCTCCGTGGGTACCTGCCAGTATGAGTCCTCGCTCCGGTGAGTTAATTTGGGCCGGAAAGTACAATAATGGTGCGCCTAAAACAGAGTGACCATATGTTTCTGGTTTGTTTTGAAATTCTGCCCTTAGTGCCCTTGGGCGTAATTGCGGCTTTGTTTGATTTGCATTATCCATTTTCTACATCCCAACTTCTTGCCTTTCCTCACGGCATTCTGTGGTTATATATGCCATAAATAGTGATGTAATGCTATTGAAAGCCTTTTTGTTGTAAAGAAACCAATGTGTTATCGATGACCAAAGGGCAAATTTATAATAACGACACCAATCAGGCGGTTTAGGATGAAACACACTACTTCATGGAAAGTATCGATTCTCTCAGCGCTCATTGCAGCGACGTTTTCAGTACAGAGTGCGACGGTGCCCGATGGCACACAACTGGCTGAGACTCAAAAAATCGTACGTGGCAACGATGCGGAAGTAGCAACGCTGGACCCGGCTAATGCTGAGGGATTACCAGAAATGCATGTTCTAAGGGACTTATTTGAAGGTCTAGTGATTCAAGACAAAGAAGGAAATGTCATTCCCGGTGTTGCCGAGTCTTGGGAAACTAGTGATAACAAAACCTTTGTCTTTCACTTAAGAAAAGATGCGAAGTGGTCAAATGGCGATCCGGTTACCGCGCAAGATTTCGTTTATAGCCTTAAAAGAGCCGCCGATCCTAACTTTGCCTCAGCTAATGGTTGGTATTTAAAGCTGACCAAAATTAAGAATATTCAAGCCATCATTAATGGAGAAGCGCCGCTAGATTCGTTAGGGGTGAAAGCTGTGGATGATTACACCTTAAAGTATGAGCTGGACAGTCAGGTGCCGTATTTTGTCGCTATGACTGCACATTCATCAATGATGCCGGTCCATAAGTCAAACCTAGAGCAATTTGGAGATAAGTGGACTAGGCCAGGGAATATGGTTTCTAACGGCGCGTTTGTGCTAAAGAACTGGGTCATTAACGAACGTATTGAACTGGCGAGAAACAATCAGTACTGGGATAACGATCATACGGTACTCAATCAAGTCACTTATATTCCGTTTGAAAGTCAAACAGCAGCGATGAACCGCTACGCCTCTGGAGAAGTGGACATTACCTCGGATGTACCAACTGCAATGGCACCAAAGCTCAAGAAAGAACAGCCGGATGCCTATACCGTTGTTCCTTTGCTGTGTACCTACTATTACGCTTTCAATACGACCAAAGCGCCATTTAATGATCCAAAAGTGCGTCAAGCGGTTTCCTACACCATTATGCGTGATGTGATTACAGATGGTGTAACACAAGTTGGAAATCTTCCTGCTTATACGTTTGCTCACAAATATGTAGCGGGCTTCGACGCGACGCAACCTGATTACAGCAAGTGGACACAAAAACAACGTGACGAGAAGGCTAAGAAGTTACTCGCTGAAGCAGGGTACAACGATGCCAACCCACTGGACATTAAACTTCTATACAATACAAGCGAAAGCAATAAATCAATTGCTGTAGCTATTGCGTCAATGCTGAATAAAAACTTGGGGGCAAAAGTAGAGTTAGAGAATCAAGAGTGGAAATCATACTTGGTCGCTCGTCGTGAAGGTAACTTTGACGTACTTCGTACTTCTTGGTGCGGAGACTACAATGAAGCATCTACGTTCTTAAGTCTGATGACGTCTGATAATGCGGGCAACCGAGCGTTTTACAAGAGCAAGGCTTACGACAAGATTATTGATGGAGCACTCGCTGCAACAACAGACGAAGAGCGAGCGCGTTTTTACGATCAGGCAGAATCCTTGTTAGCCCAGGATATGCCGATTGCGCCAATCTATTATTACATGCAAGCTCGCTTAGTAAGGCCGACGGTCGGCGGGTTTCCAATGAATAATGTTGAAGGGCGTATCTACTCCAAGGACTTATATGTAAAAGCGAAATAAAAGTCCATTTAAGACCACCACAATGATTGCCAAGCCAGCTAATTTAAGCTGGCTTTTTTGTGTCGAGTTGAAAAAGCCAGATTGAGCTTTTGGAGCTAAATTCTCTTGATAGCTGCGTCGTTGTAGTTCGGGGACAAAATCGAAAATAGTGTTCATCATAAGGCGACCTAATATAGTGTGGTTGAGTTTTTATGGTCGCATATTGATTCGTTTCCTCAATTGGAAACAAAATTAGGTCTTAATGTGATACTTTGGGTGGCACGATAAGAAACTTGGAACATTTGTACAATGGATGCCATCGCTAAACAGATTTGCGAAGAGTTAAAAAGAGCGCTGAAAAACTCAAAAATGTCTTACTTGGATGTTGCTAAAGCACTTCAGGTGTCGGAAGTCAGTGTAAAACGGATGCTCAACTTACATCAGCCGCTTTCCATCAGTCGGATGAATGACATTGCAGGTCTGATCCAAACACCGTTATCGACCATTGTTTTGAATGCAGAAAACGCTGTCAGTGAAGTGCCAACCTATACAGAACAACAAGATAGCGCGTTTTGTCAATCACCGGAGCTTTATACACTAATAGCTGGCATTATTGATGAGTACCTTAGTGCAGACGACCTCATGCAGCGTTATGACTTAGATAAACAATCTATGTACCTTTATTTACGTGATTTGGAAAATGTTGGGTTGATTGCACTCTCTGAGGGATTGGAGTTTAAGCTGTCGGTACCACGGCACATTGCATTTGGAAAGCATAGCCAGTTCTCAAATTTCTTTAAAAACCAAGTGATTGATGCTCTAAAGGCCGAAGTCCAGGAGATAGATCCTGACGATAATAGTGTTTACTTGATTAGCGCAAAGCTGACATTAACCGAAGAAGAGTTTCATCAATATAATCTTGAGTTAGAAGAGCTGATGATTAACGCTCATAAACTAAGCCAGAGTCGCTATGACTGCACCGAGCGTTACAACGAATACACCATTGTGGACATGGGAGCGAAAGGTGAATTTCAACCTAAATTGAAATTACCAGGTCCGCATTCATCAATTAAACGCTAATTAAAAAGGGACAGGTCAACTACCCGTCCCAAAGCACCAGCTAAGCCTTACTAATGAGGCGCAGAATCGCTTTATTGATTCCGATTAAGTCATTAACAGTTGATGCGCTATGAATGGCCTCAATTAGTGACTCTTTGCTGCATCGTGGGATGACATCGATATTCTTCACCTTGCCTTCAAGAGTGTTCTTCATTAACTGAAATGTCTTTTGTTCGAACATGTTTATGTGCCTGTGACGTTGTTTTTATTTATTTGGTTTTGAGTCTATCTGACTTTTATGACAGTTAGCCAGACTGCCAAGAGGTAGACTTTAAAATATGTCGTGTGGTATATCAACCGTATTTGAAAAATGATAAAGGCTTCAATAACTCCAATCAAATGCAAAGACTATATAGAACCAAAGAGGTCATTAGGAAGGAATATTGTTGCCTTAGCTCACTAAGATAATAACTTTATTTTCAGTTAGATGCGTGAGGGTGGTTTGCAACTAAATATTAACGACTGCGTAGAATCAGCGATGTAGGTTGACGTTATTGTGATCTGTGCAACAAGTCTTAGATAGAAAAAGCCCTCTATTTCTAGAGGGCTGAAATGTTTTATGACAATTTAGTTTCGGTTATTGTCCAGAAAGCCAAAAAACCGCATCCTTTTCTTTGTCACTTCGAGGCGTTCCTTTTGCGAGGATCTTATATTGTGTATCCTCACGGAATGGCGTGAACTTGATTATGTCAGTTGTTGAGTTACTTCTATCGAGTAACAGGTAATCGTAGTCAGGGTCCACTCCATCTAAAATGGCCTGTGCACGCTCAACACTGACTTGTGGAACTGCCCAGTCATGGTAGAGGAAGAATATCGACGTCATAGTTTCTGAGAAACGCACGCTTGCAATACGGTCTCTTTTTTCTACTGGCACTTGCTCAACAAAAGCTTTTAAGTCCGGCTTCATGTCTTTTGCAATATCAATCGCTGGGAACAAGTAGTTAAAGGCACTTGAGAAGAATAGGGCAGTGATGATTGCCATCTTGCTCCATTGCGGCCATGGCTTACGTTCTACGAGCACCATCAAAACGATAGCGGCGATAGGTAACAATGCTACCAAGTGCCACGTACTCAACCATTCCATTAGTGCTGGTGGAATTTTTCTTGTTGGCAAAAATCCTGACCATAAAGGCACAACAGCAAATGCAATCAGAACTAATGACATTAGCGCAAGCCAGCCTTTGCGGTACCAGTTAAACCATTTGCCAGAGAAGCTTATTAACGCATCTGCAATAATAAGAGCAAACAGCGGCATTAGCGGCGCTAAGTACATAGAACGCTTTGTCACTGAATAAGACAGGACAAAGATAGCGATAGCGAACCAAAAAGCGAAGAAGCCATCTGTCCAAGAGAGCTGTTTTGGTTGGCGTAGCTTATAGATAAAGTTGCCTAGCCACAGTAATAATAGTGGTGTCCATGGCGCACTGTATTCCAGTATGCCTTTGACATAATAGAAAGGTTTTCCCGCGTTATTGTGGCCGAGAGTATTTGTTGCAGAGCCTGTCAGTCGGCCTACCTGATTATCCCAAAACCATGCTTTCCAAAGCTCTGGAGAAGCCGTCTTGTAGAAAGGATAAATCCAACTCGCGGCGACTAAACACATCACACTGATACCAAACACATGCATCAGTACAAACTGGCTGGTTGAGGTCGCTTGTTCAGGAAACTGTTTTCTTAGGGTTAAAGCTCGTAATACTAACGGTACCCATGCTAGACCTATACAAAGCACGATGGCGACTGGCCCTTTACTTAAGAAGGCCAGCCCAGTAAATGCACCTGCCACAATTAAATAGCCTAACTTTTGGCGTAGGTAGGCTTCACTAAAGGCCCAAGTTGCAGCGATTGTAGTAAACATTAATGCAGCATCAACTCGCAACCAATGAAAGTTGAGGATAAAACCTTCAAGTGTCCCAAGTACAGCCAGTGCCATCCATGCGAAATTCTCTCCTTTAAATAGGTAAGCGATTCGATATGTAGCGGCAAGTGATCCCAGACACAACAAGGAAAGAGCAAGTCGCCCAGCCATGATGGCGTCAAGTCCCGTTGCGTGCATTAATACGGTTGAGATGATAAAGAACACAGGCGGCTTTTCTACAAATGAAATGCCAGCAAACTGAGGGATGATGAAGTCATCTGTGATGTACATGCTATGAATAATGGCAGCCACACGAGGTTCGTCGGGCGTCCAGACGTCGTGGTCGAATAACCCACTAAATACCACTGCGATGATGGCAAGCAACAAAACGAACTTCCAACTGTTGTTTTGCTCACTTGAATACGATGTTGACACTACTTTTCTCCGTTGACACTGCGAAGGGATATCGCATTACGATCATTCTGTTAATAAAGGTGGTTAATTAAAGCTCAAAATTCTAGAGAGACTGCTTTGAGACAGCAATGCCTAACAGGCTAAATAAACGGTGTTTTTCAAGATAATTAACGCCAAAATGACACGACTATACCTTGATATTAGAGCCGATTATGTATCGACTTTGTAATAGTTGATATCATTATGCTTATTGCGTTATGAATATAAAACTAAATATTTTTATGAATAATGGTTCTAGACAGAGGTCTTGCACAAAAATGTGATTTAGATCTAAAATTGCAACCAAGGTGATGGGGTTCCACCTACTTAACCGCCAAATCGGCTGATGACTCCTACAGTTTCTGAAAACAGGTGTATCTGTTGGGACGATCCTATTTTGGGATCGACGAACTGTAGTTAGATCATTAGTTCCGTTCTACACCTGTTTTCCTTTATCGAGGAAAACGACATGCAATACGCTCACGAAATTCAATCTATGTGCCCAATTCAAAGGGGCGACCTTCATGCATCCGCGCCAATTCCTGTCGAAGGCCGCTGGATCAATCCCAAAGACGTTATCGCAATCTCTGGCCTGAGTCATGGCGTTGGTGCTTGTGCTCCTCAACAAGGTGCGGCGAAGTTAACGCTTAACGTTAAAGATGGCATCGTAGAAGAAGTGCTTATTGAAACAATTGGTTGCTCAGGCATGACCCATTCCGCGGCGATGGCATCCGAAATTCTTACCGGAAAAACCATTCTAGAAGCGATGAATACTGACTTGGTTTGCGATGCAATTAACGTCGCAATGCGCGAGATTTTTCTTCAATTCGCTTATGGTCGAACTCAATCCGCTTTTTCCGAAGGCGGTCTTGAAGTTGGCGCTGCATTAGAAGACCTAGGTAAAACTCAACGCAGTCAAGTAGGAACGAGTTACTCAACCCGAATCAAGGGTCCTCGCTATATGGAAGTCGCTGAAGGTTATGTTACCCAATTAGCGCTTGATGAAGACGGTGAAATCATCGGTTATGAATACCTTAACCTTGGCAAAATGATGGCTCAAATCAATAGTGGTGCGGCCGCTGACGAAGCACTAGCTAGCGCGAAAGGCACTTATGGCCGCTTTGATGAAGCTGTTAAAACCGTTAATCCACGTCAAGACTAAGTTGAGGAATTTATTATGACTATTACTAAACAAGCACTACTTAATGAAATGAACTTCCTCTCAATTGAAGAGGCTTACAACTACTGTCTTGAAATGGGTATTGACCCAAAACAATTGGTATTAGACACGCAACCAATCGCCTTTGATAATGCATGTGATGCTTATACTTTAGGTACTGCTTTAGCTCTTCATCGTAAAACAGCGACAGCGGCGGAAGCGGCTTCAACTATTGGTGAGGGTTTGCAAGCATTCTGTAAACCAGGCAGTGTAGCAGCGCAGCGAGAAGTAGGTTTAGGACATGGTGCGTTAGCAGCTCGATTGCTTAATGAAGAAACACAATGCTTTGCATTCCTTGCTGGTCATGAGTCATTTGCAGCAGCAGAAGGGGCGATTAAAATTGCTCTGAACGCAAACAAATCTAGAAAATCTCCATTAAGAGTTATCCTTAACGGCCTAGGTAAAGATGCCGCTTATCTCATCTCACGCATCAACGGTTTTACTTACGTCCGTACTCAGTATGATTACGCAACTGGTGAACTCAATGAAGTTAGCCGTAAACGCTTTAGTAAAGGCGAGCGCGGAGAAATCTTGTGCTTTGGTGCGGATGATGTCCGTGAAGGTGTGGCCATCATGCATGCCGCTCAAGTTGATGTAAGTATCACAGGTAACTCGACAAACCCAACGCGTTTCCAACATCCGGTAGCGGGTATTTACAAATCAGAAAGACTTAACCAAGGTAAAGCGTACTTCTCTGTGGCTTCTGGTGGTGGTACTGGTCGTACTCTACATCCAGACAATGTTGCGGCGGGTCCTGCGAGCTATGGTATGACAGACACAATGGGCAGAATGCATGCTGATGCCCAATTTGCAGGCAGTTCTTCAGTGCCAGCTCACGTGGCTATGATGGGTTTCATCGGGATGGGTAACAACCCTATGGTGGGAGCGTCAGTGGCGTTAGCGGTAGAAGTGGACCTAAGACTGAATAAATAGCCTTAAT
The DNA here is from genome assembly GCF_022432925.1 of Vibrio sp. CyArs1. Taxonomy (NCBI): domain Bacteria; kingdom Pseudomonadati; phylum Pseudomonadota; class Gammaproteobacteria; order Vibrionales; family Vibrionaceae; genus Vibrio; species Vibrio sp. CyArs1. Next base: position 854,806 of record NZ_JAKRBO010000001.1, on the reverse strand, counting down.
CTCAAGAAAACGATATTGGCATTGCAAGATTTTGAAGAGAGTTTGTTTCCTCATAACTATAACAAAACATGTCGTTGAGTATTGCCGCTCCATTGGAGCGGCTTTTTTAGATTTTGAATTCAACCACGTTAGACTCGCTGGCATTGATGAGCCTTTTCACAAAGTCATCCACAGGCATTGGCTTATCGTAGTAATACCCTTGTCCAATCTGGCAGCCGTACTGCGACAGTTTTTCGGCCTGTTCGATTTTCTCAATTCCTTCGGCAACAACAAGTAAGTCGAGGTTTTTGGCCATAGCGACCATGGCCTGTACCAATTGTTGATCCTTAGGGTCAGTGATAATGTCTCTAACAAAGGAACGGTCAATCTTAATTCCGTCTACGGTAAACTTACGCAGGTAACTTAAAGACGAGTAGCCAGTACCAAAGTCATCTAACCATACTTCAATGCCACTCTCACGGATCGCTTTTAGCGTACGTTCTGCCTCATCTTCGTCCTGAAGTAATAAGCTCTCTGTAATTTCGATTCGAATTGCTTTGGCTGGAACTTGATACTTCTCCATATAAAACGCAAACATTTCCACCAAATTCTGTCTGTAAAGTTGCTTCGACGAGATATTGATAGACGCATGGAAATCAGGTGCAAAGTAAGGCGCCCATTGTTGTAGCTGAATACAAAGTCTTTCAATTAACCATTGCCCTAATGGCAATATCATCGCTGTTTCTTCTGCAATAGAGATGAAGTCAACAGGAGGAACGATACCTAAGGTTGGATGTCTCCAACGAACTAGAGACTCTGCACCAAGTATCCGTCCAGTCTTTATGCAAACCAATGGCTGGAACCAAAGTTCGAATTGTTGCAAATCAGACAGTGAACGTCGTAATTCTCGTTCAATATTGGCACGATGTACGACAGACTTGAACATCTTAGGGGTAAAGACCTTATGAGTGTTCTTGCCATCAGCTTTGGCTCGATACATGGCAATGTCTGCGTTTTTGATTAAATCTTCAGAGGTTTTACCGTTATACGGATATCTGGCGACACCTATACTGCCTCCAACAACGAGCTCTTCATTTTCCATCAAAATAGGGGAGCGCACCGCGACAAAGATCTTTTTGATTACGGCGTCTACATCCTCTGTTGTTTTTAAGTGCGGAATAAGCATTAAAAACTCATCACCACCGATACGAGAAATCATGGTCAGTGGATGGTCATTGGTAATGTCACGGGCACATAAACTGAGTTTTTCAGCCAGCCTTATCAGTAAAAAGTCACCACTATCATGACCGTAATTGTCATTGACTACCTTGAATTCATCTAAATCGAGAAACAGCACCGAAAATGAAGTCGCTGGATAAGACTTAATTGTGCTCTGCAGATGCTGTATAAAGCGTGTGCGGTTAGGCAGTTCTGTTAACGCATCGTGATAGGCTAGGTGAGTGATCTTTTGCGTGCGCTGCTCGAGTTTGGTTGCCATTGAACGTACGGCAATACTCAAATCCCCAATCTCATCCTGTCTATCAACCGCAGTGATGTTCTCCGCGCGAGTAAAATCCCCTCGACCTATGGCGTCAGTTTGCTCGGTAAGCTTAATGAGAGGTTTACTCCAACGGCGAGAAATAATGGTTGCGATGATAGCCGAGATAGTCAGTAGTAATACGGCGGCTAGTGCCACGCCGATGTACAGTTCTTCTTTAGAGCGTCGATCGATGGCCTTTATTAGAGTTGTTACTGAATCAATGTCCTTTTGAACCTTATCGAGTGATAGCTCGATAAAAACACCGCCAATTACTTGGTCCGCTGCTGCGATTGGACGGAAAACAGTTAGGCTATCAGGTCCGAAAGACTGAATTGAGCTGCCATAACGTAATACGCTGTTAATCTGGTTGGGGTAAGGGAAAGGCTTACCGATATTTTCCAGTGATTCATCCCCATCATGAAATATTCGCCCCTGTTTATCGAAGATGACCAGACGTTTAACTTCACCTAGTTGAGTGATTGGCTTAATGAGGTAGCTGGCCTCTTCCTGGTTATACATATAAAGAGGATCAAACATCGCATCTGACAGATAGCTTGACATTTGATCAGCGCGTTTACTCAACTCGGCTCGAAAGGTCTTGCTGTTTTGAACGGTTAACTCGTTTAGCAGTCGGCTCGATTGCGCGGAGGAAAGCCATATATGAATACCTGCGCTGGTCAACGTCATGACAACGGCTAGTGCAAATGTCACTAGCATGTATTGTCCTTGTAGTCGTAGTCTCAACTTCATTCAATTACCCTAAATCAGTTGAACCATGCTTCTTCGACTTGAAGACGAGCGGCGTTGTATTGTGGAAATAATGTGAGCTGGGATGAAGGTATCTCATCAAACTTTGCCGTTTTCTGAAACTTTGCAAGTGCAGCAGCGCCCGTCGGATCCGAGTCTGCGTTGAGCAATGTATCTTTAACGGTCTGTTTTACCTCTGTTGGTAGGTCGTTTCTGATAACCATGACACTACGAGGAACACTTTCTGTACGATAGAAAATTTTCATGGTCGACTTTATATGTTGAGGCATATCTCCCAAATCGTCCCAATTAGCGTTAGAGAAAGCGGCCGCATCTACTTGAGAACGATAGACCCAGGTCGATAACGAGATTTCATCTGCTTTACGAAGAACGTCTCCTGTCAGTACGACACCAACTTTATCTTTTAGAACTGGAGTAAAGGAGCTCGCGAAACGTGTTGGGGCTAGATGATGTTCACTCAGTGTTTTCATCGGCAAGTAAAACCCGGAGGTCGAGCTTTGGTCTTCTAAAGCAATAGTTTTCCCGGTTAGATCGGACAATGAATTGATATCGCTGTCCTTGCGGGCAAAAAACACGGTGTGGTATTCAAATTCACCTTTTTTCCAACGTCGAAGAATAATTTCACCATTATGTTCGCTTTGTAAAGCGAGTGCAGCAAACAGAGTTTCAGATACTAGATCTATTTCTCCAGAATCCAACCATTGTCCGAGCTCTAATGCCGATTTGGTTACCTTGACCTCGGCTTTCGTATACCCATATTGACGAAGATTGTCAGCCAGGTACCTGGCAAGTGGCGCAGAGAAACCAATATGCTTTCGGGCTTTGCTACTGAGTACCCCTATAGTGAATGTTTTACCATCCTCTATACTGTTCCCTGCGTTAGTATTGGCACTGACGATAGTAATGCCAAATACAAACTGAGAAATCAGTAGTCCTAATAACAACTTTAAGCGCATTAATAACTAACCCTTACACAATAGTGCTAAACCTATACTAGTCGATTTGATCTTGAAATCGAGTTTAATCACTGACTTAGGTATACCCTAATCGACCAGCTTAGTTGCTCTACATTACATTAAGTAATGGGGAGCGCAAACCAGCGCTCGGTGCTCTATTGATTGAAATATAGTCGTTCTGTTGCAGTAAATACAGACGAAGTAAACATTGCAGAAATACTAGCACATTCATTAACTTAATGAATGTATTTATATGTATTGCTGGATGATTTAAAGCGCGAATTTAGCGAAGTGTGATTATCTGCTAGAATCCTGAGTTAATTATTCGCCCTTGTTGCCGATAACGAATAACAAGCATTAGATAAAATGGGTCAGTTGTGAAAAAGGTAGTGGTTATTGTATTAGCGGTCGTAACGCTAGTATTAGCTGGTCTTGGTATTGCTTATTATCTGGGCTATTTCAATCAAGATGAGACAGAAGCGATTGTGCCTCGAACACATCCTGATTTACAGAATACAAGCGATGATTCGCCTTCTGACATTGTTGTTGAACAACCCAGTCCGCCTCCTTTACCAGAATACTATTTTGTGGCGAGATCATTCGAGAACGTCCTTACTCAACCCGATCTCGCCTCTGCACCTGATGGTGTGGCGTACTATGGTGAAAAGTTGAAAGTTCTTGAGAGAGAGGGTGAGTGGATACGCATCGCGCCTATTTATCAACTCGAAGAAGGGGCGGAAGAAATATCTCAGTGGGTAAATACAAAGCACCTAGTGACTAAAGAGGTTAACCTGAGTGGCGAGCGTTGGTTAAATGTCTTAACGGACTACATCGAAGGCAGTGACGACTTTATGCTCTATCAAGAAAAATTCTTTGATGCTTCCACTAAACTGGTGAAGCAAAAGCGATGTCGATTGTCTGATTTTGAAGAACTAAGTGGTTGGGTAAAATCGATCAATCATCAAGACAGTGTTTATTTTACCTACTGTGGTGGGATTGAATCGGAGAATAAAGTTTATTTGAATGTCGCGACAGGAGAGTTATTTTAATCTGCTGCGATAAGAATATTACCACCAATAGTTTAATAGTCGTCCTGTTCCCGTTCTGCATTACGGGCCATCTCTTTAGCATACTGTTTGAGGCGCTTAAGAGCGGTGAGGTCGCCTCTCTCGATATGCTCTATGGGCGCGTAACCGTTTAAGTTTTTGGCATTGTTTCTGACATTAATGAAGTTGTTGATGAAATGAGAGCTTTCGAACGCGTTACGCAGTAGGCCATCAATTTCAACCACTAAGTGAACTCGCTCAAGTGTTGAAGGACCAATAGGGACAGTGGCAGGCGTAACTTTTAAGCGAGCATGCTGCTCAGGCGAAATTTCTAAAATGGCTTCTGTCTGTAAATTAGATGCACCCCATCCATCGAGTACGTTTAATGCGTACTTTACTAAGGTCAATTTTTCATTTTGTGACAGTTCCATTGTCATTCCTTTCTATCGTTACTCTTTGACTATAGTTTGCGACATTTATTACCTCAACATGAAGTAAACGGTTTCTAATATTCGATTTAGTATTTTTTATTTGTCTTTGAGGCAACATAGGCAGATAATGCAGATCTTGGTGTCATGAGGCTAGTTTTTTGTCTAAGTTCTATTTGCAGTTTATCGTTTCTCTGGTTGTTGCGTTTTTCGCTCCGCTAGGTGTTGCTGCGTCTGAATCGGCAAATCCACAGAACTCATCTTCTGGTATTTCTCTATGGGAAGATCAAGCTTCACTTGGTGTTTCAACCAGACTTGGCCAGACAACCAGACAAAACCCAACTCCTCAAAAGCCGAAATCAAAGTCATTTGGCGACCACGATGCTAAGGCGATACTCACCGTCTGGCGTTGGACTGGCAACAACAATGAGAACCATGAATTAGAAACGCCTACTTATAGTGTGGTGTTCGATTATAGTTGTACTGGCCAACAAGAGTTGCGCAGTGCTGCCGTTAATGAAGCGCTGATAACCCCTTTCTTCCTTAATTATGTCCAAAGCAACCACCGTATCAGTGGTTGGAAAGATGGCAACACGCTCTACGTTTTCCTGAATACCCAATACGCATAGTTCGTTTTCAACCGTAAATCTATCCACCTCTACTCCAATGTAATACATGGAGAATAGTAGGTGTGCTTATCTTTATCTGTATTAAAAGTTCAGCATAACGCTGAGGGAAAACTATGCGTAAAAAGCCTCAACCGAGAGCAGTATTAAACAAATACTCTACTTGGAAATATATCGTTCTTGTCGTGACCTGTGTGGTCTTGACTCTAAGTGCTTTACCGTCTTGGTACGGCGAGAAGCCTGCTATTGAGCTGAAAGTGAGCGAGCACAACGAGCATTTAAACTCGGTATTCAAAATCAATTCCTTACTACATGACGACGGCATCAAACCAGAATCCGTCAGCATGGAAAACAATGTCGCTCAACTTGTATTTGACAATGAAGCGGAGCAAACCAAGGCTCGAAATGCCCTTGGGGAGTGGGTGAGTAAGGATGACAGCATGTCCTACTCTTACACATCAGTCGCACCCGAATGGCTCCAAACGATGGGCTTTACTCCAATTAAACTTGGTTTGGACTTACGCGGTGGCGTTCAATTCTTATTGAACGTTGACGTAGACCAAGCAGTTTCTGAGCAGCGTGATGCAGTGGTCGATGAGATTAAGCAAGACTTGCGTAAAGAACGTATCTTCGGTGTACAAGTACGCCCTGACACTGATACGGGCATTCGTGTTACTTCAAAAGACAGCGAAGGTGAGATTGCTGTTCGTAAGTTTGTGAATGCTAACTACCCAGAATGGCAAGCGAAGGGAGAAGGGGATGAGCTATCTATTAAGATGAAAGCTCAGAACTATGCAGATTTCCAAAATCTAACCATGCAGCAAAACCTAAAAATCATGCGCCAGCGTATTGAAGAATTAGGTATCACGGAAGCAATGGTTCAGCGTCAAGGCGAATCAGGTATTCGTATCGAACTTCCAGGTGTTCAAGACCCATCATTGGCAAAACGCGTGATTGGTGCTACTGCGAGTTTGGCTTTCCATGAAGTCAGCACGTCATCAAACCCGGTGTCTACACTTAAAGTGAAAGACGAACAAGGCAAACCGGTTACTTTGGTGAAGAAGCCAGTATTGACGGGTGAGCACATTGTTAATGCTCGCGTAGGTTTTGACCAAATGCATCGCCCTGAGGTTGATATTTCCCTCGACCATGCTGGCGGCAAAATGATGAGCGATTTCTCTGCAACGCACATCGGTAAGCCAATGGCGACGGTCTATCGCGAGTACGGTGTGGATGCACGAGGTGAAACTCAGCGCAATGAAAAAGTCATCAGTGTGGCAACCATTCAATCCCAATTGGGTAGTCAGTTCCGTATTACAGGTTCGGGTAACCTGGAAGAAGCTCAGCAACTAGCTCTGCTACTTCGTGCCGGCTCTTTGACAGCGCCTGTGACCATTGTTGAAGAGCGTACTATTGGCGCATCTCTCGGTGCGGAAAATATCCAAAATGGTTTTGCAGCTTTAGCATTAGGCATGGGACTAACTCTGACCTTTATGGCGCTTTGGTATCGTCGATTAGGTTGGGTAGCCAATGTGGCGTTGGTGCTGAATATGAGCTGTTTATTAGGTCTAATAGCACTGGTGCCAGGTGCCATCTTAACGCTTCCGGGTATTGCTGGTTTAGTACTTACAGTCGGTATGGCGGTAGATACCAATGTACTTATTTTTGAACGTATCAGAGATAAATTGGCGGAAGGGCGTAGCTTTGCTCAAGCAATAGACCAGGGTTTCAACTCTGCAGTGGCAACCATTATGGATGCAAATATCACCACCATGATTACGGCGGTTATTCTATATGCCATTGGTAATGGTCCGATTCAAGGGTTCGCATTAACGCTAGGCCTTGGTCTGCTAACAAGCATGTTCACGGGCATTTTCGCATCGCGTGCAATTATTAATTTGAAGTGGGGACGAGACACTCGTCGTGAGGTGAGGGTTTAATCATGAAAAACTTCTTTAAAACTAATATTCGTTCCATTCGATATTTTACTAATGTGCTTTCCATTGCTTTGGTCGTGATTTCGATCATCGCCGTTGGAATGAGAGGATTGAACTTCGGTTTGGATTTTACCGGTGGCGTTGTATCAGAGGTGCAACTGGCATCAAATACCAGCCAAAATGAACTGAAACAGACACTAGAACCCGTTTTAGGCGATGGCATTACAGTTACCCAGTCAGGAGAAGAAGGGCGCTGGACTATTCGTTATGCTGCAGACCAAGGTGCAGCGAAACACAATGAGTTCAAAGAAACGCTGCTGAAGGCATATCCAGGTTCTACCATTGTCAGTGACAGTATTGTTGGTGCTCAGGTTGGTCAAGACCTTTATGACCAAGGCGGTTTGGCGCTGTTAGTTTGTTTGCTTTGTATCTTAGGCTACTTGAGCTTCCGATTCGAATGGCGTTTGGCTAGTGGCGCATTAGCGGCACTTCTGCATGATGTCATTTTAGTGTTGGGCTTTTTTGCGTTGACTCAGATGGAGTTTAACCTCACGGTTTTCGCTGCGATCTTAGCCATCTTGGGCTACTCGCTCAATGACTCGATTATTATTGCCGACCGTATTCGTGAAATCCTAAAGTTGCGTCCAAATGAGCAAACTGCTGATGTAAGTGACCAAGCAGTGATAGCGACGTTTGCGAGAACAATGGTGACTTCTGGTACTACTCTGATTACCGTTGCTGCACTTTGGTTATTGGGCGGTGATGCATTGCAAGGCTTCGCTACGGCAATGTTTATTGGTATTTTCTCCGGCACTTGGTCATCAATTTCAATGGGTACCGTTATCCCAGAATGGTTGCACTTAGAATCGAAACATTACCAACCGATAGAAATAGATACAGCACCTTAGAAAGTTCTTGCAATTGCATACGAAAAACCGCCAGTATTTGGCGGTTTTTTCTTGGGTTCTCAGTTAAGTTTCTTAACTGAGATACTTACTTTCATCCACCTCATCAATCTGCGTAGGGGCCAGGAATCGCTTCGAGTACGTCATGTATACGCGACTCTTAATGAATAATTGGAATACTTCCATGTCAACGTGCTCTTCCAGAGCCATCTTATGTAAAATATCCAAAGACTCACTGATGGTTTTAGCTTTCTTGTAAGGTCTATCTGCAGCTGTAAGTGCCTCAAAAATATCCGCAACGGCTAAGATACGCTCTGGGATTGACAACTTGTCTCCGGTTAAACGTCTAGGGTAGCCATCTCCTCTCATTGTTTCATGGTGAGTAGTAGCGATTCGTTCCACGTTTTTGAGATCTTCAGGAAAAGGGATACTGCTCAGCATCTTGATACCAGCAATCATATGTTCGTTAATTTTAAAGCGCTCTTCTTGCGTCAATGTTCCTCTTGAAATGGAGAGATTATAAATCTCGCCAAGATTATATAGGTGTTCAGGAACGTTCATATTGATGCCTAGCTTTTCATCTAACTCGTAGTCTGCAGAGCGAGTGATGATATGCTCTGGTCTATCGCTAAGTAGTGGCTCGCAAGCAGGCGACCTCGTTTCTGCAGATAGACGTTGTTCTTCTAACGGTGACAAACCAAGGTAACGGTCAAAGTGGCTGGTCCAGGTTTGTTTGCCTATTTCGACAATGCGAACTTTGTCTTGCTCATTAATAAACTCGTTTCCAACATTTAATTGTGCAATGAAGCTAAACTGCTCTAGGAGTTCTTCTTGACGTTGCTTTAGGTTTTGTTTCGCATCAGTGGCCAAGTTTGGCTGCTCTAACTGAATGTTTAGCGCTGTAATTTCAGCATCGCGCCATAACACTTCAAATCGAGTTCGAATTTCATGAATTCGGTTATAGTTAGTTTCCAATTTGGTTCCTTTATCGACCACATACTCTGGTGTGGTGATTTTTCCGCAATCGTGCAACCAAGCAGCAATGCGAAATTCTCTGCGTTTGGCTTCGTTTTCAAACTCAAATGATTCAAAGATGCCGTCGTTCGATTGCTCTGCAGCGTCGCTAAGGAGGAACGCAAGCTCGGGGACTCGTAAACAGTGTGCGCCTGTGTAAGGCGATTTCTCATCGACGGCACGCGCGATAAGCTGAATGATTGCCTCAATAAATGCATCCTGCGAGCGCTGAAATGCATCTAAAGACTGCGACATATCATAGATAGCATGAGATAACTCATTCACCTCCCGCACAGAACTGTTGAACGCCTTCACTTTATTATATTGGCGGTGTTTAATTCGCTTGGTTTGCAGGAGTAATTTCTTAATCGGACTGGACATCGGAGTGCTGATACGCCACACAAGAGGAATCATGATAACGAGTGCAGCTAAGGTCCAGAGAGAGCTATTGATAATGTACTGATAGGCACTACCTAGAAGTTTCTTTTCCGGTATGGTGAGTACGAAATATTCTTGGGGTGTGTCGTTAACTTCAGTGATATAAACAAAGTGCTTTTGTCCCTTCATATCGACAGAGGAGATCTTTTCATGGAAACTTGGATCTTCCAGCATAGATAGCAGCCGATTTGAAGGAATATGGCTAGTGTGGTGTTGGTCGCTATTCAGCCATTTGTCTGCTAACACGGTACGCACTTTCTCCTGATCAAGATAGGTTAGCGCTTGATTAATCAGTTCTATGTACGGCTTAAGCTGCTCATTAGCAATAAAAACGAAGTCAGTTGGAAAAGCTGGATGTTTTTTTAACGACTGAGTCTTCAAGTCATAGTTAATTAGTTTTTCGACTTTACTTTTGATTACAGGTGCAACATCAACAATACCTACAATTTTCTGGGTCTGTACATCTTCGAACGCTTCATCATAAGTATCGTAGGCATAAACGGTAATACTTGGGTAATCTTTTCTCAACTGCTCGACAATAGACCAACCACCAAGGAAGCCGACTGTTCTGCCTTTGAGGTCATCCCACGATGCTATATGTGGTGCGCTTTTATGCGTAGCAATGGCGTACTCAAGAGAATATAGGATGTCACTTTCGATACTGTGGTCAGAGACATTACTATCACTAGCAATAGATTGCAGAATATCAATTTTGCCCAGACGAAAGTCGTTAACGAGTTCCTGCCAACTTCGACCATTAATGTACTCAAACTGTAGTCCGGTGGCATCAGAGATTAGCGTGAATAAGTCGATGGCAAGTCCGTCCGGATTGCCAACCACAGTAAAATCGATAGGCTCCCAATCTAATTGATTTGATACTTTGAGCACCGGTGAGTTGATAACAAGATCAAGCTGTGTATTTGTTAGTGGCATTTTATCGATGAAGGGCAGGCTATTTGCCGTGTCTAATATAGTATTGGTGCCAATAATCCGACCCTCACCATCCGTTATGTAAGCATCTGCTCCCTCCAGCGCGACATTATCAGACAAGCTATCTTCAAAGTGTTCATTTAGTGAAGCGAGAGCAATATCGACGCCAATGACAGCGTTGAGGCTCGGTATCTTACGAGAAAATGTCTGGCCAGTGACTCGTAGGTTGTGAAAGAGATAAGGTGTGGTTTTATAGACCTCTTCTTCAGAGGCACGTGTGTACCATCCCCTTTGTGTTGGGTAAAAAATACTGACTTCTTCTTGCTCTCTACTGAGTTCAAAATTATCGAAGTAGAATCGTGTGCGCTTGACCCGCTTTTCGTCGATATCATTGGAATGTTCGATAACCATCCAAGATTCGCCTTCAAGTAGGTTCAATTTATCGGAGATGTATTTAGGTTTCAGGTTGATGAGTTGAAGAAAGTCATCATTATCAAATCCGATATAAATGCTATGGATAAATGGGTTACCGAGAAATGTGGCTCCAAACAGCTCAATTAGTTCCGAAGGACTCTTTTCGCTTAACTGGGTACTCAATAGGTATCCCAGTTGAACCGCAGACTGCTCTCCGACTTGATCGATCTGTTCCAATCGCTGTGAGACCAATGACGAAATCAACTGATAGTTCGCTAAGGCATGGTTGACTTCGCGTTCTTTAGTCAGTGAATAAATGACGGTAGCCGAAATTAAGGCTGTAGCTGTGATAGCGAGAGTAAACAGTAACGCTACAACACGGCGTATGGAGAGTTTGCTAGATGTTTTGTTTTTCTTGGACATGACCACTGACACTTTCTACAACAGAGGGATAGCGTGAGCTTTAATAAGCTGATTCTACTCTATTTGTTTCATTTTATTGGAGTAAATTAACTATAGTAGAAATCATGTGGTTAAGAGGGGAAAAATAAAAAGCCCCGCATGAGCGAGGCTAAAAGCTTTATTGCTGTTTGTCTTTACCGAGAGACAACAACCATATCGAAACGGCTGCGACTCCAACGAATCCCGACAAAATGATGACTGGCATTGCAGCATAACCTAGTACGTGCCAAATCACCGATTCTAATGTACTCATTCAGTGCTCCTTATTGCCAGCCTTCCACACCTTTCATATCAGGCAGTTTGTGTGCGATACCTTTGTGGCAATCAACACAAGTTTTATCGCCAGACGCTAATGCAGTAGAGTGCTGCTGCACGCTTCGTGGGCCTTGCTCGGAAAAGTCCATGTAATCAAATTCATGACAGTTACGACACTCAAGGGAGTCATTGGCTTTGAGTCGAGCCCATTCTCGTTCAGCTAGGTGTCCACGTCGTGCTTGGAACTTCTCAGGAGTATCGATGGTTTTCAACACATAATGTGCAAACAACTCTTTCGAAGCTTGAACCTTACGAACAATTTTGTCTGTCCAGTTGTGAGGAACGTGACAGTCAGAGCAGATTGCACGAACACCAGAGCGGTTCGAATAATGAATTGTCTCTTGGATTTCAGCAACAATTGGTGCGTGACATCCAGAACAGAATTCTTCAGTATTCGTTGCTTCCATACCCGTGTTGAAAGCACCCCAAAATAGCAGACCGCCGGCGAAACCAAGGAATAGCACAACACCAGCTGCTGCTTTACTTGGTGACTTTAAACGAGTCCAAAACGCTTTAAGAAATTTCATATATAGCCTCTCTTAATACTTCGTGGCTATTCAGTACGCAATGAATCTACGCGCTCAAACTCGTTACCTACTAGCGGTTGTGCATCAACCTGAGGAACGTGGCACTGCAAGCAGAAATAACGACGAGGGGAAACGTCCGCTAAAACAGCATCTTCACGGTTCATATAGTGAGTTACGCTGATTTTAGTCGCACCTGCTTCTTTCGCGTTTTTCCAGCTATGGCAAGCCAAGCATTTGTTTGCGTTAAGCGATACTTCATAGTTGCGAATTTGATGAGGGATCAGTGGAGGCTGATACACGTAATCACTCTCAATCACTTGGTCTTTAGGAATATGTTTGAAGTCATCCGCTGGGCGTGTGTCTTCAAGGTTACTACTACCACGAAGTGAATCTAGACCACCAGTTCCACCCGGGTTATTCAATTCTGCTTGCGCAACACCTGCAATCAGTGCACCAACAGAGAGAATAGCGACAATCAGTTTTTTCATTTTGTTATCTCCGCCTTAAGGCTAATTCTTCGGTGGCCACTTCTATTGAAGCAGCCACGTTTCAATATTGTCTCTGTTAAGCCACTTTCGTGATTTTCACAGGGCACTTCTTGAAGTCTGTCTGTTTAGACAGAGGGTCAGTCGCATCAAGAATCAACTTGTTGATTAGGATACGAGCATCGAAGAATGGTACGAATACCAAACCTTTTGGCGGACGGTTACGGCCACGAGTCTCAACACGTACACGTACTTCACCACGTTTATTAGCCATAAGTACTTCGTCACCACGGCGAAGGCCACGAGACTTAGCATCTTCAGGGTGGATATAACACACTGCATCTGGCACGGCTTTGTACAGTTCAGGAACACGGCGAGTCATAGTACCTGTATGCCAGTGCTCAAGAACACGGCCAGTACATAGCCATAGGTCGAATTCTTCATCTGGCACTTCTGGTGGCGCTTCATACGGTGCTGAAATAATCAGAGCTTTACCGTCTGGTTTACCATAGAAGTCCCAACCAGAACCTGCTTTCGCATATGGATCTGAGCCTTCTTTGTAACGCCATAATGTTTCTTTGCCATCAACAACAGGCCAACGTAGACCACGAACTTGATGGTAAACATCGTATGGAGCCAAATCGTGACCATGACCACGACCAAATGCCGCGTACTCTTCGAACAGGCCTTTTTGAACGTAGTAACCGAAGTGGTGAGCATCATCGTTAAGCTCACGAGCTTCTTCGATAGGGTACTTATCAACTTGGCCGTTCTTGAACAGCATGTCGTACATGGTTTTACCGCGGTACTCTGGCGCTTTTGCAAGTAGTTCTTCTGGCCACACTTCTTCCATCTTGAAGCGTTTAGAGAACTCCATTAACTGCCACAAGTCTGACTTAGCTTCACCAACGGTCTCAACTTGTTGATACCAAGCTTGCGTACGACGTTCTGCGTTACCATAAGCGCCTTCTTTTTCAATCCACATCGCTGTAGGAAGAATGAGGTCAGCCGCTTGTGCAGTCGCTGTTGGGTATGGGTCAGAACATACGATGAAGTTTTCAGGGTTACGGTAACCTGGAAGACGTTCAGTATTGATGTTTGGACCAGCTTGTAGGTTGTTGTTACATTGAATCCAGTAGCAGTTCAATACTCCATCATGAAGCATTCGGTCTTGTAACACCGCATGGAAGCCTGGTTTTGGTGGAATAGTCCCTTCTGGAAGCTTCCACTCTTTCTCGGCAATCGCACGGTGCTTAGGATTTGCTACAACCATGTCTGCTGGTAGACGGTGCGCAAAGGTACCAACCTCACGGGCTGTACCACATGCTGATGGCTGACCTGTTAGTGAGAATGGGCTGTTACCCGGAGTTGCGATCTTACCGGTTAGTAGGTGGATGTTATAAACTAGACCATTCATCCATACACCACGAGTATGTTGGTTCATACCCATAGTCCAAAGAGACATAACCTTAACGTTTGGATCAGCATATTGCTTAGCAAGCTCAATCAACTTCTCTGGTTCAACACCAGATATTTCAGAAGCTTTTTCTACAGTGTAAGGTGCGACAGAGGCTTTGTATTGTTCAAACGTAATGTCTGACATTTTGCCTGAGTTCGGGTGAGCCGCTGCTTTTTGCAGTGGATCATCGTCACGCAGACCGTAACCGATATCAGTTTCAGCTTGCTTGAAGTTGGTGTGCTTGTTAACAAAGTCCCAGTTCACTGCATCGTTTTGAATGATGTAGTTCGCGATAAAGTTTGCAATAGCAAGGTCAGACTGAGGGTTGAAAATGTAACCGTGGTCAGCAAGCTCAAACGAACGATGGTAGTACGTAGAAAGTACGTTTACACGAACATGTGGGTGGCTTAAGCGACGGTCAGTGATACGAGTCCAAAGAACTGGGTGCATCTCTGCCATGTTAGAACCCCAAAGTACGAACGCGTCCGCATTTTCGAAGTCGTCGTAACAACCCATTGGTTCATCGATACCAAAAGCACGCATGAAACCAACTACCGCTGACGCCATACAGTGACGTGCGTTAGGGTCAATGTTGTTTGAACGGAAGCCCGCTTTCATCATCTTAGCTGCAGCATAACCTTCCATAACGGTCCATTGGCCTGAGCCAAACATACCGATACTTGTTGGGCCTTTCGCTTTTAGTGAAGCTTTCCACTTCTCAGCCATAATATCGAACGCTTGGTCCCAAGAAATTGGAGTGAAGTCGCCGTCTTTATCAAATTTGCCATCTTTCATACGAAGTAGTGGCTGAGTTAGACGGTCATTTCCGTACATAATCTTAGAGAGGAAGTAACCCTTGATACAGTTTAGACCCTTGTTTACTGGCGCCTCTGGGTCACCTTGGGTTGCAACAACTTTACCGTTTTGCGTCCCTACCAGTACAGAACAGCCTGTACCACAGAAACGACAAGGAGCTTTATCCCAGGTAATTTTTGTTTGGTCGGAGCTAGCAATCAGGTTGGTAGCCGATGCAGGAAGGGTAATACCCGCTACCGCTGCCGCTGATGCCGCTGCGTTTGCTTTCACAAACGCACGTCTTGTCATTTTCATACTTCACCCTCTAATTGGGAATGGTTACTTCCAGTGTTATTTTCATCGTCATCTAACCCGTGCTCGATTTGGTGATAAACCAAGGCCGCGTTAAGGACATTCGGTAGGTTGTTGATAGCGTCAATTGTGTCGGTGACGAAACCCTGATTCTCGGTTTCCAGAACAACAATAATCTTGCCGTCCTCGCTGTCTCCGTAGATCTCCGCGTTATCGAATTGTTCGATTTGCGCTTTGATTTCTGCAAGGTGCTCAGCCTTGCAATGTACTACCAAACTAGAAATGTGCACTTCGTTTAGTGACATAAATCTTTTTCTCTTGTTTTATTTTAATTTTGCTTCGAACTAGACATTACTCACCGAGATAGAAGAACTAGGACATACAGAAACACATGCTCCACATCCGTTACAGTCCCCTAACTCTAATTGGGGTAAAGCGACACCGCCCACTCTTAACTTGAAAGTGATAGCCATAGTTTCACAACTATCACCACAACTACGGCACTCGATGTTGTTTTGCGCTAAACATTGAGTGTCGATCTCTGCTTTTGCGTTCCAAGGTGTGGCGTCTCTATCATTAAATATAGGCTCTGGACAGATTTCTGCACACTTGTAACAAAACGTACATTCATCAATTGAGAAGTTGACCGCAGGATAGCCACCATCACCGCTCTTGATAATTTGCGTTTCACACACGTTAATGCATTTACCACAACGAGTGCATTGGTCAGTGAACGTTGCTAAATCCTTTACCCAAGGGAGCCTAGCTTGCTTAGTATTGATCTGCTTTCTTGTGAAAAAGCGACGCTTGGAAATATCAACCATTCATCTCACCAATAAAAACTGTCTACAGAAAGTCTAGTTCAAAAAATCTGTTAACAATCTTTAATTTACATTCATATAAATTGTAAGTTTGGACATAATTGGATAAATACCTCTTAGGGGTTAAATAGGGGCCATCCTTGTTTTGGATCAATAAATTACCGACAATAGATAGCGATAGTGTGAGTCCGGTTTTCGGTACTTATGAATAGATTGAAACAAGTGAAGTGAGATTAGTGAGTCATGAAGAAGCCGAATAAATCTGTAACCGGCACAATAGCGAAAGCAATGATACTCATCTTGTTGCTTTCCTTAGCAACAACGAACTTTGCTATTTTGACGTTAGCATCTAGTTTAAACGATGCTGAAGCCGTCAACGTTTCCGGTTCGATGCGAATGCAGAGTTATCGATTAGCCTATGATATGCAATCAGATTCGCCACTCTATTATTTACATGTCGAGCAGTTTGAGCGTTCCCTTTATTCTCCTTCAATGAAAGCCCTGCAGTCATGGGATGTACCTGAGAAAATCACGCAGGATTATTACAATCTCATTATCCGTTGGCATGAACTCAAATCTGTACTGTCCAGTGATGATAGAGAACAGTATCTATTGCTAGTCGCTGATTTTGTGGACCGTATAGACTTGTTTGTATTGGAGCTTCAAGAGCATTCCGAAAACAAGTTAATCCGTTTGGCATGGGCTGGCGGAGTTGGTTTAGGCGGAATTCTACTGGTGGCCGTGTATGTTGTACTGTTTGTAAGAAAGCAAATTGTTCGACCTTTGGGGCAGCTAATTTCTGCCAGTGAACAGATTCAGAACCGTTCGTTTGATGTCGAGGTTGATGTTCGTTCTGACAATGAACTCGGGATCTTAGGTAACGCATTTAGAAATATGGCCAAAGATCTTGGCAAGTTATATCGTGGATTAGAACAAGCGGTAAATGAAAAAACCCATAAGCTTCAACATGCACACCAATCACTGCAAGTGCTTTATCAATCGTCACAAGAACTAACAGCAACGAGAATTTCCCATGAGAACTTCCGAGCCATATTAACTTATATCTACAGTGTTGAAGGTATTTCAGCGGTAGAAATCAAAGTTTCTGAGGTGGAAGGTAATCCTTGGATTGCTACGGAAGGTACTTTCAATGGGAAAGCGGAACGGGTAAGGCCATTGCACTTGGATGGTGAAGAACTGGGCCAACTCAGATATCAAGTAGGCTTGCCTTGCCCAGATGAAAAATTAATAGATAACTTCGTTCAAATTTTATCGCGAGCGATTTACTACAACAAAGCTCAACGTCAAACCGAACAGATTATATTAATGGAAGAGCGGGCGACGATTGCCAGAGAGCTTCACGATTCACTCGCTCAGTCACTGTCTTACTTAAAAATTCAGGTTACACTACTAAACCGTTCTATCTCTAAGGAATTAACAGACTCGTCATCAAGTCGCTCTCAACTAGTGTTGAATGATATACGTGAGGGATTGGATAACGCCTACGTTCAGTTGCGAGAATTGCTGACGACCTTCCGACTATCGATTAAAGAAGGGACGTTTGGTGAAGCTATTACTGAGATGCTTCATCAATTGGATGAACAAACTGAGGCTGAGATAGAACTCGATAATCAAATGTCGTCTTTGGAGTTAGGAGCAAACGAACAAGTCCATATCTTACAACTTATTCGTGAGGCCGTACTTAATGCGATGAAGCACGCACAGGCCTCGTTTATAAAAGTGACTTGTTTCGAAGATGAAAATGCCCTTGTTACTGTTAAAATAAAAGATGATGGTGTAGGGTTCGACCAAAATATACAGAAATTAGACCATTATGGTATGAGCATTATGAAAGAGCGTGCAGCTCGACTTAATGCAGAACTTGCTATAAATTCCGCCGAAAACGATGGTTGTGAGGTGGTATTAACGTTTCAAAGAAGTAAGGAGCCACTAAGTGAGCGAATGTAAAGTCATGTTAGTCGACGACCACCCTTTAATGAGGCGTGGTATTGGACAGTTACTCAGCTTTGAAGACGATTTTGGGATTGTTGCGGAAGCCAGCAATGGCTCGGATGCAATTGCGCTGGCAAAAGAACATGAACCTGACTTGATCTTACTCGATCTTAATATGAAGGGTATGTCAGGTTTGGATACGCTCAAAGCACTAAGAGAAGATGACTTTCAGGGACACATTGTCATTCTTACCGTCTCTGATATTCCAGCGGATATCGATGCCTTAGTAAAAGCGGGAGCTGATGGGTATCTACTTAAAGATACCGAGCCAGATGAAATCATTGAACTGCTTCGTGGGCTGACATCAGGCAATAAAGCTTTCAGTTCTGCCATCGAGAAGTACCTTGAAGAAAGAGCCAATACCAGTGATGTTTTCGCGACACTGACTGAGCGTGAAATGCAGATTCTTCAAGAGGTAGCGAAAGGGTTTAGAAACAAGCAAATTGCCGACCGACTGTTTATTTCGGAGTCAACAGTTAAAGTGCATATGAAGAGTTTGCTGAGAAAGCTGCAAGTCCCTTCAAGAACCGCAGCCACCATTCTTTACTTAGAGCGCTTTGGTGAAATTAAGTAATCATGGCGTAGCCAACTTCTCGGTTGCGATAACAAAAAGGTCTAGCTCAAGCTAGACCTTTTTTGTGAAATCTAAAGAGTTTCACCGTTAGATTCAATGACTTTTTGATACCAGTAGAAGCTGTCTTTTTTGTAGCGTTTCAGTTCTTTTTCACTCTCTTCATCACGGTCAACATACACGAACCCATAACGCTTCGCATAGCCGTTTAACCAACTGAACAAGTCCTGATAAGACCAAGTGCAGTAGCCAATAACTTCACAACCATCGTCAATCGCATCTCCAATTGCTTCTACGTGCGCTTTTAGAAAGTCAATGCGGTAGTCATCATGAACTTTGCCATCTTCCGTTAGTGTGTCATAAGCACCAAGGCCGTTTTCGCTAATAAGAATTGGAAGGTTATAGCGTGATGTAATGCGGCGAAGGGCGACGCGCAGTCCCTCAGGATCAATGGCCCAGTTCCAATCAGTCATTTTTAGATGTTCGTTATCAGCGCGTACGTAGTATTTGTCTGTTGGGATAGCCGCAACATCGGAAACCACAGAGACTTGAGCAGCATTACCTGTTTGAGCGGTCTCAGCTTTATTTTCTGGAGCAACAAACGTAGCGGACTGATAGTAGTTTAGTCCCATGAAGTCGCAGATACCGGCTTTTAGCAGCTCTTTGTCACCATCTTGAAAGTCGATATGAATACCAAGTCGTTCTAGAAGCTTCAGGCCAATCTTTGGATATGCGCCTTTTGCGTAGACATCCATCCAAAGCAAATCTTGGATTTCTTGTGCGTTTTCAGCCGCGATGACATCTTCTGGAGAAGCAGTTTTAGAGTAGGTCGGACTATAAGCGAAGCTCGCTCCGATCTGACCCGGCAGGCCCATTTCCTTGAATCGTTTTACCGCATTAGCATTTGCAAGACTTGCAATGTGGTTAGCATTAATAAAACGCTGATAATCGGAAACCTTTGGTGGATGGATTTTTTGAACATAACCAAGACTAGTAAAGATGTTTTGCTCGTTCATACAAACCCAGTACGGTACTTTTTCACCGTACTCGGTAAACAGGACTTCACAGTACTTGGTAAAGTCAGCCAGAATCTTACGGCTTTCCCAACCTTGGTATTCATCTTGTAGGGCTTGAGGAAGATCCCAATGGTAGATTGTTAGGATCGGTGTGATACCACATTCGATAAGTTTATTAATAACGTTGTGATAGAACTCGATGCCTTTAGGATTAATAGTACGGCCATCAGGCATGATGCGAGTCCAAGCGACTGAAAAGCGATAAGCTTTTAAACCCATTTCGCGCATCAACTCAATATCTTCTTCGTACTTGTGGTAGAAGTCGATCGCTACTTCCCCCGTGGTGTCTTTGAATGTGTTGCCAGGTACACGAGAGTAGACGTCCCAAATGGAGTCACCTTTACCGTCTAAGTTAGCTGCGCCTTCAATCTGATAAGCCGCAGACGCACTGCCCCATAGGAAATTCTTTTGAAATGCCATGATTACTCCAGTTTTAAATATCAATCTCTTTAAAGTGATACTATTAAAACCATATGGTTTTACAAATATGCTTGCTCAATATGGTGATTTTGATCACTTTTGTTGGCGGTTTTTGATGAGATTTAGACTTGGTTAAATATGGTTTTTGTCGTTGCTTGTTTCTTGATACAGAAGGAAGTACCCTTGGGACAAAGAGTAAAGGCAGGTTATTTGCCGATGTATATTGGATAGCATAGGCATTCATAAATGATTAAATATCAGGGCATTTATAGTGAAATGAAGACACGTATTCTTTCTGGAGAGTACTCGTCGGAGGAAAAACTCCCAGATGGCAGATCGTTGGCCGCGGAGTTTGAATGCAGTGAAATAACCATCAAAAAAGCCATGGACTTCTTAGTGAAAGAAGGGCTGATAGTACGTAAGCGCGGAGCTGGCTCATTCGTTAAACAAAAGCCTGATGCCGTATCTGACTCTCACTTACTTGGAACCAAAAAACGAGCCCAAGATAAGGGTAAAACTGTTCACACTCGCGTTGTTAAATTCAGTTCGGCGCCCGCAAACACGTTGATAGCGGAAAAACTAAAATGCAACGTTGGCGATCCAGTTTATGACATAACGCGAATCAGAGTATTAGATGGCGTGCCATCAATCGTTGAGTATATCTATCTGTCAGCAAAAATTGTCCCTAGCTTAGCTATCGAACATGTCAAAGACTCGATATATGGCTACATATCTGACAAACTGAAGCTTACTATTCATAGCGCTAATTTACGCATCACGATTGTCAACGCTAACGTTGAAGAGGCGGACTACCTCAGTGTTCCTATAGGGGAACATCTAGTGAATGTGGCCCAAAATGCCTATCTAGATAACGGACAAATCTTCGAATATTCAGTGGCTAGGCACATTTGCGATAGTTATGAGTTCTCTACGACATATGTAAAGAGTGATACTCAGCTCTAACGTTTCCAACGTGATGCTCTGTCGATTCTTTGGACGTATCTTATCGTTGGTTTTTTGACCTATGCTTATCGTTACCCCTTCATAGAAAGTGTGGATAACAAGGATAAGCATTATGAGCAAACCAATAATTGCCGATAACAAGCCGATAAAGGTTGAGCTAGAAGGTGGACAAGAGCATTACTTTTGCACTTGTGGACGTTCAAAAAACCAACCTTACTGCGACGGTTCACATGCAGGAACGGAGTTCAAACCACAAAGCTTCAGTGCTGATAAATCGGGCGATGCGTATTTGTGTCGTTGCAAGCACTCAGCAAACCTTCCATATTGCGATGGCTCCCACAAACAGTTTTGTGATGAGCAAGTTGGTCAAGAAGGGCCTGGTGTGAGTCAAAAGGCGAGTGATGGGCCCGTTGCGGTTAAAACGAAAGAAGAACCAACAGTCGAACTCATACATCAACTTGCCCGTGAAGGGCTGTCTAAGCTTGGACATCATGGCCCAATGACGTCAATGGGCGTGCCTAGGCATTTGTTACCCCACTGGGATGACATACAAGTTATGGTTGCTCAAATGGCTACGAAACCTCTACTTGAAGACGTTGCCGTTGGGACTGAATTGGTCATTGGACCTAAGGCTAAGAAGCCGCTGAAGCTTAACATTCCTTTATTTGTTTCGGACATGAGTTTTGGTGCTCTGTCAGAAGAAGCAAAGGTATCATTAGCAACGGGGGCGGAGTTAGCCGGTACAGGTATTTGTTCGGGTGAAGGGGGGATGCTGCCAGAGGAGCAAGCGGCAAACTCGCGTTATTTCTATGAGTTGGCGAGCGCAGGATTTGGCTACGATGAAAGTAAACTCAAATCGGTGCAAGCGTTTCATTTCAAAGGCGGACAAGGGGCGAAAACTGGCACCGGAGGCCATCTTCCCGGTAACAAGAATATCGGCAAAATTTCTCAAGTTAGAGGTATTCCTGAAGGAGAACCCGCTATCTCTCCTCCGACATTTAAAGATCTGAATACGGCTGAAGACTTCAGACGATTCGCTGACAGAGTGAGAGAAGTTACGGGAGGTATTCCTATTGGGTTTAAATTGAGTGCAAACCATATTGAAGAGGACATTCAGTTTGCGCTTGATGCCAGTGCGGATTACATCATTCTCGACGGTCGAGGTGGGGGGACGGGTGCGGCTCCGGAAATGTTCCGGGATCATATCAGTGTGCCAACTATTCCAGCCGTAGCCAGAGCGCGGCGTTATCTGGATCAGCAAGGTGCGAGTGGCAGGGTTACGCTGATTATCACTGGTGGTCTTCGTGTACCGATGGATTTTGTTAAAGCACTCGCATTAGGTGCTGATGGGGTCGCGATATCAAATAGTGCAATGCAATCTATCGGTTGTGTCGCTGCGAGAATGTGTAACACCAATAATTGCCCTGCGGGCATCGCAACGCAAAAAGCCGATTTGAGGCAACGACTCAATGTTGAAAAAGCATCCCATCAATTAAAAAACTTCTTTGAGGCGTCGGTGGAACTCATGCAAGTGATGGCGAGAGCCTGTGGTCATGATGATTTGAGTAAGTTCAACAAACACGACCTTGCTACTTGGAATCATAATATGGCACGGCTTTCCGGCATTGCCTATGCTGGATATGAAGAGGGTTCAACCTAGTATCTAACGCCTTATTATTCAGCTGGACGAACTCACCATTTGTCCAGTTGAATACCACACAGATCGCATACTTATACTTTTACTGTATATAAAAACAGTATCCATGCTAATCTTATACTGTCCAAGATAGTTAGATGAGCACACCATGGCACAACCCATCACTCTTAATCACCAACAACAGCTCGCCGTCGATTTTGGTATGCCAAAATCAGGCAATACGAGTAACCACTCCCCGCTACTTATTATTGCTGGCGCGGGAACGGGCAAGACCAATACCTTAGCTCACAAAACGGCTCAGTTATTAGTTCAAGGTGTACCGCCAGAGAAAATCTTGTTGGTGACGTTTGCTCGCAGGGCGTCTGCTGAGCTGGCTTCTCGCGCGAATCGAATTGCAGAGCAGCAGCTTAATGAGCAGCGTAAACAATATCACCCAGTCAAGCTTGATTGGATGGGGACTTTTCATTCTATCGCCGCAAGATTGTTGCGTGAACATGCTGCCCTTATCGGCCTCGAAAGTGATTTCACCATTATGGATAGAAATGACGCAGCGGATATGTTGGATGTGCTGCGGTTTGAGCTTGGCTTTACCAATACCGATAGACGTTTTCCAAAAAAGAAAACCTGTTTAGAAATATATTCTCGTTGCGTGAATAGCCAAACTGCTGTCGAAGAGGTTGTCGCGCAATATTTCCCAAATTGTGCAGAGTGGAGCTCTGAACTCAAGATCTTGTTTGCTCAGTATGCGGAGCAGAAAGCGGAACAATTCTGTTTAGATTACGATGATTTGTTACTTTACTGCTTCCATATGGCTCAAGTGCCAGAGATAGCAAATAAAGTGCGAGCTCAATTCGATTTCATATTGGTCGATGAATACCAAGATACCAACTTACTTCAGGCGGGCATGCTCAAAGCCTTCTTTCCTGATGGAAGAGGGTTAACCGTAGTCGGTGATGATGCGCAATCCATCTACGGCTTCCGAGCGGCGAGTGTCGACAACATTCTGGAATTTCCACAACAGTTTTCTCCGCCTGCAAAAGTCATTACGCTCACAACCAACTATCGCTCACATCAAGGTATTTTGGATTTATCCAATCAACTACTTAATGAAGGACAAGAAGGTTATAAAGTTGAGCTACATTCGGAGCGAAAACAAGGGCCTAAACCTCAACTTGTCACGGTGGAAGATGAC
This sequence comes from Vibrio sp. CyArs1, assembly GCF_022432925.1. Taxonomy (NCBI): domain Bacteria; kingdom Pseudomonadati; phylum Pseudomonadota; class Gammaproteobacteria; order Vibrionales; family Vibrionaceae; genus Vibrio; species Vibrio sp. CyArs1. The sequence goes on along the minus strand of NZ_JAKRBO010000001.1, from coordinate 830,757 downwards.
GCTAAGCAAGCGGAATATATCGTTGAATCTATTCTAAGAGCGAGGGAAGAGGGCATTGAGCTGAAACGACAAGCTGTGCTATTTCGCTCTAGCTATCATAGCGACAGATTGGAACTTGAGTTAACGCGCCGTGATATTCCTTATGTTAAACATGGTGGCCTGAAGTTTCTTGAAGCCGCTCATGTTAAAGATCTTCTTTCTATTCTTCGCTGGGCTGATAATCCAAAACACACCATATCTGCTTTTCGAGTGTTGAAATTGCTTGCTGGTATTGGACCTAAAACCGCTAACAATATCATCGAGCATTTAAAGGCGCATCAATATCAGTTCAGTGCGCTGTCTGATTGTAAAGTCCCGATGTCGGCAAGAGTGGAGTTTAAAACGTTAGTCGAATCTCTACTCACGATAAACAGTGACGTTGTACCGTGGGCAGAACAATTGAGCCTTCTTGCAACTCTCTATAGCCCATTATTAGAACTGAATTACGATGACCATTTTGTTCGTTGGGGTGATGTCGAGCAGCTTGTAATGATTTCCGGTCAATACAGTACGCGTGAACGGTTCTTGACTGAGTTGACTCTTGACCCACCGCAGTCGACTGGTGATTTAGCAAGCAACCCTAAAATCGATGATGACTTTTTAATTCTCTCCACGGTACACAGTGCGAAAGGGCAAGAGTGGCAAAATGTTTATGTTCTCAATGTCGCTGATGGCAACTTCCCTAATGAATATGCAGTGGGCGACAAACGAGCGTTAGAAGAAGAAAGACGCTTACTGTATGTAGCCATGACGCGTGCTAAGCAAGAACTGCATCTCATGCAGCCGATGAAATATTGGGTACCTGAGCAACAGAGTTGGGGTGATAAGCATGTGTATGGAGGCAAGAGCCGTTTTATGACGGACTCGTTGTGTGAACACTTAAACCGAGTGCACTATCCGAAAATAGCACCGGATGCTCAGGATAAAAAAATCGCTGCGAAAGCGATTACCGATATCCGTAAAACCGTACTTGGAATGTGGAAGGACTAGGCGATGAAGACTGACTACCACAAACGACTACGACCGGTAATTCGTTATCTAGAAAGTCACTATGACAATCCTACAAATTTGGTACAGGTAGCAGAGAAAGCACATTTGTCACCGTACCATTTCCATCGAATATTCAAAGCAGTGGTAGGAGAGACGCTGAACGACTTTATTCGTCGATTGAGACTAGAACAAGCCGCTAACGAGCTGTTCTATAACAAACCAGACATCACCACGGTGGCATTAGATAGTGGCTTCGCGAGCTCTCAAAGCTTGGCAAAAGCCTTTAAAAAGTACTTTGGAATCACGCCAACGGACATTCGCAATTGCCGTGATATGGAGGAGTACGGCTGCTTGATGCGAAACAGCAAGATTGGACACAAGCTTCGCAATAATGGACACGAGAATGGCGAAGCCGACCTCTATACTGAAGCCGAATCAAAAACATGGAGCACAATGATGGATATTAAAACTTTTGAATCTGGTCAATTAGCTTACGTGCGAGTGACTGGCCCATACGGAGAAAACTATGAACCTGCAATCGATACACTTTACACATGGGCAGGCCCAAAAGGTCTAGCTGGGAACACCAGTATCTTCGTTTATCATGATAACCCAGAGATCACCCCAGCAGATAAATGCCGAACCGATATTTGTTTGTTGGTTGAGTCAACTGTAGACGTATCTAACGGTGTCGAGTTGATGTCATTTGATGGCGGTAAATACGCTTGTATTCGCAAAACGATTACTGAAAAGTCGCAATATGGACCTGCGTGGGAAGAGCTGATGGGGCAAGTTGTTGAACAGCAGCTTGATAGTGACGATAGGCCCTGTTTCGAACTTTACCATTCCTATAATCTGGAAACGAATACAGCAGATGTGAGTTTCTGTACTGCAATCAAAGCATAACGTCATTTGTACAAAGGCACGGACAGCAGTGTGAACAGTTCGTGTCTCCCGTCTTTTTTCTTCACTTTCCTCATTGACCTGTCTATAACTTTATAGTTTAAAGTGGTTAATCATCTAGACAGATAGAGGCATTGGATTTGTATCGAATCTCAGAGTTAGCAGCAATGGTCGGCTTGTCACGAACGGCTTTACTTTACTATGAAAAGCAAAAGCTGATTTCAGGTAGACGACTAGAAAACGGCTATCGTGTTTACAGCGATAAAGATGTACAGCGAGTCCGTTTGATTCAGAAGTTGCAGGCAGGTGGATTGACACTTAAAGAGTGTAAGGCCTGCTTAGAAGCTAAGGTGGATCGAGAGCTACTCAAGAACCGACTGCAAGTCCTACAACAAGAAATTGAGCAAAAACAGCAGTCGTTGCAATTACTCGCGGCGTTACTTGGGGAAGGTGACCTTAAAGCTTGGCATGGTGATTTGGACAAACTGGCTCCTGATGCTCACTTGGATTGGTTAATTAAGCAAGGGTTTAGCGAAAAAGACGCCTTGCACTTGAAATGGTTATCAAAAGATATGAACGAACACGACGAATACATGTCCGATTTTATGAAGGTTTTCCAGACATTAGAACGCTGGGGGCCAGGTAGTGAAGAGGACACAGCAAAGGCACTGAATTTACTACCGACGACGCCACGAAATATCCTTGAAATTGGTTGTGGTAAAGGTCTAGCCACAAAAGTACTGGCAGAGCAAAGTAATGCAGTTATCACTGCTGTTGATAATGAGTCGACAGCGCTCGAACGTCTTTCTGAACGTTTTGCTGAGCAAGGGTGGCAAGACAGGCTCAAGACAGTTACTGCGAGCATGACCGAGCTACCATTCGACAAACAGAGCTTTGAATTGATCTGGGCAGAAGGAAGCGCTTACATCATGGGAATCGAAAAGGCTCTAATGGATTGGAAACCTTTGTTGAAACAAGAGGGCTATCTGATGGTGAGCGACATGGTATGGAAAACGACATCACCGAGTGACGAATCGAAACAGTTTTGGAGCCATGAATACCCAGACATTCAACTTGTTGAGACACGGTTAGCGCAAATGAAAAAGGCAGGTTATGAAGTGATCGATAACTTCGCGCTGAGTCAATCTGGGTGGATGAACTATTATGGTCCATTGGGTGAACGAGTTGTTGAAATGACGTCCGAAATGTCCAATAAACCCGCATGGAAAGATATTCAACACGAAGTCCATATTTGTACTCAATATTCTGATGAGTTTGGCTACCATTTATTCCTTCTAAAAAAGAGTAATTAATCTTTATTAGCAATAAGCTAATAGCGTATTTTAGTTATCTTCACCACTCTCCCAATAGTCTTGCATGTTTTGCTTTAAAACGTGCAAGATTCTTATCTACCTTTTTATATTTCATTTTTAAAAAATCTACTTATATTGAATATAACTTTAGTAGTTAACGCATCGATAGGTTTTCCCTATCCTAGAAATAGGATAAGCCCAATGGTGTAAACGGCTGGAGCGCACTATAGTTTGCTTAGTAACGGCAAAGGAGGTGTTTCATGAAAGCGAACCCTTATAGTGATATGGTTTTTAGCTCATTTGGAGTTAAGAGTGTTGTTCGGACGGAGAACTACAACCAAGGCACGTTCGAGCATAACAATCGAAAAAGCGTTGGACGTTTAACTGACGACAACAACGAACGGAAAAGATTTGAAACGGAAGTCTATGGTCACTGGGATTATGATAGTGACTATATTATAGCGGTGTAACTCAAACCTCTACTAATAAATGGATGGTCACATTGTTTATATTTAGGTAGTTAATATTTGATTGAATTCGGTGTAATGAAATATTAATTACTAATAAATCCATAGTTGAAGCTGGGTAAATGCTTGGCTTCGCTTATTTAAAAATAGTGTGCTTGTCGTAATCGTTAAAAGTAATAAATAAAATCGGTGAAATATTATGAAGCAAGAAAATACAACTACTGGCAAATGTCCGGTTATGCATGGAGCAGTTACCTCTTCAGAAGGTTCTAATGTTGCATGGTGGCCCAACGCACTTAACTTAGATATTTTGCATCAGCACGATGCTAAAACGAATCCTCTAGGACAAGCGTTTGATTATCGTGAAGCGGTAAAAACGCTGGATTTTGACGCATTGAAGCAAGACGTAACAGCATTAATGACCGATAGCCAAGAATGGTGGCCGGCTGACTGGGGCCATTACGGCGGTTTAATGATTCGCATGGCATGGCATTCAGCCGGTTCTTATCGAATTGGCGATGGCCGAGGTGGTGCGAGTACGGGTAACCAAAGATTTGCCCCCCTAAACTCTTGGCCAGATAACGCAAACTTAGATAAAGCACGTCGCCTTCTTTGGCCAATTAAGCAAAAGTATGGCAACAAAATTAGCTGGGCTGATCTTATCGTTTATGCGGGTAATATTGCTTACGAATCGATGGGCTTAAAAACCTACGGTTTCGCATTTGGTCGTGAAGATATCTGGTCGCCAGAGAAAGATATTTACTGGGGCGCTGAAAAAGAATGGCTTCAAGACAGTAAAGGTGAAAACAGTCGATATTCTGGTGATAGAGATTTAGAAAACCCATTAGCAGCGGTCATGATGGGTCTTATCTACGTGAACCCTGAAGGTGTTGATGGTCAACCAGATCCACTCAAAACCGCTCAGGATATGCGAGTTACTTTTGCTCGAATGGGAATGAATGACGAAGAAACCGTGGCGTTGACGGCTGGTGGTCACACAGTTGGTAAAGCACATGGTAACGGTAACGCTGCCGAGCTTGGTGAATCTCCAGAAGGAGCGGATATCTCCGAACAAGGTTTAGGTTGGAACAACCATCAGTCGCGTGGTATCGGCCGCAACACAGTCACCAGTGGTATTGAAGGCGCTTGGACTACACATCCAACTCAGTGGGATAACGGTTTCTTCGAGATGTTGTTATCACATGAGTGGCAATTGACTAAGAGCCCAGCAGGCGCATGGCAATGGGAACCTGTTGCGATTGATGAGGTAAACAAGCCGGTAGACGTAGAAGATGCAAGCATCCGATACAACCCTATGATGACTGATGCCGATATGGCACTAAAAGTGGACCCAGAATATCGTAAGATCTCTGAACGCTTTTACAATAATCCAGAGCAGTTCTCAGAGGTGTTCGCTCGCGCTTGGTTTAAGTTACTCCACCGTGATATGGGACCATCATCAGTTTACATTGGTCCAGAAGCGCCAACTGAAGCACTAATTTGGCAAGATCCTGTTCCTGCAGGTTCAACGGATTATGATATTGAAGACGTAAAAGAAAAAATCTTAGCGTCAGATTTAAGTGCAACGGAAATGATTACAACGGCTTGGGATAGTGCACGTACATATCGCCAGTCAGATAAACGTGGCGGGGCTAATGGGGCTCGAATCCGTCTAGAGCCACAGCGTACCTGGTTAGGAAATGAACCAGAGAAACTGAATAAGGTTTTGCCTGTTCTTGAGCGTATCGCTGTCGATACTGGCGCAAGTGTTGCTGATGTGATTGTGTTAGCGGGTAATGTGGGTGTAGAGCAAGCAGCAAAACTTGCTGGGTTTAATGTGAACGTACCCTTCGCTCCAGGTCGAGGTGACGCAACCATAGAGCAAACTGACGTCGAATCTTTTGAAGTTCTAGAACCTGTTGCAGATGGTTTCCGAAACTGGCAAAAACAGCATTATGCTGCAACACCGGAAGAGATGTTGTTAGACCGCGCTCAATTGATGGGGCTAACCGCACCAGAGATGACAGTTCTCATCGGTGGGATGCGTGTGTTAGGGACTAACTATAACGGCAGTGCCCACGGTGTCTTCACTGAGCGTGTTGGAGTGTTGAGCAACGACTTCTTCGTTAATCTTACAGACATGAACTATCAGTGGAAGCCAACAGGCCGAAATTCCTATGATATCGTGCATCGTTCTAATGATGTCGTGAAATGGACTGCGACGCGTGCTGACCTTGTATTCGGTTCTAACTCGATACTAAGAGCGTATGCTGAGGTCTATGCGCAAGATGATAACAAAGAAAAGTTTGTTACCGACTTTGTTGCTGCGTGGACTAAGGTAATGAATGCTGACCGTTTTGATTTGAAATAACCAAGATAAAGTGGCCTTGCTAATGTGCAAGGCCACTTTCTTTTCTCACTTTTTCTCTCCCATTAATCATTCCAAAAAATTATCAAAATTATAATATTAGATAATTTCACCTACTTTCCCATTTGCCTTACTCTAGCGTCAGTTGGAAATAACCATATAACGTTGTTGGTCTGTTTTACTGCGCTGACAAGAGTTCTGCCGAGGGGTTACATGAAAGTTTTACACACCATGATTCGAGTAGTGGACTTAGAAAAGTCCATCAAGTTTTATTCTGAAGTGCTTGGTATGAAAATGTTGGATCGTTTCGAAAATGAAGAGTATCGCTATACGCTAGTCTTCGTGGGCTACGAAGGTCAAGATGCAGGTTCGACTATTGAGTTAACTTACAACTGGGATACAGACAACTATGACCAAGGTAACGCCTGGGGACATATTGCGATTGGTTGTGAGAACATTTATGCAGCGTGTGAGCGCATTGAGCAACTTGGTGGCAACATTACTCGCGCTCCGGGTCCTATGAAAGGTGGCGAAACGCACATCGCTTTTGTTAAAGATCCAGACGGCTATTCAATTGAGCTTATTCAAACGAGCAAATAGGGGTATCACAATGACAGATTCAATGTTTCAACCAATTCAGCTTGGTTCATTAACACTAAAAAACCGCATCGTAATGCCACCTATGACTCGCTCTCGTGCGACTCAACCTGGTAACTCTGCTAACGATATGATGGCCGAATACTACGCACAGCGCGCGTCTGCTGGTTTAATCGTTGCCGAAGGCACACAAATTTCACCAATGGGACAAGGTTATGCTTGGACTCCTGGTATTTATTCAGACGAGCAAATCGCGGGTTGGAAAAAAGTCACTGATGCCGTACACGCAAAAGACGGAGCTATCTTTGCTCAGCTTTGGCACGTTGGTCGTGTCACGCATCCAGACAATATTGGTGGCAAGCAGCCTATCTCATCTTCGGCTCTAAAAGCTGAAAACGTAAAAGTATTTGTGGATAATGGCTCGAACGAACCTGGCTTTGTTGATGTGGTCGAGCCTCGTGCGATGACAAAAGAAGATATTCAAGAAGTCGTTGGTCAATACCGTCAAGCAGCACTGAATGCGATCGAGGCTGGTTTTGATGGTATCGAATTGCATGGTGCAAACGGCTATTTAATCAACCAATTTATTGACTCTGAAGCAAACAACCGTGATGACGAATACGGTGGTCCAATCGAAAATCGTCTTCGCTTTTTAGATGAAGTCGTCGCAGCTGTCGTAGATGCGATTGGTGCCGACAAAGTAGGTGTTCGTCTTGCGCCATTTACTTCACTTAACGGCACAGTCGATAAAACGCCAATTGATACTTACACTGCTGCGGCTCGCGTATTGGAAAAACACCACGTAGTCTATATGCACATTGCAGAAGTCGATTGGGATGATGCCCCAGACACACCAGCGGAATTTAAAACCGCAGTAAGAGAAGCGTACCAAGGTATGATCATTTACGCTGGTCGCTACAACCAAGAGAAAGCCGAAAAAGCACTGTCTGACGGTATTACTGATATGGTAGGTTTTGGTCGTCCGTTTATCGCCAACCCTGACTTACCGAGTCGCCTAGAACACGGTTATCCGCTAGCAGAGCATAATCCAAATACTTTGTTTGGTGGTAACGAAGTGGGCCTATTAGATTACCCAGAGTACCACGCGTAATTGTTATTTGTTGTATTTAAGCCCAAAGCGCCGAGAAGTGCTTTGGGCTTTTTTACTTTTGTGACAACCAAACGCAGCTTTAGTACAATCCTTTGCCTGTTCATTTGTATTAATTTTTGTAGACCTAGGACCGATGAGTTTCACTGACATTCAAAGCAAGCTTACCGAATTTACCGCTATCGAGCAGGTGTTCGAGTACTTTGAGGTTGAGTTTGACAGTAAATTTGTCGAAGAGTATCGCTTACCTTTATTAAAACGGTTCAATGGCTACTTGATTATGCAAAAGCCAGAAGACTGGTTTGCCGCAAGACGAGTCCTTCGCAATGCCTACTGCAAAGTTCAAAGGGGACGACTCGATCCACATACTCGTTCAGCTTGTCGTGGATGTACTTCCTGCATCAGACGATAATAATCATTTGTAATCCTTCCAAATGTTACAAAGCTAAAGCGCTGATAGTAAGTTGTTTTAGTTGATTTTAATATTGATTAAACCAGACTAAATCCACTATTAAACTCTCCTCCATCGATCATATATCGGCTAATCCTTAAGATTCTCATCAACAGTTAATCACTACGAGAATTTATCCGATGAAATCAAAAAACCTTCTTTCCACCCTTGTTATGACAACGCTAATGTCTGGCTTTGTTTCAAACGCGGTCGCTGCTAACGCAAGCGATGGTGTACAAGACATGTCTGACCCTTTAGCAGTGTACACACAAGCGGGAGCAGGGCTGACGGATAAAGGCTTAAACGTAAAAATCGGTCGAGCTTATGACACCGGGAATGACGACACGATGGCTATGAACGTATTGGAGATTAAAGGCTTTGCCGGTAGCTCATTAGGTTGGTCTGGTACTTCAGAACGCGATGATTCTGTCGACTCAGTTCGTTTCCGTAATTTCACCATTAACACGACAAACGGTCTTGGTCGACAAATTGATTTGAATTACAACGTCGAACAAGAAGCATTGAACACCTCTTATAGTTTTATCCAAGCGCTACCTAAATGGGGTGGGTTACAACTTTATCCATTAGCTGGTGTCGGCGTTCAGGTCAAAAACGGCAAGTTTACTGGTGATAAAGTTGAACAGGTATCTTCAGGCCAAGTGAACCCAGACGACCAATACATCGGATATACCTTACCTGGCGTCTATGCCGTTGTTGGTGGCTATAGCAAATATTCAATTACAGACAAGTTGTGGGTTAACTACAACCCAATGTGGGTCACGCCTTTAGCGGGCTCGCAAGCTTGGACGGATGCAGGTTCTGTTTTTACTAATGAGTTTGTAGTTTCTTACCAGTTCACTCCACGTTTTAACGTTCGTTACTTTGCTAACTGGACGCACGATCAATCCTATTTCGATGGTGATCAACGTGTCGAGTTCAACTATCAGTTTTAGTCGAGTCGTTTTGAGAACGTCCACTAAGTAAGTTAAGAAGATTGTTTAAGTAGGCTCCAATGAAACTCGCTAATTCTTTATTTTTACTCTCACTAACGCTAATTGGGACTAGTGCTCAAGCTACATCTTTCACAGACCCAATTGATGGTCAGTTGGACATGGGAGACTACTTAGCGGAAAACGCGTATGGCTTCCTCCCTGTGCCCATTCTGATCACTGAACCTGCGGTGGGGTATGGCGGTGGAATGATGGGAGTATTCTTGCATGAATCTGATGCTCAAAAAAAGAAGCGTAAAGAATTAGCCCTAAACTCACTTGATGGTGGAGCCAAGCTCCTTACTCCAGCGATTACCGTTGCAGGGGCGTTTGGTACTCAAAATGGCACGTGGGCGGGTTTTATCGGTCATAGGCATACCTGGAACAAAGACAGCATTCGCTATTTAGGCGGCGCCTTTTATGGTGACATTCATATGAATTTCTATGCTCCGTTTGCGAAAGATGACGCATCAGGTTTTGAAATGGGCATGAATGGATATGGTGTTATCCAGAAGTTGCAGTTTCGAGTGGGTAAATCACCCGTCTTACTTGGTGTGAGTCAAAAGTTCGTTTCCCCAGAACTGAGTATTGTGGAGCCAAGCAAAGCGAATCAGGTGGCTAATCGGTGGTTGAATATGACGCCGACGGTATCAGGTCTGGGGGCGATTGCTGAATATGACACCAAAAACAACTTCTTATATCCAACGGCAGGTGGAGATTATAAAGCGGAATACATGGTATTCAGTGAGCACCTTGGTAGTGACTACGACTTTCAAACATTTGCCGCAGAAGGCACACAATATTTCCCCGTTAGTCAAAAATGGAATGTGGCGTTGACGGGTAAGTACAACACTCTATCGACGGATGAGAGGTTGCTGCCTCCTCCGGCGTACCCTGATATCGAGCTTAGAGGTATTGCTAGAAATCGATATCAAGGCACTTCGACAGCTTCAATCGAATCACAGGTCACTTATAGCTTCACAAACCGCTGGTCGAGTTCGGTATTTGCCGGGGTTGGTTCTGCTACCGATGCGACTAATGAGCTATTTAGTGACGGAAATCACTACGCCTACGGAGTGGGCTTTCGTTATTTGATCGCTCGTCGTTACGGCTTAAAAGTAGGAATAGATGTCGCGAAAAGTGAAGAAGACAATGCGCTCTATTTTCAAGTGGGTACCGGACTTTAGGATCCAAATAACACCGTAATTATTATTAAACCAACGCTTAAAAGGTAAGTATCATGAACATTCATTTTAACACACAAAGCATTGTTTTATCGGAAAGCATGCGTTCACATTGTGTCACCAAAGCGGACCATTTATTCGCAGTGCACCCACAGGCAACGGAGATTTTCGTCTCGATAATCCACCACCGCTCTTATGGGCAATATGATGTTGAGCTTAAAGTTCACGCTGAGCATCAATGGTGTTTCGTTAAACACTCTGGTGATGAGTTCTACCATGTTGCGGCTGAAGCATTTTCTGCTATGACGCATAAACTTCAGAAACAAAAAACGAAAGTAAAAAGAGAGCTTAGAGATCATTCATTGGAGGTGGAGCACGATGAGTAGCCATAACTTAACCTATGACCTATTGGAGTGTGGTCGTTGTCGTCAACGTGTCATGCTTACCAGCAAAAGTCGCGGAGAGCTACAATGTTGTGGTTTCCCAATGCGCAATGTCACTTATGATCGACTTGGGCATTACTTGGATTTGTCACTAGCACAAAAATCATCATTGGCTCAATGCTTGAGTACCATCGAAAGTAAACTAGTGCAAAGTGATTCTTCCAATAAAGAACTGACTCATTTGAAAGAGCTAATTAACCGCCAACAGGCTGTAGCAGGCAAGTTCGCGCAACTATTAATGGGTATATCAGATGAGCCGACAAGTTTGTCGAAGTCTTTCATGAACGTCATTGATGACCTCTACCTTTCTTCGTTAAACCTTTATCCTAGCTTTTCTTTGGAAGCAAAAAGTGAAGAAAATATGGAATACGTAAGGCTTTTTGATGAGGCGACAGAGCTCGATAAGGAAACCATCGCGTTGTTAGAAGACACCTTGTATAGAGTAGAAAAAAGCCCTCAGTCCACACCATAATGCTGACTTCAAATAAACAGAAATCATTGACTCACGACGTGTAAAGACAGCTATAACTAATAGCTGTCTTTTTGTTTCCGCAATTAGTCATTCGTAATTTGATTTGAATGGACTATGTTTAATTTAGGCGAATCAGACAGATAGAGCGGAAATAATGGATCTAAATCTCCTTAAAACCTTTGACGCGGTTATTAAGTCGAAAAGTGTGAACGAAGCGGCCGAAGTTCTCAACATCACTGCTCCAGCGGTCAGTCATGCGCTAAATAGGCTTAGAGATGAATATCAAGACCCGCTATTTATTCGTCAGGGAAGAGGTATCGTACCTACTAATTTTGCTATTGAGCTTCACAACGAGATTCAAGAGCCGCTTAGCCTGTTGCTGAATGGGTCCAAATCACGTCAAGACTTTGATCCTGAGTTAAGCCAACGTACCTTTCGCATTTCTAGCCATAAAGACATCGACCTAATCGTTGTCCCCCCTTTGGTTCGCTATAAAAATGTGCATGCACCGAATGTCACCATACAGGCAGACATTGAACATTTGAATGAGCAAGACCGACACGACGACCTGAGGCGTCGTCGTGTGGACGTAATATTAGCGACGGTGCCATTAGAGGATAGGGGCTACCACAATGAGGTACTCTTTGATCAAGAGTTGGTGGTTACCGTAAGTAAAGATCATCCAAGGATACAAAGTGAATTGACGATGGAGGATTTTCTTAGAGAAAGCCACATTACTTGGAAAACTCAACGTCTTAATACCAATACACTGGACTCTGTAGCGATTGACGTCGCGCTTCCGCCACGACAAGTCGCATATTCCACGGGCTCTGGTGCGACGGCGTTGGTTATGGCTGCACAAACAGATTGGCTTGCTGTCAGTGGTCAATGGCAAGCGGAGCAGCTTGCAGAGTCTCTCGGACTAAATGTCTTTCCAATACCATTTGAAACTCAGAAAGTTCCGGTTTACATGACGTGGCATCAGTCCCAAAAAAACGACAAAGGACATGAGTGGTTTCGGCAAGCGATAGTGTCATCGCTTGACCTGTAGACAGTAAAGCAACTTTACAAGATCTCAATTAGATAGCGACCCAATAGTGGTCGCTTTTTGGTGTGAATGCTGACGAAAAGTAGTTAGAAAATGACGGCAGTGAGTAAGGCTAGCAATAACACTGCTGACGAATAAAAGGTTAGTGCGAAGCCAAATGAGCGTGCTGGTGCTCCGTGCTTATAGCCAATTGCAAACAGGACTCGGCCTAAAAGGAAAAGAGCTGAGCATATTGGAACCGCAGAAAGCCAAAGGCTGGGCGCCAGTGTACTCCATGCAAAGTAGATGGGCAGTGCTATGACAAGTTGTTCAAGGGTGTTCTGTATGATGCTCTGTAAGATACGTGCTTGTTGTGAGCCTTGAGTGAGGCCACTACCATCAATATCTTCTGCGCTAAAAAAACGATGTTTAGCTAGTCGCCCAATGGATATGAGTAGAAATAACGTTGGTAGAATAAACGAGTAAGACAGAACTTCGAAGCGATTTGTATTGTCATCAAAACTCAATGGGTTTGAATAAATCGCATAGCCTATGGATGCCAATGAAAGGAACAAAGCCAGCCCCATGCCTTTGGCTACGCCTTGCTGTTTGGTTGAAAGTGCCATTAAGTCGCCCTTCTATGTAATTATGAAGGGCTGAAAACAGCCCTCTCTTTGTGATTGAAGTCGTGTCGGGTATATATGTCCCTGAATAATAAAGTTAACCTTCAAATAACCAGTTCTGCCAACTTTGCATTCTTAAAATCACTTTACGGACAATACTGAACATCTCCCATTTAGGTGAATAAACCGCAACATGAGCATCAGTGCCTGAAGGTATTGGCATACCTTGCAAAAGTGACGGGTTGTCCAATTCAACTTTTACTAAGATCCTACCGTTATGAGGTATCTGTTCTGGATACTTCATGATGCCAGATGGAGTGATTGCACCTTGAGCAAATATATCGTTTACCTGTACCACATGGGCTTTATACGCGTGACCTGGAATAGTATTAAAGGTCACTTCTGCCGGATAACCAGCTTTAATATAGCGCGCAGGCGCTTGTTTAAACGCAGCAAATAGTTGTTTGTCTTCTTTATGTACGAACGTTAGATTACCTTGAAATGGAACAATACGGCTTTTCATGCCTGGGCGAAGTGCCACTTGAGTTACGTAGCCATCAGTAGGCGCTTTTACAGTAGTTTTCGCTAAGTTAAATTTCGCTAACTCTAACTGAGATTGATATTTGCTTTGGTTGGCTTTTTGTTCCAACAATTGAGTTTCGATATTGTCGATATTCTCTTGCGATGAAAACCCTTTCTTACCGAGTTTCTGGTAACGAACCAATTCTGATTCATAAAATTCAATGGCAGAAGATGTTCGTTGAATGTCGCTTTCTATACGGCTCACTTTATCTTGGAAAGGCGTTTTATCGATTTGATAAAGTGGATCACCAGCTTTCACCTGTTGGTTGCCTTTCACATAGACATCGGTAATTAACCCCTCTACTTGTGATGTGATAGGAGTCGTGACGCTGTATAAACGAGCCATACGAGAAACCGGTTGATACATCGCCATATAGAGAAAGATCCAACCTACGATAAATAACCCAATAACGCTGGCCGTTGTTAGCGTCCATTTATTTTTAGGCACTTTAAAAGCTTTAAATACAATAACGCAAAGTGCTGCGTAACTCAGGATGATGAGCGTTTCCATTTCGTTACTCCTTGATTGATTTTTCAAGAGCATCAATGCGTTCAACTAATGCTTGATATTGTTTATCGGAATGGGCTGAACGAGCCCCTAACCACTGTTGTTTATCACCGTCATACATGGTTGCCCATACCCAAAGCACAGGCCACATAACATGGAGGAAAAACAAACTAATCCAACCAGCAACATGAATCGCATCGGCATGTGGATGATTACGTTTTTTGGCAATCTCATAAGGAATATCGTGCAAAATGATCAATCCATAGATCAGGATTAGAAGCACAACAAACAAAATCGCCAGTGATGCATAATCTAGAGTGAGGTTCATAGTCTCCCCCTTAGTTTAAAACGTTGTAGCCGCGGCCAACCATGCACTGTTTCATGACACTATCAACATCGTGTTGATATTTGGCTTCACTGTATTGTGCTTCAGCACGGTGGTGGAGTAAGCCACCTACCAGACCAACCCCTGCACCAACTTTGGCGCCTTTAGAACCGTGGCCGCCGGCAATGGCTGTACCTGCTGCGCCTAATGCTGCAGTGCGGGCTGTGCTTCCCACAACGTCGCGACCTAAACTATCGACTTGATTGCTTTGAACCTGGGTCGATAGTTGTTGGCATTCGTACATATCAGCGTTGTATTTTTCCATATCGACACCTTTGGTATCGACAATAACGTTAGCGAACGACGTCGCTGAATAGATGGCAGTAAATAAAATGAAAAGGCTGCTTTTGATGTTCATAATGGTCTCTCTAACTGTTTTTTCTAATAGTATTTCTGTCGTTAGAGTTGAACAAATAGCGTTCGTTAATAGTGGATTAAGTGTTATTCAACTAAGAAAAAGGTATTTGATAACATAAGGTTATGTTACCTAGTTTAGAGGTGGAGATGATGAGATGATTATATAAACTAGCGTAATGAATTTTGACGCCACCTACGTTTAACAGAGTAGATGGCGCTTCGGGAGACTAATTGTCTACTGTGACGTTTAGTCGCTTGAGCTGAATGTAAGTGATAGCAGTTAAAACCTAAAAGAACAGTGGCTCACTAACTATCTCGCAGAAGCTTTTTCTGTCACCACTATGCTACCAATAATGTCGAAGCCACACCCATTAGCAACATCGGATAAAGTGACGCTTTAAGAGCTAGCCTAATGTGACTCAAATTGTTATTCGCGACCTAGGTGAAAGCGTTCTCAGGAAGACAAAGCTGACTTGGCTATGTTTAGATAAAGAAAAAGGCTCATAGCATTACTACTATGAGCCTTTTGATTAATAAGTCGTTTTATTTGTCATCAACGTTGACAAACATAAACGTCAACGCAAATGCCAATGCAAACACACCAATCACGCCAAGAACCGCTTGAATGAAGTTTTGAGTACCGCTTGCTAGGTATGCAGGCAAACTAAATACTGAAGACAAAATGTAGCTCGTTAGATGCGTGTCGATAGTTACTGAGATCGCACCAACAATACCTGCTGCTAGGCTCGCCATGAACAGTGCTTTAGTGTATTTAGTCAACACACCAAAGAGTGCAGGCTCAGTGATACCAAGAATTGCAGTGATACCAGAACCTACGGTAACAGAAGACTGTTCTTTTGAAACGTTCTTACGCTGTTTATACCATACCGCCATCGTAGCACCCGCGATAGCGAGGTTACCCAAGCACATTATTGGCATAAGCAAGTCTTTTCCATACAGCGCGAAGTTATTCAAGCTGATTGGCGTCATGCTGTGGTGAATACCAAATACGATGGTGATTGGGCGAGTTAAACCAAATACAAAGCCAGTCAGTGTTGGAGAGATTTCTAATAGCGAGCTTACCACCCAACCTGCGCCATTACTTAACCACATGCCAGCTGGGGCAACCAGGGACAATACGATAGTTGAAGTGACCGTGAAGGCGAGTAGGGGAGTAAATACTGGCTTGGCGGATGAAGGGACGAATCGATCAACAAATGGTGTCACTTTTGAAAGTACCCAAACCGCTAAGATAGCAGGTACGATTGCGCCGCCATAGTTAAGCAGTTCGATTGGTACCACACCAAGTACAGTCAGCTCCGGAACGCTACCAGCGTCTTTGAGTAACGCCGCTTTTTCTACTAGTTTAGGCGCAAGCATGGCGGAAGACACAGCCAATGCAATGTATTCGTTCACTTTAAATACTTTAGCGGCAGAAAAAGACACTAACATTGGTAGGAAGAAGAATACAGCGGTAGAAATCGAACGCAAGAAGTACACTGTATCTGAAGATTCTGAAATAACGTTGGTCGCAATTAAACCAGAAAGAAGGCCCATCAACATACCCGCACCAGCAATTGCAGGAACCACAGGGCCAAAAATGCCCGCAACGATACGCATTGCATTTTGGAACAGCTTACCTTTTTCAGCTTCAATCACTGGTTCATCACTGCTTTTGCTAACACCTGATAGCGCGTTGTACCACTTTTCTACATCTACACCGATGACGACTTGAGTCTGACCTTGAGCAAGAACCACCCCTTTGACCCCAGAAATGGCTTCTAGCTGCTCTTTCTTGGCAAGTGTCTCATCTGCTAACTTGAATCGAAGACGAGTCATGCAGTGAGTAATGTTGATGATGTTATCTTGGCCGCCAAGTGCTTGAACCAATATTTGTAGGTTGTCGCTAAAGCTATTCTTGTTACTCGATGCTTGAGCATTCAAGTTCACTTCATTATTAGTTTCAGTAAGTTGCATCTAAGGAGTCCCTATGTGCTTGCGTTATTTGTTGGGGACATAATATCCATCACTCATATTTACCCCAATCGGAAAAACAGAGACTTCCGTCACATTAAGTGCGGCAAATTGTTAATTTTCAGCAAAATTCGTCGATTGGTTCGTTTTTTTTAGCGAATGTTTAGCAATAACGAACCAGTTACTTTTTGCCGAAAATTAGCGCTTGAAATAAGGTTTTTTTCGCTGTTATATAGAATAAAACCACTGACATAGAGCTATTACGCCGTGAAAGAAAATATCATATCCAACATTGAATGTATAATTACTAAGCCAGACCGACACAATCTAATTACTGTGATTGTAGAAACCGAGAGCGGCGTAACAGGCTATGGATGTGCGACATTCCAACAGCGTCCACTTGCTGTTAAAATTATGGTTGATGAATATATTAAGCCTTTGTTATTAGGTAAGAATGCGAATAATATTGAAGACCTTTGGCAAATGATGATGGTCAATGCCTATTGGCGTAATGGTCCGGTTATTAATAATGCTATTTCTGGTGTTGATATGGCTCTTTGGGATATTAAAGCCAAATTAGCTAACATGCCGTTACATCAATTATTTGGTGGTAAATCTAGAGATGCCATTCAAGTGTATACACATGCAACGAGTGACACAATGGAAGGGCTTTATGAGCAAGTTGAGCAATTCCTAGAGCAGGGTTATAAACACATTCGTTGCCAATTGGGATTTTATGGCGGTGTACCAGAGAATATGCACACCACAGAAAATCCAACTGAAGGCTCATACTACGACCAAGACCAGTATATGGATAACACATTAGAGATGTTCCGTTTACTGCGTGAAAAGTACGGTCGTAAATTCCACATTCTTCATGATGTACATGAACGGCTGTTTCCTAATCAAGCGTTGCAATTTGCCAAGCAAGTTGAACAATATCAACCGTATTTCATTGAAGATATTCTGCCGCCAAATCAAACCGAATGGTTGGATAACCTACGCAGTCAAACCTCGGTATCGCTAGCGTTAGGGGAGCTTTTTAATAACCCAGAAGAGTGGAAGTCAGTCGTTGTTAATCGTCGTATTGATTTCATTCGTTGCCATGTTTCACAGATCGGTGGTATCACTCCTGCGTTGAAATTAGGCCATCTATGCGAAAGCTTCGGTGTTCGTATTGCATGGCACTGTCCACCAGATATGACACCAATTGGAGCAGCGGTGAATACTCACCTAAATGTACACCTTCACAACGCGGCAATTCAAGAGCATGTGCATTACAAAGAAAACACAAGAAAAGTGTTCCCTAATGCAGCTGAACCTAGAAATGGTTTTCTTTATGCTTCAGAAGACATAGGCATCGGAGTAGAAATCAACCGCGCTGCGGCACTTGATTTCCCGGTAGAATACCGTCCTCATGAGTGGACTCAAAGCCGACTTCCAGATGGCAGTATTCATACTCCTTAAGGTGTAAATACTATTTAGAAAAATCGACCGCTATAATTAGCGGTCGTTTTGATCTCGATATAGCAAACTCTCATTATTGAATTTTGTGTGATAAGTGCATTGATAATTTATATCAATGACATCGCTAACAATAAAAGCCTCACCTGATGTTAAAAAACCGCGATTAGTAATATTCATAGCAGCGGTGGTACGTTTACATTGTAAAATGTTGGCATCCTCCGTTGATAAGTTAATTGCTTTATAGTTGGTTAGATAACTGTCAATCTTCAAACCTAACGACAACGCATATTTTTGCAGTGAACTCTCAATAATACTGTCGTTCATTTTCGGAAAAAGATGTACCGGAACGATCGTTTCTTCTATCTGTGTGATTTTATTTTGGATTAGACGTAACCTTTTGATATGCCATAAATAGTCATCCTCTCCAATAGTAAAGACTTGCATCTCATGAATAGTCGGTACCCGTTTATTCAATTGCACTTTCTTATAGGAAATTTGCTCGAAGCTGTTTTCCGTAATTGAATTGTAGATTAAGGGAGAGCCGATAATAGAAGTGTTAACATAATAACCAGAACCCGTTTTTGGTTTAACAATGCCAATGGCTTCCAATTTTGACAGGGCTTTTCTGACAGAAAAACGTGATAGTTGGTACTTATCTACAAGCTCTCTCTCAGATGGCAGCTTATAAGTGATAACGTTATTGCAGATCTTACTTATTAAATCTTGTACCAGTTCTTCGTGTTTTTTCATCTTTATCTAATTCGATAAACCAAAATAATAAAGTTAATAATAGCGGTTATGTTGTCTTACTAGCAACACCTTTACGGTTAACAGATAAGCAAACACTCACAAGTCGCAAAACTGGCATTCCTTTCATAAGAGAATGCCAGTTCGTGTCGAGGTTGTAGGCATGGTGGCCTATAGAAAAAGTAGTGTAGGTTATTCAAAAATTGCTTTTTTTCTATCCTTTAAATGAAACCATACACTTATCAAGATAAACAAAAACGCGAAATAGTAGACGAACGAGGAGAGTGAAGCGATAAAGTCGACACCTTGCTCAACTTGCTCTTGGCTGTAGCCTTGAGAAACCAGTTTGTAGTAGTACGCGTATAGCACGCCAATAGAACCATATCCCAAGTTAAACATCAGTCCTTTGAAGCTTAGAACGGTTGCGCGGTTGTGTGATTCAGTTTTTCTATTGAGGTGGTAACTAATAAAGATGTTCATCGTCATGATGATAAAGATCAGTACTAGTGCTGGAATTACGCCGTAAATCGACCAACCTAAACTGATAAAGTAGTAGGTCGCGATAGTCGCTATCCCCATGATTGTGATGAACTTTTTAGGGGCTAGACTTTCGGCAAAGCGACGACTTTGTCCTGCAAAGAGTATCTTAAAAATACTCACGCCAGCGCCAATGAATCCAATGTAGATAATAGGAATGTCGATAGCGCGATAATATTGACTATTCATAGTGAGAAACATGCGTGAGGTGTGCTCGAAAAGACTGTAGTAGAGCAATATGAACAATACATAAGGTGTAGACATAACCCACTTACCGGTACTGAGCGTCAAGTTTAAGCTTGCTAACGTTGTTGCTAGCTTATCGCCGCTTTTGGGCATCGTTTTTTTATCTTCTTGCATATTGATTGCTGCGTAAATGGCGACCATGGCTACGATCAAAGTGGCGTAAACCGGAATACGCATAATGTCTTGAGTGCTCTCTGGTGCTGTCCATCCAAACAATTGGTACACAGACCCCATGACATCGACATCATACATAGCCGCCCCGATCAGCGTAACGAAGATACCCACTGCAGAGGCCACTCGTATTTGAATCTGCAATACATGAGGCCACGCCTCTTCCTTACCTTGTTCTTTCAAGGTGTCGTATGCCAAAGCTTCGTCGGCACCGCTAGCAAGGGCCATAGCTAAGCCACTTAATATCCGGTTAACCAAAAATACCGCGAATACCAAACTCGGATTACCTGTCGGGACAAAGGCTATCATGGCGATCTCAACAAACATGATAATCGAGGATAAGACGACAAGTTTCTTACGACCTAAAGTGTCGGCAAAGGCTCCTGATGGTACTTCCGCAAGAACGATGGTAGCAGCCCAAATCACATTGAGCATTGCAAACTGCGACAGTGTTAACCCGTAATCCAGATAGAGCAGGGTGAAAACAGGATAATAAAAACGCGCAAAATAGCTGCTTCGAAACATTAAGAAGTAGCGCACATTGCGAACTTGGAGGATTTCCTTAAGTGTCATAACTTTTTCATTTATTAGACTTATATAAGGTTATGTATAACCCTTTTTGGCCGAGATGGTAAGGTTTCAGCCGAAAAATCATAGGTTTGTTGCAAAGCGATTTAGCTTTGAATATTTAGAGCAGATTAATTATGGTGGCTTCCGCATCAAAAGGACTCTTCTCAGTGTCCTCGTTAGTGACAATAAAATAAAAAAAACCACTAGTCACTCGATTTTCTAGCTAATCAGCATCTATGCTGTATACATGAGCTGAATGCAATCAATGAGTTAATCATGGATCCATTATCCCAAGGAGTGCTAGGTGCCTCTTTGTCTCAATCATTAAGTAGAAAAAAACAAATAGTCGTTGCTGGTATATTGGGTCTGCTCGCGGGAATGTCCCCTGACTTAGATGTGCTTATTCGTTCGCATGATGATCCTTTGTTGTTCTTAGAGTTTCATCGCCAATTCACACATTCATTGTTTTTCATCCCTATTGGTAGCTTAATTTGTGCGTGGGTGCTACATCCTTTGGTTGCGAAAAGACATGGACTTTCCTTTAAACAAAGTTGGCTTTACTGCACGTTAGGTTATAGCACTCATGCATTATTAGACTCTTGCACTAGTTATGGAACTCAATTGTTGTGGCCGTTTACTAATGAGCGTTATGCATGGAGCACGGTTTCGGTCATTGATCCTATCTATACGCTACCTATTTTGATACTGGTCGTTTTGGCAACGTTTAAGCGTAAAACATGGTTAGCCCGATTGGCTTTTTTGTGGGCTGTTATGTACCCAACGATAGGCATGATTCAAAGAGACCGAGCGGAAGCAGCTGGTTGGCAATTGGCTAACGAAAGACAGCATACCCCGATTAAACTAGAGGCCAAGCCGAGCTTTGCTAACATATTACTGTGGAAAGTAGTCTACGAAACCAGCGAACGATATT
The DNA here is from genome assembly GCF_022432925.1 of Vibrio sp. CyArs1. Lineage (NCBI taxonomy): Bacteria > Pseudomonadati > Pseudomonadota > Gammaproteobacteria > Vibrionales > Vibrionaceae > Vibrio > Vibrio sp. CyArs1. Next base: position 809,308 of record NZ_JAKRBO010000001.1, on the reverse strand, counting down.
ATGTCGATGCAGTTAGAGTAGGAAGTACAGTGAAAACATACCCTGGACAATCCGTACCTAAACTTGATGTGAATAGAGATTTTCCTTGGCTCGATCCTAACTCACAACAAGCTATCGATATCGAACGCTTTCGATGGTTTTCTAACGGATATGTTGCACAAGATCCTGATGACAAGACACGAGTCATCGACGTTCGATATTCTATAATTCCGAATCAAGTTAAATCACTTTGGAGCATCAAGCTTTCTCCTTCCGCGAACATAAAATCTCACGTTGAATATCATACTCATAGAGACAGCAGTCCTGAGTCCCGCGAAGTGTTCTTTGGTATGTTGTTCGATTCATACTAAGAACATTCAATTGAAGCGCCTAGGTACAGCTCGGAGATTCTAGAGTCTGTCCATGGTCATTCCTATACAGGTAGGAATCTAATAACAGCATTTAGGATAACCTAGTTAGTTTATCAATAAACCTTTCAGTTGCAGTCTGTAGGTTTTCTTGTCACATCACTCCAACTATCATTACAGGATCCTGGAACGTTCGCCCAAGTGACGCTTTGATCACAAAAATACCACCTTGGTATTGTATTGGTATTATTTTGAATAGTACCATTGTTTTGTACCCTACAGTACCTAAGGATTAGAAATGAAAACGACAAACATCAAACTATCTTCAATGATGTTCATTGAATGGTTTATATGGGGCGCATGGTTCGTCCCGTTATGGCAAATACTAAGTACCAACGGTTTTACCCCAACAGAGATTGCATGGTCATACGCTTGTACTGCAATTGCAGCGATCTTATCGCCAATCTTGGTAGGTTCTATCACCGACCGATTTTTCCCAGCGCAGAAAGTACTCTCTGTGATGTTGTTGGCAGGCGCGGTACTCATGTATTTAGCGGCACAACAAACTGAATTCGCCACCTTTTTCCCGCTTTTACTTGGCTATTCACTGACCTACATGCCAACGATTGCACTGACAAACAGCATTGCTTTTTCTAATGTAGAAGATGTCGAACGTGATTTTCCACGCATTCGTGTGATGGGGACGATTGGTTGGATTGCCTCGGGTGTTGCGATTGGCTTTTTGCCTTCTTGGTTAGGTTACGGTGACATTTCTTCAAGCAATATTCCGCTTATTATTACGGCTGCAAGTTCGGCGTTATTAGGCATATTCGCTTTAACTTTGCCTAATACACCGCCAAAGAGTACCGGAAAACTAGACTTAAAAGTCATGCTTGGTCTTGATGCGATGGTGCTATTGAAAGATCGAAACTTCTTGGCGTTCTTTGTATGTTCATTCATGTTTAGTATGCCACTCGCGTTTTATTACATCTTTGCAAACGGCTTCCTAACAGAAGTAGGTATGAGTAACGCAACAGGTTGGATGACGCTGGGTCAGTTCTCTGAAATCTTCTTTATGTTAGCACTACCATTCTTTACTAAACGATTTGGTATTAAAAAGGTATTGCTTCTTGGTCTTGCTACGGCCGCCATCCGTTATGGATTCTTTGTCTACGGCAGCGCAGACACATGGTATCTGTACTCACTATTGTTCTTGGGCATTTTGCTACACGGCGTAAGCTACGACTTCTACTTTGTAACCGCTTATATTTATGTTGATAAGAAAGCGCCAGCACACATGCGTACTGCTGCTCAAGGTTTGATTACACTAGGTTGTCAGGGTATTGGTAGCTTGCTTGGTTATCGCCTTGGTGGTGTCTTAATGGAAAAAATGTTTGCATACGACACACCACAAAACGGCTTAACGTTTGACTGGGCAGGTATGTGGGGATTTGGTGGCGTCATGATCGCGATCATCCTAGCCATCTTTATGTACTTCTTCCGTGAGCCTAATGGTGAGATAAAACCAATCCAAATGGCTGATCAGCAAGATTCCTCTAGTGCAGAACAAAAAGCACAAGCTTAAATTTCAGCCCTGCCCGATGTGTTTAATTCATGTTGGGCAGGACGTTTAACCCTTTTTTTGGTAAGTAAGATGACGATTACAAAACAAGACAGAATCCTTGGCACTTTTTATGGTCAAGCACTCGGTGACTCAATGGGGATGCCATCTGAACTTTGGCCTCGCAGTCGAGTAAAAGCCCATTTTGGTTGGATTGACCGTTTTCTTGATGGTCCTGAAGAGAACAATGCTGCGTGTTACTTTAAAGCATGTCAATTTACCGATGATACATCAATGGCACTTGCGTTAGCTGACGCAATTATTGAATGTGATGGTCAAATTGTTCCTGAAGTCATCGCTCGTAATGTACTAACGTGGGCAGAAGGATTTGATGCGTTTAATAAAAATATTTTTGGCCCAAGTTCAAAAGCGGCAATGCGCTCGATTAAAGAAGGAGTAGCGATTAGTGAGTTGGAGAACAATGGAGTAACTAATGGCGCTGCGATGCGTGTGTCGCCTATGGGTTGCCTGTTACCAACAAATAACCATGACGACTTCATCGAGCAAGTTGCATTAGCTTCAAGTCCTACTCACAAGTCGGATGTTGCCATTTCAGGAGCTGTCATTATTGCTTGGGCAATATCGAAAGCAATTGAAGGGCACTCTTGGACAGAGATTAAAGATCAACTACCAGCGATTGCTCATACTGCACAAACAAAGAGTGTCACGACGTTCAGTGCATCTATGGCATCACGTGTCGAACTAGCTCTGCAGGTGGCAGAAGAGAGATGTGGTATCGAAGAGCGAATGGAGAAAATCTATAACCTAGTGGGCGCTGGTGTAAGTACGATTGAGTCTGTACCGGCAGCGATTGCGATGGTTGAACTGGCCGAAACTGATCCAAACCGCTGTGCAATTTTGTGTGCAAACCTAGGTGGTGATACTGATACCATTGGCGCAATGGCAACAGCAATTTGCGGTGCATTGAATGGTATTCAAGCAATTGACGCTGCGCTCAAGCAGCAGTTAGATAATGAAAACCAGCTAAACTTTGAAGAATACGCGTGCAAATTCCTTTCTCTTCGGGAAGCTAAGGAGCAGGGCCATGCCTCATAATGCACTAATTGAATTAATTCCGACACTTAACAACAAACGTCAATTATGCTTAATCGGCGCTGCTGTCGTCGACATTGTGACCGAAACCCCTTGCTTACCTGAGCGAGGCGGTGACTTGGAAATGCAAGAAAAGGGCATTCATATTGGTGGTTGTGCGCTTAATATCGCGATTGCAGTTAAACGTCTAGGCCTGCAGTCGACCAATGCTTTACCCATCGGAAGTGGAAAATGGGCAGACTTAATTCGTCACTCAATGGAGGAGAAAGGACTACAAAGCAACCTAACCGATCCAAGTGGAGACAATGGCTGGTGCTTAGCCCTTGTTGAACCAGATGGCGAAAGAACGTTTCTTTCTGTCAGTGGTGTGGAAAACAACTGGAATAGAGAAAATCTAAGTCAGCTATCGATCAATGATGACGCGATTATCTATTTATCTGGTTACCAGCTTGCTTCAGATTGTGGCGTAGAAATTATCAATTGGTTAGAAACGCTACCAAATTCTATTCAATTGTTTATCGATTTTGGTCCGCGTATCGCTGACATCGAACCGGTTTTACTTGAGCGGTTGTTGCTCTTGAAGCCAATCATTTCGCTTAACCGTCAAGAAGCAGAGCACCTAGGGATGAAAGACAGTCAACGCTTTGTGGAACAATGGTATTCACGTTATCACTGCCCGTTGATTTTACGAATTGATAGTGACGGTGCGCTATTTAGCAATGGAGAGTCTCATGGAGTCGTTGCACCATTTGCGGCGCAGGTTGTTGATACGATTGGGGCCGGTGATACTCATGCTGGTGGTGTGCTTGCTGGTTTGAGTTCTGGGTGGGAACTGGCCGATGCTGTCCTTCTCGGTAATGCAGTTGCATCATACGTAGTTAGTCATGAAGGCGGTGACTGTGCTCCAAATGTTGTCAGAATCTCAGATTATCTTCGACAATATTAAAATATTGTAATTATAAAAGGGGCTTAACACTCAGTTAAGCCTCATCACTTTCACCATCAATCTAATCGAAGGTCGTTCGGCTCCGAGCGATGCTCATAAGTAATTATCATGAATAACAAAGCTATAAGGATCCTAGCCATAGGTTGCGGGATTAATCTGTGCATCGGTGTGCTTTATACATGGAGTGTGTTTAAAAATGCCCTTATTGAATTAGGCTGGAGCCACACGCAAGCGTCTTTGCCATATACCATTACTATCGTCACATTATCATTAGCGCTTCTGGTGGCAGGGCGTATTCAAGATCAAATTGGCCCGAAGAAGGTACTGATGCTTGGTACATTAATGGCTGGTGGAGGGATGGCATTATCGAGTCTATCTATTACTCCCATGAACTTATGTTTGAGCTTTGGAATGTTGACAGGTTCCGGTATTGGTTTTTCTTATGCGTGTCTTAATCCGACTGCAATGAAATGGTTTCACGCTTCCAGAAAAGGAATGGTCAATGGCGCGCTGGCTACAGCCTTTGGCTTGGCGGCACTGTATCTTGCACCTCTAACTAGTGTGCTGATTTCTGAACTCGGGTTAGAAGTGAGTTTGCAGATCCTTGGGCTTGGTTTGTTGCTGATTGCGTTTCCTTTGGCGTGCTCTTTCACCAATCCACCTTCAGATTTCAAACCTAAACCTGCAAACATGAAACGTGAATCGAAAGCTAAAGCTCAAAGTACCGACGTGCTATGGCGAGATATGCTATCAACGCGTCCTTTTTATCTACTATGGCTTGCTTATGCATTTGGGGCATCTGCAGGGCTAATGATCATCGCAAACATCACCTCGATCGCATCAGAACAAGGGAACATTATAGATGGTGCATATTTGGTAGTAGCGTTAGCAATTTTCAACTCAGGCGGTCGATTAGCCACTGGCTTATTGAGTGATAAGATCGGTTCGATCAAAACCCTTGCTCTAGCTATGTTACTACAATTAGTAAATATGCTGCTGTTTGCTCAATTTGATTCGTCTTTCACCTTAATTCTTGGTGCAGGTTTAGCCGGTATTGGCTATGGCGCTTTACTTGCAGTTTTCCCTTCTGTTATGGCGGAGCTATATGGGTTGAAAAACTTCGGCACTAACTACGGTATTTTATACACGGCGTGGGGCGTTGGAGGATTTATTGGCCCAGTGCTCGCGGGCTGGTCGGTCGATACATTTGGAACTTACGATCTCGCTTACTCTACGTGCGCTGTTTTAGTTTTTGTTGCTACGATATTGTTGCTTGTGGTCAAACCAAAAGAGGATGCGAAGCAAGTCGTTGCTGTCACGTGAGATAAATAAAAAGTTGAAACTTGCCTGTTTCAGCTTTTTTCGTCGCCCTATCTAATCCTTTCCAATATCAGGTATAATGCAAAAATTGCTGATAAAAATAAGAACGTTATGACAACCTACCAGCCTCTTATCGAACTGATACTGACTCGTATTGAACAAAAAGATAAATCACCGCTGTATATGAAGATATCTGAATCAGTAAAGGTCGCCACTGAACAGAAAATCTTAAAAAGTGGAGATTTTATTCCCACGGAGCGTGAGTTCAGCGATTTGTTAGGAGTCTCAAGGATAACGATTCGAAAAGCGTTAGACGTGCTCGATAAAGATGGCGTCATTGTTCGCTCTCGTGGTTTGGGAACCATGATTAGCGACACGGTAGAGTATTCAGGTAAAGCTGCGACAGGTTTTTCTCAACAAGTCGTGTTAAAAGGGAAAAAGCCAGATACGCTTTGGATCAAGAAAGACACTGTATCTTGTGTGGCGGAAATCGCCCAAACCCTAAACCTTAAAGAGGGGGAGGAAGTGTTTCTTTTGAAGCGCGTTCGTTATATTGATGAGCAAGCGGTATCAATTGAAGAATCTTACGTTCCATCTGATTTGATTCAAGATCCAGATGACATCCAGTTATCTTTGTACGATTACTTCCACAGTCAAAACATAACACCTTCAAGAACGCAAAGTCGTGTGTCGGCAAAAATGCCAACAGAAGAGTCACTTGAGAAGCTTAATATAGACTCGACAACTCCCGTATTACTCATTGAACAAACCGCGTTTGACAATTCAGGGCGTCCAATCGAATACAGTATCAATCATTGTCGAGGTGACCTGTACGTGTTTGTCAGTGAGTAAAGTAGCAATACAGTTTGCAAAGAAACCACACCGCTTGCTGGCGGCGTGGTTGTGGTATTTCATAGCTAGAAAACTAGCGGAGCTGATTTAACAATTTTGAATTAATCGCACTCTAGCCCCACTGTTTTAGCCTTCTCAGACTCAAGCTCAGCCATATTTTTCGTTTGCTTGAACGATTCATCAAACAGCACTTTCTTTTCTTCTGCACTTTCAATTTCGTCGGTCACGTCAACCTTCAATATTAAGTTCAAACCAAGTGCAACGAGAGAACCTGTGGTAATTCCCGAACCTAGAATAACTCTTAAGGAATCTGGGAAGTAGGTCAATGTTTCAGGACGAATCGTCACTGTCATTCCGGCGGCGACACCCAGAGCAACAATCAACATATCGCGCTTGGTAAAGTTCAGACGAGACAGAATGTTGATACCGGATGAGATGATCATTGAGAACATAACGATGCCAGCACCGCCTAACACGCTGCTAGGAATAGTAACGACTAGACCACCTATCTTAGGAATCAACCCTGCACAAACCATAATGACGCCAGTAAAGGCGACCACATGGCGACTTGCAACACCAGTAATCGAGACAATACCAACGTTTTGGCTGAATGAAGAAAACGGTGTAGTACCGACAACGGACGCTAAAGCACTACCCACACCATCACATAAGATACCACTGGAAAGTTTTTTACCCGTGAGCTTTGTTTTGGTGGCATCGCTTAGGGCTAAGAAATCCCCAGTAGATTCCATAATAGTGACCAAGTAAGCGATGGACATACCAATAATGCCAGCTACAGTGAATTCAATGCCAAACGGCAATAGGTCTGGAGTAGCAAAAATGGTCGCCTCTTTTACAGGTGTGAAGTCCACCATGCCCAATGCCAACGCAATCAGATATCCAACAGCAATACCAATAACGATAGATGCCGCACCGAAGATCCCCTTGCCAAAGTTAGAAATTGCGATAATCAATAAAAGAACGAAAGTGCCGAGAGCAAGATTTTCTAACCGTCCGTATCCTTCTTGGCCTACAAAGCCTCCCGCGATCCAGTCGATACCGACAGGGAGTATGGTAAGACCGATCAATACAACGACCGTTCCGGACACGACGGGCGGGAACAACTTGCGTATTTGAGGCATAAATTTGGAGCCAATGATCATGACCAAGGAGCCAACCAATGCCGCTCCAAAGATGGCAGCAACACCAGATTCAATGCCAATAGAGATAGAGATAGCAACAAACGTAAAGCTTGTGCCCATAACAACCGGAAGTCTAATGCCTATTACTCCAACGCCTTTACATTGGATGATAGTAACGACTCCCGATACCAGTAACGCTGCATTAACTAAGACAATCATTTCATTAGTCGGAAGGCCAATGGCACTTCCCACAACTAAAGGCACCGCAATGATTGCCCCCATAGCCGCCAGCATATGTTGAAATGCTAATAGTAACGATGTTCCAAATGGCGGTTTATCCTCAACTTCATATGTTAACTTCATACTACGTCCTTCTATTCACCACTTAATAAATTCGTCAGCAATAGAGCAAGTTATGTTCCAAGAGCTTTGACAACCAATTATTACGTTTAGCTTTTTAGAGACTCGTTGGAGTTTTGCGATGGTAATAATTAATTTTTGATTGATGGATTTGTGAGCATGCCGATCTCCGAGTTTAGTGGTGATTAACCGTGAACCTCGAAAGGGTAACAAGGTGTCAAGTTGATAGTTAGTGGCGATAACGAGGTTATCATTTTGATAGCTAAGCCTTGAGCAGGTGGTTAAAACGACGGGTTTGTTTCATTTTTACTAACGTCAACGTCGTAAATAGACTAAGATACACGGCCTTTATCTAGCCCAGTGCCCAGAGAGTAATGACTGACAAAACATCTCCAACAACATTCGCTGACCTAGGTCTGATTCCAACCCTAGTTGAGCGACTAGAGGAGTTGGAATACAGCCAACCGACTCCAATCCAATCTCACACCATTCCTTACCTACTTGAAGGGCGTGATCTTGTTGGTGGTGCGAATACGGGTTCTGGTAAAACTGCCGCGTTTTCGCTGCCGATTCTGCAAAAAATCTGTCAACAGGACAAACCTAACAGTCGTCGTGGCAACACGGTTTCTCACCTAATTCTTGTTCCTACGCGCGAACTAGCATCACAGGTGGCGTATAACGTTAAATCGTACTCATATCATCTACGAAATGAGATAAAAACGGTTGCTGTATTCGGTGGTGTCTCAGCAAACCCTCAAATGCTAGCGCTTCGAGGTGGCAGCGACATTGTTGTGGCAACACCTGGACGATTACTTGATCTGGTATCAAGTAATGCTATTAAGCTAGACCAAGTGCAAACACTAGTACTAGATGAAGCGGACCGTATGTTGAGCTTAGGCTTTACAGAAGAGCTCAACAAAATTCTTGCTTTGCTACCAGAGAAAAAACAGACGTTACTATTTTCAGCAACTTTCCCTGAGAAAGTAACAAGTCTGGCGCAGCACTTACTTAGCAACCCTGTTGAAGTGCAATTGCAAAGTGCTGAGACCAGTACTCTCGTGCAACGTGTGTTTAGCGTGAATAAAGGTCAAAAGACGGCGGTACTCGCGCACTTAATCAAACAGCATCAATGGCGACAAGCGTTAATCTTTGTTAATGCCAAAAATAGCTGTAACCATTTAGCACAAAAGCTATCAAAACGCGGTATCACTGCAGAGGTTTTCCATGGTGATAAAGGGCAGGGTGCTCGTACACGTGTGCTAGAAGGGTTTAAATCTGGCGACATTCAAGTTCTGATCGCAACCGACATCGCAGCTCGTGGGCTTGACATTGAAAAGCTACCGGTCGTGATCAACTTTGACCTGCCACGCAGTCCCGCCGATTATATGCACCGTATCGGGCGCAGTGGCCGCGCAGGAGAGGTTGGTCTTGGTTTATCTCTTATCGATTACGACGACTATCATCACTTTAAAGTGATAGAAAAGAAAAATAAGTTCCGTCTTGAACGCGAACAAGTTGCGGGATTTGAAGTGGATGATGACCAGAGTGAAGCTTATTTCGCACCCATGAAACCACGAGCAAAACCGGCTGGTACGGGTAAGAAAAAGAAAAAACGCAATCAGTAACATGGGTGATCTAATTTTCTGATTAAGTTTGAGTGGATATCATGGTGGTTATTGTTTGACCACGATGATATTCACATTTTTCTGAGTGTCTTTATTTAGGCTCAATGATCTCTATTTCATAAATTATGATCAACTAAATGTAGCAAAAAATTCATACTCTCTTCAAATTATATTCTTACTCCGTAAACGTTTAGTTGTATTTTTTATTCAAACCCAATAATCAAATCCCATAGTAAGATATAAGCACTAATAGCAGGGTCATATCAGATTCTGCCTCTATTTTGCCGTAATAAAGTTGATTTTTCGACTGGCATATATCAATAAAAAGTCAGTGGTTATTTTCTCTACCTGCAAGGTTGTGTTCGTAGTTCAGCTGCAAGAACTAGGCTGTTATAGCTATTTCTAGCTGGATCAGATAGCCCTAGTTTTATTTTGGGAAAGATAAGGTTTGAAGTGCATAGTGTGCATATAACAACTAGGACTTATCGCAGAATCTTCTCATATTCATGCTTTGTAAATAAACGTAGTCATTTTATTTAACATTGCTGTCTGTTCGAGCGATTAATTAATATTAAATAGCTCATTTGAGTCTTGTTGTTGGCTTTTACTCTGTATAGCGTGTGCGACTCTAATCAAAGGAGATCCACATGAAGAGTTTTATTAATAAAGCAATTACGCTAAGTTTTCTGACAGTCAGTCCCTTTTTATTCGCACAACCTGTTGTACTGATTAACACTTTTGCTGTTGATGCCGCTAGCGAAGCAGATGCATTAGAGTATTGGGAAAGTGCTAGAGACATCCTTGTACAACAACCAGGCTATATCAATACGACACTACACAAAGCGTTGAGTAAAGACGCAACCTACATGTATGTGAATGTTGCAAATTGGGAAAGTAAGCAACATTTCATAGCTGCCATATCAGCAATGAGAAAACAGCTACCGGAAAATCACCTTGATGGTGTTGTCGCTGACCCCAATCTTTACGAAGTTATTCGAAACTAACAGAGAGTCTGCCTAAATGAATCATCTAACACGAATCTTTTTAGCTATTTTTAGCTTTTTATTTTCAATAAATAGTTATGCGGCAGCGTACGGAGTCTCGATAGCTTGGAAAACACAAGACGCACAAGCCGTATTTGACGTCATGCCTAATCAAAAGAAAGCCTTTGCAAATCTTATTGATGCTGGATTAATACACGATATGTTTGTTTCGAAGAGTTTTATCGGTGACAAGGCTTTTCCTATAATTAAGTTTGTTATGGAAGCCGATAGTGAAGAGGAAGTAAGGAGAGTTATTGGAAATCTTCCTTTTCAATATAAAGAACTAGCTGAAATAACAGAAATTAGAGATATTGGTAGTAAGTGGCTAGACACTGATGTTGCGTTTACAAATTATGCGATTGAGCTGACCTGGAAAGAACCGGAAGATCAAATTTTTGCTGACAAAGTAATCAGTGCTGATTTGCAAAAAGTAGTTGATTGGAGTTCTAAAGGTGTAATTACGTCCGCTTATTTAAAGAACCAAGCGATTGCTAAACCAACCGCTAATCAAAAAGCGATGATTAGACCAATTTATTCTATTGCGGTTTTAGCAAAAGATGAGCAGCATGCTCTTGATATTGCCAATGAACTTAATGCCGTCAAATTAGGTTTTGCAAATGTGGATGTTATTAAACTTGGATTTAAATTGTCGTTATAGCTTTGCGGTAATGTAAATCTACGTGTTATTCTAAGGTGAGTTTATTAACAAAGTTTACTCACCTTATGAATTATCATAAAAGACATGATTTGGTTATTGATCTTGATAATCGAACGCTGACAAAAACATCTAGCGATAAGGTTATTACGCTATCGCCATCAGAGTGCCTGATTTTAAAGCACTTGATGAATAACGGGTCGCAAACGTTAGGACGTGATTACCTGCTAACTCATTGTTGGCCGGGGAGGGTAGTAACAAACAGCTCCCTTAATGTCGCAATTAAAAACATTCGTAACGCCCTACTAGAAGTGGAATCCTGCTGTAAGGTCATTACTGTTCAAAAAGAAGGATATTGCTTAGTTGTCCCAGAACGAAGCGATGTTCAAGTCGTAGGTTTCGATGGAAGTCGACCAACAGTAAATGCAGAACAACCCAAACTAGACGCCGTGAATCCTCCTATCGACGCATCTGAACCCTCACCCTCGAGATATCATTCACTGGCCAAGCTGTCGCAGTTTAGCTATCAGTTTGCGCCACTTGGAGCAGGGATTGCTGTAAGTATATTGGTGATAGTACTGTTTTTTCGTATCGGATTCTTTATGGAGAGAACCGCGATAAACGGTATTAATGTATACCATGACAATGCTGCTCTTGATTCACAGCTGATGGTAGATTTATCTTCACTTGCTAAGCCTGGAGTTGAGGCTATCTATATGCACCGTATCGGCATAGAGTGTTTCGATATACAAGTCGTGTTGCTGGACTCGAATGGTTGGCAAGAGATTAGCGGTTCGTATTTTCAACCAACTTTGTGTTCAGAGGAACAAAAACCGTTAGAAGCAACGGAGGCAACACCAGATGAAGTATAAGTTTTGGCTGCCGATCATGGCGACGGTGTTTACCATTTTGGCGTTTGGGATCATTTCTGGTGTGTTGACTAAAGGAGCCCATCGATTTGAAGTTAGCTATGAAGACATAGGTTCAGAGGTTCTAACTCTGGACCTAAAAAATGGTCGCTCCAAAATGCGCTATGTTGGCTACGATGCTGATGGGCAGATTGTACAAACTAAGCAGTTGTTTGGTGTATTTTTGCGATGGGGTAATCATTATTATTTTTATCAAATAGAACAAGATCAAGCCCATGGACAGCAGACTTTCAATGTTAAGAATCTATTTATTCAACAGCGAGGGAATAATAAGACTATCTTGATCTCTGATCAGCGTGGTGTCTATGTCACAAAGAGTGGAAAGATCCTAGCGCTGAAAGGCATTTTCTACGGTAGAACTCTACGTTGACCGTAGTATGGCTCTTTTACTCGTTTAACTACCAACATTGCCGCAGATTGAGTGGTTGAAATCACAAGAGTCACGTTCTAACCGATGACATAAACCATACCAAGCATGACAAATTTCATGCACTAAAGTCGCTATTATCCTAGAACTTTATATTCACGAGCTGGTCACAAGGTCGTGTAACAATAATTGGTGTGAATGATGGCGAAAACTTGGTTGGTCTCGGCGGCGTGTGTAGCGCTGCTCGGCGGTGGTGCGTATTTCTATCTACAATCTTCGGATCAGCCGTTAGCTTTTCCTACACAGGCGGTGGAAAAGGGAACTATTGAGAAACAGGCGGTGGCCGTTGGTAATATCGTGCCTGCTCACTCGGTGTCCATCAAATCTCAGATTGATGGAATTGTAGGTGAGATTTATGTCAGCGTCGGTGAAAAAGTCAAACAAGGTCAACCACTCATCAAGGTTCGCCCTAATCCAACACCTCAAGCGTTAACCGATGCTTCAACCGATTTGATGCGCAGTGAAGCAGAGCTTGAATCAGCCAAGCAGAAGCTTGCCAACTTAAAGAGCTTGGTTGAGCAGGACATTATTCCTAAGAACTACGATGAGTACGTAAGCGCTCGTTCGACAGTGAAATCCGCTCAAGCCAATGTGTTGCAGAAGCGTCAGAACCTTGAGCTTATCCGCAGCGGTGAAGCCTCCATCGGTAATGCTCGTCTGACATCCACTATCTACGCGCCGATTGATGGCACGGTTCTTAATCGCAAAGTTGAAGTCGGTGAACCAATAATCTCCACCCAATCCAACCAAGAAGCCACCGCCATGATGTCGCTAGCGGATATGAATAGTTTAATTTTCAAAGGCAGTGTCAGTGAACATGACGCCGCTCAATTATCTCCAGGAATGCCTGTTGTGTTGACCGTTGCACCGTACCCTGATGTGGAAATTACCGGAGTACTGTCCAAGGTTGCTATTCAGTCTGAAAACTTAAATTCACCAGCAAGTAACTCATCGGCAAAGAGTTTCGACAACGGATTTGGCGTTGAAGTGGGGCAGTTATCGATTCCTCAAGGTGTGGTTCTGCGTTCAGGTTTCTCCTCGACAGCTAAAATTACCCTGAAGAAGTCAGAAAACGTCTTAACTCTACCTGAGCGAGCACTGCAATTTAACGGCGACACACCCAATGTATTGATCCCCGATGCTTCTGAGCAGGGTTTTCACACACAACCAGTGAAACTTGGTCTATCGGATGGCATCAATGTCGAGGTGCTCGATGGAGTTGAGTTGAACGAAGAGATTATCGACAACAGCATGATGGCAGGAGTCACACATGGCTAAGTTATCTTTGTCGAAACTAGGGTGTGCGGTATTAATTACTACCTTGAGCTTACCATGTTATGCGATTTCTATAGAGCAAGCTTGGCAACAGGTAAAACAAAACGACCCGAATTATGAAAAAGCTAAAATTGGAGTGCAACTGGGTGAAGTGGGAGTTGATGCAAGGCGCAGTTCTCTGCTACCCGGCTTAAGTGCCAATGCCTCTGCCAATTGGAGTGAGTCGACAGACAATTCGAATAGCTACGGGGCAACACTGTCTCAAACTATTTGGGATAGCAGTTTATGGTCAGATTTAGACTTGGCGAACGCGAACTACATCAAAGCACAACTAGAGCTATCTCGCTCACACAACGAGTTGGCGCAAAGACTGTTGTCTTCATACTTGGACGTAGCAAGTGCGCAGGGAGATCTTCAACTGGCTAAGTCTAAGCTAGAAGAAGGCAATAAGCTGCTGAAGATCATCGAGAAGCGCTACCGTGCCGGTAAAGTAAAATCTGTGGACGTAGAAGAGATTCGCGCGACTCAAGTATCTGAACAAGCGGGTATTTTGAGCGCGCAAGCTGACTTAGAAGTAAAAAGAGCAACACTTGCCGAACTTATCAATCAAACGCCAAAAAACGTTGACCAAATTCGTACCGACTCCCTTGCGGAGCCACCTATGTTGGTGAACTCACAACAACAATGGCTAAAGCTTGCGAAAGACAGCAGTCCAGAACTGCTGGTGGCAGCGCAGAATGTTAAAGCGAGCGAATTTGCGAGAGATTCTGCTAAAGGTGGCTATTACCCTACATTAAAGGGAGATGTGGGTTACAACGGTGGTGACCAACGCAAAGATGGTGAGTTCAGTGCCGGTATTACCTTGAGTGTACCCATTGACCTCAATGGCTCGACGCGTGCCAAAGTAGATGAAGCATCACTTAATATTCTCAGCGCCAAGCAGGACTTTCGCAAAGTAGAGAACGATATCCATAAACGAGTGGTGCAGCAATTTACTCAAGTGGAAATCAATTGGAATCAAGTGCTGATGGCAGACAAACTGGTACTATCTCGAGAGAAAGTCCTGCGTAGTAAAGAGAAACTATACGATGCTGGATTGCTGGAAGTGTCAGAAGTAATCAACGCCCACAACAGTCTGTTTGAAGCAAAAAACAGCCTACAAACCAATCTGTACAATTATTGGCGCCAGCGCATAGGCTTATTGCAAACAGCAGGAAAGCTGGATGATGACACAATCGCATTGATATCTCGAGCACTTAACTCATGACCAATCTGATGCAGCAAACATGGCAAACTCTGCTGGCGCACCGCATGAAAAGTGCACTCGCAATTATTGCCATTGCTTGGGGTGTCATCTCCGTGGTGGTATTGATTGCACTTGGAGAGGGCTTTTATCGTCACCAAACTCAACAGCTATCTTTCTTGATGAATAATGTACAGGTTGCATTTCCTTCTAGTACCAGCAAGGCCTGGCAAGGCTTACCTTCTAGACGCCAGATCACCATTTCCCAAGAACAAGTTGAAAGAATAAAAAACACCGGCTTCGTCGACGCTGTGTCCAGTGTTTACGCCAAATGGGATGCCAGCGTTACCAATGAAAAAGGGCAAAACTTATCGAGCAGTGTAAACGGTATCGACTCGAGCTATTTCTCCCTTATGCAAAGTAAGTTCGAACCCACCTCGCGCCATATCTCGCCTAGTGATATTGCTAATCACACTCGTGTAGCAGTGTTAGGCGACCAAATTGCTAAGATGGGAGGCCTCTCCATTGGTCATACCGTCAAAGTGAACGGCATTCCTTTTCTGGTGATTGGCGTACTCAAAGATGAAGATTCCGCCAGCTTTTTCAGTGATAGTCGCACTGTGTACATTCCTCAAACTACTTATCGTGACTTATGGAACGTTAAACCATGGATGCTGTTAATGAAGCCTATTGAGGGCATGGATGCGCATTCGTTTAGAAAAAGTGTTGCCGATTTTTATTCGAAGCTGCTTCATTTTGATCCCACAGATAGAGACGCTATTGATATGCCAGACTTTAGCGAGGGTGCTTCCATGATTAAGGGGATCTTCAGGGGTATCCAGATATTCTTGGGCGCAAGTGGTGCCATGACCATGGCAGTTGGTGCGCTTGGTGTTGCTAATATTATGTTCCTGTCTGTTACCGAAAGAACCAGAGAAATTGGTGTGCGCCTAGCAGTGGGAGCAACGCAAAAATCGATTCTGAAGCAGTTTATCCTTGAAGGGCTTATTCTTGTCGCCGTTGGAACGGCGCTAGGGTTGGCATTCGCCTTTGCTACTGTGATGTTACTTAACTCAATCGCTCTTCCTGAGTGGTTAGGCACACCAATGATAACTGGAGGCTCCATTACTTGGTCGCTACTGGTTACTCTGATTTTAGCGTTGATGGCTTCTTATTTTCCTGCGAGGCGAGGTTCACGCCTTACTCCGGTTATTGCCTTAAGTGCGAGGGCGTAGCGATGTTGTTACCAATAAGACAAATCTTTCAGGAAATGTCAGCAGAAAAGTTACGTCTGGGTTTAACCATATTGGCTGTGGCTTGGGCAACGCTATGTATTGCTGCCATGCTTGCTGTCGGTGAGGGTATTCGTCAAGGAGTACTGAAAACGGCGCAAAATGGCAATGGCAACTTGATCTACTTAACTGGCGGCATCGCCAGTATCGACCATGGCGCTTTCCACCAAGGTAAGTTTCTTAAGCTAAAAAAAGAGGATGTTCAAGTTATCAAGGCGTTACCTGAAGTAGCCAGTGTCGCTCCTACTGCTCAATGGAATGAAAACATCAAAGTTGGCGATAGAGGTTCATGGCAACAGCCGATAGCTGTTCCGACCGATTTTGCGTCGATGACTAACCTAATCCCGTTGCCGGGAGGGCGATGGCTGAACCCGCTAGACCAAAAGCAGATGCGCAAAGTGGTTGTGCTTGGCTATTCATTGGCTGCAGATCTGTTTAATCCAACTGACGACTATAACTGGTTTGCGACGGTGACTTTACAAGCGGATCCTGTTGGAAAAAAGGTGAAAATTGGCAGTGAGGAATTTACGGTTGTTGGGGTTTTGGCGAAGAATAGCGGACGAGTTGAGCAAGGGGATGGCATTAACTATTCGAGCTTTGTGCCGCTGGCTACTTGGCAACGGTTTCACACCAATGGAGACATTGGCGGTATAAACGTCGAACCTAAAGCCAATGTGGACCGCAAAAGGTTGGCGCAAATCATTCGCCAAGTCATCGCTCGTAAACACGGAGCAAGCGTCCATGACGAGCAAGTAGTTCAAGTGGAAGACATGTTCCTACGACAAAAAAGTATGCAGCAGTTTCTTATTGGCTTACAAAGCTTCCTCGGCATTATTGGTTTTGTCACTCTTGCGGTGGCGGGTGTTGGGATTGCCAATGTCATGTATGCGACGGTAAAGCGTTCAACTCGCGATATTGGCGTTCGTATGGCGGTGGGGGCAACGCCTACGGCTATCCGTGTTCATTATTTAGTTCAATCTCTTATGACCATGATGATGGGTGGCGCGTTAGGGTTAGGTGTCACTTACGCTCTGATCTCTGCGATTAGCATCATCAGCCTTGAGGGAAATGCGTTCTATGAACAACTCGGAAAGCCTGTTCCTGAATTATCTTGGATTGTGGTCGCGATTGTTATCGTTACCCTAATGATTATCGGTGTCGCATCGGCTTGGCTACCCGCCAACAGAGCGGCCAAAGTCAGCCCGCTGGAGGCATTACAAAGTGAGTAACAATAACGCGAAACAAAGCTTGGCAAATATGCCTCTTGTTGAGCTGACTAATATTTGCAAATACTACGCTAGTGGTGAAATGGAAGTACGTGCATTAGATGGCGTTGACTTAACCATTAACCAAGGTGAATTCCTGTCGATTCTTGGTCCCTCGGGTTCTGGAAAATCAACCCTAATGAACATGCTTGGCTGCCTAGATAAACCTAGCGATGGTGACTATTTATTAGCAGGGCAGAACGTCGCGAGTTTAACCGCTAATGCTCTAGCTACAATTAGAAACCAGAAGATTGGCTTTGTGTTCCAAAGCTTCAATTTACTTGAATACGCTACCGCACTCGACAATGTAGCGTTGCCTCTGGTGTACGGCGGAATTAAAGCTAAAGAGCGTCGCCAGCGTGCGGCAAGACTGCTAGAGCAGGTAGGCTTAGGGGACCGCCTTGACCATAAACCAAACCAACTATCTGGTGGTCAAAAGCAGCGAGTTGCCATTGCTAGAGCCTTGGTAAATGACCCTCAAATTATCCTAGCTGATGAACCCACAGGCGCATTGGACTCGAAGTCAGGCGCTGAGATTGAAGCATTGTTTAATCAACTTCATGAGGAAGGCAGAACACTCATTATTGTTACTCACGACAATGCATTAGCAGAGCGTACTAAACGTATTATTACTATTAAAGATGGTAAGGTGATTTCAGATAGAGCGCCGACTTAGAGCTTCTGCGTAAGATTCATTCAATGAGTTAACATGCCGACTACTATCTTCGTGAGGGAATATAATTAGTGGCGGCATGCATTCTATTAAGTTAGCGCTGTGCTTAGTTCGTTACTTGATAGCATACGTTTGGAAAATCAGCCCACCAATTTCGTTGATGATTTGGTTACGTTCAGACATCGATAGGTCGGTTTGTGTTAGATAAATGCTGATGACCAATGGTTTGCGATTGTCAGCCCAAATAGCACCAGTAAAACCACGTGAACCATTAGCGCCTGCACCAGAGCGGTCTGCGATAGACCATCCTTGCGGTAGAACCGATCGTAGCAATGAATCTGAAACCGTGTTCCCTTGCATCCAAGCCATTAACTGATTTTTCGAGCCTTGATTCAGGGCCCCTTCAAATAGAAGACGATGCAGTGTGGTATTCATCGCATTTGGTGTTGTTGTATCCCGTTTATCGCCTGAAAGTGCCTGATTTAACTCTGGTTCAATGCGGTCTAATCGAGTCACGTCATCTTGGTTCAAACGTAGAAACTCAGTGAGTCCTTGAGGTCCCCCTATGGAATGCAGAACGATATTGGCTGCAGTGTTGTCGCTCGTTTCCATTGTCGCTTCACAAGCTTTGCTGACGGTAATGGAACTGCCCACCATTTTCTCTGTAACCGGTGACCAAGGAATAAGTTTGTCAGACGTTATGGGAGCCAAAGCGTTCTTGTCTAGCTCTCCTGAGTCAGCGTCATGTAACATCTTTGCGCATGCCAGAGTTTTAAACGTGCTCATCATAGGAAAGCGTTCATTGCCTCGATAGTGCCATTGCTGTTGATTTCTGGAATCCAAAACGGAGACGCCGATGCGTCCCGAGATTCGTTGCTCAATTGATGCTATAGACTCATCGAGCGTTGAGGCAGATGAAAAGAAAGATATAAGTATGAGGCTCAAGAGCAAAACAGGTTTTTTCATGGTTTCAGTTTTTTACAGGAAAGCGAGTTTACGGTGCGGAGTATTACTAGGGAAACAGTATTATTCAACCGTCAAAATGCGCACAGTGCTTAATATGTTCAATGAACAACGGTATCTTGTTGGCTACATGCCTTCTTGACGCGTAAAATGCATATAGCACCAAGTCATCAGGTTGATGTTCCATTTCTATCACTTTCAAAGCACCAGAACTCAGTTCACCTTGGCATATGTCTCTAGGGAGAATTGCCAGCCCTATACCAGAGAGCGCGCCTGTTTTAGCGAGATGTCCGCTATTGACCTTAAAAGAAGACTTAACTTTTTGGGTAATTCGTTCACCGCTGTCCGTTTTGAAAACCCACGGTTCGCCATTGATCGCGGTCAGACTGCTAATGCAAGGAATGTGTTGTAAGTCAGTGGTCTTAAAGGGTCTAGGGTAACGATCAAGAAGTTCCGGAGCACCGACTACAATACTAGGCCAGCGTTTAATTTCCCTCGCTACCAAATTGGTATCGTCAAGATTCCCACGATGGAATTTTAAAATTACATCGAACCCGTTGAATAAGTCCTCCTTGGGGCTGACGCTGGTATCACAACTAAGCGATATTGAGGGGTGTTTTTCGCAGAAACTTACCACGGCATTAGCCAACACAGGGGAGTCGGGCATCAGTATTCTCAACTGTCCAACGGCCTCTTGAGAATGATACGTAACCTCTTCAAGTGCATCATTAAGCTTATTTAGCAGTGGCTGTGTGAGTAGATATAGGTGCTCCCCAGCACTTGTCGGCGCAATTCTTCTAGTCGTTCTATCGAAGAGTCGGGTATCAAGTCGCTCTTCAAGCAAGCTGATATGGCGACTGAGATTGGAGGTTGGAAGTTGGAGAAACTCCGCGGCACGTTTAAAGCTCATGTTTTCGTACACACAATGAAAGCTCTTTAGCCATTGTTGGTCAATTCTCTCAAGCACGACTTATTGTCCCAAAATGTTGGATTAAGTAACTCAATATCGACACTTTATTGCTAATTATGAGTTTATACAATGATGAAATCAATTAAATCACGAAGGTATAAACGCGCATGAGTTGGCTTGAAAAGCTATTACATAGAAAAAAACTGGTTAGTAATCGCAAAGCAAACATACCCGAAGGTTTGTGGAGAAAGTGCTCTCAATGCAGCCACATTCTTTACAACAAAGCGTTGCAACTGAGTTTGGAGGTATGCCCCAAATGTAGTCACCATATGCGAATAACAGCACGTCGGCGTCTCGCTAGTTTCTTAGATACCGAGGGACAGGTTGAAATTGCAAGTCACTATCAACCAGAAGATATCTTGGGTTTTAAAGATAAAAAGCATTACACCGACCGCTTAGCTTCAGCACAAAAAGAAACTGGGGAGAAAGATGCCCTCGTCGCAATGAAGGGACAGATTATGGGGTTGCCTGTTGTTGCCTGCGCGTTTGAGTTTTCGTTTATGGCTGGTTCTTTGGGGGCGGTAGCAGGCGCTCGGTTTGTTCACGCTGTTAACGTCGCGAGAGATAGCAATTGTGGCCTAGTGTGTTTTTCAGCTTGTGGTGGTGCACGGATGCAAGAATCTTTAATGGCATTGATGCAAATGGCCAAAACCAGTGCCGCTTTGAATCAACTATCAATGGCTGGATTACCTTATATTTCCGTCCTCACTGACCAAACATATGGTGGTGTGTCTGCCAGCATCGCTATGCTAGGTGACATTAATATTGGTGAACCCCAAGCAAGAATTGGCTTCGCTGGACGCAGAGTCATTGAGCAAACCGTACGTGAAGAATTGCCAGAAGACTTTCAGCAAAGTGAGTTTCTTTTGGAGCATGGGGCGTTAGATATGATTGTGGATAGGCGCGATATGAGAAATCGAATCGCTGAGCTTTTATCTAAGATGACCAATAGTCAGCTGGTGGAAGAGAGTGATTAAGCATTTACACTGATTTACTCTCCCTGACGTAGGGTTACATTAGAAGGAGTAGAGTTAAAGCTCAACAGGAGCGTTATTATGAACAAACTCTATTCAATGGTGCTCGCCCTCATCCTGTCTATCATCTTTATTTGGCTTCAGGCAAGTTAGATTTTGACGATAGTAAAAAGCAAGTATGGATTGCTGGGGGGTTGGTTGCGCGGCGTTTAAAGCCCGATTGGAGGAACTCGCCCAGCAACCAAATAGGGGTGGAGTTGTTTTCTATTATTGTACCGAGAGCCCATCGCCTTCACTGATAATAGAGATGGAAAGTGCAGCCAGAAAAGCAAACGTTGAGTTTCATGTGATCGATAATCGGCTAAAGCCTTTTTTGTCTATTGAGCAGATACGCCAAAAACATCCTGATATTGCGCAGCGAAGTATCTGGTTTTGTGGTCCTGTTGGATTTAGGAAGGCGTTGCTTGGTCAACTAAAAGCAATCAGATTCGACGCGAAGAATTTTCATTCAGAGTTGTTCAACTTTCGGTAATCTTGTTTAGTCTGATTCTCTCACAGGGTTCAAAGGTGCTGTTTGATGTGTTCAACCAAAAATAAACTAATGGTTGCTAATTGAACTGGTATAAAAAGACTGCAATATTGAACGACAAAATCCATTAAAAATCAGCCAATAAGCGTTAGGTCGCTTGAATCAGTGAATGGGAGAAGACATATGGAAGTTAAAGAATGGGACACTCCATTCAGTGAAGGAACGATATATATCGTCGATTTATCATGGAATGGAAGGCATTTTTCAGTGACGTATCCAGATGGTAGTGGTTACGAGCTTAAAGGAAGTGAGCGGCATAAAGATTACGCATTGATAGTAAGTGTCTTCCATGAAGAAACTGAATCTCTATACGATGTCATGTTTGAAACGGTAAGTGGGTTTCGCCTATTAGATGAAGGCGGTTTACTCGAACTTTGGGCGGTAGGGGAGAAATTCCCAAATTGTGCTCTTATTAAAGGGCATCAATGGAGTAAAGAAAGTCCAATAACGTTCATTTCGGGCTATGAAGATGAATGGTCTCATTTAATGGCAACCTCAGATGAGTGTGTAGAAATTGTTTCTCATAAGCATCCAGACATCAAACTCGTAGGGAAATCTAGTAAACGAATAGCAACCAGTTAACAAATAGGCCGAAGGGAAACGTAGCTCCTCTGAGAATGGTAAAGAAGCTTGATAAAAGAGAATACATAAGTTGCAAATGTTAGGTATTCCAAAACGAGTTCTGTCCATTTTTGTATCAGCAACTTCAGTACAGGCTTACATGAAATATGTAAGGTGAGAACTAGTATGTTGGTTAATAAATGCAGCTTTGTTCATATCAAGAGCATTATGTCTGTATAGAAATGTCAGGTCTGATCTGAAAAATTGATCTTGAACAAGTTATACGAATGCGATTTTATATTTAGGTACTCATATAACAGAAAGTAAAGGTATAAAAATGGCACAAGTAACTTTCCAAGGTAACCCTGTAACTATTGCAGGCTCTATTCCTGTAGCTGGTGATTCTGCACCTGAGTTTTCTCTTGCTGCGTCTGATTTATCGGACCTTACGTTATCAGGCCTTACAGGTAAGAACCTGATTCTTAATATCTTCCCAAGCATTGACACGCCTGTGTGTGCGACTAGTGTAAAGCGTTTCAATGAAGAAGCAGCGCAGCTAGAAGATACGCAAGTGATCTGTATTTCAGCTGATTTACCTTTTGCCGCTGGTCGATTCTGTGAAATTGAAGGGGTTGAGAATGTTCAGCACGCATCGACCTTCCGTAGCGCAGATTTTGCAGAAACCTATGGAGTGGCAATTCCAGAAGGTGCTCTACGAGGTTTGACGGCTCGTGCAATCGTATGTGTGAATAAAGAAGGCGTAGTGGTTCACAGTGAGTTAGTTTCAGAGGTAACCAACGAACCAAATTACGATGCTGCAATTGCTGCGGTAAAGCAATAAAACTAAAACAAGCAGTGCGAGCAGAGAAGCGTATTTGTAGTTTATTGCTACTTCATCTCTAGCTGTACGGCATATGTTAATTAAAGCGCCTTGGTTTGTGGGGCGCTTTACTGTTTAGGCAATCTAAACATTACTAATGTAGTGGTGCTGTCGAACCTAACTGCGCATTGTCTTAAAGAATCACTTCGGTATTGCAATTTTTCTAAAGGCTTTCGATGATTTTAGATACCTCCATGTGGATTTGGCTACCACTCTCTTTGGCCATTATCTTTGCTTTTGTTGATAAAACTAGACTTAGTATCGCTCTTGTTATTATCAGCTTGATTGGCGGCTTGATCGAGAACAGGCTTAACATCATCGGCTTGGCTACACTGCTTGTTGGCCTTGCCATCGCTTATAAAACCCCGAGTTTGGAACGTAAATGGCAATTAGGAAGTTACGTATTTATTCTGCTCTGGTGCGTGGTTCTTTTCTTACATTTAATACCAGGCTTTGGTAATGCGAAAGTGCTTGATTCTGTTATCGCAGGCCCCCAAAGCATCCCGTTTACTATGTACTTAAACCTTGATAAACCGTTCATCTTTTTCGGTTTGTTGTTGGCTTACCCTGCAATTTTAGGAAGTAAGGCTACGTTTAATTACAAAGCTATTTTATTTAGCGCAATCCCATTATTTGGCTTGTTACCCTTTGCATGGCAACTCGGTGCGTTGCAGCCAGAATTTACAATTCCTTATTGGTGGTGGCTATTTTCGTTAAATAACTTACTGCTTACCTGTACAGCAGAAGAAGCGTTCTTTCGTGGTTTTGTACAGCAATCACTAAGTAAACGATTTGGTTGGATTGTGGGCGTAGCTGCGGCGAGTTTATTATTTGGTATAGCGCACTTTAATGGTGGTTTACTACTGGTTTCTTTTGCAACATTAGCTGGTGTGGGCTATGGCTTGATTTATCATTACAGTTCACGACTTTGGGTTACAGTGTTATTCCACTTCTTATTTAATTTGGCTCATCTATTATTCTTTACTTATCCAATTATGAAATAAAAGTGGCGGAAATTGTTGGTCTGCAGTATCAATATTGCAGACCAAATCCATCATCGCTAAACCTTACTTCGCTGTTAACGCCGCACCTTCAAAGCGAATACCAGCCCAGCCATGCTGGATAAAATTACGAATGTTGGCATGGTCACTGCCATCTGGATTCTTTAACACGTCATCACGATAGAACTGGCCGAAGCAAGCCAGAGTTGATGGTTTGTCTAATCCTTGTATCTGAGCAAAAGCAAAAATCTTACAAGAGCCATTGTTTTGTCCTGCCTGATTTTCGGTTTCTCCGTTTACAAAGCTTACTGGGCTAAAGTCAAAATGTTCGTCTATAACCTGCATTGTTTGCTCGAAAGTGACTTCATTAGGCTTAGTTGCCAGTAGCTTTAGAAATTTATCCATTTTACTTTATCCTTGATACTTGTTTAGAGTCGCTACTATAACACCCAGCCAACAGAATGTGACGATATCTATATAGAAAAGTACTAGTTTACGGGGAGTTACGGTTCGTTCTTCGCAGTTTGTATGCCTGATGGCAGAGCTTTTAAAGCAGCCCATTGGTCCTTAAAATAAAAAAGCGAACCGATTAAGGTTCGCTTTTGAGTATCACTTGTGGCATAGAAAACTAGTCTTCGTAGTTATCAATGCTTGGGCAAGAGCAAATTAGGTTACGGTCGCCGTACACGTTGTCTACGCGGTTAACCGTTGGCCAGTATTTCCAGCTCTTAGTCGCGCTTGACGGGAAGCAGCCTAGTTCGCGAGAGTACGGGCGATCCCATTCTTCTTTTGATAGGTCTACTTGTGTGTGAGGCGCGTTAACAAGCGGGTTGTTATCTAGTGGCCAAACCCCTTCTTTAACTTGTGTCATTTCGTTGCGGATCGCAATCATTGCATCACAGAAACGGTCTAGCTCTTCAAGGTCCTCTGACTCTGTTGGCTCTACCATTAGCGTGCCAGCAACCGGGAACGACATTGTTGGTGCGTGGAAACCGTAGTCCATTAGACGCTTAGCGATGTCTTCTTCACTAATGCCTGTTTCGTCTTTTAGTGGACGAATGTCGATAATACATTCGTGCGCTACGCGGCCGTTAGTGCCACGGTAAAGAACAGGGTAGTGTGGAAGTAGACGTTCCATTACATAGTTCGCGTTTAGAATTGCGACTTTAGTTGCGTCAGTTAGGCCCGCCTCACCCATCATTGCAATGTATGCCCAAGAGATTGGTAGGATAGAAGCACTGCCTAGATCTGCTGCGGATACCGCGTAATCGCTACCTTCAACACCATTTTCAATGTGGCCTGGAAGGAAAGGTGCTAGGTGTGATTTTACACCGATAGGACCCATGCCTGGACCGCCACCACCGTGTGGGATACAGAAGGTTTTGTGAAGATTCAGGTGGGAAACGTCAGAGCCGATGAAGCCAGGGTTAGTCAGACCAACCTGTGCATTCATGTTCGCACCATCTAGATAAACCTGACCGCCAGCTTCGTGAACCATTTCGCACACTTCTTTCACATGCTCTTCGTACACACCGTGTGTAGAAGGGTAGGTGATCATGATGCTTGACAGGTTTTCGCGATGTTTTTCAATCTTCGCAGCTAGGTCGTCAGTGTCGATGTTACCGTTGTCGTCACATTTCACCACTACCACTTTCATTGACACCATCGACGCTGTCGCTGGGTTTGTACCGTGTGCGGAGCTTGGAATCAAACAAACGTTACGGTGACCTTCGCCACGGCTTTCATGATAGCGTTGAATCGCAATCAGACCAGCGTACTCACCAGATGCACCTGAGTTAGGTTGCAGTGAGAACTCATCGTAGCCTGTGATTTCACATAGCTTCTTCTTAAGGTCAGTCGCTAGGGCTGTGTAGCCCGCCGCTTGGTCAATTGGAGCGAATGGGTGAATAGAACCAAACTCTGGCCAAGTTACTGGAATCATTTCAGCTGCTGCGTTTAGCTTCATGGTACAGCTGCCTAGTGGAATCATACCGTGCGTCAGTGAGAAGTCTTTGTTCTCAAGCTGTTTTAGGTAGCGCATCATCTGTGTTTCGCTGTGGTGCGTGTTGAACACAGAGTGAGTTAGGTAGCGAGAAGTACGACGGCAGTTCTCTGGAATAGCAGCAAACTCATTACCAGCGATTTCAGCAGATAGAGTTTCTACTTTCTCTTTAACTTCGAAGACGGCAAATAGGACGTTGATATCTTCAATCGTTGTTGTCTCATCGAAGCTGATACCGATTTGACCATCTAGTTGACGTAGGTTGATGTCAGATGCCACGGCTTTCTGAAGCAGCTTATCTGTGTTCTCACCAGTGTTGACTGTGATGGTGTCGAAGAAGCTGTTGTGAGCCAGTTCATAACCAGATTTAGTCAGACCTGCTGCTAGGATAGCTGTCATGTGGTGTGTACGGCGAGCGATAGTTTTAAGGCCTTCTTCACCGTGGTAAACCGCGTAAAACGCAGCCATGTTGGCAAGCAGTGCCTGAGCAGTACAGATGTTCGATGTCGCTTTCTCGCGGCGGATGTGTTGCTCACGAGTTTGCATTGCCATACGAAGTGCTTGGTTACCGTTAGTATCGATAGAAACACCGATAACACGTCCAGGCATAGTACGCTTATGCTTATCTTTTGTTGCCATGAACGCTGCGTGTGGACCGCCGTAGCCCATTGGTACACCAAAGCGTTGTGCAGAACCGATAACTACGTCTGCACCCATTTCACCCGCAGGCTTAAGTAGAGCAGAAGCGAGAAGGTCGGTGGCTACCGTTACTAGCGTTTTGTTTGCTTGTGCTTTAGCAATGATGTCAGTTAGGTCGCGAACTTCACCTGTTGTGCCAGGGTACTGTACTAATGCACCAAACACGTCTTGTTCAGGTAGTGATTCAAGTGAACCAACTTGAACTTCGAATCCGATGAACTCTGCACGAGTTTTCACAACTTCTAATGTTTGTGGATGTACATCGTCAGCGACAAAGAAGACTTTGCTCTTACTCTTACCAGCACGCTTACATAGGGTCATCGCTTCTGCCGCTGCAGTTGCTTCATCAAGTAGCGACGCGTTAGCGATTTCCATACCAGTTAGGTCCATGACCATTTGTTGGTAGTTGAGAAGTGACTCAAGACGGCCTTGAGAGATCTCAGGCTGATAAGGTGTGTAGGCTGTGTACCAGCCTGGGTTTTCCAGAACATTTCGCAGAATCACGTTTGGTGTGAAGGTGTTGTAGTAACCCTGACCGATGAATGTGCGTTTAACTTGGTTCAAATCCGCGAACTTTTTCATTTCAACCAGCATGTCCGCTTCGCTCATTGGAGCGTCTAGCGTCATTGGCGTTTCAAGGCGGATTTGTGCTGGGACAGTCTCTTCAATTAACGTATCTAGGTTGAGTACGTTAATCGCGTCCAGCATCTTTTGTTGGTCAGATTTGTTTGGCCCATTGTGGCGTGCAACAAATTCATTTTGCGTGCTTAGGCTTTGAAGTAATTCAGTCATGATTCCTTTACCTTCTCAAAGATCCTCTGCGAGATCTTTAAAATCGTTGCTCGAATTTTTAACGTCATCCCTACTTTTTACGTCATTCCTGCGCAGGCAGGAATCTACTAAAAGCATGTGCCCAACTAAAATAAGATCCCTGCCTACGCAGGGATGACGACGCTTTTTTACGGATGCGTCGGTTCAAGTTAGGCGACACTAAAACAGACAAGCAACGTCTGTATGTTGCTTACTCGTCTTCGATAGAAGCTTGGTACTCTTCTGCGCTCTTAAGGTTTTCCAGCTCAGAGGCGTCAGACATTTTCACCTTAACAATCCAGCCGCCTTCGTACGACTCTTCGTTGATAAGCTCTGGGCTGTCTTCAAGCTCTTCGTTGATTTCAACGATTTCACCTGAAACTGGCGCGTAAATGTCAGAAGCTGCTTTCACTGACTCTACTAGAGAGAAGCTTTCGCCCGCTTCGATTTCGTCTTCTACTTCTGGTAGGTCAACGAATACTACGTCACCTAACATCTCTTGAGCGTGCTCTGAAATACCGATAGTCACAGTACCGTCACCGTTGTCACGTACCCATTCGTGGCTGTCAGAAAACTTCAAAGTGTTATCCATTGCTTTATCTCCAATATTAAGGATGTTTTATTCTTTAAGTGTAAAGTGGGAAGCGAGCGCACAGTGCCTTCACTTCTTTACGAACACGTTGTTCGACTTCTGGGTTACCCTCAGGGTTTTCTACCAGACCGTCAAGAACATCGCCAATCCACTCACCGATGAGTTTGAATTCTTCAGTACCGAAACCACGAGTGGTTCCAGCTGGCGTCCCTAAGCGAATACCAGAAGTAATCATAGGTTTTTCTGTATCGAACGGGATGCCATTTTTGTTACATGTGATCCCCGCACGCTCCAACGCTTCTTCTGTTTTGTTGCCTTTCAGACCCTTAGGTCGTAGGTCAACAAGCATAAGGTGCGTATCTGTACCGCCAGTCACAATGTCACAACCGCGAGTTTGCAATACTTCGGCAAGAACTTTTGCGTTTGCGATCACTGAATCGATATAAGTTGAGAACTGAGGGCCTAAAGCTTCGCCAAATGCCACAGCTTTTGCTGCGATGACGTGCATTAGTGGACCACCTTGAAGACCTGGGAATACCGCAGAGTTGATCTTCTTGATGATGTCTTCGTGGTTAGTCAGGATCATGCCGCCGCGAGGGCCGCGTAGTGTTTTGTGTGTTGTCGTAGTGACAACATGCGCATGTGGTAGTGGGCTAGGGTGAGCACCTGTCGCGATAAGACCTGCGATGTGTGCCATATCAACCATCAGGATTGCGCCGACTTCGTCAGCGATTTCACGGAACTTAGCGAAATCAATAACACGTGGAATGGCACTACCACCTGCAATAATCATTTTTGGTTTGTGTTCAACGGCTAGGGCACGAACGTCGTCGTAGTTGATTTCTAATGTATCTTTATCAACGCCGTATTGAACCGCATTAAACCATTTACCAGACAGTGCTGGACGTGCGCCGTGAGTTAAGTGACCACCCGCATCAAGCGACATACCCATAATGGTGTCGCCCGGCTGCAAAAGAGCTAATTTAACTGCGCCGTTTGCTTGTGCGCCAGAGTGAGGTTGAACGTTTGCGTATTCACACTTAAAAAGGGTTTTCGCACGTTCAATAGCAATAGCTTCGACGGTATCTACGTGTTCACAACCACCGTAGTAGCGACGGTTTGGGTAACCTTCTGCGTATTTGTTGGTTAGGCATGTGCCTTGTGCTTGCATTACCGCTTTAGAAACGATGTTCTCAGAAGCGATAAGCTCAATTTGTTCATTTTGACGGACAAACTCGGCTTGTATTCCGGTGAATACAGCGTCATCTGTAGCAGACAGGTTGGTTGAGAAGAAGCTTTCTAGGCTGTGATTTTGGTAGCTTTTCAAGTACTGAGCATTCATGGCGGTGAACCTTCCATTGTTCAATCAGTGCCTTTTATTACCTATTGTTGGTACTGACTGAGGCTTGTCTTAGTACTGCTTGGACGAAACAAAAGTCCAATGTTGCAGCGCGAGAATGTCCCAAAAAGTAGGACTAAATCATTCAAAAAAACGGCACAGGTTGAGGTTAACAACGCAACGGACCTGTACTCGCTAATGCATCTCTTCATCTAACAAGCCGATAACATACCTCGCTCGGCACCAACAATCAATCAAAAATTTCCTATAGGAAACACAGTTTCCAAAACTGTTACGGAGAGCACGCTTTATTTTTGTACATGGTCTTTAATAAAGACACAGCTTCATGCAACAATGAAAATAAGTCACAGGAAGTTACTGGTAGAAGAGGGAAAGCATGTCAGAAGACATCTATGATGAGTACCCATCGCTGACTTTAGCGAAGGAAGGTGATGAGAACATTGAGCCTCTAAAACTAGGCGAAAGAATTAAAGATATTCGCGCCAAACTAGGACTGACGTTAGAAGAAGCGAGTCAAAGAACTGGCCTTGCACGTTCAACGTTAAGTAAGATTGAAAACGAACAGATATCGCCAACGTTTCAAGCCATGCAAAAACTTGCATTGGGCTTGCATATAGATATGCCGCAACTATTTGAACCACCAAAGAAAAAGGTGGCAACTGGTCGTCGTGATTTTACTCGTCGAGGTGAAGGTAAACCCCACCCAACACCTACCTATGAGCATGAGTTACTTGCCACTCAGTTATCAAACAAAAAGATGATGCCTTTTAAGAGTACTGTGAGGGCTAGAACCTTCGAAGAATATGGTGACTGGGTACGACATGATGGAGAGGAATTTTTACTGATTCTCTCAGGAGAAGTGAAGTTCTTTTCTGAGTTTTATGAGCCGATGATAATGTCGGCGGGAGATAGTGTGTATTACGACGCAAATATGGGTCATATGCTGATATCCGTCAGTGAAGAAGATGCCCATATTTTGTGGGTGACGGCGAAATAATCGTCAAACGAGATAGTTTCCTATAATAAAGGCAAACGTTTGCTTTTGTGTTTAAAAGTCGTGAACGAGCGTGGTTTTGATGAAAATGTCGTCGAAACCACGCTTTTTTTATGCCTGTTACTCTGTGAATGGAATGTTAAATGTCACATTTTTGAGTGTTCATATCTTGTTAAAGGTGAAAAATGGGCGCATTCTTGTTTATTATAGGAAACAAGGTTTCCAAATGACGAAAATCTAACTTCGTATAGGCGTCAACTATAAGACGTAAGGTGCGATAACTCATGCTCCGCCATTCCTACTGCAAAGCAGATAAATTAGGGATAGCGGAATTTAGACATCCCCGATTTAGGAGCAGGGCTAATTAATGCAGCCCGACCCAATGGAGAATACAATGGCTCAAGAACAAGCAACCCAAGATTTGTTGAAAACACCACTGCATGCATTACACGTGGAAGTGGGGGCGAAGATGGTTCCTTTTGCTGGCTATGATATGCCAGTTCAGTATCCACTTGGTGTGAAGAAAGAGCACTTGCATTGTCGCGATGCGGCTGGTCTGTTTGATGTGTCTCACATGGGACAAGTGCGTCTATACGGAGAAAACGCAGCGAAGATTCTAGAGTCATTGGTGCCAGTTGATATTATCGATTTACCGGAAGGTAAGCAGCGTTATGCTTTCTTCACTAATGAAGAAGGTGGCATCATGGACGACTTGATGGTTGCGAATCTAGGCGACCACTTGTTTGTAGTCGTAAATGCTGCATGTAAAGAACAAGACATCACTCACTTAGAAGCGCACCTTACTGATGGCGTAGAAATGGAAGTGATTGAAGATCGTGCTCTACTTGCGCTTCAAGGGCCAAAAGCCGCTGAAGTGTTGGCTCGTGTACAACCTGAAGTAGCAGATATGCTATTTATGGACGTGAGAAAACTCGACATCAATGGCGTTGAGTGCATTGTTAGCCGTTCAGGTTACACTGGAGAAGATGGTTATGAAATTTCAGTACCATCTGCAAATGCAGAAGCACTGGCGAAATCTCTAACAGACTTTGAAGAAGTAGAGTGGATTGGTCTTGGCGCCCGTGACTCACTTCGTCTGGAATGTGGCCTGTGTCTATATGGTCATGATCTGGATACTACGACGACACCAGTTGAAGCGAGCCTGCTATGGGGCATTCAAAAGGTTCGCCGTGCTGACGGTGAGCGTGCTGGTGGCTTCCCGGGTGCAGACATTATCCTAAAGCAAATCGAAACTAAAGACGTGGCACGCAAACGTGTTGGACTTGTTGGCCAAACCAAAGCGCCGGTTCGTGAAGGTGCGAAGTTGTTTGATGCTAATGATAACGAAATCGGTATCGTGACAAGTGGTACCGCTGGTCCTACAGCAGGCAAGCCTGTATCAATGGCTTATGTTGCGACTGAATTTGCGGCAATCGGTAGCGAAGTATTTGCTGATGTTCGTGGCAAGAAGCTGGCTATGACAGTAGAGAAAATGCCATTCGTTCCTCAGCGCTACTATCGTGGCTAAGCACAGTTCTGCAACAAAGAGCTAGATTATATGAAGCATCGCATTAGCGGTGCTTTTTCGTTTTAGAACATTATTTCTATTAATGATAGAAAAGGGCATAAATTGAAAAAACCGTATGGTGTTAAATAATTAGTGAGATGACTCCACACAAAAGTCGTATCTTGTTTGCATGTTTTTTGCGGGAGTGATATCAAAAAAGAATGAATCTCAGTTCGTCGATAGTATACAAGGAGTAACTGTCTAGTGATTCTATTGTTACCATTTAAACGGTCAGTTTATACAACGCTCGCTTATACCACGTTAGCGTTTTCCTTTGCACCATCAACCAATGCGCAAGTCGAAGCTGCTCCTTATATTGTCAACGGCAGTACGGCGAATGTCGCCGAATATCCGTCGTTTGTCAGTTTGTATTTGGACGGTCAAGAGTATGGGGTGGGCTATTCTTCCTCTCCTTATTGCGGGGGAACACTTCTTAATTCTGAATATGTTTTGACGGCGGCGCATTGTGTTTATGGCAATCGCGATTCGCCGTTACTTACAATGGCTGCACCTAACTTGCAGTATGAGTCAGATTACGTTAACTCGGAAAAAAGGCGAGTGGTCGAGATATTTTATCCATCCGACTATGTCGATGATATTAATAAATTAGTACCTAACGACATCGCGATCCTTAAACTGGAATCTGCATTAGGGTTGGGTACGGCAATAAACCGTCCAAGTAATGAAAGCTATCGCAATCCTGCGAACGTGTTTACTGCTGTTGGTCATGGTAATACACGTTATGGTCATGATGCGTTTGA
This sequence comes from Vibrio sp. CyArs1, assembly GCF_022432925.1. NCBI lineage: Bacteria > Pseudomonadati > Pseudomonadota > Gammaproteobacteria > Vibrionales > Vibrionaceae > Vibrio > Vibrio sp. CyArs1. Next base: position 776,517 of record NZ_JAKRBO010000001.1, on the reverse strand, counting down.
TGTACTGCAGAAAGTGAGTCTAACGTATGTGGACAATACTATTTGTGCAGGCGCTTTCTCGGATGGTAGTTACCTAACGTCGAAGCAAATCTGCTTCACCGGTGATTACAGCAGGGTGACGGACTTGTTGGCAGGCACTTGTCAGGGCGACTCTGGCGGACCTATTTATTGGGATAGCAATGGCCAACAAGTTCAGATTGGTATTACAAGCTTTGGGCCTGTACCTTGTGGCGACAAAAATCGTTCAGTAACCGCGGTGTTTACCGAAATAGTGGATTATTCTGATTGGATTAATCGTGTCCTTAATGGGCAAGAGGCGGCTAAGCATGTGTCTAACGATACTGCGAGACGTAATTATCTGATCAGTAAAGGTTATAACATTGGTTCATCTGGCAATAGTGGTTCTTCTTCATCAAGTTCCTCTTCGGGTTCCGGAGGTGGTGGAGCGGTGCATTTTTCTTTTGTTGCGTTACTGGTTGGTTTGAGCTGGATGAGACGACGAAAGACCATTCGAGTCTGAGTCTTACTTTCTATACTACCTGCTTAACAACAATTTCTCGAACTCCCTTAATTGAGCCCTATACTTATTTATGAACGACTGCTCCTAAAGCGTCGTCGATAAGGTGGGTTGTAAAGGGAGTTTTTTATGAAATCATGGGTTGCCAACCATCCAGGTTCTGTACTTGCCCTTCTCAGTTCACTGAGTGTTGTGGCATTGCCATCCAATTCGACTGAAATTGATATCGCACCCATGATTGTTGGTGGTGAAGATGCTTCAATCAACGATTTTGACTCTTTTGCTAGCTTATACATTGATTCTACTGATTACGATGGTCGTTACTCAGGTGGAGCCTACTGCGGTGGAACCTTCTTAACGTCGGAATATGTAATGACGGCGGCTCATTGTATTGAAGGTGATATGGGGGCGCTACTTTTTACGTCTGCTGTTGCAATGCTGGAAAGTGAACGAGATTTCTTGAACGCAGATCGACGCCGTGTCACAGAAGTATATATTCATCCAGATTTTGATAATAACATTACTTTACTACTCCCAAATGATATCGCTATTTTGAAACTGGAATCCCCCGCTTCTTCAGGGAGTAATGTCAATCGTGCTACGACGCAAAGCTATCGAAACGTGAATGAAACCTTTGTTGCTGTAGGACATGGCAACACACGTTCAGGGGTAGATGGTACACCGATTTTGCAAAAGGCGAATTTGTTTTGGGTAAGTAATGCGGATTGTGCTTCAAACTTTCAGAATGGCAATAATTTAACAGATAAGCAGGTTTGTTTCAGTGGCGATGTTAGTCAATCAACTGGGCTGAAAGCGGGGACGTGTCAGGGAGATTCCGGTGGTCCTATTTACTGGAACAATAATGGTAGTTACCAGCAGGTTGGTATTACGAGTTTTGGTCCAGCGACGTGTGGTGACCCTCAATCTTTGGTAACGGCTGCATATACAGAAATAGCGGATTATGCGACGTGGATTGATAGTGTGTTAGCCGGATCGGAAACGCCGTTTATTGTTTCCGATGAACAAGCGCGATTGGACTATCTATCAGCTAATGGTCAGGTTATCTACACTGGTGGCACGACTTCCTCCAACACATCTTCGGGTGGAGGTGGTGGGGCACTGACCTGGTTCACATCGCTGGCGTTACTTGTTATCGCGGGATACAGACGTCGCCTTGGCTAAGTTATGAGTCCTTTCTGATTCTTGTGTAAAGTCGAGTCGTTGTACTCGGCTTTTTCTTAGGTGCAAGTTTAATCACACTTTTTTGTAGCATTAGGCTATTTGGATAGGTAATTAAGTTGCCATTGTCGTGCCTAATTAAGACGTGGAACATTCGTATGTCTTGAATAATGCCAGAAATATCCTCGTCTTTATCAACCACCTTAATTCGGTCACCAACACGATAAGGAAAGACGAAAAAGATCAAGAAACTCGCGGTTATGTTGCTCAACATTGACCACTGTGCGACGAGAGCGACACCTAATACTGCAAAAACTGAGGAGAAGAACAGTGATAAGTCGCCGTATCCAACACCCACAGTAATAGAGAATATGGCAATAAATATGAAGGCAAAAGCGATATTGAAAGTTCTCAGGATAAAACTGCTTCTAGCGGCAGATACTTTCTTGGTTTCTGATAACCGTTTAATCCAACCATTTACCAGCTTAGTAAACAGGTAATAACCAAGAAATAGCACGATCGCAAGTAAGATTTGGACCGAGAGGGTATGCGGAATTGAGTTCGCTAGGCGTAGTAAATGTTCCATGGTATTCAGAGTTCGTTAACAAGTCATAAGGAATATGGAGCCCAAAGGGACGGAATACAAGCTAATAGTAAAAACACAAAAAAGCGCTGCGAGGAGCAGCGCTGAAAATGCCTATTTGGGGGTGGCATAGTGCCAAGTGAGTAGGCTCACTTGGACTTTTAAATGGGTTAGGCTGTCGCCACTTCTTTGCTTTCTTCACGACGCTTTAGGAAAGCGTAAGTGAAGCCAGTTACTGCCGTACCTGCCGCGATAGCCACTAGGTACATAAGCACTGGTGAGATTGCACCTGGAATCAGTAGAACAAACAGACCACCGTGTGGCGCCATTAGTTTCGCACCGACTAACATAGATAGAGCACCTGTTAACGCACCACCAATCATACAAGATGGGATAACACGCATTGGGTCTTTTGCTGCGAATGGAATCGCACCTTCAGAGATGAAGCACATACCCAGTACAAAAGATGCTTTACCCGCTTCACGCTCACCTGCTTCGAACTTATCTTTAGCTAGGAACGTTGCCAAGCCCATACCTAATGCAGGAACCATACCTGCAGCCATGATTGCTGCCATTGGAGCGTAGGTTTGAGAAGCTAGTAGACCAACACCAAAGGTGTATGCTGCCTTGTTGACTGGACCACCTAGGTCGAAGCACATCATTGCACCAAGGATAATACCCAGCAGAACTGCGTTCGCGCTGCCCATGTTGTTTAGGAAGTCAGTCATTGCTGCCATGATGCCTGCAACTGGACCACCAACGATGTAGATCATGACCAAACCAGTGAACAAACTTGCTAGGAATGGGATGATCAAAATAGGTTTAAGCGCTTCCATTGACTGTGGCAGAGACACTTTGTCAGCAATCAACTTCGCTGAATAACCCGCAATGAAACCTGCTGCGATACCACCAAGGAAACCTGCACCTGTAGAGCTTGCCAGCATACCGCCGATTAAACCCGGAGCTAGACCCGGACGGTCTGCGATTGAGAATGCAATGAAGCCTGCTAATACAGGGATCATCAGAGCAAATGCGCTGCCACCACCGATGGTCATTAGCGCAGCCGCTAGTGTGCCTTCTTCTTTAAATGCTTCGATACCGAATACGAACGACAGAGCGATGATCAAGCCACCTGCTACAACAACAGGTAGCATGTGAGATACGCCAGTCATGAGGTGCTTATAAACGCCTTTTTTCTCTTCTGTTGCGCCTGCTTGGTTACTTGCACCAGAGTGAGTGTAAGTAGTCGCTGAAGCGAAGGCCTTATCTATTTCTTGTTCAGTTTTCTTAAGTGCTAGACCAGTACTGGTTTTGTACAAAAGCTTGCCGTCAAAGCGATCAAGCGGCACTTCAATATCAGCGGCAATGATGACTAAGTCAGCATCAGCGATCTCTTGAGCAGTTAGCTGGTTTTTGGCGCCTACTGAGCCGCGAGTTTCCACTTTAATTGTGTGACCTAGACGTTTACCGTGTTCTTCTAGTGCTTCTGCTGCCATGAAGGTGTGTGCAACACCTGTTGGACAGGCCGTGATAGCAACGATTTTCTTCGCGCCACCAGTTTGTTCAACTGCAACTGGAGTAACTGATGTACCTTCGGTTAGCTCAGTCGCTTTTTCGATTGCGTTAGCTAGGAACGCTTTTGGATCCGTTGTGCACTCGGAAATGCTCGCTTGGTAGACTTTCTTACCTACTAGGCGCTGTGTATCCACAGGCGCATTTGCGGCAACAATCACCACTTCCGAGTCAGCAATTTGCGCGTCAGTCAGTGTTTGTGTTTCAACAACACTTGAGTGACATTCGATAGTTGCATCATATCCAAGTGCTTTAGCCGCTTGATCGAGCAATCCGGCTGCGATAATGCTGTTTGCTACCCCACTAGGGCAGGCTGTAATAATTGAAATTTTCATAGGTTTGACCTTTGTGTCCATAAGTGCCACAAAATCAGAATCAAAGATTCGGATCGATTAGCGGCTCAGCTCTTGTAACAGTATTTGTTGTTGTAGTGATTTAACTTCTTCAATGCTTGGCACTCCAACACCCACTTGACTTACCGCCAAAGCAGACAGTGCAGTTGCAAAGGAGAGTAATTCTTCTTTAGCGAATGATTGCATGTGACCCCAACATAGTCCTGCAACCAGAGTGTCGCCTGCACCAACGGTGCTAACGACATTCATTCTTGGTGGTTTTGCTTGTAGCCATTGGTTGTTTTCAAACCAAAGCACGCCATCGGCACCCATAGAAACAACAATATTGGTAATGCCTTTGTCTGAAATTGACTCTGCTGCTTCTAAACATTGTTCTTGAGTTTCTAAATGACGACCAACGAACTGAGACAGTTCTTCGTCGTTAGGTTTGATTAGCCATGGCTTAGAATCTAGACCTTTGGCAAGCGCTTCGCGGCTGCTATCGAACAGTACGCGTTTGCCTTTTTGCTCTAATCGTTCGATCCAATTTGCACATTGCTCGCTACTAATACCGCGAGGCAAACTCCCCGCGAAGACAAAGTAATCGTGCTCTTGCATCAACTCATCAAGCGTGGCTTCAAATTGACGGATTGCTGCTTCGTCGACTTCTACACCTGGGAAGTTAATGTCGCTCACTGCGCCGTTCTTCTCGACCAGTTTCACGTTGATGCGAGTAGAGCCTGAGACTCGAATAAAATGGTCTTTGGCACCCATCTGCTCGAAAAGTTGGCAGAACAGCTCTTGGTTGTCGCTGCCTAGGAAACCTGTCACAGTAACGTCTGCGCCTAAATCACTAAGTACTTTCGCTACGTTGACACCTTTCCCCGCAGCATGTAGAGAGCCTTGATTAACCAGACTCACCGAACCTGTGTTTAAGGTATCTAAACTCCCTGTGAGATCTAATGCGGGGTTAAGTGTAATGGTTACCACTTTATTGGTTTGTGCTGTCATGACGACCTCCTTAACCTTCACCAAGGCCGGAAGCGATCGCTTTACCAATGGCTTCTAGTGCCTCTGCTGCATCAGGGCCTTCAGCAGAGAACTGCAATTCGTGACCATGTTTTACACCTAGAGCAATCACTTTCATTAGGCTCTTCGCGTTAACCGCTTTACCTTCACCGTTTAGGTTAGAAACCGTAATGGTTGATTCGAACTTCTTCGCTTCTGCCACTAACATTGCACCCGGACGAGCGTGCAAACCATGCGCATTCTTAATCTTAAATACTGCAACGTTTCCGTCAGTTGCATCGGCACTTGCTACTTCTTCGCCAGTGAAGAAACCCAGCACCTGTTCTGCGGATAGTGATAGCAACTTCTCTTGCTCTTGCTTGAATACCACTTCAGTGATTTTGTTGAGCATAGATTGGTGAGCATTGTTACAAGCTGCGAATGCGATCAGAGCGTGTACTGGTGTACCGTCTAACTCACATTGATTGATGGTTGAAACAAACGCCATACCTGTGCGAGTCACCGCCTTGTCGCTGCTCACTAGCCACAAACCTTTACCTAAGTGAGTAGGGGATTTAGTCACTAGGTCTGCAACGAATTCTGTTCCAGCACCGCCAGTATTTTTTAGCAGACCGCCAGCGACTGCTGCCATTTGAACCATGTCGCTTGCAGGGAAGTTAAGTTGGATAAGTGATGCGTCAAAATCTGCTTCAAGCTGAACATCACCATTAAGTAGGGCGATGATTTCGTTTGCTGACTTCGCTTGCTTAAGCTTTTGTTCAACGCCGTCAGCAGACAGTACTTTGGTAAGCTGTTTTAGGATGCCTAAGTGCTCATCTGATTTTGCGGCAATACCAATTGCGACGTAAGCAGTGTTGCCGTCGCCCCAATCAACACCGTTAGGGAAGTGATGAACCGCAACACCAGTTTGTTTTACAAGACCGCGTGTGTCTGTTGTGCCGTGTGGAATGGCAATACCGTTGCCCAAGAAGGTAGAGTTTTGACCTTCACGATTAAGCATACCGTCGACATAACCTTCTTGAACTAAGCCCTTTTCTGTTAGATCAGCAGCAATCACTTTGATTGCGCTTAGTTTGTCGTCCGACGATTGATTTAGTTTGATGTTACTACTGTTTAGTTCAAGCATGTTCGCTCACCCACGTTATTCTTGTTCTTGAATCGATTCTTTGTTCTGCTTTAAGCTAAACTGAATCGATTCAGCAAAATTTTAAAAAAATTCAGCAAAGCGTATTTGCTGTACCGACTTTGCTGTGCTAGTTCCTATGTTCACTGACATTTTTATCTGACAACGTCACTGTAAATATAGGTCAGTTTTCAAAACTGTGAACTTTGCTGAATCCTTTCAGCTTTTATACTGAACCGATTCAGCTTATAATTCAACTTGTCAGTTAGGTTGGAATTCATTTATATGATCCATCGCACAAAAAGGATCGAGTTATGACTTTAGATGAAATAGCGAAGTTAGCGGGGGTCTCAAAGACCACAGCAAGCTATGTAATCAACGGTAAAGCACAGAAATATCGAATTTCTGAAAAAACCCAAAAAAAGGTAATGGCCGTTGTCGAACAGCATAATTACCGCCCAGATCATGCGGCATCATCACTCCGTGCTGGCCATAGTCGTTCATTTGGTTTGATCATTCCTGATTTGGAGAACACCAGTTATGCACGTATTGCAAAACTGCTCGAACAAAACTCTCGTAAAGCAGGGTTCCAAATTCTAATCGGTTGCTCAGATGATGATCCTGAAACGGAAAAACTTGTAGCTGATGCCTTGGTTTCTCGTCGAATTGATGCGTTGTTTGTTGCCAGTGCTATAACAGAAGCCAGTGACTTTTATCTTACGATCCAAAATCGTGGCACCCCTGTGATTGCGATTGACCGTTCGTTGGACGATGAACACTTTAGTTGTGTGATTAGTGAAGATTTTGGTGCAGCGTTTGAACTCACTAACTCGGTTATCGATACCAGCACGCAATCGGTTGGACTTATCGGAGCTCTGCCCGAACTGAATATTTCTCGTGAACGTCAGTTGGGTTTTGAGTCCGCGGCGAAAGATGCGGGTATCGAGTGTTACGTAACGTATGGTGAGCACTTTAATAACGACGAAGGTAAGCGTATGTTTAGTGACTGGGTTGAGGCGAACTCTATTCCTGATGCTATTGTGACAACGTCTTATACCTTGCTTGAGGGGGTGTTGGATGTCCTTATCGAACAGCCCGAGTTAATGAGCAAGATTAAACTCGCCACATTTGGTGACAACCGTTTATTGGATTTTCTTCCGACCAAAGTAAACTCGTTACCTCAGCAGTTTGAGCTGATTTGCGATAGCGCTTTGGAGCTGGCGTTAAACGCGTCTGCGAAGCGTTATAAGCATGGAGTTGAGCTTATTCCAAGGAAACTAAAGATGAGGTAGGTAAGCGTAGCCGTTTTTATCTGAAGTCATTGCTTCCCTCTACTTCCCACGACATTTCAAGCAATTAATCGCGGGTTTACTGGAAACCAATCAACCGATTACTAGACTGCTTTCAAACGATATTCTCGGTGGAAGACGGTAAAGGAGTCGCGATGAAAGGTTTGATGATTTGGGCTACGGTGATGTTGTCTTGGGTGACGTACGCCAACGATATTGTCGTTAACCAATTAGGTTATGAACCTTCCGCAAATAAACGGGCGTATTGGGTCGATCCAGAAAGCAAGCACCTTGATCTTCTTACCATTCCCAATGACGCTAAGGTCGCTCGGTTTCCTCTGACCTACAATAGCCATTTACCCAACGGCAAACCGGTTTATGTTGCTGACTTTTCTGTTGTCGCCGAACCTGGCTGGTATGTCCTAAAATCAGCAGATAAGCGTTCGGTACCCTTCGAAATAAAAAACAATGTGTACCAAGGATTGCAAACTGCTTTAGTACACGCGTTGCTTTTGCAGCGCTCTGGTGAGGCCGTGTATTCACCAGTAACAGGCATGGCGAGGCCGCCAAGTCATATCAAAGACGGTGAGATTTTTCGTGGTGATGAGTTTAACCCTAAAGGGACAGTTATTGATGCTAGTGGAGGTTGGTATGATGCTGGTGACTTTGGTAAATATATCGCCACGGCGACAATTACCGTAGCGAGAATGCTTGAAGCTTATCGACAGTCACCGAATCAGTTTGATTCTCCTAACGGAGAAATGCCCCCAATCTTAGTTGAAGCGCTATATGAGCTGAACTGGATGATGAAGATGCAGCGCAAAGACGGAGCAGTGTATCGCAAGCTATCTGGTGCGATGTGGCCTGCTAAAATTCCACCTTGGTTGGATACCCAAACTCGATATATCTATGGCGTCAGTACGCCAGATACCGCAAAGTTCGCCGCTACACTAGCGTTCGCATCGCGCATCTATCAACCATTTGATAAAACCTTGTCAAAGCAAATGCTCGCTGCGGCAGAATTGGCATGGCGTTATTTAGAGACTCAACCTGAGCAATATATCGATTGGCAAAAAGAGGACGACAGTGGTTCTGGCCCTTACATTTACAACCAGTTTGATAAAGAAATTGCGCTGGAGACTGACGTCGACGATAGAATTTGGGCGGCAGCAGAACTCTATATCACAGCTAACAAAGAGAGTTATCTGTCCTATGTTGAGTCGCATTATTCCCAGCTTGTTGCCACCGGACGCCCAATGCTCGATTTTTTTGAATGGAAAAATCCAGCGCTTATGGGGGTATGGCACATTATGACTGAAACCAACACCAAGTTGGTTGAATCTATGAAAAGGGATCTAGATAGTGTCGCGCGTGATTATGCTAAGAGCGCTCAGCAATCACCCTTCTATGTTGCTAACCGAAAGTTCATTTGGGGTTCCAACAAAATGGTTGCCGAGATTGGTATCTTGCTTGCTTGGAGCGATATTATCTCTGGTAAACGGGATTACCAGTGGTTGGTTCAAGCTCAACTAGACTACTTGCTTGGAGCGAATGGTTTTAATATGAGTTACGTGACCCACTTTGGAACTCATGCGGTAAGACATCTCCATCATTTATATCGAATTGGCACAGGTGTAAGTCTCCCAGGTTTCTTGGTGGGAGGACCAAATATAAAAGGGCAAGCAGGCATCGCGCCTAAAGACTTGGGAATGCTGAGTTATGTTGATGATGAAAAGTCGTACGCTGTGAATGAGTTTGCCATTGACTACAATGCGGCATTAATCGGTTTGCTCGCCGTAATTGACTACTATCAGGAAGAGTAAGATAAGTCACCCTCTTACCGAGCGTAAGAGGGTAGAATTGGTTACTGCTGAGCGCAGTTAATATCGCCTAACGCAGTGCAAATCTCTTTTTCACGCTGAGCGTCTTGCTCCATTTTGTTGCCAATTTCTTGGTTATTGCGATATTCATTTGATGGTGCACAACCTGCGATCACTATAAGAGCGCCCATTGCCAATAGTGCTTGATACTTTTTCATGTTACCACTCCTAATCCTTGGGTCATTTATATTGTAGTTATAAGCAAACACTATAGATTGAAAGAGATGGCTATACAACCATATGAAATTTGGTTGCTGGTGAATTGAGCGGCAGAGGACAGAACGAAGGGCGCTTTGGTATTAAGCGCCCAGTTAGTTAGGATTAACCTTTCACGGCTCCTGCGGTTAAGCCGTCGATAAGCTTACGAGAGCTGATCACAAACATCACCATGAGCGGTAGCACGGCGATAGCGACTCCACTGAAAATTGCGCCGTAAGGAACCAGTCCGGTACTACCTTGCAACGCACGCAACGCGAGCGGAACGGTGTACATTTCCATATCGTTCATAACAACCAGTGGACCCATGAAGTTATTCCATTGACCAATGAATACCACAAGACCCAGCGTACCCAACGCAGGTTTGATCAATGGCACAACAATGCGCCAGTAAATTCCGAACTCGCTACAACCGTCCATTCTCGCCGCTTCAATCAGCTCTCTTGGAATGGCGCTGCCGATATATTGTCTCATCAAGAAGATGCCCATCGCCCCACATGCCATAGGGACATAGAGCGCTTTTGGCGTATTCATCCAACCGAGAATCGACATGATTAAAGCGGTCGGAATCATGCTCAAAAACGCGGGTAGCATGAGTGTGCCCATAATGAACACGAACAACATCTTTTTGTATCGAAACTCAAACATAGCAAATGCATAGCCAGCAAGTGAACAAAACAGCAGGTTCAAGGCTGTTGTGATAGCAGCAATGTAGAAGCTCCAACCTAAGTTTTTCCAAAAGTAGGGTAAGTAATCAATGAGCGCGGTTAAGTTGTTGCCTAACTCGTCACCAAACCACAGTGGAGGCGGCACCGACATAATGGCCGTATTATCGTGGGTCGCAAAAACAAACATAAAGTAGAACGGAGCTAACATAACGATCGCACCAAAGGCGACGAAACTGTAGGCGGTGATTTGTCCTGCGGAGAAATTAGTCTTCATCGTTTGCTCCTCGGTTTTTCTCAGAGAACAGTTTGTTGTTGCCCCAAGATAGAGCGGCAATAATCATAAATAGAATCCAAGAGATCGCGGAGGCAGTACCAAAATCACCTTCTTGGAATGCAGTAATGTACATATGCATAGCCGCAGATTTACCGGCTTGGTCTATACCGCCCGTCCCATTGGTAATGATGAAGGGTTCTTCGAAAATTTGTAGACTACCAATGATCGACAGCGTAATCGCGAAGAACATCATCGGTTTAAGCATTGGCAGCGTAATGTAGAAGAACTGCTTTATTCTGCTTGCCCCATCAATGGTGGCAGCTTCATACAGGTCTTTTGGAATAGTTTGCATCGCTGAGAGGTAGAGAATGGTATTCCAACCCACATAACGCCAAAACACCACGAATGAAATCATGCCTTTAGTATATTCGGGCTGATTCCAGTCGATGTTTTGCGTTGGGAAGATCCATGCAAACGGCTCTATACCGCCAATGGAAATAGTACCTATAGAGGTAAGGACCATATTTACTAAGCCATAGTCTCGTGAAAATAGCGTAGTAAAGATCATCGCCACCGCAACGGTTGAAGTAATGTAAGGCAGAAAGTAGACGCCGATGACTCCATTTCTGGCACGCTTAAAACTGGTATGGATGAAGAAAGCCAGAGGTATGGCGACTAAATGTTGTGGAACGCCTGATGCCAGTGCCATCCAGAATGTGTTGTAGAGAGATTTGTGGAACCAATCGTCGGTAAGCGCAAATTGGTAGTTTTCCCAACCCACCCACTCCATCGCACTGAGACCAGCCGCTGGCTCCCAATAATGAAAGGAAAGATAGAGGGAGAACAGCATTGGGAACACACCAAATGCTAAGAAAATAATGAAAAATGGACTAATAAACAGGTAGGGTACCCATTTATGACTCTTGGCTCGCCATTGATGCCAAGTACCAGTGTTTTCACTGGGTTTATTGGTAGAGGTTATGCTGACAGACATGGTTGGACTTCCTGTAACGATACTCGATTAGGCTGCATGTAAAACTTTGCCTTCGGCATTAAATACATGCGTTCGTTTAACATCGAAAAACAGCTCGATGTCTTCACCTTCAAGTCGAGTGAGGGAGTCTGACGAATCGATTTCGGCAAGAATTTTGTTGTCACCTAACTGGCAGTGTAAGTGATACATAGATCCCAGAAGTTCAGCGTGAATCAAGCGTACTTTAACGCTGGCTATGCTGTCTGATTCAATGGCTTGTTTATTAAGATACAAATCGCTTGGACGTACTCCATACTCGATGCCTTCATGTGAATTGTGCAAGCAGCGGTCAAGTTCAACAACTTGATTGCTGATATTCAGTCCACGTGAGTGGGGCATAGTCGCGGGAATCATGTTCATTTCAGGGCTACCGATAAAGGTTGCGACAAAACGACACGATGGTGCGTCGAAAATCTCTTTAGGTGTGCCAATTTGTGCCACGTAGCCATCTTTTAAAATCACGACTCTATCGGCGAGACTCATGGCTTCTACTTGATCATGAGTAACATAAAGAGTGGTCGTTTTTAACTTCTGATGCATCGCTTTGATTTCAGCGCGCATGCTGCCTCTTAATTTGGTATCAAGGTTTGACAGTGGCTCATCAAACAGAAAGACAGAAGGGACACGGACCATCGCTCGTCCCATGGCTACGCGCTGTCTTTGGCCACCAGATAAGGCTTTAGGATAACGTTTGAGTAACGGAGTGAGCTCCAAGGAGTCCGCTACGGCAGCTACTTGCTGTTTGATATCATCTTTGTTGCGACCAGCCATTTTAAGTGGAAAAGCAATGTTTTGTTCTACCGTCATATGTGGGTAAAGGGCATAGCTTTGAAAAACCATGGCGGTATCGCGGTCAGTTGGGTGAAGGTCGTTGACTAAGCGGTCTCCGATATAGATCTCGCCCTCAGAAATCTCTTCTAATCCCGCCAACATGCGCAGCGTCGTGGATTTTCCGCAGCCAGATGGTCCCAGAAATACGACAAACTCCCCATCGTTAATATGCAGATCAAACTGCTTAACGACTTCAGTTTTGCCGTAGCGCTTTTTTAAGTTCTTAAATGTTACAGAAGCCATAGTTTTCTACTTACCTAAATCGAGCATCACTCCTAGCAATCGCTAGGAGGATGTCTTAAAAATTGATGAAACGGGATTAACGACGAGCGCGGCGCTTAATTTGACGGGCGGCATCTGATAGCGCCTTATCGATCTCTACATTACGAGTCAGTACCGATTGAAGCGCGTCATCGACGATCTGCTCGGCGATAGGGTCATGTCGATGTGCCTTAATTGCAGGGATGTTGGCAGCGGCCAGTTTCCATTGCATGCGAGCTTGAGTTCCACCTAAGTATTCAACAGGCTGTTCCATGAATTCAGAATTTTGCGCTTCGATAAGAGAAGGGAAGATATTAAGCTGCTCGAACACTTCCATCTGAATATCAACACGTTGGCTCATGAACTCAATGAACTTCCATGCTTCATCTTTATGCTCCGCGCGCTTTGGAATTGCCAAGAATGAGCCACCCCAGCTTGCAAATGTATTAGCAGGAAGGTCTGCGGTGCGCCAGACGTTTTCTCCCGGAGAGATCCAGCCGTTAAAGTGACCACCAAGCCAAGAACCCATCATCTGGCTGGCAATATCACCGCGACGCAGACCTTCGGTCCACTCCGTGCTCCACGCTTTTACCTGCGCATCGAGATGAGCATCACGCACTTGTTTTGCGAGTTTGAAAGCTTCTTTAAAACGATCGGACTCGACCATGATTTTGTTGTCTTGATCGAAGTAGATAGATTCGCCATCTTTGAGGCCTGAGCGGATAACGATATCTTTAATGTCCACCGCGTCTGCAACAAGGTAGGAGCCAGTTTTCTGTTTGATTTTCTTGCCAGACTCAATGAATGAGTCCCAGTCACGCAGCAGTTCTTCTTGGGTCACACCAGCTTTAGCCAATACTTCACTGTGATAGAAAATCGCACCCGGGCCGATATCAACAGGTAAGCTTGACTGCTCGCCTTTGTTGTTTTGGCCTAAAGGTACTGTAAATGGTGAGAAAGTATCAGCAAATGTGCCTGCGTTGTATGGTGGTTGATTAAGATCTTCCAAGCCGCCTGCGTTAGCGAATCGGCCGATATAGCCCACTTCAATTGCCATTACATCGGGTACGTTCGCACCTGTCGACAGTGAGGTTGTCATCGCTGTGTGGTGGTCATCGAATGCCAGTGAGGTTAGGTTGATTTTGATGTCTGGATTCTCTTTTTCAAACATCGGGATCGCCATACGAATTGCCTGGTCGTAGTTTGCAAATGCTGCCACATTTAGCGTCGTTTGCGCCAATGCCGTGCCAGACAGTGTTGCTAGCGCGATAGCAGAGACAAGTTTGGAGTATTTTAATGCTGTTTTCATTGCTCTATCTCTTTCTTATTAGGGTAAGCGCTCAGTTTTTGTTCTTCAGTGCTGAGTCACTTTGTGGTTGATGCTAGCGACCAATTTGGTCGCTAGGTCAGGTAAGCGTTAGTTTGTTCTAGAGTGCGACTACCGTCATATCCGTGAAGTGTACAGGGCCCAATTGGTTGTAAAAACCTACACCGCCAGACTGATAGGTCTCAGGCATGGTTTCATCAATGGACGTCAGAACTTGTTTGCCGTTAATCGAGCAAGCAAACAAATTGCCGTTCACTGAAAGGTCGAAGTGATAGCGCTCGTGTGGTTGCCACGGGAATGGCTCTATGGCGATAACGACATCTTTGCCAAACTCTCTACGTATCAATGAGATCTGATCATTCGTATTGAGTTCGACTCGGTAGTAACGTTCCAACCCTTGGTAGCGAACTATCGGACCAAAAGCTTGTTTTATTTGAGGTTTGAGCGCGATAGATAAAGAGTAGTCGTGCCAGTCTTTACTGCCGTATACGTAAAGCCCAGGGTGAGATGCGTCGTTATTGACTAAGCGGTAGATATCCTGGTTGTCGAACTTGATGCAGGTATCCATAGTATTGATAAAGCTGCTTTCCCATATTTCATGGATAGGGTTGCTATCAATGCCTATGGTTTGCGATGGCGTGCCTTGCCAGTCCAATGAATGCAGCTTGATATATCCAGCATCGTTTCCTGAGTGTGGGTTACTAATTTGCAGCCCAACAGTGGCAATCATTACGTTATCGAGTTTTGGTAGAGTCCATTGATGAGTTTGTGGTTGCGTTGACAAGGTGAATGGTTCACTAAAAATGCGCTCAACGTTCATTTGACTGTCGTAAGTTTCGACGTAGAAACTGACACTGGCGTGGTCATAATCGGTTGCACCTGACACGCTCGCTTCGATAGTTTGAGACGGATAGAGTGTAGGACTGCCGACAATGTGGTACGACGATTCGTTTACTTTACTATCTAGTGGCGTATGTGTTGCGGTACTCACTTGCAACGGAACACCACATACCAAATGCGAGAAGTCTAGTCGCAGCGCTTGCTCACTGTTGCTAAGGCGTGCGTTTTGGTTGTAGTTCAAGTCAGGGTTAATAGCAAAACCTTGCAATGACCCTTTAGGCGTAAAGTGGAATCTAGGACGTTTGGGTAGGCGCTCATTATGATGTAATTGATGAGCGATTGCATAGAGCTTATCGGCTTCTTGAACTGCATCGAAAATATGATCTTGAATATTGGCACTTGGAAGAAGAATTCTATCCGCGACTGGTGTGCGCCAATCAAAGCCATCATCAAGAGCGGCTAAGCCTAACCTAATACCATTGAGACAACCTACGTTCGCCGCGTTACAGTCGGTATCCCAACCTAATGTATTCACAATTTTCATTGATTCGTGGAAGCTTTCACCTCCGTAAAGAAGAGATAAAATGATTAATCCATGGTTAGGAATTACATGACAAGTGCCGTCAAACTTGTCGTAGCCATAGTGAGTTTTAAGCTGCGAAAATGCCCAATTCCAATCACGTGGATTCTCTTCATGCCAGCCACGAACTGCGTTAATGACTTCGGCAATTTTCGATTCTTTAGGGATATAACTCAGGCCGAGATCGATGAGAGCGTGCAAGTCGGTTTCAATAAACGCTTGAGACTCCATAACGGCAAGTAGAACTGCGGCGTGAACGGCTTCACCGTCGTGGCTAACCTTAGCGGCTTCAGTTGCCATCTGCGCGGCTTTATCTGGCATTGCAGGGTTGATGAGTGCCCAGCCATCAATAAAAATCTGTGCGCCTATTTGTTCTGCGACGGTTTTTCCGTTGGTTTCTATTGAGCCACTATGCGGTGCTTCAAACCCATTTCTTAAATTGAGCCAAGCAGTGTGCTCGGTCGATTGTCCATAGCCACCCCACCAAAGAATGGTTTTTCCTTCGATTAAATTATCAAGCCAAGATTGACCAAGGTGCTGGCTAGAAAAGTCAGAGCGATACTCATGATCTTCCAAAGCGTGAGTGAACATAAAGGTGCCGGTAATGTCGTCATCACTGACGATAAGAGGATGGTTAACTTGTTCGTTGACGTAGCGGTTTATCTCACCGAATTGGTCAACGATATGCTCGTTAACCCAACCCTCAAAAGGTCGTCCTGCATACACTCCAATTATCTTGCCTAAGATTCCAGCGTACAGCTTTTCGTAATATGTATTATCTAATTTCATTGTTGCTTAAGGTCTCTATATAAATCCGACTGAATATGGACATGACAAACATGCAGCGAGTGAATTTCTAAATTTATGCTAACGAACAATAATGAGATGTTTTGTGATCTAATCCACCATGTCTAATTTATAAAACTAACGGGCATGAAATATTTTTCATCATAAATATTTGATTTATATGGTTAAATTGTGAAAAATAAAAAGATATTTCATGGCTTTGTTGTATTTCTAAATATGGTTCATGGTTTCGATATAAATAAAATCTGCAGCAGAAGTAGTGAGACAGATATCACTCAATTAGCGCATTAATTTGTTTAGCCTTGAGTGATTACAAAGCAAGCGTGAAGTGTTGTAAGTCACACAAACCAAAGCAGATGAGATTAAGGAGAAACGATGGCTTTCAAAGATGATTTTATTTGGGGGGCAGCTGCCGCCAGTTATCAAATTGAAGGTAATACCCAAGGTGTTGATGGCTGTGCAGATTCCGTCTGGGACATGTGCTCTCGCCGTGATGGATTCGTAAAGGGCGGAAACACAGGATTTATGGCTTGCGACCACTACAATCGCTATGAAGAAGACGTAAAAATCATGCAGTCAATCGCTCTACAAGCGTATCGATTGAGTATTATGTGGCCAAGGGTGATGCCAGAAGGAACTGGTAAAGTGAATACTCAAGGGTTGGATTTTTACGACCGTTTGGTTGATGAGTTGCTTGCTAAAGGCATTTCACCTTGGGTAACGTTATTTCATTGGGATTATCCGATGGCACTGTTCCACAAAGGAGGATGGTTAAATGACGACTCTAGCGATTGGTTCGCTGAATATACTCGAGTGATTGTCGACCGTTTGTCTGATCGAGTGGAAAACTGGTTTACGTTAAATGAGCAAGCATGTTTCATTGGACTTGGCCACCAAACGGGAATGCATGCCCCTGGTCTTGAACTCCCTGCGAAGGAAGTGAATCGCGCGTGGCACAATGCACTACTTGCCCACGGTAAAGCGGTACAAGTGATTCGGTCCAATTCGAAACGTCCAGCTAAGGTCGGGGCAGCACCTTGTTTCCGAACCGCTGTACCTATGACCAACAGCCCAGAAGATATTGCAGCTGCAAAAGCGCATACCTTTAATGTTATTAATAAAGAAATGTTTAACGCGAGCTGGTGGATGGATCCTGCATTCAAAGGTGAATATCCAGAAGATGGATTGGCATTATTTGGCGCTGATGCACCTATTATCAAACCTGGTGATATGGAAACCATTTGTCAGCCTTTGGATTTTGTTGGAATTAATGTCTACAGCTCGGAAATGGTACGTGCAGCAGCCGATGGGACACCAGAAGTTGTGGAGTATCCGAATAACTATCCGAAGACCCATTTCGATTGGCCAATTACGCCTGAAGCACTCAAGTGGGGCACTGAATTTTTGTATGAGCGTTATAACAAGCCGATTATTGTCACCGAAAATGGACTTAGCACCAATGATTGGGTCAGTTTAGACGGTAGAGTGTATGATACGACTCGCATCGACTTCTTGCATCGTTACTTATTAGGTTTGAAAGAAGCGGCCGCGAATGGTGTCGACATCATGGGATACTTCCAATGGTCAATACTCGATAACTTTGAATGGGCGGAAGGTTACAAGCAGCGCTTCGGCTTGGTTCACGTTGATTATGAAACGATGAAGAGAACGCCTAAGGAATCTGCACTTTGGTATAAGTCAGTGATCGAATCAAATGGCGCGTCATTAGGAGAGACGAGTGCGTTGCAAGGCTGGATGAAACCGAGCGACTTTAACCGAAATACTTGTTAACGCTCTCGGTTTGACCCTGCCGTTTCGAGTAAGTTATAAAGCGTCTATGTTTAGGCGCTTTATTTTATGGGCGCTGATGTTGGTAGAACCATGAAAAAAGAAAAGGAAAGCAAAGTTACCTTAACCGAGGTAGCAAAACGAGCGGGTGTCTCTCCAAGTACTGTTTCTCGTTACTTAAATCGAACCAGCTTCATTGCTAAAGATAAAGTGCGTGCTATCGAAGAAGCGATGTTTGAGTCTGGGTTCAAGAGTAAACCTCGAAAATCGCAACCTATTACCAAGCGCAGTATGTCGATTGGGGTTGTCGCTGCATCATTTGATAGTCCACATATCGCAAGAATATTAAAGGGCATGGACAGTACTGTGCTCAACCACTCATACCAGATCATTGTTGAAACGAGCCATTGGAATAAAGCCCGCGAAACTGAAATCCTCAAACAGTTTAAGCAGCGAAATGCCGATGCTATTGTGTTAATTGGTAGCTACCTAAATGATGCTGAAGTAAAAACGATCCTTGGCAAAACGCCGGTGTTACTACTGGGAAGTCCGGTCTATCTAGCTCCTACAGATAGCATTACCGGTATTCCTCAAGTCTTAGTCGATAATGAGCTTGGTGGGTACTTAGCGACCAATCATTTGATTCAGTTAGGTCACACCAGAATCCTTCATCTTCGCGGAGCCATCGGTAATAACGATTCTGATGAGCGGGTAGTCGGGTATAAACGCAGTTTGGAAAAAGCGGGAATCGAAGTGCTGGATGAGTTGATTGTTGAAGGTGAGTTTAAGTCAGAGCAATCGCTTGAAGTGGTTAAAGAGACAATAGAGCAAGGGATTGAGTTTACGGCTATCTTCGCGTCTAATGATGAAAGCGCTTATGGAGCAATTCAGGCATTACATCAAAAAGGCTATTCTGTTCCGGATGACATTTCACTCATAGGTTTTGATGATCTGCCATTTTCCAGCTACCTAATTCCACAACTCACCACGGTTAAACAGCCACTCGAAATCATGGGATCTATTGCGATACGTTATGCTCTTGATTTGATTAGTGGAATTAAGCCAAACTACCAAGTCCCTCCTGTGGAGGTAATTGTCCGAAATAGTACACAAAGGAATGCGGTGAAATCGGCCATATGAAAGAGAAAAAAGCCACCATATACGACGTTGCTAGAAAAGCTGGCGTTTCGCCAAGCACCGTCTCACGTTATTTAAATCGAACGACCTTCATCGCTAAAGACAAAGTCGACACCATCGAAAAGGCTATCTTTGACCTTGGTTTTAAACCTAAAGGTCGTAAAGCCCAGCCTAAGACAAAGCGGAACATGAAGATCGGTGTTGTTGCACCTTCATTTGATACCCCTTATGTAAGCCGCATCCTATATGGCATGGATCGTAGAATGCGTAACCACAGTTACGATATTATTATCGAAACCACGAACTGGGAACAAAGCCGTGAACGTCACGAGCTTCAAGATCTGGTTTCACGGCAAGTGGATGGCATTATAGTTGTCGGTGGTGATTTGGCAGAAGAAGATATCGCAGCACTAACAGGAAAGATCCCGACATTATTGATGTGTCGTAGAGGTAAAGGAATTTTGCCTCTCATAAACGTTGATAATGAAATGGGGGGGTATCTTGCCACTAACCATTTGGTTCAGCTAGGTCATAAGAAAATCATGCATTTGACGGGACCAAGTGGCAATATTGATTCTGAGAACCGTATTGCCGGTTATTTGCGCTCGCTGAAAAATGCAGGGTTAGTGGCAGAACCCGGTATGGTTATCGACGGTCACTTTGAATCAAGAAATGCTTTCCAAAATCTTACGACTGCATTAAAGGGCGGTGCCAAGCCCACTGCAATATTTGCAGCTAATGATCATAGTGCGTTTGGCGTAATTCAAGCATTGCATCAGTACGGTTTACGAGTCCCTGAAGATGTTTCGGTAATTGGTTTTGATGACCTTCCTATTGATGAATACTACATTCCTCGTCTAACTACAGTACGCCAACCATTTGCAGAAATGGGTGAGATCGGTGTCAGATATCTACTCGATCTTATCAGTGGCAATAAACCAAATTACGACATCCCCCCAGTGCAAGTTATCATTCGAGACAGCACTCAAGCACACAGCTAATTGGTGCGCCCTTAGTGGATCTGGGCGCATTTCCGTTACCTTCTAAACGTTGCTATTGTCCTTTTAGTTATTAAATGAAAATATATTTTTTTGCGATCTTGATCGATGAAGTAAATTTTTATTAATGCAAAAGTAAACTAGGCTGTATGGCATGCTAGTGACCATTTTGCGTCACTCAGTTTTTTATTCGGGCCTACTTTGTTGTGATTCAGAGCGTTGTCGAGTCGTTGTCGCAAAGTAACACCATGAGTTAGTTTGGATTTAGACAGAAGGGAACAAATATGGTTTTTAGGAAAAACCGACAAGCAGTTTGGCTCGTTATGGCAATAGGTACCGCTCCGCTGGCAAACGCAGAGCTGTTTGATTACATGGCAACAACTGACCCCGTCAAAGATCAGCCAAGTGAACAAGGCTGGATTGCAGATCATAGCCAAAGTGGTAGTGGTGCGCTATCAACAGTAGATGGGGTAACAGCATGGGTCGCACAAGGTGAAGGCGGACGAGCACAGTGGAAAACGGTGTTATCTGACGCGTTAAAGAGTCAAGCAACGAACTACGGCTGGAGGTTATCGACTGAAATGCGCGTGGTTAGTGGCGGCATGATCACCAACTATTACGCCGATGGCAGTCAGCGTGTGTTGCCAATTTTATCCATAAACAGTGCTGGTGAGCTAGTGGTGGAGTTTGAAGGTCGAAGTGGTACTACTGTACTGGCGACAGGCGCGGCGGCAACGGACTACCATAAGTACGAATTGGTCTTTCACCCGGGGGATAACCCTAATGCGAGCTTTTACTTCGATGGACAGCTAATTCTCGATCAGATATCTCCTTCACCAACGTCACAAAATATGTTGGTGTGGGGTAACGGTTCAACCTATACCGATGGTGTCTCAGCATACAAGAATATAGAGTTCGAAGTGCAAGGCGATGTGATTTTCAACGGCCCCGATCGCATACCATCTCTAGTTGCGAGCACAAAAACACCCGGTGTGGTGACAGCCTTTGCAGAGAAACGAGTGGGGGGAGGTGACCCAGGTTCAACCGCCAACACCAATGATATTATTACTCGCGTCTCTACCGACTCAGGGGTGACATGGAATACTGAATTGAACTTAACCGAGCAGATCAACGCTAACGACGACTATGATTTCTCTGATCCTCGTCCTATTTACGATTCAGCGTCTGACAGTGTTATTGTTTCTTATGTCCGTTGGCCGACTGACGCCGCGCAGAATGGCGATAAGATCAAGTCATGGATGCCAAGTGGGGTCTTCTACAGTACCTACGATATCGCTTCTTCAAATTGGCTGGCTCCGGTGGATGTGACTCATCAAGTGAAGGAGCACAGCTATCAAATTGCAGGTTGGGGAGGTTCAGAGCTCTACAGTAAATCAGCCACTCTAAACAGTAATCAGGACTGGCAGTTGAATGCCACACTACGAATCTTTGACGGTGCTGCTAACCGAATACAGGCGGCAGATGGAGCTCGTACTTTTGTGGTGACGTTTGCTGTAGACCCGTCAGGACAGCTTACCGCGCAATTAAATGGTGAGTCTTCGCCTGTTGTTGTCGCGCTAAGTAGTGGTGATGTGTATGGTTTTCATCAATACCAAATTGCCTATTCAGCCCTGAGTAATCAAGTGTCTCTATTGGTCGATGGCAATACTCTGGCTAGTTGGTCAGGTGAAACGTCGAGTAGCAATCTTGTGGAGTTTGGTAACGCAGACAGCAGTGTTGATGGCCGAATTCATCTACAGGATATCGCTCTTGAGCAATCAGGCGTGACCTTGGTTAGCCTAGATGCGGCTTATTTAGCTCAACAAGATCCAGCGAGTACCACGACTGACCTAGAACAATTAGGTTGGAGTAAACAGAAGTCCGGCAATACCATGAGCTTTTACGGACACGCCAGTGTGAACCCTGGGCCTGGTCACGGGATCCAGCTTGAACGACAGCAAGCGATTGCTGGTAGTCATAATGGACGCCTAATATATCCCGCTATTACACTAGACCGATACTTCTTAAACGTCATGTCTGTGTACAGTGACGACGGTGGTCAAAACTGGCAAACAGGGGCAAGCTTACCGCTTCCTTATCGTTGGAAGAGTGCGAGCAGTTTGGAAACGCTTGAGCCGAGTGAATCGGATCTTGTTGAACTAGATAATGGTCATTTGCTCTTAACTGCACGCCTTGATTTTAACAAGATCGTAAGTGGTGTTAATTACGGTCCGCGTCAACAGTTCTTGAGTGAAGATGGCGGTAAAACATGGGCTATGCTCAGCGGTAACAATGCCGATGTTTTCCCAGGTATAAGCTCTGGAACCGTCGACGCTTCAATTACTCGCTTCGAAGAAGCGGATGGTAGTCGATATCTGCTGTTCACCAATCCCCAAGGTAGTCCGTCTGGAGCGAGCAATCGTCAAGACTTAGGTTTATGGTTTAGTTTTGACGAGGGCAACAGCTGGAAAGGTCCAATTCAATTGGTCGAAGGTGCATCGGCTTATTCAGATATTTATCAACTTGATGCTGAAACAGCAATTGTGATTGTCGAAACCAATAGTTCCAATATGCGTATACTGCGAGTGCCTGTCACTTTGCTAAAACAAAAGGCGTTGGCGCTGCCTTAAAAAGCGTGCAAACAAAAGCCAGACGAGTTGTCTGGCTTTTTTCTTTTTGGTTATTCGCTTAGTGATTTACCTTGGGTTTTAATCACTTCTTGATACCAATGGAAGCTTTTTTTACGCTTACGTTCTAGTGTGCCGTTGCCGTCATCATGACGGTCGACATAAATGAAACCGTAACGCTTACTCATTTCTGCGGTGGAGTTCGCTACAAGATCGATAGGACCCCAACTAGTAAATCCCATTAATTCAACACCATCTTCAATCGCTTCTCTCGCTTGTACTAAATGGTCATTTAGGTATTTGATGCGGTAGTCATCTTCAATGTTGCCATTCGCATCAATTTCGTCTCTTGCTCCTAAACCATTTTCTACAATAAACAACGGCTTTTGGTATCGGTCGTGCAGGAAGTTAAGCAAAATGCGCAGTCCTTTCGGATCGATCAACCAACCCCACTGGCTTTTCTCCAGATATGGGTTCGGTACACTGTCAACGATGTTACCTACTTCTTTTTGCTTTGGATCGGCACTTGCACAGCCGCTGGCGTAATAGCTAAACGAAATGAAGTCGACTGACGCTTGTGCGATGGTCTCTAAATCTCCGTCGTGAATATCGAGTTCAATTTGGTTTTCACGGAAGTAACGCAACATGTAGCCTGGGTATTGACCACGAGTTTGTACATCTCCGAAGAAGAGCCATTTGTTATTTTCGTGCATCGCTGCGATCACGTCATCAGGGTTGCACGTGTACGGGTAGTTTAACGCGCCTAACAGCATGTTACCAATCTTGCCATCTGGAACGATCTTTTGGCACAGTTTTACCGCTTTGGCATTGGCGACCAACTGATGATGGATAGCCTGATAGATTTCTTGTTCTGTAGCATCTTCTTGCAAACCTACCCCGGTAAAAGGTGCATGCAATGACATGTTGATTTCGTTGAATGTCAGCCACAGTTTCACTTTGTCTTTGTAACGTTCAAACACCGTTGTAACGTAACGTTCAAACATCTCAATCAGTTTTCGATTACCCCAGCCGCCGTAGTTTTCTACTAACGCGTAAGGCATCTCGTAGTGAGACAAGGTCACGAATGGTGTCATGTTGTACTTCGCTAACTCATCAAATAGACGGTCGTAATAAGCGAGTCCCGCTTCGTTTGGCTGTGTGTCGTCACCATTTGGAAAAATGCGAGTCCAAGCGATAGAAAGTCTCAAGCAGTTAAAGCCCATCTCATCAAAAAGCGCAATGTCTTCTGGATAACGGTTGTAGAAGTCGATAGCAAGATCTTTGATACCAGGAGTACGTTCATCGCGAGTTTGATGAGGACTCAAAATGCCTGAAGGCAGCATGTCTGAGGTCGAGAGTCCTTTGCCATCAAGGTTATAAGAACCTTCAACTTGGTTGGCAGCAATTGCACCACCCCACAGAAAGTTATCCGGAAATTGAGTCATATGAAACCTCTAAGCTTATTTGCTTTATTGATTTGGATTTGTCGCTAATGAGCTTGCTGCAAGCAACAATCTGTAAGTAAAACTACTATAGACCTAGTATTGATTAATATGAGGAATGAAAAAAGAGTGAATGTTTTTGTATAATCTTCCTCAATATGTGTTTATTAGCGAATTTTAGTACTAAATAGAGGCGATGGGATTTAAATGAGGAAGGAAATGTATCGTAATTTTCCTGATTGTGCTTCGAAATCAGCACTCTTCTGTAATTGAGGGATGAAATGAAAGACCAACGCGCACTGCATTATTATGAACGTTTACTGCCTCTAGGAACCAAGTGTGATGTGTTTATTTCTCTGTCTGAGGTGGCAGAAAAACTTTGTACTACGACTCGTCACAGCCGCACCTTGTTGCAAGAGCTTCAACAGCGACAATGGCTTACCTGGCAGCCCAAAGTCGGGCGAAATCAGCGCTCGGTAATACACCTTGCTTTTGAACGTGCCGAAATTCGCCAAGTATTAGCTCGAGTGCAGATTGAAGCTGGATACTATGAAAATGCGATGACGTTCCTCGAAGATGACCAACAGCAGTTTGCCGCTTTACTGCGCCAAACTTCAGGTGCGATCGTTCGTGAAGATCAGCTGCATATTCAACTAACGTATCGACGCGTATTCGATGAACTGTTGCCTCACACTCCATTGAGAAATAGCGAGCGATTCTTAGTAAGGCAGGTTTATGCTTGTTTGACAGGGTGTGACAAAGAAGGGCAGTTAACCCCTCAGCTCTCTCACGCGTGGACCAGCAACGAAGACGCTACCATTTGGCGCTTTTATATTCGCCCGCAACTTAAATTTCATTCCGGTGAGGTTATCACCGCCGCACTCATCAAAGAGCTATTTGAGCAATTGCACGGGCTTCCAGAATACCGCGAAGAACTGTCGCATGTGGTGACTATCTCCTTTACAAAGCAAAGTGTGACGTTTGAACTTAGTAGTCCAGATCTAGGCTTTGCAGCATTGCTCTCTGACTTGCGCTATTCCATTCAACCTCCTAAGCAAATCAGTTCCCCCATAGTAGCAACCATAGACGGTTCTGGAGCTTTCCAAGTCGTTGAGCAATCGGACGAGCGTTTAAGGTTACAAGCGAACGACTTTTATTTTGGTCTGCGTTCTTTGACCGACACTGTGACGATTTGGCAATTAGCCAATACACCAAGTGAACGTATTCAGTTAGGTCATTATGATCAGCCTAATCTTCTAGATCGGCCTGACTATTTAATAGAAAACCGCAGTGATGTTCAGGAAAGTACCCAGACCAGAATCGAAAATGGTTGCCTGTATATGTTGTTCAATACAGCCAGTCAGCAACAGTTAACCCTCGCACAGCGGCGTTGGTTGGCGAGTGTGCTCTCACCTGAAACGATATTACAGCATGATCAATTGTCAGAACTGTTAATGGCGTCGATTCCAGCTCACAACTTTCTACCTAGTTGGACACAGATTAAACCTTGTCAACCAGAGCCGGCATCGCTTCCAAGTTGTCTGGATATAGCAGTCTACGACCATCTGGTAATAAAAGATTGCGCTCAGGTGATGAAACATACTTTGAATCAAATGGGTATAGACTGCACCATCAATGTCTACTCGTTAGAAGAAATGCATAAGTTGTCGCAACACCGTCAGCTCAGTGAGCCTTTAGTGATTGCCAGTTTTAATGTAGATGACAACTTGCCGATTTCTGTGTATCGATGGTTGATGTCAGATTCTATCTTACACCAAGGTTTATCGGACGATGCATCTGCGTGGCTAAGGGCTGAAATGATCAGCCTTCGTGAAAGTAGCCAAGTAACTCAGTATTTAGCGAAGCTAGAGTCTATTGCCACAACGATGCATTATCAGAACTGGCTCACGCCGCTGTTTCACCACAGACAGACACTGCGTTGGAAAGGAGTGTTGCAGGGAGTATCCATTACGGATTGGTCGTGGCCAGATTTTAGAAATGTTTGGATAGAAGATGAGTTAGAGCAATAAAGAAGATGTCATGGAGCTTATAAAAAGGGAGTGCTCCATGA
The DNA here is from genome assembly GCF_022432925.1 of Vibrio sp. CyArs1. Classification (NCBI taxonomy): domain Bacteria; kingdom Pseudomonadati; phylum Pseudomonadota; class Gammaproteobacteria; order Vibrionales; family Vibrionaceae; genus Vibrio; species Vibrio sp. CyArs1. The sequence continues at coordinate 750,113 of NZ_JAKRBO010000001.1, read as the reverse complement.
CGTATTCGTTATTTCAGAGGGTCATTGTCGGGTAAGGCACTGTGAAGCCAAATAGCGAGTCGTTTTTTGATGTGAGGTCCATCTTCTTTGTCTTCCGGGAGAGGGACGATTTGTTTTACTTCTACGAGAAAGTGATAGAGAGCTTTTGCTTTCGTTGCTGGTGTCGCTGATTGATCCTGAATGGGATATCCCTGCATTGCTGCCATTTTGCAGCCAACTTCCAATGCCTTTTTGAATAACTTGTCTTCGTTCTCAAGTTTGGTTGTTTTTGACATCTGTTTACCTCGTACACTGATAACTGTGCTGTTCTGCGATTAGAATTTACCGCCGTTGACCCACTCATGCTTTGGTGGAATAGGCTCTTCATTGATCCAAATTTCGACTATTTTCGCATTACTCACTCTGAATATCTCAAAGCGCGCATACTCTTGTTTTTGATGGATTACGCGACTGTACGCCACCACCGTATCACCCTGTCCGATGATTTTAAATACCTGGTTGTAAGCGCCGATGAGTTTTGATGGGTGAACCACGTTCGAGGAGGCATGAATGGGAATATCGTCAAACGTGATGTAGTTGTCTTTTGATTCCGTTTGACCAAGAACCATCACATCACAAAGAAAGCGACGTACTAGTTCTTTGTTGGACTCGGTGTGCTCTAAATCAGTGATTTCAGTTGGCCCACTAATCTGGTCGAGTTGGTCATCCGGATTATTTTGATAGGCAGAAATGACGTCCCAATGCTCAACTATCTTGTCGTGTTGGTCGGTGTCGAATAGGTCAGTTGTGAGCCAATAAGCTTCTCCGTTATTGATATCTTGATAAGCTTGAACAAAAACATATTGTCCGTCGACAACAGAGCGAATGATCTGGATATCTCTGACTCGACAGCGTTCAATGAATGGCTCAAAAAACTCCACGAAACCCTCAATTCCATTTCGGACGCCAGTACTGTGCTGGGTATAACGAATTCCTGTATATTTGGTCACAGCTTCTCTTACGTGACCATCGCGAATTCCTTCCATATATAGATTGGTGGCATTTTCCAGCTTCTTGCTCATATCTAACCCCGTCAATAAAGTGTCATTGTTAGAGTATTAAGCGTAGTTGAATCTTATTTAATGAGGAGAGAAACAAAAAGCCTCTCGTTACCGAGAGGCTAGGATAAGACTATTGTCCTTTAATGGTCTTCTTCAAATTTTGCATGAAGGTTTTGAAGTGGGGCATAAAGTCAGAGAATAGCGGATGCTTACGATCTTGCATCATCAAAGGACCTAATAGACGGATACTGACTCCAAGACGAGTCGCCGCTTGCTCATCCAGTCCACTCGACTGCTTCATTTTTTCGACAATGGCAAACATATCTTCTCTATCCTCGATTTCAAACGTCATGGTTTGAAGCTCGCGTTCCGCTTTAGTATTAGTTTCTTCGATAGTGATTCGATAAGTGTTGTGTTTACTATTGAGTGAATTCATAGTGCGCTCCTGTAGGGGGATTATTATTCTAAAGTCTAGCTTTTTAAGAAGGTTTCGATTTTAGGTTTCACTGTCATTGACATAACGACCATGATCGTTAGGCCAACAGGTAGTGCGGCAATAAAGCCCTTGAACCATTCATTGGTGAATACTGTCATATCAGCAAATCCAATGTTGTTGGCTGCGGTAACGAAAGCCAATAGCGATTCCATTACGACCGCCATACTTATCCCAACGATGAGGTTACGAAATGTCGCGCTTATTGACGGTAGCAGTCGATTGGCGAGCTTAGTAAGTAAAGTCATCATCACCATCCCGAAAGGCATCATTACGATAGCGGCTAGGGCAAATGAAGATAACCAATCGCTGTAAAAGGTTTCACGTAAACCGACATTCATGTAAGTCATCACACCTGTCAGAGTTCCTCCAATCACTGTCATCAAACTGACAATGACAAGCACCTTATATAGGATAGGGGTGCTTGCATCATTGGTGACAGGGGAAGCAGGCATTGTTTGTGTCGTCATTTAGGTTCTCCAGTCTTGAAATTGCTTAGAATTAAGTTGATAATGTCAACTATAAGTATTATGGTTGATAATGTCAACTATATTTTTAAGGATCACTATGTCTGAAAACACCTCACTTGAATCGATTTTCCGCCTCGTCCATACGCTGAAGCGTCAAATGAGTGAACAAATTGAAAGCCTTGATTGCGATGTAGCACCGATGCATATCAGAGTAATGAAGATCATTACTAAGCGAGCACCTTGTACATCAATTGATATTGCAAACCTGCTAAGCAGAGATAAAGCTCAGGTTACAAGGCTTATTAATACTTTGATTTCAGAAGGGTTGTTGGAGAAAGCTCCAAACCCTGAAGACAAGCGAAGCCACTTCCTGATATTGACGCCCGCAGGTGAAACCATCATGAGTAAAGTGGCTGAGATTGATAAAGCGATGTTGCTTCAAATGACGGCGGGTATTGATAAGCAAGACTTGGCCAAGTTTGCTGCCGTTGCGGACGCGATGACGGATAACCTAACAAACTAGCGTAGCAGTCCTGATAGTGTGGGTTACCTAAACGGTCCGCAATATAGGAAAAATTGGAAAATTGCTGCAATCTGATTAGAATGCGCGGTTCAATTTGATCGTTAACCAGAGCAACTTACTATGCTTCGTGATTACACCTTTAACTGCCTTGTGACCATGCCTCGTCATGAACTGGAAGAATTCAGCCTTCGAATGATTAGCCGAATGGTGCCAGAAGATGTTATGAGTGAGCTGTTTACCTTTGAACAAGAAGAAGTGGACAGCGAAGAGCGCATGATGTCGGCCCGTCTTGACGCAACGTTGCGAATGACGGCAATTGCTCTGAGCGAGATTCAACAGGCATTTGATGATTCTGAAAATGCAAAACAGAACAGTGAGCGAATGACACGACTTGTTTTGTGGCATTTCTATGCCATCTCATTCAATTTAGAGCAGGCAATTACCCTAGAGGTGCACTGTGAACAGGTCGAAAAACTGCTGATTGATCCGCCACAAGATGCGTTTGGCTGGGTCAAAATACTCACTGAGCTGCTGCACACGTACGCGAAGATAAACGCTGAACAGAATCCGCAACAAGACGCCGAATAATTGCTGGCATTTAGAGTTTAGTTATATATGAATTGAGAAGGTGGTCGCGCCTTCTCAATGCATAGCTAGGTAGAGCTATCGCTCAGAGCCGAATGATTACCTAGCTAAAAACTGACTGTTTTGTCCGCCATTAATACCCAATTTGCCAAATCATCCATTGTGGCGAGTTCACAGCCTTCAATAACATCAAGTCCTGATAATCCACGCGCCTGAATACAAGAGCCGCAGAATTTGACCTCACTATCTTGGGCAATCACTATCTCTAGCATTTGTTGTATGTTGTAGCCTTCGTTCGGGAATTGTCTTGGTAAGACTGCAGTGACAGCATCGGAAAGCAAAAATAGATTCACCTTAACGTTCTGACTGTCTTGCTCATTGAGTTGAATGGCGAGTCGCAAGGCATTAAAGAGCTTCTCGGAACCATAAGGTGCATCATTGACGATAATCAGGACCTGCTGCATTTGAATTTTCCCTCTCGCAAAAAATAACCGTAAGAAGGGTAACATTACCCCACAAACTAAAGGGTTAATGGGATCACGTTATAGGTTCTGTTCCAAGCTTAGACCGCCACTGTCTTAATATAGTCTCGAGGTGATAAACCAAATTTTCCTTTGAAGCGTTGGCTGAATCGACCCTCGGATTGATATCCACACGATTGGGCTAATAGTGCGACGTTATAAGAGCCGTTTTGGATTAAAAACAGAGCATGGTTTAAACGCACTTCTGCCAGTACTTCTCGATACTGTGTACCTTCTTGTTTTAACCGACGAATCAGAGTAGCACGACTCATAGCGAAATGTTGTGCGACGGTTTCTAGGGCATGTTCTTCGCTTGGGGAATGAGAAAGATAGCGACTCAGTTTTTGACTAAATCGAGTCTCTGAGTCAGAGAACAACTGATGCAACGCGCCGTATTCCGCTAATTGTTGGTAAAGCCCCATCACCCAGAAATTCTGGGTTGCGTTACTCATGTGGTGTTGTTCAAATGAAAACAAAGCATTGAGTATGTCTTGTAATGCGTTTGTCGCTTCTAAGATTGGTAGGTCGTCTTCTTGGCTACGATTTCTGCTTGTCTCTAACATGGATTGTGTAGGTAAGCAGTGGAAACTGAATACTCTGGAAAGAAATCGTCCTTTCTGTGGTAGGTTTTCAAAGCTGAGTGATGCAGCGGCTTCGCAAAGCAGCAATTGAGAGTGCGACACATCCATGGCATTGTCTTTCCAAAAAAGTCGCTTACTGCCAGAAATGATTTGAATAATACTCGGGGAATGAATCCGCACATTTCTGAGTCGTTGAAGTTGTTCGGCTCGAAATAACGTTACTTGGTATGGATGGTTCATCATTCCCCCTTGAATAAGTTAGCGTGTATAAGTAGCAGTCAGTTTTGCTTTGCCTATCGCCATATTATTAAGCGTAAAGCCGATAACCGCAGATGGTGTGTCCTGATTAAGATCGAGTTTCTCTGTTGGCAACGCCCAGACGGTAAATTGGTAACGATGCATACCATCGGCCTTTGGTGGGCAAGCACCACCAAATCCAACACTACCATAATCGATTCGAGACTCTCGGCCCCCTAGTTTTTTGATGTCCACACCTCGCGGTAACTCGGTCACAGAAGCTGGAATATTAAAGGCGACCCAATGCCAGAAACCACTGCCGGTTGGGGCATCTGGGTCATAGGCGGTGATTGCAAAGCTCTTTGTTCCCTCTGGAACGTCGCTCCATGTCAGTTGCGGTGACTGATTGCCACCATCACAACCCCAACTGTTATATTCAAAGGTTTTAGCCATTGGATGGCCTTCTTGAATATCATTGCTTTTTAATTCAAAGGCGTATGCTGATCCCATGGCTAACAGGCTTAGCGCTAATACTGACGGAGTAAATACTTTCATTGTGGTGTCCTTTTGTGTGAGTTCGAAGCTAAGTGTATTCCTTCATTCACACTTCATATTGTCAAAAAGTATCAAAGTTAACGGTAATTAATAATTTTATGATACTTAATGATAAAGGCAAACACCTCAATAGAGGTTTAAATGAATTGGGGTGCCACTTTTGTTGTATAGGAAAGATATTGTTGTAGTAGGAAGACCCCTAACTCTGAACGGTGACTAGATATTGACGCGCACCAAAAACAGCACGAATAACGTTTCTATGGCATAATCCTGCGCCATCAAAGTACGCTTTTTATTATCTGACAAACCAAGTAGAACCCTATCAATGACAACAGAATCTACCGTCATTATCGGATTACACAATCCGAAGAGCCCAACGAATGTCGGTGCCGTAATGCGAGCAGCAGGGTGCTATAACGCAACCCAAGTTCGTTATAACGGAACCCGTTATAGCCGAGCTGTGAGATTTCAAACGGACACGCAAAACACCCATGAACGGATTGAGCTGGTTGAGATGAATGACTTAACGGCTGACGTCGCAGATAACGTTTCAGTTGTTTGTGTCGAGTTCGCCGTCGGCGCGACGTCGCTTCCTTCATTTAATCATCCAGACAATGCCGTTTATGTATTTGGCCCTGAAGATGGCTCATTACCACAAGAACTAGTAGATAAAGCCGACCATGTGGTTTATGTGCCTACCCATGGCTGCATGAATCTTGCGGCAACCGTCAATGTTGTCTTGTATGACCGTTTGGCCAAGTCGTTAGGACCGATCGACGATCATCAACAAGTTATTAGCAATCGGGATAATAAGAATCGTCTAAAGGTGAAAACAGTCGCCGTGTGACGACTTCAAGACCTCAAATAGTTGAGTAAAGCCCACTTTCTAAGGTGGGCTTTGTTTTCACTAATCCTATGTGAAAAACAATTACCTTCCAATCTGTTAGCTTAGGTGTTATACATATATATAACACCATTTCAGTCAAGGGGCGCTAATGACGCATTGGCATGATCGTCAACCGATTTTCCGTCAGTTGGCTGATCAAATTACTCAACAAATACTCCAAGGTATATGGCAAGAAGGTGAGCCGTTACCGTCAGTTCGTAATGTCTCTGCAGACATGAAGATTAACCATTTAACGGTTATGAAAGGTTATCAGTTGTTGGTAGATGAAGGGCTAGTAGAAAAGAAGCGTGGCCAAGGCATGTTTGTGGCGATAGGGGCTAAAAACAAATTACTGGCTGATGAAAAAGCCCGTTTTCTTGAACAGCAAATCCCTCAAATTGCTGTAACTTTGCAGCGTCTGGATATGTCATTAGACGAGTTTGTCCAGCAAATTAAACTCCATATTAAAGGTGACCAATGAGCGCTTTAGTCAGTGTGCAAAATGCATCCAAGCAATATAGTAAGCAAGGTGAAGGCTTGCACGATATCAGTTTTGAGTTACAGGCTGGTCAGGTACTAGGTTTGCTTGGACACAACGGTGCAGGTAAATCGACACTCATTAACGCCTTACTCGGCGCACACGATTACAACGGAACCATCCGTATCAATGGATTCGAACCGATAACTCAGCGTGACAAGATCATGCAAAGCTTGTCGTACATTTCGGATGTTAATGTGCTTCCTGGGTGGATGACCGTGGCGCAGTTATTGGATTACACCGAAGGGGTGCACACAGGGTTTGACCGCAGTAAAGCGGATGAACTACTGCGCCAAACTGACATCAAACCACGTGCTCGAATCAAAGCTTTGTCTAAAGGTATGAAAGTGCAATTGCACCTAGCGGTAGTCATTGCGACCAATACCCAAATACTGATTTTAGATGAACCAACATTAGGACTCGACTTGGTTTATCGAGATACTTTCTACCGCCACCTTCTAGAGTGGTTCCATGATGGTGATCGAGTACTAATTATCGCCAGCCACGAGGTGAGTGAAATCGAGCATCTACTTACCGATGTGTTGATTCTTAAACAAGGGCGTACAGTGCTGCAAAGCTCAATGGAAGCCATCAGCGAAGATTACTTCATTCTAGATGCTAGCGATGAGTATCGCGCTGAAATTGAAGCTATGAAGCCGCTCTCTTCTCAGAAAGGACTAGGCAGCACCAAGTGGTTGCTGCACTCACAATTTTCAGAACAGGCAGAAACGCTAGGGGCGGTATACGGCGTGAAATTGGCAGACTTATTTTTGGCTTTGCAAAAGGAGGCGGTGTAATGCGTTCTATTATGGCAATGCTACGTAAAGAGTGGATAGAGAACCCGCTTGTAACGCGAGTTCCGTTATTCCTATTTGCTTGTGGTTTACTTTTGTTTATTAGCTTAATGAGCAGTTCGACCTTGCAGCACAATATGTTCTTTCACATGAACTTTAGTGGTGACGTGAGTGACATCCATAAAGAAATGGCTAACGACGTCAACATGCTGATTGCAGGTGGTGCGGGGCTTTTATCAATACTGCTGGGTACTCAGTATTTTCCACGAACACTGCGTAAAGAACGTACTGAAGGCAGCATTATGTTTTGGCGTAGTATGCCAGTCAGTGATGTGAAAACGCACCTAGTTAAGTTAGCTTTTGGGTTGCTAGTGATTCCACTGGTGTGTTCAATATTGGTGTTTTTTGCCGATTTTCTGTTGTGGTTGCTCAATACTTCAACCGATCATCAATTGGCATTGTTACATAAACAGTCTTCTTTACTAGCGGTTATGTTTAGTTGGGTAGGCTTCTACTTGAGAATGGTGATTGCCGGAGTACTCTTGCTCCCATTGGCCCTTAGCGCTATGGCAATATCGCAAAAAGTAAACTCTCCATTATTGATTATGCTTATTGCAATCTATGTACTGCGCTGGATGCCGATAGCCATGTTTGGGTTTTATGGTGTCGACCAGTTCTTTTCGGACATTTTCTATCTGCCATTACATGCGATCTTGGCACCAAATCCGTTGAGTGCGATTCCAGCCGCCGGTTGGATGAATGTTAGTGTGTACGCAATTATCGGGCTCGCTGCTTGGACATTGAGTTTGAGGTTTAGTAAAACCGTTAGCTAATCGATATCACTCTAACTGACAGCCGTCTCCTGCTTGAACAAGGGACGGCTGTTTTGTATTGAGGTTAAATAGATTGTCCAGCCATCACAATGGCAACAACTCCTAAGCTTGCTCCAAGGCCACGGTTGACCCACAAGAAGTATTTAGGCGATGTCAGTAGCTTATTGAGTGCTGAACCACAGTATGCCCAAATGCACATAGACGACACTCCAATTGCAATGAAAATAGCCATAATCACCGCGTCATCGGATAGAACTCTGTTTTGACCGGGCAGAAACTGCGTCAGTAGAGTTAAAGAAGCAACCCAAGCCTTGGGGTTCAGAATTTGAACCAGCGTACCACTGAAAAAGCCAGTTTGTTTGTCCGTCTCACTATCGCTCAGTTTGAGGGTTGAAATCGACCAAGCGAGATAAAGTAGGTAACAGGTCCCTAGTACTTTTAGCGCTGTGTATAACATTGGTTCGGAGCTCAAAAGGTTTGTCAGTCCGAGACTTGAGCCAACAAGAATAATCGATACGCCTAAAGCACTGCCTGCGATGAAAGGTAACACAGCAACAAAGCCATACCGACTCGACAAACTAAGTAGCGCGATATTACCGGCGCCAGGTGCTATCGATATAGAAAATGAAAAAACGATAAACGCAAAGAGCAATTGAGCACTCATAAAATCCCCTGATAATGTAATGTTGCAGTCACTATTTAGCTTATCGAAACCACTAGAAATAGAATTGCCATTTACGTTAATATCGAACTCATATTGAGCAGAAAATTTCCAAATTAACTATGAATAAGAAAGAAAGCGCTACATATGAGTTGGATGATATAGATATTGCCATACTGAGGATCATTCAACGTGAAGGTCGAATTAGTAATAATAAACTTGCTGAACGAGTGAATTTGAGTGAAACGCCATGTTGGAGGCGTTGGAAACGACTTGAAGAAGCAGGTTATATCGACAACTACACAACGGTTCTCGATCGACAGAAACTCAACCTACAAGTGTCAGGCTTTACATTGGTAACGCTAGGTAATCACGATGTTGAAAGTACAGAGCCGTTTGAAGAATTTGTGGGTTTGGTAGAGTGGGTGGTTATGTGTAGCTGCATTGCTGGCAGCGCCGATTACATTGTCCAAATAGTTGCCCAAAGCCTTGAGCAATACTACGACAGGCTTAGCGAGTTGCGACGTGTCAAAGGTGTCACGGCGCTACAGTCGAATATGTCGATAAAAGAAATAAAGAGTACCTCCCACTTACCGATTGGTTGAACACAAGCAGTTTCATACCTAAACGTTGACCATTGCCACTTATTTTCTAGAGAAAACTATCAATAGGTTGCTTGGTGGAAATTTCCTACTCTTTGATAAAAATATAAGCAAATTTCGCCTATATGCCTCATTTTATTACCTTGGTCTAGAATTATTCACTTATTGATTTTTCATCGTGAATTAAGATCACGATATCGAAAATCTATACAAAAAGTACATGTATATCATGTGATTAATTTCTTACTTCAATCATATAATTCCTACGGAACTCAATGCGTTGCTGTATCTAAATGCTGAGTGAATCCCGTAATGAAATTGAATGAATAAGAGGTAATATGATGAAGCAAAAAACGCTCTATCTTGCTGTGGCTCTAGGTTTAGGCAGTATTGCGAGTGCAGCATCGGCGAATGAGATGGTGAACCCGGAAGCTGGTGTTGTAGTTGGTTATTGGCATAACTGGTGTGATGGCGCTGGCTATAAAGGTGGTAATTCGCCTTGTATTACGTTGGATGATGTTGATCCTATGTACAACGTTGTCAACGTTTCATTTATGAAGGTATTTAACACCAGCGAAGGCCGTATTCCCACTTTTAAACTAGACCCCGCGATTGGCCTTTCTGAACCGGAATTTATCGCACAAATTGAGAAGCTTAATCAGCAAAACCGAGCAGTGTTGATCGCGTTAGGTGGTGCTGATGCTCATGTCGAATTAAAGACAGGTGATGAACAAGCATTCGCACAAGAGATCATTCGACTGACTGACAAGTTCGGTTTTGATGGTTTGGACATCGACTTAGAACAGTCGGCGGTAACCGCTTCAGACAACCAAACTGTCATTCCTGCAGCGCTACGTATAGTAAAAGAGCACTACCAGCAGCAAGGTAAGAACTTCCTAATTACGATGGCCCCTGAATTTCCTTACTTAACGGAAGGTGGCAAATATGTTCCTTATATCACCGGACTAGAAGGCTACTACGATTGGATAAACCCACAGTTTTATAACCAAGGTGGGGATGGTATATGGGTGGATGGCGTTGGTTGGATTGCTCAGAACAACGACGCTTTAAAACAAGAGTTTATTTATTACATCTCGGATTCTCTTGCTAACGGAACGCGAGGTTTCCACAAGATTCCACACGATAAATTGGTATTTGGTATTCCTGCCAATATTGACGCTGCGGCGACTGGTTTTGTCCAAGATCCTCAAGACCTCTACAACGCGTTTAACCAACTAAAGGCTCAAGGTCAGGCGCTGAGAGGTGTGATGACATGGTCAGTAAACTGGGACATGGGCACCAACGCCTCAGGTCAGGCTTACGGTGAACAGTTTATTAACGACTACGGTGCGTTTGTACATGGTCAGACACCGCCACCACCTAGTGAAGGTAAGCCCGTATTTAGTGGTGTATCTGATGTTCGTGTGCGTCATGGTAGTGCGTTCGACCCTTATGCCGGTGTGACCGCAAAAGACAAGGAAGATGGAGACTTAACCAATAGCATTTCTGTTGAAGGCTCGGTCGACACTAACACCATCGGTACTTATGTATTGATTTATAGTGTGACAGACAGTGATGGCAACGAGACCAAACAGAGCCGTAATGTGGAAGTGTACAGTTTAGCTCCAGAGTTTGAAGGCGTCGCCGACGTCACCATCAAATTGGGCGATAGCTTTGATCCAATGCAAGGGGTAAAAGCCATTGACGCAGAAGATGGTGACTTAACCTCTCAAGTGCGTGTAGAAGGCAGCGTGGATGTAAACAAACTAGGTAAATACGACTTAGTTTACCGAGTAACAGACAGTGCTAATCAAACCACTACGGCAAATCGTGTGGTAACGGTCGCTGATGGCAGTTCTTGTGCAAACGCATGGGATGTTAGCGCTACATACTCTAAAGGAGATCTCGTTTCTCATAACGGCTCAACGTGGCGTGCTGAATGGTGGACTCGTGGTGATGAACCAGGCACTACTGGAGAGTGGGGAGTATGGCGAAAAGTGGATGATAATGGTTGCGGAACGCCAGCGCCAGGTTTTGACTTCACTATCGATGGATTGAGCTCTCAGTACACTTTGACTGGTGGTAGCGTTACTTTAAACCCAGTCATAAATACCAGTGAGTCTGCTTCTGTTGCCGTTACAGTTGAAGATAGCTCTAGCGCTAAGATATACGAGCAAACCCAGCAGGTGAATGACGAAGCGACGTTAACCGTGACATTGTCAGCTATAGAAGCTGGAAACTTTGTATTCAGAGCCACTGCGACAGACGGTGAGGGCAACTCGGAAGTAGCGACTCATGGATTCAAAGTGGTGGATGAATCAGTGACACCTCCTCCGGGAGAGCATCCGGCTTACGATCCTAACGCGACCTATGTCGAAGGGGATATCGTCACTGGCTCTGATGGCGGCTTATATCAATGTAAACCATGGCCTTATACAGGTTGGTGCTCAAACCCATCATATGCACCGGGTGAAACGGTGCATTGGTCAGATGCTTGGGACAAACTCTAATAGATAACTTCTGAGTTCCAAAGATAAGCCTCTCTGAACATCAGAGGGGCTTTTTTGTTGGAGGAGAGTAAGCTTTGCTCGGAAATGTGTTCTTTTACGTGATTCGTAGACTAAACAGCACTATTTTTTAAAGCGGCTGAATACGTCATCAATTGAACATGATACATCGAGTGGATTTTCTTGCCCTTGCACTAACATCATAGCGGAGCTAATTTCGGCTAGCGTACTGTTTCTCGAACTAGCAACCCTCTCTGGAGTCGACATACCAGCATGTGGCCAACCAGCATAGCCACCTTCTCGCCAGTTATCATTCGCACCACCTTCACTACCACTTGGTAATCGAAAGTCATCCTCTTCGGCTTTATCGATGACGACCATAACTAAGTCTTGGTCCCTTGGGTAGTAACCTGGGTCCATACCCAATAAGCGTTCTATTCTTAGGTGTGACAGGCCTATGCCAAAGTTATCAAATGTACTGCGGTCTGTAACCCAGAAAACACCGTCTTTTCTACCGAGTGCCCTGTTGGATTTGACATACTGCTCAAAGATATTCCTAGGAAACACGCAGACTGGAATATTAAGTTTATAGTTCTTCACCGGCACGAGAGCGGTCGAGGTTTTGTCGATAACGGCTAAAGCATTACACAGTTGAGTTGGTGTAACTAGGTTTTTAGACTGCTGTAATAACTGTCGAGATAATAATAAAGGTGATGGAAACATGGTATGACCCCTGTAAATAACTAGTAGTGAAAATGACAGCTCATACTTCGATAGTGCGTGTGAGAATTAGTATGGCACAACTTTCATATCGCGTTGCGTTTTATAGAACGGTTTTCACAACGAGCAATCTATAGGGCATTAATGAAGTATGGTCAGAAAAAGTTACTCAAAATGTTGTTATGAAAGGCCGAGAGTACGAAGCTCTGGTTACATGTACTGGCAGTGTTTTGACAAGAATCAATGGGTCAGGTCTTGCTTTTTCTGCTATTCGTTTGGGTATTTCAAAGAATTATCGTCGGACAATGAACTTTGTGAGCAATTTCTAAGAAGCTTTTGGACAAAAACTACTTAGGGCAATCACGTAAACGAGGAAAATGCGGATAACTTTAAATATGGAAAAGTCGCTTAGTCAGTGTCCAAGTTCTCAGGTGCAGAGCACTCTGAGTGACGCTTTTTTTAGAGCCTTGTGAACCCCAAATTTAACGAATTATAGCCGCATCCAATAAAATCGAATAAATGATGTCAAAGCATCGAATGCGATTTTTTCATCTGGATTCTACCTTTTTAATAACCTCTAAAGAAAGGAGCGAACAGATGAGAGTTACCACTAGTTTATGTCTTTGTGTTTTGTCAGTCACTTCAGCAAGCGTGGTCTCTAATGAGCCCGTTTGGGATGCCAATAAGGTTAAATTAGTCAGTGAGACATTAGCGGATGGTGTTTACGCTTACTATGCGTCAAATGCAAAAAAATTAGAAGCCAAAGGGTTTCCTGTGGCAACTAGTGGGGGGCTGGTGGTTGGCACTGAAGGTGTGTTAATCATAGATACTATGCTCAACAAGCGCCTAAACGCACAGGTTCAGGGGTTGGTCGGTGAGGTTGGAGGCAAGTCGACCGCAATCTATGCGGTGAACACCAGTTATCATGGCGACCATTCATACGGGAACATGTACCTACCTGAACAGTCTGTGATCATTCAACATCAAAATACTAAAGACTATGTCGACAACAACTTTAAAGCCGACACAGAGTTTATGATGTATAACTTTGGTCAAGGGCGTGGAATTGAGGAAATCGTTCCTACTACTGGGGATGTGTTAATTGAACCAGGAAGCCAAATTGCTTTGGATTTGGGTGACAAGACAGTACACATCATCGATTTTGGTTTTGCTCAGACTGGCGGCGATCTGTTTGTTTGGGAACCTGAGTCCAAGGTGATGTGGACAGGTAATGCCATTGTTGCTGTCAAACCTGCCTTACCATGGCTGCTTGATGGTCATATGTTGGCCACCCTCGAGACGTTCAAGAAAGTGTATACGTTTTTACCTGAGGATGCTCGGGTGGTGCCGGGGCACGGGAGTGTAATGAGTAAAGCCGACATTCAATGGCATATTGATTACCTGGAAGCGGTAAAGGAACAAGTTCAGCGTGCAGTGAACGAGGGATTGTCATTAGAAGAAACTGTCAAGCGTGTAAGCATGCCTGAATTTGGTGGTTACGCTTTGTTTGGTTGGGTACATTCTGGATTAAATATCCCCGCTGCCTACAAGGATCTGACTCAAGAAAATTAAGTGTTTTGTCGATGAGAGACATGGGTGGCTTAACTCGCCACCCAAGTCCCTTATCTTGTAGGGAGTCTCGGGTGAAAAACGCAATATTATGACAGCGTCCTGTCCCAATAGGGGACGCTACCATAGTAGCTCGCGAGAAAGTCAATGAATAAGCGACTTTTACGCGGGAGAAAACGGGTTGAAGGGTAGACAACATACGCTCCGACCTTATTGAGAGAATAGTTCGTTAAGATAGGCGTAAGAGCCTCAGATTGGAGCTCTTTCCAGACAATAAAGCGGGGCAAGAAAACAATACCATGACCAGCTGAAGCCATATCTTTTAGAAAGTCGCCATTATTGGCCACAAGGTGCGGCGTTATGGGGGCGAGGTGGCTGTGATTATCAGCATCGGTCAGCGTGATGCCGGAAAGTGGCGATTGGCTGTACTTGAGAAACTGGTGGTGTTGTATGTCTTCGGGTGCCACAGGGGTGCCATGTTGTGCTAGGTAGTCCGGGCTGGCGCACAGAACATGCTCTATGTTGGTAATCAGTTTTGCTTTCAGGGAAGAGTCAGTGAGCTCGCCTATGCGTATCGCTAAGTCGATGCCGTCTTCGACAAGATTAATTTTTTTATCAGAAAACTCTAGGTCGAGCTTTAGCTCGGGATGTCGCTGGCAGAACTCTTTTAGAGCGGGTGTTAAATGATGAAGCCCAAACGAAAGCGGTACGGCTATTTTTAGGTTACCCGTAAGGGTGCCTTGCGAGTGAGCGATTTCTGCGTTGAGCTCCTCCATCTCTTCAACAATTAAGCGACTTTTCTGGTAGTAGCGTTCTCCTGCCTCAGTCAGACTTGAACTTCTGGTGGTTCGATTGATGAGTTTTACCGCTAATAGCTGCTCTAACTCAGCCAGCCTTTTACTGACCGCAGATTTAGCGAGGCCGAGCCTATCTGCGGCTTTGGTAATACTGCCCGTCTCCACAACCGTGATGAAAATCTTAATGCTCTCTAATTGTCCCACAACAGCCCTTCCTTATTATTGTTCTCAATATGAGAACTATCATTCCTCATTTTTGATGTTTATCGTTATTTGGTCAACAACTAATATGAACTTATCGAAACAACACGGACTTAATTCACTATCTTTAGGAGTGTCACTATGAACAAGCTACAACAATTTTCAGCACCAGCAGGCCGTCTATTTCTTGCTCTTATTTTTGTTATGTCGGGTTTTAGCAAAATAGGCCAATACGAGCAAACCCAAGGTTATATGGAGATGATGGGCGTACCGGGAGCACTTTTACCGCTCGTAATCCTGACAGAAGTTATTGCAGGTCTTGCCATCGTTTTGGGATGGAAAACTAAAGTTGCTGCCTTCGCGCTAGCAGGATTTAGTGTGATGTCTGCCATTTTGTTCCACGCCGACTTTAGTAATCCTGCAGAAATGACTAACTTTATGAAAAATATCTCTTTGGCAGGCGCGTTTTTAATTTTGTTTTCTCAAGGCGCAGGCGCTTACTCACTAGACAATCGTCAGAAGTAACTGAATTGAAGATGAAAACCAGGGCGATCTAATAACGTCCACTTAGCAACCATTAAGGAGATCACATCATGGGGCAGTTAATCAACGGACAATGGCACAACGATTGGTACGAGACTAAGTCAACCGGAGGCAAGTTTGTACGTAAAGCTTCGAGCTTTCGAAACTGGATTACTAAAGATGGCAGTGCTGGACCGACGGGGGTAGGTGGATTTAAAGCAGAACCAGATCGCTACCATTTGTACGCGTCACTAGCTTGTCCTTGGGCGCATCGTACGATTATTTATCGGAAGCTGAAGGGACTCGAAGGCATGATATCGATGTCGGTTGTAAATTCGTTTATGGGCGAAAATGGTTGGAGCTTTCTACCTGGGGATAACGTTATTGCGGATCCAATCCATCATGCTGAGTTCATGCATCAGATTTACACCAAAGCAGATGCTAATTATACCGGAAGAGTCACGGTACCGGTGCTTTGGGATAAGAAAACCCAAACTATTGTCAGTAATGAATCGGCAGAGATCATCCGTATGTTCAATGACGCATTTGATGACATAGGGGCAACGCCAATCGATTTCTATCCTAGTGACAAGCAGCGAGAAATCGATGAACTTAACGACTTTATCTACCCTAACATTAACAATGGGGTGTACCGAGCGGGCTTTGCAACAACACAAGATGCTTATGATGAAGCTGTCAGACAGGTCTTTGAGGCGCTGGATAAGTTGGAAAGTAGGCTAACAACTCATCGATACCTAACGGGCAAAGAAGTGACAGAAGCGGATTGGCGACTGTTTACCACCTTAGTTCGGTTCGATGCCGTTTACGTAGGCCACTTCAAGTGTAATCTTCGTCGTATTGTCGACTATCCTCATGTATGGGGCTATTTACGCGACCTGTATCAGATTCCCGGAGTCGCAGAAACAGTGGCATTGGATTACATTAAAGCGCATTACTATGCTAGCCATGAAACGATTAATCCAACCCGTATCATCCCTGTTGGACCAATCATCGATTTTGCAGAACCCCATGGCCGAGAGTCATTGTCTTGATTGGCAGTTGAGAAGGAGTGTGAGTATGGGGAAACTAGTCGCAGGTCAGTGGTTCAACGATGATGAGCTTAGAGCGTTGGAGCAACAACAATATCAACGAACCGATGGGAAGTTTCAACGTGATAGTGCACAGTTTAGGCACTGGGTTACACCAGATGGCAGTGCTGGCGTTTCTGGGATAGGAGGCTTTAAAGCAGAAGCAGGGCGCTATCATCTATTCGCCGCGTTGAACTGCCCCTGGGCACATCGAACCTTGATCTACCGGAGTGTTAAGCATCTGGAAAAGGTGGTGTCACTTTCTCTGGTCAAGCCATTAAGAACTGATGAGGGGTGGGTATTTGAAGCAAATGATGCAAAGGGTGAGTCTAGGTTTACCGACTCACTTTTTGGGCTGACTGCGTTGCATCAACTGTACTCAAAATCCGACTCAAACTATACCGGTCGTGTAACTGTGCCGGTACTCTGGGACAAACAGCAAGGCAAAATCGTTAGTACAGAGTCAGCCGATATCATTCGTATGTTCAACAGCGCTTTTAATGATATCACCGGTGATACCCAGAACTTTTACCCCTATGCACGGAAAAAAGACGTCGATGAACTCAATGAATTCATCTATCGAAATCTCAACAATGGGGTATACCAAGCTGGTTTCGCTCGTACACAGGCCGCATACAATGAAGCCGTTGCCAACGTGTTTTCCGCGCTTGATAGTCTGGAGCTGCAATTGTCAGAAAGTCGGTATCTACTTGGTCAACACGTGACAGAAGCGGACTGGCGCTTACTGCCAACATTGGTGCGTTTTGATGTCGCTTATTTCACCGCATTTAAATGTAACTTGCGAGCACTGCGCGACTACCCGCAATTGTCACGTTATTTGCAAGAGATGGTCCGTCTTCCTAATGTTGCCAAAACTATAGAGCTGGATGTTTATCGCAAAGGATATCACTCAGTGAATTCTTTGCGTAACCCGCATGGGATAGTTCCAATTGGCCTAGAGTCTGCGTTTTCGTTGTAGAGTGAGGTTAAGCATGTCTAAAGTCACACTGGAGCAGTGGCGTATGTTCCGCGCAGTTGTGGAAAACGGTGGTTTTAATCAAGCAGCAGACGCAGTGAACAAAAGCCCTTCAACGATACATCATGCAATACAGAAGCTTGAGTCAGGCCTTGATCTTAGACTGTTTAAAATGATTGGCCGCCAAGCAACGCTGACACAAGCGGGAGAACTGGTGTTGCGTCGAGCGAGTCATCTTCTGGACGAGGCGGACAAGCTTGAAGTGTTATCTCATCGACTAAGGTCTTCTCAGGATGGACGGGTACGCATTGCTGTTGATCAGGTATTTCCAAGACTGCGATTGCATCAGGCATTGACTGCTGTATCGGATGCGTTTCCAAATGCGAATATTGATGTCTTCGAACCAACATTAAGCGGAACCACAGAGTTACTCAAGCAGGGTGAAGTTGATATAGCTATTGGTGCGTATCCCATAGCTGACCGATACTCAGAAGAAATCGATCATATCGATTTCTTGGCAGTTGTTAACCCTGAACACGCTTTGAACAGCAATAAGGCGTCTCTGGCGATGGAGGATCTGGTTCCTTATCGCCAAATTGTAGTACGAGACTCCGGAAACGAACGAAAGCTTGATCATGGCTGGTTGGGAGCCAATCAGCGCTGGACGGTAGACAATGTAGATACTTCGGTTCAATTGGTGAGTCTGGGTTTTGGCTATGCATGGTTGCCGACTGAAGCGGTAAAAGACAAAGTGGAAAAAGGGGAACTGGTGCCTCTACCTTTGAGTTTCAATCATACTAAGACCAGTCAGTTCTATTTAATGATTAATGACCTAGAGGCATTAGGAGAGTTGGGGCATTGCTTTGTTGAGGCGATTCGCTTATCTAATCCTATAAAAGATAATCTGGAATGACGCGATAACGTAAGGTCTGCTTTGAAATACGGAAAAGGGCACAAACGTGCTGGCAGTGATCATGCCAGCACGTCTCTGGACAAAAATCAGTTTTGAAAAATCGAACATTAGAAAACCAAGAATAACTTCAGGTATGAGAAATCACCAAACTTCTACTTTCCTTGTTGTTTAGTCTCGCAATCCCCATTGTTCATGAAATGCTTCAAACTCTTCAATAAACACCTTAAAGCGTTTCGGTGTATGTATACTCTGTTTATATAAAATATAGAGAGTGCCCTCCTCAAACCATTCGCCATTGAACAACTTTATGAGCTCTCCGCAACGCACTTGTTCACGAACTTGGTTATCAGGAATTAAGCCGATACCAAACCCCTCTTGCGCCAAATTAATTGCGATATCGATTGAGTTTGTCGTCATATCTCCTGTGACTTCAATCTGTCGTTTATCACCATGTTTATTTATTAGGTTCCAATATCGTTCTGAGCTTGGCGTGTTGGTGTGAGTAATACATTGGTGCAGCTCTAAATCATGAACATATTTGGGTTCACCACGTTTTTGAATGTATTTTGGCGAGGCATAGCAACATCGTGTAAATCGAGAGGCTTTTCGGCAGACAACGGACTCATCGTTCGGTAAAAACGGGGCAATCATCAGATCTACATCTTCAAACAAGCTCAAGGTGTTTGGCGTCAATGTATGAAAGTGAATGTGGATATTTGGATACTTTTCATGGAAATCCGGTAAGAAGCTCTTGGTTAAAAACCTCGCCATCGGGTGTAAACAGCCTATACGCAGTAGGCCGCTAACACCTTTGCGTTCAACATGAAGCTTTTCTACAGTGTGGTCGATAAGATCGAGAATTTGGCCAGCCGACTCGAAAAACACTTCGCCTTGTGGTGTAAGACTGATACTGCTTCCTCTTCTATGAACCAAAGTAACATTTAAGCTTTCTTCTAATGCTTTAATTTTTCTGCTTAATGTTGGTTGGCTTACATCGAGTGCTTTTGCTGTTTCGGTGTAGTTCAGTTTTTTCGCCAAAACAGAGAACATTTTAACCGCTTCGATATCCATGTTTAGCTCCTAATCGTCTCTCTAAGATATTACTAACTAAAATGTAAATTTTCCTCCTTCATCACTGTAAGTAAAAAAATATCAATGCTTTATTTGATCTCACCTCTGCTATTCAGTTTCTGAATTACTGCTATTTCCTACTCGCGTATTACCAGAAAAACAACTCGATATAATTCGACACAACTTTTCATAACTACCACTTTAGAGTAGGTCTATTCATGCAGTTAAAACATTCTTTGCTATTGTCCACAATGGCTTTGTGTACAACGCCTGTCGCGGCAACAACCTTTGAAGCACCCAACTTTTATGGCGACATTTTAGGGCAAGTACGCTGGGAAGCAGGACAAGATTATCAGTCAGAAATTCATCGCGCGAGTGCGGGCATAAAAGGCAAACACGACGCTGGTCTATTGCGTGTTATCTACAACCTAGAAGCTGAATATTCTGAAGATTTAACACAAAAGGTTAAGGAGGAGCAGGGCTTCGATACGCGTGTTAGCGAAGCAAACTTAGTGCTAATAACTAAGGATTTCGGCGGCATCTACTTCGGAAACGGTACAACTGGCACCTATAAAGATCTCTACTCTCGCGTAGATATTTTTGACAGTAACAATATGGACCGTTCAAGCAATGCGGCACTATTTCGTCAAGCAAAATCTGGCAACAATCAGCTAGCCTATATGACACCCAAATGGAACGGTGTGTACGCAAAAGTCGCGGTCATAAGCCCTGATAATAGCAATGGAGAAGACATCGATATTCTCGGTCTGCGTTTACTGTATGTGACCGATAACTTTGGTCTAGTGCTGAATCGCTCCCAAGTAGACAAGAAACAATTACCAGGCCACCAAGACGATGACTACGTGCGTTACGCCCTGTCGTCTTCTTACACTTGGGAGAGCTTCTACCTCGGTGGCCTTGTTGAGCTCAATCACGACGATCCCCAAGGCGACAGCGCTGTATATGGTATCTCAGGCAAATACTCTTTAGATAAGCTGACATTCAAACTCGGCGCTCAACACAAAGTTTTCGACGATTCCCAACAAGATAGCCAAACGCTTTATCTGGCAAGCCTTAACTATGCCTTTAGTGAACAGCTCTCTACTTATATTGAAGTCGCAGAGTACGCTGATGATTCAGCAACCAATGACCCTGCGAACAACAATGGTGAAAACCGAAATGACAACATCAACATCGGCCTCCACTTCAAGTTTTAACGCCTTGTGCTAAGGATATAACAGATGAAAAAGCTATTCACAACGTTGAGCTTGCTCTGCGCAGCTCAAGCTTATGCAGGTGTCTCTATTACCGACTGCGTCATCGTTGAGCCCGCTCCAGGCGTCAACAAAACGGGACTGTTCTTTAATGCAACCTTTACTGAAGACGAAGAGGTCAAAGCTCTGAGACTTCCTTCTCCGGAAGCCATTTTAGGCGCGGAAATACCAGAGCTTACCAATGAGGTTCAGATGCATAACACCATTATGAAAGATGGCGTGATGACAATGCAGCGCTTTCCGAAGCTGTTTCTTAAAAAGAACGCGGTAACCAAACTAGAACGTGGTGGGACGCACTTTATGTTAATGGACCTTAAGAAGCGCCCACTCGCTGGTGAAAAGTACTCGGTCAACTTTTGGCTGACCTACCTGTCAGACCAACAGTGTGAAGCAAGCGTTCTTAAATCTTCTGACTTTCCCCCGAAGCATAAAATGTAGGTGAGATAATGAAAATTATTGAGCAAATTAAACAAGTGAAACGCTCGGTTAAACTTGCCATTGTCGCAGTCGGCATCGGTATTGGTTTGATTTCAGCACTCCCTGCGACAGAAGTTTTGCATGTATTCAGTACCAATGAGTTTTGTGCGTCCTGCCATACAATGGAACCGATGGCTGAAACGTTTTCTCAATCGATACATGGCGGTAATAACCAACATGGTTTTGTCGCAGATTGTATCGATTGTCACCTGCCAAAATCGAACATTGTCGAAGAGCTTTGGGTAAAAGGAACATCCGGTACTCGCCATCTATGGGGAGAGTTCGTTCTGGGTATGGATTCGCTTGATTATGATGAACTTCACCCTAAACGTGGTGAGTATGTTTATGACTCAGGCTGTATCAATTGCCACCGTGGCTTGGAAGAGCGTGCTCAAGGTGCAGACGAAAACTCACCCGCATCGGACTTTTCTCACAACCTTGCATTTAACAACAAAGATAACGATCCATCTTGGAAGTGTTCGAGCTGCCACTACGATATCGCCCACCCTAATTTAAAGCGTGAGATGCGTTTACGTGAGGAAGAACGAATTCGTAATTTGGTGGCAACTGAGGGCTTATAAATGAAACATTCAATCGCATTATCACTTGCCATCAGCTTAGCATTGGCTGGTAGCGCTGTTGCAGCAGAAGACATCGATAATGGATACGGTGATTACACCATTAATCGAACTTTTGAAGATTTAAAGAAATCACCCAAGGACTTAAAAGCAGCAAAACGTATCGTATTTGGTTGTTACCTCGGTTGTCACCGACCAGCAAAAGAGGAAGTGCCTGAAACGCTAAGCCCTAAGCTTGAAGGTTTTGATCCGCAATGGTTCTTAGACCAATGGTTCGCTATGGATAATGAGCGTCACGCAGGTATCTCCTCTCAAATGAAAGAGATCGTTTACGCTAACCCGCCTCGTGATATGGCATCGACTGCGATCCTGCTTGGTGCACAAAAAATGAAGTACAACCCAATGCCGGATGTACTAGAGAGTGAAGAGTTCAAGCGCGGAAAAGAGACTTACGATAGTACCTGTAAAGCCTGCCATGGCGAACAAGGCGTATCAACACAGAAAAACTTCCCGCCATTGAAAGGCCAAATGCCGACATACATCTATGAACAGATGATTGCCTACCGCGACGGCAAACGTACTAACGGTGCATTGGCCGGCATCATGATGCCTTACGCTAAGATGTTATCAGAGCAAGACTACCGCGATGTAGCGGCGTATGTTTCCGGCCAACGCGTCAAACCGATTGAAAAGGAAGAGTTTATTACTGGTATTGGCATGCCAGCGCCTGAAGGTTTCAAATTGCCAGACACTGGTCAAATTCAGAACTTTACTGATACCTTTGGCGAAGACTCTGACTACCAAGGTAATGAGCCTAGCTACACTATCTCAGAATCAGGGAAAGTCGTTTTCGACAACAATACCCAGTTGATGTGGGAACGAGACTCCTCCCGAATCTGGATGACGGCGGTCGAAGGTAAAGCATACTGCGCAAACCTAGAAATTGATGGTTACACAGATTGGCGTTTCCCGCTAATGAAAGAGCTATTCTCCATAGCTGACATGGGTGAGTTCCGTCCGGCTATTAATAACGATGTGTTCTTAAACATGCCTCGTCAAAACTCTGGTATTTGGACGTTCCCTGTTTCTGACCGTCACGATCACGTTTGGCACGTGGGCTTCCCTGATGCTCATATCATGGGTCAACACACCGCGTCAACCAAGCTAGTTCGCTGTGTTCGCGCAGATAACGACGCGGCATACCACAACATGCAATACGTCGATAACGGTGACGGTACTGTCACAGAAAAAGTGACCAATCGAATGTGGCAGCAAAACATTGATTATGTGAAGCGCAAGTTCGATGACTCTCTGAAGTACTGCCAAGACTTAGAATATGCTGGCTATGATGACTGGCGCACTCCAGATATCAAAGAGATGAACTCCATTGTTAACTACAACAAAGTCTCTCCGGCTATTGATGAAGAGTTTTTCCCGAACACACCAGTGAAGTCATTCTTCTGGACCAGCACTTCTGATGTTGCCGGCCCTACGCTTCACGTAAGACCACTATCGGCTCGTAAGAAAAACCAAACGCCTGAGCAGTTGGATTTGAGATTCACGGGTGATAACGAAGGTTGGGCACATGGTTACCTAACTGGGCAAGGTTTCGGTATGTCAAAAGACTCCGAATTCTACACTCGCTGTGTTCGTAATCCTTAGTTGTTCAATGAAGCCCTCTTGAGGGCTTCTTTACTTCCACACCAACAATGTCGCCCCAAAAACTCACTTGTGGCTCGATTGCGATGATGTTTTCTATTGTTCGAGGTTACTATGAACAAGATTTTGATTCCCCTACTTACCTATTTGCTTACCTTTACCGCGCACGCCGATATCGAAGGTCGATATGACGATGGCGCTCGTTGGGCATTCATTTCTGATGATAACTCTAACAACGTCGCCGTTATTGACACTTTTGCGTTTTCCTACACAGACCAGATCGAACTCAAGGCAAAACCGATTCACCTTGAAGTGTCAGACGTACAAGATGTTCTCGTCTACATCGACGGAAAAACCCCAACCGTCTACGTCTACGACTTAGTTAAAAAGACACACTGGCAAATGGCGATGGAAGGAATTCCAACAGAAATTACCTTTCATGCTGATGAAGCCCAACTGGCAGTAGCAATGAAAGATCGTATAGACATTATTAAACCGCTAAAACGCGAATATGTCGCCACGATTACCGATATCAAATCGCCGTTTAGCATGAACTTTGATAACGGTGGCTACAACTTGTATGTTTCAGAGAGCAAGTCCGGTAAAACGCTTATTTATCGTAATCACGATGGTCAAAGAAGCTATATCAATGTCGGCGAAGGCAACGTTTCTGAGTTGACTTTATCACCAGATGCACGCCTAGCACTGGCTTCCCAATATAAAGACAATTCCGTTGTCGTTTGGGATCTCTCTATGGAGATGGAATTCAACACCTTTCATTTCGACTCTCAACCTTGGCGTCCTTACGTCAGTTCCGACTCTGAATATATCGTGCTTGCCAGTGAAAATGGTCAAGCACAAGTTATCGAATCTTGGGGAGGTGAAGTTGTCAAAGAGCTCAAGCTTACCGGGGCTCCAAAGTCTATTCGCACGGGTTGGATAGAGACAATGGGCATAATTGAATCTAAGGGAGCTCTCGACATTTTTGAGCTTTCGACCAATACACCCGTTCAATCAGTCCCGTTAACTAATGACCTACGAGAAGTTGTTGTGGTTTCAGACTCCAAGACGCTGTTTGCAACGCAAGAAGGCTCTTCAAAACTTTTCGTCTACGACATCCGCACCAACAAAGTGTTGAAAGAGATCGACACCAAGCTAGCCAAACCACATCTGCTAGCAATGGGTATTACAAACACCGTATGTCACTAAAGGAACGCACAATGAGACAACAAACTTCCTATACTCTCTACGCTTTTCTAGCGGCATTCTTACTGAGTTTTAACGCCGTGGCTAAACCTTTAAAGTTTGTGCTGCAAGAGAATACCCTAGGAACGGTGACCGAGAAAAATTGGCAAGGTAAGTTCCTTCTTATGGGCGTTGGTTACACCAGTTGTCCCGATATTTGCCCTACCACGGTTATCGATTTAGCGACCGCAGTGAATTCGTTAGACGAGGCGTCAAATAAGGTCACGCCCATCTTCATTTCTGTTGATCCTAACCGCGATACCGTTGAAAACTTGGACATGTATGTGAAGTATTTTGATCCCAAAATGGTTGGGTTAACCGGAACGCATGAGCAGATCAAAGCCATAACAAAGAGTATGAAGGCAACCTATGGCTATTCTCTTGAGGGCAAGCCCATTTATCCCCCTCTACCAAAACATTATGAAGTGTACCACTCTGCCTACATCTACCTTTACGGACCGGACAGAGAGCTTATTGACGTATTTGGTTATGGCGAAGGTGGTGCAAAAATTGGCCAAGCCTTGAAGAGGTATATCAATGAATAAGTGGACCTCATTCGCACTGGCTAGCATCACCTTATGTTTGAGCTTCTCGACAACCGCAAAAGAATGCACCACACCAGAAGGGTTTAAACCAGAAAATGTGACCTATCAGCTTACCGAACTAAAAGGCCCAGTCAGCTTGGTCAATCTATGGGCGGTTTGGTGCCCTCCTTGTTTAAAGGAGTTACCAGCACTCGACAGCATAGCGACTGACACAAACTTTAATATTGAAACCGTACACATTGGGGACAATCTCCCGGCGATCGAAGAGCGTTTTTCTAAATTGGGTATTCATCACTTACCGAAAACCATTGAGCCGGATATGGGGGCAATTCAAGCGCTCGGTTTTCAAGGGCTACCCGCCACACTGGTAGTGATTAATGGAGAAGCTAAATTTCGTTATTCTGGGTATATCAAGCACTCACCCGAAGTGATTCAAGACTGGCTAACTTGCTTAAAAGAGGAACTGTAATCATGAAAAGTATGCTTATTTTACTTATTGCCTCCATCAGCTTCTCCACTTTCGCCAACATTGAGACTGATAAAGGCAAAGCACTGTACATCGCGCCGGGCAAAGGGGGTTGCGCTACTTGCCATGGTGAAACCGGAAATGAGCCCGTGATGCCTATGTACCCGAAAATCGGCGGACAAAACGAGCTTTACCTCTTCAACCAAATGAAAGATTACAAGAATAAAAAGCGTAAAAACGGCTTGTTCATGACCATGGAGGTCGCAATGGAGCACTACACGGATGAAGAGATTCGCCTTATGGCTAAATACTTAAGCAGTAAAAAAGAGCATCGCCCTTAGGAATTCATTCAGGAGTATTCAGCAAAAAACACGTTCAACACAAACGATTTACCTCTTGAGTTAATGAGGTACTCATGTAACGCAAAATTTGTTGATATTTGTTATCTCAAATAACTTTTACTAAGTTAACCTAGGATTAACAGGATATGAATGAGTAAAAGGTCTTACACATTTTGGGGCAAATTCGTGTTACCAATGGCGTCAGTCGTGACCCTGCTCGCATGACCAAAAGTATGGAAAAACTCTATATACGTGGCCAGTTTTAGTGAATCACTACAAGATGTCTGGAATAGCTTGAACAGAATAGAGGCCCCTAACTGGCTTAAGGTTTTAGCTTGGGTTTATCTTGGTAGGGTCATAGGGGGCGGTGTGTGTCTTGATTCTAAAAGCTGACCAGATTTCAGCTTGGTTTGATAGGTATCTACTGAAGAAAGACAAAGAGTAGACGTGATTGTGAAGCTCTAGTATTGTTCCTTAACATGATAAAAGCGAGTAGCCAAAATGAAATGGTTCTCGCTTTTTGAGTCAATTACTATGTTCGATTCGAAATAAAAATTACCCAGTAAACTCTTCAGAATCGGGACGATTGGTAAACTGCACACCATTTAAGAAGTCGCACAGCAGTTGGTCTTCACACTGTTTGTAGTTTTTGTTGTTTGGTTTGCGGAAATACGCACCAATTTCGTATTTACTTAAACTAATACCAACTACTTCTAATACGTCCAACACATCTTCTGCTTTCATGTCTAGCGCAATGCGCAGCTTCATGAGAATCATGTTGTTAGTTAACACGACTTCTGGCTTAGGTTGCTCGCCGTCTTTTTTTCCTCGCTTGAGGTTAATAAAGCCATTTAAGAATACCGCCAACTCTTGATCCTTCATCTTAACGCAAGATTTGTCGCTTTCATCTTTTAACCAGTTTGCCACTTTATCGTGAGCCACAGTGACTTCGGCCTGCCCGAAAGCTTTCATTATCTGTGCGTTTTTAAGGTTTAACGCGTGTTGGATACGACGTAAAATTTCGTTGTTAGTCACTAGGGATTCCTAAAATGAGTTCTAAGGGTGAACAAAAATCCATCAATTACATGCGATCTGTGGGTGTCTTTATTCAATAGCGTAGTTGACGGTGACTCTAACAGAGAACACGTTTCTTCGGTAGGTTAAAAAATGGAAATAAGACGGCCTATTCGAACTAGTTGGCTAAGTTGGCTAAGTTGGTAAGAGCCCATTTTCATAGACACTATGCTGATTAGAAGAAGTTGGTCAAACCACCTCACAGTGATTTGTGAGGTTGATGTTACTGGCAAGGAATAGGGTAACAATAAGCTAGCCTCGTCACTCAGTTTGCGGAGTGGACCATATGATTCAGTGAGCGCTGTCAGTAGATTCCTGCCTTCGCAGGAATGACCGGATTTGGGTTATTGACACAGAAAGGGGCAAAAATAAGCCAGTATCGTCACATAGTTTGCGGAGTGAACCATATGATTCAGTGGGCGCTGTCAGTAGATTCCTGCCTTCGCAGGAATGACGGGGTTTGAGTTTGGGTATTTTTCTTTGGAAATTTGCCCATCCTGAAATGCGCAGGGGAGTCGAAGAGTTACAGTGACGGGTGTTGTAAATGTCAGCGTATTAATGAGTGATCACTCAAGATTTGACAGTTTGTGTTGGCGAAATGACCAGACTTGGCTAGCTTCATAGAGTGACTACACTAACGACAAGGAGAATGCGATGGATTGTAGCTCGCTTGCGGTTTGCATGAATATTAACGGAACGGATTTGACGTTAGCATGGGGACCTAACAAAACTAAACAGCAGTGTCTTGACGAATACCACAGTATAACGGCCGACCTTAATGCTAAAACCTATACGCTCAACCTGAAAGATCATGCTGGCTCAACGCTGGTTAAACCGATTTCACACCGAAAAGCCTCTGAATTAATGGACGAGTGGGGTGATATACAAAACAACTTGAACCAAGATCTAGATATCCACTGGTAGCGGTTCGAATAGAAACTTCTATGCCCTTGTTTGGATTTGACCAAACAAGGGCTTTTACATTAATGATTTGTACAACTGCCGCTATTATCTCACTACGGGCTGTTTAAACTGTAACTCCACCAAACGCTTATATAGTTCGCAATTTTCTAGCAACGAATGATGATCGCCAATATCGACCAAACGACCATGGTCTAACACCGCAATTTGGTCTGCGTGCTGAATGGTTGAAAGACGGTGCGCGATGATGATAGTGGTTCTTCCGACCATTAACTCTTCTAATGCTTGTTGTACATGATGTTCACTCTCGCTATCGAGGGCGCTTGTGGCTTCATCAAGCAGAAGGATTTTTGGATCTTTGAGGATAGCGCGCGCTATAGCGATGCGTTGGCGTTGCCCTCCAGAAAGTCGCACGCCCCTTTCTCCTAAGAAGCTGTGG
Source organism: Vibrio sp. CyArs1 (assembly GCF_022432925.1). NCBI lineage: Bacteria > Pseudomonadati > Pseudomonadota > Gammaproteobacteria > Vibrionales > Vibrionaceae > Vibrio > Vibrio sp. CyArs1. The sequence continues at coordinate 721,411 of NZ_JAKRBO010000001.1, read as the reverse complement.
TAGCCATCTGGCAACTGCATTATGAAATCATGGGCATGGGCTTTTTTCGCTGCTTCAATTACTTGCTCATCGGTCGCGTCTGGATTGCCGTAACGGATATTGTGAAAGACGTCGTGACTAAACAAAGCGGGCTGTTGTGGAACTAGAGCCATTTGTTTGCGAAGTTCATGAGGGTCAAACTCTCGAATATCGACGTTACCTAACTTCACTTGTCCGGCTTGAGGATCGTAGAAACGCTGCAAAAGCTCAAATACCGTTGTTTTACCTGCTCCAGACGGCCCAACGAGTGCAAGTACTTTACCTTCGTCTGCTTTGAGGGTTAACCGTTCAGTGGCAGATTGAGAAGGTCGGGAAGGGTAATGGAAGGTTACATCGTCAAACGTAACTTCAGATCGCAGCGTATTGGTAGCATTGAAGATGCTATCAGGCGCCTTGATATGGCTGTCAACTTGCAGGATTTCTACCAAGCGCTCGGTTGCGCCAGCAGCGCGTTGCAACTCACCTAAGACTTCTGAAATGGTCGCTAAAGAAGAAGCCACCATAATTGCGTAGAATACAAAAGCACCAAGGTCACCGGCTGACATAGTACCGTGGATCACGTCGCTGCCCCCAACCCAAAGCATGCCAGCAATAGCAGTAAAAACAATAACGATAACGCCAGAAATCAAGATAGCGCGCTGCTTAACGCGCCTACGTCCAATGTCATAAGCTCGTTCTACTTCCTCAGCAAAAGCCGCACGCTCTTGCGCCTCAAAACTGTAACTTTGGACCGTTTTGATATGTTCAATCGCTTCGCCTGCGTAGCTGCCTACGTCCGCCATAGAGTCTTGGCTTTGACGTGAGAGCGCTCTTACACGGCGCCCGTAGAACAAGATGGGAATCAAAATAAACGGAACCGATGCTAACACAATGAGCGTCAACTTAATGTTGGTGGCAAACAGCATGATAATCGCACCAATACACATAAGCGCACTGCGCATTGCCATAGAAAAAGAAGAACCAATGATACTTTGCAATAGCGTCGTATCCGTGGTGATACGAGACATGATATCGCCGCTGCCGTTGGTCTCAAAATAACTCGGATGCAGGGTAATGATGTGATTGAATACCGCGAGGCGAATATCTGCGCTGACGCGTTCACCAACAGAAGAAACTAAATAGAATCTAAAAAAGGTGCCAATGGAAATGCACACGGTGACCAACATGATAAATTGAATCGCATTACCCAAGTCTTGCAGTGATTGCTGAGCAAAGCCTTGGTCAATTAAGATTCGAACGCCATGACCAACAGACAGAGTGAGGCCTGCGGTGAAGATGAGTGCTACCAGAGCGGCAAATACTTTGGCTTGGTAAGGGCGAATGAAGTTAACCAGTTCTAATAGAATACCTAAGTTTTTGCTCTTAGCTCTGGATTGATCTTGTTGTTGCATTGACGTGCCTAATCGTTCGCTTTATTACTTAAGGTTATGGGGGTGGATTAACAAATAGCAACACTATTGCCTATTTCTGATCCCAAAAGCGTGAGCTTGAATAGCCAGAGAATGAATTTTCATGAAATATTTCAACCTAAATCAATGATTAATATAAGTTAAATTATGCAAATTATAGAAAAGTTTCATGAGTAAGAAGGTTTCTGTGCAACGCTTTTTAGTTTTAACAAATAGGCAACCCATTGCCGATCCAATGTGGTTTTAGTCACGTTTATAAACCGAATTCCTCGCTAGTATCCTTGAAAAACAACGATAACGAACTTCGCCTACACAGTTCATAAACAAGGATAGATAGATGAAAAAAACGCTGCTTCTTACTTCTGCAATTGCTGCATCAATGGTTATCCCCGCTCACGCTGAAGAATCGTCTTCCATGCCAAACTTGAAGATTCTCAATGAATTCTCAACTGGCTGGGTGCGTAACTTTAACCCTTGGTTTGGTGGTCGTTCAGACTTTGCTTATGAATCGCTATACATCTTCGATATCTTAGACTCGAAAAACGTCCATCCTTGGCTAGCAACAGGTTATGAACTGAGCGATGATTTGACGGTACTGACTGTCGATCTTCGTGAGGGTGTTCTTTGGTCTGATGGTAAACCGTTCACGGCTGATGATGTTGTGTTTACTTACGAGTATCCGAAAGCACATCCAGAGATCGATACCGGCGGTGTCAGCGGTAAAGTCGACAAAGTCGAGAAGGTTAATGACCTGCAAGTTAAAATCTATCTAAAAGAACCGAATGCGTTTGCAGCGCGCGATGTTCTTGGTGAAACGGTTCGTATCGTCCCTAAACATATTTGGGAAGGTAATGATTCGCCAGCCCAAAGCACGAATGATAACCCAGTGGGCACGGGCCCATTCACAGAAATCCAGCGTTTTACACCACAAGTTTATGTTCAGTGTCGTAACCCAAATTATTGGAATAAAGACCTCAAAATTGACTGTTTAGAGTTCCCGCAATTCTCAAGTAACGATGCAGCGCTAGAGATGCTTTCAAAAGGAATCGTGGACTGGGCAGGTATCTTTATTCCTGATATCGAGCGTACGTTTGTTTCTAAACATCCAAATAACAAGTACTGGTTCCCATCAAACGATGGTGTTCGAATCACATTCAACTACAAAACAGAGAATGAAGGCGCAAATAAAGCCTTCCATGATGTGAACTTCCGTAAAGCGGTAAGCCTATCAATGGACCGTGAAGCCATGATGATGATTGGTTCTTATGGTTACGTTGTCGGTGGAAACCCAGCAACAAACTTACCAAAAGGTATGTGGAATTGGCGTGACGAACAAGCCGACAAAACTTGGGCTGAAGTGAACCAGTACGACATTAACAAAGCTAAGCAGTTATTAGCAGACGGCGGTTACAAAGATACTAATGGAGACGGCTTTGTAGAGAACCCAGATGGCAGCAAATTAACCTTTAAAATCCAGGTACCAAGTGGTTGGAGTGATTGGGTAAACAACACTTCTATTGCGGTAGAAGGTCTGCGCATGGCAGGTATCGATGCAACGGTAATTACTCCAGAAGCTAATGCGTATGCGAAAAACTGGGAAACAGCGAACTTCGATGCCACATTCGGTGCTGGTTCGATGCAATCTTCAGTATGGAAGTTCTACGATTTCACTATGGGTTCTGAATACGTACAAAGTCCAGTGTGGTGGTCTACTACCGTTAGTAACTATGTTGACCCACAACTTGACCAGTGGATCTCAGAGCTAGGTTTGACTAAAGACGAAGATCAACAGAAGAAAATTGCGGCTAACGTAGAACGTTACTTTGCCGAAAATGTGATTCAAATTCCTCTTTACTACAACGGTATCTGGTACGCATATAACGACTCTCGCTTCGAAGGTTGGGCTAATGAAGATAATCAAATTGGTCACCCTGCACCTTGGAATGGCATGAGCCGTCTCGTTCACCTAATGAACCTAAAACCGAAAGGTTAATCCAGTTTAGCGTGGTCTCTTGAGCGAGGGAGGCTGCGCTTTTTTCTCTCACTTCTCTTACTTGTCGGCTCCCCATAAGGGGGAGCTGAGGGGAAAGTCTAATTGGAATTTAGGTTATGAGATATTTATTAAGCCGATTTGGCTTCTATTTGCTGGCCTTTGTCGCCGCAGTAACCATTAACTTTTTCTTGCCAAGATTGATGCCTGGTGACCCAATTCAATCATTTTTGGGGCGTCTTGCACAAAATGGTGGGCAAATTACACCAGAGACCATCGCTTCTCTTGAAGCTCTTTACGGTTATTCCACCAATACACCACTGTTTCAACAGTTTTTAACTTACCTACAAAGCATCATGACGGGTGAGTGGGGAACATCGACACGTTTCTTCCAGCCTGTGTTTGATGTTCTTGGTCGTGGCATGTTGTGGACGTTGTTGCTGGTTGGTTCTTATCTTGTCGTGTCTTATACCATCACAACGTTGCTCGGTATTTGGGTGGCTTGGAAGCGAGGCACGTGGGTCGATTCTGTCATCACTGTGGGTTCGGTAGTGATATCGTCGATTCCCGCCGTAGTAATGGCTCTACTTATGTACTTTATCTTTGCATCAGATCTCGGCTGGTTTCCGACAAGTTATGCTTACGACCCATCGCTCGATCCTGCAATGAGCTTTGAATTTGTCAGCAGTGTAGCTTATCACTTAGCACTGCCATTGCTCAGCATGGTACTGCTTGGAATGGGCAACGTTATGGGCATGCGTTCCAACATGATCAACCAGCTTGGTGAAGACTTTATTGTCATGGGCTGGGCTAAAGGTGTGAAAGACAAAAAGGTGATGCTGCAATACGGTGCGCGCAACGCAGTGCTGCCAATGATCACTACATTTGCTATGTCGGTTGGCGCCATCTTCGCGGGCTCGCTGATTATCGAAATCATATTCAATTACCCGGGATTAGGACAGGTCATGTTCCAAGCCATGCTTGCGCGTGATTACCCGTTGATTCAAGGCTACCTGCTTATCATGACCATCATGGTATTGGGCGCTAACTTTATCGCAGATTTACTGCTGTTCGTGCTTGACCCACGTCTTCGCACTGAGTTGGGTTAAAGGAGTTAAGAGCATGAAATACTTTAAAATGGCTAAACAATTTTTCTTGGATAACCCCAAAGCAGCGGTTGGGATCTTCTTAGTCGCAACAGTGGTGTTGATGTGTGTTTTTGCACCGCTGCTTACTGATGTATTGCCGGGAGCCCGTGTTGGTCGACCACATCAAGCTCCAAACCCAGACAATATTCTAGGTACGACGCGAATGGGACGTGATGTCTGGTCTCAGCTTCTTTATGGTGGTCGCGTTTCGCTTATGGTTGGCTTCGTCGCTGGCACGTTTGTGATTGTAATGGCGATGGTGATAGGTATCGCTTCTGGTTACTTCGGCGGTGTGATTGATAACGTATTGTCATTCTTTACTAACTTAGTGATGGTTATTCCAAGCCTACCGTTAATGCTGGTATTGGCTGCGTTCTTGGACCAAGTGTCGCCTCTGGTTATCGCGATAATAATTGGTGCAACGTCATGGCCGTGGGGAGCTCGCGTACTACGTGCTCAGACCTTAGCGATTCGAAATAAGGACTTTGTCCACGCCGCTGAAGTGATGGGTGAAACCAAACCGAGAATGCTGTTTGCTGAAATTATGCCAAATATGATGTCGATTCTGGCGAGTAGTTTTATTGGTACGGTCATCTACGCCATTATGACGCAAGCGACCTTAGAGTTTATTGGGTTGGGCGACCCTCTTGCAGTGACGTGGGGCGGTATGTTGTACAACGCCGACCAAACTTCTGCGATACGTATCGGTGCGTGGTGGGAAATTATGGCCCCTTCTGTTGCGTTAGCGTCGGTCGCCATTGGTCTAGCGCTTATCAACTTCTCGATTGATGAAATATCAAACCCGAAACTGAAAGCTCAACGAATCATGGCCCGTTATCGTCGTGAAGAGAAGAAAGCAGCGAAACAAGCTGCGAAGCAACAGCGCTTAGAAATGGAGAGTGCCAATGGTTAATTTCACACATACAGAAACGTCTAAGTTGGTGGATGTCCGAAATCTCTGCGTCGACTACGTGACTTTTGATGGCAAAGTTCGTGCAGTGAATAACGTCAGCTTTCACATTAACCGTGGCGAGATTTTAGGGCTAGCGGGCGAGTCAGGTTGCGGTAAGTCAACTATTGCTTACTCGCTAATGCGTTTGCACAGACCGCCTGCATTGATCTCTGAAGGTGAAATCCTATTCGAAGGTCAAGATGTACTGAAAATGGACGACGATGAGTTAAGAAACTTCCGCTGGAAGGATACGTCGATGGTTTTCCAAAGCGCAATGAACTGTTTAAACCCAGTGAAAACCATTGAATATCAGTTCTTTGATATTTTCGATGCTCATGGTTTGGTATCTAGCCGAGAGGAATCCATTGAGAAAGCGAAAGAGTTGCTCCGTATCGTAGATATTCCAACAGAGCGTCTGTTTGACTACCCACACCAGTTTTCTGGTGGTATGAGACAACGAGTTGTCATTGCTATGGCGTTAGCTCTAAATCCAAAGCTACTTATTATGGATGAACCTACTACTGCACTTGATGTGGTGGTACAACGCGAAATCCTGCAAAAAGTGTATGAGCTTAAAGAGCGTTTTGGTTTCTCTATTTTGTTTATTACCCATGACCTCAGTTTGATGGTGGAGCTATGTGACCGTATTGGCATCATGTACTCAGGTCAACTGGTGGAGCTCGCACCATCGAAGATCATTTTGCAGCAACCAAACCATCCTTATGCACATGGCTTGGGTGACTCATTCCCGACGTTAAAAGGTGAGTTACAAGAGATGAAAGGAATTCCAGGTTCGCCTCTCGATCTAAAAAATGTGCCTTCAGGCTGTCGTTTTGCGCCTCGCTGTTTTAAAGCCACTGCACAGTGCCGAACACAAGAACCCAATTTGGTCAGCTTAGGAGAGTCGCGTTGGGTGGCTTGTCATACTCCACTACAACTTGAAGCCGAAGGAGTGGCGTAATTATGAATGCAAGAAGTCCTCATATTGACCAAGCGGCATTGGACGCAAAGCATCCGGTTATTTTGGAAGCCAAAGACCTTTGCATCGACTTTCGCAAAAAAGGTGACTCTATTTTTTCACCAAAGCAGTACTTACGTGCTGTTAATGGACTCAATTTCCAACTACGTGAAGCGCGTTGTGTAGCAGTGGTTGGGGAGTCTGGGTGTGGCAAAAGTACCAGTGCAAAAATAGCGACTAAGATTCACAAGGCCACAGAAGGTGGTATCTATTATCACGGTACCAACATCGATGAATTTACCTCTGGAGAAGAGCTAGATGCATATCGACGCGATGTACAGATGGTATTCCAAGACCCGTTCAGTTCGTTAAATCCGCTGCATACGATTCGCTATCACCTGATGCGTCCAATGCAGATTTACCACGGATTAAAACCGGGTAAAGAAATGGAATATCGCCTAATAAAAATCCTAACCCAAGTGGGTTTAACACCGCCGCAAGAAGTGTTGGATAAGTTTCCACATCAGTTGTCAGGCGGTCAACGTCAGCGTGTTTTCTTGGCAAAAACACTGGCTATAGGTGCGAAAGTGATTCTGGCGGATGAGCCAACGTCAATGTTGGATGTCTCGATTCGAATTGGTGTGCTTAACTTAATGAATCGCATGAAGCATGAGATGGGCAAGTCATTTATGTATATCACCCATGATATTGCTACGGCACGCTATTTTGCAGAAGACACCATAGTGTTGTACTGCGGTCATATGGTCGAGTGGGGAGACACAGAGCAAATCACGCAAAACCCACAACACCCGTATACCCAGTTATTGCTTGCGGCGGTGCCGGATCCGAGCCGCAGCATTCACGAGAAACTACCAACACACCGCTCGATGGAAACACCAATGTGGTCACCTGAAAAGAAAGGTTGCCCGTACGCAGGGCGTTGCCCACAGGCGAAAGCGGAATGTTCGCAGTATTTGCCTGAACCGGTAGAAATTTCAGCTAATCACTTTACTCGTTGTCATTTATTCACATAGTTTTGTATTTAGGAATTCAAGATGTCTTATCAAACACCTTACTTTAAAGAATGGCCACAAATTAAATCTGCAATCGCTAAAGACGCTGCAATAGAAAACGAAGTCGCAAGCATTGTGGCTCAGATGACTACCGAAGAGAAACTGGGTCAGATGATTCAGCCGGATCTTCGCGGTGTAAGCCCAGAAGAGGCTAAGCAATACAAGCTAGGCTCAATATTGAATGGCGGCGGAGCATGGCCAAACGAGAATAAGCACTCTAGCGCTCAAGATTGGAGCGATAAAGCGGATGAGTTCTGGCATGCGATTGAAGAAGCCTATGCAGATAGGCCATTCCGTATTCCATTTATGTGGGCGACTGATGCAGTGCATGGTCACAACAATGTATTTAGCGCGACAGTCTTCCCGCACAACATTGGTTTAGGCGCAGCACGCGACCCTGAGTTGATTCAACGAATTGGCAAAATTACGGCGGTTGAAGTTGCAGCAACAGGATTAGACTGGACCTTTGCTCCAACAGTAGCAACGCCACGTGATTTACGTTGGGGACGTGTTTACGAGGGTTACTCTGAAGATCCTGAAATCACCTTCGCTTATGCCGCTAAAATGGTCACGGGCCTTCAAGGTACGGCGGATGATCTGAAAGGTGAGCATCATGTGATTTCTAACGTGAAACACTGGGTTGGAGATGGCGGTACGCTCACTGGGGTAGACAGAGGTAAAAATGGCTACTCAGAAGATCTACTCAGAAATATCCATGCAATGGGCTATTTCAGCGGTCTAGAGGCCGGTGCTCAAGTAGTCATGTCTTCATTCAATACATGGGAAAATGAAGCGAATTATGACCACAATCCTGAAGTGGGTGAGCGCTATAACTATAAGATTCATGGTAGTAAATACCTTCTAAATGATGTGCTCAAAGGCAAAATGAGCTTCGACGGTCTTATTGTCACGGATTGGCATGGGCATGCGGAAGTTAGCAAATGTACCGACGGCGATGCAACGTATGCGATTAATGCAGGCAACGATGTGTTAATGGTTCCGGTGCATGAGCACTGGATAGCGGTGTACCACAAAGCGCTAGAAGACATTAAGTCAGGTGTAATCCCAATGGAGCGTATCGACGATGCGGTTACTCGTATTCTCCGCGTCAAAATGCGTGCTGGTTTATGGGATAAGCCTTCACCGAAAAAGAGAGCGCTAGCAGGCAAGCAATCTTTATTGGGTGCGCCAGAGCATCGAGAAGTAGCACGAGAAGCGGTACGCAAATCTTTGGTGTTATTAAAAAACAAAGATCAATTATTACCTCTGAATCCAAATCAAAAAGTATTGCTTACGGGTAGTGCTGCAGACGACCTACAAAAGCAGTCTGGTGGTTGGAACTTAACGTGGCAGGGTGATGAGAATACACTTGATGATTTCCCGGGAGCAACGACGTTCAAAATGGCTCTTGTCAATGAACTGGGTTGTGACAATGTCACTTACGATCCGCAACTAGAGTCGACTATTCAAGCAGGCGATGTTGCAATTGTAGTCATTGGTGAAGATCCTTACGCTGAAATGATGGGTGATATCAAGGCCTGGCAAACACTTGAGTTTGGCAAGCTTAAACGCAGCTACAAGGCTGATGTAGAGAAAATTCACAAGTTACACAAACTGGGTGCTAAAGTGATTACCGTATTCTACAGCGGTCGTCCTTTGTACTTGAATGAAGAGATAGCTAAGTCGAATGCCTTTGTCGCTGCTTGGCTTCCAGGAAGTGAAGGTGAGGGCATCACAGATGTGTTGATTGCTGACGCTCAAGGTAACGCTCGTTATGACTTCCAAGGTAAGCTGTCATACAGTTGGCCAAATAAAAAACGAAGTGCAACGGTCAGCCGTATTCCGCCACATATTCCAGATTATCAGGTGCCTGAGTTGGAGCAATCTCCATTGGGTGAGCACGCTCCGTTATTTGAATACGGCTACGGACTCAACTATTCAGATACGCTTCAACAGGCCGACCTTGACCAGATCGAGTTGGATGAGGCTGGTACTCAGGGCGAAGGTGTCGCCGATAGTGCGACAGAGATATACGGTATCAAATCGACAATTGGTGATTTCCAACTGAAAGTCGCCGATTTTGTTCATTGGATCGGCAGCGATGTATCGCGCAACAATCCTATGTCTCTGAGAACGATAGATACCAAACCGTATAACTATCAGCAGCAGCAAGATGCGGTAGAGTTGACGTTCAAAGGTGGGTTTGCTGCTGCGTACATCCAAACTGGTGATGGCGGTATCGAGAACTTATCAGGTTATAACTCTGCCAAGGGAATGCTGAGTTTTGAGGTTAAGGTTTCTAAAGCACCTAAGCAGCCAGTTTATTTGTCTCTGCAAAAGTGGACGGAGAATAAGCTTCCAGATGACGTAGCTAAAATTGATATTGCCGATAAGCTGCAGTCTATTGACGAGTTTGTGACTATTGATATTCCAGTCTCACTTTTTGTCGCTCAAGATGTGGACCTCGCATTTTTGGATACGCCGTTCATGCTATTTAGTGAAGGAGAGTTCAAAACGGTACTCGCTAATATCCGTTGGCATAATGACTAACCAGTGACGTTCAAATTGTTTAATCAAAGGCTCCTAAATAAGGAGCCTTTTTTGTTTGTGTAACGGATGCACTAGTTAGAGGTATCCGCTTTAATATCATTACTCCAAAAATCGGCAAGAAAATCTATAAACTGTCGAACGATAGGTAATTGGTAACTCCTTGAGAGATATACTGCCCAAAGTGTACTGGTTGGAATAGCGTAGTCTTTTAGAATTGGGGTAAGTGAACCCGATTCGATTAGCGGATTTGCCAAGTCACAAGGCAGTAAGACGATTCCCTTATCTCTTTGCGCTGCTTTTACTAATACGCCTAGATCATTTGCCTTTATGTTTCCACTAACGTTAACTGACACTGTCTCACCACCTTTGACTCCCTCCCAAGAAGTACGCTCCAAATGGAGAAAGCAGTTGTGATTGCTAAGATCATCAAACCGCGTTGACTCGCCATGTTTTTCGATATAGTTTTTTGAGGCACATATCAGTGAGTCGATAGACATGAGTTTACGAGCAATAAGATTGTCTGCTGGTTTGTTGGTATAACGAAGTGCGATGTCGATACGCTCGTCAACTAATTCAGCAAAACTGTCCGAGGCAAAAAGCTGAATAACAACGTTGGGGTGCTGTTCTGTGAACTGCTCAACAGCATCCAGTAAGATGTTTTGTGTTAAGCCAATAGGCGCCGCAACACGAACCGTACCGGAGAGATAAGGGGTTTGTGGCTGAGATGAGAGTTCTAACTGTGACGTTTCGTGCAAAATGCTTTCACATCGCGTCAGTGCTTGTTCACCGGCTGTCGTTAGACTGACTTTGCGTGTGGTTCGGTGAAGTAACCGCTGCTCCAACCACTGTTCTACTTCGTTAACGTGACGAGAAACTTGTAAGCGACTTAAACCAAGGCGTTCGGAGGCCTTAGTGAAACTGGCGCAGTGAGCTACCTCGACAAAACTGCGCATCGCTGTAAGTCTATCCATCATCGGCTCCTGTTAGATAAGAAGCTTATTAGTAACTCAACTAGATACAAACTGCATCAATTTTGTGAATTTATCTCGAAAAAAGGTTCTATTAGACTGTTAACGTCATCAAGAAAACACCAAACAAGACGGAGAGATAATTATGAAAGTAGCAGTAGTAGGCGCAACAGGTTGGATTGGTAGCCATATTTTAAACGAAGCTAAACAGCGTGGTCATGAAGTTGTAGCACTGGTTAGAGAAGTGAATCGAGTTGAAGATCCAGATATTGAAGCTAGAGCGTTTGACCTCATAGCGCCTATCGGCGAGATGGTCGACTCATTATCCGGTGTCGATGCCGTGATTGCTTCCATCGGCGGACGTGCGAAAGGTAACCACGATATTGTGAAACAGGCAGCTAAAAAGCTACTCACGTCAGTCTCGGAAGCGAAAATAGGGCGTTTGCTGTGGGTAGGTGGTGCTGGCTCTCTGGAAGTTGCACCGGGAGTGACTTTGATTTCAACGCCAGAGTTCCCTGAAGAATATAAAGCTGAAGCCATCGCACAGGGGGAAGCGCTTGATGTGTTCAAACAAACAGCCAACGGCGTGAATTGGACATTTGTATCACCAGCTGCAGAGATTTTTCCGGGAGAAACGCTATCAAAATACCGTACTGGTGGTGAACAGTTATTGCTTGATGAACAAGGCAACAGCCGAATTTCAGTAAGCGACTACGCTAAGGCTATGATTGATGAGTTAGAGTCTAATCAACACCCAAACCAGCGAATTGGTGTGGCTTATTAGTAATCTGATATTTATTAACAGGTGATTTGGCCAAAGATGACAAACCATCTTTGGCCCTGTTTTCAGTGTTACTGCCATTGATTATCAGCAAATTGATGTTGTTGTAATAGTTCAATAAGAGCGTTTAGTACCGGGCCATTAGTACGACTTCGTGACACAAGACAACCAACCGTCGTCACCCAGCCACTTTTTTCATGAGCCACAGGTAATGCAACCATTCTCCCTTCAGCCATAGGCTTCTTAACTAACATTTCAGGTAAGTTAGACCATCCCAATCCTTCTGAGACCATATCAACGAGCGTTTTGTGGTCGTTGGCGTACCAAATATTAGAGCTAATGCCGTAGGTAAACCATAGCTCCTGTTTTTCAACACTTCGGTGGACACATTGCCGAAAATGCTTTAAGTCGGAGTCCTTGACCACTGGCAATCGTGTGAGTTCGTGGTTTGGAGCGACAACGGTTAAGAAACGAGCTTGACCGAGGATGAAAATATCCATGTCTACTTTTAACTCACCGTCGGCATAAACAATACCTATCTGTGCTTTGTCTTGCCGAATGAGTTCTTCGATATCAAACGTTGAGGCGCAGATAAGCTCGAAGTTAGTAATAGGGAACTGAGCCGCCAATGGGGACAACAGTTTAATAAACTCCTGACTCATCAAGCTATCGTCGACAGCAATGGTCAGTTCGTGTTCTGAGTCATTAGAAAGAGCTTCGATCTTTTGGTCAAAGTATTTTTGCTGATGCAATATAGAGCGAGCAATAGGAAGAAGCGCTTTGCCATTTTCGGTGAGCTCGGGCGTGTTTTTTTCTCGACTAAATAAGGTTTGATCAATGGCGATCTCCAAATTAGAAATGGCTTGGCTTACCCCTGATTGGGCTCTTTTAAGCTTACGGGCTGCGGCGGAAAATGAACCGTGCTCGCAAACCGCTACAAACACTTTAAGCTGCTCAAAACTGTACATTGTGATACCCCAAAAAATCGAAATGCCAATTTAGGCTATCACGATGTGTGATGATTGTTAACTTTCTATATTGCTGAGAATACCGATAATCACTGCATACGATGTCCCCAAACAAAAAATAGTGAGGAATTTATAATGGGAATAGTAGAACGTATCTTTCATTCAGTGCTTTTTGAAGCGTTGGCAGTGACGTTTTCAGTTATCGGATTGGCGTTGTTTACCGACCATGATGTTGCTGCATTATCAGGAACCATGATAGTTATTGCCACTATGGCGATGTGCTGGAATTATATATTTAACATGATGTTTGACTCTTTTGTTCAAGGAGAAAAGACTCTGCGTTCTTTTAAGACGAGGGTAGTTCATGTCGTTCTTTTCGAAGCAGGTCTATTGCTGGTTACTATTCCTGCGATGGCTTACTTACTTAACGTTTCTTTACTAGAGGCGTTTGTGATGGATATTGGTGTCACGATTTTTATTACCATCTACGCTTTCTTGTTCAACCTGGTCTATGACTATGCTCGTGTTTGGATAGTTACCAGCCGTATAGAAATGGCGAAATAACCTATGAAGACAAGACAGAGTGAACTGTCAAAACGCTCTGTCTGAAAACACGGATAGTCTGCACGAAAGTTGACCTGTGCAGCTCTAATCATGTGATGTTGGTTCAAAAATGTGGAGCGTCTACCAAATTTAAACTTTTGGCTTAAAAAAAGGGATCTCGTCGAAGCAATATCGCTAACTAGGGTTTAGACTCTATTATTCGATATTCAACGTTATGCACTTTTTTACGATTTATGCTTGAACTTATATTGTCAGCACATCAAGGTTCCTCCGAAGAATTACTAGGCTTATCCGAAGTCTTTGATGCGGTGGACGCTTATATCTTCATTAAAGACAATAAAGGGAAGTACCAGTATGTGAACCGCAAAGTGCTCGACAACTTTGATGTCACAATGAACGGCATAAAAGGCAAAACGGATTGGCACCTGTTCAACTTCAGCGTTGCTAAAAAAATGCGAATCAATGACAAAAAGGTGATTGCAACTAAGAAGCCGACGCAGCAAAAAATCCCTTTCAATATCGATAATCAGGAGTTGTACCACTTAACGGTTTCGTCACCCATTATCAAGAACGGCAAAGTGCTTGGAGTTATTGGGTTTGCTGTTGATGTCTCAAAGGATATGGAAGAACGTCAGACCCTGCTAGAAGAAGCTAACACCGATGGCCTTACCGGATGTTTCAATCGACGTTACCTGCATTTAGCCTTAGAACAGCAAAAACAGAACTTCGCTCAGAGCCAAACGCCAAGTTCACTGCTTATTATTGATGTAGATCGCTTTAAACCAATTAATGATAAATATGGGCACTCTATAGGAGATAGAGTATTAATTGATGTCGTTAAGGTTATTAAACGCTTCACGCGTGAAGAAGATATGCTGTGCCGATATGGTGGTGATGAGTTTGTACTTTTGTTACCGGGCAGCAATATCGATCAAGCCTATGCTTTAGCGGGGCGTTTGTCCGAAAAAATAGACAAGCTAACCTTTAAGAGCAGTGGGGGTAAGTCGTTCAATGTTTCTTGCTCCATCGGGGTAGCGACTCATACGGTCGAAGACGCGAACATCATTGAGCTGGCTGATAAAGCTTTGTATGTCTCGAAGAAAGGCTGTTCAAAAAAAGTACATATGCATTGTCCTAAAACTCAACAAATCCTTCATTGTCACTATTGTGATGCAGAAGTGAGCGCCTAGCTCCAACTGTTGCAAAGATTAACCGTTTATTAGCACGCTAGAGCCTTCCTCCCCTTGAAAACCCCGTGAAATACAGCTATTTATATCAGTATAAATACGTTTAAGCATCACGATGATGATAAGAAGAGAAAGGACGTTTCAACTCGGCCTTTCTCTATTTTGGGGAGAAAGGAATGGCGCTATTGAAGAGAGCAGCAATGGCTGTGGGAGTTGGTTTATTCACGAGTAGCGTATGGGCTGCCAATGTAATAGAGACGACAACCTTGGTGGGTTTTGGAACCGCAAAATACCCCGCAGACTTTAAACACTTCGATTATGTCAATCCTGACGCACCCAAATACGGAAAAGTAACCTACGGCCAAAACGGCACGTTTGATAACTTCAACCGATACGCCTCTCGCGGACAACCTGCTGCCGCTACTGGTAACCTCTACGATACGCTTATGTTCTCTCCAAGCGATGAGATCGATGCATTTTATCCTCTGATTGCTGAGAAAGTGCGTTACTCAGACGATTACTCGTGGCTTGAAGTCGATATCAATCCTAAAGCGAAATTTAACGATGGTGTTCCTATTACCGCCAAAGACGTTGAGTTTACTTATGCCAAGTTTGTAAAAGAGGGGGTACCGCAATTTCGTGCGTACTATAAAGACGTTAAAAGCGTAAAAGCAATTTCTGATCTCACTGTGCGTATAGAAATGTCGGTTCCAAATAAGGAAAAGTTATTCAGTTTAGCGCAAAGTACTCGTGTACTGCCTGAACACTACTGGAAAGATAAGAACTTTTCTGAGCCGCTAAACGAACCGCCTGTTGGCAGTGGTGCTTATAAGATCGTCGATTATAAGATGGGACAATCTCTAACTTACCAACTCGATGAAAACTATTGGGCAAAAGATCTTCCGGTGAATGTCGGACGCAATAACTTCAAAACGATTCAGTACGATTATTATCGTGATGACACGGTTATGTTAGAAGCATTCAAAGCAGGGGAGTTTGATTTTAGGGAAGAGTCCAGTGCTAAGTTTTGGGCTAGTTCCTATAACGGTGTGAATTTTGATAAGGGTTATATCAAGAAAGAAGAGATTGAGCACCACAAACCAATGGCTACTCAAGCATTTGTGTTTAACACTGAGCGTCCTGTATTTAGCGACCCCAAAGTACGCGAAGCTCTAAACTACGCCATGGATTTTGAGTGGATGAACAAAAATATGTTCTATAACCAGTACACTCGAACTCGCAGTTATTTCCAAAATACGGACTATGAAGCGAAGGGGTTACCATCTGAAGCAGAACTTGAGGTCTTAAATAAATATAAAGGTAAGATCCCAGAGCGCGTCTTCACCGATGAATATAATCCACCGGTCACCGACGGGTCAGGTCGCATCAGACCACAAATGCGTAAGGCCTTTGCACTGTTAAAAGAAGCCGGCTGGCAGTTAAAGAATAAAGTCATGACTAACATAGAAACGGGTGAGCCGCTGAGCTTTGAACTATTGATTTATAGCCCAACTTCCGAACGATTCGCGATTCCGGTGCAAAAGAACATGCGTGCGATGGGTATCGATATGCGCATTCGTACTGTCGACACTACACAATACTTGAAACGTTGGCGTGATCGAGACTTTGACATGGTCTCATCTCGTTACACAGCACATCCATATCCAAGCTCTGACTTGAAGATTGTTTGGAACTCTAATTTCATCGATTCGACCTATAACCAAGCGGGCGTTAAGGATCCTGTTATTGATGATCTGACTGACTTGATTGAACAAAATCAGCAAAACCCTGAAAACTTATTAGCGTTGGGAAGGTCTTTAGATAGAGTACTTCAGTGGAACTTTTACATTATCCCTCAGTGGTATATCAAAAAATACCGTGTAGCCACTTGGGATAAATTTGAGCGCCCTGATGTCTTACCTACTTACGACTTAGGTGTCGATACTTGGTGGGTGTCTAAAGAGAAAGCTGAAAAGCTTCCTGCAAAACGTCGATAAGAGGGATAGATGGCGGCTTATATATTCCGGCGCTTGTTGCTGGTGATTCCAACACTTTGGGCAATTATAACCATTAACTTCTTCATTATTCAGATTGCACCTGGAGGGCCTGTAGAACAGGCTATTGCTCAAATGCAAGGTCTGGAATCTGGAGTCATGGAGCGCTTTAGTGGCGGCGGGAGCGAGGTTGATCTTGATTCAGGCCCTAGTGATGAAGCAACGGGATACAAAGGTTCCCGTGGGCTAGATCCTGAAGTTGTAGAGGCAATTAAAAAGCAGTTTGGTTTCGATAAACCAATGCATGAACGCTATTTTGACATGCTCAAAAACTACGCGATGTTCAACTTTGGAGACAGTTTGTTTCGTGGCGGTAATGTCATAGACCTCATTAAAGAGCGGCTGCCAGTATCGATATCATTGGGGTTATGGAGTACCCTGATTATCTACTTGATATCGATACCATTAGGCATTCTTAAAGCGATACATCATGGATCTCGCTTCGATATTTGGTCGAGCGCCGTTGTCATTGTCGGTTATGCTATCCCAGGCTTTTTGTTCGCTATTATCCTCATCATCTTTTTTGCCAGCGGCAATTATTTCAGTTGGTTCCCATTAAGAGGTTTGGTGTCGAGCAACTTTGATCAATTGACTTGGTATCAGCAAATCGTCGACTATTTTTGGCATTTAACCTTGCCGATTCTAGCTATGGTTATTGGCGGTTTTGCTACGCTCAGTATGCTGACCAAAAACTCTTTCCTAGATGAAATTAACAAGCAATATGTGGTGACAGCTAGAGCGAAAGGGCTTGATGAAAGCAGTATTCTCTACAAGCATGTATTCCGAAATGCAATGCTGATCATCATTGCCGGTTTCCCTAGTGCTTTTATCAGCATTTTCTTCACCGGTTCTATGTTGATAGAGGTCATGTTCTCGCTTGAGGGGATAGGGTTACTTGGTTTTGAATCTACTATTCAACGTGATTACCCCGTGGTATTCAGTTCTCTCTACATTATGACGTTACTAGGTCTGATCTTGAGTATTATTTCTGACTTAACTTATACGTGGGTTGACCCTCGTATCGACTTCGAGGCGCGTTAAATGGCAATGAATCCTCTTACAAGAGCTCGTTGGCAGCGCTTTAAAGCCAATAAACGTGGGTACTGGTCAACATGGGTATTCTTCGTTCTTTTTTTCTTGAGTCTGTTTGCTGAGTTTATCGCCAACGATAAGCCGCTACTGGTGGAATACGACAACCAATGGTATTACCCAATTTTCACACAGTATGCAGAAACCAAGTTTGGTGGGGAGTTTGAAACAGAAGCTGATTATACTGACCCATATGTTATTGACCTTATTGAGGAAAAGGGCTTTATCATTTGGCCGTTAATCCGCTTTAGCTACGATACCATCAATTACGATATAGTGGCATCAGTTCCGTCTGCACCGGATAACGTCAACTGGCTGGGTACAGATGATAAAGGTCGGGATGTGTTAGCTCGGATTATTTATGGCTTTCGAATATCTGTATTGTTCGGCTTTATCCTAACCATAGTATCCAGTGTGATTGGTGTTGCAGTGGGTGCGACACAAGGTTATTACGGAGGTTGGATAGATTTATTCGGACAACGCTTTATTGAAGTGTGGTCTGGCATGCCGACTCTGTTCTTATTGATTATCTTATCGAGTTTTGTTGAACCAAACTTCTGGTGGCTACTGGGTATTATGGTGCTATTCAGTTGGATGAGTTTAGTTGGTGTCGTTCGGGCTGAATTTCTAAGATGCCGAAATTTCGATTACGTGAAAGCGGCTCACGCCATGGGCGTAGACGACAAGCGAATCATGCTTAGGCATATGCTACCCAATGCGATGGTTGCGTCACTGACGATGATGCCATTCATCCTCTCTGGCTCAGTGACTACGCTAACGTCGCTAGACTTCTTAGGGTTTGGTTTACCCGCAGGGTCGCCGTCGCTAGGTGAATTGCTTGCGCAAGGTAAAGCTAACCTACAAGCGCCTTGGCTTGGTTTATCGGCGTTTGCCGTTCTATCGATAATGTTAACGCTACTTGTATTTGCTGGTGAAGCGGTACGAGACGCATTTGACCCTCACCAGCAAGGTTAATAGGCAACGTATGACAAAAGATGATCCAAAACACGTACTTGCTATTGAGGACCTTTCCGTTGGGTTTGGTAGAGGTAAGCAAGTAGAACAAGTGACCTATGATGTTTCCCTAAAAATCCGCAAAGGGGAAACTTTAGCATTAGTAGGAGAGAGTGGTTCAGGTAAATCGGTAACAGCCAACGCGATCCTTAAGCTGCTGCCGAAAGGCTCTAGCCACTATCTAAACGGTCACATTACGTTTGATGATATTGATATGCTTAATTGCTCCGAGCGGCAACTTCGAGGTATTCGAGGTGGTCGCATCGGAATGATTTTCCAAGAGCCGATGGTGTCATTGAACCCGTTGCATAAAATAGGCAAACAGCTGGTAGAAACTTTAGCTATTCACCGAGGTATGAGAACCAGTAAAGCAGAGTCGCTGGCGATTTCATGGCTGAAGAAAGTTGGCATTCGATATCCAGAACAGAAGATCTTAGCCTATCCACATGAGCTTTCCGGTGGAGAGCGTCAACGTGTCATGATTGCCATGGCGCTGATTAACGAGCCTGAACTCCTAATCGCTGATGAACCTACCACAGCACTAGATGTGTCGGTCCAAGCACAGATTTTGGACCTTCTGAAAGATCTACAACAAGAACTCGGCATGGCGATGCTGTTTATTACTCATGATTTGAGTATTGTGCGCCGTATTGCTGATAGAGTGGCGGTCATGCAACAAGGGCGTTTGGTTGAGGTTGGCGAGTGTCATCAAGTGTTTAATGCACCTGAACATCCTTATACACAAAAACTGATCAACTCCGACCCTAGAGGCTTACCCGTTGAGGTCTCTGCCTCCGCGAAACCACTGCTTGCTGTTGATGATTTGAAAGTTTGGTTTCCTATCACGGGTGGCTTGTTCAAACGCGTTGTCAGTCATGTCAAAGCAGTAACCAATATGCAGTTTGAACTTAAGCAGGGTTACTCGATTGGCCTAGTTGGAGAGAGCGGTTCAGGCAAATCAACGACGGGCATGGCGATTCTTAAGTTAGTTCAAAGTGAAGGTATCATTGAGTTTGATGGCCAAGACATTCAGACGTTAGACCGCAAAGGTATGTTGCCTTTTAGAAGCCGAATGCAGGTTGTGTTTCAAGATCCTTTCTCAGCACTAAACCCAAGAATGTCTGTGGCACAGGTCATTGGAGAAGGATTAAGAGTTCATTTTGAGCACGACGATGCAACTCTAGACAAGATGATTTGTGACGTGATGCAAGAGGTGGACTTAGACCCTGAAACAAGACACCGATATCCAAATGAGTTCTCTGGAGGACAAAGGCAGCGAATTGCGATTGCAAGGGCATTGATTCTCAAACCAGAATTTATCTTGCTAGATGAGCCTACGTCTTCTTTAGATAGAACGGTGCAAGCACAAGTTCTTGATTTGCTCAAAGAGCTACAAATAAAACATGGGCTGACTTATCTATTTATCAGCCACGATTTGAATGTTGTAAAGTCACTTTGCCATTACACCATCGTAATGAAAGATGGCGAAATTGTAGAGCAGGGCGATACACAAACGCTGTTCGCAACACCTCAGAAAGACTACACCAAAACCTTGGTTTCTTTATCGGCATTCTAGAATTGCTGCAAAAAATCCCCCTACCAAAACAGAGTGATAGGGGGGAGCTACCGATGAAATTTGGTAAAAATTCAAAAGCTCCAGCCGATTCGTGTAATTAAGTGAGTGAGCTGCCCATTGTGAGAGTCCACCAAGCTGGTTTCAAAACCTCCTGACAGAGTTAAACCAAAATCGAAACTAGCAAGTACTCCGGTGCCGAGTGCAAGAGCTTTGTTGTCCTCATTTTTATAACGATAATCACCCACACCGCCTGAGAAATAGAACGCGACGTTATCAGTAAATCCGTAAGAAGCACCGAGCATATAGGTTTGAAGTGACGGCTTTTCTCCACGTATCTCAGAGTATTTTAAGTGTTGGTAACTCAATAGCGGCGCCCAGCCATCCTTACTAGGCATTTTTCCAGCCATTGCACCGATATTGTGTTGTAGAGAGTTGCTCCACGTGTCACTCCAGGCAAAGCCAACGGACACGAAGAGTTTGTTTTTGTCGTCACTGTTAATAGTGTCTTCTTGCTTCGCTTCCGCAAATGAAAGCCCACCTAAGAAAAGGAATATCGTCGCAACTAATTTGGATACCCAAGACGGCTTAGCTTGCTCTAATTGCATATTCATATTGTCACTTCTATTGAAAGTTGAGGTTGAAACCAAGTTCGTAAGTACCTTCTATGATTTGAGACTCACTAAGACGAACACGGTGTTGTCCGTATCGATACTTCGCAAGTGTTCAAAGTATTTAGGTTCAAAAGTAAGAGTTAAGTCGACGTGATAGCTGCTAGGTTACAGTGAGGCATCCAACATAATTCGCTCGTTGCTTCATACATTCGAAGTTGACTCTGTTTAAGCCCACAATAGACCTCTCTTACAAGGAGGCGAGTTTACGCTGGATGCTAAGGTATTCTAATGAAAGGGGGGAATAAGGCTGATTACCCATAGTTATTAATAATCAAAGGTAGTGGAACTAATAGTTAAATGGAATTACTCCAGTAATATGTCGAGGAGTTTGTTGTGCAGCCAGCGAGTCGTGGCATTATTGCGGTTTTTATAATGATAGAAGGCATTAATGTCAGTATTGACGGTCTCACTAGCAAACAATATTTCTAGTGAACGAAGTCCGGGGTGGGCGTCAAGGTTTAGGTATCTTGAGCCAGGGAAAAGCACGTCACTATTTTTCACGATATCAATTATTGCTGAAGGGAGCTCAGATCTAAAAACGATGTTGGCTTCAATTCCTCGTAGCTTCATCATTTTTTCAGAATTAGAAATATTTGAGTTCCAATCCGCCGCTATTAAAGTCGCGATTTCAAAATTACCACCCTCAAGCAGATCTACTTGGTTTCTATCAAACGGGTGCTCATTCCTTACGTAGGCACGAAAATCATCAGAAACCATAAATTTCTGAATGAGTTCTTTTGGTGCGTGCGAGATACTGTAGTTAAGTCCGATATGAATGTCATCATTAACAATATCTTGCAGAGTAGTCTTACTCCAGTTCAAAAATTGTATTTGTACTGATGGTGCCTCTCGACGCAATGAATGAAATAGCTTGGTAGCAATACCTGAAAGGAAAAATGGGGAAATGGCGATCTTAATTGTTCCTTCAAGTTTAGCCGGGTCAAACTTTGAGGAGTGGTTTAGGGCGTTCGCCAGTTCATCCATTAGAGGAGAAATAGATTCCGCCAATTGTGAAGCTTTTTCAGTAGCTCTAAGGCCATGATGCGTTTTCACAAATAGTTCATCATCGAAATGGTCACGAAGCCTTTGAAGTGCTTTACTAATGGCGGGTTGCGACACAAATAATCTTTCAGATGCCTTACGCATATTTCGTTCTTGATTAAGAATGATAAAGGTTCTTAAAAGATTTAAGTCGAGGTTGGCGAACAAGTCTTTTGCCATTAAAGGTCCCCATATACTGCCTAGCTTTTATTCAATACTAAGTACAAACACTTACCTTCGCAAAGAGTTGGTAACAAATCGTAAAACAAAACATTGAATTTTTGAGATAGATGCCGATATAGTGATGAATTAATCAGGATTTTATAGAGGTTTAAGGATGAAGCTCTCGATATCGGGTAAGCTCAGAACAAGTTTTCTGGCGCTTGGCGTACTTTTTATCGTCTCATCACTTTTTGTGTATCGCAGTGTAGAAAGCGTGCAAGCAGACACCCAGTCTTTGTTATTACATGACCTTCCAACGGTCGATGCCAGTCGGCAACTTGGTCAGTCTATTCAAGAAACGGTTTCAGAATTGCGAGGCTTTCTGCTCTTAGTGGGCTCTGAAGAGCAAGTCGAAAGCTATCGTGGAGAGGTTCTCTCAAAGATAGATCTAGTTGATATCCAGTTGATTAGCTTGGAGTCATTGATTTCTGCTCAGCAATACCAAGTCATCAATGATGAATGGAGCACAATTAAAGCAACTTCAGCTGATATTTTAGCAATAAGCCATACCGATGAAAATTTACCGGCGCACTCTCTATTTATTAATGAAGCCGCTCCTATTGCCGAAGTGGCTCTCGATCAGTTGCAAGGACTGATCAATGATGAAGCCGGAAAAACGGAAGGTGGAGAGAGAAAGCGACTCTTTAAGCTTTATGCCGATGGTTATAACTCTCTCGCAAATGCATTAGCGGCGCTACGTGACTACTTGCAATATGGTGCGCAAGATTATCTAGATAAGTATGCGGACTTGATGAAATTCCACGATCAAGTCGTGACCCAAATCGGTTATAAGCAATCGTTCATGAGTGATAGTGACCAGAGTTTATGGTCTCTATTTAACGAAATGAAAGCCTTATACGTTCCGCTCGCAAAGCAAGTTATTGAGATACGACAATCGGATGGTTGGAATCGCTCGAATAGTCTGATGTCTGATACCTTGCTGCCTGCGATTAATGTGGTTCAAAATGAACTGAATGGTATCGTTAGTGCACAACAACAAAAAGCGTCATCGACAGAACAAAGTATCAGTAGTAGCGTGACCGCACTTATTACGGTGTTAGGTATCAGCTGTATTGCGGTACTTGTCGCAGCGTTTGTCATTTCTCATATTATGGGACGCCAAATAGGAGGGCGTATTTCCCTTATTGTCAAACGAGCTCAAATTATCGCGGAAGGTAACGTCTCCAGTGAACCACTGGCGGTGTCTGGCAGTGATGAGCTTGCTGATTTGACCAAATCTATTAACGCTATGAACCATGCGCTGGCAACATTAGTTGGTCAAGTTACCAATAGTGTAGAAGCTGTTGAACTGAGGATGGGCGATTTAACTCAAAACAGCCGTGAAAGTTTGACTAAAGTTGAACAGCAGTCACAACATGTCGATGAAATAGGTCACTCTTTGTCTGAGGTTGCGGTAGGGTCTGAACAAACGGCCAGTCAAGTACAGTTGTCGTCCTCGGCATTGGTTGATGCGAAACAAGAACTAATTTCTGGTGAGGATGTGTTGACCGAAAACCATACCAACATGACTTCGTTAGTCACGACCATTGAAACAACTCAGCAGCTAGTTGAACAATTAAGTAATGAGAGTCAAGCGATCGGTAAAGTGACTGAGGTTATCGAAGGGCTAGCAGAGCAAACCAACTTACTGGCACTGAACGCAGCGATAGAAGCAGCGAGGGCTGGAGAACAAGGGCGAGGCTTTGCCGTTGTTGCTGACGAGGTGCGAATGCTGGCTAGTAGAACGACGGAATCGACAACGGAAATCAACACTATCATTCAAGCTATTCGAACTTCCACAAGTAAAGTTGTAGAGCAAATCAATGTCGGCACTACCATAGCATCCGAAGCTATGGAACAAACTAGTGGCGCATTGAGTCGAATTCAATCATCTGGCGAACAGGTAGAGCTCGTAAATGACCAGATGGCAAGCTTAGCGGCAACCGCGGAGCAGCAGGCGGTTGCTACTCAGTCTATTTCGAAGCTTGTTAACGAGATTAATGAATCGCTTAAATTAGTAGCGGAACAATCTCGCACAACAAACCATGTGACGGAGCAAGTCACCAGCCACGTAGGGGAGTTGCACGCTCAAGTCGCTAAATTCAAGGTCTAGCAAACAAAAAATGCCCTTCATATGAAGGGCATTTTCCTAACATATATATGTTAAGCGCTGCTGAGTTACACCAAAATGTTCATTAGGAACATAGCGCCAAACGCGTTCAACACAGAAATTGCAATCATTACTGGGATATAACGACCCTCTGTACCGATTGGTCCCATGATACGTCCCATATATTGAATTTGAGAACCCATCAAATAGATAGCTGGAGCTAGGATGGCAATATGAGTGCCGTTTAGAATGCCTTGGTCGAATAAAGTGATTACCACACCTACGGCACCGCCCATAGACATCCAAGCACCGATAAGTACAGCGGCAGCTTCACCCGGTAGGCCAAATACAGCCATCACAGGAGAGAATAAAGCGCCCATTGCATCCAATGCACCCGTTATCTGTAGCGCTTTAATAATGACAAACGCCATTAGAACGTTAGGGACTGTAGACGTAGTTGCAATAACCCAACCTTTCTTAGCACCTTCAACAAAGATGTCCGTCACCATAGGTTTTTTCGCTTTTACTTCACTCATGATGTCGCCTCTTGTTTAGTCATAGTTTCGTCGTCTTTATTCGACTTGTCTTCTTTACCTTCAGTGATATTTAGGTAAACACGGAATAGATTGGCACCAACAAACTTAAATAAGAACATAACGGCTACTGCTAAACCGATTGAGGAAGAGACAGCTAGTGAGCCGTCCATCATCGTTAACGTAAACAGCACCGCGCCAGAAGAGAAGAAGTTAACAATTGCTGCGCCGGCAGTGAACTGGAACATAGTGAAGACATCCGTTTCGCGTTTGGTCAAATGACCTTCGTCTTTCAACTGTCGAGTCATCGCAGCACCCGCATCAGTACTTTGAAGTGAAGCGATAAGTGCCAAGCCAGAGTTTCCAGGGATACCCATTAAAGGACGGAGAAGAGGAGAAAGAAGTTTGCGAGCCGCATCAAGTGCCCCGTAGTGCTCTAAAACATTGATCATGCCCAGTGCAAACATAACGGTTGGAATTAGTGTTAGTGCAAAAATGAAACCGTCACGAGCACCGCTACCACCAACACCTCGAAACGAAGTGGTAGCAGCTTGTACGCCAGCTTCCGTTTCAGTTACGTTGTGGGCAACTTGTCCAAATGCTCCGTTGAGTGTTGTAAAGTCAAATACCCCATACCATTCGTTGGATTGGAGTAACCCAGAGAAAAACACAATAGCAAAAGCTAGCGCAATGTAGCTTCCTATCGTTACCTTACGTTCTTTAGTTGAATCAGTCATATGACAGCCTTGAGATAGTGGAACAGTGTGCATATTTTGAGGAGTTTGATGTGCTAGAGAGATGATCGCGGTCAATTAGAATATGTATTTATATGAAGCGACTGTAACAAAATATATATCTGTGAATTAGCTTTGAAATTAGATATAGCTCTGCTAATCCCAAGGTTAAATTTTCTAATGAGAGGGCGGAATATGTATTCAATTTGGTTAAGGAACAGAGTGGGCACTAGTCATAGTATGTTACTTAACTATCCCGTGTTTTACTTATTTCGCAGCAGCATAATTGGGACACTTTGGGATACTTTTAGACATTAGGTTCCTAATTATGATGGAAAAACATGGTATTTCGTATTGGTACGCAGCAGCGTTTATGTTTGGTGCGGTGCAGTTGGTGGCGTTACCGATTTTGATTCCAAGTCATATATTTGAAGTAACAGGGTCGATGGCACATACTGGCGCAGCTCTAGCCTTTGTGGGGCTAAGTGGTTTTGTTGCGCCAATCATAGGCAGTGTGATAGATCGTCTGCGAGCTCATGCCTTAGCGCAGAAGCTCGCCTTGTTGAGTCACGTTGTTGCGATGGTTATTTTTGCGTTTGTCCCTCAAACATTGGCAATGTATTTGGCGACGTTTCTTGTCGGCTTGGGCTCCATCACTTTAATGACGGTTAATCCTACATTTATCGTGGTTGCGGGTTACAACGACGAACAGCAAGCTCTGCGTCTTACTCGAATGAACCAAAGTATTTTTGTTGGTGCAGTGATGATGGGAGCAATACTCCCCTTGAGTATAAACCTGAGCTCTCAAGTAGCATTTCTTGTCGTCGCTATTACCGCGGTACTCTCATTAATGATCAGTGGAATTGACAGTAAGAAAGCGGCATCACGTTTGGTACTAGAAGAGACGACTGAGTCAGAAACAACGGAAAAAGGTCATTGGAATGCCACGTTCGTGACGTTTTTATTGGCGGTGTTCATCGCTATGATTGCGAGTTCCAATCAGGTGGCGCAAGGTCCTAATCTATTTGAAAGCTTATTCTCAATCGATAAGTCAGCAACTTCATTATTACTGGCATTCTCCTCTGTAATTAGTTTACTAACGTTGGATATCGCAGGTCGAGCGTTAACCAAATTTGGTGCAGGGAAGGTATGGATAGTCGGTTTAATCGGTTATGTTGTCGTCGGTTTGGTATTGTCTTTACTGGCGACAGGGCACGCGCGATTTTTCTACTTGCCGTTAGTCATGCATTTGTTGTTTATGCAATGCTTATCTATGGTCGACATGGTTAAACCGGCTATTGTCGCCAAAGTAACCACTCTGCCTCCGGCTTCTACACAAGGCTTGCTACTGTTTGCTATCGCGGGCAGTTATGCAACTGGTACAACGATGGGTGGAATCACCGCAGAATGGTTTGGATTAACGAGTATCTTTAGTTTAGTTACAGGCGCTTCAGCGATTGCTGGGCTGTTTGCTGTACTTACGTTATCAAGAATCAAATTTTAGAAGGAAAATTGGCGTGTTAACGGTAAACGCAGCCACGCCATTATGCTAGTTATTCAGCAAACCAATAGCCTTTATTGACTAGTTCAGTGATTAACGAAATCGCAGCGGAGTTTTGTGTTAACGATTCTCCGCTGTTTTCAAGACAAATAGTCTCTTGGTTAGAGAGCAATTCTGCGAAGCTAGTTAACTCTTCAGGGATCTTGAACATTTCACCGTTTACATAAATCATGTTCGGCTCGGCTTCGTGTGAAAGTGTTCTTAATCCAGCGACTTTGAATATAGCGCCACCACTTTCTAGGTGCTGATACACATCCTCGCAACTCCACTTTGAACTAGGTTCAATAATATTAAGTTGGTGTCGAGATTGGCTCAGCATGCATCCCATGAAATCTTTGATAGTGTCTTCGTCATCCAGTTTCGCTTTTAGCATGCTGACAAGGGAATCTAAGTCGCTTGTTGAAATCTTACCAAAGTTATCTTGTGTGCGAAGACCGGGCTTGTGGAGATGCTCATCACCATAATCGTGAGCCAAAATGTAATCTGCGAAGTTACTAATAAGTTCTTGTTCTTTTGGAGAGCGGAATCCAACAGAGTAGCTCATTGAAGGTTCAAGGGCGTATCCATCGTGTGGGAAACCAGGTGGAATGTAAAGAATGTCACCGGGTTCCAAAATGTCATCAATTTCTGCTTCGAAAGATTCGATTTGGCGTAGCGCTTCATGGCGCTGAGTTTCTTTATACTGTCCAACATCTTTTGCGCCAACTCGCCAGTGACGTTTTCCCATGCCCTGAATAATGAATACATCATATTGATCGATATGAGGACCAACACCACCACCCTCGACAGAGTAGCTAATCATTAGATCATCAAATAGCCATTGCGGCATAGTTTGAAAGGGTTTAACAAGTTGCGCTGCGCCGTCATGCCAATGGTTCGCCGCCTGAACGATAAAAGACCAATTACTCTGAGGTAGAGAGGCGAACTTATCATCACCAAAAGGACCGTGTTCGGCTAGCCAATTATTATCAAGATTAGATACAAAACGTGAATCGACCACCTCTTCCATCGTTAATCCTGCAAGTTCTTCGGGAGTGAGAGGATCTTGGAATTCAGCGAATCCCCCCTTGATGATTGTTGGCTGTTTTTGCCAATAATTGCGTAAGAACTCGTCGAGAGAGATGGTCAATTTATACATGGTTTTACCTAGTCTTCGTTTGATTGCGGAGGGATTCTAACAAAAACAGCTAGCAACACCCACGATAATCACGATGGCTCACGTTTTTCACTCTCGACACTGTTTATTAAGTGAGTGGCGCCTATGCTTGAAAGGTGACAATTGAGGAGGTCCGGAGCTTGAAAGTAAAAATCTTGGTGTTATCGATGATGTTAGCCGTGACGGGATGTACAAATACGCTTCCAACGCAGTCAGACTATAAGCCGCAAGACAATTATCGACACTTTGCGGTGGAAACCATAGGTACGTATGACGGCGTTTCTTGGTATGAACAAGGCTTTGGTCTCAATAACTACGCTGCTCTAGAATTAGGAACCGTCACCGCGGAGCGTAAAGCAAACCAAGCGTATGTGTCACAGAGTGTCGTTGATACATTGCGCTCTGAACTTGAGCAATCGCTACGAAAGCGAATAGAAAATCACTCTGTGAAATCATCGATGAATAGCAAACAAACTCTGGAAGTGGCTGTTGATGTACAGAACATTGAAGGAGTTTCCGGTGCAGTGAAGCCAACGGATTTCATTCCTATTGGTGCGGTTATCGATTTAGCTAAGGTTGTTTCAGGCACACGTGATCGTAACCTGCGATTGATTGTGTCCGTCGAACTTGTTGAGAGCGAGAGCAAACAAGTAGTAGGAAAGAGATTATTCGTTATCACTGATAAAGGGGTATTGGAGAATCGAAACTCAGAAATAACAGTAAAGTTACTTGAGCCAGATGTTAAAGAAATCTCTGATAACGTTTCTGCTTTCATCGAATATTTGAGTCAGAGAAGTTAGCCCACTCGATAAGAGCGGGCCATGAAGATGAGTCGTTGGTTGCGTAATACTAACCAAAGTCCCCTGAAATATAGCGCCTTGTGCGCTCGTTTGCCGGGTTATGGAAGATGGTCTCAGTAAGGGAAAACTCTTCGAGTTCTCCCAAATACATAAAGCCTGTGTAGTCAGAGATACGCATTGCTTGTTGCATATTATGTGTGACGATAACGATCGTGTATTTCTCTCGTAACTCTGTGATTAAGGTTTCTATTGCGGCAGTCGCAATAGGATCAAGCGCCGAAGTCGGTTCATCCATCAAAATAACTTCAGGCTCAAGGGCAATCGTACGTGCAATACATAGCCGTTGCTGCTGCCCACCCGAAAGGCCATTCGCATCGTGATGCAACTTATCTTTTACTTCTTCCCATAGGTGCGCTCGTTTAAGTGCCGATTGAATACGAGCGTCAATCTCGGCTTTTGATAGCTCGCCTTGTATCTTTA
The DNA here is from genome assembly GCF_022432925.1 of Vibrio sp. CyArs1. NCBI lineage: Bacteria > Pseudomonadati > Pseudomonadota > Gammaproteobacteria > Vibrionales > Vibrionaceae > Vibrio > Vibrio sp. CyArs1. The sequence goes on along the minus strand of NZ_JAKRBO010000001.1, from coordinate 691,783 downwards.
ACCCAAACGCCATGTTGTCGTAAATAGACATTGGGAATGGTGTGGGTTTTTGAAATACCATCCCGACTTTAGAACGCAGTTCATTTACATCTGTATTAGAAAATATGGATTCGCCATCAAGAAGAATCTCACCTTCTGCGTACTGGTTACCATAAAGATCATAAATGCGATTTAAGGTGCGCAGTAGCGTGGATTTTCCACAGCCTGACGGTCCAATTAGTGCCGTTACTCGGTTTTTATATATCGGCATCGACACATTCTTCAATGCAGGATTTAGCCCTTTAGCATAGAAAAAGTTTAGATTTTGAATATCCATACGGTGTGTCAGATTAGACACGTCGTTGGCGTTGTTTGTCTCACAATCAAGGGTAGAAATGCAGCTTCCAAGAATGGATTGTTCGCTATTTTGAATTATGTTTGCAGTAGCCATACTTATGCCTTTCTCGCTTTTAGAAGTTTCGGCAAAGCTGTTGCCGTGATATTTACAATCAAAATAAAGGTGGTAACGATGAGAGCGCCCGCCCATGCCAGTTCTTGCCAAGAGGCGAAAGGACTCATAGCAAATTGATATATGGTGACAGGCAAGTTAGCCATTGGTTTGCTCAAATCAGTCGTTAAGAAACTGCTGTTCAATGAAGTGAAAAGCAGAGGAGCCGTTTCGCCAGAAATACGTGCGACAGACAGTAATACGGCAGTCATAATTCCGGGTCCAGCGGCTCGATATCCAAGCTGGGTGATGACTCGCCACTTCGGAGCGCCTAGGCCACTTCCTGCTTCTTTCAATGTTGGTGGGACCAAGCGCAGCATCTCTTCTGTCGACGCTACGATCACAGGCAACGCCAATATTGCTAATGCAATTGCACCTGCCCAGCCTGAATAACCTCCGGTTGGAACCACGATAACCGCATAAACAAACAAGCCAACTAGGATTGAAGGCGCACTCATAAGCATACCGTTTAGGAAGCGAATTGATTCGGCAACTTTATTGCCAGGCTGAGCCTCTGCTAACCATGTTCCAGCAAGTACCCCGATAGGTGTAGCTATGAGGATACCGATAGTGGTGAGCATTAAGCTCCCTAATAGAGCATTTTTGAGTCCACCATGACTGCCAGGACCTGGAGTAATCTCAGTAAAGACTGCCCACGTGATGCCTTTGATTCCTTCACCCACTAAGGTATACAGTACGCAAGCCAATACAAACACACCACATGCTGCAGAGAAGGTACAGAATGCGAGAAACAGCTGATTCTTTAGCTTTCTTATTTTCATGATGCTTTCCCTACTAGACGACGAGCAAATCCCATCACGAAGAACGTAATAAAGAAAAGTACAACGCCAAGCGCAATCAGTGATGCAATATGCGTTGGGTCGGTGGCTTCATTAAACTGCTGAGCGATTGTCGATGAGATTGATGCAGCAGGCATAAAGAAAGAAGTTTCAATACGGTTTGCACCCCCAATCACAAATGCGACTGCCATGGTTTCGCCTAGTGCGCGACCCAAACCCAAGATACCAGCGCTCACGGTTGCATTTTTCACTTTAGGAATCAGTACCTTGGTAATCACCTCAAAAGGTGTCGCTCCGGTACCATAAGCTGCTTCTCTCAACACATTGGGGATAGACTTTAGTGCATCTCGTGTAAGTGACGTCATGATTGGTAAAATCATGAAGGACAGAATAATGCCCGCAGTAAGAAGTCCGATGCCAATAGGCGGACCATTAAACCAAGGTCCGATGATGGGGATTTCAATAAGGTGTTGACCAGCCCAGGTTTGGAAGCCATTTGAGAACCAAGGAGAAAAGACAAAAAGACCCCACATACCATAAATAATGCTTGGAATAGCCGCTAGCAATTCGATCGCTTTACTTACCGGTACGCTGACCCATTTAGGCGCTAACTCGGCGAGAAATATTGCTGTACCTAAGGCAATAGGGACGGCAATAATAATGGCAATTAGTGATGTCACTAGAGTACCGTAGATGGCTGACGCAGCACCGAACTGGCCTCGAATCGGATCCCACACGTTATGGAATACAAAGCCCGGTCCGAATTCTTTAATTGCAGGCCATCCTCCATCAATGAGTGACAGTAAGATTCCGGAAAGAGTAACAAGAATAAGTAGGGCACTAGTAAAGCTCAATCGTTCGAAAATTGAGTCGCCATTTACTTTGTTGGATAAAGTTAAAGTAGTCATAATACTGGGAATACGAGCCTGAACCTCGAGAGGCTAGGCTCGTTAATAGTGAATTATTTAATAATGGCTTGATTGTTGGTTTTTAGACTTTGTTTCCAAGTGTCATTAACCATGCTAACGACTTTCTTCGGCATTGGAATATAGTCGAGTTCTTCAGCAGCTTTGCCTTGGGTATAGCTCCATTCAAAGAACTTAATAATCTCTTGTGCTTTCTTGGCGTCAGGTTGGTCCTTATGCATTAAGATGAAAGTTGCGGCGGTCATCGGCCACGAATCAGCTCCCGGTTGGTTGTTAAGAAGTAAATGATATCCTGGAGCGTCTTCCCAATCGGCGTTTGCGGCAGCGGCTTGGAAGGTTTTCATGGTTGGCATTAGATATGCACCATCGCGAGCCTGCATTTGTGTGTACGCCAAATCATTTTGTTTAGCGAATGCATATTCTACGTAGCCGATAGCACCACGAGTGCGCGTAACGAAGTTGGCGACACCAGCGTTACCGTTTCCACCAATTGCCGTCGCTGCCGAGGGCAATGCGATGTCTTTGCTTGCACCGATTTTTTCGTGCCATTCTGGGCTAACTTGATCAAGATATTCAGTGAAATTGAATGTAGTACCTGACCCATCAGAGCGGTGGACAACATAAATAGGTTGGTTCGGGAGCGCTATATCTGGGTTAAGTCCCGTAATAGCTTTATCGTTCCAGTTCTTGATATTTCCTAAGTAGATATCAGCTAATACTTTGCCTGTCAGTTTTAATTGACCTGCCTTGATACCTGGGAGGTTGATTACAGGGACAATCGCGCCCATGACCATAGGAAATTGAATCATGTCTTCTTTGTTCAACTCTTCGATGGTAAGCGGTGCATCTGTCGCGCCAAAGTCTACCGTTTTTGCTGTGATCTGACGAATGCCACCACCAGAACCGATAGCTTGATAGTTGATCTGGATACCCGTTTCCTTTTGGTATTGCTCAGCCCACTTTGCATAGATTGGATGAGGGAAAGTCGCGCCCGCTCCGTTAATAGTGGTCTTTGCTGCCAAGCCGAATGATGCAGTGACTAACACAGAAGACAAGAGAGCTGATCTGATAAATTTCACAATATATCTCCGATATAATTCGTTTAGTGTGGGCCATTAAAAAGGAGTAATACTTTTTAATGGCCCGGTTTAGTTTTGTGTTCAAATAAAACTAAGGTGATTGAAACTACTCAATCCATTAATCGGTATGTACCAATCAACAAAGCGGAGATTAAGAACCAAATATTACAGTTATATTAATCGAGTACGTGACAGTGCTATTTAACGCAAAGGTTTATATAAAACGATGCCTATCTGATAATAAAACTTCACAATATTTTACTTGGTTGGTTTAACATGTAATACTTCTATTAACAGGTAACTTAACGATGTGAATTAAAATATTACAAAGTATGGATGAATTACTTACTTTTTCAGTTTATTTGGTTTATGGACTCGCTTTCTTTGCGATCTTTTTCGCTATATTGTTCCGAGACCTGAGTCAAAGTCGTATTTCAATGGCATCGGCACTACCGACGCTTGCTGCGTTCGGTTTATTACATGGTCTACATGAGTGGTCTGAGCTTTATCTTGTTATTTACGCTGACGACCTAGAAAGTGTCACGGGCTTAGCAACCTTCAAAGTCGCCAAGTTGTGGCTGTCGTATATTGCATTGGGTGCTTTTGCGTGGCAGTTGCTTTCAGTAACCACTTGGCGGCAGATAAGATGGATAAAAGCATTAGGTTGCGCTGCGTTTATCTATTTCATGTTCAGTGTGGTTATCCAGTACTGGGCGTTAAGCTATAGCGAATACCTGCAACTGATTGCCAATCAAGTTCGCTTGATTTTTGGCTTTGGTGCTGCTTGTTCAGCAGGGTTAGTGATGTATGTTTACGCGAATGAGCTTGAACACGAAGGGCATGGTGCTTCAAAACCGTTTAAATTAACTGGACTCGCATTAGTTTTATATGGCATATCAGCAGGAGTACTTACTGCCGAGTTTGGTATCTGGGTGATAATACTGCGAACGGTTAGCGCAATACTCATACTCATCTTCATTTGGAGAGCTTTGCGAGTCTTTGATCGTGAACGAGATATACAGTTAGAAACTCGGCTTCAGCAGTTACTGCATGACGTGAAACTTCGTGAATTGGGAGAGCTATCGTCAGCCGTGGCCCACGAAATCAAGACACCACTCTCAAGTGCAACGATGGGCTGTGATATTCTTGAGCGTCAGCTACCTGAAAACGATGTATATCAACGCCAGTTGACGCGAATTCGTACTGGGCTTGAACGAGCTGCAGATATCAGTCAAGAAGTCCTAAATTACGCACATAAAAAGCCCGTATTACGAGAACGAGTGAACGTACAAGACGTGATTTACAATACATTTGAGCTTAATCGATTTCGACTTGACGGCACTGACTGGCAAGTAGATTGTCAACATGGTTTAGAGGTAGTTGGTGATGCTCAAGCTTTGCAAGATGTAATTTCTAACCTGATATCGAATGCTTGTGATGCTAGAAAAGATGGGTTAATTATAACCTTTAAGGCCTATCAAGAGCAGTTGAACGCAGTCCTAGTGTTTAAAGATAATGCTGGCGGTATGAGTAAAGAGATCATTGCGAATGCTTGTAAGCCATTTTTCACAACGAAACCAAAAGGTGAAGGGACAGGGATGGGGCTTGCTATAGTGAATCAATTGGTAATGCAGCACAATGGGTCAATGAACCTCTACAACGAAGGTTGTGGTTTGACCGTAGAAATAAAACTTCCGAGATATTTGAAATGACACTGAGATTGTTACTAGCTGAAGATGACAAAGAACTGCAAGAAGCATTGATTGAAGCACTTAGCCTCGAGTCATTTGATGTCGTTGCATTTGATAATGCCGAAGATGCCATTGAGGCTGCATTGGTACAACATTTTGATGTTGCGTTACTCGATGTGGTGATGCCTGGTATAACGGGCATAGAAGCGTTATCAAGTCTTCGTCGAATTCACCCGAACATTGGCATAGTGATTTCTACGGCATTTGCGACGGTAGATGTTGCTGTGGATGCGATGAAAAAGGGAGCGGACGAGTTTCTTACTAAACCTTTTAACCTCACTACGGTTTCGACAACCTTGAAACGAATTCATGCTCAGCGATCTCCTAAGTCCCCTAAGCTAGAGCGGGATGATGATTTAGTGTTTAGCGCTCTGTCGAATCCTATTCGACGACAAGTGCTTAAACAATTACGACTGCATCGTAAAATGAAGTTCATGGATCTATGTCGAGTAGTGGGGGTAGAAGATCACACCAAATTCAATTTTCATTTGCGTCAATTAGTTAAAGCCGGGCTGGTGTTTAAGGGTGAAGGGAAAATTTATTCTTTGACCCAAATGGGGCTGCAAGTCCATTCAGGGTTATTAAAATAATGATGGGGGATTTAATTGATATAACAATTAAATCCCTAAGAAAAGCGTTACACATTATCTATCAAACTATGACGTTAATATAACTCAATAGCTTGTTGGTTAATTCAATATTTAGAAATCTAAAAAAAGGAGCTACTATCAGCTCCTTTTTTATCTACTTTATAAAAGGTCTCGAACTCTAAAATAAGACATGGCTAGAACCAACGCTGGGGTTCTAAACATTCGACCACCCGGGAAGGGCATGTGTTTGATTTTATCAAATATAGAGAATCGCTCTGCAGTGGTCGCAATACACTCCGCCATTAATGTACCCGCCATACCTGTCGCGGCGATACCATGGCCTGAAAAACCTTGCGCAAAATAGACGTTTGGTTTTAGCCGGCCAAAGTGGGGGGCTCGATTCATAGTGATGGCGACATTTCCGCCCCAAGCGTATTCGATTTTTGTGTCTTTAAGCTGTGGGAATATATCAAGCATCCGCGCGCGCATGGCTTTTTCTAAGTTAAATGGTGCGACGCCTGAATAACTCACCCTTCCACCAAATAGCATACGATGGTCGCCAGAACATCGGTAGTAATCGAGAACGAAGTTGATATCGCAAGCTGAGATATGATCTTGCATCAGCGATCCTGTTACTTCCTCGCCTAATGGCTCGGTCGCGCAAATATAAGTACCAACCGGCATTACTTTATTTTCGAGTTTCGATTCCAGCCCTTCCATATAGGCATTACAAGCAAGAATGACGTGATTTGCTTTTACTTTTCCATCTCTAGTAAACAGCGTTGCCGGATCACCATGTTCAATCTTGTTTACTGCGCTATCTTCATAAAATTCTGCCCCAGCGAGTTTGGCTGCATTAACCAAACCTAAGGTATAGTTGAGCGGGTGTAAGTGGCCACTGTTACTATCAAACATTCCAGAGGTATACTTGGTACTTGCAATGCGACTGGCAACTTCATCTTTGTCCCACATTTCTAATGATTCATAACCATAGTTTTCAGTTAAATCGTCATACCATGCTTTTAACTCTTTATCGTGGCGTGGTTTCATACCCACATGAACCATGCCATCACGCCAGTCGCAATCAATGTTGTATTTGTTGATGTTCGATTTCGTTAACGCCAGCGCTTCGACAGAGATGTCCCAAAGCTTTTTGGCATCGGATTTACCGACTAATTTCTCAAGTGTGTCCTGCTCTGATGCCCAACCGAAAATGGCTTGGCCTCCACTGCGACCAGATGCCCCCCAGCCCACGCGGTTAGCTTCTAACACAATGACTTTAAAGCCTTTGTTAGCCAGCTCTAATGCAGCGGTGGCTCCGGTGATTCCGGAGCCTATCACACAGACGTCGGCAACATGTTCTCCCATAAGTTTGGGGAAATCGAAATGCTGATTTCTTGATGCTGCATAGTAAGAGTCTGTGTGTTTGACTTTCATTTTGTATCCTTACTTATTTGTACCACTGGTATTCTAATGGAGAGACTTGTGCTGAAAAGCGCGCCTGTTCATGTTTTTTATTGGCAAGATAGACTTTACAAAACTCTTCACCAAAACTGCTTTTCATAAACTGACTGTTTTCAAACTCATGGAGAGACATATCCCATGAAATAGGAAGCATAGGCAGTTCTAGTAGGGTCGCATCCCCTTCAATTGGTGCTGGTGGAGTCAGTTTGTTCTCTATTCCGTCGATTATTGATGCTAGCAATACTGCTACGGTGAGATAAGGGTTTACGTCCGCGCCGGAGAGTCGATGTTCAATTCTTTTGTCTTCGGTACCGCTCGCTGGAATTCTTACTGCTACAGTGCGATTGTCCCATCCCCATGTAGCGTGAAGTGGTACAAACATATTGGGTTGAAGTCGACGATAGGAGTTCGCATTGGGCGCAAATATTGCCATGCTATCCTCTAAATGAGCGAGAACGCCCGCGATGGCATTGAGTAGTAGTTCTTCATTTTCACCAAATACGTTGTTGCCGACGTCGTCTTGCAGGCTAATGTGGACATGGCAGCCGTTACCAGCATACTCGGTGTAGGGCTTGGCCATAAAGTTGGCGTAGAAGCCGTGTTTCTTAGCTACTGCTCGCACTACGCGTTTTAGCAGCATAGCTTGGTCACACGCCAGAAGTACGTCGCTCGTATGTTTGAGGTTGACCTCAAATTGTCCAGGTGCGTATTCGGCGGTGATATTGTCGGCAGGGATATTTTGAGCGTTGCAGGTCTCAATCACCTCATCTAGAAACGCTTTAAACTCATCGAGCTCTTCGAGTGAGTAGACTTGCGTTTGTGTCATCCTTTCACCGCTTATCGGCATTAATGGTGGTTGCGGGTTACCCGCTTCATCGGGCTCAAGGTCTTGTAAGTAAAACTCGAGCTCAACGGCTATACAGGGTTTGAAGCCTTTCGTAGCTAATTTGTCTAGCTGTACTTCTAGTACGTGGCGAGGATCGGCAAAAAACGGTTGATTGGATGTGGGCTCAAACATAGTCACAATGGCTTGAGCACTGTTTTCCTGCCATGGTGTAGTAACCAAAGAACTTGTGACCATACGACAAATTCTGTCACCATCGCCTTTTTCGAATCCCAAACCAGTTTCTTCTACGGTTTCTCCGCAAATATCTAAGGCAAATACAGAAGCCGGAAGACAGATACCTTGCTCTAGTACCTTATTTAGTTGTGATAAAGGAACGCGCTTACCTCTCACTACGCCGTTCATATCGAACAATATGAGATCCAACGTAGTCACGTCAGGGTGGTGTTCAATAAATCGTTCAATTGTTAGCTTATCGTGACTAACCTGTATTGGTTCTATGTTGTCAGCACTGTTTGAAAGTTGACTTGTTCCCACTGTGGCTCCTCCACTTATCTCCAACCTATCCATGTATAGCAAGCCTTTGTTTTGAATCTTGCGCCACTGGTTGCTTTTTAACCATAGACATAATGTTCAGTAAAAGACAACACAAATGTATATAAAATGTTAATCATTATCTCAAAAGTTACAAAATAATTAACATATTTGTTTGACAATTGTACAGCTTGCTGCCAATCCTAAATGGAGCTTATTGATAAATTCGTTGAGCAATTTTTGAAAAAGAAGGATTTATGGAAACGATTAGGAAATGGATAGAAGAAAACCGTATTACTGAAGTTGAGTGCCTGATCCCCGATATTACAGGCAACGCGCGAGGCAAGATTATGCCTGCGAAAAAATTCCTTCGAGAAGGGGGCATGCGTCTTCCCGAAGTGGTTTTTTTCCAGACTGTAACCGGAGACTGGCCAGACGATGAAAGTATGATCGACCTGACAGAGAAGGATATGACTCTGGAGCCTGACCAAAATACCATTCGTTTTGTTCCATGGACAAAAGAGCCTACCGCTCAGGTTATCCATGATTGTTTTACCGTCGATGGAGACCCGGTAGATATCTCACCGAGAGCCGTGCTGCGTCGAGTGCTAAACCTCTATGCTAAAGAGGGGTGGCAACCTGTTGTTGCCCCAGAACTTGAGTTCTTTCTGGTACAGAAGAATCTAGATTGGGACTATCCATTAGAGCCGCCAATTGGTCGAAATGGACGCCCTGAAACAGCTCGTCAGTCTTTTAGTATTGATGCAGTGAATGAGTTCGATCCTATTTTTGAAGACATGTACGACTACTGTGAAGCTCAAGAATTGGACGTCGATACTTTGGTGCATGAATCTGGCGCTGCACAAATGGAGCTGAACTTTGACCACGGTGAGCCGCTCGATAGAGCTGACCAAGTGTTCTTATTTAAACGCACTGTACGTGAAGCAGCTTTAAGACATGATGTGTATGCCACCTTTATGGCAAAACCAATGGAAGATGAGCCTGGTAGTGCAATGCATATTCACCAGAGTTTGGTGGATAAAAACGGAAAAAACCTGTTTGCCAATGAAGATGGTACTAACAGTGACCTTTTCTTGAATTATATCGGCGGTATGCAGAAATACACGCCAGCGGCTATTGCGTTCTTCGCGCCTAACGTGAACTCCTATCGCCGTTTAGTATTTGGTGACTCTGCACCAACGAACGTGGCTTGGGGTGAAGATAATCGTACTGTTGGATTACGTGTGCCTATCTCTGATAAAGAGTCTCGCCGTCTTGAAAACCGCTACGCCGGCGCGGATGCAAACCCTTATCTCGCCATGGCATTGACGTTGGCATGTGGCTACTTAGGTATGAAAGAGAAGCTTACACCAACGGAAAAAAGCACAGGTGATATGACCACTGAGCCATACTCACTTCCTCATAACCTAGAAGACGCTTTGGTGTTGTTAGAAAACAGTGACGAGCTGAGAGAAATTTTAGGTGACCGATTCGTATCTGCTTACGTAGCCATCAAACGTAAGGAGTACAGAACGTATTTCCAAGTCATCAGTTCTTGGGAAAGAGAGTTCTTATTATTGAACGTTTAATACAGGCAACGCTATAGAGAAAAGCAAACCCGTTAATACAGCGAGAAATGGAATTAAGTTATGTCAAAACAAACTGGGTCTAAATGGATTGAACAAGATAGTGCACACTGCTTGCACCCATTTACCAACTTTAAAGCACTCAACGATAAAGGCTCACGCGTTATTACCCGAGCGGAAGGCATTTATATTTACGACGAAGATGACAACAAAATCCTAGATGGAATGGCAGGGTTATGGTGCGTCAATATGGGCTATAACTGCCAGCCACTTATCGAGGCTGCGACGAATCAACTTCAAGAGTTGCCTTACTACAATTTGTTTTTCCAAACCACTCATCCACCAGCTGTAGAGCTTTCAACTTTGCTTGCCGAAGTAGCGCCTGAAGGCATGAACCACGTGTTCTTTACCGGTTCAGGCTCAGAGTGCAACGACACCGTGGTTAGAATGGTGCGCCATTACTGGGCAAGCTTAGGTAAGCCAAATAAACAAACCATTATCAGTCGCAAGAATGCATATCACGGCAGTACGATGGCAGGGGCAAGTCTAGGTGGCATGGCATTTATGCATGCCCAAGGTGGTCTACCACTACCGAATATTGTTCATATTGATCAACCTTATCATTTTGGTGAAGGACAAGGGATCGACGCGAATGAATTTGGCCTAGAACGTGCGCAGCAGCTTGAAGCCAAAATCCTAGAACTGGGTGAAGACAATGTCGCTGCGTTTATTGCGGAACCCATTCAGGGTGCAGGTGGCGTTATTATTCCGCCTGACAGTTATTGGCCTGAAATTCAACGTATCTGTGACAAGTATGAAGTCTTACTTATTGCTGATGAAGTCATTTGCGGCTTTGGGCGCACCGGTGAGTGGTTCGCAAGCCAAACATTCAACATCAAACCTGATCTGATGTGTATGGCGAAAGGCATTACTTCTGGGTATTTACCACTTGGCGGTGTAATGGTTCGAGACCATGTCGCACAAGTGTTGACAGACGCAGATACTGAATTCGCTCATGGCTTTACCTATTCGGGTCACCCAGCGGCATGTGCAGTTGCTATCGCCAACATTAAAGAGATGCAAAAACACAATATTGTTAATCGTGTGCGTGAAGATATTGCTCCGTATTTTGCTTCTCGTTGGAATGAACTTCTTGAACACCCAATGGTGGCAGAAGCTAGAACGAAAGGACTGGTCGGGGCTATTGAATTAGTCAAAGACAAGACCACCTATGAGCGTTTTGACAAAGAACTTGATGTCGGTACTCGATGTCGTGAACACTGCTTTGCCGCGGGTGTCGTGTTGCGAGCTGTTGGCGACACCATGATCTGTTCACCACCGCTTATCATTACACGTGCAGAAATTGATGAGTTTATCGACAAGGCAAAAATAGCCTTAGACAACACACTCGCCGACGTTTCGCAGTAGCCGACGAGATTTATACCCAAAGGTATTAACCAAAGAGCAAACAGGAACGGAGATCCAAATGGAGAAAACAAAAGCATGCTTCGGTATCGCGTTAGGGATGACGATAGGACTTAGCTCAATGACATCCTATGCGGCTGAGGAAAAAGTGCTCAATATCTACAACTGGTCAGACTATATCGCGGAAGATACGATTAAAAAGTTTGAGGAAGAGACAGGCATCAAGGTGGTTTACGATGTGTTCGACTCAAATGAGGTATTAGAGGCGAAGATATTATCTGGTAATACAGGCTTTGATTTAGTCGTGCCAAGTAATGACTTTCTGGGCCGTCAAGCCAAAGCTGGTGCGTTCCAAAAGCTGGATAAGTCAAAGCTAACTAACTACAGCAACCTAGACCCTAAATTAATGGGAATTCTGGCGGACACTGTCGACCCCGACAACGCTTACTCTGTGCCATATCTTTGGGGCACAACGGGCATCGGTTACAACGTTGCTAAAGTGAAAGAGGTCTTGGGTGAAGACGCGCCAGTTGATAGCTGGGATTTAGTATTCAAACCAGAAAACATGGAGAAACTTTCTAAGTGTGGTGTTGGTTTCCTGAATGCACCGACAGAGATCATGGCAGCGGCGCTGAACTATATCGGCAAAGATCCAAACAGTACTGATCCTAACGCTTATAAAAAAGATGCGCTTGCACTGCTTAAGCAAGTTCGTCCTTATGTAACCTATTTCCATTCATCACAATACATCAATGACCTAGCTAACGGCGATGTATGTGTAGCAATTGGTTGGTCAGGCGATGTGCTGCAAGCGGCAGATCGTGCAGCTGAAGCAGATAATGGCGTAGAAGTGGCGTACTCTATTCCAAAAGAGGGAGCGCTTGCCTGGTTTGATTTAATGGCGATTCCAAAAGAAGCGAAGCACCCAGAAAACGCTCACTTGTTTATCAACTATCTACTTCGTCCAGAAGTGATTGCTGAAATCAGTAACTATGTTTGGTATGCGAATCCAAACCCACCATCACGTGAGTTTATTGACGCAGAAATCTTGGAAGATCCAGGAATCTACCCAACAGAAGAAGCGCAAGCGAAGTTATATAGCTCAAAGATGTTACCGCATAAGACATCACGTGCTATGACTCGCGCTTGGACGGATTTCATTAAGAACTGATCAAACCCTAATTTGGCGACTCGCTTTGAGTCGCCAATTTTGCTTGGAGACTACCATGACAGTGATGTCACTTGATACAGAACTCAATCACCAACATGTTTCGCCGGTGCCACCAAAACCATTATTAGAAATCCGAGGACTGACGAAGGACTTCGGCGGCCATCTTGCGGTAGATAACATCGATCTTACGATCAACCAAGGTGAACTGTTTGCGCTATTAGGCGCGTCGGGGTGCGGAAAATCAACCTTGCTACGAATGCTCGCTGGATTTGAACAACCAAGCGCAGGACAGATTATTCTTGATGGTGAAGATCTTGCCGATATCCCTCCATACAAACGACCTGTCAATATGATGTTTCAGTCCTATGCACTGTTTCCTCACATGACAGTAGAAAAAAACATTGCGTTTGGGTTAAAGCAAGACGGCATGCCAAGCCAAGAAATCGCTAGTACCGTTAAACATATGCTTGAGCTGGTCAGAATGACAGATTTCGCGAAGCGTAAACCGCACCAATTATCTGGCGGTCAAAAACAGCGTGTTGCACTCGCCAGAAGCTTAGCTAAAAAACCAAAACTACTTTTGCTAGATGAGCCAATGGGTGCACTGGATAAAAACTTACGCGAAAAAATGCAGCTTGAGGTGGTCGACATCCTAGAAAGTGTGGGTGTTACCTGTGTGATGGTCACGCATGACCAAGAAGAAGCGATGACCATGGCAACACGCATCGCCATTATGAACAAGGGCCAGTTTGTGCAAATTGGTTCTCCAGAAGCTATTTACGAGCATCCGAACTCGAAGTTTGCCGCGAAATTCATCGGCTCGGTCAATATTTTTGAGGGTGTTCTAGAAACCAATCTTAGCGATAAATCGACGGTTCGAACCCCAGACCTATCGGATGTGATTACTATTAATCATGGTATTTCAGGTGCTCCGGGTATCCCTTTGATGATAGCTGTTCGACCAGAAAAAATGACGCTATGTGACCATACCCATCACTCTAGTAATTCTTGTAGTGGGGTAGTGGAAGATATCGCCTATATGGGCAACCAATCCATTTACCATGTTCGTTTGGATTCCGGCAAGTTGGTCACTGCAACGCTGCAAAACACGAGCCGTGTGAGAAAAGGTATGCCGACGTGGGAGCAAAGAGTCAATCTTTGCTGGGACATGGAAAGCTGCGTGGTACTGAAACTATGAAGAAACAAGCCAAACTCAATATTTGGCGTATTGTTCCCACGCCAAAGTGCTTATTGCTTGCTGTTCCCTACGGATGGTTACTGCTGTTCTTTCTATTGCCGTTTCTAATCGTATTCAAAATCAGTTTTGCTGAAGCTCAAATATCGATTCCACCTTATTCTGAATTGCTTAGTTATGCTGAGCAGCAGTTGCAGCTATTACTCAACGTCGGCAACTATCAATATCTGATAGAAGATGACTTATACGCTTCGTCGTATTTACAGTCGATTCGTATTGCACTTATCTCTACATTGCTCTGCTTAGTGATTGGTTTTCCGATTGCCTGGGCTATTGTTCATTCGAAGCCGTCAACTCGAAATGTGTTATTAATGCTGATCATATTGCCATCGTGGACCAGCTTTTTGATTCGTGTTTATGCTTGGATAGGAATCCTCAAGAATAACGGCCTTCTGAACAATATGTTGATGACCTTCGGTGTTATTGAGGAACCGCTCAAGATATTACACACAGATACTGCAGTTTATATTGGTATTATCTATACCTACTTACCCTTTATGGTTTTGCCTCTTTATACCGCATTGATGCGAGTGGATTACTCCTTACTGGAAGCGGCAAGTGATCTCGGGGCGAAACCAGTAACGACACTATTCACGGTTCTCGTACCATTGACACGTGCCGGTATTATCGCAGGGTCGATGTTAGTGTTCATCCCTGCTGTGGGTGAGTTTGTTATTCCGGAACTACTTGGCGGGCCTGATACAGTATTGATTGGTAAAGTCTTGTGGCAAGAGTTCTTTAACAACCGAGATTGGCCAGTCGCTTCGGCGGTAGCTATCGTAATGTTGCTTATTTTGATGTTGCCTATCTTATGGTTCCATCGTTATCAAAAACGTGAACTGGAGGCGCAAGCATGAACGACATTCCGGTCTATAACAGTAAACTGAAGTGGTGTATTTTGGCGGCGGGTTTTACCTTTCTTTATCTGCCAATTCTGATTCTGATTGTTTACTCATTTAATGAAAACCGATTGGTTACGGTATGGTCCGGTTTTTCGTTTAAATGGTATTTTGAGCTATTAGAAGATGATTTGCTCATGGGCGGTGTGAAGCTGAGTCTGATGATAGGCTTTTTATCAGCCAGCGCAGCTGTTGTTTTAGGTACTATTGCTGCATTTGTATTGAATCGCTTTGGGAAATTTAAAGGGGAAACTGGGTTTGCCTTTATGATCACGGCGCCCTTGGTTATGCCAGAGGTTATTACAGGTCTTTCTCTACTATTGTTATTCATTGCGATGGGACAAGTGTTTGACCTGTTTAGCCAGCGAGGCATGATGACTATTTGGATTGCCCATGTAACTTTCTGTACGGCTTATGTCACTGTAGTAGTGAGTTCTCGACTTCAAGAAGTCGATCGCTCTATCGAAGAAGCTGCTATGGACTTGGGCGCACCACCTTGGAAAGTGTTCTTACAGATAACGCTGCCTTCGATTGCACCCGCTATTTTGGCGGGATGGTTATTAGCGTTTACCTTGTCATTAGATGACTTAGTGATTGCGAGCTTCGTATCTGGTCCGAGTGCGACAACATTACCTATGGTGGTATTCTCAAGTGTCCGTTTAGGTGTTAGCCCTAAAATCAATGCATTAGCAACACTGACCATATTAGCTGTGTCTTGTGCCACGTTTATAGCGTGGTGGTTGATGGCGAAGGCGGAAAAGCGTAGGCTGCTTGAAATGAAAATGAGTCAACAATAGTTCAGCAAGTGGTTGATGCTAAGTAATCGGTTCTAATTTGGGAGAAAGACATGGATGTAGGTAAGCAACTAAAAACAATTCGTACCATGCGAGGGATGTCACAGCGTGAACTCGCTAAACGAAGTGGTGTCACCAACTCCATGATCTCTCAAATAGAACAGAACTTAGTAAACCCCTCCGTTGGCTCTTTGAAAAAGATCCTCGATGCTATACCAATCTCAATGGGAGAGTTCTTCACCCTCGACGTTGAGCCTAAAGATGACATCTTCTTTAGTGCAGAACAGATGGCGGATTTAGGGGATGGACAGATAAAAATGTTGCTAGTTGGTGCAAAGCGAGAAGGTCGCCAATTAGCAGTCTTAAGAGAAATCTATCCGCCAGGCTCAGATACGGGGACTGACTTCATCGAGCATGATGGAGAAGAGGGCGGTGTCATTATTCGAGGAGAAATTGAGATTACGGTTGGCAGCCATACTAGAGTATTAAAGGCAGGTGACTCGTATTACTTTGAAACTCGCAAACCACATCGCTTTCGTAATAAAGGAAAGGTCGAATGTGAGCTTATTAGTGCGGCGACACCTCCAACTTTCTAAAGTCTTTGAATAAAAAAATAGCGAAGCATGAGCTTCGCTATTTTTCTTGTGTTGAAAGAGAACTCTAGTCTAATTCAATCCACGTCGATTTCACTTCAGTGTATTTATGCAGAGCATGCAGCGACTTATCACGACCGTTACCACTTTGCTTGTATCCACCAAACGGCATGGTCATGTCACCGCCATCCCAGTTGTTCACGAATACCGTTCCCGCTCTTAATGCACGAGAGCATTTAATGGCTGTTGACATGTCAGATGTCCAAATACCTGCCGCCAACCCGTATTCGCTATCGTTAGCAAGTTGGATCGCTTCATCAATCGAGTCAAAACTGGTAACACATAGAACGGGCCCAAAAATCTCTTCTTTATAGATGCGCATATTGGGTGTGACATCAGTAAACAAAGCGGGTTGAATGAAGAAACCATCGGTGTTGCCCATTGCAGGCTTACCACCGTAAGCTAGTGTTGCGCCTTCTGTCTGACCAATGTCGATGTAACTTAATACACGCTCATACTGTGCAGCATCTACTATCGCACCGACCCGAGTATCACTCTCAAGAGGATCGGCAGGCTGCCAATTCGCCATGTATTTCTTAACCAGTTCAATAAACTCATCTTTAATAGAGGAATGAACCAGAAGTCGTGAACCTGCTGTACACACTTCCCCTTGGTTGTAACAGATAGCAGAGGCGGCTGTTGCAGCAGCTTTTTCTATATCTTTAACGTCGTGATTTACAATGTGGGGGCTCTTGCCGCCACATTCCATAAATGCACGTTTTAGGTTGGATTCACCCGCGAAAGATAACAGCTTTTTACCTACGGCGGTTGAACCAGTAAAAGTGATACAATCGACATCGTTGTGAAGCGCTAATGCTTGTCCTGCCTCATGGCCAAAGCCAGGGAGCACTTGAAACACTCCGTCTGGAATACCTGCTTGTTTGGCCAAGTCGGCGAGCAAAATAGCGGTGAGAGGTGATTTCTCTGAAGGCTTCACAATAACTGAATTACCAGTTGCTAATGCGGGCCCAATCTTCCAAGCCGCCATAACAGTAGGGAAGTTCCAAGGTACGATTGCCGCAACGACACCTAGTGCCTCGTGAGTCACAAGTGCTAATGCTCCTTCTGTTACTGGTGCTACTTCATCATAGACTTTGTCTATGGCTTCTGCGTTCCATTGAATGCAGCGCGCGGTAGCCGGCGCGTCATATCCCATTGCATCTGATATCGGTTTACCCATATCGAGTGATTCGAGAAGGGCAAACTCTTCTTTATGTTCGTCAATGAGCTTAGCGTAGTTAAGTAGGATCGCTTTGCGCTCTGCCGGTGGTAGACCACACCAGACACGGCTCTCAAACGCTTGGCGAGCAGCATTTACTGCAAGCTCAACATCTTTATCTGTGCAGCGGGCGACATGCGCCAATAGGTGACCTGTTGCTGGGTTGATGATTTCAAACGTATCGCCGGAGACTGAATCAACAAAGTGTCCGTTGATAAAAGCCTGAGTACGAAAACTCAACGCTTCGGCTTTATCATGCCAAGTCATAGTGTCCATATTGTTTACCTTCTTCCTTAAAAACTGGCTGGTGAGTTTGCACTGACAATGATGCAATCAATATCAGAAGTATTTCTAAATCGGTGAGTACGTGTACTGTCGAAATAATAGCTGTCGCCTTCATGTAGAACGACGACTTCACTGTCGACCGTGAGCTCCAACTCGCCTTGGACAATAACACCGCACTCTTGACCTTCGTGAGCGAGCATCTCATCTCCGGTGTCTGCACCTGGAGCGAGTGTTTCTCTCAACATGCCAATTTGCCTGTCGTCGTGATAGTGACCTATCTGGCGATAGCTGATCTTTCCTCGGCCTATTTCTGGTTGTTGCTGTTTGCGTGAAAAAAACTGATCAGGTTTTGGTTCATCAACCGCAAAAAACTCCGCCATAGATGAAGGGATCTTGCTAAGTAGTTTACTTAGCGACGCGACAGAAGGGCTTACGGCGTTGCTTTCAATCTGAGAAATGAATCCATTGGTCACGCCGGCTCTTTTGGCTAACTCACGCTGTGATAAGCCTGCACGTTCTCTTAGTGCTTTAAACCTTGGTCCTATTTCTGTTTCCATTGGGCGAAATCTCCAACTCTTCCCTTTGTGATTAGTAAACTAAACACAATCCTAGCTCACTAAACAGAAAAAACCAGCAAATGTTTATAATTTAATCATTGAATAGGCAAATAAAACGTTATATAGTCAATTTTGTTCATTATTTAATAACATTGCATTTACATGTTGTGGTTCGATTGTGTAGCGGTGTTTAGTAAAAGAAACAATGCTGTTCAGCATTTTTAGTTGGAGTGCACGATGCAAGGTATAAACAAGCAAGGTACAACTAGTTCAGGAAATATGGATGCTTTTTGGATGCCGTTTACTGCTAACTCGCAGTTTAAATCAGCGCCACGCATGTTAGTTTCAGCTGAAGGGATGTACTACACGTCAGAAGATAAACGCAAGATACTCGACGGTACAGCAGGTCTATGGTGCTGTAATGCAGGACACGGGCGTCATGAAATCAGTGAAGCGGTGGCGAGTCAGATTCACAATCTAGACTTTGCGCCAACATTTCAAATGGGTCATCCATTGCCATTTGAATTTGCTGAGTCACTCTCAGAAATCGCTCCATCAGGTTTGAATCGCGTATTTTTCACTAACTCAGGTTCTGAATCTGTTGATACCGCACTAAAAATTGCGTTGGCTTATCAGAGATGCATCGGACAAGGGACTCGTACACGCCTAATTGGTAGAGAGCGTGGTTATCACGGTGTCGGGTTTGGTGGTATTTCGGTAGGTGGAATTGTTAATAACCGCAAGACATTTGGAAGTCTGTTAACTGGTGTCGACCACCTTCCGCATACATTGAGCATTGAAAATAGCGGCTTTAGCAAAGGGCTACCTGATTACGATCCCGGCTGGGCGGAAAGCCTAAACAATATCGTTACTCTGCATGATGCAAGTAACATTGCTGCAGTTATTGTTGAGCCGATTGCGGGATCTACGGGGGTAATTCTTCCTCCTAAAGGTTACCTGAAACGTCTTCGTGAAATCTGTACCCAACATGGCATTCTATTGATATTCGATGAGGTTATTACAGGATTTGGTCGCATCGGTAGTCCTTTTGCAGCGCAAGAATTCGACGTCAAGCCTGACATTATTACTACCGCTAAAGGCTTAACTAATGGTGCTATTCCTATGGGAGCCGTTTTTGTCAGCGACGAAATTTACCAAGCGATGGTGGCTCCAGATAGTCAAGCTATCGAGTTGTTCCATGGCTACACCTATTCCGGCCATCCAGTAGCCGCAGCGGCTGGTTTAGCGACACTAGATATTTATCGCAATGAGAATCTCTATACACGAGCGGCTGAGCTCTCAGATTATTGGGAGCAAGCGGTCCATAGCTTGAAAGGGCTACCTCACGTAAAAGACCTTCGCAATTATGGTTTGATTGCTGGTATTGAGTTAGAAGGAA
Organism: Vibrio sp. CyArs1; assembly: GCF_022432925.1. Lineage (NCBI taxonomy): Bacteria > Pseudomonadati > Pseudomonadota > Gammaproteobacteria > Vibrionales > Vibrionaceae > Vibrio > Vibrio sp. CyArs1. The sequence continues at coordinate 672,065 of NZ_JAKRBO010000001.1, read as the reverse complement.
TTGCGGGTAAGCCAGGATCTAGAGCGTTCCAAGTCTTTACCAAGTGTTTCGAGATGGGCGCTCTGATTCGTGTCACTGGCGACATCATCGCGCTTTCTCCGCCGCTGATTATTGAGAAGCAGCATATCGACGATTTATTTACTCTGATTGCAGACGTTTTGCAGAATATTGATTACAAGGAATAAGACTATGTCAGTTTTGGTATCTAATTTTATCAACGGCCGAATGGTAGAGAGCCACAGCGGAAGAAACGCAGACTTGTTTAACCCAGCAAATGGTGAGTTGCGAGGGCAAGTTCAGCTATCAAGTGCTAGTGAAGCGCTAGAAGCTGTGGCTGTCGCGAAACAGGCGCAAGAAGCTTGGCAAGCAACACCACCACTGCAACGTGCTCGAGTCATGTTCAGATTCAAAGCTTTGCTTGAAGAGAACGCAGATGAGCTCGCTACGTTAATTTCTACCGAGCATGGCAAAGTACACAGTGATGCATTAGGAGAATTGACACGTGGATTAGAAGTGGTTGAGTTTTCTTGTGGTATCCCACATCTGCTAAAAGGTGAACATTCACTTAATGTTGGACGCGAGATAGACAGCTATTCTTTAATGCAGCCAGTTGGTGTCTGCGTTGGTATTACACCATTTAACTTCCCTGTGATGGTACCGCTATGGATGATCCCAGTAGCGCTTGCCTGCGGAAACAGCTTTATCCTTAAACCATCTGAAAAAGATCCAAGTGCGTCTTTGAAGCTGGCTGAGTTATTGAAACAAGCAGGTCTTCCTGATGGTGTTTTTAATGTTGTCCAAGGTGATAAAGAAGTGGTTGATGCGCTTCTTGAGTCACCAGACGTTGCAGCTGTGAGTTTCGTAGGTTCAACGCCGATCGCTGAAGCTATCTACAGCAAAGGAAGTGCAAATGGCAAACGAGTTCAAGCGTTAGGCGGTGCTAAGAACCACTTAGTTGTTATGCCAGATGCAGACCTTGAAGGGGCGACAAATGCTATTATGGGAGCGGCATATGGTGCGGCGGGAGAGCGTTGTATGGCTATCTCAGTGGCGGTTGCTGTCGGTGATGAAACTGCCGATCGATTAGTGGCACAGTTGAAACAAAAAGTGGAAGCTCTGCGCGTAGGCCCAGGGCTGGGAGTATCACCTGAAAACGAAATGGGTCCATTGGTGAGCGAGCCTCACATGAACAAGGTAACGGAGTACATTCAAAGTGGTGTTGACCAAGGCGCAACGCTTGTAGTGGACGGGCGTGGCATCAATACCTCTGCTCCTGGTTACTTTGTCGGCGGGACGTTATTTGACAATGTTACTCCAGATATGACCATTTATAACGAAGAGATTTTTGGTCCCGTTTTGTCGGTAGTACGTGCCAAAGATTATCAAGAAGCACTGCAACTTATTAATGAGCACGAATTCGGTAATGGTACTGCAATTTTCACTCGTGATGGTGATACCGCGCGCGACTTCTCAGAAAAAGTAGAAATCGGTATGGTAGGGGTGAACGTGCCAATTCCAGTGCCAATGGCATTTCATAGCTTTGGTGGTTGGAAGCGCTCAATCTTTGGACCTCTCAATGTTCATGGCAATGATGGCGTGCGCTTCTATACTCGTATGAAGACGGTTACTGCTCGATGGCCTAAAGGGCAAAGAGAAAGTGAATTTGTAATGCCAACAATGAAGTAGGTGATAAATGAAGATAGGGATATTAACGTGCGGCCATGTGGACTCGCCACTATCAGATGACCATGGTCAATACGCAGACATGATTGAGGCCTCTCTCTATGAGGTCAACAATGAGTTCACTTTTCAGAACTACGATGCGACAAAAGGAGAGTTACCTCATCATGATGAATGCCATGGGTTTATAATCACAGGTAGTGTACACAATGCTTACGATAATCATCCCTGGATTCTCAAACTCATAGACTGGATAACGCGCTGTGAAGCTCGTCGACGTCCACTAGTAGGCATCTGTTTTGGACATCAAATTATTGCGAGAGCTCTCGGCGGCAAGGTGCAAAAATCGGAAAAAGGGTGGGGACTTGGCAGCTATGAAGTTCAAATTACCGCTCAGAAGAAATGGATGAATCTGTCTGTAGACTCTGCGCGACTATTAGTGAGTCATCAAGACCAAGTGATTATTGTTCCTGGCGGCGTGAAAGTTATTGCTACTAATGATTTTTGTCCTAACTTTATGCTTGTGAAAGATAATCATATATTCACAGTCCAAGGACATCCTGAGTTTAGCTCCAGCTTCACAGAAAAATTGGTGGAGAAGCGTAAGCATCTCCTAACGCCTCAGCATTATGACCAAGCGTTTATTGAAATAAACAAAGCACAAGACTCTGCGTTAATACTGCATTGGATTGATAATTTCTTTGTAATGGCGCAGCAAGGTAAATATGCTGAAAACTTGCAACAAGCCGTCTAGCGGCAATTAGGAAACTAAAAAAGAGCTCAGTATGAGCTCTTTTTTTAGGTATGTTATATAAACGAATTTTAGACCTTGTCGCTAAATTTGCCGTCATCCCTTCGCAGACGAGGAGCTACTTACAACTCGCTTCAAGTCCTGAACATTCTTACCTTAATTACTAAGCGTACTGTGAAATAACGGTTTGCATAAGGCCTAAGCAAACTCTTTTTGCAGATAAGAAACTATGTCGGAAGACTCATACATCCATTTCTCTTCACCACCTTGAGTGATCTTCAGACAAGGTACTTTTACTTTACCGCCACCCGCTAGCAGCTCGTCGCGCGCAACTGAGTCATTTTTAGCATCTTTCAATGCAATGTTGACTGATTGACGTTTCATTTCTCTACGTACTTTCACACAAAAGGGACACGCTTCAAATTGATAGAGCTGCATAGTTTGCGCTTTTTGATCGGCTTGTTGCTGTGCTTCAGGCGTGCGTTTAACGCCACGCGGAGAGAAAACGAAATTTAATAGCAGTATGATTTTACCAAGAATAATACGGATGAACTTCATAAATAACCTGTTGAGCAGTCTTGTTGTTTTTAGAAAATTATAATGACGGTATGCGAGACATACCGTCGAATATTAACATCTTATTTACGATTCTGGTACGGTTAACATTAACTGCGAGAAAGGGTATGGCTTTTGGTCACACTAATTCCCAACCGTTTCGATAAGCGAATCAAGTTAGCTCGATCAGTTTTAAGGACTCTGCTTGCCTTAGCCCAGTTATACTCGCATTCAATTAAGGCATTGGATATCAAGCTTCTTTGATATTCTTCGGTGGACTCTCGAATGCCTTTCGAGTGGTCAATCATTGGAGCGCTTGTTTTACTTTGCTTGGTCGGAGTGATGCGGCTTTCATCGTCAAAATGACCACAGTCGTCAATGCTTACGGTGACCACATTCTTATCAAACAGTCTTGCTTTCGCTTTCAGAGCTGCTCGGTTAATAACATGTTCTAGCTCTCGAACATTACCGGGCCATGAATAGCGGTTCAAATGAGATATGACATTTGGACTTAGCTTGATTTGGTTAATGCCAAGCTTACGTCGAGCTTGCTCCAGAAAGAAACCAGCCAGTAACTCTATATCGCCGTTTCTTTCACGCAATGGCGGTACAGAAATTGGGTAAACACTGAGTCGGTGATAAAGGTCTGCGCGGAACTTACCTTGTTCAACTTCTTCCTTGAGTTCACGGTTGGTTGCTGCGAGGACTCTAACATTGATCTTTTGAATCTCATCCTTACCAACGGGTTGTATTTCGTTATTCTGTAATGCTCGTAAAAGCTTACTCTGTGCAGCAAGTGGGAGCTCGCCAATTTCATCCAAAAATAGTGTTCCGCCATCGGCTAGCGCAAATTTACCCATGCGATTTTTATCTGCACCCGTGAACGCCCCTTTTACATGACCAAATAACTCACTCTCGATGAGGTTTTCAGGAATTGCCGCACAGTTAACATAGACTAACGGATTCTGTCGGCGAGTTGATTGGTAATGTAGATTACGTGCCACCAACTCTTTACCAACACCGGTCTCACCATGAATTAGGATATTAAAATCTGATGGCGCGACAATTTCGATATCGGATTTCAATACGCGCATTAACTCGCTATCACCGATCATATCGCTGCCATCTCGTTCCCAAGCTTCGACGTTGAGTTCTTCAAGCAGCTGTTTGGATTGTTTGGCTTGGTATTCCAACTGAGAAAAAGTTAGTGCCATTTTTAATGTGGATGCAGCAATGGCAGACAATACTTCTAGGCTGCGCGTTGGAATGTGGTCAAAAGCATTAGTCCCTAGGCTATCGAGGGTGAGGGCTCCCAACATCTTGTCGCCAAAAATCAAAGGCAAACCCATACAGGAGTGCATTGGAAGATCGCCATGGTGGTCAATGAGCAAGCCGTCAAATGGGTCAGGCAACTCAGAATCGGCGTCAAAGATAACCGGAGATGTGGATGCGCAAATCTGAGCGAATCTTGGATGTTCACTAATAACGAACCTGCGCCCTAGAGTATCGCGGCCTAAGCCCTGCATCGCGAGAGGAACAAGCGTATCACCTTGAAGTGACAACAAGGCAACACAGTCACACATGATGGTTTTTCTGATGGTATTGATAAGCGAATCGAAGCGTTCTTGGTCGTTATTGCTGCTGGCTAGGCCAATAGTCAGCTCCATTAAGTTGGAAGGTGAAATGTCTTGCATAGGAGATTACAACTTATGGTAATGAGTATGCTAGGCATTATAGAGTCATATTGACCTAAATTAAAGCAGTCATTTTGACTGATATTTAATAGTTAACTCTTGAATAAGTGAGAGTTTTTAAGGATTTCAAAATTGGCACGCTATGTGCTTTGTAGGTATTCGTTGAAAAACAAATAAGTGTGATTCTCAACTCGCACTATACCCGAGAGAAATATCTCAAGGGATACAACTAAAACTATAAAAAACAATATGAGACAGTCGAAGTTCGTACTGTAAAAGTCTAAGCCTTCTAGGGAGCGTATATGCTAAATAACAACCATATCGAAATCATCAAGAGCACAATTCCATTACTTGAGTCTGCAGGCCCTGCTTTAACTCAGCATTTCTATCAAAGAATGTTCTCTCACAACCCTGAGCTGAAGGACATCTTCAATATGACGCACCAAAAGACAGGGCGTCAAAGTGTTGCTCTATTCGAAGCTGTTGCTGCGTATGCTAAAAATATTGAAAACTTAGCGGCGCTTACTACAGCCGTTGAACGTATCGCGCACAAACATACTAGTTTTAATATCAAAGCAGAACACTATCAAATCGTTGGTCACCACCTCATTGAGACCTTAAGAGAGCTGGCGCCAGATGCGTTTACCAAAGAAGTTGAAGAAGCTTGGACTGAAGCTTACCTATTCTTAGCGCAAATCTTTATTGATCGTGAGGAAGAGCTATACCAGTTGCGTGAAAAGGCGACCGGTGGATGGCGCGGTACTCGCCGATTTGTGGTAACTGATAAAAAGCCTGAATCTGAGTTGGTTATGAGTTTTGTCCTTACTCCAGAAGATGGCGGCAAAGTCCTTGATTATGAAGTAGGGCAGTACCTAGGTGTACAGGTCACACCTTCAAAAGGTGAGAATGTAGAAATTCGCCAGTATTCACTTTCCCAAGCTCCAAATGGTGAAAATTACCGAATTTCTGTCAAGAAGGAAGGTAATAACAGCGACCAGCTAGGTTTGGTATCTCACTATTTGCATGATGAAGTGGAAGTGGGTACGGTGATCGAAATACTGCCTCCTGCAGGGGACTTCTTCTACAAAGAAGTTAATAAGCCGGTCGTTCTGATTTCTGCAGGTGTTGGCTGTACGCCAATGCAAGCAATGCTTCAACAGTTGGCAAAGGATGGCAAGTCCGATCCTGTTACCTATTTGCATGCCTGTGAAAACGAACAGCAACATTCTTTCATTGATGAGGTAGATACCATCGTATCAGCAAAAGGTTGGAACCATAGAGTGTGGTATCGTGAACCACTTAATGCAGAGGGTATCAATAATTCGAGCACAGGTTTAATGGATCTAGCACAAATCAAAGATTCTCTTCCAACGAACTTTGGGCACTTCTATACCTGCGGCCCAGTAGTCTTTATGGACCATGTTGTGAAGCAACTTGAATCGATTGGCGTTGAGCGAGACAGAATTCACTACGAGGTATTCGGACCTCACGCCAATCTTTAATCGCCACTAAAGAGCGGATTCAGCTCGCTAGTTGAACCATTTCTCAAACCACCGTTTCCATCCAGAAGACGGTGGTTTGTTTGCTTCAAATTCTCGAAAACCAAGATAATAGCTTTGGTTAAAGTCAGTACGTAGAGCATCAGCGCTTTGATCGAGCAATCCACTGATTGCGTTACTGGTTTGTGTTGCGTGGTCATTGGCCAAACTATAATCCATACCAAGATAGCCTTGAATATATAGCCATATATGCGTGACGAGTTGCAACTCTTCCAGCACCGGTAGCCGAAAAGCCTTCGCATGTTTCTCTTCAAGCTGTTGATCGAATATGGATTTCATTTCAGAGATTTGCTCTATATGAGATTCAACTGAGGAAAGAGCTTCAACGTTTAACTTAGTGAAAAGGCCAAGAAGCAGGTGAGTTGGGCTAGATTCTGGCTTGTTCTCTTGAGCTGTTGCATACAGCAAGTTTTCTCGTTCACACAAATTATCCAGTGCTTCAGACTGAACATTGACAAGTTGAATTTGATTAACCTTAATACTGTTGAGCGCTTCCCTCAATTCGATCATTTGTCTTGCAACTCCTCAATCGTCACTTCTGCTGATCCAGTCTCTGCGTCAACAAATAATGAGGTTCCGGTAATCATGACTGAGAGATCCATTGTGCGAGTGACTAGCGAAGAGAGGGCTTCAATCGAGTCATTATTGAAACGATAAACACTGGCATCGAGGTAACCGAATTTACCTTGGTTTTGCTGCCACCATACGTCGCTTTTAGTGTTGAAGCTGTATACTTTGGTCTTTTTAGCCAAACGTGTCGCTTTTTTGACGCGCTCAACGTCAGGCTCACCGATATCAATCCAAAGTAAGGTTTGATCGTCGAGAGATTTTTCCCAGATATCAGGCTCTTCAATCGTCGATAGTCCCTTTGTGAACTGCAGATCAGGAGAGGCATTGAGACAAAAAGCCATGAGCCTTGCCATCATACGTTGATGGTTTTCAGAAGGGTGCAGTGCTACGGTCAGATTAAAAGAGTCATAATAATCTCGATTCATATCCGTTAACGCTACGCGAAACTTATATATGGTTGGTTTTAGTGCCATGGGAGTGTCTAATTCGTAGAATAGTGATGTCTATAGTACGCTTATGGGCGCAAAAGGGTATAAACAATAGAGAGAATGTGCTTCAAGTGATATAAAAATAGCCAGCTTAGCTGGCTATTTATCAAAGGTATTGCTTACTGGCAGTTATACCAAAGTAATCTCTTCAGCTTGAGGACCTTTTTGGCCTTGTGTCACTTTGAATGCCACTTTTTGACCTTCAGCTAGAGTACGGAAACCGTCCGCTTTGATGTTGCTGAAGTGAGCGAACACGTCAGGACCATTTTCTTGTTGAATGAAGCCAAAGCCTTTAGTTTCGTTGAACCACTTAACTGTACCAGTAACTGTGTTAGACATATCTATATCCTAAATTTTACTATCTTTTGTTTCTTGTTTGCCAAATCCGGCAGCTATAGCGTGGAAAAGTAAATTGCTATTGCGTACAACGCGTCGGGGGAATTCCGAGAATTCAACGAATGCCTTTTGTAAACAATGGAACTATTTTTCTAGCCAGTCATGAATATAAGGTAGTTCTTACTTAAGTCAAAGATAGTTACTTGGAAAGTTGCTGAATATTTGAAGTTCAGCTCGTTTTTAAGTGTCAATTACATGACATTTCAAACAAACGAGCTTATTTTTATGATCTAAGTCAATACAAGGGCTTCTGGTATAACCCTTTGATATAAAACATTATTTCGATTAGTGAATTAATAGTTTTGTAAAGATTTTGCAAACAATTCTATTATTATGAATCCCACTAGAGTTCTATAAAATAATCTTCTTATTAAGTATTTTATCGCTCAATCTTTGGTGAGTAGATCGAATATGCGGTTATTTGTCCGGCTACGATAGCAGAGAACATAAATAATGCGGATAAACCGATGTTTGGTATCGGAAGAATCGATTGTTCAAACACTGATTGACTTGCACTAACGAGAACGCGGCTACCAGGAACAAGAATAATAATGCCTTGAACAATATAAATTGAGCCTGTTAGATCCAAGCGTTTCGCTACCCATGTACCGTATAACGTTATCAATACAGTGGTGACCCAAGTACCGACGATCCAGCCGCTATCAAAGCCTAAATAAAATGGCCCCCACATACCTAATACAGCAACGGGAAGACCCAACAAAATATCCTTAGGTCTAGCGTTGAAAATCACACCGATTGAGGTAGAGATAAGGAGTAATCCAAAGCAATGAAGCCAGAGTGGCACCTCATTGGTATAAGAGAGTGATTCTGTTTGCCCCCATAAAGCTTCACCAATATTCAAGCCCATTATCACACCAATGAACAGTTTGATGAGGGTAAGGGCACTCTGTCCTAATAGGGCAGTACCTGAAACGAGATCATTGAACGCCAAACACTCCAAAGAGTTAGCAATAGATAGGCCGGGCACAAATAGTACCACCGATGCAATACATAGCGCCCAAATAGGAATGGCCGCACCTGTACTTGCAATGAAGGCAACCAAAACGCCTGTCAATAACGCAGATACAAACTCAACAGCAATGGAGTTGCGACCTTTATAAATAAGTTGGCATATCCAAACCATCAAACCCAATAAGATGGAGAAGCCAATCGCTTCAAGCGTGCTTCCTACCAACATAAGATAGGCTGGTGGAATCCCCATATTGGCTAGGGCAACCACCCATTTAGGGTAACCAACGGGCTCAGGAAGCGGTTCGTTACTTGGTTGGTTGATACGGATAATGGTATTCGCGAGCAAACTGAGGTTAATGGATGCTGGCTTTAAACGCTTCATTACTACCGTATTGTTTTTGTCCGGAAACTGATAGTTGATAGCGGTAGGTGTTGCTTGAACCATTACATCAAGTCCGTGCTTTTGAGCATAGTATTGCGCGTACTTTTCCACTTTATATGGAGCACAACCACTTCGATGAAGTGTGTCGCCAATTTCTACGATTTTTGTGATGGTTTGTGGAGAAGGCATAGTTCCGTCTAATCAATTAAAAGCACTCGATTTAATGGCGTAAAGGTAACAGAGCTTAATAGAATTATCGAGAGTGAATATTCGAAATATTGTCAATTCTATGCAGTTTTATAATCACTGGACTGCGAAAAGTGCAAGCGATTGCGTGAACCGTCTATGTTCGGTACGAGCAAGGTGCTCCACAATGATGATACATAACAAGGAGTGCTAATAAATGCACCAATTTAAAGTCATCAAATAAGGAAGATACCATGTCTCTACAACAAGAATTTCGTAATGCTATGTCTAAATTGGCTGCGGCGGTCAACATTGTCACTACCGGCGGAGAGGCTGGAACCGTTGGCATTACCGCGACAGCAGTTTGCTCGGTGACTGACTCACCGGCAACTGTATTGGTCTGCGTCAATCGCTCGAGTGCGTCAAATGAGATCTTCAAAGCAAATGGTCGTATGTGTGTGAATACATGTGCGAGTGAACACCAAGAAATGTCCATGCACTTCGCTGGGATGACTGGATTGGAAATGGAAGAGCGTTTTGCTTTAGAAGGGTGGAACCTAAATCAATATCAAGTTCCAGTGTTAAAAGGAGCATTAACGACACTGGAAGGGCGTATTAGTGATATGAAAGAAATGGGTACGCATACAGTGCTGTTCTTAGAGGTTGAAGCAATTACGACTCAGGATAAGGACGCACTCATGTACTTCGACCGCCAATTTAAACATCTGCAAGCTGACGTCAAAGTAGCGGAAGTGGCCTAATTGCCATAGTTAGAGTTCTAAACTTGAAAACACCCGCCTAAGCGGGTGTTTTAGTGCTTGCTATCAATAAGTTCGTTGAGCAAATTGGAAAGTTGTGAGTACTTCTCTTCACCCATCCGTTGTTTAAGTGATACATATTGCTCTTCGATGCGAGGTCGAAGCGTCTCAACCAGCGCAACGGCTTTATTGGTCAAATGGATGTATGATTTACGACCGTCATGTTCGCATTTTTTCTTTTCAACGTAACCAAGCTTCTCTAGCCTATTAATGATGCCAGTCAGACTTGGGCTTAGAATACAAGATTCGCGGGAGAGTGTAGTAAAGTCAATTTCCCCTTTCGTATCCAATACACGCATGACACGCCATTGCTGTTCCGTGATGTCATTGCTGGCTAAAACTGGGCGAAAGTATTCCATTGCGATGTCTCTGGCCCGAATAAGTTGTAGCGGGAGAGAATCTTCGTATTTAGTCACTAAGTTAACCTTCATAATTTCCTTACTCGTAATAAACCATATATCAGAAACGAGGCGAAGTCATCCTATTGATATATGGTGAGTTATTTGTCAGCTAATACATGTAGATACATTGCTCTAAACGAAAAAGAGCTTTCCTCTACGGAAAGCTCTTTCTTAGTTAATACAACATGTTAGGTAAAAACAGAACAATTGCCGGAACCAAAACAATAACTGCTAAGCGAACCATGTCGGCTACCCAAAACGGAAACACCCCTTTAAAGATGGTCCCGGTATTTATGTCCTTAATAATCCCAGACAGCACAAAAACATTTAGCCCGACTGGTGGTGTGATTAAGCTGATCTCTGTTACGACAACGACCACAATGCCAAACCAGATAGGGTCAAAACCAAGTTCTACCACTACAGGGAAGAAGATTGGTACGGTGAGTAGCATCATTGACATACTTTCAAATACGCAACCCAAGATAATGTATATCAATAGAATCAGCCCCAACGCCATCATCGGTGTAACGTTGGCTGCTTGAATCATTTCAACCAATGCGGTAGGTAAACCGGCTCGGTTGATGAAATTGGATAGAATCAGCGCACAGATGACCACGGCGAACAAAGAGGCAGAAGTTTTTGCTGTGTCGACAAGAATATCTCGCATGACCTGATAATTCAGTTTACGACGATACGCAGCAAGGGCAAACGCTCCAGTAGCACCTATACCAGCAGCTTCAGTTGGCGTGAACGCACCGACGTATATGCCTCCCATGACTAGTACAAAAAGAAGTAGTGTCGATAGAATCCCTCTTAAGGCAACAAATCGTCCTTTCCAGTTAACGCGTTCTCCGGGAGGCGCGCTGTCTGGCGATCGAAAGACTACCCATTGAACGGCTGCGAGATAAAGACCAATACCAAGTAGGCCTGGTAGGAAGCCTGCGGCAAATAACTCTCGTATACTGCTCTCGGTTAATAGACCGTAGATAACGAGCATGACGCTTGGAGGAATCAAAATTCCAAGTGTTCCGCCAGCAGCAATCGAGGCCGCGGCCAAACCGTCTGAATATCCATATTTTCTCATTGGCGGCATGGCGACTTTAGACATGGTGGCAGACGTCGCTAAGCTTGAGCCGCAAATCGCTGAAAACCCACCACAAGCCAAAATGGTCGACATGGATAAGCCACCTTTTTTGTGGCCGACAAACGCATTGCACGCTCGGTATAGTTCATTGGATAGCCCTGCTTTGGTGACAAAGTTACCCATCAAGATAAATAGTGGTATGACGGAAAGACTGTAATCTTGTCCGGTGTCGATAATGCGTCTTGCTGCCATCGACATTGCCGCGTTCCAGTTGTAATCGTTGATGTACCAAAAGCCAATAAAGCCAACAACTCCCATTGCAAAAGCAAGTGGCAAGCGAAGAAATACCATGATGATAAGGGCTGTAAAGCCAATAATGGACTCTATCATTTAAGCCTCCTTGCTCGTTGTGTTTATCGTATTTTTTGCTGGTTTACTATTAAATAGACCCTTGGCATAAAGCAATGCGTTAAGGCCTGTTAATGCTCCGCCTACAAAGCCAGTAATCGATATCAAATACGTGACGTATCCCAGTGGCATCTCGAGTATTTCTGTTACTTCTTCGTAATCCAACGAGCGACCGGCTAACTTCCAGTTCATCATGGCTACAAGTATTAAAGAACATGAGCAAATGAGGTTGATCACCACCTGTCTTAGGCCTATCCATTTTTCAGGAAAGTAGTTATCCAGAAGGTCGACACAAATATTCTCTTCATTCCAAGAGACAAGAGGAAACGCCATAAAAACCATAACTGCGAGCAATACTTCAATAAGCTCAGTCGAACCCATCACAGGAGCGTTAAAGAAATATCGACCAGTCACATCAACAAACGTAATCAACATCATGAGCAGTAAGCTGATGGCAGCGAGAGCTTCAAGCCCTCGCTGTATGGTCTTAGCAATACTAAAACCATTCATAATTACTACAATCCTTGTTCAAGTTGTTGATAGAAGTAGTCGTAAGCCGCGTGGCCATCAACTTTGCGTTTCTCCGCAACCTTGTACCAGTTGGAAACTAATGGCTCACTCGATTTCTTGAGTTCAGCGATCATTTCTGGGGAGGCTGGAGTGAAAGTATGGCCGCCTTCCAAAGCAGTGGTATAAGCGGAATTGTCCACGTCATCCCACATTTTACCAAATAAGCGCGATAGCTTCTCACCCGAGACATTCTTAATTGCTTCTTGGTCCTCTTTAGATAGGTCATGCAACGTGTCGAGATTCATGACGATTGCAAAACTACCGCGGTACAGACCACCAGGAATCACTAAAGTGTTATCTGCGACTTCTGCTAGGCGGAACGAGCTCAATGCTTCTACAGGTTGATAAGCGCCCTCGACGACACCTTGCGAGATCGACTCGTAGACTTTGGTGGTGGGAATAAAGACAGGTGTTACCTTCATATCTTTAGCAACGGATGAAATAACACCACCGCCGACACGAATCTTTTTGCCTTGGAGAGACTCTAGTGATTTGACTGGATTTTTGGTGATGAGTTGTCCAGGTCCATGTACGCTTAGCGCCATTACTTCAACGCCACGATGTTCACGACCTTTTTTCAGATACTTCTCGTATGTACGCCAATAAGCCTGAGACATTAACTCTGAGCTAGTACCTTCAGAAAAAGTTGGAATTTCAGGAAGTTGAGTTAACTGAAAACGACCTGCTTTATGTCCATGGAAGATCCAAGTTACATCACCGATACCATCAGTAACTACATCTATCTGTGTTTGAGGTGGTGCAAGATCATACTCGATTTTAATACCAACCCGACCATCTGTAGCTTTTTCGATCCATTGACCCCAAGTTGGCCAAACCACTTTGTTGATACCATGGTTTGGGGAGCCCCAAGTGCTTATTTTAATTATTTTTTCTGGTTCTGCGTGTACAGAGAAAGAACTTAATAAAAGTAGAGCAGTACTAGTAATGGTGGCGACTTTGTTTACTCGCATAACGTATTTCCTTTCGTTTCACGGTTTATTTATTGCTCTGTTCCTGCTTGAGCATTGCCCACTTAGTGAGTCGTTGTTTGAATACTTAATATATTAACTACTTTTATCAGAATGCGAATCTGTTGTGTTAATTAAATGTAGGCAAAATGCTTAATATGTTAACTAGATCAATGAATCAAAAATTAATCACAGGTTTATAAAAAGAACTAAGTGATAAAAACCTCATTTCACTTCTTCTGTTGGCACAATAGTGTGATGTTAATCAATTTTACAATGTAAATGGATTACAGTCTCATGGTCTATAAAACGAGAATATATCAAATAATATATAAATATCAGTGTCTTATGTGGTGAGTTTGGGTTTCTGGACTTTATTTAATATATTAACTAAAGTACTTAACATGTTAATTAAATCGGCGAGTGTATCGCTCGGTTTGCAAAGGCCAGTTGATAATTAAAAGGTCGAAATAGAAGTCAGTACTGAAACGAAAGGAAGTCGAATGTTAACAGAAGAGCAAATTCAAGTAGCTGCGGAACGCCTTTATAAAGCAGAGAAGAATAGAGAGCAAATTACCGCTCTTACGCTTGATTACCCAGAAATGTCGATGGAAGACGCATACAAAATTCAAAGTCGATGGGTAGATAGGAAGAAAAGAGAGGGTGCAAAAGTCAAAGGTTACAAAATTGGCCTTACGTCTCGAGCGATGCAAATGGCAGTCAGCATTGATCAACCGGATTATGGCGTACTGCTCGACGACATGTTTTTTTCAGACGGCTCACAGATACCTGTTGGCGACTTTCTCGATCCTCGTATTGAGGTTGAGCTTGCCTTCGTACTAAAAGAAAAACTAGAAGGTGACAATGTCACTATTTTTGATGTGCTTAATGCTACCGACTATGTGGTTCCAGCATTGGAGCTGATAGCTGCTCGTTGTCACCGAACTGATCCCGAAACTGGTTATACGCGAAAAGTTTACGACACAATCGCGGATAACGCGGCTAACGGAGGAATCATTATCGGTGGAAGGCCAATTAAACCTACAGAATTAGACCTTCGTTGGGCAGGCGCCATGCTTTACCTCAACGGACAAATTGAAGAAACCGGGTTGGCAGCTGGCGTATTAGGGCATCCTGCGAATGGTATATGTTGGGTATGCAAACGCTTTGCACCACATGGTGTTTCATTAGAGCCTGGACAGGTCATTTTAGCGGGTTCTTTCACTCGTCCCGTAGCAGTGAAAGAGGGAGATACGATTCACGCGGACTTTGGTCCATTAGGCGGAATCTCGGTCAAATTTGTTTAAGGATAATTGAGATGCTTGAAAACAAATTTAAACAATCTTTAAAAGGCCATGATCCATTGTGGGGGTTATGGTTGGGGTTACCTGACACAAGTTGTGCAGAGATCTGTGGAAGCGCTGGGTTCGATTGGGTACTCATTGATGGTGAGCATGCTTCGTTTGATCTAACGGGTATTAAGCATCACTTACAAGCTCTGGCGCCTCACAGTGCTTCACCAATCGTCAGAGCGGAAGACGGTAATCCAACACTAATCAAAAGGTTGCTCGATATTGGCGCACAAACGGTTTTAGTACCGATGGTTAATGATGCGAACGAAGCCGAGCAAGTGGTTAAGTCAGCACTTTATCCGCCACTCGGTCACCGTGGTATTGGCAGTGCTTTAGCAAGAGCGTCCCAGTGGAATAGAGTTCCTCAATATCTACACCGAGCGAATGAGCAGATCTGTATTTTGGTGCAAGTCGAAACCAAGCAAGCTATTGACAATATTGAAGCAATTGCAGCGGTGGAAGGTATTGACGGCATATTTATCGGACCTTCGGACTTGTCGGGCTCAATGGGGCATATCGGTAACCCGTCTCATCCAGAAGTTGTTGCAGCAATTGACCACGCGATAGAGGTCATTCAACACGCCGGTAAAGCAACGGGGATACTGTCATTAAACCCTCAGCAAGCACGCGAATATGCAGCGAGAGGCGTTAAGTTCATAGGTGCTGGTGTTGATACGTTGTTGCTCCGACTTGGTGCAGAACAACTTGCTTACAAGCTTAACCATGTAGATGACATTGAAACGCCAGTCATTGATAACGTTTATTAAGCAGGAAATATGATGAAAACAAAACTACAAGGAAAAGTGGTGTGTGTGGCTCTCAATGACCAACAGCAATTGGATAAGATGACGATTGAGTTTGAACAAGCACCCTATAAGGCTCTACCCACTGAACCAGTATTGTACTTCAAACCCCACAATACTTGGAATAATGACAATAGTCCCATTGATTGGCCACACCAAGATAAAGCGTTGGTTGTTGGAGCGAGTCTTGCGGTTATTATCGGGCAGCAATGCTGTCGAGTCGCCGTGCAAAATGCCGAAGAGTATATTGGCGGCTTCGCGTTGCTGCATGACTTTTCCCTCCCAGAGAAAAGCTACTACCGCCCAGATATTAAAGGAAAATGTTTAGACAATTCCGCAACCTTGTCTGCGCCAGTATCAGCTTCTGACATACCGAACCTTAGAGAGCTTGAGCTGACGACGTCTGTGAACGGCTCTGTTAAACGTTACTTTCCAATAAGTCGTCAACACCGTTCGATTGAGACACTTATCAGCAAAATTTCCCACATCATGACCTTAGAAAAAGGAGACGTAATTGCTGTTGGATTTGCTGGTGAGCGCGTGGAGTTGCAACCTTATGACCAAGTGAATTCAAGCTTAGGTGATGTACTTCGCCTTGAAAATATTGTTACAGGAGGTGAGTAAATGAGACGGGCAAGAATAGATTATCAAGGGCAAACGCTAAACGTAACGGTGAATGATGATTTATCTGTAACGAAGCAATCTGGCGAAAAAATAGCAAAGGATACGTTTAAGTGGCTGGTACCAATAGAGAACCCAGGAACCATTTTTGCGCTGGGTCTTAATTATGCCGATCACGCTTCAGAGCTTGCTTTTGAACCACCTAAAGAGCCACTGGTTTTCCTTAAAGGTCAAAATACATTAACAGCACACGGTCAACCTTCTTACCGCCCTGATGATATCGAGTTTATGCATTATGAATGTGAGCTTGTTGCTGTGATTGGCAAGGAAGCACGAAACGTGAAGCGTCAAGATGCTTTGCAATACGTCTCGGGTTTGACGGTATGTAACGACTACGCCATCCGTGACTATTTAGAGAATTACTACCGTCCAAATCTACGAGTAAAAAGCCGAGACTCTCTTTGTCCGATTGGACCTTGGATAGTGGATATTGATGATATTGGAGATATCAACAACCTGACGTTGGAAACTCGTGTTAATGGTGAAGTCACTCAGCAAGGTACGACGGCGGATATGATTTTCGACATTCCATTTCTTATTGAATATCTAAGCCAATTTATGACTCTTAAACCCGGAGACCTAATTGCGACGGGCACACCTAAAGGTCTGAAAGACATTCAACCGGGTGATGTAGTGACGTGCGAAATCGCAGAGGTGGGTACGCTTGAAAACCCAGTGTTATCTGAGCAGGCATTCTACGAACAACGATAAATTCAAAAGGATAAAGGAATTACATCATGGCTCAACAACTCGACTTAAATTTGACTAAAGCAGAACAATATCTCACTAAATACAGGGAACGCACTTTAGGTCACTATATTGGCGGCGAATGGACACTTGGAAGCGAAGGGGAAACATTTGAGAATCTCTCGCCAACGAACAACGAACCCTTGGGGTTGGTGGTTAAAGGCTCTGAAGAAGATGTACATCAAGCGTGTTTAGCAGCACAGAAAGCGTTTACTGAGTGGGCCGATTTACCTGGTGCTCAACGTAAGAAGATACTTCATTGTTTAGCGGATAAAATAGAAGAGCGTGCTGAAGAAATTGCGCTTGTTGAATCTATGGATTGTGGGCAGCCATTACGATTTATGAAACAAGCTGCGATTCGTGGTGCTGCCAATTTCCGTTTCTTTGCTGACAAATCACCGGAAGCTAAAAACGGTCTATCACTTCATCAAGATGACCATACAAACTATACCGTTAGGACACCAATTGGGCCAGTGGGCGTGATTACGCCTTGGAATACTCCGTTTATGCTTTCTACTTGGAAGATTGCACCAGCGTTAGCCGCGGGCTGTACCGTTGTGCATAAGCCAGCCGAGTTTAGTCCTTTGACGGCAGCCATTCTTGCAGAGTGTGCCGAAGAAGCGGGGTTGCCGGCCGGAGTGTGGAACATGGTGAATGGTTTCGGCGAAGTTGCTGGCAAAGCGCTGACCGAGCACAAAGCCATAAAAGCAGTCGCGTTTGTTGGTGAGACAGTCACTGGTTCCATGATCCAAGCGCAAGGCGCGCCGACATTAAAACGAGTTCACTTTGAACTAGGCGGTAAAAACCCAGTGATCGTGTTTAATGATGCGGACTTTGAACGTGCACTGGATGCGGTGGTTTTCATGATATACAGCCTAAATGGGCAGCGCTGCACAAGTTCCAGTCGATTGCTAATTCAAAAAGGAATCAAACCTAAATTTATCGAAGCGTTAAAGGCACGTGTGGAAAATATTCAGGTAGGACATCCGTTAGACCCAGAAACAGAAGTAGGGCCGCTAGTTCATCAGTCGCACTACAACAAAGTGCTTAGCTATATGGATGCTGCAAAAGAGGATGGAGCGACAGTAGCAGTTGGTGGTCGAGCTATCAAGGAGTTAGGTAACGGTAACTACCTTACGCCAACGTTGTTTACTGAAGCCGATAATACTATGCGTATTGCCAAAGAAGAGATTTTCGGTCCAGTGCTTACTTGCATCGAATTTGAATCCGAGGAACAGGCGATTGAGATAGCGAACGATACGGATTACGGGTTGTCGGGATACATTTGGACATCCAATACGGGTCGAGCCATGCGATTGGCGAGTAAGGTGGAAGCGGGCATGATTTGGGTGAATTCAGAAAACAACCGCAATCTACCATCGCCTTTTGGAGGAGTAAAAATGTCTGGGATTGGGCGAGACGGGGGAGATTGGAGCTTTGACTTCTACATGGAAACTAAAAATATCTGTATTGCTCATGATACACACAACGTTCCGACGTTAGGAAAACGCTAGGTCATTTGACCATTCAGTATTCGTTAAAAGTAATGGCAATTGCGCAGGCTCGTTTCAGCGATTGTAGCGAGCCTATTTTAAGGAGATGAAAATGCCGCATTTCATAATGGAGTTCTCACCAAACATAGAGAAGGATGTAGACATACCGGAATTAATGAAAGTTATCCATCGAGAAGCCATTGCTACGGGTGTTTTTCCTAAGGGTGGAATTCGAACCCGTGCGGTCAAAAGTGATTACTATCTTATCGCGGATGAGGATCCAGAAAATAGGTTTGTCCACCTAACGGCAAAAGTCGGTACGGGCAGAGACCTAGATGTTAGAAGAAAAGCTGCTGAACAAATTTTCGAGGTATTTTCAGCGTATTTAAAGCCAGTATTCGAACAGCAATACTTAAGTATTGGCTTTGAGATGATAGAACTGCATCCAGAGCTTAATTTTAAGAAAAATAATATTCATCAGAAGCTTACTAGTCAGTCTCAGACTTGAAAGTGGAAGGAGAAGACTCGTGATAGCTATCGAACATCTCCAATATGTAGTGATGACTATTCTCCCGGTATTTCTTGTTATTGGCCTGGGTTATCTTGCTTCTAAGAATAAAGTCATACCGGAAAATGGTCATAAAGCGTTGGCAGCGTTTGTTTTCAACTTCGGATTGCCAGCCGCTATTTTCAGTGCATTAAGTACTAAGCCTCTGGAAGAGGTATGGAATGTGGCTTATGTAATGGTGTACACCGTTGGTTCGCTTTTAGCCTTTACGTTTGTTGCTGTTCTTTGTGTTTTTGCGCTAAAAAAAACGGTCACAGAAAGTACTATTCTGGGGTTGGGAAGCTGCTTTTCCAACAGCTTGTTGATCGGTTTTCCCGTTATTTACTTCCTGTTCGGTACCTCTGCATTAGTACCATTTTCTCTGACCTTAGTTGTTGAGAATTTAATTATGTTGCCGCTTTTGTTAGCTCTTGCAGATATGTCTAACTCGAACAAATCTACTCGTTTTCTTAAGAAGCTATCAGATACAGGGAGAAGCGTTTTAAAGAATCCGATCGTATTGTCTATTTTGCTCGGGATGTTGGTCTCTGGACTGAACATCAATACACCAGAAATGGCTGAACGGATGGTCGAGATGCTCGCCAATACTGTTACCGGTGTTGCGCTGTTTACGATTGGCGGCGGCTTGGTTGGTGTGCGAGTCAATGGCATGAAAAAGGAGATAGGGACAGTAGTATTTGGAAAACTAGTCATTCATCCTCTGCTTCTGCTGGTGATGATTGTCCTTTGGTTCGATCTCGATCCTACGATGAGTGCAGTCGCTGTCATTTTGGCGAGTATGCCAATGTTTGGTGTCTATGCCGTAATTGGGCAGAGATACAACATGGGAGGGTTGTGTTCGGCGGTTCTACTACCTACCACCATTATAGCGATGGCAACGGTCAGTGTAGTGACGACCAGTGTCATTACGATCTTCAGTTTGTATTAGTTTTATATTCAATAACCTATCAACCAATAATGGAGCTTCTTGCCACAGAGCGAAGCCTTATTCAAAAGGAACCGAAAATGGGAAAATTATGTGTTGCCGCCAAAATTACTCACGTGCCTACCATGATCATGTCAGAGCAACCAGGCAGATTACATGGTTGTCGTAAATCAGCGATAGATGGGCATAAACAAATTGCTCAGATGGCTAAAGATCTTGATGTCGATACAGTGGTGGTTCTGGATACACACTGGCTGGTGAATGCTGGATATCATATTAACTCGCGAGATAGATTCTCGGGAAACTATACCAGTAACGAGTTCCCTCATTTTATCCAAAACCTAGAATACCAATATTACGGTAATACTGATTTAGGCGATAAAATCGCAGAGTGCGCGACTGAAAAAGGCGTGTTTACTTTGTCTCATCAAGTTGAATCATTAGACCTAGAGTACGGCACGCTAGTGCCAATGCGTTATATGAATGAAGACTGTCAGTTTAAAGTGGTCTCAATTGCTGCGTGGTGCACGGTGCATGATATTGAGTCTTCACGCAAACTCGGAGAAGCCATCCGTGAAGCGATAGAAGAAAGTTGCAGTCGAGTGATGTTACTAGCCTCTGGCTCGCTATCACACAGAATATGGAATAATGAGGAGTATGAAGCCAACAACGGCACGTTCACTATCTCAAAGGAGTTTAACCGCCAAGTAGACTTGCGCGTACTGGAACTCTGGGCCCAGCGTGATTACGGCACTTTCCTCGAGATGCTTCCTGATTATGCAAACCTTTGTTCAGGTGAAGGGGGAATGCATGACACTGCTATGCTATTTGGCGCTCTGGGATGGGATAAGTATGAAGGTAGAAGTGAAGTAATAACAGAATACTTCCCTAGCTCTGGCACAGGGCAAGTTAACGTAGTATTTGAAGTGATTGACTAGGAGAGCACATGAAACTCAATAATCCTAAATTATTGATTCAGCAACGCTGTTTTATTGGCGGTGAATGGTTTAGTTCACCTAACGGCACTTATGATGTGGTTTATAACCCATCGAATCAACAAGAGATTGGTTCAGTGCCTCGACTGGGCAAAGCGGAAGCAGAGTTAAGTGTTGAGGTTGCACAATCTGCATTCCAATTGTGGAAGGACACCACTGCCGAGCATAAGTCCGTGGTATTGAGAAAATGGTATGATTTGATTGTTGAAAATACCGAAGATCTTGCCACAATTTTAACCTCAGAACAGGGCAAACCACATGCAGAAGCGAAAGGTGAGATTACCTACGCTGCAAGCTTTGTATTGTGGTATAGCGAAGAAGCGAAACGCGCTTATGGAGAAATGATCCCTAGTCATAAGACTGATGGAAAAATCGTTGTGACTAAGGAGCCTATTGGTGTGGTCGCAGCAATCACGCCTTGGAATTTTCCTGCAGCGATGATCACCAGAAAATGTGCACCTGCATTTGCAGCGGGCTGTTCAGTAGTGTTAAAACCAGCGCCTGATACGCCTTTTACTGCATTTGCTCTCGCTGAATTAGCACAACAGGCGGGTATTCCTAATGGACTGCTAAACGTGATTACCGGTGACGCAGTTGAAATCGGCAGCGTTGTTACTGCACACAAATGGGTGCGCAAAGTATCGTTCACTGGGTCAACTAACGTAGGTAAGATCCTAATGAATCAATCCGCCTCATCTATTAAAAAAATGGCGCTAGAGCTTGGAGGTAATGCTCCGTTCATTGTATTTGATGATGCTGATATAGATGCCGCTGTTGAAGGGGCGATGATTGCAAAGTTCAGAAATGCTGGACAAACCTGTGTATGCGCAAACCGTATTTTTGTTCAGGAGGCGGTTTATGATGAATTTGCTTCTAAGTTAACCAAGAAAGTCCAAGCGTTAAAAGTAGGCGACGGTTTTGAGCAAGGCGTGACCATAGGGCCTCTGATTAATGCTCAAGCCGTGGCAAAAGTACAATCGCACGTGGATGATGCCATTGTAAAAGGTGCTCAGATTCGGTGCGGTGGATTTGATGAGCGCTATCGTCAGTTTGTGACTCCTTTCGTATTGACAGGTGTCACCGATGATATGTTAGTAGCACATGAAGAAACCTTCGGGCCGTTGGCGCCATTATTTAAGTTCCAGTCAGTCGAAGAAGTGATTGCCAGAGCAAATAACACAGACTCAGGATTGGCTGCTTATTTCTATACTCAGTCGTTGGCGAAGGCGTGGACAGTTGGTGATGCGTTGGAAGTGGGTATGATTGGTATCAATGAAGGTCTCATTTCTACTGCTGCTGCACCATTTGGAGGAGTTAAAGAGTCGGGGCTAGGGCGTGAAGGTTCCCGACATGGAATGGAAGAGTTTATGGAGATGAAATACATGTTTATGGGTGGTTTAAAGTAATAAAAAGCGAGTGTCCACATTCACCATTCTTAACAGAATATTCAATACATCCTCATAGAGGAAGAGGCAGCTATTGCTGCTCTCTTTCTCTGAACTCTGTTGCCGTCTCACCAGCGTTTTTCTTAAAAAAACGAGCAAAGTAAGCGGGGTCTTGGTATCCCAATTCATATGCGACTTCTTGTACTGACATGGCCGTCAATAGTAATAGTCTTCTAGCCTCTTGCATTACTCTATCAGAGGCTAAACGTTTTGACGCTAAGCCACTAATACGTTTACAGATATCGTTTAACCGTGCTGTTGTTAATCCGAGTTTTTCTGCATACTGAGGAAGCGTCCAATGAGACTTGTAGTGTTGTTCAATAAGTTGGCTAAATTGATTAAAAATATGAACATCGCTACTACGATAAGTAGTATTGGTTGGTTGAGCATTTGCTAAGCGAATAACATCGATCAGTATAAGTTGTAAGATCGACTGGCAGGCGATGTCATTCATAAAATCTGATCCGCTTTGTTCCGCTATCAAATGCTCAAAAAGTGTCACTAAACGATGCCCACTTTCGAGCTCTGTGCAAAAAGGTTGCATGGCGGTAGAAGCAACATCATTTCTTCCAATTTCAATGTCTAATAACCTCCAAACAAGGGTTTGACTGGCTGTAATAACAAAGCCACTAGCGTGATCTTCTGTGACAAAAGAGTGAGGAACGGTCGGGGGAGTAAAGAACAGTGTGACACCGTTCCGCGAGTAGTGAGATTCATCGAGTAAAACGTGCGTGTTCCCTTCCAAAATACAGTGAATTTGATAGTAACGATCGTGATAATGAGTTGGCATGTTACGACCAAAGAACAAGGCTAGACTATCCAATTTTTCAACGTGAAAGTCATTATCCTGATAACGAGAGTCGTACACTTTACCAATATTCAGGTTAGGGATAGTGAGAGATTCCATATGCTTTATCTTCTCAATTTGAGTTAATAGTTAATATATTAGGTAACTCTGCGAAAAGTACAAGCAAACAAAGGTAACATCCATTTAACAACTTCGATTTTGTGAACATACTAGTCAGTAATTGCCCACCTGATAACGATTATAGGGCTAACCTTCAAAAGGAATCGATGATGAAAACACCTAATCCGTTACTCGAAAAATTACACGTTATTTTGCCAACTATCGCTAATAACGCGATGCAAGCAGAACAAGACCGAACGCCACCCGAAGAAAACATCCGATTGCTAAGAGAGATTGGGTTCTTTAGGGCGTTTCAACCTAAGGCTTACGGTGGCCTTGAAATCTCTTTGCCAGAATTTACTGATTGTGTCGCTGCACTTGCTGGTGCATGTGGAGGTACAGCTTGGGGCGCAAGCTTGTTGGCGACTCACAGTCATCAAATGGCTATGTTTTCCAAAGAAGCGCAGGAAGAGTTCTGGGGAAGTGACCCTGAAGCCACAGCGAGCAGCAGCATCGCTCCGTTTGGTAAGATTGATGAAACAGAAGGCGGCGTCATCTTCAACGGTGATATGCGTTGGAGTAGTGGATGTGATCATGCAGATTGGGCAATTTTAGGATTCAATCGTTTCGATGAAGATGGCAATAAATCTTATTGTTTTGGTATCGTTCCTCGCCATCAGTACAAGATTGTCGATGACTGGTATGCTGCTGGTATGAAATCAAGTGGTACGAAAACCCTAGAGCTTAGAGATGTTTTCATTCCGGAACACAGAATTGAAACCGCAAAAGGTATGATGGAAGGGGAGTCCGCTGGCTTTGACTTATACCCAGAGAGCGACATTTTCTACACACCTTATCGCCCTTACTTTGCATGTGGCTTTGCAGCTATTGGCTTGGGTATTGCTGAACGTATGTTGGATGTTTACAAAGAGAAGCAGAAGAACCGTGTACGAGCTTACACCGGCGCTAATGTTGGCGTAGCAACTCCTGCGTTGATGCGTCTTGCGGAATCAACACATCAGGTTGCCGCTGCTAGAGCCCTATTAGAGAAAACTTGGCAGGACCACAAGGAACATGGTGAGCGTAAGGAATACCCTTCAGCAGAGACCCTAAGCTACTGGCGCACAAATCAAGCGTATGCCGTTAAGATTTGCATTGAAAGTGTTGACCGTCTTTTCGAAGCCTCTGGCGGTATGGCATGGTTTAGCGACAACGAAGCCCAGCGTTTATTCCGCGACTCTCATATGACAGGTGCACATGCCTATACCGATTACGATGTTTGTGCTCAGATCCTAGGACGAGCATTAATGGGGTTAGAACCAGATCCAACAATGGTATAGTCCGTCATAGTCGATAAAGGGCTACTTGGTGTCGCCCTTTATCACATTTGTGCACCATGTCACGGATTTTTGAAGGTAGGTGATTTGAAGCGGGTAAGAATTGTTCGTTAAGAATAAAAAATGTGCAAACAAACACTTAAGTTCCAATTAGTGCTTTTCTTTTGTCTCAAATATGGCATATTAACTCTCGTCCCACGATGATGCGTGCATCGTATAATGGCTATTACCTCAGCCTTCCAAGCTGATGATGCGGGTTCGATTCCCGCTGCACGCTCCAATTCCAGCAACATCATCTTTCTCATACCGATACATAGTTCGAAAAGCTAAGCTTTCTAGAACTACGAATATCAACCTTCAGTTAGTTGTAAGCGATTTGCATTGACTTTATCTGTAGTTCTATCTGCTCAGAGCCTAAGGCTTACAAAAACATAAGAGCTCAAGGCTGCGAGTGTTGATAGTACCGCCCATTGTGCAAAGAGGCGGTACATAAGAATACTAGTAGAACGTTACCTTTGCATTGTATTCTACTTGATCATCATCGCCCACAACATTCTTGTAGTAGTCAACAGTAAAGTAAATAGGTTTGTCCTTTTTGACTTTTTCCGCAATCTTCTTGTCTAAATTCTCAACAGACTGGAAGTCATATACATGGAAAGTGTAGCCAGGTTTTAGGTTCATCTCTTTAGCTTGTTTGCTCGTAATGTAAGTTTCTCGATAGATGGGAGATAAGTAAGAATCAAACTGCTGTCTAACCTCATCGCCATCCGATACTTCATATCCAAAATCATTAACAACCAACGTGCCACTTTGTAATGATTCCATGGACGCATCCATGTTCTCTTTATCCGAGCTTTGTGTTGCAGTACAAGCGATGGTTAGTATAGAAAAAGATACGAGCATCATGAGTCTGAAAATAGATTTATACATATTTAACCTCATACTTCCTTTTAGTGTTAATTTAGTCATTAGCCAGAATGTTACTGACAGCTATATTATAGGTAAGATTATGAGTAGTTCCATTGGTTGATTTTATCTATGGCAGTTATTTTACGAGTTGAAGGGTGATAAGGCGTTTTTTATAAAATGATATGTGGCAGTGCTAAGTTAAAAATGCATTAAATCAAAATGCTATCGTGTTTTTTATCTCTAGAATCCGTACTCTAATAAATACTCAAGTGGCTAAATAATTGGCTAACTCTAAATCTACTCATCAGAATAGTAATCTATTCAAACGTTAATTAGGTGTCCTTTATACGTGTAAAATTACTATCGTATTGATAATCAAGGTTTTTATTGATTTAGTAATGCTAAAATCTCTTTGAAGTATAATTCAGTAGTCGTTGTGATATCTTCGCATTAAGATTAAATCACGATATTTCAGCTAAGCATGAGATTACTTGGATTTACAATTAGCACGAGTTAATCGTATTGTGATTAATTTGGTTTGTTTGTTGAGATTTATAATTAACCTGTATTTTATTGAGGGTTTCTTTTCGATAATTGTTTAAATGAAAGAAACTTCTTCGAGGAATAGATATGAGTATTGAAATACCTATACCAAATTGGACTAAAACGATTAAAACGGTATATTTTGGATTTGATGGTACGTTAGCTGAGGATGGAAAGCTCATTGGGGGCGTCGAAAATAAGCTAAGAGAGCTTGCTTCATTAGTAGATATTTACGTGTTAACTGCGGATACATTTGGCACCGCCAAAGACGTTTTGTCATCTCTACCCGTTAATGTAGTCACTTTAGGCCACTGTAATACTCAAAGACAGAAAAGCGAGTCTATGTCTACACCATCCTCAAGCTCTGTTGCTATTGGTAGAGGTCTAAACGATGTGCTTATGCTTGAAAAAGTGGCGTTAGGCATTGTCGTTCAGACAGCGGAAGGCGTTCACCCAAAAGCACTTATGCGAGCAGATCTAATCTCTAACAGCATTCACGAAGCCATCGATTTACTTTTGAATCCGAAAAGATTGGTATCTGGTTGTCGTATATAAGTTCATTAGCAACATGTCCAACATAACTAATATGCGGAGTAATCCAGTGGAAAGGTAACTGCTAACCAGTTGAATACGAATTAATAACCACGTGAGAATGAGAAATGAAAAGAAAATTAGTACTAATGATATTAGTTGCACCACTAACTCTATTTGGTTGTGCAAACAACATACACCAAGCCCCTAAACCGGTGAAAACGGAGGTTCAGCATTATTGTGAGGCGAATGGCGGTAGCTTTATATCCGCTTCTAATGAGTGCAAACTCGAAGATGGCAATATTATGGATGCGACGGTTTATTTTCAAGATCATCAACCGGACTATTAATCATAATACTTGCTGATGTTATGTCTTTAGTGATTCCTTGGATTTAGGGAGATGATTGCTCTGCATTAAATCCGTTGCGGATATTTGTGAATGTAATTGCTGCGAAGAGCGTTATCACCATTGATAAATGCCAAGGTTCACTCAAACCTATCCGAACCAATCCCATACTAACCAGGGATGATACAATCATCTGCCCACCTCCAGATAAAGCGGCGGCGACACCTGCTTGTTTTTTGTATGGAAGAAGGACCATTGCTTGAGAGCAAGGGAGTGCGATGCCGTTTCCTAAAATCATCAAAAACTGACCTAACATTAAATGGATAGGTTCGAGGGGAGATAGAAATAACCAAAGTGCTGCAATTAAGTGTATGAGAGGCGTACAAAAGAGCATGTTTCTTGTACCGATGATAGGACGTATTCGATTACATAGTGTCGTACCTAAAATCATACCGAAAGCCGGGATAAGCGCCCATAATGCGTACTCATCAGAATTCATACCAATTTGATTCTGCATGATAAAAGGCATAACGGATACGGTAGTGATCATTAAACTGAAGTTCAGCCATCCGATACTGGCGAAGCTCATAAAGTAGGTCGAACGCATCAGTTCCCAGTATTGGGACAGCATTTTTCGTGGAGAAGGTATTGAAGATTTTTGAGCTACTGTTTCTTTGAATTGGAAAGCAATGACTATCCATGCCAATGCAACATAACTAAACAAGGAAACGAAAACCATGCTCCAACCGAAATGGAAGTTGATGAAACCACCGAGGACTGGCGCAATGACAGGGGTTATGGAAGCGGCCATTGCGATGTAGGACATAGCAATTGGAAGATCAGCACCGTTAAACTGGTCTCTGGTTGATGCTCTAGCGAGTACGGCACAGCATCCCGTCCCTAAGCCTTGTAAAAATCGGCCTAATACCATCCCTTCAAACGTACTCTGAAAGACAATTATTGTTATTAGCCCCATTAAGGCGATGATGAGTCCCGATAACAGGACTTTTTTTCGTCCCACAGCATCTGAAATGGGACCATACAAGAATTGAGATGGTCCGAAACCCAATAAATAGATACCGACCAGAAGCTGTGCTTGGTCCAAAGAAATATCAAAATCCGCAGCAATCCAAGGCAGTGATGGGAATACTAAGCCCATACTCAACTGACCAACGCTAATAATTAGGCAGGCGAGTAGTATTACTTTGTAGCGAATTCCATTTGTCATTGGTGTTCCATCAAGAGACTCTAAGACTAGATAGAGGAGTTGGGAGTTGAATTTGTATTACATAATACTCTGTTTATTTCGATTATGCGCTAGGTTTGAATGTAAATCTTGGTAAAAAACCAACGGTAACAATGGGCTACCGTTGGTTAGCTAGGGCCTAAATACCCTTCGAATATTGGTGGTTTGTTGTTGGCGAGATGAGAGTTGCTATAACAGCACCTGATGTATGCTCTGGCTCAGCCAGCCACTGCAAAAAACTGTTGATAATTAGCTGCTTATCGTCGTTGACCTTAGTTTCAGTTTGAATGTTGCGCATATCAATGAATACATCCGTAATTAGATCGTTGTGGTCATTGAGTACTTCTAGGTTTAGAACATTCAGCTCACTATAAAGGCTGTTAAACGAACCTTTTTGTTTATCGACCACATATGGGTTGTCTTTTAAGTTAATGATGGACGTTCGTTTACTGCAGCGCTTCAAACAGCCATTATTTACCTTAATCTTTTTACATCCTTCAGTTTGTTGGAATAAGCACTGTCGACTGGTAAGTAACGTATTTGGATGATAAACACTGTAGAACGTTCGCATTGTAGTTGGACGACGGATGTACTTGAGCTGTTTTTTGCTCAGTTCATTCGATAAGAACGCGCCACTGGCTTGGTATTCTTCGTTTAAACATTTGAGCGAATAAGAGTTCGCAGTGTTCATCTGAGGGCCGGCAATCCAATTCAACCCAGTACTTTGTGCGTAAAAGCCGACACCTGAATTATTAGTTACCAGTATCGATGGATTAATGGCATCTAACAGCTGTTTCGCTGCCTCAAAATCATCACCAATTAAAATGGCAGGGAACCATGGTTTGAGTCTAGGATTAGCTTCAAAGAGCGCAATGAGTGATGCTAACTCGGCTTTTAAACCCATCGGCAATTGATAGTAGACATCGACATTATCGTTAAGCGTTAGACTGACGTCGTGTTCCGATGAAACAAGTATGGAAAGGCGCTTTTTACTACCAATTGTCGGGTTTTCAAGTAGAGGCGCTAGTTTAGGAGCTTCAATGGAGCCTTTTAAGCTGGTTACGGTATTCGTTGCACCGAGGTCCATCGCCGAAACTTCAGACTCAACATGTTGAATAATTTTGGTTTTCTTATCGTAAAGACGACGTTTTACGGACTGAATTTCATCACTGGTAGTGCATTGATAGACCGTTGAGAAGTGCTTTACTGCGTGATCACGCGGGTTGTCGATATACATGTTTTTTCCAAACTCACCTTGCAGGAAGCCATTGGAAAAATCACGATTAAATACGGTGTAAAGATCGGTTGTATCATTGGAGAGTGCTTTGCCGTCGCACAGACGGTCAATGTGTTTTCTCCAGTTATCAACGACAGTATAGACGTAATGAGGCTTCTTAATACGGCCTTCTACTTTGAGAGAATAAACTCCAGCATCGGCTAATGCTTGCAGGTCATTAAAAGCGGAATTGTCTTTTAAGTTTAATGGGTAATCGGAACCTACTTTTGTCGTCTTATACTGCTCACGACATGGCTGGCTGCAACGTCCGCGATTGCCTGACGCACCATTGCGAGCAGAGCTAATATAGCAAAGGCCAGAGAATCCAATGCAATATGAACCATGGACAAAGACTTCCATTAACACGTTGTGCTGGTGGCCGAATTTGGCTAAATGACCAATCTCTTTGATATTCAACTCGCGCGAAAGATTAACTCGACTTACCGTCATCTGCTTTAAGAACTCAATTTGCCCTGTATTGTGGGTATTGAGCTGAGTAGACGCGTGCACATCTAATTCAGGGAAATGGTGCTTGAGTAGGTAAGCGAGTCCTAGGTCTTGAACGATTACGCCGTCAATATCAGTTTGTGCTAGCTGGGCAAGCAGTCGCATAACTGCTGGAATCTCACTCTCCAGGATCAACACATTAAGCGTCAGGAAAATCTGGCAGTTGTTAGCGTGTGCGAGTGCTAAAACACCTGTTAAGTTCTCTAATGTTAGGTTCGCTGCGCGGTTTCGAGCGTTAAAGCGGTCTAGCCCGCAATAGACGGCATCAGCGCCTGCCGCAATTGCTGCTTTAATAGACTCAACATCACCACCAGGTGCTAAAAGCTCAAACTGATCTCGTGTCACAACTTATACCCTACCAATAAAAACGAGGGCGTATTCTACGGGAACTGAAGCAGAATTTCTCACCTTATTAACTGTAAGGATAAGCAAGGTGTTAACGTTTGAGCGAAACCGCGACCGATTCATAGGTGAAAAGTGGATTAGAACCAAGCACCATGGACTCCTCGAGTACCGAATGAATATTGATGAGGTAGTTGGTAAATAACTCACGATAATCGGAACGTGCTGAATAGATCGCTTTGTGCACTACCATGTCGAGCTCACTTGGGGCATACAAACGTCGCCACTGTTTACAGTGATGAATAGTATAGAGTCGTAAGTAACGCCTCAGGTTTTGCAGCGACTGATGGATAGCGCGCTGCACCACCACAGCTTTGTTTGTTGGGATAAGCAATTCAAACATTCCCACTAAATGTTCATCGATATGGTAAAAATTGGGTAGGTCAGGTTCATTCAGTTTAGTGCTCTCGCCAAATATGCGAAAGTGATAAAGCAACTGGTACTCCTGAACTACGCCATCGTTTTCTTTCTCGGGTGCTACTCCTTTTTTAGGTAATAGTTGGTGACACAGGAAGTCAACAATGCTGTTTAGTTCGTCCATTGATAGAGGAGCAACACAAGCTCCATGATTAGGACGATAGTGAATAAAACCAGTATGTG
This sequence comes from Vibrio sp. CyArs1, assembly GCF_022432925.1. NCBI lineage: Bacteria > Pseudomonadati > Pseudomonadota > Gammaproteobacteria > Vibrionales > Vibrionaceae > Vibrio > Vibrio sp. CyArs1. The sequence goes on along the minus strand of NZ_JAKRBO010000001.1, from coordinate 640,969 downwards.
ATAATGCTTGAACAGCCTCTCTTAGAGGCGATAAGCCCAGTGAGTAGCGTCTAGCGAGGTCTTTAATTACTAATCTTTCTGATGGTCTAAGAAGTTGCTCTATGATGCCTTTTTCGAGGTATTGTCGTGCTTTTACTTTTATGTTGCTCATGATTGTTAATTTATAAAAGAATTTCTTTATATGTTTAACTAACCTCGAAGTAAATAGGGTAATTTTACGGAATGATTAATTAAGGCTAATTCTGATTCAGTAAATTTACGCTACGACTCGTAACTTTTAATGTGCATGCTAATTCAATGTTTGACAAATAGAGTAGTTAAAGTATGAAGAAGCTAATAGCAGCAGGAATGATAATGAGTGCGTCTTTTGTATCAATGGCCCAAGAACCAGTGAAAGGTGGAGACATTATTGACCAAAAATCCAAGCTTATTTTCAACTATGATAATGTCACAAAGGATGTTGCGGAGCAGGAATTGGCACACTGTCAAAACCTAGCAAATCAAACTCAAGAAGAAGTGACCTCTTCGCGAGGCAGCGGAGCTAGAGGGTTGCTTAAAGGGGCTGCCGCTGGGGCTGCAACAGGGGCAATTGCAGGTGGTAGTGGTTCTGACGCTGCAAAAATCGGTGCGGCGGGTGGACTCTTGGTCGGTCGTGTAGCGGGCAAAGGAAATGAAAGTGCGCAACAGCAAAAGAATTTAGAAAATTATAAGACCGTGCTTCGCAATTGCATGATAGAGAGAAAATATGAAGCACTTAACTAAATAGGATGCTTATCTAAAGCTTATTTCAAAGACGCTAGGTTATGAATGATTTAGCGTTTTTTTTAGGCAAGAATAGCGTAAGCGCCAGTTACTCAGCGTATTGAAGGGGTAAACCAAAGCCGTTAGGCTTTGGTTAGATTCCATGGTAGAAGCGCTTCTATATCTTCGACCGTCTCGGCGTACGGTAACTGACTGAGAAGGGTGTGAAGGTAAGAGTAAGGTTCAAGACCGTTTAATTTCGCCGTTTCAATCAAGCTATAGCATGTCGCACTCGCTTGAGCACCAGATGGTGTGTCAGCAAAGAGCCAAGCCCTTCGACCTACAGCGAATGGGCGGATTGCATTTTCTGCCATAATGTTGCTGATGCGTAACTCACCGTTATCGCAGTAAGCCACCAGTTTTGACCACTGATTGAGCATATAACTGACCGCTTTACCTGTTAACCCCTCTGATGGTATTCGATTAATGGTCTTGTCTAAGAACGCCTTCAGTTTATCTAGCACTGGAATGCTGTGCTAGCGGCGGTATTTTACGACCTGTTCTGGCGTATACTCTTGAGTCTCTTTTAATTCAGTCAACTTGCGCTCAATGTGGTAAAGCGTATTGATATAACCGAGCGCGGTATCGGCTTTACTTACTTTTACTTTTTTACCTTTCGGCTGTGCATCCTGAGCTTCAATGAACTTACGACGTGCGTGGTGAGTAAGGCTGTACTTTTCACAGACAGCATTGTAGCCCGCATAACCATCGGTTTGCAGGTAGCCTTTGAAGCCATCGAGAAGCTCGAGCGGCACTTCTTTTTTTCGAGACGGGTCGTAGTGGAACAGAACGCTTTGCTTATCTGGCGGTCCGCCTAATGAGACCCACATGTATTTATCGGATGTCACAGCACGGCCAGGCTCTTTAAGTACCTGAAGTGGCGACTCATCCATCATGATGTATCGACCTGCATTTTGCTGCTCACGTAACAGGTTGATAAGTGGCTGAAGCACCTCTGATGTCTTAATGACGTAATTAGCTAATGTCGTTCGAGAGAGGCCACCGCCGTATCGTTTCAGCATCTTTTCAATAAGATACAAAGGCAAGCCATCAGCGTATTTTGAGGCAATGACGTGAGCGAGGAGGCTAACGTTACCGATAGAGCCTGGAAGCGGGTGCTTGGGCATTGGCGCCGTGATGATATATTGAGCCTCACCTTTACCATCAAAGACCGCTTTCTCTTGCATGTATTCCAACACGCGGATTTTAGCAGGTATGATGTCTAACTCTTCTTTTACCTTGGCAAAGAAAGTGCTCTTGGCACCTGTTTTTTCTTCATCAGTTAGGTATAAGAAGATTTGCTCACGCGGTAGGTCTTTTGATAGCGGTTTTCGGCCGCGAGGCTTGGTGTCATGGTCACCTTGAGCACTCTTGTTCGCTTGTTCATTTTCAAAAGCAGTCAGGTCAGGGTCAGTACATAGCTCTGATTCGTCGAACAGTAAAAACTGGTCTGCCGAAGTTTTCTCACTGCTTGGTGCAAAGCGTTTAAGCTTTAGGTGGCGAACGACTTCTTCTAAGATTGCTATACGGGCTGATTGAGATTGAAGCTCCGCTTCTTTTGCTGCTAACTGAGCACGAAGCTGCTCGATTTCAGTTAAGTTTTTAGAAGTGGAACTCATGGTGTCAATGCCTTATTTCAATGGGCTTTATTGTACCAAAACAAGGCATTAACATCCTTAAAACAAAGACTCGTATTCGAGTTTTTTATGGCCGTTCATAAGAGTAATATCGTACCAATCTAGACGCCAATTAAATTACTGACCAGTGAGGGTAACGACCTCGTCGGAGCGCTTTGGCCATTTAAACTTTTCTTCCGCTAAGGATTTGTAGTACAGCACAAAGCCATTGTCTTCCCAGAACAAGCATTTAATTTTGTTGCGCTGTTTATTGATAAACGCATACAGGTGACCACTGAATGGACTGTGACCCAACTCCATTTCGATGAGTGCGCTAAGCCCATTATGTGACTTTCGAAAATCGATAGGGTCACGGTAGAGGTAAACGGTGGGAAGGTGCTGAGCAGGCCTTAACGTTGGTTGCATCAGTTCAATCTCTCCAGCAGCTTGAGTGCGACGTGGGTATTCATCTCGTCGACCCCATCAATCAACACGCCATTTGGCAGGGTCACAGAAAGGGTTGAAGTTTCCACCTGAGCGATGGTGAACTGAGATGAGACAGTGCTTGTGTTGGACGCGCCCAATACTTTACGTTTCCAGTAGCTAAACTGACTTTGGTCGAGTTGGTGAGAGCGGCAGTATTGCGCTTGAGAGATCTGGGTTTGTTGCCACGCATCGATATGATGCTGCCAATGTTGTTTGTAGACATGAACGAACCTTGTATGAGTAATGACAGTGGTCATTATCAAGGTTTATATTCAGAGCGGAAAGAATGCGGAGTTATTGGCGCTTACAGAATAGCTGATTTTTATGCAGTAATTTGCGGTATATTTTACCGATGCGTAAGTCAGTTATTTATTGGCTCATGACTCCAACCCGTTGATTGTATGATAGAATCTGCTCTCATTTTTTGAGGTATTTCTATGGCTTCGGTTCAAGTAAACTGCCGCTTTTGTAATCAATCTGAGTCTGTACGGAAACATGGTCTAGGAGCCTCCGGCTTTCAGCGATTTCGTTACCTTGATTGCAAGCGTTCATTTCAACTCGACTATGCTTACGAAGCCTACAAGCCAAGGGTTAAAGAACAAGTCGTTGATATGGCTATGAATAGCTCCGGAGTTAGAGAGACAGCACGTGTTTTAAAGGTGGGGTACAACACTGTACTGCCCACTTTAAAAAAAGCTCACACCAAAACAAGCCACAACGATACTTTTTGACCTCGCCAATATTGAACTGATTTGCGAAGTGGACGAGCAATGGTCCTTTGTTGCTAACAAAAAAATCAACGTTGGCTTTGGTACGCATGGGAGCCTCGATATAAGCGAGTCATTGCTCATGCTTTTGGTAAAAGAGACACCGAAGCATTCAATGAACTACAACGTCTGCTGTCAAAGTTCATAATTCCATTTTACTGCACCGACGATTATGCTGTGTACAGTGCTAACCTACCGATAGAGAAGCACACCATTGGTAAACGATACACACAACGGGTAGAAAGAACCAACCTCACACTAAGATCTCGCATCAAACGTTTCGTTCGAAAAACTATTGGTTTTTCGAAGTCGGAAGAGATGCACTATAAGGTTATCGGCACCTTTATTGAACGAGAGTATTACCATTAATCAACAGATTGGAGTCACTACCGTCGTCAATAGCTCGCGGGTGAATATTTACCTTTCAACAGTTAGTGACTTTCTATCAAGGCACGAGCCCCCAATTTTTCTATAGAATTAAAATAACTCTGATTTTTGAAGTCGAAGAGTAGTGGTCATTTTTAGGTAAAAGGTTGGCTCAACGAATTGAGCCAACCAATTTGACGTTATGTTCACGATTAAAGCGGGTTATTCGCAGTACGATAGGCTTTCAAAGTCAAAAACAAAGTCTATCTAGTCATAATATTCCCGCTTCGGAACTCTCTTACAACGGAATCATGCGGAAGTTCATCAATTTCCTCGATAAATACAACAAAACCCCTAAAGTAAACACTGTCAACATCTTCAATTCCATGTACATAGAAAGTTGTTCGGCGAGGGTATAAAACTTCCGCCTCTAGTTCATATGATAAAGAAGCTATCTGCTTACCACTTTGTCCTTTTATTACAAAAATTATAGGCTTTCTTGAATCGTTAGGTTTAGGTTTTGCGAATTCTTTAGCGGTCTTAATACTTTTGGATGTTGACATAAATGCCTCGTTGGTTATATACGAGCCTTCCCTTATAATACCATTTGTATAGGAGGAGTTTTTTTCTCTAGTACCGCTATATGTGACTGTTAGTCCTGAAGCTATTTTACTAAGAGCCTGATCTAGTGACTCTACATCTTTACTGTAGCCTCCACCGGGAAGAGGTGTATTGTAGTCAATCGCATCAACCGTATAGTCCTCGACTATGTCTTGATCTTCTAGGCTAAAGTTTTCGCTAACATTGATAACTTCTTGTGAGAATCTTTGTTCTCTCTTTAAAATGTCGTCAAATATTGTTGGATAGTATTCTACAATATTTTTTCCCATACCTCTCTGATACCAGTCGTCTCGAAAAACACCATAAGTATCATCCAACAGTTTAGCTTCTCTAAGGTAGCCTAATGAGACTAACGTGCCAGTTTGGTGATTATTAATAAATTCAGAATCATTTCCAAGTTGATAATCTAATGGTACAGAGTCTAAAGGGGAAAGCTCTTTTAATATACTATGTGCCTCACGCCCTGAGTATTTTATTAATATGTTATATGTTGGATTTGATGTAAATACTCTCTCAATTGCACCAACTTCCGAGCATAAATTGTCCTCAATCTTATTTTTACCATTTAAGTACCATTTGATAGCGTCTTTATGATACAAAGAAGCTATCATCGTTAAAGTATAAGGCTCCCTAAGAACATCGCTAAGTTCTAGCCCTATATTTATATGTTGTGGCTTAAAGTAGGCAAAAACGAACATCGAGAATGGTTGATCACTGGAGGCATTTTTTTTTCTTGATGTTACAAATATTATTTTATCAAAGGTGCTTGAAATAGAACCATCATTTACCATGCGTTCAATTCCCTTTAAATGATAGAGGGAATTTTCTGAGGCTTCTCTATAATCTTTAAGAAACCCTTTTTTAGATTCACTGATAGTCAAGCTTGAATTGTATTCAACTTTACTATGACTTGAGAAATATCTAATGGATTTTTTCAGGGTTTTCTTTAGTCTTTTTATTTCACTACTTGATGTTAAATTATCATAAGAATAATAGCCATATTCTTGACTAGTATTTCGATCTTTTACTTTTACTATTCCAGATTCGACATAACACCCTTTATTTATAATTGGTAAGCTTCGATTGTTTTTAATCTCAACGTACCCGCCACCTGAAAACCTTACAGTCTCATAAGCGCTCTCTGACATTGCATAAGAGCTGCAAAATATCAAACAAAAAACTATTATTTTTTTAAAGTTACCCAGCATTATTATTACCATTATTTACCTTGAAAAATTGAAAATATTATTTCGTTCCTAAATGTTATGTCGACCTGCGTTTCAATTTAAGATAACAAGTGCGATATTCGTTGGGAAATATAGAAAGTAAAGCGAGTTTATGAAGGCGTAGTATCCGAAAAACACTACAGAGTATAGTTGATATAAAATGATAAATTATTTTCATTATTAATCTTCCAATGCACAAATATAAGGTAATTGGTCATTTTTGCTACGAGAGTCTGACGTCAATGTTTCAATATTGTAATATTTCCTAGTGCTGCTGTTCGGTTTATCTGAAGCCCAAAGGTTTGAATGATAGCTTTGTTTTACAACCTTATTAGGGTTAACGTCTTCAAAAGCCAGGTTATATCTATCTAAATTAGTTAAACCAAACAAGGACTCATCCGCATTCTCAAAAAAGCGTTCATACATAGACACATTTGGTAATCGCCAAGCACCTTTGTCACAAATATCCCATGCTTTTTTTTGCTTTTGAGTGCCAGAAGATGGTGAAGAATAAAAGTATCCCCCTTCTTTGCCCAGAATAACATGACCATTCGGTCCATTATTATAGCGATTAATTAGCCTCTGTGAATGACTGAGCATGTCATCAGAATTATTGAATTCAATACCTTCATAACCCTCTAAAATAAACATCATATTGTACGATAGTAATGCATTGGGAGAGCTCGATATGTTTTCGAGCCCCGCGGCAATTAAATCAAACTGGGTAAGATGTTTTCCGTCCTCGTAGATACTGTCAATCCCTTTCTCTGGCGTATAACCTGAGTACACCGCTTGTAATTTCGATAGAGCTTCATCTTCATCCAATAACCCTAACTCAGAGCTGGAGTAATCATAATCCAAATTTGAACCATTAAATGTCAAGTGCGTAAGGTATTCTTCAGGCTTGCATACCGTTCTTGGTTTAATTTCTACATAGCAACTTGAATCGTAGCTTGCTGATAAATAAGCATACCCTTTATTTCTTGTTGAGCTCCCCCTAACATAAAGGTTATGTCCGATTTCTTCTAGGTCCTGAGAGTTCATTCGTTGCAGCAGCATTTTATTTCCTTTGCCATCAGCCCTTCCTATGGAAATTTCTATCCAATCTAATTGCGAATTAATCTCGAGATCATAAATGCTGTCAGCAATAATCTCCTGATAAGTGCTGTTCAAGTTTGTTTTTATATAAACCTTAGGTCCAATATAACGTCTTCCTTCCCTACCTCCGACGTAGTAGCCTTTGTCTACATCATATGCATACAAGCCCGATGCCGTATAGCCTAAGTTATGTATTTTGATAGTAGGCAGCTCCGAATCTCCCAAGTTAATAGATTGAGCCAAAGCTACTATGTCAGAGTAATTTGATGCGCCTACTTTATAAATGCCGGACTTAGCTACATCAAATCGCTGAATAAATTCTTGTAACTGCGAGTTAATTCCTTTATGGGCGGCAATATTTAGATTCGTATAGTCTGATTGCGGGCGCTCCGCTAAACCTTGTGTGTTAGCTTTTTTAGAGGCTTGATAAATATCATCAAGATACAACCCTTCAAACCCTTGGAACTGACCTTTATTTTCTAGTCTTTCAGCAACTCCTTTACATACTCTATAAAAGATTAAACTTCTGACAACATACCCCGTGAAGGTCTTAGGCTTGCTTGCTTTATATAACCTTTTTTTCTTACTTTTCTTCGTTTTTTTAGCTTTAACGTTACCCGAGCTAGTATCACGGTTATCTGCGTCATCTCGTGTGTTTGGGTCATCGTAATTGTTTTTGTTTTTGTTTTTGTTTTTGTCGTCATTATCTAATCTAATATAAGGGGTCAGCCAACTAGTTTTGACTAGCGCTGCTTTTTCTGATGCTCTGTTTTCACGTCGCGTAATGCCAGGAGCAAAAGCCGCCGCCGCGCATGCTAAAGATGTTCTCAAACGCCCATTTCCATCATCAGCGGCTTTTTGTATTGCTGAAAATGTCACTTCTGAAGGAGTAAGCGCAAAATTGTGTACATAAATCGGATTTGAGTATGAGTTAAATAGCTCGTCGTATTTGTCTCTAATGTTCGCAGAAAAGTAATCATCTTCCACGTCCGTTAACTCCTCATAATGACTGACGATATTTTTCAATCGTAATAGCTCTTCATTTTCGATAAAGACTTCTTCTGGGTTTGAATTTTCTATCCCATAAGTCGTGGTGTAATCAAAAAAGTGGCTATGACTTGTGAGTGTATTCAGTGTTTCGTATTCTTCTGTTAGCACGGAAAGACAATCGGAATCCTCTTCACAAAGTGCAGATTTTTCTTGGTAGCCTTCATTTAATAGGTCATCATTAATAATTAGAACAAGGCTCTTACCAAGGTAGTATGGTGTTTTATTTGTTATTAAATCAAAGTCAATATCGTCACTGGTAAGAATATGGTATTGCGCTCTATTGTATACAGCTTGGACTAGTTCAAAGTAGGTTTTTCCACCCATTAAATAAAAAGGTGAGTCACCATCAGCTTCTTCGAATTCCTCTTCTGTTTCAGCCACTTCACCCGGCACGTACGCTTCTTTGATATCAACTATAACCAGCTCTTGAGGGTTGTCGACAGCCCAAGACACAACCCTATCTATTCCATCTGAGATAAGACTCTTTGTTGCCACTTCGCCGCATCCTCTAAAGGTATGTGAATCAATAGACTCTGCGATGTCAACACTACAAAAATCCAAGTATCGATACCCATTATCGAGTTGTGTACGCACCCCCGAATTATGGTATTTAGACATATTTTTTGCTACGCTTTCTGCCGTTTCGTCTCCCCAAATACTTCTCATTGAAACTATATTGTTTGAGAGTGAGCCATTGGCTAATGAACGATATGTACCTGGAATGAGTAGCTCTTTAATATTTTTTTCAGGGAGCTCACTAAGCCAACCATTTCCAAGGTCTTCACAATGAACTTCAATATTATCAACCCAAGCTCGATTCATATGGAATCTAAAAGCACCGTGTCCTTGACTTTCAAGTTGTACGACACCTTGACTTAAGCCAGTCATACTTGAAACATCTTCACTAAAGAGTACAGCTCCTGTGCTTAGGTCTTCAACTCTGAGTTCCCGAACCCCGCTACTTGATGAACGTTTATATTGAAACTTTATTTGATAATTTGGGCAGGTTCCTCCTACTACCTCGAAGTCAATCGTACCATCGCCAAATAAACCCAAACCATCATCCTGATCCACTCTGAGATAACGAGAGTTTGTACCATTAGAATGCATTGCATAGGCAAGTGACAATGAATCATGTGTTTTTGGCAAGAGTAGATGGTTGACGTTGTCGAGATATTCAGAGTCGTTGTTGCCATTGAGGCTACTGAAGTTTTCTATTACGACTGAAGCATTGGTTTGCAAGGCCGCTACCATGGGTAGTAGTGCCATAGTTTTAAGTAATATTAGTTTCATTTTTATCATATCTTGTTTAGTAGGGATGTACTACAGTGTTTACACAAGCTTTAGGTGTATCCACTTACTTTTTACATCGTTAAAATGTTGCACAAATTAAGCACAATCTACGCGTAACTTTAATTCTAGAGTTTAATAGCGCCCTCCGTAATTGACTTGTTTATCAGCCATATCCTTTAGCATCTGTTTGAACAGCGGTATTGTATAGCGTAATAATACTGATTCTTACTTTTTTTGCGGTTGGCGATTTTTTAGGTCATGACTCCAACCCGTTGATTGTATGATAGAATCTGCTCTCATTTTTTGAGGTATTTCTATGGCTTCGATTCAAGTAAACTGCCGATTTTGTAATCAATCTGAGTCTGTACGGAAACATGGTATAGGAGCCTCCGGCTTTCAGCGATTTCGTTGCCTTGATTGCAAGCATTCATTTCAACTCGACTATGCTTACGAAGCCTACAAGCCAAGTGTTAAAGAACAAATCGTTGATATGGCTATGAATAGCTCCGGAGTTAGAGAGACAGCACGTGTTTTAAAGGTGGGGTACAACACTGTACTGGCCACTTTAAAAAAAGCTCACACCAAAACAAGCCACAACGATACCTTTTGACCTCGCCAATATTGAACTGATTTGCGAAGTGGACGAGCAATGGTCCTTTGTTGCTAACAAAAAAATCAACGTTGGCTTCGGTACGCATGGGAGCCTCGATATAAGCGAGTCATTGCTCATGCTTCGAAGCATTCAATGAACTACAACGTCTGCTGTCAAAGTTCATAATTCCATTTTGCTGCACCGGCGATTATGCTGTGTACAGTGCTAACCTACCGATAGAGAAGCACACCATTGGTAAACGATATACACAACGGGTAGAAAGAACCAACCTCACACTAAGATCTCGCATCAAACGTTTCGTTCGAAAAACTATTGGTTTTTCGAAGTCGGAAGAGATGCACGATAAGGTTATCGGCACCTTTATTGAACAAGAGTATTACCATTAATCAACAGATTGGAGTCACTACCAAGCAGATGATATCGACGTTATTATCCATCTAAATAATAAAAAACCAGCTTGTAATGAGCTGGTTTTTTAATATGAGTCAAAGGTTAAAATCAGTAAATTTACCGTATTAAAACTTAGTGAACTGGTTTTTTAAACTGGACAATCTTACCCAGTCGTAATGTTCGTTTTTGATAAATTAATTAATTAATTAATGTGAAGTGCCGCACGTGGAGAATTGAAGTTTCAGTAATATTACCGTATTTATACCATGTTGGTTGATTCAATATTACCCCCATCGAAAGGACGCTTACGTTCAAAAATAAAAGCAAACCAACATTACTATCGGGATACAAAAAATGAAAAAACTGGCCATTGCAATCGCTATGATTTTGTCGGCACCTGCTTTAGCAGAATCAAACGCAGCAACTATCTCAGCTGAGCAATCATCTGCAGCAAATATTTCAGAGCTGTCTTCTACTGCTGATAAACCAAATAACCTGTACGATTTTATTGAGAACGATAAATTGTCTGGCGTTGCTTACGCAGGGGCAGAGTTAGGCGGTAACGTATTATTTGATGACCAAGAAGATGGAAACTTTGACCAAACTTATATGTTTAAAGTAGGTGCGGACTTAAGTTATTCGGTGACAGATAGCTTTTCGATTCTAATGGGTGGTGAAGCTCGCTATGCTTGGAGTGGATTAGATACAAAAGTAGAAGCGACAAACTATGTCGACCGCTTTGTATTTGGTACTAAGACGGTAGCAGGTATTACGACATTTGGTAAACAATGTGGTATTGCGGATGTATACCTTGGCTTTGGTGATATTTCTAAAGAGTACGGTTTAGGTGCAGAAGCTGATGAAGCGGCGTGTACTGACGAGCAACTTAATCACCACTATTTTGGTGAAAACTTAGATATCGGTGCGGCATGGGAACATACTAATGATGCATGGGCTGTTGGTGGTTCTGCAACAGTAGGTCCAGTTGTTATCGGTGGTACTTATGTGGATATCGCAAAAGGTGAATATTCAACAGACGCAATCGACCGCAGCGAAAAAGTCTACACGATTGGTGCGGTAGCAGTATTTGACAAGTTTAACTTTGCTGCAAAATACGATTTTACTGACGTTGAGTCAGATGGTACAAATGCAGTAAATAATAAGGAAACAGAGGGTTATGCACTAGGTATCGCTCACCAAGCGACAATGAACCTCTCTATCTCATCGACATATAACTCGGAAAACTACAATTTCGATAAAGAGAGCAACAAAGGAGGTACATTTGATAAAGATGACTGGTTCACTATCGGTGCTTCATACCGTCTTAACGAACACCTTGAGTTAGTGACTGATTACAAATTTACATCTGAAGACGATGATAAGGTTTTCCTACGCGCTAATGTAAACATATAATCGAAGACTGACAGTGTTTAATTCGGTTCTTTGTCAGTAAGATTCCCTGATAGGGAGTAACTATATTATAAGTCAAGTAGGTCTATTTAGGTAAAGAGAAGCTAGTTCGATAATTTATAGCCTTTGTTAGTTCTTTTTAAGCAAGTGCGCTACATAAGAGTGTAATCACTTGATAGATAAAGTATTTGCTAAAGTATATAAGTGTTTAAATCATCTAGTTTAATGGTAATTTAAATGAAAAAAAACGTCTTAATAATGTTATTGATGCCTTTCCCGTTAATTGCTGGGCAATTACAAACTAATATAGGAGCTTCGACAGAGAGGTCTCCTGTGTTAGGTATAGAATACGTCTCGGATAATAGTTGGCTTTTTGGTACAAGCGCTGATTTTGGTAAGACTGATTACAGAGAAAAAAGTACTTGGAAAAATGATACGAAAACGTTTAAATTATATGATGTAGAATCTCGTATTAGCTTTAGCCTTCATGCCGGCTATCTATTTGACAGTGGGTTTAGTATAAAAGGGGGAGTCTATGTCAATAGATTAAACTATGGTGAAGGGTTGACCAGTGAAATTACAGATAATAAGGATTCAGAGATTGAGATTAATGATAGTGGAGTCATGGAAGAAAACACTGTTACACCTATGCTTGGGCTTGGATATGACGTAAACGATCACTTTAGTATTGGTATAAATCAATCGTTCTCTTCGGGAGTCGATAAATTTACTCAATTTATATTTGGAATTCGTATATAATACTAATGAAAAACGTAGAAATCGTGGTACTGTCTTATTATCGAGTTGATTTAGTGTTTTATTCGCTGTTAAAATATCTTGTGCAAGGTGCAAGGTGCAAGGTGCAAGGTGCAAGGTGCAAGGTGCAAGGTGCAAGTTTAAGAGTTTACTATATAAAAGAGTTTTTATGGAGTGTTCTAGGTCTTGAAATCGCAGGCCTAGAATTCAGAGCAATTCAGAGCAATTATGAGTAACTGCTAGTAATCACACTCTCTTTTCGAACGCTCATAACCCATTTCAATATTTCTCAGCATTGATTTTCTCTGTGTTATATATGGAGTAAGGGGGCTGTCTAGTGTACCAATATGTATCAAAATCATGGATTAATGAATCCTAAGAAATGGCATACTGGCAAAGTACTATATACGTAAGTAGACGTCATTTTAGTTACCACAGGTCTGTTGTGGGTACATAACTACACTTAGGCTGGGCTTTGTTTGGTGTTGAATTCACTTAAAGAGCAAATGCGAGTTAAACCGTTTACTTTTTTAGCTATATGCTGAGTTTTGGATATACCTATCCCAGTTAACTTGTGAGTACTTTGAGCATGGCGTAAGGCTCCCAAACTTGTGCATGAAGTAACGAAGAGTGAGTGAGGCTCCAAGTAGCTGTTTTACGCGGTACGTGTACACGCGTAAAATAGTGCTCTTAGATTGTGGATGCTTGTCATGGCCATGGTTTTTTTTGGTTTTGGTAACCAGTCACCAGATTGCATGGATTCACCTTATCCCAGAAGGTGAATTTCTCGCTTGGAAGGATTAGAGGGAGCACTTTCTTAAAGCAAACCGCTCTGCGGCCGTCTCTTGTATCGTATGTGTCGTTACCTGAGATCTTCTGGGTGGTTTGGTATGTTTCAGTAAATATAGAAGTACCGCAGCATTTGTTACGCTTGATACTGTCAGCTCCGTTACCATAATTTCTGGGGTTTCGTTATCGATTGCAAAATGGAGTTTACGCCAGTTAGTGGTTTTGTAGCTAGGCTTCGACTTGAAATCAGAGTTAGTGAATGAATGTTCATATCTGGTCGCAAGTTCTGATTTAGTTCATTTTATTTACGCAACTCTTTAGGTTTTTGTGGGTATTAACTATAACCCTTTGGCTATAAGAATAAAGGCCTCGTCAAGTAAGTGGTGGCATTTATTTCTCTTAAATCTTTTGAGCCAATTTTCTTAAGTAGGCTACTTTAGGCCCTAATTTATGTCCTAGATAACTAATATCATTGTTTTCTTCTAATTTACGTACTGAAAGTGTGGATACGCGTCCTATCGCGAAAATTGTTGCTTTTGCGCATGCGTCTGGTTTATCTGACAGTTTTAAGTCTTTTGATTCAATTTTAATAGAAAGGATGAGATTTTCTTATTACATGTCTGTTATATGTACTTATTCACTTTATTTTGATCGGTAAATTTACTGCTTTAATGTGTGGCTATTTGTGGGATGATAGAAGGGTAGTCAAGTTTTAAGGGTTGAATTGTGAAAGTTCCGAAGTTCAAAAAACATATTGGTATGGTATGCTTAGTGTCGTTAGCGGGGTGTAATATAGGCTCAAAGGAAGATTTGAGCCCTGAATTTGTCTCTAATGATGAAATCTCAGCATATGATAGTTTACATAGTGTATTGCCTAATCAGATAGATTATGTCGATTTGCAGGCTGATATTACCTCATCTAGTTCCTTGAGCACAGAACTTAGCTCTGTATATCTGGTTTATGGTAGTGAGATTCTTTGTGGAGAGCCTATTATCAAGGGAATTGGTTTTGAGGTCTTAAATAAAGGCGAGCTTTGTGAGTATCAATACGCGATCGAAAACCAAAGCGGCTCTATCGCACAAGGGAAAGCGTCTGTAATTAGTAGTTTAGATGGGAAAGCTGAACTATCACCTATATCTGAAGCCACAGTTACAGGTTTAAGTCCAATTATTAATGTGTCCTTACCTAGTGGTTATAGCTTGATGCCTGATATTCAACTATTGGGTGGAGGTATGGTGACGGAAGTGGATGCAGTCAATAACACTATAACATACGAAGCTACTGAAATTGGTTATCATCGTATTATTTACGTTGCTCAAAATCTATCCTTTCCTAGTGATCTAAAAACTGGCCAAATAGATATCAGCGTCTCAGAGGCATCAAGTTTTCCTCCTTTAGCTACAGAGTATCAATATCCGGATGAAATCAACACAGAGGAACTTATTACTGTTGACATTAGCGAAAATATTTCTTCTCCTGATAACTATGATTTACAACTCCTTTATGTTAACTCTAATAATGCTTTAGTACAACCCACGAATACAAACGATTTGTTAAATACAAAATTTGATTTTGTTACATCTCAAGGTGGATTGCACTATGTTAATTATGTTATTAGTGATCATCACGGTGGGTATGCTTCAAGTTCAGTTACAATTCAAGTGGCTGATCCAAAAGACAGAGGATTATGGAGGGGGATAGTGTCTCATGGCGCATATTTTACACCACCTCTAACTGCCAGCGAAGCATCAGATGCTTCACATAATAGCTCTAGCTCTAACGAAGAAAATAGATATGAAGAACCTATTAATGTAGCTACTTATACTTTAGAACAAGCAACTGAAGCATGCTCTCATAGAGGGAGGCTGCCTACGACGCAGGAGCTTGTGTTTTTAACCGAATATAATCCTTCGATCGACAACGATTGGCCGATTGAAATCGCATACCTCGCATCAGATGGGAATAGTGTTCAATACACTGTATCTAGTGACCTCCTAAATAATGAGGCTGAAATAAACACGTATAATAGTCAAACTTTGTATTACTTGACGTGTATAGATGCAGGTGGTTTATCTGTTGATTCATATCAATCATCAGCATACGCTAACGGCCAGGATACAGCCTCGTTAAGTTTTCTAGTTAAGGATAACGAAACTCCGGTTTCTGGCCTACGTTTAGACTTTCAGGTTACAGGCAATGGGGAATTAGACAAGTATTCAGGTGTGACTGACGAATTTGGGTACGTGGTTGTGCAAGCTACTAACGAGAGGGCAGAGAAGATTGAAGTATCCGCTCAATATATTGATAGTCAAAGGATCGTGAACCGCGTAAGCGCTAATGTAGATTTTATCGGTGATAATAATACCTCTACGATTGACCCGTTAAATGGACTTACTCTAATTAAAAATGGTGCTGCATCAAATGGGGTAGATGAAAATATTATAGACGCATTGGTTACGGATGCATTTAGTCATCCTGTTAGAAATGCTCCAGTAATCGTTCAAACAGAAAACAATGATGTAATCCCTCATTCGAATGTCGTTCAAACCGATGACGAAGGTATTGCACGTATTCTTCTTACTAAAAGGTCTGGGTCTCAGTCTGGGCATTCAAATGTCAATATATCACATGAAAATTTGATGCTGGAAACGTCTCAAGAAAGTGTTGGTGTTTATTTTGGTCCGAAGGCTACAGATATAATAGTTGATGGCTATATCCTTCAACGACCTCCGCTTTATAGTGAAGCCCCTGACGGAAGTAAACACTGGGAAGGAGAGGACTGGAGTATGCTTGAATATGACGATGCGGTTGCATACTGCAATTCACAAACTAACATTTTTACGCCTCAAAACAAGATACTTCCGTCAGAGTTAGCACTGCAACATTTATATAACTTGTATCCAGGTAATATAGAAGCCTCGGCAGGGTGGCCTGATAATTATGATTACAGAGTCAATCACGTCTGCAATGATAACGATGATTATTGTTACGTAGATCTTAAAACTGGCCAAACAGAGACTAATTCTTACCAATCGGGATTTTCTTATGTCGCATGTATGGAGAATAGTATTTTTCCAGAAGGTGAGTTGATTGTTGGCGATGGATTGGATTTAAATGCAGAACCAGGTATTATAAGTATTACGGCATTTAACGAAGATTTACAAATTGTTCCTGAGATTGATATACATGCGACTATAATTAACCCTACAGGTAACGCTACGATCGTTGATACAATAAAAACGACTGATAGTGAAGGTAAGGCCGATTTTGAGATTTTGACGACTAACGAAGAAAGTGTAGAGGTTAAGTTTGAATACGGTTCATTTGTTTTTAAAAGAACTTTTCAACTACATTCAGCTCCTGAAATTGAGCATATATTTTGCGGGACGGGCGTCGGTGACTCAAATAATAACGCGACCAACAGTTGCCTCAAAGCTGTTAGAGTGATCGGCGGTAAGGTGTTTACCAGCACACCTAGTGAAAATTGGTTAGCTAAATATAACTATGTAGAGTCTAGTAGTGATTCAAGTCGGAGTTTCATTAGTTTGCTTACAGAAGATGGTACAAATGGGCCATCTGGACAATTTGCTAGATTTACTTACCTGCAAGCTGAAGCACACTGTGATTATTTATCTACTCTGAATTATGGCGGTTATGATGAATGGGCTGTTCCAACGGCAGCTGAACAAACACAACTCTATAATGCTACTGGAGGTTCTTACGGTCTCTATTATAATTACCTTTGGCCAATCGGGAAAAGCTACCGCAATATTGGGAACTCTGGACAGTCAAACTTGGACTACAAGACTGGAATCTTTCAAAGTGTAGATAGAAGTACAGGAACTTATGGAATGTGTGTTTCACGATAGGTTGTTGAATTATAACTCAGAATAAGTATTGTGTTATGTTATTAAACTCCCAGTGAATTTATCAAGTATTCTTATTTTTCAAGTCAAAACCATCTTCTCGGAAGATGGTTTTGTACATTAGTGCGTTTTATGAAGACATTCATGGTTGATATGTTCACGTTTGTGACATCGCGAAATAACATGAGAAATTATAGGCCTAAGCATTTCCTAACCCTCGTGTTCTTATCGTAACGTACGAATAATAAGATGAATTCTTTGATACTCCGACTTAAAGAGTAGTTCAAGTTGGCTGTGTCGATGAACACACTTAAAGAACAAGTGCGAGTTAGATCATTCACCTTTTAAACTATACGATGAGTGAGGCTTCACCGTATAGCTTGAGTCGACTTGCATCATTGGTTAGATGCTGAACGGTACCTCGTGAAGCGCTTTTAGAATAAACCTCGTTATCCTTGGTAAGACAGTTTATGCAGGATTGTTGGGGATAAACAAATAAGACCTTCGCCAATCTAGAAACAGAGTCGATAAAGTCATGCAACGTGAAGGTAGGGGAAACATGCCCTTTACCAGTAGAGAAGTTGCGATAGTGAAGTCACTAAACAATCGTAGTCACCCACGTATATCAGTCTTTATCACCCTGGTAATGGTTACCGAGTCTATAATCCAAGGTTAATGCGATTCAACGCGATGGGTCCATTTGGTAAAGGAGGAATAAATAGTTATGCGTACTGCCTAGGTGATCCGGTAAACCAGCGAGATCCCAGTGGGCACGTCGCAATATCAAGTCTAATTATTGGGGTTATGGCAGGATCTGTAGTTGGAGCTAGTATATTAGCTTCAGCTGAAGGAATTCAGACGGCTGTTGAGGGGGATAGCTTCGATTGGAAGTAGGTTGGTATTGGTGCTGTACTCGGTTTTATCAGTGGTGGTTTTGGAGCATCAGCAATTGGTGCCAAGAGCGGTGTTAAAGCAGGGCTAGCTGTTGGAGATGCAGTTGTATCTGGGGTGGCTGAATTTGGAATCAACGTCGCAGTTGGGTCTTCTGAGAAAGAAGCTGGCATAAGTGCAGGTATCGGAGCTGTTGTTGGTCTGGCTATTTTTTGGTCTGGGGCAAGGAGTTGGTAGGTTAGGTAAATCACTTTCAGCTTAGAATAGCAGGATAGCGACTGTCAGAACCCAAGGACTAAGCGGAAGAGAAGCAGGAAAAGCCGCTCTGAAACTGAAGATAGATAAGTTTCATGAAAAGCTATTAACTGATCGCGTTTTTCTAGTGCAAGGCTCAAACAGTACGAGCTTCGATGGGTTAACCAAGTTCAGGGCTTTACTAAGTGCCGAAGAAATTGAATGGTACCCCATGGTTTCATGGAATCGGTCTATCTTCGGGAGAGAGGATACACATTCAATCACGTCGGTAAAAATCAGGCGATAAGTTAGGGAGTTAGCCTAAATCATTCGATGCACTATCGTATGCCTCTTCATTATAGATTCATGGGAAATAGCTCTAGTTATTCTGTATTGTACGGAATCGATGGAAGTATATCTTTTTCGGAAGTAAATGTAGGACACCCCTTGAGTAAAGGAGGAATAAATCTTGACCATATTTGTAGTAGTCATAACCTTTTGAAAAGGTTATGACTACTACTGAATATTTCAGATTTGGGCGCTTTGTGCGATTATCAAATTCAATTAGGGCTATACCGGGAACTAATATTTGATAGTTTGAGTATCAAAAGGAGAGTGTCCTGAATTCTGTGAAACTGTCTAGACTTAAGCCTTAAAGGCTAAGGATGGACAATATGGATAAGAAAGCACTTGAAGCTTTTTGCTCGTGAAACAGCAAATTGAATTAAGACAGCATCTGGTCTTGATGACTTCCGAAAATTGTTAACCAAGGTGACCGTTGAAACGGCCTTAAACGCTGAACTCGATGAGCTCCTTGGATATCAAACACACCAATCTAGAGTGAACTCCAACTCTCGCAATGACTACTCGAGTAGTCAGTCATCACCAATGATGGAGAGGTCGAAGTCGACGTCCCTCGCTATCGTGAAGCTAATTCTGAACCTGAAATCGTAACAACGTTCAAGGAAATGTATGATGCTGATGTTTCGTCAACGTTGATATCAAAAATAACGGACTCGGTGCTTGAGCAAGTGATAGAATGGCTGTCGCGACCTCTCGACGACATTTACCCCATCGTCTATCTTGATTACATCGTGGTTAAGGCCTGCCATGACAAGCAAGTCATTAACAAAGCGGTCTATCTTGCATTAGGCGTCAACATGGAGGGCTAAAAAGAACTGCTCGGTATACGGCTCTCTGAAACGGAAGGTGCCAAGTTCTGGCTTAACCTCCTAACTGAGCTTCACAACCGTGGGGTAAAAGACACCCTTATCGCTTGCGTTGACGGACTGAAAAGGCTTTCCTGACGTCATCAACACGGCGCTTCCAGAGACGCAAATACAGCTCTGTATCATCCACATGGTGCGAAGCTCGGTCAAGAATGTCCCTTGGAAAGACTACAAAACAGTGACGACTGACCTGAAGAAAATCTACCAATCAGCCACAGAAGGTGAGGCTCAGCTGGCTCTAGAGCAATTCTCTAACCGATGGGATAGCAAATGTCCTAAATCAGTCGCTCGTGGACAGCGCATTGGGACAACCTCAACACCCTGTTTAACTACTCAGAAGATATTCGCCGAGCCATTTGCACGACTAACGCCATTGAACCCCACGATAAAGTTATTAGAAAAGCGATTAGGAAGCGCAAGCTCTCCCCAACGGATGAGTTCGCTAGAAAGGTGACCTCCCCGGCTATCCGAGATGCTTCCAAGAAATGGACGATGCCGACTAGAAACGGGTGACAAGCTCTAAAGCGATTTATGATTATGTGTAGAAGACCGACTCAGTGAGTACATGTAACCCCGACAGTTACACTGAATTATATACAGGGTCGTCAAAAGCTAATAACGTTTTTATTCTTCTAGGGTAAGTGAATCTAGATTGAATCATTCTCACTACCACGAGAAATAGTTCGCACAACTATTGCAATTAGGTGACTTTATAACGAGCAGGTTTGTGTTACAATTAACGCAGTTTGTTGCGGAAATAGATTTAACGAAATCAGAATCTTGAGCTCATAGTAGGAATCTTCGTTCACTTGTTCTGATTTCATGTTTAAGCCTCGCTACCGTATCTTCTTTCATGGTAAAGGGTACCTTTCCATATCTTCACACTACAAGATTTTACCGCCTTTATTTAAGGTCAGCGAAGGCTCACATTAGCTTATCCTCACTATACCTGTATAAATCAGCGAGCCTGGCGCAAACTTCTTCTTTCTATTGATACCGATGCTCATAAAACTATCACAGCTGAGCTGACACTACCAAGTGTAAGAGATGCTGTGGTATTTCCCAATCTACTCAAATCCCATCAGGTAAATATCGGATGATAGCGTATAAGGTGCAAGGGAGCTCCAGAGGGTGGTTTAGGTAAAGAAAGTGACCGCTCCAATCCCTTCGCGCTACAAGTCCAATTTTTGGAAAAATGAGGAACCACGCAATCTGGCTTTTGGTTGCGAGAACAGCAAGCGAAAACAGAAGTTGGTCATCATAGGTGTTGACCATCTGAACCGCCATATATCGCGTGGTACTGTTAGTTGGAGCCTCACTCGGTCTCCGTAACTACGATGCATTGCGACAGGGCAAAATACATAACAAGTTAGTGGAATGCGTGTGTTCAAAAATCAATATATTTTCTAAAAGGTGAACGATTTAACTCGCATTCGCTTTTGAAATGAATTTCGTAATACAGTCATCGTAAACCAATTTGGTTTATCAGATGACATGCATATATTTCGAGAGTTACATCTTGTTGTCAGGCATAAATTAAACTTCTTACAGGTAATTTTATCAATTGGATTAACAAAATCAGGAAATTTGCGGGTTTCTAACATCATTAATGGCGTTAGTATTTCTGTCGTTCTAAAGCGGAACAAAAATTCGATTTAAATCAAATCAAATCAAATCAAATGGAAGGTAAAGATGAATAAACTGAATACAATTGCATTGTCTACTCTTGTTGCTATCAGTGGAGCGGCTTCGGCGGCGCCAGTTACGACAGATTTCTCTTGGTCCGGTTCTGTTAATGACCTAAACGATAACAACTCGTTCGTAATTAAAAAGGTTGGTGATGTAGAATTTACGGGTGGTTCGATTTCGTTGCGAGAAACAAGTGATGGTAACGGTATTTATAAAATTGAAGCAAGCGATCAGATTCAATTTACAGTGAATGACCCAGATAGTCTTCCTGAAGCATATTGGTACGAAGTCGATTCTATTAATTATCAGATTGACGGTGGTGTTGCAACAGCTGTTGACGGTGAGGTTGTGCTGGAAGATAACGGAACAGCAGTGGTACTTAATAAGGCTATCTCACTAAGTGCGGGCGATGTTACAAAATTAGCATTTGGATTGGGTGCGGGTGCCGGCTTTACAACGGTTGACCACGGCGTGGAAAGCGGAACAAGTGTTAGCTTAACTGCATCGGTCATCGTTTCTGACACTGCTCTGTAATTAGGTGGTAGCCCCAATGATTGAATGTAAGATAAAACGATATGTGCTTTGTCTCTTTACGTTAATTTCTTATGACGTTGGGGCTAATCAATTTGTCATATCTATCCCATTAGAGACGCAAGTCTCACTCAGTACGGAAGACTCGTCTATTAGCGCAGTCTTTGATGAAGAGCATTACGAAACAACATATAAGGTTAATGAAAGAAAATTCGAGAGTATAAATCAAAATCTAGAGGTCGAGAGTACTAAGTCAAATGACTACAGCATATCGTTGGTTAAGAACTACAATGTATGCTTAGATGAAAATAATAATCTTATTAAAGATTTTAAAGTCGCAGTTGGTCTAGATGGGCATAATATCATTGAGGGTGAAGGTGTGAACTTCCAATGGCAGGGAATTGAGGAAGGTTTATATTTATCTGTTCACAATATGTCAGTTGATTTTCCTGAGCTTGAACAAATTGAATCTAAACAAAACTGCTACGGTAATTTAGCATTTGAAGTCAGTCTATTGAGTATTTGAGTTGTATTATGAAGTGTTCTAACCTTATTGTGCTCGCGTTTATTTTATTAAGTGGCTCAGCTTTATCCGAAAAAGTACCAGATGAATTTCGAGATCTATTTAATGAATCAATGAAAAGAATATATATAACTATAGCAGGTGATAGCAGTGGAGTAGAAGTGAAAGCTATAGTTAGTTATGATACCTTTCGCTTGATCGATAACAGTTTGAGTAAAGAGACATTAGTGGATTTTTTAGTAGATAAAAATATCAAAGAAGCTGTCTCAATAGAAATTGTTGATGAACTCCTAGAAGGGATTAGGTCAGAGTCCGGTTGTAAAGGGCGTGTAAAAAAGTGTGTATTAGAAACTAACGACCGTAAAGCAAACTACCTGTTTGACTTTGATAATTCTTCCCTGAAAATTTTTATTGCTCCTAGCGTTCTAGAGGGAGAAAATCAAACAAAAGAGTATGTATCTGCGGTAAATAACCACAACGCACTAATAAATAACGCCAGACTATATGCTTATACTGACATTGAAGATTCTGCAAATGTCAGTTTCGGCAACCAAACAACACTGGGTTTGCCTTTTGGTTACGCATATTTTGACACACAATACAATTCAACAAACAGTGACTTCTCAGTGTATACGGCTTATTATAATCTAGACTATAAAGACAAGCGATTACTTATTGGTGAGGACAGGTATAACCCTACGATTAACTCAACTGACGCTTTTTATGATGGGGCAGATTATTCTGGAAGAAAAGTACTGGTTGGGACTAGTCCGAACTTGCTGAAAAGAAAGAAGGCCCAAGCTCAAAAGATCTATTTCTATGCGCCTCAAGAAGCACAAGTCGAGGCGTATAGAGGGGATCGATTGGTCTACAGTCGATCTGTATCTGAGGGAAAACACTTTATTAGCTATTCAGACCTACCTTCTGGTGTTTATGATTTGAATATACTTCTTACCGTATCAGGCGAGACGATTTTTAACGAAGGAAGGTTGGTTAATAACAGCCAGAACGTTAACGTTAATATTGGTGAGTTCGATTATTCTTTGGCCTTTGGTGAGTTTGACGAAGTGAATGAAGAATCAAGGTTTTATTATAGTGCGTTTGTTAACTATCGTTTTTTTGAGAATTTAATGCTAGGGACAGGAGTTACAAACTCTAGTGCAGATAATTACTATCAGTTCTTAACTGTTTATCAACCGCTTGAAGGTGTTAAACTAGAATACAATGGTGGTTGGTTCGATAATGACGATAGATATCACAACGGAAGAATTGATGTTTCACCATTCTATGCTGACTTTAGTGCTTTAATAAAGAAAGACGACAAATTAACCCAAAATGAAAAACTAAGTTCAATTCTTTATAATGAAAACTCATTTCAAAGCTATGGACTAGGGGTGTCAGGAGATTTTCTAAGTGGTAATGGATACATTCGTGTATCTCAAGATAAACGAGAGGATATATATGGTCTCAAGGAAACTGTTAACGCACTAAGTGGAAGCTGGGGTATAAAGTTAGGGCCGGGGACATTTAATTCTAGTGTTACGTATAATAGCATTAAACACTCGCATTTAACGGAAGGTAATGATTCACTTATATTGAATCTCAATTATATCTTGGAGCTTGGTAATAACGTTTCATCGCAGTTTGCTGTAAATTCTGATTATAACGGCAAGTTGGAAAATATTAATACAATAAGGTATACCACTAGTGATACAGTGTCTAGGTTTAGTGGGTCTGTTGCTTCTGTCTTAGATGATAGTAGTAACTTTTATGGGAAGTTATCACTTAGTGGAGGTATAAAAACAAACGAAGTAAATGCTGATGGATATTTATTTGTTGATGCTACTGGTGCAAAAAATATGTCCGGAACTATAACAGGTACTCAGATAGTTACGAAAGATGGTTTTGACTTTACGCGAGAAAACGCTTCCTCCTATGTAAAGGTTAAAGTGCTCGACAACCTAGAATTAGACTCACCCGTGAACTCGGATATTTACTCAACTATTACGATGGAAAATAGAGTAATAGACAAAACTAAATTGGTAAACGAAGATACTGTTATAGGTGTTAAACCTTACACGGGTTTTAAAGCACAGATTAAGAATGACTCAAAGCAACTGTACATCGAAAATAACGAAATTGATTCGTTTAGTTTGATTGGTTCAGTTTACGAACTCCAACCAAAAATAGCGTACCTCGATAGTATACTGGTAGTTCTCGATGATATTGAAGGCAATCCTATTACATCAGTTGAATGTTTAAGTGAAGGATGCAAAAGTATAGAGCGAATTACAAGTGACGGAGTTTATAGGGTTAACTACATTAAAGGAAGTGAACTTCATCTAATTTCAAGGAAAGGTATGTGTTTGATTAACGTTAAATCTGAGTCAAAATCACATAAAAAAGGCGTCTGTTTACCAGAGATATTAGAGTTTGGTAATGAATATTCAGAGCAAGATTTAGAAGTTCTACATCAAGATGGAAATGATAACTACGTGTTTGCCGGATTGTATACAGATGAAGTAGTATTAAAGAATACAGTCCTAGAATTAGGTTATTTGAGCTTAAAGACAAAGTTGTTCTCATTTGAACGAGGGACTTATCTATTTGTTGAATTATCAAGTGAACTTACTAACGACCAGATCGAGAGGTTAACAAAGCTAAATGAAAGCTTTGGAGCAGAAAATCCTAAATTTACTTTAATTGATAAGAATAAAAAGGAGGCTACATCTGATGAAGTTTAAGAGTTTAATAGTCAGTTCGATTTTAGCGTTAACAATGTCCCAGCAAAGTCTATCATTTGAGGTCGACTCTCTATTTAAGTCAACTAGTGATGACAACGTTACATTTACTGTTTCTAGTAAAGAGGAAAATAGAGTATATCTTAGCGCAAAAGTGACGGAAATAAATGTTGTAGATGGAGAGCTAGAAGAAAAAGAATATACTAGGGAGAATATCTCAGATTGGAAAGTTGAACTTAGGCCAGCAAAGACTATCCTTGATCCCGGAGAGATTAAAGATTTCAAAGTTATTCTACTTTGTAAAACGTGCGTAAATACAAAAGACAGTATATTTAAAATAGCGTTTGTGCCGTCTAGCAATGGAACAGACGGTGTCAATTCTAAGATGGCTATTTCAATAGGTTATGGAGCATATGCACTATTTGCAGCCGATGATAGACCTATACAGTACGACATCGAAATTGAGGAAAATACTAATAGCGTATTAGTAACCAATAAAGGAGAGACCTATTTTGATGCAAGTTTTAACTGGTGTGGCTATGATCAAAGTAACGAAGCTATAAAGAACTGTAAGAAGAAGGTAACAGTACTCTCTGGTAGAACTATTAATGTGCCTTTACCGATATCAATAGACGATGTAGACGTTAGAGTAAAACTTAGTACAAACAATGACGAGTACGAGAAAAATGAGATACTATAATAAAAAATCTAATGTACTGGGATTGATATTCTTGATCTCTTCGAGTCTTCATGGGGCAACATTACAAGGAGTCGTAAATAACGGAACAGTAAATTGGAGTAGCTTACAAAAACTGGAAGATGAAATTTATACGACTTCCTTTTGGGATTTGCCTGATAAGTCAATACCTACAATGAAATGGGTTCCTGGAGCTATTAGTTTATCTCAGCCTCATGTTACTTTGTCTAATGGTTCAGAGTCTGTTCAGTTGCCTATTTCAGCAGTAGGCGTCGAATATGAAACAAGTAATATTGCAGCTATAGAACTCGAGGGAGGTGGGCCGATATGTGATACGAATGTAATCTTGGGAACTAGAGTGAAATTAATTGGACCTCATGGTTGCTCTTCAAATAGTTCTGTGAACTACAACTTTAGTACTAAACCATTTACTCATAATCGAATTATATACTCTATTGACAACGAATCAATTGTTAACAATTTTTCAGGAAAAAGTGCGGGTATCTATCGAGGTACTCTTACATCTACACTATTTTATGACTTTTACACAGTTCAAGGGGTAAAAAGTAGGCAGCATATAACAAGAAATGTGTCTGTAGAATTAGAATTAGAAGACTATTATATTAGTAGTGTAGACGTACAGGGAGAAAGTAGATTCGAAAATATCATTCATAATGGTAAGATTTTTGGTGAGACAACACATAACGTTACCGTCCATGGAGAGTTGGCTAACGGTATAGATTTGTCCTTTAGTTCTGGCAAGCAGTATAGCTTAAGAAGTCCTTCCGGAAGTGAAATTCCATACTCAATAGAATGTGATAAATGTAGTGCAAGAAAAATAGTTGAAGAAGGGAGTATAGTTTCATCGAGTACAACGGTGGAAGCTGAGCCATCAGACTCTTCAAATATAGACTTTAATCTGAGAGTGTTCTTTAAAGACCTAGAAACAACAGGTTTAGATAACGGTATCTATAGCGATACGGTTTATATTATGGTTCAACCTAGGATGTAAAAGTGGAAATAAATAGGATTAAGAATAAGGTGTTTCAGTTCTTACTAGGACTAGTTTTCATTCCCTATAGCTCGGGATTTACGATTGAGGCTGATATTGGTGCAGCTATAATCCCTAATGATGAGCTTACTACATATTATAATTCGTTAACGGGGCTGTATGCTATAAATGATAAATATTATTTAGGCGTTAAATTATCACACGTATATAGTGAGGCATTTAACAATGTTGATTCGGATGTATATGCTCGAATAGAACATGCCTTTAGCGACAAAACGTCTGCATATTTAGATTTGGGAGCTAGTACCATTAACAATGGCGTACTGCTAGGAGCAGGGTTTATCTACAACGTTAACCCTAACTTTGGAGTAAAGTTCGGTTATCAAATGTTCCCCAACAACAACTATTCTGATACCTACTTATATGGCTTTGGATTGCACTACTCTGGTATAGTTATAAGAAACAAGTACCCATCAGATGTGACTAACAGGCCATCAACAAATGCGGGGTTAGCTACAAATAGTCGTATAGAAACTTCGGAGAAAACTAAAGACAAAATTGTTGCATCATCTATTAGTGACTGCAGCTTGACCCACACAGTAGAAACCGGAGAATGGCCGTCAAAAATTGCGAGAAAAAACCAACAGAGCCTAGAAGAACTATATAAAAATAACTTATGGTTAAAAGAGCGGTTCAGAAGCGCTAACGCTATAATTTATCCAGGTGAAGAAATCAAAATTGTAAAATCTGACTGCATACAGAAGCCAAAGGATCCATAAATTTTGATTGGGTCCTATAATTTCGGCTCTATACAGATCAATATTGTTGCTTTGTCTACATTAACAATCGTACTGGATAACCTGTAAAGTGATGTTAACTCTTTTGAGGTAAAGCTCTCGTATGTTTCTCTGCCAGATGGCTCAAATAACGATAACGCAGCGGCTCTTAACGCTTTATTTGATAAGTCAGTCCCTTCATAAAATGATTTGGCAGTCCCCTGCCATGTCAAATCCTCCTGCAACGTCTCATTTGCAGCAACTTCGGCTACACAAAACAAAATAATTGATCCCACAACCAATGACAAATTATCCATGATAACTCCGTTTTAATTTACTAACACTTGAATCAGCTTATTACAAAAGCGATAACAACGCGAATCTATGATTAAAAAATCAAAGGGTCGACATTCGTAGGGACTAAGCGAATTATGTATCGAAATGATACTAACCGTCTGATATAATGGCACTTTACAGAGCAGGGAAGCATGCGATTTATTGTTGATTTTCAAAAAAACATTGTAATTTTAGAAAAGATTGCTACCTTAAAATAATTGGGAAAAAGTACTTATTTGTTTCTTTGTCAAAGCACAGTAACCACACTAGCTAAGAAGAGTCGAGTGCAAGACGACACAAATAAGAATGCTCATCTCATAAATTAAACGTAATATTTTATTACGTATATTTTTAAATTAGGCAGCTTTGCAGTGACAAAGGAAAGATATGTCTCATCACTTAAATAGAGAGTTTATTTTATCTCAGGTTGATATGCTTAACAATGCACCAATAGACTCATTTGATAGTGCTTTCGTTCAGGCAATTAAAAACGCGCTTATACATTTTGGAATGGACAGGATGACGATATGGCCCAACTCAAGGATACTTGTTAATTCAGGCGAGATCCTCAGTGTTTCTCTTGATGATCGGTTTACAATAAACCCGGATAAATTTCTTAATGGGAAACAATCTTTTAGTTACTTGAGACTTGTGAACCTTGAGTCAATCTCAATCCTCAGTGAGGCAGATTTGAGAACATCTAACATGCACGTATTGAGTGAATTGGCAAATCAGGGGGTAAAATTACACATTATGGTAAAATTAGAACTTTATGGTGAGCGGTTTGGTGGGATGTCATTTAGTTCATTTAGAAACCTTTCATTTTCTGAGAGTTCAAAAAATGAACTTATCAGTGTCTGTAGATTGTGGCTTCTACATTGGCAGTATTCCTCGACTATAAGACCTATTAGATCTGTTAGCAGAAGGGTGTCGGATGCCGAAAAAGTACTGAAATTGACTAAGAAGCAGTTACCGGTACTCGCACTGCTTGCTTCGGGCCTAACTACAAAAGAGTGTGGTGAAATTTTATTCTTAAGTAGTAGGACGATAGAGTCTCACAAATATAAAATGATGAATGATTTAGATTTCGAAACATATACTGAGTTATTACAATTTGCTTATAGAAATGGGATAGTAAATAGAAAAAATACGATATAATGAACGGAAGCTCTACGAAGGTAGTACTTATGTTTGAGGGCGTATCTAGTTTCAGTTCATTATGATGAAAATTATAACGGAGAAGTTATCATGTCATCTTGCTCATAAATAAGGGGTCATATGTACATTGCGCTAAAGTATCGTTTGTCATATTTTTGAAAGAGCTTGGTCCTAAATTTTAAAATATATTACTTCTCTAAATGTTTTAGGGTAAGCTCAAGAAAAGGTATGATATTACTTCTTCGTTTTATCCATACTTCGGAGACTGGAAATTGTGATTTCATATCTGATATTGCAATTTCCATGCGCGGTATCATAGCGGCATTTGGCTATTTTATATATCAAAAACGATAATCCACTTTGTTTTATGGGTAAGCAATCTTAATATTCATAGTGGCTGTACGTCTAAATCATGATCTTATAAATGCGAGTTCAACTTGTTCTTTACTAAGAGGTGGAGATAAGTAGTACCCTTGAAGGCGATGGCAGCCAAGGCTAATTAACTTGTCATAGTCTTTTCGGGTTTCTACTCCTTCTGCAATCAGAGGAATGTTTAATCTTCGACTCAAATAGACCAAGCTTTCTATTAGTGCCACTGCTTTGGTGTTTGTGTGCATAAGACGAACAAACTTACGATCCAGCTTTAGTTCGTTATAATTGCCCTCAATGAAATTTATAGCGGAAGCGTATCCTGTTCCCATATCATCGAACGATATAGCTACACCAAGATTCTGTATTCTATCTAGATTTTCGATTGTCTTCTCACTCATAAATAAGGGCTCACCTTCGGTAATTTCTAAAGTTAGCATTCTTTCGCTTATACAATGTGCTCTGGAATGCTGTTTCAGGACTTCTACTATGTCAGACTTTCCCAAAAGGTCTTTAGCATTTACATTTATGCTAAATTTAAAGTTTCTGTTATTGTCCAATAACGTTTTGTGTAAGTTGATAGTTTTACTTAGCGTATGCTCGAATAAAAGACTGGATAGATTGAATTTATAAATGCTATCTAAGAAATAGCTTGGTGCTAATATTTCTTCGTCGTTTTTTTTCCATCTTATTAGCGCTTCAAATCCCATAATTCTATTGGTTCCTACATCGAATTGAGGTTGGAAATATGGTGAGATATCAGAATTTAATATTGCGGACTTTATGTTTGTTTTGGTTAGCATAACGGCAGTCGTCTGTTTTATATAACACAAACATTAGGTCAATTTGCCTTATCGGTAAACAGTAAAATTACGCAAAGAGGTGTTTGTCAGAGTTGTTTTATAAATTTGTTATTTGAATTGTGTTTAATAGATTAAGAATAATGCACTTTAAGTTGGATGGTATTCTTCATTCCAGGAGATGAAGTTTTACAAAACAGAGTCGACTTTGTTACAAAAATAGAATGAACTAAATTAAAATCTCGTGATCAGATCGGGTGTAATGACCCCGTCGAAATTGGGCAACTTAGGCTGCTAAAGTATGCACTTCAGCACGTGTTTTCATCTTAAGCGCCTGATGTGGATGCTTGCTCGTTGTAGTAGAACTCAAGCCACTTGCCGATGGCAAAGCCACCTTTATTTTAAGAACCAAAGTTGTGCATCCAAATAGACCGCTCTTTGGTGGGTTTTATCAGACGTTCAACCGTGCTATTTTCCTGGGGCGTATACGGTTGGATGAACTCCTGAGTCAGACCGTACTGCATCGCTAACGTGGTGTAGAGGTGAGAGCTAAAAACCAAACCATTGTCGCTTTGCAGTTGTAGTACTGGTGTTGCTCGGCCAATCACACCATATACGATTCAATATGGCATCCTCTAAGGCTGCGACAGCAGATTTGGCATTGCCTCGCTTGCTAAGACTCCAGCCTAAAACTTCTCGAGTATGACAGTCCATAACCAGTGTCAGTGCTGCCCAGCGATCTTGCTGACCACACCAGAATCTTGTGATATCCGCACACCAGCGCTTATCAGGCGCTTGGGCGACGGAAGCTTTGGCTTCTACACGAGGCCTAAAGCCAAATTGACGTTTACGGCATTGCCAACATTTCAGCTTCATTATGCGTTGGATGGTATTTTTGTTTTCACCAAGCAAAAATGCCACGGTGCGATGCCCTGCGTAAGGCAAAGCATCAATAAGTCTCTTTATGTTAATTGTCATCCCTAAACCACTGCCTTTGGCGGTGGTGATTGTTCCTAAGGGCTGTTGCCCGAAAACACGCCCATGTAAGAAGTAAGACTCTTATTCACCACAACTAAGAGGAAACAATTAACATGGGCGATTATAGAAGTTCATCACACGTCTACTTGCGATGTAAATACCATATACTTTGGACTCCAAAGTACAGGTTCAAAATTCTTAAGGGCAATGTAGCGAAAGAGTTGTACAAGTCTATCTACATACTCTGCAATATGAAGGATTGCGAGGTACTGGAGTTAAATATTCAGCCTGACCACGTTCAT
This sequence comes from Vibrio sp. CyArs1, assembly GCF_022432925.1. Taxonomy (NCBI): domain Bacteria; kingdom Pseudomonadati; phylum Pseudomonadota; class Gammaproteobacteria; order Vibrionales; family Vibrionaceae; genus Vibrio; species Vibrio sp. CyArs1. The sequence goes on along the minus strand of NZ_JAKRBO010000001.1, from coordinate 609,554 downwards.
TTGGTTGTCATAGTCCCACCAAAAGTTTCAATTTCGACGTTAATGGGTACCCTGAAAGGACGGTCTGCAATTCGCCTGTTCAATAAGTTTACTCATATTCGAAAGAAAGTGTGGGGAAATTATTTTGGGCGAGGGGGTATTTTGTTGATACGGTAGGTGTGAACGAGGACATAATTTGGTGTTACGTTAGACATCAAGATAAAAAAGACCAGGTCGTGACTCAAATCAGTTGAATTACATATAAAATTCCCTCTCAATAAACGTCCCTATAACTTTGTCATGCATTGCTTCTGATTTCGAAAAGCCTATTGTTCTGCGCACAAGCCGCTTTAATCGCGAACGTAACGTCAGATTAGTTCGCTCAATTCGTTAAGTCTACCGCTTACCTACAATGTGCTTTTCTCTTGGTAACTCTTTCGTGTAGACACTGAAGTCATCTGTGCAAAAGAAACTAATATCGAAAGGCTTCAGTAAAGCGAGAAGCGCTCGTAGTGCAACCGTATTACGTTTACCAAATGCGTGAGCAATGATGCGTTTGTAACGTGGCTCCCATGCATACCAAAGCCATCGACGGTTTCTCTCATTGCCCACAAACGACCATTGTTCGTCGATTTCATAAATCAGAGCAATGTTAGCTTTATCGAAAGGAATCGAGGTCACTTGTCTTGGCGAGAGTTTTTTAAAGTGCTCAATACCGTGTTGTACGCGACATTTAACACTCGAGCCGTCTCTCTGACGCCAGAGCTATTCATTGCCATATCGACAATTTTCTCTTTCACATCTGGCTTATGAGCCTCATAGACGTAATCGAGTTGGAAGCTTTTCCTACAGTCAATACACCTGAAACGAGGAAAGCCTGAATGACCTTTTTCATGGTTACGGACAGGGTCAGTTTTATTGCAGAAACGACATGGGACTTGGATGGTAGCCATGAATACAAAAATAATCATAAATCGGTTGTGTAGATTAACACAGGTCTACCGATTTGAGTCATGTCCAAAGACCAAGAGTATGAGGCTCAGTTGGAATTGAAGATAAACTAACAGCGCGGAGACGCCCCCTTTGAGGGGGCTGAACGCTAAAGCCGCCTTCTAAGAAGGTGGATTTTTACTTAGCAACAAAGTAACCGTTAAAAGGAAATGGAAACAGGAGTTTTACTGTGTTGATGGGTTTGTTAATAGTGTATTGTGTAAGCCAGCAAAGAGCTTTGAAGCTTAGTCGGAGCTCGCTTGATATGCCAAGACCCCACTTTTGGAAAGACGCGACCACATTCACATTCAAGTTTTTGTTGCGTTACTGAAGAGAAGTTGGTTACTAATTTTGCGGTTAAAATAGGACTTCGTGAGTGTTTCTTGGTTTTTGGAAACTTTTAGTGCGAAAACAAACAAAAAGTAGACACAGAATGGTAAGTGAATTAACTCCAATCGGTAATAGATTTATGTGGGTAATCGTATGAAGCATTATAAATCTCAAATTTAATAGCTATTTAGGTATTAAACGTTATCCCATTTTTATTAAACGAATCGACTCTATTTTGTCAACACGTTGTAAAAATGAAATGGTGTAACAAATTAAATATAGATACTCAAAGGTTTAAAAGAATGAAAAGAAAGAGTGCATTGTATCTCGCTGTTGTATTTTATTTAGTAAGTCCAACGGTTAATAGCCAAAGCATTGATATTCAAGCCGCTATAAAGCTAGCCGACATCGATGAAAACAACATGAAACAATGTCGTTCAAAGATTATTCTAGATGCTGACGCAGCACAAAGCCAAGGTTTGTTTGAAGGTATGCCCGTTACTTTTGTTCAGCTAGCAACATATTCAGGCGACATTGGGAGAACGCCAGAATATTTACTGCAAGAAACAATGCCACTTAATTTAAGTGACAATGGTAGCGAGTTTGTTGCTGAAGTCGTATATCCAACAGTAGAACAATTGGACCAATCAGGAAGTGATTTTACATTCACCATTGAAACTGAGAATGAATATAGCGAGCAAGTGGGCTGTTATTTAAGCAGTGTCTATCTTGATGATTTTACCGCAAATGTCAATCTGTATTCAGGTTCAAATAACACAGATTACATTTTTACGCGGCAAGATTTAGTTCGTAGTAAATTAAATTCGCAGTCTGAGATTGACTTTTCCGATAAAAATTCACGTATGTTAATACTGTATCCTATAATCATTCATGAGCTACGGTCAGACATAAGAGGATCGACATTTCAGGAAATATCAAATTCCGGCAGAATGAACGTCAATCGAAATGCCTTAATTAAATTGGCTGAAAGTACGATTGCAGAGTCTTACGAAGATTACAAAAACACAATTATGTCAGGCTCGTATCTTACTAATGAATTGAATTTATTCGATAATGCTGATGGATTGGATTCCAATATGTTGATTGAATATATTTCGTCTGCAGCGTCAAGTTCAAATCTTGATTTATCGACCAACATAAACCAATATGCCGATGAGTTGAAAAGGGAATTTTACACCGCTCTAAAAATTAGCTCACTATCTGAATATGGTAGCGTTGACTTCATTAAAGAAACTTCAGCGATGCGTGAAATTAGTTTTGTTGATGCTGTTCGATTTGAGCAATATGATCAACCATTATTATTAGAGAACTATAACAGGGTTCTGCTTGAAAATGAGGATTACGATTCAGGTTATGATCCAGATGAAACAGCAGCAATTATTTATACATGCTTGAAAAAAAACTACTGTTCTAATGATTATAAAGCTTTTTCCAGAGCAATACTAGAAGATTCAGGAGCTACATTTAATGAACAGTTAGGCATATTTCAAGGCCAAGACTTGCAAGGAAAAGATTTTACAGAGATAGCTGAGCTATCGTTTGGTTCCACTGACGATAGTGACGAATTTCGCTGGCAAATTATTGCAACCAAACTAGCTTTAGATGAAATGTTATTGGATTCTGTGTACCCATTCGGCTCGGTGTCTTGGGTAAAGAGCGTCGTTGCTAGTCGTTTGTTGTCTAGGGATGCAGAATTAGCAAAAATATTCGATAATAACATTGATGAAAGTGAGTGGCCGTACGTTTTTGATGCATTGGTTGACATGGAAAATCGAGATAACGGAGTGGCTCCTGAGTATCCACAGAATATTACCGTACAAACACGTATGGATAAAGTTGCCGGTAACCAAAGACAGGTGAAAAACAAAGTTAGTTTACCATATAGTGAATGGAACGAGCTCGAGAACCCTAGCTCAGTAATGTTTACATACACTTATGACGGTAGAACTTACATAGACAATGTTGAAGGTAAAGCTACTGATGATGGTCTTGAGTATTTTTATGGCAAAACCGGAAGTAAGTCTTTTCCTGGTTCGCAGTTTTGTTTAATAAAAGTTGAGTTCTCAACAGACTTTGTATACGAGGGTCTTAACTGTGATGGCTCCTCAGGCACTGATGAATATGTGTTTGGTACGTTTGATTTAAAGGAAGTCAATGGCGAGCCATACTCGAGTGTAGATGAAGATGCTTTGCGTTACTTACCTGAACTAACCGCACAAGTTAGCATGCGTAAAGAAAGTGGAAAAAAGAGAAAGGCGCTGTTGAAGGTTGCATTAGAGAAAGAAGATTTCGAACAGGTTGAACAGTCAGAACTAGCTTATTTTTATGTGCAGACTAGTAACGGTACAAAGCGTTATACCGGAGGAGTTAGTTTCCAAGATGATCAGTATGTCTATACAACGACAACCGCTACAGAAACATCGCCAGGCGGTTATAGGCTAAAAAAGGTTGAATTTGTTAATGCCGCAACTTTTATAGGTGATGTTTATGACGGATCGTCTTCTGATAACAACTTTGTTAGCGGCCGTTTTGAAAACACACTTCCAGTACCTACCGTAACTGAACCGCCTGTTAGTTCAAGAGGCAATTATGAACAAATGGCCATTGAATTATTCTCTATAGTTAACGGTTTCGAAGAATTCAGCGCTATTGAAAAGCAACATATTTATACACTTTATGAAGCCTCATCAAATGCAACCACTCAATTAAATGATGTTGCGGCATACATTGGCATGGATGATGACGGTAACGATATATTTTCTCCTCTAATTACAAGAGAATCTGTTGCACGTGCTCAATTGGCAATTTATGGCGCATCAGAAGAATGGATAGAAAATAACTGGATCCAATATATTGACCAAGGGACTTTAGGGATGCTGTTTAGAGGCAAGACCTTAACTGAAGAGGAAGAAAAAATCCGCACTAATGAATTCAACTGGCTAAATAATAATGGGTTTAGTGATACGTATACTATTACATCAATCTGGTCTGATGATTTTGATAATAATATGGAAAAAATCGCCCGAGCATATGCATACGATGTATTACTACATAACTTTAGGCAAGGAGATTTAGATCTAACAAGTATAACTAGTAGACAGCTAAATACAGTTAACCTATTCCACCAATATCGAGTAGGCATACTAGATACAAACTATGTTGAAAAAAACTGGTTGTTAACCTTAGATAATAGCTCATTTTCTATTAACTTCCTCGATGGTAAAGATGCTTATGTGAATGGTATCGAGGCTGCAGAAAGTAAAGGAGCGTTAAACTTTATGCCTACACCTGGTGTTCATGCGAATATAATGAACCCTGAAGAACATGACCGTTGTTACTATGACTCAACCGGTAATGGAGAAGAAGATTACAATTGCAACACATTTAAAAAGCAAACGATCCAGTCAAGTGATTTAATTAATGCCATTAGTATAGCATATGGCAATTTACTCAAAGAAGAAAAAGAAGCCTATAAGAGTGTTACAACTCGAAGTGAAAGAGCAGTTGAGAGGTTGAGTGGTATCTTACCGATTTGGCGTACTATTTCTGCAGTTCAAAATGATCGAAAAGCTGAAGCGGTTTTCAATATAATTTCAAGCTCAGTTGGAGTATTTATGGTAGGTAAAAGAGTTGGTAAGAATATAGGAAATAAAAATGTTATAGTTAAAGACTCGAAAAATAACACAGATATTGCTGATGTGACAGATGCTAAAACAAAGGGGGTTACGGCAACTAAGTACAAAAATGGTACGGCAACATCTATTAATGTGAACCTCGACCCTAGCGCAGCTAGAACTAAAACTAACACCATTGTTTCTGACAACAGGCAAGCTATTAAGGAGTTGCCTAGTCCTAACTCGATGGAGGACTTAACTTCGAATTCAAACAAGTCAAACTTAGATTCTAAAAATCGCTACGAAGACCACGATCATAACTTTATGAATGAAGGAGTTTGCCATTTATAATTTTAACAACAATAGATGGTTAGAATTATAGATTTATACCGAGTATGCTTGGAGAATTTATACCTTTATATAATATTTTTTAAGGGACGTTAAATAGAGTGTAAGTAAATGAAGAATTGTATTGGTAATTTTTTGGTTTTAGCTCTTATTCTACTATTTGCATTTGATGCGAATGCAAAGTGTGGTGAGAATGAATATGACCCAAATGTTTATGGAAGTCCAGAAGAATATGTGGAAGTTTTAAGAAGTAAATCGTACAAATACTTTCCAGAAGAAGTGTTATGCAATAAAGCATGTACTTATAATGCAGAAATTTATACTATCCTGGGAATTGATGATGTACCAAAGAAAAGATTTATCCCTTCAGTAGATAATGGTAGAGATATATACGAATTGATGGCTAGTATGAATAAATATTATAAACTGGAGGTTAATGGTAAAGTGTATAAAAAGGGGGCGTTTAAAGTTAAAAAGAAATATCTTGGTGCTCCTGTACCATCAAATAAGAAGGATAAAGTTAGTAAGAGTTTAATTAAACAATCGAAACGACTAGGTTCGCATGAAAGAAAAATAACAAAGAAACTTCCGGAATTTGCTTCTAGATTAGATAATTATGAAGTAGGGACTATTGCAATGACTTATTATGATAGAGCTGTTGCACATGCAATGGCTGTTATGAAAGCAGACGGTATGATTTATCTTTGGGATCGTGATAGACTATATAAACATAGATTTATAGATGGGGCTCCTAACTATGAGTTTCTTATAGATTTACATAGATACATGATGTCCGAGAGTGGAACGGTACCGCAGTTTTTTGAAATAGTAAGGATAGTGAAGTAAGTGTTATGAACTGTAAATTTATCAATAATAATTTCTGTAGTGACACTAAAAGTCGCGTTTCTTTCATTGAAGTTGCAAGCATTGGGTATTGAGTGTTGACCTAAATTTTATGCTCGAACTAACTTATGATTAATAATAGTTTTTGAGAATGTGATTGTTTTTATTTATTATATAGAAGCATATCAATAAAGGTTAAACGGGAGTAATGTAGATAGCTGTTCTATTGGTGGAAAAAGCTATAAGAGAGATTCTTTAAAGATATGCAACTGTAGATATATGATGAATGCATGACAATCATAATTCACATACTTATACAAACCGTCAAGAGGATTTTTATTGTTTTTGGTATATGTAAAAAGAAAAGTAGCTTTATTAGCCATTTGGCGAAGTGAAGTTTAATCGTAGAAACCGTTAGTTATCGTATCGCGGTGTCTATGTCGATACTGTGTAAGGATAATTTAGACATTAAAAATATATTAAGTTATATAAATGTGTAAGCTATAGCTAGATAAAATGCTAAAAGGCCCTTAAGCCTACATAACCGTTTCTTGTTTATCGATCGCTACTATTTTCTATACATATTTGTACTATGTGATTGTTAGGTTAGTCTTAGTAAAACATCTCCAACTTTCCAAGAAATCTTTTGTATAGAGAATTATTATTTTAGTCAATATGAAATATCGATTTTATATTGACTATAATGCTTATTCGGAAGGCTATAACTGGTTGCGAAAACTTTATCCAAGTCGTAACAAATGACTGTAATGATCCAGAGACGAATTGGACATGATATTGTTTCACTCTAGTCAGGAGTCAGTATGAGTAACAAGCCAGAAATAAACATTGGACTGCTAAATGCAAAGCTGAACTTGTTAAGGGCATCATCAAAGGTAAGATAACCGCCAAGGAAACCGCTAGAACGTTCGATCTGACACCTTCTGAGATTGAGCGTTGGGTTGATGATGCCCTAGGTGGTATGGAGAACGCCTTAAAGGCTAATCCTAAGGATGTGACTGAGCAATACGAAAAGAAAATTGATGATTTGCATGCAGCCTATGGGCAAGCCATGCTTCAAATCGAATTTCCAAAAATGTTCAATCGCGATCTCGACCAGAACGACGAGTAATCATTACTATCACGGAGGAGATGGCGCAAGGAGGTGATAACGTTTCTGTCTCTCAACTGTGCCGCTGGACGGGCTTTCTCGAAGTATTTTTTACTATCGAGCCAAGAAGCGTAAGCCCAAGATCAACGAATGGCTGGCAGTGAAAATAAAGAGACTTATTGATGCTTTGCCTTACGCAGGGCATCGCTCCGTGGCATTTTCGCTTGGTGAAAACAAAAACATCATCCAACGCATAATGAAGCTGAAATGTTGGCAATGCCGTAAACGTCAATTTGGCTTTAGGCCTCGTGTAGAAGCCAAAGCTTCCGTCGCCCAAGCGCCTGATAAGCGCTGGTCTGCGGATATCGCAAGATTCTTGTGTGGTCAGCAAGATCGCTGGGCATCACTGACACTGGTTATGGACTGTCATACTCGAGAAGTTTTAGGCTGGAATCCTTAGCAAGCGAGGCAATGCCAAATCTGCTGTCGTAGCCTTAGAGGATGCCATATCGACTCGTTCTGGTGTGATTGGCCGAGCAACGCCGGGGCTACAACTGCGAAGTGACAATGGTTTGGTTTTTAGCTCTCACCTCTACACCACGTTAGCGATGCAGAACGGCCTGACTCAGGAGTTCATCCAACCGTATACGCCACAGGAAAATAGCATGGTTGAACGTCTGATAAAACCCATCAAAGAACGGTCTATTTGGATGCACAACTTTGGTTCTTTAAGTGAAGCTAGCTTTGCCATCGGTAAGTGGCTTGAGTTCTACAACAACGAGCGAGCATCCACATCAGGCGCTTTAGATGAAAACACCTGCTGAAGTGTATGCTTTAGCGGCTTAAGTTGTCCAATTTCGACGGGGTCATTACATAACTTAGTTGGGAAATAGAAGATGTGATTTATGAACTCCAAGGAGCGTCTGTTTCTTTTATGCGAACGATTTTAAAAATTGTTCTTACATTTCCGAAGCTAATATGAGAGTGAACGAGTTACCGACTGATCAGCTTTGTGTGAGGTCTACTGGTAATAGATATTTTATGACTATGATAGTAAAGGTCAGGTGATGGGTAGAAATGCAAAACTAACGTGTGCAAGTTTAAATCAGGTTTTTGATGTTTACGTTAATGGCCGTAGAGTTAACGTAAACAGAATAAGTTCTTTTAATTCCATTATCAGAAGGTTTTTAATTCATCGACGACATACATAAGTTTAGCAACTATGTCATCAGTAGGGTTACGAAGTATTTTCGTTTCGTTGAGTGTGAATTTCGAGAAGAAGACGCTATTGATATTATAAAACAGAAAGCCGAAGATTTATTTTTAGTTTGTATTGTGCGAATAGGTAGCAAGGGAGGTGCTCTTACATTTGATATTTTTAGTTCTGAGAATGACTTTATGGTAATGTCCTACTGTCTTTTCTAACATTTTTTTGTCTAATTACTGATAAATTCCGAAGAAGCAATACAATGGATGTTCAAGAAATATCCCCCTCATCATAGACAGTTATTTTTAGATGTAAAACCTGTTGAGTTAACCTTCTTAACCAATCGTGTATTTAAATAATTGAAAATTCAACTTGATTCACTATAGTGATTAATGAGAAAAAGATTAAATGCAACTAGCGTTTTGCTTAGTTTTAAACAGTAATTTAATTAACACTCTTACTTATCTTAATGGATAAATTATAAGGGTAGAGTAGTGTTATCCTTGTGATTATCGTTCTATATCTTTATTGTTATCTATAATTACGATATTTGTGGAATTTGTATTAGTAATCCGTAAAAGCCTTCTCCTATAAGTTAATCATCGAGTCATTACGTTGTCTAAATACTATAATATACTTTCCAAAAATAACGAGGTCAAAAAAGTTAGATATATAACTGGAAAAATAGCACGCTTAAATTATTTTAGCGAAAGTTGCCTGCGAGTTATGTATGAGAGTGTTATGTAGTTCGATATAATGCTTATATTGTTGTCATTTGTAATTTTCTTGGGGGTATAAAAACTTGCCAAAATTCTTTGAATAATCTTCAATAAATATTATAAAACAATGATTTTGTTAGTTAAATGCTTTTTGCAATATTTATTTGATTTGACGGTGGAAATTTTCATTTGAAGAGTTGGTGCAATAGGTGAGGATGTTTTGTTGCATAGCCATTTACATTAAACTGATTTGTAACACATCTTTCACTACTTGTTTGCTTGTTGTAGTTGTTTCGCCGTTTATTTTTGGCTTCATCACGGCCACAGTGTGGGCAACCAATATTGCGAGATAAAAAATTGCTTGGCGTAACTCGGAAGTCGCCATGTATAGAACAGCGAATAACTACAGGTCGACGATTATTCTCATACTTAACTTTCGAGTAGTCGTATTCTACACCATACTTATCTCGAGCATTACTTAAAAATAATTCTTCTCTTTTGTCTTTTGTTGTCATGAAAGCAGTGTGCCTAATTAAATTTGCGCTGGTTTTGATTAACTATTACTAATATTGTATCCGAGATTTTGTCAATAATCAAGCGTAAAAGATTAAAGTTATCAATGATTGTGTGCTTTTGTTGGTAACAAGCAGGAGTGTTACGTATTTCAAGAATTACATTGTTAATATGGAGAAAAGAAGGTCTGGCGGATATTTATTTATCGTCGCCTATAAAGACAAATTTTTCGGGGAGAAGGCCATTCTTCATCGACAATGACCTAATGCTTTTCTATGTTAGAACTAGGAATGTCACTAAACATCGTTGGAGAAAATAGTCGGTATAAGAATATATGTGAACTCCTATACCTTTTTGCTAGAATATAATCTTGTTTATTATTTTATTCAGTATTTAAATTCTTTTAATTGATTGAACTAATGAGCGTTAGAACTCACTCTGCATATTACGCAACGTGAAGGTATACCAGGTACAGTACTAAATGGACAATGTAAAATAACTTCTTATTTTAATCATCTCTCCAAATGTCTTGACCTCAATGAGTACCTAACAAAGATGGTTTGTAATCCAATTTACCAATAAATACGCTCATATTGGAAATCGGTATTGAGACATTTACAGTTGGCTAACAATTGTTCATCACTAAAGCAAGTGTGAGCAAGGAGGTAACTTGATGCACAACAGATATTAGACTAGTAATTTAACTTTCGGTTGGAATGGAGTATGAAATGGCAGCGCGGAGGTATCCTTTTGGGAGCGATAGAAATCCTTCTAAATAGGATATCCCTTACTTAATTTAAAGTATCTACTAATTAGGTAGTTACTCCTGTCAATGTTCCTTTCAACTTGATGCGTAGATCTTTAGTCGTTACTCAATGGCTTACAACAGAGTTAGAGTAGATTCTTTATTAGAGTCTACTCTAGAGTAACGAACTATTTGTTTAGACACACTTTCTGAAAGTCATTCCATTCACCCACCCCCGGAGCCACTTCTAAGCAGCCTTCTTTAGTGTCCATAACTGCGGTTAGCGTAGAGATAAAATCCGACCCATATGCTGCATGTTGAGCGATAGGTTTGGTATTAAGCACGTACTTTGCTGCGTCAACATTTCCCTCAGGGCTATTATCGATAAACTGTTGAGCAAACTCTGCGCGCCATTCAGTGTAGGCAGTAGCGATGGTGCGTTTTCTGCTTTTCTCGCCTAACCCTACTGATTCAGCAAAAGACTGCATCACGCCCGGACGTTCGGAATGGTTCGCATGACCTATACCTGCTGGACGTTTTATGACGTAATTATCGCCTTCTAGCATTTCTATACCAATGGTATCGCCATTTGCATCTGCAAAGTTAAAATGCGATGCAACAACCGTTCGGTGTTTCTCTAGAATTTTCTCTGCTTCTTCCACGCTTTTGGCATGACGAGCTAAGTAGTTTTGAAGAGCGCCAAGTTCGATTGCACTATTAGATTGAAGACCTACACCTTTTGAGTCAGTGCCCTGAAAGTTAATCACCACACCTATGTCTTTGCCAAGCGTTTGGCCAGAGCCATAGAAACCGGACGCCATGACTTGAACGTAATCGTCAGCTTGAAGAACCCAATAGTTTCCGCCAGATAAAGAAGGGGTATCGTTGACTTGTCCAACCACCCCTGTACCTGCAAAACTAATGGTTGTACAGCCAATTAATGATGATTGGGCTGCTGACGCTAACGCGGCGTCAAGTTGAGATAATGTGAACATCCTTTCTACAGAAATACCTCCGACTTCTGCCAATGCTTCTACTATTTCAAAGTACTCGGGATTGAGTTTTCTCGAGTTCTCCAATATTTTCATGGAGTCTTTTTCGAATTCGACAACATCAATTCCCGCCAGTTTGTAAACATACTCTGCCTCTTTAATGCCTCGTCTCACCTCATCGCCAATTTGCTTTTCAAAAACCGTGACATAGCTTTTAGAGTCAAGACCTCGAATATCCACAACTGGCAAGCTTTTCTGTTGTACAAATGTCTCTGGAGCGTAATAGGGTTGGTTAACATTCAAACCTTTCGCAGGCTCGAGAGATATTGCGTTTGCACCACTAGACAGCGTTAGTGCAGCGATGATTAAAGCTTGATGAGTAGTTTGCATAAAGGTGTCCTCAGTTAAAATATAAGGTTTGATAACTAGTGTTGTGTGTAACCTGGTATAAACTTATCATTTGATATATCCGTTATTCGGATAGGTTGGGTGTATAAATTCCACATAATGGACAAATCGAAATGGCAGAGATTGAAACAGAAGGTTTTGAGTTTTTTGGGGTCGAGGAACAGGTGTTCCGAAAAATGGTTATAGAGAGAATGGAAGCATTGATGGTTCAGACCCAGCTTTCCAAGAACTCACTGGCAATAAAAGCAGGAATTGGTCGGTCTGCGCTTTATGAGAAAATGGATAGAGAAGGAAAGAGCCATTTTACTATTCTAGATTTTTTCCGTATTGCGAAAGCACTTGATGTTAGTCTTCTTCAGCTATTCCCTATGACCAGCTTAGAACGACTTCATGGCGGGCAATTACCGTTATCCGCAAGCACGTTGAAGTTTCTGGATCTAATGTTGGCAGCTCCGAAAGAAGATGTTGAGTACTTATCAGAATTCTACCGTACATTGAAAAAACGAGACGAGCAGAAAGCATAGCAATTATTTGTTCATCAGGTCGTAAGTAGAAACGCCCTTCCATATTCCAGACAAAACAGGGCTATGTTTTCCATATAATGGACATTGTCTTTGATACGATTTTTGTCGTTGGCGCAGTTGGTGTGCCTGTCGAAATGTTATCGGAGATCTTGTATGAAAACCTTACTTAGAACTGTCCCACTGTCTTTATTATTGCTGTTACCGTTGACCGTAAGTCACGCTGCTTCATCTCCCGAACCTACTGCGCGTCAGTCCCAAACCGAACAATACGCTATGGTGATCGCATCCGGAAAACTCTTAAGTCTGACGAAATGGAAAGTTGAAGTCGACTTTGGGCAAGAACTGGAGATTGGCGTTAGGAACAAAGACCTATTACGCGACGAAAATGGCAAAACCATTGCGTTTAACTCGCCAATGGATGCTCTAAATTACATGAATAGTCAGGGGTGGGTGCTTGTTTCTACAGCCACTTCGGAGAGCAAGTTTACCGCTGTAATGAAGCGTACAGCGCATCAGTAAGTAGGTAGGTTGCGCGTATGATGAGCAAAGCAATAAACGTTTCGATGACTGACGTAGATAAGCAGGCTGAGCTGTGGCGGAATAGAACTGTAGCACCTCGACCCAAGGTACCTGCTTTGTGTGTGAATTCCGCGTTAACGTATGTTCGAAATCTATTTCTTCAAGAGTCGATTTTGCAAGAGCCGAGCCACGGCTGCGGTTGGTTAGGTGATCTTCTAAGCGGATGTTCTCGATATAGTGCTCTGCAATACAGTGAAATCTTAATCGTCAGCAGTTTGGTAATAAAGCACCGTTTGGAATTTGAAGACAATGGCTTATTAATTAAGCCAGCATTATACGGTGAGACGCTTGACGTTGAACCTATGTGGGGAGAGGGGGGAGCTAAGCGCCAAACGCTCATTCATATCTTGTATTTGCTTAGTAATATGGTGAAGCGAACAGGCACGCCAAGTAGTTCGCTTATTACTAGTGCTTTCGTTAGTGCTATAGAGTGCTTCGATGCGATTGGATTAGAGTGCAGGTCATGTTACTTAATCAAGACATCTAGTGGGATGCTGCAAATAAAAACGGCCACCTTGTCTTAGACAAGTTGACCGTTTAATTTTCAGCTGCGCAAACGTAGATTAATCGCAAATCTCAATTGTTGTATCGCCTTTATTCACAATAGCCTCTAATTCTTTAGTCAGAGGCGCATCAGTGAATAAGCAACTTGCATCACTAATTGGACCTAATTCAATGGATCCCTTGGGGATAAACTTAGTTGAATCCAAAGCGACCAACACATGTCGAGCCGATTTCATTACTGTTTGAGTAATCAGAGTTTCGCTTAAGTCATATTCCAATAAGGTACCATCAACATCGATAGATGCTGCACTGGTAATAAGGAAATCAAAACGGAAGTTGGAAATAAAGTCCAATGCTTCAGTCCCGACAATACCACCGTTAAATGCCTTGACCTTGCCACTTGGTATCAGAACATCAAATGTCTTGTTACCGTGTAACACATTCGCAACACGTAAGCTGTTAGTAATAATCTGCAAGTTACTCTTGTTAAGCAGATGACTCGCAATAACTTCAGCGGTCGTACCAATAGTGATGAATACCGTTGAATTATCAGGAATCATATCCGCAATACGTTTAGCAATAGCGTTTTTTTGTTCGGTCTCTGACACCTTACGGACTTCGTAATCTAGGTTCGTTTTGGTAGCAGGAGAACTTGCTCCACCATGGTGACGTATTACAAGGCGCTCTTCACTGAGTTTCTTAATATCACGACGAATCGTTTGAGTCGAAACGTCGAGCATTTCTGCGAGTTCTTCGACGGTGTAGTAACCTTTGTCGTTAACGAACTGTAATAATTTATCTTGTCTTGGATTAGTCACGATAACCCTTCTTTTTTATTATTAGTTTTATATAGTGTCATCCACTTCTTTTCGGGTTGGAATACCTTCGCGGCCTCCAAGTTTCTTACATTTCAGCGCAGCTACGGTATTGGAAAAGATAATGGATTGACGCGTTTCCATACGCTCTGCAACAGCGACAGCAAGTGCTCCGTGGAAGACATCGCCTGCACCTGTGGTGTCAACAACATCTACTTTCAGACCTACTTGATGTGCGAGTTCGCCATTTTCAAGCCAATAACATCCTTTTGAACCGACTGTAACATAAACTCGTCCAGATGTCTTTTTTTGAGCGATTTTGAGACCTTCAACAGGATCGCTTGTTCCAGTGAATTTTTCGAGACCTGGCTCACTAAAAGCGACATGATCTGCTAATTCTACAAGTTCATCAATGGGTTCGGGAGTTATGTCTGCATCTAAAACCGAGGGAATACCCAGTTCTCTTGCTTGCTGTAGTGCATATTTTGCGCCATCTATCCAACGAACATCTGTAAGAATTGTGGAATATGTCGAAAAATCAACATTTTTAAGAGGGGTAGCATCGCGCAGCAGAGACTTGTCTTGATAGTTGACTATCATTCGTTCGCCTTCTTCATCGACGATGACGGCTGAAAATGCAGAGGATGCACCTTCGATTTTCACCATCTTGTCTACGCCAACACCATAGCTGGCCAATTCGGTCAACATGGTATCAGCAACGCTGTCACAACCAACACGACCTATGAAGTCAACGTCATGGCCTAACTTAGCCACTGCGACCGAAGCTGTAGCGGCTGGTCCACCACCAACTTCAAAGTAATCGTGCGCAACATATTTGCCGCCCTGAGTCGGGAGTTGGGAAACCAATTGCACTCGGTCTAATACTGTAATACCAACACAAGCTATCGCCATTTTATATCTCTTATCGTTTCAAACATCATTGGAAAAAAAGCGGTGAAACTATCGTTAGCTTTAAGGAAAAATCTCCGTCGAAAACCATCGAGTGTTTTCACAACTCATGGGCTCATTATAAGGACTAAATAGATTTGCGATGAGAGTATTCTCACAAAAAGATAATAAATGGACATAAAACAACAAAATGTGACAAATGTTGTGGTTATTAAATCTCGAATGATTATAGTAAGTAGCAATTCAATAACAGAACTAAGGACTTTTTCATGTCAACAGTAGGATTCATCGGTCTAGGTCAAATGGGCAGCCCAATGGCAGCAAACCTTATTAAAGGTGGCCACTCTTTACGCGTGTTTGATATCAGCGAAACTGCTGTCGCAAAGATGGTTGAGTTAGGTGCTACAGCCGCTACATCACCAGCAGACGCTGCATCTGACGCTGAATTTGTTATTACTATGCTGCCTAATGGCGCACTGGTCAAAAGCACACTCTTTGGTGACAGTGGCGTTACAGAAGGCTTAGATAAGCAGGCGTTACTTATCGACATGTCGACCATTCACCCGTTTGAAACTGATGCGCTTATTAACGAGATGTCGGAAAAAGGCTTCTCAATGATGGAAGCACCAGTAGGTCGAACATCTGACCATGCAATCAAAGGTGAGCTGTTGATTCTTGCTGGTGGTACTCCAGAGCAAATCGCCAAAGCGCAACCATTATTTGATTGCATGGGCTCTGAAACAATTGATGCTGGTGGCCCAGGTAAAGGTATTCGCGTAAAAATCATTAACAACTATATGAGCATTGCTCTTAACGCAGTGTCTGCAGAAGCGGCGACACTTTCTGAAGCTATTGGTCTTGAGTTTGATGCAGCATTGAAAGTCATGAGTGGTACTCCAGCGGGTAAGGGTCACTTTACAACAACCTGGCCGGGCAAAGTATTAGCAGGCGACCTAAGCCCTGCATTTATGCTGGATTTAGCGCATAAAGATCTAGGAATTGCTTTGGATCTTGCTAACCAAGTGAATGTACCAATGCCTTGTGGTGCGGCATCTCGCGAGCTATATAGTGTTGCGCGTGCAGCAGGCCGAGGTCGTCAGGATTGGACTGCGGTATTTGAACAGCTACGCGTCACTTCAGGTCTTGAAGCAAAAATTAAATAACGGATAGAGGCAATCACGTGAAACTGACTCAAGAAAACTGGGGCCACATTGAGGGTCAAGAGGTACCGGTTAAGCTCTTTACGTTGGCGAATGAACACGGCATGACGATACGTGTAACTAATTACGGGTGTATTGTCTCTTCCATTGAAGTCCCAGACCGTAACGGCCAGATTGCTGATGTGGTTCTAGGTTATGAGAACCTTGAAAAGTATGTTGCTGGCCACCCGTTTTTTGGAGCAGTCGCGGGGCGCTTTGCAAATCGAATCAGGGATGGCCGTTACCAATTAGATGGACAAGTCTTTCAGTTAGAAACGAATGAGCTTCCGACGGGGCAGCATTTGCATGGTGGCTCAAAAGGGTTCGACAAATACGTTTGGAATTACGCGCTAGAAGAGCAAAGTGAAGCGATTTTTGTTCATTTCAGTCGAATCTCTCCGGACGGTGAGTCAGGGTTTGGTGGCAACTTAGTCGTGACACATTCAATCGGCCTGGATGAACAGAACCAAGTCCATTACAACTTTACTGCTCATACCGATCAGTCAACGGTCGTCAATTTGGTCAATCATAGTTATTACAATCTTGGTGGGCATGATTCAGGAACCGTTGATAATCATCAACTAACACTGCAGTCAGAGTTCTATACTCCAGTGGATGAAACCATGATTCCAACGGGAGAAATTTGTTCGGTAACGGGCAGTGATCTCGACTTTACCTCCCGCACAGAAGTAGGCAACAGAGAGTTTGACCACAACTTTATATTAAACGGCGATACAGACCGACAAGGTTATCGAATTGCTGCTGAACTGTATGAACCTAATAGTGGTAGAGCAATGACGGTCTTTACTACTCAACCTGCTGTGCAGTTCTATAACGGTTTCAAGTTGTCGAATAAGCCTTGGTATGGTCGCAATGGTCATAAGTATGAAAATCGTGAAGGACTATGTTTGGAAACACAGCATTATCCGGATAGCCCTAACCAAGCGCACTTTCCATCCGTGCGTTTGAATCCTGGTGAATTGTTCGAAGAAAAAACTATTCACCGTTTTGAGGTGAAATAGACCTAAAAATCAGCAAACCGCTATTGCCGTTCGCTAGATAACAATAATGATACTGAATTCAATGCGATGGACTGATAGGGTCGGTCGCAACAAAAAATAACGAGGAAACACCCTATGAAATGGATTAATACCCGATCCCATAACACATGGTTAGATAACGAAACTGACCGCATTTTTGAGTTTGGCAGAAACTCTGTGGTACCAAACGGTTTTGGTTGGATTGGTAACAACGGCAATGTGCGCGAAGAGATGGGCACACGTCTTTGGATAACTGCGCGCATGCTCCATTGTTATTCCTTGGCTGCACTCATGGGACGCCCTGGTGCCTATGACCTTGTCGAGCACGGTATTAAAGCTCTAGAAGGCCCGTTGAAAGATCAAGCTCACGGCGGTTGGTTTGCGACAATTGATAACGAAGGCGAAGGCATTGTTGATGAGTCAAAACAAGGCTACCAACATGCGTTTGTGCTCCTTGGCGCAGCGAGTGCAGTCACTACAGGTCACCCTCGTGCGCAAGCACTTCTAGAAGAAGCCATTGCCGTATATGAAAAGCACTTCTGGGTCGAAGATCGTCAAATGTGCTTCGAGTCTTGGGACAGAGAATGGACTGAAACCGAGGATTACCGCGGCGGTAATATGGCGATGCACTCTGTAGAGGCTTTCTTGATTGTTTACGATGTGACAAAAGATAAGAAGTGGTTGCAGCGCGCACTTAATATCACCGAGTTTATGATCAACAAAACAGCGAAAGGGTTAAGCTACCGCGTTAATGAACACTTTGACTCTGAGTGGAAACCTCTTCCTGATTACAATAAAGAAACACCAGCAAGTCATTTCAGAGCATATGGTGGTACACCAGGCCACTGGATCGAATGGGGACGTTTGATTTGTCACTTACGTGCAACCTTGCTAGAAATTGGCGAAGATTGTCCAGAATGGTTGTTAGAAGACGCTATTGGACTATTTGATGCTACGGTGCGTGACGCATGGCATGTGGACGGTGCGCCGGGCTTTGTTTATTCGGTAGATTGGGATGGCAAGCCAGTAGTTCGTGAGCGTATCCGCTGGGCTCCTGTAGAAGCGATTGGTACTGCCTATGCTCTATTTACAGTAACGGGTGATAAGAAGTACGAAGATTACTATCGTACATGGTGGGATTATTGCCGCACCTATTTGATTGATTATGAGGGATGTTCTTGGTGGCAAGAGCTGGACGTAAATAACCAAGCTGGTACTAGCAAGGTATGGGATGGTAAACAAGATATTTACCACTTAATGCATTGTTTGGTGATTCCTAGATTGCCACTGACTCCAGGGTTAGCTCCTGCATTATCTCAAGGCTTGCTTGACCAAGATATGAGATAACATCCTAATATCATTGGATATTAATTTTAACTCTTTCCGAAAGATGACGGTGTAGTGCCGTCATCTTTTTTTTGTTTTTAACATTTTGGTAGAGAAAATCAAAAAACAACATAAAGATGTGCTCTATAGCTCATTTTTGTCCTTAATTGAGCGTTTGTGTCATAAAGTGATACATAACTAACAGAAGTGGACGTTTTGTACTGGTAAATTACTACAGTAACGAACAAATACAGAGGAACACTCACAATGCCTTATATGTCAGGTAAAACAATGATTCAAGAAGCGTGGAACAATGGCTATGCCATCGGCGCTTTTACTGCACACAACTTAGAAACAATTAAAGCAGTGCTTCTTGCCGCTGAGAAAGAGCAATCACCAATCATGCTTCAAATCGGCCAAAAAGCGATTAATGAAATGGGCATGAAACCGTTACGCGATGCTGTTGACTCTCTAATACAACATCACCAGATTTCAGTGCCAATCTGTATTCACCTTGATCATAGCCGCAAGTTCGAACAGTGCATGGAAGCAGCAACCCGTGATTTCCAATCGCTGATGTTTGACGGTTCGGCACTTCCTTTCGAAGAGAACATTCGCATTACTAAAGCTGTCGTCGACGTAGCTAATGCACTTGGCTTAGGTGCTGAAGGTGAGATTGGCAAAATTGGTGGTACGGAAGATGACATCACTGTTGATGAGAAAGATGCAATGATCACCACGGTTGAAGAAGCTCTGGACTTCTCTGAACGCACGGGTGTTGATTATTTGGCCGTTTCTATCGGTACCGCTCACGGTGTATATAAAACAACACCAGAGCTGAAATTTGACCGTTTAAGCGAAATCAAAGAAGCAGTGAAAAAACCTATTGTACTTCATGGTGGCTCAGGTGTACCTGATGACCAAGTGGTCGAAGCTGTGAAACGCGGTGTAGCGAAGATCAACGTTGATACTGAGCTTCGTCAAGGCTTTATCAAAGGTGTTCAAGCTCACTGGAAACAGAATGAAAATGATTTCATTTTGGCGGATGTCATGAACACAGGTATTGAATCAATGATGGAAGTTGTTCAACACAAAATCCGTCTATTTGGCTCAAACGGTAAAGCTTAAAACGACCAAATGTCCATAATGTGACATTAACCCTACAAAAAACGACATATTGTTGCTCAGTGTGAAAACACTCACGGTTAAAAATTACTAACTGGGTTATCAATATAAATAGAGTGGACAATATGTCGTTTAAATAACAAAAATTAAAATTTTTTATGGTGGTTCTATGCTTAAAGCAATGGAAAACGCTTTAAATACGATTAATGCGCCAATAGCGCGCTGGACAGCAAATATAGCAGGTTTCTTCTTGTTAGTGATGACTGTCATCGTATTGATTCAAGTAGCCTTTCGCTACATTTTAAACACTCCTTTGGGGTGGACAGATGAATCATCTCGTTTCTTGATGATCTACATGACTTACCTTTGCCTACCAATCATCTACCTAGATGAGCGTAATATCGCGATGACATTCGTCACCGACAAATTAAAAGGGACGCGTATCTTCGAACTCTTGATGGTATTTGGCCATGTCGCTAGCTTGATCTTGTTTGCGGTCTGGATTTACTTCGGTTACGCGTTTTACAAAACAGGGTCGGTAATGGCGGATAGTCTTCCTATTCCAATGTTTGTCGTGTATGCGATTCCACCGATTATGCTGGCGATTTCGTGTCTATTTGCTCTCCAAAAGTTACTTGGCGCATTACACAACCTGATTCATTTCGATCCTGCTGAACATAATTCATCAGCAGTAGAAGCGGCCGAGTAGAGGTAACGTTATGGTTTCCCCAATTTTCCTAGTTTATTTTCTAGCATTCCTATTAATGGGTGTGCCTGTGCTGATGGCATTAGGTTTGTCGCCAATCATCACATTTATTCAAAATGACCAAGTACTGTTCATCAACATGCTTTATCAACGCTTGTACTCTGGTCTTGATAACTTTCTTCTATTAGCGCTGCCATTCTTTATGTTGGCGGGTGAGTGTATGTCGAGCGGCGGTATCACGCCACGTATTATCTCTTTCGCTCAAACTCGAGTTCAACACCTACGTGGTGGCTTAGGGCACGTAGTTATTCTTGCCTCCACGCTGTTTGGTGCACTAACCGGGTCGGCAGTGGCTGCGACATCGGCAATCGGCAACATGCTGATTCCAGAAATGTCCAAATACAAGTATGACAAGAGCTATTCAGCGGCGTTAACGGCGGCGGCGACGGTACTTGGTAATATCATTCCACCTTCTGGTCTGATGCTGTTGTATGCGTTTGTCATGAACACATCTGTCGCTGCTATGTTTATTGCTGGTATTGTCCCAGGCATCATCTTCTGTGTTGGCTTGATGCTGGTAAACCGAATGCAAATTCGTAAGTATCCTGAAGTACAAACTCTGCCTCGTGCTACTAAGCTAGAGCGCAGTCAAAGTTTGAAACTGGCGATTCTGCCGTTGTTGACACCAGTCATCATTCTCGGTGGTATCTATGGCGGTATCTTTACGCCAACGGAAGCGGCAGCAGTAGCAGTAGCTTATGCCATCTTCCTGTCGGTTTATGTCATTAAAGTGACCAATATTAAAGCTACCTATGCGTTGTTTGCAAAAGTAGCGGTGAACGCAGCAGCCGTACTTATCATTGTTGCAGCGGCAAGTGGCTTTGCGTCAGCGATCAGTTTCTCAGGTATTTCGAATACGGTTACAGAGTTCTTTAATAGCATTACTCGTGACCCACTGATGCTGTTCTTCATCATCAACATCTTCCTATTCATCGTAGGCATGTTCTTGGATGCTGGTCCTGCAATCCTAATCTTCGGCCCTATTATTGCGCCAATCATGATCAATGCGGGTGTCGACCCAGTGCACTTTGGTGTGGTGATGTGTGTCAACCTATCTATTGGTCTTGCGACACCACCTATGGGACTGGTTTTATTCGTTGCTTCGGGCGTATCCGGGCAACCCCTACAGAAAATTTCGAAGGCGATCATTCCATTCTTGATTGTAGAGTTCTTGATCATCTTCCTCATCTCATTCTTCCCGGAATTAGTGATAGGCCTACCTAAGCTGTTGGGCGTGATGTAGAGCTGATTCAAAAGAATACGTGAAACAAAAATTTATAAAGATAAAAGGAACATAGAATGAAAAAAACACTACTAGCCGTCGCTGCCACAGCCATGCTTGCTTCTGGCGCCGCTTATTCAGCAGACTATAAACTGACGGTTCCACACGTGTCTAACCTAGATAGTTATAACCATCAATCGCTACTGGTTTTCAAAAACTTTGTAGAGTCTCGTTCTAACGGTGCGATTGAAGTAGACATCTATCCATCAGGTCAGCTATGTGGTACGGCGAAAGAGTGTATTGCTGGAGTTCAAGCAGGAATGTTTGATTATTTCCAAACGACAATTCCTGAGTTAGCGAACTTCTGGCAGCCTGTTGGCGCATTCGACTTACCTTACATGCTTCCAAATGACCGTGTTGCTGAGTGTGTATACGACAACGAAGAGTTCATTGGGGATGTACGTGGTGAGCTTCTTAAGAAAGCGCCTAACGTTCGTCTTATGATGGTATCCAACTCTGGTGGTTGGCGTAACATTGCTACGACTAAGAAGCAGGTGAAAACTCCTGACGACGTGAAAGGTTTGAAATTACGTACTGTACCTGCACGTATTCAACAAGAGCTTGTTAAAGAGCTAGGCGGTTCACCAACACCTATCGCATGGCCTGAAGTGTATACCGCTCTATCAACGGGTGTGGTAGATGGTACTAAGAACGGCATTGTTGATATCGTGCAAAACAAGTTCCACGAAAGCTTGGACTACATCATCCTTGATGGTCACGCGTACATGGGCGGTGCTTGGGTGTTCAACGACATGAAATTCAAGTCTATGCCCGATGAGTTGAAAGCAGTGCTCATTGATGGTGTTGCAGCTCAAAACCAATACCTACGTGCTTATCCGAAGCACAAAGAGTTTGAAGCTTACGAAGAGTTCCGCAAAGCGAAAGGGACTATCTATAACCCGTCTGCAGAGGAACGCGCTGAGTTCCAAAAAGTGGCAGGTCCAGTGAAAGATTACTTCCTAAGTACTGCTGGTAAAGAAGGTGAGCAATGGCTACAGCGCTTTGAAAATGAGATCAAAACGTGTGAAGCGAAGATTGATGCTGAATACAAAGTTCAGTTCAAGTAATACGCCAGCTTTTGATTAACGATAATAGGGCGCTAGGGCACAGACTTTAGCGCCTTCTTCAAATGATTTTTCGATTCAGATTTCTGAATTCTTTAGGGTTAATAAGATGAACTTAGTCGTTACAGAGCAAGGCTTTACCTTGCAACATAAAGGCCGCACGGTTGTCGAGCATAGTGTGTCCAAGCCTGCGCTTTATTTGGGTATTGGTGAAGGCAATTTCGACATGTATCGTGGTAATTTTGATATCACGGATTACGTGACTGAGCGCCTGCCACTGCGTCAATTCAAAGTGGACAGTTTTACTCGTGAAGGCCAAGACTTTCATACCATTGGTTTCTATTTTGATGGTAAAGAAGTCATTAAAATGATTGTTGGTGAGACAGCTGAGTCTCGCTTAAAAGCGGAATTTGAGGCGATTGATAAAAGCTTCAACCGTTTCTGGATGCGCATCTCAGCAACTGAAGAAGAACGTGTTTTCGGTTGTGGTGAGCAGCTAACGTATCTAAATCTACGTGGAAAAAATTTCCCGCTTTGGTCATCAGAACCGGGTGTTGGCCGTAACAAGAACACTTATGTGACATGGCAAGCGGACGTGCTTGATAAAGCAGGGGGCGATTACTACAACACTAACTACCCGCAACCAACTTTCGTTTCAGACAAAAAGTACTTCTGCCATTTAGAGACTACGGCTTACGCAGATTTTGATTTTACCAATTCAGAGTTTCATGAGCTGCAAGCTTGGGATATCCCGCAATACATTCTGTTTGATGCAGAAGACAGCTACCCAGAACTCATGACCAATATTACAGGTGTCTTTGGTCGTCAGCCAGAAATGCCAGACTGGGTGCATGACGGTGTGATTCTGGGTATTCAAGGCGGTACTGAAATTACCATCGAGAAAGTAGAAGCTGCTAAGAAAGCGGGAATTCAGGTAGCAGGTGCATGGTGTCAGGATTGGCAAGGTATCAAGATGACGTCGTTTGGTAAACGACTTCAATGGGATTGGCAGTGGAACAAAGACCTATACCCAGAGCTAGATACTAAGATTCATGAACTGAAAGAGCAGGGCGTACGTTTCTTGGGTTACATCAACCCATATGTGCTTGAAGATTTTCCTCTGTATGATGAAGCACAACAAAAAGGTTACCTAGCTACAAAGGAAGATGGCTCTAAATACGTTGTCGACTTTGGCGAGTTTTATTGTGGCGTCGTTGATTTCACGAACCCAGAAGCTTGTGAATGGTACAAAGGTGTCATCAAAAGCAACATGATTGACTTCGGCCTTGACGGTTGGATGGGGGACTTTGGCGAATACCTCCCTACAGACTGCTCACTAAGCAATGGTGTAAGTGCGGAAATTGAACACAATAAATGGCCTTATCGTTGGGCGAAAGTGCAGCATGAAGCGATTGAAGAAGCGGGCAAAACCGATGATATTTTGTTCTTTATGCGCGCTGGTGGTACAGGCATTCAAGGATATTGTCACACCTTATGGGGTGGCGACCAATCAGTAGATTGGTGTCTTGATGATGGTTTGGCTTCTGTTATTCCAGCGGCTCTGTCTTCAGGCTTAATGGGTAACGGTATTCACCATAGCGACATCGGTGGTTACACTACGTTGCATGGTATGAAGCGTACTAAAGAGTTATTCCAACGCTGGGCAGAAATGGCTGCATTTACGCCAATTATGCGCAGTCATGAGGGTAACCGTCCTGGAGATAACCACCAATATGACTCTGATGAGGAAACCATGAGTCATTTGGCTAAGATGACTAAGATATTTGTCCACCTTAAGCCATACATTAAAGATGCTGTTGCACTTAATGCTAGGGAAGGTATGCCGGTTCAACGTCCATTATTCATGCATTATGAGTCTGACGACGAATCCTACGACATTAAATATCAGTACTTATTCGGCCGCGATATCCTAGTTGCACCAGTATACAACCAAGGCGAAACCGTAAAACGTGTCTATCTCCCTAAAGACAAGTGGATTCACGCTTGGACTGGTGAGGTATTTGACGGTGGGTGGATAGATGTGGAGGCGCCAATTGGAAAACCTGCGGTATTCTACCGCGAAGCATCGAGTTATCGTACTTTATTAGATGGCATTAAAAACGCGTAAATTCAGATAGTTATAGAACTAGTTAAAGCCCTGTGTTAACACAGGGCTTTTTATTTTTGTTGTTTTCAACATAAATGGACAAATATTTACAAAATGGCATTGACGTGGTTCACAAAAGAGTGCAAAATTGCGACATAAATCACAAGGTGAGCTGGATTGCAGTTCGCTGCTTTAAAAGGAAAACACATGAACAACACAGCAACTATTGCTCTTGAACAACCAATTGAACTTATTGATTCAAAATCTAAAGTTATACTCCGTGAAGCGCTATCTTTAACAAAAATGGCTGCATCTATCGCAGTACCTCTTTTGCTACTTTCACTTGCTTGGATCTAATACGATTCGTTATGCACACATGGAAGTGCATTACTAACCTTGTCCTCTAACTTTCTCAACATATCCCAATACTTTCTACAGATTAGCCTATTGCCGATCAGGCAAGGCCTAATACCAAAGAGTCAATTTTCAGTTAATTCTAACCAATTCTGACTAAGATCAGTGTTATTCGAATTAGTCATTAATGTCCATTCGTGTTGTGAATACGATCACTCTCACTAATAGTGTAAGTCAGTAAAATACAGGGTCTGCACGATGTAGCAAGCCTACTCGTCAATTCGTATCCGTTTCGCTCAAAAGCGAACAACTCTGGTTTATCAATGCTGTCCATAGAAGATAACAAAAAGAAATGGGATTTTTTCCAAAAGCATCATTGGGTTTCCCCGGAATTCATGTTGTCACCAATTTTGGAATCGTGGGAGCGCTGCTCAAAGCAATCTAGCCCGTATAATTGGTCCAAGCCCCACATTGCCTCAGGTTACACCCTCAAATCACTCATCAAGCGTAATGAGCGAGTGATTACCTGTGCGACTACAGTTATTGAAGATACTTACGATTTGCTGCGTGATGAAGCTGTCATTCTATTTGTGACAGATGATAGTGGTTGTGTCTTATTTACCGTAGGGCATGATGATTTGCTGCGCGAAGTGAATGAACTTGGTTTAAAAAAAGGCTGCTTTTTTTCTGAGGGCAAAGTAGGCACTAATGCCATCAGTTTGACTTTGAATACCCATATGCCAGCGGAAGTATTTGCGGCTGAGCATTTTAATCGACATTTGCATCCTTATGCCACAACAGCGGCGCCTATTTTTGATACGTTCGGACGCTTGAGGGGCACTATTTCTTTGCTAAAACGCGCTAAGGAATACACTAAAGAAAACCATGTGATTATTTCGTCCTGTGCTAAGGAAATTGCGTTGCAAATCCATGTGCAAAACGAGCAAGAGAATATGAACCGATTGCTGAATGCGCACAATGCGACATTAGAGTGTATGGATGACGGTTTACTAGCATGGAATGATGAAAACCGTATCACGATGGCAAACCATCAGGCAGAACGATTACTTAAATTTAAGACGTTAGATGTTATTGAAAAGGATATCTTTTCTATTGTTCGTTTTGCGCCTTCTATCTTGAGAAGTATTGAAGAAAACAGCACGATCCGCCGTAAGCAAACCACGGTAGAGATTGGTGGTGAGTTTATTGAATCGATCATCACACTCAGACCATTAGTGGATGGTTCTAAACTGCTCTTTATCCATCCAATCGATAAGATTCGTGAGTTAGCACAGCAGCAAATTGGCGGTAGTGCAAAATACACTTTTGCTAATCTCAACGCGCAGTCAAAAGGCATGAAGCATGTTATTACTGTGGCGAAGCGAGCGATCAAATCCAAGGCACCAATCTTAATTACTGGCGAAGAAGGCGTGGGTAAGTCTGACTTAGCTATGGCGATACACAACGAAAGTGACTTCAAAGATGGACCGTTCATTAGTATCAATTGTCGCTCACTCACTTCAGAAGCAATGATTCGAGAAATGTTGGGTTACGACGATGAAGATGGTCATGGCTTGCCTTCTAAATTCGAATTGGCGCACAACGGTAGCTTGTATCTGGAAAAGATCGAGTATTTAAGCCCTGAACTACAAACTGTGATTTTGAAGTTACTCAAGACTGGCTTGGTGAGTCGTAGTGACAGTCAGCGCTTGATTCCAGTAGCATTTCAGCTTATTACCAGTACCACATCTGACATTAGTGAATATGTGGCGCAGCGCTCCTTTGGTCGTCAGCTCTATTACGAAATCTCGTCCAACGAACTCAATATCCCACCATTAAGAAAGCGCAAGGAAGATATCGAGCAATTAGTGATGATGATTATTACCAACTATGAAAAGCGTCACAATGTGGCGGTGTCGATTGAGCGCACAGTAATGGAAGCTCTGGTACAGTTTAGTTGGCAAGGTAACAATTCAGAGTTGAAAAGTCGTATGGAACGAATTCTACTCAACCGCAGTTCCAATATGATTTCGCTCGAAGATATCCCAGAAGAGATTAAACATAATTCTAATGACGCGATGGGAAAGAGTGGTAAGCAAATACTGACACTCGAAGAAGTAGAGAAGAAAGCCATTATCCAAGCTTGGAATATGTTTGATGGCAAGATGCAAGATATGGCAAAAGCGCTTAACATTGGTAGAACAACCTTGTGGCGCAAGATCCAAAAATATGGCTTGGATGATCAAACATTAAGCTGATGTACTAAGAGCATGTTTTGTACGGCGCAATTCTGCCGGATTAATACCGTAGTGGCGTTTGAATTGTTTGCAGAAATAACTGACATCACCGATGCCGACTTCTTCGGCAATTTGACCAAGCGGCAGGCTTGAGTTGTTTATTCGCCAATGTGCATGCCCAAGACGCATCTTTAACCAGTAACCTTTTGCCGTGGTATCGTGTGCTTCCTTGAACAAACGATCTAACTGGCGACGACTTATACCAATCTCGCTCGCGATAACATCGATAGTTTGTCTCTTCGATAGCATTTGACGCATTAATGCTATTGCACGTTTGGTTTGCGTAGGAGAAGCAGCATTGCCATCCTGCCCAAAAGAGAGGGATTTCACTCCATGCTGACTCTGCCTTGCCTCATCGACGAACATATCGGCGAGTCCTTTTAGTGCTTTTTGTCGGCCACAATGTCGACTGATTAACTCAACGGCTAACTCAATCGCAGCGGTGCCTCCAACACAAGTTATTCGATTTTTATCAACGTGATAGAGCTGTTCAGAGAGCAATGGAATATCAGGAAATTCACTAGCAAACTCTTGTTCGTGACGCCAATGGACGACAACACTATGTCCATTCAGCAACCGACATGCTGCGAATAGGAAGCTAGCATTATCGATAGCAACTAAAGTTGCACCCCGTGTCACTGCTTTTTTTAATAGTGGCTTATATTCCGTCGCGTTCTCCATACTTTGCGTAGCGCCTCGTGAGCCGAAAACAACAACATAATCGTAATGCTCAAATTGTGCGTCTTTTAACGCAAATTCAGTTTCAACCGCAACGCCACTGCTTGAGGTGATCGTGCCATGTTTTAGAGAGGAGATGCTCCACTGACAATAGCGCTGCTGGCTGTAATCTTCTTCGTCGGCTGAAAAACGTAATTTATCCAAAAAACCGCCAAAAGGTAGCATGTTGAATTGGTCTAGGACGACTAAAAGAAAGCGAACATCCGTATGGTCAGGTGAGGCAGTCATGAGAGCTCCGTTGATGATGTAATGTCCAAATATTACCGTGTTAAGTCTATATATCACCCAGATAAAACGCTAGTGATTCGTATACTGACGTCATAAGTAATTCAATTTAATGGTTAACGATGACGTTTGATGTTTGGTTAGTGTATCTGTTTAGTGTGGTGTGTCTGTCTTTGGCTCCTGGTCCGAATGGCATGCTTGCATTGAGTCATGGGGTCGTCTACGGCAAGACAAAAGTGTTAGCGACGATTACCGGGGGCGTGATTGGTTTTGTGTTGTTGATTGCACTGGCGATGTTTGGTGTAGGTGCCGTCATGTTAGCGACTTCGGAAGCACTTACGATCTTAAAGTGGGTGGGTGGCGCTTATCTTATCTATTTGGGTTATAAGCTATGGAATAGCCCGAGTCCAGAACAGACGAGTGTCGAGAAAACTGTTAACACCAGAAAACGTGGTTTGTCTATTCAAGGCTTTTTGGCGGCGGTGTCTAATCCCAAAGTGTTGTTGTTCTTTGGTGCATTTCTACCTCAGTTTATGAATTCCACCACACCATTGATGCAGCAATTTGTGGTTATTGCTGTAACCTTTGCTGTAGTGGAATTTTTTGTTGAGTATCTTATTGCTCGTCTGGCAAATAGGTTACGTCCTTGGTTGGCTCGGCATGGAAAGCGCTTCAACAAAGGATGCGGTTCTATATTTGTGATATTGGGTGGCAGCTTCATCGCCTCTTAAACAAAGTATTACGGCTGACTGTAGACGACTTCGCCTTGTAGCATGGTCATCATAAACTTTGCTGAAGGGATATCTTCTACTGCAACCTTCGTGATATCACGATCAAGAACAACAAAGTCAGCAGATTTTCCAACGCTAATGCTGCCAGTAATATCACTAATACCTAGACTCTTTGCGGCATTAATTGAATAGGCATCGATCGCCGTACTTACATTGGGAAGTCCTTTACTGCCCATATGAATACTATTGGCTATGCCAACTAACGGGTTGATGTCATGCACATTCCAGTCACTACTTAAGGTTAAGTTTGCACCGCTAGTAAATATGGCGCGCAAGTTCATCAAAGCGTGAGCACGTCTTGCGCCAAGAAATGCTTGTGCCCATTGATGGTCATTGTTGGCGACGTAGTCGGAACCAACTTGAAAGTCGGCGGTGACATTTAACTCGGCAAAACGAGGAATATCATCGTTGTCGATCAACTCCACATGAGTCAGGGTGTAGGGTTTAGTAGAACCATGGTGACGAACTATTGCTATCGCGTTGAGTGACTCTCTGATTGCGCCATCACCGATAGCGTGGATGTGTGCACTGTAGCCAATTGCATCAAGTGCCGTCAGCCATTTCTCCATATCGCCTGGGGCGATGTAATTTAGGCCGTAAGGTTGGTCTGGAACATAAGTATCCAAGTAGGGTGCTAACGTTTTCGCAGTTCCGTTGATAAAGATGCCATCGCTGTACATTTTGACTTGGTCTACAATCAGTCGTTGTGAGGAGTCGCTAGTGTGTATTTTCTTCAGATAACCTAATTGGGGTTTCATAGTGTCAGTGGGGTAAATCCAAGGACGCAAAGATACACGAGCGGTTAAATCGCCGTTGCGCTCGGCTTCTTTCCACACATCAAACCAACCTCGCTTCCAATACAGGCGTCCATCACCAATCGTGGTAATACCATGAGCCGCCGCTTCTTCTAGCCCAACCATTAAACCATCGTAACTTTGGTCGAACTGGTTGTTCATGCTATTCCATGCCAACTCCATAACGATGTCGCCAGCGTTATCCAAAAGGATACCGTTGAGCTCTTCGCTCTCTTGATCTTTGAGGATTTTTCCGCCTTGAGGATCAGGCGTATTGTTAGAAATTGCTGCGAGCTCCAAAGCCACGGAGTTGACCCACATAGAGTGCGAAGTTTGCTCCATTAGGATAACCGGACGGTTAGGGAATATCTTGTCTAGAACTTGCAACGGGGTGTTCTCGTTGTCGTCACTTAAAATAGCCTCTAGCGAAAAACCGTATCCAATCAACCATGAGTTGTCAGAAGAGTATCGTGCACAGGCTTTTAAGTAAGGGATTTGCTGTTCCAACGTTGCATCCACTCCCAGCGCACAGTTTCCGCCAGCCTCTGAAGCTGCTTCAAATACGTGATTGTGATTATCAATAAAACCAGGCAAGACATAAGTTTCTTTAAGATCGATAATCTCAGTGTGCTTATCTTGGTAAGACTTAATATGTAAGAGGTCACCAATAGACTGGATTTTGCCATCTTGAATGGCAATGGCCGTTGCATTGTCGTAGCCGTATATCTTGGCATTAATCAACAGAGTATCAGCGCTACTGGTAGCATTGGCGTAACTACTAATAGTGAACCCAAAAGCAGCGAGTAGAGCGTAGGTGTTTTTCATGATCATTCCTTCTGTCCCTCACTCATTATGAAAGGGATTGTAGAAAATAACTACTACTCAAAGTGATTGATTTGTTGAAGAAATTGAAAATGGGCTCTGCGTACGGTAACTGTAATAATAGCCATAAAGTCGGCAGCTACGCCGACTCACGAATGATCAGTTGAGGTGGTTGAATAAGACTATACGGTTGAGAATGTTCTTGTTCTAGTTGGCTAATAAGACGTTTCGCAGCCTGTCTACCCATTTCTCTTGCGTTGAAGTTGACGAAAGTAAGCGGAGGCTCGGTTAACTCTGCTTCTTCTACGTCATCAAAACCGATAAGTGATACTTGTTCACCAATAAACTGATCTTTGCCAATTTGTCGACCAGAACGATGAATGCCATACACAGCACCAAGCGCAGTGGAAGAGTGGTGGCAAAGAATTGCGGTTATTTGCGGGTGTTCAGACAGTAGCGTTTGTACTGCGTTAGCGGCCGCCTTTTGACCTTTTTCGCATTCCACAACCCATTCTGGTTTAAATGGCAAACCAAATTGCATGAGGGTGGAACAGTATCCACCGATTCGCTCGGCTCTGCACAACGAACTGCTTGCACCTCCAACGTATGCGATTCGGCGATGTCCTTGTTTTATTAGATGTTCGGTTGCAAGCTTCGCCGCATAGTTATTATCAGGGCCGACAAAATCTATTTGCTTGTCGAGCGATGCACGAGAGACGCAGACCAAAGGCAGGTTTTGTTCCTTCATTTTTTCGATATTAAATTGCTGGTTGTCAGCGATAGGGCAGAAAGCGATACCACCGACACCTTGCCGTGACATTGTCATCATGCACTTTTCAAATCGTTCCTGACTATCGCCACTTTGAGCCAGAATCAACATATAGCCTTGGTGTTCAATCTCTTCGCTAATTCCAGATGCGACTTCGGAGTAATAAGGGTCACTAATGTCTTTAAGGATCAGACCGATTATTTCGCTCGAATTTGAGCGTAAGTTTGCTGCAGCGCGATTACGAATGTAGCCAAGCTCTTCAACAGCTTGGTTAACCTTGTCTATAGTGTCGGGAGAAATACGTCCTTTGTTTCCCAATACCATGGAAACAGTTGTGACGGAGACTCCCGCATATTTAGCGACTTCTGTAATGGTCACTTTTTTTGATGACATAGTTTCACTTAATGTAGGAAAAACGTTTTATCAAATTACTTTACCTTCATTGTGTTGTTTTTTAAAGCCTTACTTTGGCTATGGGATTTGTTGTTTAAGTGGATCACAGATTTGTTGATAAAACGTTTTATCAAAAGTTTTATCAGCTTATATTTGCGTCATAAATACAAAATATCATACCCATCAGCAGTGGTGAGTATGAGCCCTACAAGCTCTTAATCTTTTGGAGACGTACTATGTCTACACGCAATAACAAATCTACCATGTGGGAGTTTCTGCAAAGCCTCGGCAAGACTTTCATGTTGCCTGTCGCACTTCTTGCTTTCTCAGGTATCTTACTTGGGGTGGGGAGCTCACTGTCGAGCGCGGCAATTAAAGAAGCGATCCCTTTACTAGATAATACCTTGTTGCAATACCTATTCATGTGGATGACAAAAATAGGTCTTGTTGCGTTTATTTATCTTCCAGTAATGTTCGCTATCGCCATTCCTCTTGGTCTAGCTCGCGAAGAAAAGGGTGTGGCGGCCTTTGCGGGTTTTGTTGGTTATGCAGCGTTTAATCTCGCAATCAACTTCTTCCTAACCGTGGCTGGTGTGCTAGGTGATAGCGCCCAAGAAAAAGCGTATGGTGTAAAAAGTATTATCGGTATTGAGTCGATAGATACAGGCATCTTAGGCGCAGTCGTTGTGGGTATTATCGTCGCAAAACTGCACCAGCGCTATTACACCTTTAAAATGCCTGATGCATTAGCCTTCTTTGGTGGTGCGCGTTTTGTCCCGATTGTATCTGCGATTGTGCTAGGTGTGGTTGGTGTATTTATCCCATTTGTTTGGCCATATTTCGCAGCGGGTATCAACGGTATTGGTCATGTTATCGAAGGCGCTGGCGAGTTTGGTCCGATGCTATTTGGTACCGGCGAGCGTTTGTTATTACCTATTGGTTTACACCACATCTTAGTTGCTCTGATTCGTTTCACTGAAGCAGGCGGTACAATGGAAGTGTGTGGTCAAACGGTTTCTGGTGCATTGAATATTTTTTACTCTGAGCTGTCTTGTCCTGATACTCAAGGATTCACACCTGAAGTTACCGCTTTCCTTTCTCAAGGTAAAATGCCGACTTTCCTAGGTGGTTTACCAGGTGCAGCATTGGCTATGTACCACTGTGCGCGTCCAGAAAATCGTTCAAAGATTAAAGCACTTTTGATCTCTGGTGTTGTAGCGTGCGTGGTAGGGGGTATTACTGAGCCTCTAGAGTTCTTGTTCTTATTCGTGGCACCAGTTTTGTATTTTGTTCACGCAATCCTGACTGGGCTTGGCTTCATGATTATGGGACTGTTAGACGTCACGATTGGTAACACCGACGGTAATATTATCGACTTCTTCGTCTTTGGTATTCTCCAAGGAACAGCGACCAAATGGTATTTGGTACCACTAGTCGCGGGTGTTTGGTTTATCGTCTACTACTCAGTGTTCAAATTTGCCATCACTCGTTTTAACTTGAAAACGCCGGGGCGTGACGTTGATACGGCTGAAGTCGATAGCCAACTTGAAGCAGCGTTTGTAAATGAATCTGGCAAAGGGGCTGCGGTGTTGGCTGCGTTAGGTGGAAAAGAGAATATCACCTCTCTCGATAACTGTATTACGCGCCTTCGCATGTCTGTTAATGACATGAGTTTAGTGGATGATGCGAAGCTAAAAGCCAACGGTG
Source organism: Vibrio sp. CyArs1 (assembly GCF_022432925.1). NCBI lineage: Bacteria > Pseudomonadati > Pseudomonadota > Gammaproteobacteria > Vibrionales > Vibrionaceae > Vibrio > Vibrio sp. CyArs1. The sequence continues at coordinate 575,607 of NZ_JAKRBO010000001.1, read as the reverse complement.
CTCTGGGTGTTATTAAGCTTGATGAACATAACTTACAGGTGGTCATTGGCACTCAAGTGCACTTAGTTAAAAACGAAATGCAGGCTTTAATGAGCGCAAGCTAGTCCAGTGTTTTGCTCTGCCTCAGTGTCGATTGTCTGACACTGAGGTTTATTCATTTTTGGAGACAGTAATGACTCAAGAGTTTGATTTTGACACCGTAATAGATCGAAAAGGCACTTATTGCACTCAGTGGGATTATGTTCAAGACAGGTTTGGGAAAGCAGGCTTGCTGCCGTTTACGATTTCCGATATGGATTTTGCCTCTCCTCCAGCGATTCAAAGTGCGTTGAAAAGCCGAATTGAACACCCTGTTTTTGGTTATAGCCGATGGAATCATGATGATTTCAAAGCCTCGATATCTCACTGGTTTTCAAAAAGATTCCGTACAACGATCGACAAAGGTGACATTGTTTATGGACCATCCGTTATCTATATCATCTCTAAGCTCATTGAACGTTGGTCGAAAGTAGGAGAAGGGGTAGTCTTTCACACACCGGCTTATGACGCGTTCGACAAAATGATTGAAGGGCAAGGTCGCTTTTGCGCAAGGAGTACACTGCTAAAAGTTGAGGGCCGCTATCAAATAGATTGGCAGAGTTTTGAATGTCTAATTGCTCAGCCTGAAAATACGATTTTACTACTTTGCAGCCCGCATAACCCTACAGGAAGAGTTTGGACTCATGAAGAGCTGACAAAAATGGCTGAGCTCTGTGCCAAGCATGGTGTGCGAGTTATCTCGGATGAGATTCATATGGATGTCAGCTTTAGCACTCATTTCCCATTTACTGGATTTGATCAATCAATGGAATGGGCGTTAGTAACCTCAGCATCGAAGTCGTTCAATGTCCCTGCGTTAAACGGCGCGTATGCATTGATTCCTAATGCTCAAACGAGAGAAGATTACTTATTTAAATTGAAGCAAGTAGATGGATTGTCATCCCCTTCAATTCTTGGCGTTATTGCCACGATGGAAGCGTATAATCACTGTGAAGATTGGTTAGAAGCACTCAATAACTACGTTTACCAAAACCATAGTTATGTACGAGAATCGCTCAATGCTGCGTTTAAAGACCTTCAGTACGTTATACCAGAAGCAACCTATCTGGCGTGGATAGATCTTTCACCGTTAGCGCTAGATATGGATGTACTTAATAGGACATTAATTGATGATTATGGTGTAGCGATCATGTCGGGCGAGGTATATGGAGAGTCTGGGCTTGGTTATTTGAGACTGAACCTTGGTTGTTCACGCGAGAAAGTGAAGGCAGGGGTCCAGTCATTGATTCAAGCAATCCAATGCCAATTAAAGAGTTAACTGATTAATACTATTGGCTAGAAGTAAAACAAAAGCGAGCATGTAAAGATGCTCGCTTTTAGGTTATTCAGGAAGTTATTTGTCGATTAGGACGATTAATTCTCTTTCATTGCCGATATTACCGACGGATCATTTAGCAAGTTAAATAATAAACTCTTAGCTGAAGAGCGCTGAGAATCAGAAAGCACTTTCTTAGGATTGTCTCTGGTTTGAGTAATTATGTTTTTGACGAAACGGCTGTTGGTACCAGAGAGTTCATATACATAGCTGAGTGTGCTGATTAACTCGTCTTGAGGAAGGCTATAAACAGCCATTTCACAGCTTAAACCATCCATTGCAAGAAAGTTGTTGACCACTTCTTTTCGCTCAGCATTGAACTTCTCTTTCGCTATAAAGCCATCAATCAATGCTTGTACTCTATCAGCGATAGCGACAGGTACTTCCATTGTTTTTGTTTCATGGGTCATTATTGAATCTCCTCTACATGGGATTAACCGCTGCTTGTACGTAGCTACTGATTATTTCAACCATTATATTCATTCTGTAAATAATGGAGGATCGAGCTATCGTTGTTGTTTAATCATTCTGCCATACGCAGAGCACGCTTAATAGTCACGAACGCGCAATTTGGCTCTATTTGCTGTTGAATTGGTCGATCAATTACGGTGGATTAACTATTGGCTGGAAAGTCTAGCGGTTACTGCGGATTTAGTAAGGCGAGTGTGGTAGGAAAATAAAGAGAAACAGCTGAAGCGCGGGGCTTCAGCTGAGAGGAGTTATTTTTGCGTGTTGTATTAGTTCGTTACGCGTTCAAGTACGGACGAATCTGTGTGAGCAAATTCACCATCATAGATGCTCAGTATTGTCGATTGAGAATAAGTCAGCGTGTCACCGTCAACTTTGATATTCATTGTGAAACTGGTTGTGCTTGCTTTTTCTTTCATAAAGTTAGATTCAGCGACACCTCTTTCTGACATCACTAATGTCATGTCATTACCAGCAGCACCTTCTGCAGTGACACAAGTGGTTCTCGGTACGCAGAACGAGTTGTAAACGATTTGGTTCTCTTGATCATAGATAAAGTAACCGCGTTGGTCGTGGAACTTAGTATCGTCTGCTTTGCGGAAAACTTCTTGCTTGTAGTAAAGCGCAACAAGCGTTTGCTCACTGGCATTAACCGCATCTGCTGCGACTTCAAACGTCATGGTCTCGTAGAACGGCGTAATGGCAGGTGCACCTTTACCTTGTTCGGTACCTGCCCGAGCTGGAGAGATATCGACACCGCCGCTTTCTACTGATTTCCATGTTCCGACAAGTTGAGCTAGAGGACCGAAGTCCATACCGTCGATTACCGTGTGATCTGCCATTGCTGAAATTGGAGCTAAAAGTATCGCCGATAAACTTAGTACTGCTGTTGATTTCATTACTGCTTCCTTATTGATATTAGAGTTATTTTTCACAAGAGATACTAAGTGCATATTGATGTGTAAAAATTAATCTAAATCATGTTTGCTTCCGCAAAATAAATTCAACTGATTCATAAGGTTAGTATCTGTTTCTAGATGTGAATTACGCTTATGAAGTTTCAATTCTGTGGGTTTGTTTGGGCAAAGAAACGACGAAAGGCCTACATAGTAGGCCTTTCTAAGTGTCAACTTTTAAAGGTATTTTAATTACTCTATTTGTTTGTTCGTACTTGACCGATTAACGGATTTTTCACTGGTTGAGCTATACCGTAAACCACGACAATACCGTTTCCTCCTCCCATGGTTGATGTTCTGCGCTCAGGATTTTTATCAGTTAACGCAGTAATAACGTTCCAGTTATTGGCTACCCATACGTTACCTGCGTCGTCCACCATTGTGTCGGTTGCTTCTTGCATAACACCACTTTTGTATGAGTGAATAAGGTCACCCGTTTTGGTATCCGCAGGGCAGTTAGAAGTATCTTCACCGCACACTTGAACAAAACCTGTACCTAAGAAGTTACCCACAAAGACATTGTCAGCACCGTCAATACTAACCCCCCATGCTGCATAGATTTCTTTATCAAGTAAGTTAGATTTTACCACTTCACCATCTGGAGATATCATAGTTACGTTGCCTGTTTTTGGTATATCAGCTTGGTGCGCAAATATGTTCTCAATTGAGATACGGAATTCATCAATAATGCTTGTTCCTTTTGGAATGTTAGGTAACGGGTAACCTGGAGACAAGTTAGCGCCTACCCATACGTTGCCTTTTGAATCAATAGCGAGACCACGTGGAGCAATACCAGTTTTAATTTGTTTCGCATTAGCAGGGTTATCTGCCTCAAAACGTGTGACTGTCATTGAGCCGTTATTTGTTACCCAAACCACGTTATTGTTGTCTACAGCGACCGCAAATGGTCGTTTAAGTCCCGGTACATCAACGATCTCGCCTTTAGTGTAATCGCCTTTAGGGAAACGTATCATATGATTGTACTGGTTATCACAAACCCATACATCGCCATTTGGAGCAGTTGCTAGACCCTGTAATTGGCCGTGCTGACCATTAATAGTTGCAGGGCCGAGTGCTTTACCTGTCAGATCGAATACACCAACTTTTGCATTGAATGTACTAATCCAAACCTTGTCTTTTGACACAGTAGTACCCCAGCCGCTGCCATCGAGTCCTTGACTGTTATACCCAACTAGAGGAGGGGACAGTGGCTTGCCACTCGGCGCCATTTTTACTACGCCACCGCCAATCGCTGTACTTAAGCCCGATTGAGAACCTGGCATCCAGTTTTGTCCGCTCCAAAGCTGACCTTCGTTATCAAACATCAGGCGACCCGGAGAATAAATACCGCCACCAGTGAAACGAACCATAAGTGCAAAATCATCTGGCCTATAGCTCAAGTATGGTAAAAAGTCGGTATCTCGACGCTGCTCCCCCTTTGGATAGACGTAGGCATTAGCAAACTGATCAAACAAAGCCTTAGTGTGTAAATAGGGCTGCTGGGCAATCTTGGATAGTGCTTCTAAAGTATCATCACTATTTGTGATCGCTAAGTATTGGTCACATAAGCCGCGTGCTTGCTCTGCACCACAGAGCGCAGTTAATGCTGCAAGCGTATTCATTCGAGCGACGGTCTCGGAGTCTGCTGAGTTAACTCCGTTGAGTACGGTGGAGCCAAACTGGCCTGTTTGCACATCAACTAAGTTTCGAACTTGCTCTGAGCTGATAAGTAACCCGTTTTTAGATCCACTTAAACCATAGTTTTGAACGTATTGTTGGGCATTTGGCCAAAGTGAACCGATAGTAGAGAGTTCATTCAGTACAATGTCACCTTGCTGCTGGCTATTTAAAATCGCCAAGCTTCGGTATTTTTCGACGGACTTGCCTTGGATAGTGCCGCCTTTTGCCGTTAGGTAATAGACCCCGTCGTCTTGTCGTGTATTCTCAGAAAATGATACCTGGCCATCGTGTCCACTTTTACCTTCAGCCATAAGCACTGGTGATTGACCAGCTTGTGTAAACCACAATGATACTTGAGCATCGCTAATTTGTTGGTGGTCAGATTCTACCGTCACATCAAACGACAGTGTGTCACTTGCATGGACGCTAGCGGATAGCGCAAGAGCAGCAGGAAGAATAGTCGCGAGTTTAGAAGCTTTCATGGTAATCCTCATGTGTAAATTCAGTAAGTTGTTCTTAGACATAAAGAGAAGAAACTTCCTAATTTGCTGTCTCGCCTCAGTTGATGAGGTAATACTAACCATCCGGTCGGTCGAGAACAATCAACAGCACTAAGATGTGGATTAAGTTTGGTTCACTTAAAGTTAAACTCAGATAAATGTATGTTAGTTAACAACTAACACATGCACAGAGGTGAGGAAGGAAGAGAGTAGTGTTAGGTAACAGGGCAGTTTAGTAAACGTTTGAACACTAAAGTACTTCCATCAACAAACAATGCTTGTCGTTGATGCTCTTCGTAAACTAGGTTCTGCGCTGTAGACATAAACATTGAATAGACAGACTCAACTAGCACTTCTGTACTCTCATTTTGTAAACCATTACGGTGTTGGGCTTCCTGAATAAGACGGTGCAGTCCATCAAGTGATTGCTGTTTAGCTCGCTGACGAGTTTCTCTAGGAACAGAGCGAGATGTGTAATACATGCTCAAAAATGCTACTTTCTCTGGATTTACAATTGCCCAAGATAGGCTTTCTCGCCATAAAAGCTCTAATCGAGCATTGATATCTAGGGTCTCATGGCCAGTAAAAAAGTCGTAATCTGTCTTGATCGATTCATAAATTGCATTTGTGAGAGCCTGTTTAGATTTGAAATGATGGAATAGCGTTGCTTTTGCAACCTCTGCCTGTTTCGCTACCTCAATGGTGGATAAGGAATCGATGCCTGTCGTTGTTGCTAGCTCAAGAGCCACTTCTAAGATACGTTGCCTTTTGGCTGTCACTGTCCTAACTCTCTCTTTTTAAGAACCTTTTTGAGTATAGATAGTAAATTGGCAGTAGGGAACATCGACCAAAAAAAAGAGCCAGTTTAAAGCTGGCTCTTGATTCTCATAACGACAGCGAGATTACTTTTGACCAAGTTGGTGTGCAGTAAGGATCGCCGCGAACACACTGTCTGCAGTAACAGGGAATGGCATGTTGTGAATGGTCTCACCTTCAGCCGTTGCGCCTTCTGCTACTTCAAATAGCTTGTCTTTGTTGATTTCTTTTACGCCCATTTCAAACAGGTTAGTTGGTAGACCTACTTCGCGGCAGAAGTTGATTACAGTGTTAATCTCTTCCATTGGTGCGTTTTCTAGAACAAGTTGAACCAACGTACCAAATGCTACTTTTTCGCCGTGATACAGGTGGTGACATTCTTCAAGTTTCGTTAAGCCATTGTGAATAGCGTGCGCAGCCGCCAAACCTGAGCTTTCAAAGCCGATACCGCTTAGGTATGTGTTTGCTTCGATGATGTTTTCAACAGCCGTAGTGCTGACGCCATTTTCAACGGCAACTTTTGCTTTTAGGCCATCTTCAAGCAGCGTTTCGTAGCAAAGTTTTGCCAGTGCTTGGGCAGAGCGTGTTGGTGCGCCACCAGCCATTGTTGCTTTGCCAGATGTCATGTTGGCGCGTGCTTCGAAGTAAGTAGATAGAGCATCACCCATACCAGCTACAAGAAGACGAACTGGTGCGCCAGCGATAACTTTGGTGTCCATAACGACCATATCTGGGTTTTTAGGGAATAGCAGATACTCAGCGAACTCGCCTTCTGGTGTATAGATAACCGCTAGTGCACTTGTTGGCGCATCAGTTGAAGCGATAGTTGGTACTACAACAACTGGGATCTTAGTGTAAAACGCTACTGATTTCGCCGTATCTAGCGTTTTACCGCCTCCGATACCGATGATGACATCGTTCTTTTGAGTTGCGCAGATGTCAGTAAGGCGGTCGATTTCGACACGTGAACATTCACCGTTAAATACGTCCATTGCCAACGGCATATCTTCTTTAGAGAAGCTTTCTTTAACTGTGTCGCCTACAAGGCCAGTTACAAATTCATCAGCAATAGCAAGTGGGTTAGCACCAAGTGCTTTTACATAGCTAGCGATAGAGCCTAATACGTTTTCACCTTGAACATACTTACTTGGGCTAATAATAATTTTGTCCATTTTTTCAGACCTTCTGTTAATGGTTATCTTTGTTTCAACGTTGGATTCATCATAGATATCAAGGCTGCGTTTACTAAGTCATTCTCCACTGCGCTTGTTGTTTTTATGACATGGCTAGCAAAGCCAGATTTGCGAAGAATGGAGAGTATGCTCATATCTTGGAGTAGATCACTAAAAGGACAAAATAGCGACGTTGGCGTTCCAAAATGAAACGATAAATAAACTGAAACGTTTCATTATGAAACGCAAATTCTTTTCGTTGTCGGGGGAGGATTTGTTCATATTATGGACCTAAACCTACACAAATCCAATTAAACGAACATTAAAAATTACAAAAGAGAAACAAGGTATGAAAAAGCTAATAAATAGTGTTGAAGACGTTGTAAAAGAGCAAATGGAAGGTCTTGCTGCCTCTCGCCCGCAATTAAAAGCTAACTACGAGCCACGTTATATGTGGCATGAAGAAACACCAGGACAAGTGGCGCTAGTCTCCGGTGGCGGTGCGGGTCACGAACCATTGCATGCGGGCTTCATTGGTAAGGGTATGTTGACGGGGGCTTGCCCAGGTGAAGTATTTACCTCACCAACACCCGACCAAATGTACGAGTGCGGTAACCAAGTGAATACGGGCGAAGGCGTTTTATTCTTCATCAAAAACTATACTGGTGATGTCTTGAACTTTGAGACAGCGGTGGAGCTTCTTCATTCTGACGGTATCAAGGTTGGCTCGGTGTTGATTGATGATGACGTAGCGGTAAAAGATAGTCTATATACCGCAGGCCGCCGTGGCGTTGCTGGTACAGTACTTGTCGAGAAAATCGTGGGTGCAGCAGCAGACAAAGGTTACTCATTAGAGCAGTGTGAAGAACTCGCTCGCCGTATTAATAATAACTGCCGCTCGTTCGGTGTTGCTTTAGATGCATGTGTAGTACCAGCAGCGGGCAAACCATCTTTCCAACTTGCAGATGACGAAGTTGAATTTGGTGTTGGTATCCACGGTGAACCGGGTATCGAGCGCATTAAATACACCAACGCTGACGAGTTGGTTGACAAGATGTTCCTTGAGCTAAAAGAAAACATCGCTTATAGCCGCACGCTGCGTATTTGGAATCGTGTTGAAGGTGAATGGGACGAAGTAGAGTCAACGATTGAGAACTTTGAAACAGATCATGACTATATCGCTATTGTGAACGGCCTTGGTGCAACACCAGAGTCTGAACTTTACGGTGTATACAACCGTTTGGCACATAACTGTGAGAAAGAAGGGTTCCGTCTTGCTCGTAACCTAGTGGGTAACTACTGTACGTCTCTGAATATGGAAGGTGTGTCTATCACGCTATTAAAAGCAGACACAGAGATGCTAGAGCTATTTGATGCTCCAGTAGATACAGCAGCGATGAAGTGGTAAGCCGAGGAATAACATATGCAAATTGAAAAACAACACATCATTAATTGGCTTGAGCTTTGCGCAGTATCGTACGAAGAAAACCAAGACTTTCTAACTGATCTTGACCGTGACATCGGTGATGCAGACCATGGTCTAAACATGAATCGTGGGTTCAAGAAAGTAAAAGAAACCTTGCCAAAAGTTGAGAAACAAAATATCTCAACCATTTTGAAGAATACTGGTATGACATTGCTGTCTAGCGTTGGCGGGGCGAGTGGTCCATTGTACGGCACGTTATTTATTCGTACAGCTGCGTCCGTAGGAAGCCGTGAATCTTTGACTTTCCAAGAGTTAATTGACGATCTTAAGAGTGGTGTTGATGGTGTTATCTCTCGCGGTAAAGCAGAGCAGGGCGACAAGACCATGTGTGATGTTTGGTTACCTGTACTAAACGAGATGAAAACGTCTCTAGAAGGCGGTACTAGTCCTGATCATTTACTTGATGAAATGGTGGAAGTTGCAGAGAAAAGTGCAACTTCAACGATTGAAATGCAAGCGAAGAAAGGCCGTGCAAGCTATTTAGGTGAGCGCAGTATCGGTCACCAAGATCCTGGTGCGACGTCATCACTTCTAATGATCAAAGCACTAAGACAGGCGATAGCAGGAAAGTAAGCATGGTAGGCATTGTAGTAGTATCGCATAGCCGCCTATTAGCAGAAGGAGTGGCCGAACTGGCCACTCAAATGACGCAAGGCAAAGCTAATATTGCGATCGCAGCGGGAGTTGATGATCCTGAGAACCCAATCGGCACAGATGCAATTGCCGTTATGGGGGCGATTGAAGAAGTATGTGACCAAGATGGTGCTGTAGTTTTAATGGACTTAGGTAGTGCGCTACTTAGTACTGAAATGGCATTAGAACTGTTAGATGATGAGACCCGTGACAAAGTCGCGCTGGTGTCTGCGCCAATAGTAGAAGGCACAATGGCAGCGTCCGTAGCGGCGGCGGCTGGCTTATCTATTGAGGCGGTAATCGCTGAAGCCTCCAGTGCTTTAGATGTGAAAAAAGAACATCTAGGTGAGGAGCTTACTGTGCAGACTCCTGACGTTGTGGGCGAGTCTGCCGACGATGCGAATGCGTTAAGCTTTCAATGGATGGTTAAAAACCCCCATGGTATTCACGCACGACCAGCTGCGGCGATCGTAGGTTGTCTAGCGCCGTTTTCTAGCGATGTGTATCTAGAAAAAGCAGGACAAAAAGTCAGTGCGAAGAGTCTAAATAGCATTGCTAAATTAGGGGTTCGTTGTGATGAACAGATTACGTTCTATGTCAGTGGTGATGATGCCCAAAACGCATTAGATGCTTTTGTTAGCCTTGCCAATGAGCACTTTGGTGAAGCGGAACAAGTCGCTAAAGGTGAAGTAGTAGAAGAGGTATTGGAGCAAGCTCCCGAGCTTACTAACGATATTGAAGGCGCCTTGGCCGGTATTAGTGTCAATGGCGGTATTGTGACGGCTCCAGCAGTCATCTTTACCCAAGAAATGCCCAATGTTCCGATACGCACATTTACCAATGCAGAGCAAGAATTTGCGAAGCTTAAACACGCTATCGCAGAGGTTAAGCAACATTTAGAAGCTCAAGCAAAATTGCCTCATGGTGAAATCTTTGCTGCGCATGCGATGATGTTGGCTGACCCTGAAATTGCGACTCAAGCAGAAGCAAAAGTTGCAGCGGAGTTAATCGCTGAGCAAGCGTGGATGGACGTGATGATGGCGCTAGCGGCACAATATCAAGCTGCGGAAAGCCAATACATGCGTGAGCGTGAAGCAGACGTTTATGATATTTGTCGTCAAGTGATGCTGTCATTGACGGGTGAGAAACCGAAGGCGATAACCATCGAGCAGCCAAGCGTTTTACTCGCTCGTGACTTAATGCCTTCGGATGTGGCGGGTCTTGATAAATCAAAAGTGGTAGCTATTTGTCTAAGTGAAGGCGGTAAAACCTCTCACAGTGCTATCTTGGCAAGAGCTATGGGAATTCCTGCAATAGTAAAAGTTCAAGGTTGCCTTGAACAGGTTAAAGCAGGTGATAACATCACAGTAGATGGCTTCAGTGGATTATTGTGGTTTGCCCCAACTCAAGCGGTACAGGAAGAGCTAAATAGCAAGCGTCATGAATGGCTTGCGGCTCAAGAGGTCGCGTTACAAAACGCTCAATCACAAGCAGTAACCCAAGATGGTACCTCGATTCACGCTTTGGCTAACATCGGTGGTCCTGAAGATGTAGAAGCGGCGTTAGCCAATGGCGCTGAAGGGGTTGGCCTGTTCCGTACCGAATTTTTGTTCCAAGAAAGCGTAGAACTACCAACAGAAGATGAACAATATACGGTCTACAAAGAGATTGCAGCTGCGTTTGGCGACAAGCCAATCACGATCCGCAGTCTTGATGTTGGTGGTGACAAGCCGCTTGCCGCATATCCGATGCCAGAAGAGGAAAACCCTTTCTTGGGTCAACGTGGCGTGCGTCTGTGTTTGAAGCATGAAGCGCTTTTTGAAACGCAGTTACGTGCAGTTTTAAGAGCTTACGCAGAACAACCTAACATTCAATTGATGATTCCAATGATTGCAACGGTTGCTGAAGTAAAAGCAGTGAAAGCATTGATCGCTAAACAGTGTGATAAGTTGGGGTTGCCTGAATCCACTCTGCCTGTTGGCATAATGATTGAAGTACCAGCTGCGGTATTCAACGCGGATGCCTTAGCGGCAGAGGTCGACTTCTTCTCGATTGGCACCAATGACCTAACACAATATGTTATGGCGGCTGATCGAGGAAACACTGAAGTTGCTGAGCTAGTAAATTACTTCGAACCAGCGGTTATTAAAGCTATCGAACTGACCATTCAATCTGCAAACAAAGCCGGTATTTCGGTTAGTATGTGTGGTGAAATGGCAGGGGATGTTAAAGCGACAGAGCTATTGATGAATCTAGGGCTGAGAAAATTCAGCGCGAGTTCTACACTGATTCCAGAACTTAAACAAAAAGTACGTTCCCTAGATTTTGCAAACGCATAATCATCTTTAAGATAGCTAAACATGGCCAGTAGTTAAAACTACTGGCTTTTTTGTTGTTTGGATCTACACATTCATCGATTGTTTTGCCAGTGTTTTAACCCTTCGAGTACACCAAGCGCATGGGTATTTTTCGCCGTATAGACATGAGATAAAGAAGAAAGGTGCGCGACCTCTTGATAGTGATTCGCCACTAATATTGCGTTAATCCCTGCTATGGTCAGCATAGCGGTATCGTTGCCGGAGTCGCCTGCAACGACAACCTCTGAAGGACAGAGCTTATGCTTATTCATTAAGTGGTGGATGGCTGTTGCTTTATTTATACCTTTTGGTGTGATGTCTAAAAACCAATCGTGCGAGTAGGTGAGGTCGACATACAGCTCATTTTCTTGAAACAGAGCTTGTAGGTACTGTAATTGCTTACCGTCTAATCTCCCTTCATAAGTCAGCTTATAGCTGCCCTGATGTTCAGGTGTCTGTTTCCCCAAAAAGCCACAATCATGTAACGCGGCAGAAACTCGTCCTTCATCCCATAGACAATCCATTTTTGTGTGCCAGTCATAGTCAGGGGTTAGCGTACGTTTATGATGAATCTGAGTGCCGACGTCACTGACAATAGTGTTAGGTCTAGGTAACGTATGCTGAGCTAATCCATCGTTAATTGAATGAAAGGTTCTCCCCGTAGCGACTACGAACTGCATACCTGTTTGAGCTTCAACGTAGGAAGTAAACTCTGATAACTCATCGGTAGGCCCACCACTGATTGTTCCATCAAAATCGCATACCAACATCTTTATCATTGAATAAACTCCTTTTTTCTTGATTTAAGTGTATATCAACTGTTTTCTGATGACTGTTATTTCGAAAACATTTGCAAAATGTGTGAGGACAATAAATGCAATTGATCAAAAACTGGCAATCCGAACCATCTGAGCCACAATTGTTTTTAAGAAGCGTGGAGGACTGTACGATGCAAAGGAGAGATTTTCTGACCATATGCTCGGTGTGGTTTGCGTGGCCTGTATTGGCTAACACAAGCCTGCCAATTACGCCAACGCAGGCAGAAGGCCCGTTTTATCCGCTTAACACTATTCCAACTCGCTCAAATCTCATTCTCAACCAATCATCGCTCATTGGTAGAACTCTCGAACTAAGTGGTCATGTGAAAACACCAGAGGGCAAACCTATGAAGCAAGTTCGTGTGGAAATTTGGCAATGCGATGGTGCTGGTGTTTATGATCATCCTAGACAGCCTGGCGTTGAACAATTCGATCGAAACTTTGCTGGTTCTGGGGCAACTGAGTCCAACGAAGAAGGTAGGTTTAATTTCACTACCCTCTACCCAGTACCTTATACAGGAAGGCCGCCTCATATCCATGTCAAGCTATGGCTTGGAACTAGAGAACTGTTAACCACACAATTATATTTGCAAGGGCAAACAGGTAATGAGTGGTGGGGTGGTAATGAGCGTGAGTTGCTTCAATTAGACACTAAAGATGCTAAAGGGAGTGCACACGCTCATTTCGATTTTATTGTGGCTTCACTTAGTTAAGCTACGTTGGGGATCGGAATTTTATGACTGGCTTGGTAAGGGCTGATAACGCCCTGGCTTGTGATTCATCGCTAAAATTAGGTTAGTTGCAATGGCTCCGACAACGGATAGAGCGATGAGGTAGAAATCGACGACAAACAGTGACAGAACCACAATAGTGCAGTCTAGTGCCATTTGAACTTTGCCTGCTCGTATACCGAAGCGCTCTTGCAAGAACAGAGCGAGAATATTAAACCCACCTAAACTCATTTTATGACGGAAAATGACCAACATGCCCATTCCAATTAGTCCGCCACCAATCAACGCAGCATAGATTGGTTCAATGTGTGCGATCTGAATGACGTGGTGAAGATGGTCTACCGCGAATGAAACGATACTCACGGCAATAAAGGTATTGATGGTGAACTGCCATCCCATTCGGGTTACCGAAAGAATGTAGAACGGTAGGTTAAGCATAAAGAACACTTGGCCAAAACTGAGAGCGGTCACTTTAGTGATAAACAGTGCGAGTCCCGCAGTGCCACCGGTCAGTAGCCCCACTTGGTTGAAAAAAATAACGCCAAGTGATACCAGTGCGCTGCCAAGAGTGAGAGCGAGTAGGTTCTCTCTAAGGCTATGATCTTTGTCCATAAAGACACTTCCTTTGAAAATAAAATTGATATCTACAGTGCAAACGATCCTTCGTGGAACTTCACAAATGTAAGAGGCGCGAGTTTAATTGTGACGGCAGGGTGGTGTCGAGTTGATGGCTGATATCAGATTTTTATTGAGTGTTTCGTCAGATTTACACTTGGCGCATACGATGCTATGAGTGAGTGTGGGATTTGACCGTTTGGATAACAGTCACCACAATGTAGCAAACGACTAGTAATGGAGAGTTATGAATTTCTTAGCACACCTGCACATTGCGGATCACTGTCAGAGCAGTCTACTAGGCAACTTACTTGGAGACTTTGTTAAGGGGGACCCCTCAAAGCTCTATAATTCTGATGTTAGCCAAGGGATCAGGCTGCACCGTTTTGTCGACTCTTATACCGACAACCATGCCATCATCAAACTGTGTAAACAGCGTTTCGATCCAGACCTAAAACGATTTGCGCCTATCGCCATGGATATGTTTTGGGACCATTGTCTAGCTAAGCGATGGCATGATTACCACCATCAAACCCTGCAAGAATTTGTTGATAGTGCAGAAGCAAAGATTACGTCTACTGAAGAAGTATTACCAGAGCGTTTTATCAATATGACTTCTCATATGTGGCAAGGACGTTGGTTAGAGTCATACAGTGAACTAGAAAACATACAGTACGCCCTAGAGCGAATGTCACTTAGAAGTATGCGCATGACACCTCTTGCTGATTGTGGAGTGCAACTAGAGCAGAATTATCAAGAGTTTTCAGACTTTTTCGCTGAACTCTATCCAGAGGTTCTTGAGCAAGCGATTAAGATCGGGAAGATTTTCTGACGATTTGGCGAACTACGTTTGTCTTGTTTGAACTTAATCTATACCTGACCCGTAGAAGAAATTCTAATGATAAACAGATGGTTATGGGTTTGAAATGAATCGTATTAATCCAGCGAAATTACGAAACAGCAAATGGACGGCGATTAAACCGCTTAATAGAGAAAAGCACTTTCTGGTGTCAGAAGTCGAGTTTGAAGAGGATGGGACAGTCATGTCGTGCAAGCTTGAAGCCGTGCTGTCTCGTAACGAATATCCGATTGATTGGACTGAGTTAAAAGACAGCGAAAAGTGGCTTCAAGGATGGAAATAGCGGAGGCGTTGAATGCGTGAGCTTACGCCGCATATTTGCTTTGTACACCGAAGCTTTTCTTTAATTCAGCCAAAAATTCTTCATCTTCACACATAGCTTTTTCTGGCTCGTCACTGATTTTTGCAACAGGACGACCGTTGCATTCAGCCATTTTGACGACAATAGACAGGGGTTGGTATTGCGCAGAGTCTTGTTGCCAATTGCCCATGTCATTGGCTAGGAATGTACCTATACCAAAGCTGATATTCGCACGACCCGCGAAGTACTCACATATGTCGAGAGCGTCAGCAAAGTTTAGTCCGTCGGTGAAAATTAAGATTTTTGACATTGGATCGATACCAAGGGATTGGTAATGCGCGATCATCTTGTCACCCCATTCAAAAGGATTGCCTGAATCATGACGCACGCCAGCGTAGTCATTGGCTCGCTCTACATTGAAGTCCTTTAGAAAGGCATCAATACCAATCGTATCAGTAAGCGCAATACCAAGTTTTCCATTAAACGTAGACTGCCAAAGGTCTAGAGCAACTTGTTGCGACTTCTCTGGTTCCACTAGTGCTTGATGCGCCATAAACCATTCATGTGCCACGGTACCAATTGGCGTAAGGTCTAGCTCTTTTGCTAATTGATAGTTGCTTGTGCCACTCATTAGTGCAGGAGCATGTTGCTTGAAGTAGCTCACCACCTCGCGTTGAACCAGCGCGCTAAATCGACGACGGCTACCCATTTCAGAAAACTGAAAATTTTCAATGGAACGTTTCTTCAGTTCGGATTTTATTGCATCGACTTTTTGTTCAAGCGTAGTCGTGAACTGAGAGTAAGGTATTGCGTTCCAACGTTGGCGACTGCGCAGCTCTGAGATAATGCTCATCACCAAGGTTTCGTAAAGAATGGTTTCGTGCCAAATGCCGGTAATGGAAACACTAAGCTGCTCATCAGTCTTAGATACCTTCACTTGGTGCTTAGGAGCAAATGCGAAGTCAGACAGATAAGTGAGGAAGTTGTCATTGAGATAAGGGGCTTGGGTTGTTAAATAAGCAATATCTTCGGTCGTAAATCGACAGCCTGAAAGAGCGTTTATCTCTTTTTCAATAAGGGGTTGGAGGTCTGATAAATCTTCATTCGATCGAACAATAAGTTCGTAACGCACGCGAGTCTGCGGATAATGCGTGAACGCTGCAAACATCATATTGATTTTGTATACGTCTAGGTCGAGTGCGCTTTGAATAATACGATCGTTGAAAAGTGAGCCTGACATCCGGCATTCCTACTGTGTTACTAGGATTGATAAAGAAGTGGCACTCTAGATAAGGCTGAGAAAATTGTCAAATACCCTGTTGGGTGAAGACGCTATTCGTAAAGGACGTGTGTTATCTATTTACTTAAGTATGATAGAGAGTATTACCGATTAAACCCTAGACGAATCGTGAAGGAAGTCATCATGTCTTTGACCACTATACAACTCTTTAAATCCCAAACTGCGTCCATTGATGTGGACCCTCAAAAAGGATTTAGCGAGCTGTGTCCTGATGAATTGCCAGTGCAAGGCGCGTTAGAGATTGTTGCAGAGTTGGTAAACAATCATAGTAAAGCTGCGTTAAAACTGGTTTCTCGAGATATGCACCCTCCTGGTGCCGCTTGGGAGGCGGAAACGCCGGAGCGTATGCTGGAACCAGTTGGATTGCCTGAGGTCGACATCAAATGGAATCCTCACTGTGTGGTGGGAACGGAAGGCGTGGAGTTGCTGCCTGGACTGCCAGCGATTCGTGACTATGATTTTCAAATCAATAAAGGCATCGACCCAGATGCTCATCCTTATGGTGCATTTTATCACGACCAAGCTGATACATTATCAACGGGAGGGATTGAGTTTTTACAATTTAAACGGGTTAAGAATGTGATTGTTGGTGGCTTGGCTCTAGACTTCTGTGTGAAAAAGTCTGTTGAACAGCTCGTCGATGCAGGCTTTGACGTTATTCTGAATTTGGCTTCGACGCGTGCCGTATTTCCTGGCAATGTGCAGGAAGTCATTGAGCATCTTGTAAGTCAGGGTGTGACAGTTGTGGAAAACGCTGCCTCCATCCAGTTATTGGATACTTTACATGCCTGAACTAAAAACAATGGGGCTGTTCTTCGTCACGGCCGTGGCGGAGATATTAGGCTGCTACCTGCCTTACTTGTGGTTAAAAGAAGGGAAGTCAATTTGGTTGCTTGTCCCTGCCGCGATTTGTCTTGGGTTGTTCGCTTGGCTTCTTTCTTTGCACCCTACAGCGGCTGGCAGGGTGTACGCCGCGTACGGTGGCGTTTATATTTTCGTTGCAATCTTGTGGCTTTGGCTTGTAGACGGCATTCGTCCAACTATGTGGGATATTGTTGGCGTATCAGTCGCATTACTTGGTATGGTAATCATCATGTTCGCCCCAAGAAACATTTAGTCTAAGTAGCAAGTTGAAAGCAAAGCATTGGTATATCTGCTCGGTAGTAGCAGTTATACACCGTTCAAGTCATGATTGATGAACTAAGTCAATAATGGCGTTAACCAATGTCGTGTTATCTGATACACTCGCGACCCCTAAATAATACCTGTTGGCGAATTTATGACAGACAAGACTTTACTTGATGCTTCCGAAGGCGTGATTTCGTTTGATTCTTTTGCTTTTAGTAGCACAATTCATCAAAACCTAGCTGCGTTGAACTATGAGTCGCCAACACCTATTCAAGCACGTGCTATTCCACATGTTCTTGATGGCAAAGATATCTTAGCCGGAGCACAAACAGGCACGGGAAAAACTGCGGCGTTTGGGCTTCCTTTGATTCACAAACTTGCTCAAGAACCTAAGGATCGAGAGTCTAACTCAAAAGTTATTCGTTCTTTAGTACTAACACCAACAAGAGAACTTGCACAACAGGTGTTTGATAGCTTAGTACCGTTAGCAAAAGACACTGGACTTAAAGTAGTTGTTGCTTACGGTGGCACAAGTATGGGCGTACAAACTAAAAACCTAGTTGGTGGTACCGACATCTTGGTAGCAACACCAGGACGCCTTTTGGATCACCAACATAACCGCAATATCACTTTATCTGAATGCGAATATCTAATTTTGGACGAAGCTGACCGTATGTTAGATATGGGATTCATGCCAGACTTGAATCGTATTCTCAAGCGCTTACCAAAAGAGCGCCAAAATATGATGTTCTCAGCAACATTTGAACAGCGTATCAAAACGCTAGCGCATCGTATTATGAATGAGCCTATCGAAGTTCAAGTCACCCCAGCGAACTCTACGGCAGATACCGTGAAACAGATGGTTTATCCCGTCGACAAAAAACGTAAACACGAACTGCTGGCGTACTTAATTGGTTCTCGCAATTGGCAACAGGTATTGGTGTTTACCAAAACAAAACAGGGTAGTGATGCACTCGCAAAAGAGCTTAAGCTTGATGGCATTAATGCGGTTTCGATCAATGGTGATAAGAGCCAAGGAGCGCGTCAAAAAGCGTTGGATGATTTTAAATCCGGAAAAGTACGAGCATTGATTGCAACGGATGTTGCGGCTCGTGGACTAGATATTCAGCAGCTGGAGCAAGTTGTGAACTTTGAGCTGCCGTATAAAGCGGAAGACTATATCCATCGTATTGGACGAACAGGTCGAGCGGGGCATGCAGGTTTTGCAGTATCGTTAATGAGTCACGATGAGCAGTATCTTCTAGAAGCAATAGAGCGTTTGCTAGATACGCGATTACCACAAGAGTGGTTGGCAGGCTTTGAACCAAGTCCGGCCTCTGAAGTCGAACCTGATCGTGCACCTCGCCGTAAAGGTCGAGGGGCGGATAAACGTAAGATGAAAGCCAAGCTTAAGATTCATGCCAATCGTGGTAAAAAGCGCTAATTTACTTCAAAGAAAATAAGGGTAAGAATTTAACTTCTTCCCTTATTTTTCAGATAGATATCAGTTACAATCCCGCCACTATTTCCTCACGCAATTTTATCGCAAAGTAACCCCATGACATCACCTCAAAAACCCCAAAACCTTCACGATAAATACCATGCACACGTCTACTTTGATCAATCTTCTTTAGAAATGGCTACCGTGTTAAGTGAAACCATTACAGAAAAGTTTGGTCTGCATGTCGGAAGAGTACATCAAAAGCCTGTTGGACCTCATACGAAGTGGAGCTTCCAGGTTTTGTTCTTTCGTGAAGACTTTGATGCACTTATCCCTTGGCTTGATAGTGTTAGAGGTGAACTCAGTGTTTTAGTACACGCCGACACTGGCGATGACCTTATTGATCACACCACTTATGCATATTGGCTAGGTAAACAAGTGCCTCTAAATCTTGATGGATTCTAATTTGCGCATTTCAGGTTGGCGTCTTTTGTTCCAACCGTACAATGGATGCCTCGGCGATTTAAGTAGTCGGCAATTTGATTTACCCTTAGTTGAAAACTATCACGTTCAAAGGCTAAATCGGCCATCTTGTATGGCAACCCTAATGAGCGGTATTTCTCTTCCCCTAAGCGCATAAAGCTAAGTAATTGCAGCGTTTGTACGCGTCCGTTGAGCTCATTAATAATGAAATCAGCGGTCGCGGTAATATTCTCATCGTCATCGTTGATGGACGGAATAACTGGGATTCTCAATATGATAGGCTTTTCAGTTTTACTCAATGCTCTAAGATTATTGAGGATTTTACGATTATCGACTCCGGTGTGCGTTTTGTGGCGCTGGCTATCTAGTAGCTTAATATCGGAGATAAATAGATCGGTATAGGGAAGGAGCTTTTCTATTCGGTTCCAGTTAGCAAAGAAACTCGACTCTAAACAAGTGTGGATGTTTTCTTGTTTGCATAACTTAAACAACTCCAATACAAAGTTGCTCTGTAAAAGGGGCTCTCCGCCAGACACAGTTACACCACCACCTGAACGTTGATAGAAGCCTTTGTCTTTGCGGATAGCTGTCATGCACTCATCCAAAGTCATGAAACTGCCCCATTGTTTGATTGCTTCTGCAGGGCAGTCGTCAGAGCAAGCCATACAGGAAGAGCAAAGATCACGTTTGACCTCAAATAGATAATCATCGGAAAACGTCAACATATTGGGCGATGGACAAACCTCTAAACACGTTCCGCAGTGCTCACGTGAGATGCACTGGTTATGGTAGACCCCAACTTCTATTCTGCGATTAAAACTCTCCGGGTTTCCACACCAATCACATCGTAGAGGACATCCTTTAAGGAAGAATTCAGTTCGGATCCCTGGACCGTCGTGGAGTGTAAAGCGCTGTACATTCAATACGGTGGCTTGGTTTGACACAAATAACCTCAATTAAGTTAGAAGCCGGGCGTTGAATGCCCAGCTTGACAGTAGTTGTATATAGGTTATTTGTTAGAACCTAAGCTCGGTGCGTTGAATTAAGTCGTCTTGCAAAGGTTTTCCAAGTTCCACGAAATACGCACTGTATCCCGCTACTCGTACTAACATGTCTCTGTACAGTTCTGGATTTTTCTGGGCGGCGCGCATTTTGTCCGAACTCATAATATTAAACTGCACGTGCATGCCTTGTTTGGATATGTATTCGTCGATAAAACTGGCCAGAATATCTCTTCCTTCAATGCCTGAAACGGCGTCTTCTGGAAAACGTAAATTGAGTAGAGTGCCATTGGTCGCCAAGCTATGATCTACCTTCGTGACGGAGTTGACGATAGCGGTCGGGCCTTGCGTATCGTGCGAACCGCCTGCGGTATGGACAGGTCCCATGTTATCAGAGATAGGTTCTTCATTTTTGCGACCATCTAACGACGCATTGGTATATAAGCCCATACCAACATTCGCATTGACGGTGTAGACGCCAGGGCTAAACTTTCCGCCTCTAGGATTGACGCGTCCCTTGATATGACGGCAATAGCATTCAAACATAAAGGTGAATAGCTCGTCGGCTTCATCGATGTCGTTGCCATAATGGGGGATCTTGGAGCTATTGACGAGCGCGTACAGCTTTTCATAACCAACCCAATTATTCTTCACAGCATCAAGCAATTGTTTACCCGTGTATTTCTTGTCATCAAAGACTAACTTCTTAATGGTAGAGAGAGAATCAGCGCAAGTTGCTATTCCAGCAGCCTGCGGAGCAGTACCATTATATTTCACACCACCAAACGTCATATCGCGTCCGGTTTCGATACAACCCTCAAAAAACGCGGAGATATAGGGAGTGGGTTTCACCATACGATGAATCTTGTCGGTGACATTTAAGCAGCTACATAATTGATCGCACCAGTACGCAAACTGTTTATCGACACTTTCTAGAACTTGTTCAAATGTAGCGTAAGTTTCTAAACTGCCAGTATCTGGCCCCAGTTGCTGGCCAGCATTTGGCCCTGAAAGAATTCGTCCACCATTGATGACCATTTCCATCATTTTTGCGGTATTCACGTAGCCAGCGTCCAACCAACCGTGCTCTTTGCCGGGTATTGTAGGTTCAACGCAGCCAACTACAGCGTAATTTCTCGCCTCAGCTAAAGACACCCCTTTACCTAACATGGCTTTTATCGCTGGGGTATCATTGAACAATTTAGGGTGACCGTAACCGGCTCTAATGCATTCAATCGTCTTAATCTTGAGCTCGTACGGTGTTTTCTCGTGCATTCGAACGCAGACCCAAGGGTTCATCATTCGAGTATGGGCTGATGCTTCCAACATTAACATTGTTAGGTCGTTGGTGGCGTCTTCACCTTCTGAGTCTACTCCACCTAGAGTTAAGCTTTCTCCACCAAAACCTCGACCATTGCGAACTTTTACTGTGCCTTTATCTTTGAGCTTAGTTGGGTTGTTCATTTTGACGTAAAGCACTTCAATGAGCTCTAGGATAAACGACTTTGATACGGCACGTTCATTGACATCTTTTTGGTAGAAGGGAAGTAACCATTGGTCCATACGACCATAAGAGATAGAGTGACCATTTCCCTCAATTTGGGTCAAAGTAACGGCAAAATTGAATAACTGAATAGCTTGCCAGAAAGACTTTGGAGCACCACCTGCGATTTGCTGACAGTTGAGAGACATGGTGTACAGTTCTTGTTTGCGTTTAGCGTCAGTTTCATGTTCCGCCATTTTAGACGTTAACTGCGCGTACCTTGTAATATAGTGCTTAGCCGCTTCTAAACATACAATGGTCGCTTTGTAATAATCTCGTTTATCGCTATAGTCGGGGTCTTGTTTCGACAATTTCTTCAATGCGGAATTGGCCTGCAAGATAACCCCGTCATAACCAAGCGTCATGAGCTTAGTGAAGTCCATGGCAAAATGTCCGATGCCTGCAAAATGGTAATTATTGGTCTGAAAGACTTTTTCACCCATATGTGAGCCTTTCTTTTGGTCATCATCAAGGTGGGCCGTAATGATCTCATTGGCCGTTTTGCCTTTCCAGTATGCGCATAACTCCAAAATTTCGTTTTTATCCTGCTCACTACGTATATAAAATTGGTCGTTACTTCGTTCTTCAAAAGGAGAGTGAAGGATTTCGTCAATGATCCAGTCAACAGAGAATTCAGGATAAATAGGTGAGGCTTTTGCTGGAGCAGCAATCTCCCCTAGGATTAGTTCGTCATCATAAACGTGCAGTGTGCAGTTATGGAGAATGTTCTGGAAAGCGAAAGCAGTCTGCAGGATACGTGGTAAGGTTTCATTCTCTCGATATGCTTCGGTAACAAGACGAAGACGCTCAACGTCGATGTCATACGACCTATCTAGGAAGGTTTGTCTTAATTGATTAACTCGCGGGAAAGGGGACCAATCGGCATGATCCACTTGGTATCCTAACCCATAAACCTTATCAAACTCTTCGATTCCCCTTGCTGACGTGTGCTGATGAGCCTGTGTTTCAAATAACTGCTCCGACTCTAACTGGAAGTGATCCATTGTTTACCTCATAAATTTAAATACGATGAATTCGTTAACAGTTTCAAATCGATACTTTTTTGAAGGCGTCCCTGTTGAAGGTCGATGATTGCTCGTGTTTATCCGCTACCACGGTTTATCTACAAGGATCTGAAGGGAAGGCTGATTCGGATGAGAGCCTCTTAAAAACACCTTCAGTCTTATAGACGCTTTTGAGTGAGCATTTTGTTCAAAACTGTATGGATATGGTCATTATAAGGAGATGGATGTCTTGTTCTGAGAAAATAGTCACACTAACGAATCTAAATGTACATAAAACAACAAAATGTGACACGAGTAATGGTTATTAAATTTCATGAGTCTATAGTGTGAAGAACTTTTAACGGCTGAATAACAGGACATATGGACACCACTTTAATACTCGTTTCGTTGATCATTGCATTAGCGG
This sequence comes from Vibrio sp. CyArs1, assembly GCF_022432925.1. NCBI lineage: Bacteria > Pseudomonadati > Pseudomonadota > Gammaproteobacteria > Vibrionales > Vibrionaceae > Vibrio > Vibrio sp. CyArs1. Next base: position 552,474 of record NZ_JAKRBO010000001.1, on the reverse strand, counting down.
GTTTCACACAGGGGTTAACGGGATTCGGCTCAGCGTTAGTGTCGGTTCCGTTGCTTTCATTCATTGTTGGAGCTCAAACAGCAGTCCCAATTGCTGGTATTTTTGGCTGGTTAGTTACCTTGCCAATCGTTTGGAAAATGCGCCATTCAATACAACGCCAAACAGGATTGATTCTATTTGCCGGTTCGGTACCTGCGTCTTTTGTTGGTGCTAAGTTACTGGCAACGATGCCTTCCCAGTACATTCTTTTGACTATGGGAATTGTCTTAGTTGCTTCAAGTTTACATTCTCTACGCTCAACTAAGCCTTTGTTTAAAAAGACTTCTGTTCCGGTAACAGTAGGGGCAGGTTTCACTTCAGGTGTTTTAGGTGCTAGCGTAGGTGAATCGGGTCCTCCTGTGATTGCGTATACATCGATGCAGCCTTGGACGGCCGATCAAACCAAATCGACATTGGCTTTCTTCTTTATGTTGCAGATGATTGGTGCCAACGTGAGTTTTTGGAATGAAGGTTTGATAACTGAAGAAGTGTTGTCTTTGGTGATGTCGGCAATGCCAGCGTTTGTCATTGGTTTAACTGGCGGGATGATCGGCTATCATCTTTTACACAAATACAAAATTGACTATCACCGAATCGTACATATCTTTTTATTAGTCATTGGATGTATGTTAGTGGCGAAAAATGTCCATTTTTGATTATCTAAGTCAATTTAATACTAAGCCCCGTGTATAACGGGGCGTACTAATAAATGACTAAAGCAGGATAGTCTACCTCTCACCAAGCACTTCAAACTCATCATAAGTTAACCGAGACGCACCATCGGTTTGAATTTCCCATAGTTCTTTATGAACAACTCCGAAGGCGTTATTCATTGTCCAGTCTGAGGTCAAAATGTATGACGTTTCTCCAGCCTTTTCCCATTTAGTATTGGTGTAATCAACGTCTTTAAATCCTTGATCTATAATGTTTTGCCAGAATGCCTGTATTGCCTCTCGACCTTCAAATGTACCAAAAGGTTTCGCTACCATTACAGCGTCTTCGGCGTATTGTGCCGCGCAGCCAGCGGCATCCTGATTGTTAAATGCAACTTGCCATGCGGAAATTCCAGTTTTTGAGCGTTCTAAAGCTGATTGAGTCATCGTCATACCTTTTAATTTGGGTTGTGTTTGAGTTAATCATAGAGATAGTATTGATGATGAAAAACAAACTAATTGGAAAGGTATGTTCTGTTAAAGAGAACAATTAAGAGAGCTTATTGTGAATAAACTACGTTTAATGTCTATCTATGTACAAATCATTGAAAGTGGCTCAATAACCAAAGCGGCTGATAAACTCGGTGTGTCTAAATCTGTAGTTAGTTCAGCGCTAAAACAGTTAGAAAATGAGTTGAATACGAGCTTACTAAAACGCACGACGCGCAAGCAGATGCTGACTTCTACCGGAGAGCGTTTTTATCATCAATGCGCTCTCATGCAAGAGCATGCAGAATCTGCGTGGATTGAGGCATCAGAGTCGATGAACACGCCATCAGGAAGACTATCGGTGACAGCGCCACACGCGTTGATGCAGAGTATTGTCATACCTGCGCTCGCTGATACTTTTAATGATTTTTCTGATGTGACGCTGAACTTAGTAAGTGACGATGACCACGTGGACATAATTCAGCAGGATATTGATCTAGCGATTCGTGTAGGCGCATCTGGAGATTCCAATCTAAAACAAAGGAAACTTGGTCAGTTTTCTGACGTCCTATGCCAATCGAAAAACAATGAAGTAGATATAACATCGTGCCAATATGTCGCTCAACATTGGCAACCAGCGCAAATACACCATCGAGAATTAAATACGGAACAAGAGTTAACGTTTGTTCCAGCACACCGTGTCAACACGGTCTACGATGCTATTCGCCTAATCGAGAGAGGGTTTGGTATAGGCTTGGTTCCTGAATTTCTACTTGGTGAAAGCATGGCACTAAAACCAGTTGCTGAAATAGAGAAGACGAAACCTAATCCTATTTTCTCCTTACACCCTTATCAAGCACATGTGCCTCTTACAGTGTCTATGGCTATAAGTGCGATTGAACAGAGGATAAATACTCTGCTAATCGATAGTTGAATAGAACGCAGCAATATCTTTCAAGTCTTCTTCCGTTAAGTTTTGAAGCTGAGCCTTCATAAGTTCTGCCATCGCGCCTTGGCGCTCGTCATTTTGATACGCTTTCATAGCATTAAACAGATAAAGCGAGTTTTGCCCGCTGAGGTTTGGGTAGTTAGCTTGAGTAGGAGCTCCATTAGGGTTGTGGCAGAACACACAGCTTGGTGCTTTCATTTCACCTAGTTCTGGATTTCCGAATTCGTTAGCATCAGCAACCGATGAAATAGCCATCAAAGCTATCACGGTAAGTATATTGTTTTTCATAAGAATGTACTCTAGCTCCGTTTAGCAAAATGGTAATGCTTCACCTTAGGTTAACCTCAAGAAATTATTACTTCCCAAGCTGAATTTGTGACACAAAAAAGGAGAACCTGACGTTCTCCTAATTAATGTTGGATGGGTCGAAACAATTATCCAACTAACTCTCTGACTTTCTGAAGCAATGTGTCAATGTCATCACTCGAAATATCCTTGTGAGTTACGAATCGAATCGGATTCCCTGGGGTAATTGTAATGCCGTCTTTAGCTAACGATTCTGCAATAACATCAATCTTTACCGATTCATCGAGCTTAGCAAAAACAATGTTCGTTTGGACAAAATCGGCGTTTACACTAAATCCAGAAATGTCATTTAGGCCAAGTGCGAGCTTTTTGGCATTAGCGTGATCAACTTTTAACTGATCGACTTGCTCTGTAAGCGCAAGTTTTCCTGCCGCGGCTAAAATACCAGCTTGGCGCATACCACCGCCAACCATTTTACGCAGTCGTCTTGCACGTTCGATAAACGCTTTAGAACCAAGAAGTAAGGAACCAATAGGAGCCGCTAAGCCTTTTGAAAGACAGATTGTCATAGAATCAAAATGCTGAGCAATTTCTTTTACGTCCACATCTAATGCCACGGCCGCGTTGTATACTCGAGCGCCGTCTAGATGCAGTTTCAGTCCGTTTTCATCAACAAACTTCCTTGCTTCTGCCAAATATGACAATGATAGAACTTTACCGTTGATAGTGTTTTCAAGGCTTAACAATTTGGTGCGCGCGAAGTGGCTATCGTCCGGTTTTATCGCGGCTTTCAACTTAGAGAAATCAAGTGTACCGTCTGGGTTATTCTCAATAGGCTGAGGCTGAATTGAGCCGAGTACTGCTGCACCGCCAGCCTCATATTTATAGTTGTGAGCCTGCTGGCCACACAGGTATTCATCGCCGCGTTGGCAATGTGCCATTAAACCAAGCAGGTTTGCCTGAGTACCAGATGTTGTGAACAGCGCCGCTTCGAAACCATGTCGCTCTGCTGCCCATTGTTCTAATTCGTTGACCGTTGGGTCATCCCCGTAAACATCGTCACCGACAGGTGCATTGGCCATAGCTTCACGCATAGCTGGGGTAGGTTGGGTCACTGTGTCTGAGCGAAAATCCATTGATACTCTCCTAAATGTATCCACATAGCGTGGCTTTGCTTAAGCACGCTATTGTTTTGGCATCCGTGATGCCACCATCGATTATTTTTTGTTGTAATTCCGTTAGTGACATTGTCACTAATTCAATAACTTCATCATCATCGCATTCTAAGCTGCGATTCGGTTTGAGTGATTTTGCAATATACAGATGCTGTATCTCGTCGCAAAAGCCAGCGAGTGGTGTCACCTGTCCTAGAGAAATCATACTACCAGCTTCGAAGCCCGTTTCTTCAATCAGTTCTCTGTGTGCGCAATTTTCAGCATTTTCACCCAGTTCCATCGTCCCGGCAGGAAGCTCTAAAAGCCACTTCTTAAGTGAGGGCCGATATTGATTTAATAGCAGGATATCGCCGGACTCGGTAACTGGAAGGATGACCGCAGCTCCTGGGTGTTTAATTGTCGTGTGCGTAATGCTTTTCTGATTTGGTAATTCAATGTCTTCTTCTACGAGGGCAATGGATTTCCACTGATGAATTGTTCTTTGGGCCATAAAATCATCCGTTGATGGCTAGATATAAAGTACGTAGAAGGTTTACGTAATCACGGTTCAATATGACCATAACGTGACATAAAAGTCGATGGATAATAAGGGGAACGTTTTATTAAATGGCGATCGAAAATGAAAACTAGGGTTTCTTACCTGTAATGCAATGAAAAATTTAGGTATATCAAGAGGTCTACACGGTTGTGAAGTTTATTTATAGGTAACGAAATGCTTGGTGCGGACAGTCTAAATTTGGCGATGATGGTAGCAGAGTCAGGAATTATTGATTCTGCGGTTAGAGACATCATGCAGCAAACAGACCTGTTGGCGATGGGAAGCGATGAGGGACTTAAGCAAAGCTTAACAGCATCAATGGCCAAATGGTCTAAATCTGTTAAACGCAAGCTCGTCAAAGGTCAAGATACCGAGTCTCTGCAATCTGAACTCGAACTTTATCAACGTGCAGTCTATCTAACGGAGCAAGAGTTTGATGATCAATTAAGTCAATTGATTGAGCAGCTCCCTGAAGATTCGCATTTCCTTCCTAAAGCTCGTCAGTTAGCGAGTGATATCGATGCTTATCCACAATCACTGTTTGCCCGTCAGTTTTGTAAGCAGTGGTATGAAAGCTTAAAACAGGCCGTTGAATCGAAACAACAACAAACGGTTGACCAGCAGAAGTCTAAATTCTTAAAACAGATGTATCAGAAAATCGATACGTTAAAAGATATGGAGAACCTGCAAAAAGGTGGCGAACAGGGCAAATTGGGAAGGCTTTGGGATTTGGCAGGAGCAGAACTAACAAAGCAGGATTGGCGACACATAGAACGTACAGCAGAGTACCTTGAGAATAATCAAGAGCTGAAACATATTGCCGACAAACTCGGACGTATGGCAGAAGAAGTGGATGCTCCAGAGCTAAATAAAGCATTGAGCCACGATGAAGTGGTCGTTGAAGAGAAAACGGACTTTGCGACAGATGATATTGTGGGTATCCACGAAAGTAACGACATCAACAATCTTCTTCCTAATGAGACCATGTATTTGGCCTACCCAGAATTGGAAACCATTTTCTATCAACACTTGGTGGAAAAACGACTGCTAACCTACAAATCAGAAGGTAAACAACGTACGGTTCGTCAATTACATTCACCTAAAACAGCGACGGGTGAAGCAGACAAGGAGACAGGCCCTATGCTTATCGCGATAGACGTCTCAGGTTCAATGCAGGGTGCTCCGGAAAAATCAGCGAAAGCTATCGCGTATTCACTAATGAAAATGGCCGCACAACAACAACGCGAGTGCCACGTCATATTGTTTTCCTCCACATTCATTAGTTATGACTTAACAGGGACGACTGGACTGAAAGAAGCGAGTGACTTTTTGTCTTATACCTTTAAAGGCGGAACCGATCTTGGAAAGGTCTTGAATCACGCTGTGGAACTGATGCAAGGTGAGCAATACAAAAATGCCGATTTGCTGGTGATCTCCGATTTCATCGCACCTAAGCAGGAACAGGAGATTGTCGAAAGAGTAGAGTCATTACGTGGCCGCTACAATCGGTTCCACTCTTTATGTCTCTCAAAATATGGTAACCCAGAAGTTTTAGGGCTATTCGATACACAATGGCGTTATCACCCCAGTCTCGTCGGACAGTTCATTAAAAAACCTACGTTACAGTTTAATAGAGCAAAACAGGCGCTTTCTCATACTTTCGGCTAATGAGTTCTGGTGTTTGAAGCGACTCTTAGTGACAAAACTCTATAAAAATCAGCTTGATAATTTTAGGTTTGCGGTCATGCTTTAAATAAAGCATGAATGAAAAATCTTGTAACATAATAATAACAAATGTATAAAATCATTTATGCATTCCTGTTTTGTGCACAGAGGTATTGGCATGATAAAGCCCACAGTTGTTTCCCACGCTGATAAAGCGTTGCTATCTGAACGAATTAATAAACTCGCCTCAGCACTTTCCGATGGCGTTTACGAACGAGAAGAGACCATAAAGCTTTGCTTATTAGCCGCCCTTGCAGGAGAAAGTGTCTTTTTGCTTGGCCCGCCTGGAATAGCTAAGAGCCTAATTGCGAAGCGATTGATACAAGCATTTGATAACAGTAGTTATTTTGAATACTTGATGACACGTTTTTCTACCCCTGAAGAGGTGTTTGGCCCTCTTAGTATTCAAGAGCTCAAAGACAACGGACGTTATTTACGATTAACCGAAGGTTACTTACCTACCGCTCAAGTGGTTTTCTTAGATGAAATCTGGAAAGCAGGTCCTGCGATCTTAAACACATTACTAACCGTCGTGAATGAGAAAACATTTAAGAACGGTAGTGATATTGAAAGAGTGCCTATGCGCTTGCTGGTTTCCGCCTCAAATGAACTGCCCGATGAAGACAGCGGTTTGGAAGCTCTCTATGACCGTATGTTGGTACGCATATTTGTAAATCGTATTCAGAATAAACAGAACTTCAAATCAATGTTAACGGTTGGCACGAGTGAAGAAGCGAAGATCCCCGAAGGTTTGGCGATTACCGATCAGGAATATCATCAATGGCAACGTGAACTTGATAACGTCAAGTTGACTGATTCCGTCTTTGAAAAACTCTATCAACTTAAAACCTTGCTAGAGTCCGCAGCAGAAGAAAACCAAGGCAGACTCTCGGAGTCAGACCTGTATGTTTCCGACCGTCGTTGGAAGAAAGCGGTAAAACTCCTCAAGGCGAGTGCGTTCTTTAATGGTCGCGATAGCGTCAACCCGCTCGACTTACTGCTACTACAAGACTGTCTGTGGAACAGTCCAGAATCACTAGAAATTGTTCGCGATGTTGTTCGTGACTTTGCGTTGAACTACGCCTTTGATCAACAGGAAGTATTCCAACAGATCGAAGAAGGTAAAGAGCAATTAGCTGATATTCAAGATGAAATCGAAGCTGAGTTTGCGATGCCTCTTTCTATGGAATCCACGACGGGGCTGCTTCGAAAAGATGTATACCAGTACGATATTAGCAACGCCAAATCATACAAAGTTGGTCCGGCTACGGACCTAGTCAAATTGGTCTTGCTGCAAAGCAACATGTCAGTATCTGAGAGTGAAAAAGGCGATAGCCGCTGGGTCTATGTAGCAAAAGATGAGCTTAGCCGAGCCATCAAAGAAGGTGGCAGTGAGGTGTATGGTTATGTAAACCAAAATACGCATTTGTGCCGCTTGAAGCTTGATATTGACGCTGCCAATAACCTCGTTATTAAGGATATCGCTAATCGCTCTGTTCTAACTACGCTTGTGACCACTTCTGGTATTGACTCCAATTTACTTCAAGAGTGGACGACAAGAGCTGATCAGGTATTAACGCAGCTTACTCATGCAGAATATCACCTTAGACAAGTACGCTCTAACTTCCATGGAGCTCTACCACACGGCTTTATTCAGCAAGAGATACCAACAGAGATGGAAGTGAGCTTACAAACAGTCACGCAAACACTTGAAACGACTAATGCCGAAGCTGAGAAAGCAGTCGCCAGAATCAAAGGATTAAATGACTTTTTTGCCTAGAAAGCTCGCTTAGGAACTTTACTTGACTAGGAGCTTTGCTTAATTAGATGGCTAGCTAACTTGGTTGAGTGACATCGTAAGATAAAACACCGGAGGCATGGATGCTCGGAGCAGACGGATTAAACTTGGCGCTAATGATTGCCGACTCAGGTCTAATTGATTCGGCAGTTAATGATTTGATGGCTCGCTCTCAAGTTGTTGCGCTCACAGAAAAGCGCGGCGTTCGTTCTGCGGTCAAAGGCCATTTGTTGAAGTGGCGTGGCTCGGTAAAAAAACGTATGACTCGTGTTTGTGAGACCGAACGTTTCCAGAAAGAACTTGCACTCTATCAAGAGGTCATCCACTGGGATGAAGCGACATTTTTTGAACGCATTAATGATGTCGTCAAGCAACTTGAGTGGCATTCTGCATTCTACATGCAGGCGAGGCGTCTGCTAGAAAAAAACAAGTCAGTTAATAATCCCATGTTTCCCCGTTTCTTTTGCGATCTTTGGTACAAGAGCCTAGCGGATGCGATTAAACAAGCCGAGGTCTCTGAGTTAGAAGCAAGTAAAGAGAAGTTTCTCGCCGATTTGTATCAACGAATGGAAACCATGCAAAACATGGATACCGTGACGGAGCAGGGTGATGAAGCTGCTATGGGCCGTTTGTGGGATATGGCCTCTGCGAAACTCACCAAGACTGATCTAAAAGTGATGCACAACCATGCCGAGTTTCTTAAGAAGAATAAGGGACTACAAGAGATAGCAGAACAGCTTGGACGAATGGCAAATGATCAGGATGATCCCGAACTTAATAAAGCACAAGCTGATGATGTTGAGATGGTTGAAGAGCAAAGTGATGAGGCGACGGATGATATAGTAGGCATTCACGAGTCCGACGATCTGAATAAACTGCTTCCTAATGAAACCATGTTTCTCGCTTATCCCGAATTGGAAGTGGTGTTTTACAAACATCTCGCTGATAAACGCTTAATGAACTACAAAACTCAAGGAAAATCACGCACGCTCAAAAAAGTACGAACTAGTAAACCCGATAACAGTAAGGTGGAAATAGAGAAGGGCCCATTTATTGTTTGTATCGATGCATCTGGTTCGATGAGTGGATTTCCTGAGCAGTGTGCCAAAGCAATGGCTTACGCACTGATGCAAATTGCTTTAGCTGAAGATCGTGAATGCTATGTGATTCTGTTTTCTACTACACACATTACGTATGAACTGACTAAGCAAGATGGTTTGCGAGAAGCTGCTGATTTTCTTAGCTATTCATTTCATGGCGGAACTGACTTAGAGCCAGTATTAGTTCAGTCTATCGATTTGATGGGGACTGATACTTATAAAAACGCAGACATGGTTGTGATTTCCGACTTTATCGCACCGGAACAATCCGAAGAGATGATACAAAAAGTCGACCAACTGAAAGAGCGTAAAAACCGCTTTCACGCCATCAACCTTTCTAAGTTTGGCAACCCCGCACTGATGAGTATGTTTGATCATTGCTGGTCCTATCATCCAAACTTGGTGGGACGCTTGATGAAAAAGTGGTGAAACACACTAAGAGATGTGACTGTGAGAACGCTTAGTACATTAGATCGCTGCTTGATTAAGCATATTGCCGTTAATCTGGACAAACGAAGAGATAATATCGTTTTTTGTTTGACTAATGTTGAGTAATCCGTAAAGTACGCCCCGAACACGACGGAGCAGCAGCTCAGTGTGTTAATAGAAAGGCGCCTTGGCAGAGTGGCTATGCAGCGGATTGCAAATCCGTGGACCTCGGTTCGACTCCGGGAGGCGCCTCCATTATTCAGAAACCTCGACAATCGTCGGGGTTTCGTTCTTTCTGGCTCTAAGAATTCTCCCTCACTGTACTCACTAACGTTTGGACAGCTAATTCACCTTGTCTGAGACCTAAGCCTCGAAATCCGTTTTCAGCATTGTTAACAGTTTGCGTTTAAGTTAGTCGACGACTATGGTGAGTTATCACTATATTCGTGGAGGTGCTTATGTCTGAAGTCTTGGTTGTTCTCATCATTTTTGGCGCTATTTTTGGTCGAGGTATGCTGCGAACATTTTTCGCTCATCGCGAAAAAATGAGGGCGATTGAACTAGAGAAAGCCATGGAAGGGGCGGAAGGTTTAAATAGCGAGTTGGTACAACAAATAAAAAGCTTATCTGAGCGCGTTGAAGTACTTGAGAAAATCATTACAGACGAAAAATATCAATTGGATCGCAAGATCGCCAACTTATAAGTGGTGCTGAATTAGTCGATTTGTATGGCCTTCATACTGCTTGGCTCGATATTTAGTCAGTTGATTCATAAAGTTAAAATTTACTGTTGACGCAAAAACTTAATCCGTTAAAGTACACCTCGTTCTCACGGGAAACCCCGATGAAAACGTATGCGAGACTAGCGAGACTGTTATAGGCAACCTTGCCAAGATTAACGTCACACCAAGACCGTTGAAGAACGGAAACCTAGTGAGTCGCTCAAAATTAAAGTCTTACGGCAACTGCGGTAAGAAAAAGATGGTGTTTTACTATTCAGTAATCGGCATCGCAAGAAATTGCGTGCCCTGGTGGTGGAATTGGTAGACACAAGGGATTTAAAATCCCTCGGCGTTCGCGCTGTGCCGGTTCAAGTCCGGCCCGGGGCACCATCTATTCGCTAATTAATTAGCACCCAAATTAAGGCGCCTTGGCAGAGTGGCCATGCAGCGGATTGCAAATCCGTGGACCTCGGTTCGACTCCGGGAGGCGCCTCCATATTAAAGTCTTACTGCAACTGCGGTAAGAAACAGATGGTGTTTTACTGTTCAGTAATCGGCATCGCAAGAAATTGCGTGCCCTGGTGGTGGAATTGGTAGACACAAGGGATTTAAAATCCCTCGGCGTTCGCGCTGTGCCGGTTCAAGTCCGGCCCGGGGCACCATCTATTCGCTAATTGTTAGCACACAAATTATGGCGCCTTGGCAGAGTGGCTATGCAGCGGATTGCAAATCCGTGGACCTCGGTTCGACTCCGGGAGGCGCCTCCACTCCCTCTAATCTATCTCTGCGTTGTCATAAATTACGCACAGTTCTTTAGCTCTATTAAGTGCCCTACCTCTAATACTCAAATAAACGATAATAAATATCATTACATTTGTATGATCCTCGTCATATCTTTATTGTTCAATATGTTAATAATTAAGATTAATTTAACAGAACAAGAAAAGGGAAGGCACATGTTTGCTTGGCTTTTAGTGCTGCATATTTTAGGTGCGTCAATCTGGACGGGTGGTCATCTAATTTTGAGTATTGTAGTCCTACCTAAAGTATTGAAATACAAGTCACCTGAAATGCTACTTGAGTTCGAGCAGAACTATGAAAAGATCGGAATGCCAGCGTTAGTTATTCAAGTGACTACGGGATTGATGATGTCTTATCAGATCCTTCCTGATGTTAGTTTATGGTTCGATATGTCAATTCCACTAGCTCATGGTATTGCGGCGAAATTGGTTTTGCTTGCTCTAACGGTTACTTTGGCTCTCGATGCGCGTTTTCGAGTAATCCCAAAGCTATCGAAGGACAACCTTGTAGACATGGCACTTCATATTATTCCAGTAACCATAATTTCTGTTGTATTTGTCTTCGTAGGTGTGTCATTTAGAGTGGGGTGGCTGTCGTAGCTAACGAATCTGTCAATAAAGCAATAAATTACTTTCCCATATTGCCTGCGAACTTCATTATTGGTTGATGTTTCCAAAACAACGCCGCTTGTAGCAGCTTAATATTTTTGAGTTGAAAATAAGGTCATAACAAAATCTGATCCAAGTCGCCAATTGCAGGTTGAGTTATCATCCTCAAACTCTACGCCCCAGTATCTAAGCCTTTAAAATCTGTAAGATCAAAATGAGCACTGTGTTGCATAATATGGTGCTAAGACTTCCCAGTATGTGATAGTGCTTCAAACGCTCTGTTATTTTATCCGATACAAAAACTTAACATGCATTGTTCACATTTTGTTGAGCATCACTTTTCATAGCATAGAGAGTGAACTAACCGATTTACCCTCAATAATAAAAGGTTGAAAAGTGGACGATAATAAACCGAAGATGACAGTGGCAGCTAAAACGCTTATACCACTGATTTCAATTGTATTACTCGCAGGATGCAATACGAATAGTGAGTCTGGAACAGAGGCTGGTGGCAATAGTGGGGATGTGGATGGCTTGTATAAGGCTGGCGAGAATGAAGTCGTCATCTATTACAAACGTGACTCAGCGGCTCAATCTGGTGACCCGTACGCTGGTTGGGGGTTACACCTGTGGAATGGCGAAGGGTGTGAAAGTACTGACCTAGAAGCAATGAATATTGGTGATGGTGGAACGAGCTGGGATGCTCCATTTGGGTATACAGGAATTAGCTCTACCTATGGCGCTTATTATGTTCTGAAGGTGAACCCAGATGCATCAGACCCTCACGAATGTATGAACTTTATACTTCACAAAGGAGATGAGAAAGCCTTTGGGAGTGGAAATCACAAGGTTCAACTACGTCAACTTGATGACAATAAGGGATTATTTGGTTTCCATGGCAGTAGCCAAATTTATTACGTCCCTACTGCTGATAGACCTGTCGCGATCGATGGGCGCGCAGCTCACTGGTTAGATGGTACCACAATTGGTTGGGAAGCCGCCTCGACGGCAGATAAAGTGGTTCTGTTCTACAGTGAAGACGGCAGCATCACAATGAATGATGATAGGTCTATTCAAGGGCAAGATGGACACGTTGAACTCACCATTTCGGGTGAGTTGCCTGAGCCACTCAAAGCTCGCTATAAGCACCTAGCGAGCTTGACTGCCCTCAACATTGATGTGAATGCGGAGACACGACATACACTTTTAAAAAAACAACTTGTGATAGTCGCATATAACAAGAGCAATGAAATTATTACCGCCACTGAGCTTCAAACAGCCGGGGTTCTTGACTCTGTGTTTGCCTCAAAAGATGGGGGTAATGCAATAGCTCAAACACTCGGTGCTATTGTTGAAGGAAACGATGTGACGTTTAAACTCTGGGCACCAACAGCAATGTCAGTGTCGGTAGAAGTTTATAATGAAGATAAGACCCTAGATAGTGTATATCCAATGACTGAAGATGCAGATACTGGCATATGGTCCTCGGATGGCGTAAGTGGAGCGCTGAACCAGTTCTATCGTTACGACGTTAAGGTGTACCATCCTACGACGGGTAAAGTGGAGCAGCGATTGGTAACCGACCCATATTCACTTAGCGTGTCTGCAAATTCTCTATATTCTCAAGTTGTAGATCTCGATGATACGTTATTAATGCCTGAAGGTTGGAATGACGAAGCCTATTCTCGTCCTCAATTATCTAAAGCTGAGGATCATGTCCTTTACGAATCTCACATACGTGATTTTAGCTTCAGTGATTCTAGAGGGACGGAAGCATTGAATGGTAAGTATTTAGCACTAACCGAAGATACTCGAGAGTCAGTAACACATCTGAAGTCATTGCAACAAGCGGGCTTAACAACGTTGCATGTATTACCTGTGTTTGATATTGCTACGGTTGATGAGGTCAATAGAGTTGATATTACCGATACGGTCGGTGATCTATGTGCTCTTAATGCTAAAGCTGCGGTTTGTTCTACAGCAGATAGTGGGCAGGTCATTGAAGATTTATTGCAAAACTATGACCCGGCGAGTGCGAATGCGCAGTCTTTGATGAATGACCTACGAATGTATGACAGTTTTAACTGGGGCTATGATCCATTCCATTACACAGTTCCTGAAGGTAGTTACGCTACCGACGCTGAAGGTTCACTAAGAATCAAAGAGTTCCGCCAAATGGTAAAAGCGACTCATGATATGGGACTTAAGTTCGTCATGGATGTCGTATATAACCACACCAATGCCTCTGGCGTAAATGATAAGTCAGTGTTGGATAAAATTGTTCCTGGGTATTATCACAGGCTCAACGCCAATTCCGGAGGCGTAGAAAACTCGACCTGTTGCGACAATACTGCGACGGAAAACTTGATGATGGGTAAGCTAATGGTTGATTCACTATTAGTTTGGGCTGGTGACTACAAAGTCGATGGTTTCCGTTTTGACCTTATGGGGCACCAACCAAAAGACTTGATGGTTTATGCGTTAGAGAAAGTGAAAGCGATTGATCCCGATACCATTTTCTATGGTGAAGGTTGGGATTTTGGTGAAGTTTCTAATCATGCTCGATTCGAGCAAGCCACACAGCTAGCTATGGCTGGTACTGAAATTGGTACGTTTTCTGATCGATTGCGAGACGCAGTACGTGGTGGTAGTCCTTTTGATGGCGGCGTTAACAGCGATGGCCGCCATGCACTAAGGTTTAATCAAGGGTTTGGTAATGCGGCTTATCCTAATGAAGAGGTAATCGAATCAGTTGAAACAACAAACGATAGACTTCACAACCAAGATATCGTCCGTTTAGGTATGGCGGGCAATTTAGCTGACTATGTTCTCTTGGATTACAGTGGTGAGACTAAACGCGGCAAAGATGTGGATTATAATGGCGCCCCGGCAGGCTATACTAAGTTCCCATCGGAGAATATCTCTTACGTATCGAAGCATGATAACCAAACACTTTGGGACAACAACGCCTACAAGATTGCGACAGGGATAGATTCGGCGAAGCGAGCTAGAATGCAGACTGTATCGCTTTCAACCGTAATGTTGGGGCAGGGTATTCCATTTATTCACATGGGCTCAGAGCTATTGCGGTCTAAGTCGATGCAGCGAGATTCCTACGACTCAGGAGATTGGTATAATCGCGTTCGCTTCGATGGTTCAGACAATAACTGGAATGTTGGTTTACCTCGAGAAGACAAAGATGGTGCTAACTGGGATTTGATCAGAAAAATCATAGCCGATCCTAGTGTCAAACCGTCTCAAACGGACATTGAACTAACCAAACAACAATTCTTAGAGTTACTTAAAATTAGAAGTAGTAGTGAGCTGTTCCGCTTAGATAGTGCTGAGGAGGTCATGAAACGAGTCGATTTCCGCAACGTTGGTCAGGGTCAAACACAAGGTTTAATTGTCATGACGATTGATGATGGAACCAGTGCGGGTGCTGATCTTGATTCTGCATATGATGCGGTGGTGGTTGTGGTTAACTCGACGGCAGTTACTAAGGAGTTCAAGATTGAAGGAGCTAGCGGTTTTGAACTACATCCGGTTCAAAAGTCGTCTTATGATAGTGAAGTGAAAACAGCCTCATTTAGTAATGAAATCTTCTCTGTACCAGCATTGACAACCGCTGTCTTTGTACTTCCTCAAGGTGAGAGCCAGGGTGTAGGCTTGCCGATAGACAACAGTAATAAAGATGTATCTAGTATCGCACCATTCGGAAGTACTGAACTCTACTTACGTGGATCGATCACGACATGGGATGCCCCTACGGAAAATTCCAATGCCAAGTTTAGCTATATTGCCAATAATATTTACCAGTTAGATATAGAAGTGCAAACGGGAAGTTTTAATATGAAGGTCGCCGATGCATCTTGGAACGCAGAGACAAACTTTGGTGGCGAAGTGAGTGTTACTTTGGGTGAGGCAAGCACTCTTACTGCAGGTAGCAATGATAATGTCACTATAAATATTGCTGAAGAGGGAAACTATCGTTTCAAGTTGGATGCAACAAATAAAGCCAATCCAACGCTGACTGTAACCAAACTCTGATATTTTTTAGAGTGATCAAATAAGGCAGCATTCGCTGCCTTATTTATTCGTCTTTAATCAACAACGACTGCAGTGCCACTCGCCGACACCATTAACATGCCGTTGCCAGTCCCTAGTACTTCATAGTCAAGGTCGACACCCACAACAGCATTCGCGCCAGCATCAGCGGCTTTTTGTTCTAATTCTTTTAGTGCGATTTCACGCGCACGTTGTAGCTCTCTCTCATAGGTGCCCGAGCGTCCGCCTACAATATCTCGCAGGCCAGCAAACATGTCTTTAAAGACATTGGCACCTAAGATCGCTTCGCCGGCGATCACGCCTTTGTAAGCAACTATACGCTTTCCTTCAACGGTTTGAGTAGTGGTGACAATCATGAATAGACTCCTATTGGGGATAAACCATTTCTGATTAACAACATAGCAGGTTGCGATAACATGGGAAATGACAGAAGTGTCGTAATTATGTATTCAACGATTCCAATCTTGGTAGAGACGAAAAAGGGAAAGCAAATGCTTTCCCTAATGTAGCGATGACTTTACTACTTTTTTATAGGCGTGTAGCCATATTCTTGGATGAGGGATTGTCCCTCATTAGATAGCACGAAAGAAATGAATTTATCCGCGTCATCATCAATGTCATCTTTCTTGTGTAGCAAAAGGAAAGGACGTGCGAGCTTGTATTTCCCTTCGGAGATATTCTTGGTGGTTGCTTCCACACCTTCAAACTTAATGGCCTTAACTGAACGGTCGACAGAACCTTCAGAAATGTAACCTACGGCGTGTGGGTTGTTGTTAACAATGGTCTTTACCATACTGTTGCTATTTACAACGAGGTTCGTTGGATTGATATCAGAGACTAGTCTGTCATTGATGATTTGGGTCAAGCCCAACAGACTTTCGAAACTTGAACGCGTGCCTGAAGAGGCCTCACGTGTCACAACAGCAATCTTCTGATCTGGGCCACCAACTTGCTTCCAGTTATTAATTTTTCCTTTATAGATGTCAAACAACTGTTCTCGAGTGAGGTCTTGAACCGGGTTTGCTAGGTTGACCACAATAGCTAGACCATCGTAAGCAATAGGAAAAACGTCTAGACTTTCACTGCTTTCACGTTCTGTAAGATAACGGCTGCTCATACCGATATCCGCCGCCCCTTTTTCTACTAGGGTGATACCTGCTGTACTACCGATTCCTTGAACGGCTATGAACGTGTCGCTGTGTGACGTGTTGTATTGTTCTGCCAAGACATCCATAACACGAGCAACAGATGTAGAACCAGAAATATTGACTTCTTGTGCTGCTACAGTGTTTATAGCAGAGAAGGAGAGTAGAGCGGCTAAAGCGACGCGAAGCATAGAGAAACTCCAATTAAAGTGAGAATTTGCCACATCATATTTCGTTTGTGTGACACTTTTGTGAAGTGGAGTTGCATAGCCAATAAATTAGAGGATAAAAATGGTTACTGTGTGGCGTCGAACGCTAACAAATTATCCAAAAAGCAGTTATATTAAACACATAGTCAGCCAAAAGGTGGGGTATATGACACTTATCGAAATGTCACAATGTCGCCTAGAAAGATGTGCCGAAATTGTTTGCAGCAACCGTAACAAGAGCATGCCTGTTGAATTGGGTAAATCCTTGTTTGAAATGGTTGAGCATGGCGTCTTGTTTTCTAAAGCTCATTATCTATTGGACTCAAGCTCTTCCAGTTACACCAGTGTCGTCGTTAAAGTCCTATTCGATTCCAATACCAGAGAATGGTCGATTTTCGTTCCCGATGAAGATGAAGGGGACAACTGGATGCCATATCCATTTCTGGGTAAAAGTACGGACCTTACCGCGGTGATGAGGGAGATTGAGAAAGATCCTAAAGCGTACTTTTGGTGAGGCATGAACGACAAAACATCATTCATATTAAAAAGGGAGCCCGATGGCTCCCTTTTTGTATTATCTAGCGAGATGCTATTGGCTATTTAGCCGTTTCATCGCTTTGCTCTGTTGATGCATTTTTAGGTGCATCAGCAAATACTTCAACAGGCTTAGCGATTAGGCTACGTGTTTCTTGATTCACATCGTTCAGTATTACTTTAAACGTGTCCCCTAGACGATATACGACTTCTTTATCAATAGAAACCGTGCCGTTCTCGTTGTTTCCTTCAATGCGCTCTTTGTTGTCAACGATGAGTGGGTTTGGAATAAACACAGAAGCGCCATTTTCTAGCAAACGAGCACGGATACCGGCGCGATTGATATCAAAGATTTCTGCGGTGAACTGTGTTTGTTTCTTAGGTTCGTCAGCAAGTGTACGAGCATATAACCAATCACCTACAGTACGCTCAGCAATCTTATGGTGTTTACGATGTAGAGCAAGCTCTTCACCTAAAGCATCATCTGGCTGTTGTGATGGTTCAGAGCCAAGAATGTAGGCTTTCAACAGACGATGGTTGACCATATCGCCATATTTACGAATAGGAGATGTCCACGTCGCGTACACGTCCAAGCCCATTGCATAATGAGCATCTGGCTGGTTGCTGATTTCACTGTACGCTTGGTACTTGCGAATCCGGTTATCTAGGTAGCTTGAATCTAAACCACCAAGATTACGGCGGAGTTGAGCAAATCCCTCAAGAGTTGACAGGCTTTCTTCAGTATAAAGGTTGTCTTCTTTACCTTGGTTGACCAGCTCTACAACATCTTTCAGCTTGTCCGCTTTAAAGCCAAGATGAGTATTAAAAACGCCATAGCCGTACGCTTTACTCAGAACACGGCCAGCACAAATGTTGGCGGTAATCATGGACTCTTCTACCAAGCGGTTGGCTACACGGCGCATATCTGCGTGGATAGCTACGACGTCATTGTCTCCACTAAGCTCAAAGCGATAATCTGGACGGTCAGGGAACACAACGGCGTGTGTCTCGCGCCATTGCGCGCGAGCATTGGCAAACTCATTTAGTTCAGTAACTACTTGAGCGATTTCTTCACTTGGTTGCCATTTGTCACATGTTCCGGTTTCTAACCAATCAGACACATTGTCGTAAGCCAGACGTGCATGAGATTTTATGTTGGCAGCAAAGAATTGAATATCATCTTGAATTACGCCGTCAGCACTTACTGTGACTTTGCAACAAATCGCTGGACGTACTTCATTCTCAATTAACGAACAGAGATCGTCCGCTAAATCGCGAGGTAGCATTGGGATATTACGTCCCGGAAGGTAGATAGTGAAGCCGCGCTCTCTGGCGACTTTATCCATATCGTCTTCTGGTGTGATATAAGCGGTTGGATCAGCAATAGCAATGGTGAGTTCAAAACTGCCATTGTCATTTTTCTTTGCATAAAGTGCATCGTCCATGTCTTTTGTTGATTCGCCATCGATAGTGACAAATGGAACGTCTGTTAGGTCGATACGCTCTAAATCGGAATGATCGTTAATTTCCCAGTTTTCAAGGCCGGCTGGTTCAGTCTTTGGTAAATCGTTTTGAGCCAATGTTACCCACCAAGGTGCGATTTTGTCATTGGTGTCTGTGATCTTTTCCGTGATTTCAACAAAGAAACCGCCATCATCTTTTAATGGGTGACGAATTACGTGTGCTACGACCCAGTCACCGTCATTTAGATCATCTGACTTAATGCCTTTCTTAGTTTTGGCTTTAAGTGTGAGCTTTTTAAGAGTAGGGCTATCAGGAACAACGTTAAGTTTTCCTTTGATAAGTTTGACTCGGCCAATGAATCGCGTGACAGCCTGTTCGATAAGTTCTTGTGGTTCCGCTACTTCTCGGTCTTTTTCAGTACGGATAATTGCAACAACTTTATCTCCATGCATACATTTCTTCATGTATGGAGGTGGAATAAAGAAACTGTTTTTCGCGTCAACTTCTAGGAAGCCAAACCCTTTCTCAGTTGCTTTAATCGTCCCTTCTTTTTTTGGAAGGGTTTCTTGGATTTGTTGCTTAAGTTGTGCAAGTAACGGATTGTCTTGGAACATGTATCTACTTCTTAACGATGAAAGTGTCGACACTATACCCAAATGCCCGGAATATGCCTAGCCGAAATAAGTCAGGAAAGGCTAGGTTTTAAGCGTATTAGATGTAAATTTGATGACGCTTTATACAGAATTTTGTCATCGAGAAGAAAATTGTGATGTATTTCAATTTTTTCTGGCTTTTTTTGTGCTTTTAGGGAATAATCCGCCTCCTTGTTTACGTCCCTAGCGGCTTGATGCGATTTGCTACTTATCCGCATCTGAATGGAATCAGCTCTTTAAGGTTTGCTTTAGAAGCAATCTGGATCAGTTTGGAATTGGTAGAGCTCGTGGGACCTTAGTTAATAATTGATAAATGGGATCCCAATGCAAGATTCTTCAATTCAGTTTAGCGATTTAGCGCTGAACGACTCAATCCTTTCTGCTCTTGACGGAATGGGTTTCGTATCTCCAACTCCTATCCAAGCTGCGGCAATTCCGCACTTGCTAGCAGGCAAAGATGCGCTAGGTAAAGCTCAAACTGGTACTGGTAAAACAGCTGCATTCTCTCTTCCACTGCTTAACAAGCTAAATCTTGACCAACGTAAACCACAAGCTGTGGTTCTTGCGCCGACTCGTGAACTTGCTATCCAAGTTGCAGCGGAAATGAAAAACCTTGGTCAAAACATCAATGGTTTAAAAGTTTTAGAGATCTACGGTGGTGCATCTATCGTTGATCAAATGCGTGCACTTAAAAACGGTGCTCACATTGTTGTTGGTACTCCTGGTCGTGTTCAAGACCTAATCAACCGTGACCGTTTACACCTAGACGAAGTACACACGTTCGTTCTTGATGAAGCAGACGAAATGCTTAACATGGGCTTTGTTGATGATGTAACAGAGATCATGGAGCACGCACCAGAAACAGCACAGCGCGTATTATTCTCTGCGACTATGCCTCCAATGCTTAAGAAGATCGTTGATCGTTTCTTGCGTGAGCCAGAGTACGTTGACGTAGCTGGTAAAAACCACACGGTAGACAAAGTAGAGCAGCAGTTCTGGGTTGTTAAAGGTGTAGAGAAAGACGAAGCAATGGCACGTCTTCTTGAAACTGAAGAAACAGACGCGTCAATCGTATTCGTACGTACTCGCCAAGATACTGAGCGTCTAGCTGACTGGCTATCTGCACGTGGCTTTAAAGCGGCAGCATTACACGGTGATATTCCTCAATCTTTGCGTGAGCGCACTGTTGACCACATCAAACAAGGTGTTATCGACATCCTAGTAGCGACTGACGTTGTTGCACGTGGCCTTGACGTACCGCGTATTACACACGTATTTAACTACGACATCCCGTTTGATGTTGAGTCATACATCCACCGTATCGGTCGTACTGGTCGTGCTGGACGTAAAGGTAAGGCGATTCTTCTAGTTCGCACTAACCAAATCCGTATGCTTCGTACTATCGAGCGAGTGACTAAGTCATCAATGGAAGAAATCCAACTTCCTCTACGTGACAAAGTTGCAGAAGCTCGTCTAGTTAAGCTAGGTGCAGAGCTTGAGCAAGAGAAAGAGCATAAGTCTCTAGACAAATTCGCTGAGCTTGTAGAGAAACTACAAGAAAGCCTAGAAATCGATGCAGCAACATTGGCAGCGATTCTACTTAAGCGTCAACAAGGCAAACGCCCTCTATTCTACATTGGTGAAGATCCAATGATCGCGGCTATCGAGCGTGATAAGCAACGTCGTAAAGAGCGCCGTGAGGGTGGCCGTGACGGAGGCCGTGATGGTCGTCGTAGCTTCAACACTGCCGATTGGGATACATACCAACTGCAAGTAGGTCGTGAGCAAGGCGTTCAAGTTAAAGACATCGTAGGTGCACTTGCGAATGAGCTTGGCCTAACTAAAGGTTCTATTGGTGCAATTAAGCTAGATCGTGAGTCAACTTACGTTCAGCTTCCAAAGCAAATGACCTCTGATGTTGCTGGTAAACTTCGTAAACTACGTATTCGCCAAAAAGAAGCGGGTGCGGTAGTGGTAGACTTCACTGATTTCCGTGAGCCTCGTGGTCGTCGTGATGGTGGTCGTCGTGACGGTAACCGTGATGGCAACCGTGGTGGTTACCGTGGCAACCGTGAGGGTGGTGGTTATCGTGGCAACCGCGATGGCAACCGTGAAGGTGGTCGTGGTCGTGATGGCGAGCGTCGTTTTGACCGTAACCGTGGTGGCGACCATCGTGGTAGTCACCGTGGTGAGCGCAGTTTCTCACGCAATCGTCGTGATGAAGCATAATATCGCTTCTATTCAAAAATAGTTGAAAGCCGGGCTCATGCCCGGCTTTTTTGTATGACGAATATGCAACTGGTGCAAACCTGCCCTATAATCAAGGGATATAACCGATTAAATTCAAGATGTGAATTAAATAGGACCTTGATCATTATCAATAAATATCATTTTGATACAGTTGTTTGTATAAAAGAA
This sequence comes from Vibrio sp. CyArs1, assembly GCF_022432925.1. Taxonomy (NCBI): domain Bacteria; kingdom Pseudomonadati; phylum Pseudomonadota; class Gammaproteobacteria; order Vibrionales; family Vibrionaceae; genus Vibrio; species Vibrio sp. CyArs1. Next base: position 530,651 of record NZ_JAKRBO010000001.1, on the reverse strand, counting down.
AGTTGAAAGATTCAAAAAATATTGAATAATACAAACAAATATTAGGAAGTCGTCTTCCATCAATGCTCAAAACAGGATATCCCCCCATGTCTAATTCGTTTGTTCTCGTGATTAACTCTGGTAGTTCATCTCTGAAATTCGCTGTAATCGACTCAGCAAGTGGTGAAGCAGTTCTGTCTGGTCTTGGAGAGTGCTTTGGCCTTCCTGAATCTCGTATGAGCTGGAAATTTAATGGTGAAAAAACTGAAATCGCTATCGAAGGCGACGACAGTCACCACAAAATTGCAATCAGCAAGCTTGTGGGTTTAACAGATGAACTTGGCCTACAAGAGAACATCGTTGCTGTAGGTCACCGTATTGTTCACGGTGGTGAGAAATTCACTAAGACTGTACGCATCAACGAAGAAGTAACAGCGGAAATTGAAAAGCTTGCGGATCTTGCTCCACTACATAACCCAGCAGGCGCTATCGGTATCCGAGCAGCGATGGAAGCATTTCCTTCTCTTCCTCAGTTTGCAGTATTTGACACAGCGTTCCACCAAACAATGCCTGAGCGTGCATACACTGGTGCTATTGCTAATGAACTATACACCGACTACGGCATCCGTCGTTACGGCTTCCACGGTACTAGCCACTATTTTGTAAGCCGCGAAGCAGCGAAGATGATCAATAAACCTATTGAAGAGTCTAGCTTCATTTCAGTCCACCTTGGCAACGGTGCTTCTGTATGTGCTATCAACAATGGTGATTCAGTCGATACTTCAATGGGTTTCACGCCATTATCAGGGCTAATGATGGGTACTCGTTGTGGCGACCTAGACCCAGGTATTATTGAATACCTTTTGAAAAAGGGTTGGTCACAGGACAAAGTATTTAACGCACTTAACAAAGAGTCTGGCTTCCTAGGTGTTTCTGGACTAACGAGCGACGCACGTGGCATCTTAGAAGCGATGGAAGAAGGTCATGAAGGTGCTAAACTAGCATTCCAAGTGTTTACTTACCGCGTCTCAAAATACATCGCATCTTACCTAGCAGCTTTAGATTCGTTTGATGGCATCATCTTCACAGGTGGTATTGGTGAAAACTCTATGCCAATCCGTAGCGAGATCTTAAACAACCTAAAACTTCTTGGCTTTAAAGAAGATGTGAAAGGCAACGAAGATGCTCGCTTCGGAAACGCTGGCATCATCGGTAAATCTGAGATGCTAGGTGCTGTAGCAATGGTTATTCCGACGAATGAAGAGTTTGTGATTGCACAGCAGTCGGTAGAACTGCTGTAACCAGAATAGAAAATGAATAGTACAAAGCGAGCCTAGTGCTCGCTTTTTTAGTTCTAGTTATTCGTAAAATGGTGAGCGTAAAGACAACACACTTTATGTATCTTGCTGTACCGCTTTGTCTGCTGCTCTTAACCCCATCTGATATCCCGCTTCAAGCTTGTCTTTATTTGTTGTTAGCCGTCCCACAGAAAAACTATCTTCTGGAGTAATAACGTGAATATTGCAGTCGGGTGGAGGGTTGTTAATAAACTCCATCGTTTGGTTATATTGATCTGCGCGGTTGATCATAGCTTCTGCCAGTAGAGGAGTGTTTTTCATAAATCTACGCAGTAGCCAAGGTGCTTTAGGTGGTCGTTTGACATAGCCTTGCTTTTGCGACAGAACCACTGTGATGACCTTAGCGCCTCTTTTGTACGCCTCAATCACGGGAATTGAATCACCAACTCCTCCATCAATCATCTTTCTTCCATCGATATCTATAGGCGTTCGGTAGGCGACAGGCACAGAGCATGATGCCTTTAGAATCATTTCTAAATTACTTTGTGATCCTAACGTGTATACAGGAGCTCCTGTGTTAATGTCGGTTGTAACAATGTGGAAAGGAATAGGCTGTTCGTTAAATGCTTGCATATCATAGGGATAATGTATCGCAATATGATCCCATAACCAGTCGAGATCTAGCCAGTGACCACCCTTAGCAAAGTTATGGAAGTTAATAAATTCTGGACGACACGAGTAGTCAGCAATGATGGTGTAGGTTCGTCCTCGTTGATTGGATAACCACGAGGCTATATTAGTCGCCCCTGCAGAAACTCCAATACAAAAATCAAAAGGATTATAATTATGGTCGATAAAGCCATCTAAAACCCCAGCGGCAAAGATGCCTCGCATAGCGCCGCCTTCGACGACTAAAGCATGTTTCGTTTTCTGTAACATGAAAAATTGATTCCTTTAGAGTTTTACAGGCGTTTCCATTTGACCCGTTGACCTTGCTATTACGGCGTTAAACACTGAATGTACGAGTGGTCTGATGTGTAATTGGTTTAAGATAAAATACCAAACTTCGTCGAGCTTCTCTATACGAAAGCGCTTTATAAATACCATCTTCCTTTGCGCTTATCTTGACTAAGCAATCCACCTAACTACGCTTATGATAATTAACAATGAAGATACACGCTAAATAAATCAGATAGATAAGTGGAGCTATTATGTCAATTGCCTCTATTGCAAACAATGTCAGTGAACTCATCGGTGACACCGATCTGGTCAGAATTAATAGCCTTTCAGAGATATCAGGTTGTAACATCCTTCTCAAGTGCGAACAACAGAACCCAGGTGGTTCAATAAAAGATAGAGCCGCGCTTCAGTTGGTGACCGATGCCATTGACGCGGGAAAACTAAAACCCGGTATGACTATAGTAGAAGGGACCGCAGGAAATACCGGTATCGGGCTCGCACTAGTGGCTAAGGCACTTGGTTACAAGATGTTGGTCGTGATGCCAAAAGGGCAGGCGAAAGAAAAAGAACGAATGATTTCCCTCTATGGCGCAGAACTGTTGCTAGTCGACCCTTGCCCATTTGCAAACCCTGAACACTTTTACCACACTGCCAAGAGGATAGGTGAGGAGCATGAAGATTACTGGTGGGCTGATCAGTTTGAGAACCTAAGCAATTACCGAGCGCACTATTTAAATACGGGCCCCGAAATCTGGCGACAAACCGAAGGCAATATAGACGCATTAGTGTCTGTAGTAGGGACAGGTGGTACAATTGCCGGAAACTCTCACTACCTCTCGCAGCAACAGCCAAATCTGAAAACGTGGCTGGTCGACCCTGATGGCTCAGGTATTCATTCTTTTCTGCAAAACGGAGAATACCAATCTACAGGGAGTTCGTTTACCGAAGGGATAGGCATTATGAGAACGGTAGATAACTTCAGGCAGGCGAAAATCAACCACGCAATCACTTTGCCTGATCAGGATTTAGTAGCTATCTCTCGTTTGGTAGCGGAACATGACGGTATTGTTCTTGGCAGCAGTTCTTCACTGAACGTCGCGGGAGCGCTGTACACTGCTGCGAGAATGGGCAAAGGAAAAACAATTGTTACTTTTAGTTGTGACTTGGCGGATCGTTCCTACTCAAAGTTGTACAACGAGGATTTTCTAAAAGAGAGAGGGATAAGTCTCAAGACTGAAACTCTTGAGGAGATATGGGCACGTTACCAAGCTGATGATGATAGCAGAGTTGTTGATGTCTCTTGATGTATTAAAATGAAAAAAGCGAGTCTACGACTCGCTTTATATCTCTTAATTAACTTCTATTCTAACACTGAATTAGCGTCAGAAATTGCACTACTTCCGGTGGCTAAAAAGCTAACAACTTCCGATTGCATCTCTGCGTGATACGCTAAATCACTCAGGTTATCGGTGTCTTGGACCGAAATGAAGGTAGAGTGTTTACCAATATCACGAAAACGTACAAATGGAGAAGACTACTACCACTCCCAAAGCAACGATTAAGAGCATGTTGCGTGTCTCCCTGCGCTTTGATGTACCTAGTAATTAACTTGTGTACAAGGTTGGATCGTCTTAATGAGATGAGAATCTTAGAAAGACGAAAGAGAGTAGCGATGGAGTCGTCTCAACTCATTTGTGAACTGAAACCACGATGATTCAGATTGTTCCTTAGGCTTTCGTTTATTGTAGATTTAAAGATGTAGACAATTAACATTCATGATTCTAATTTATCACCTGAATAAAATATGCCCATGATCTCACCTTTGAAATAAATGTCAGAACAATGTTAGCGTTTACTTGTTTCTATCTATCGCCAAAGATATGATTGAAACTAAGTAAACTAACAATTAACGTCAAATATTATGAAGAACATAACAAAGCCAGTATTGCTTCTCTCTGTTTTGCTCCCTTCTGTTTCATTTGCTCAACTGCAACTGTCGCCAGAGGAGTTGGCTAAGAAGAAAGAGATCTATACAAAATTCGATACCCAAAGTGTCAATATAAAACTCAAACAGTTTTACGATGAAGTTGATATACTGCGATATAATAATGATGCAGTGATTAATGAAATTGGTAACAAGCAAGAAGATATAGAGTCCACATATAATTCGTTAGTGAATCTTACGAGTGAAAAAAAAGAAATTAACGAGTATCTTATTAATCGACTGCAAAATAATATTGCTATTTATAATGAAAGCGTTGCTAAGTTAAATAGTGATACTAATAAAGAAGCTCAACTTGTTAAGAAGATAAAAAATAATGAAGACGAAAAGCAAGCCATAGAAAAGAGCAAAGAGCTAGAACTTGCCAAGCTAAAAAAAGACATTGAGACGAGGCTCAAACAAGATGCTGATAAGGAGAAAAAAGTCTTCTTTGATGGAAAGGTTATTTGCTCAAGTTCAATGACCTTAAGTGATTGTTTTAATAAAAATAAAGCAAACATTGTTAGCCAAGCCATGAAGTCAACGGTTGGTGAGTACAGGGTTCATGCAACAAAGGTTGAAGATGCTAACCTAAACATTAATGGTACGTTGTCTTATAGCGTTGCAATCACGTATACACAACCTTTTTCTTTACTTACTATAAAAGAGATAAATAAAGAACTTGGAATAAGTACTAAAGACATTAAACTGTCCTCAAATAAAGAAGCCACATACTACATTAATGGTAAAAAAGTTGGTGAAGGCAAAGAGGTCTTATTTAGAAATTCATATAACTCAAAAGTGATTGTAAAGGCTGTCTACGATAAAAAGTCACAGTCTTCAATTGAAGAATTAGGTCCAGAAAATGACTTATATTATCCATTTTAATATTGGATAATGCCATTTTATGGTTTTGGTTAGTTATACTAAATAACTTTTATAGATCTATTGATTATAACCCAATGTGTTGAGCACGTTTGTGCTCAACTACTGCATTTTATAAACTGAAATCATAAATATGGCACTTGATTCATAACTGTCAAAAAAATGTCAGTGACAAAAAAATAACGCTTTGTGCTTATTTTATATTCTATGTTAAAGGCTCAAGATGAAACATTTTACCGACTCAGTGAGGAAATCACTAAAAAGAGAAGATTGGTATGCTGCCTTATTAACTGCACTCACGTTGCCCGATATATGTGGCAGGCTAGAAAACCCTCAGAAGCAACCTAGGGCGAGGTATCAAAAGTGGTATCAAATATGGGTTTCTTCGCAGTTAGCGGAAAAAACTAATAAACAAACTCGTACCATCTTGCAGCTCCGTGGAGAGGAGTTATATGCGCTCAGATGTGCTTTCTTTCATGAGACAGGTAGTAGCCTAGAGATGAGTAAGTCTCTAAAGATGGTCAAGAAATATAGATTCGTCACTCCTGAAGCATATCGAACGCTGGATGAAAGCAGCATTAAGGAACAAATGGCAATCCCTATCGACACCATTTGTCTTGCTTTAGCGACAGCGACTGATGCTTGGTTTGATAACGTAAGGGATGACCCGGTCGTCATAGAGAGATTAGGCGGCATTCTAAAGGTGCATGGTTAATCAAGCCACCTCTGAAGTATCTTTTACTTATAGGTGGCGTAACTGAACTATTTACAGCTAGGTTTAATCGTATCGTAATTCGGTAACGTCGCCGCTTTTGCTCTTAAGTCTGAAATACGAGTATCGTGAGATGGATGAGTGGACAGAAGTTCTGGTGGTTGACTCCCTCCAGATGCTTTTGCCATGTTCTTCCATAACTCAACACTCTGATTGGGATCAAATCCGCTTTTCGCCATTAATTCTAACCCAACAATATCCGCTTCTGACTCTTGAGTTCGACCGTAAGGTAATATCACTCCATATTGAACCCCAACACCTAAAGCGGCCATTGTGACATCGCGATACTGAGAGCCGCCAAGAGCGGTATTTGTAATTTGAAGTCCCGTATTGGCTAGTTGTGATTGTGATAAGCGTTCGTTACTGTGGTCAGCCAAAACGTGAGCCACTTCGTGGCCTATAACTGTAGCGAGTTGGTCTGGAGTCACTGCTACATTCAATAGCCCTGTATAGACCCCGATTTTACCACCTGGTAGTGCGAAGGCATTAACTTGATCGGAATCGAATACGACCACTTCCCATTCGCTGAATTCAGGCTGGGGTGGTACGTGGTCTGTGATGGTTTTTGCCACACATTGAACATAAGCATTCACTTCTTTATCAGTGCTTACTTTTTGTTCGTTCTTCATTTGCTCAAAAGATTGAGCACCTAATTGACTCATTTGCGCGTCTGAGAACAGAATCAGTTGATTCCGTCCGGTTGGAGACGATGAACATGCTGCAATTGCAGTAGTGACCGCTGCTAAGCAGCAAACCTTTGTCCAAGTCTTCATATGTGAGACTCCCTTAAATGTTATCCGTCCCCTAAGTTGGAATAAGGGGAAACGCGTTACCTACATTTTGATATTTGCCATTCGTGTTAACCACAGGCATCATTCTTATAATTAGTTCACCTAAGTATAGGATTTATCGATGAGTATTTGGAAGAAGAATATCTCATTAGAGGCGTTAAATCGCACTTCTAAGAACACGTTAATTGAGCACCTACAAATTGAATATACGGCGTTCACCGATGACACGTTAAGTGCGACGATGCCTGTAAGTAGCATCACGCATCAGCCGTTGGGGATGCTTCATGGCGGTGCATCTGTCGTGTTAGCAGAGACTTTAGGATCGCTTGCTGCGAACTATTGTGTTGATAATGACCATTACTGTGTAGGATTAGACATCAACGCTAACCATGTGCGAGCGATGCGTTCTGGCTTCGTAATAGGCACAGCACGGCCTATACACCTTGGTGTTTCAACTCAAGTTTGGCAAATCGATATTACCGATGAGAAGCAGAGGTTAGTGTGTACAAGCCGCTTAACGATTGCGGTGAAAAAGAATAAAAAGGCTAGCCGATGATCGTCGATTTTTCTCAAGGTAAGGTGATTGTTACGCCACATGAAATGGTAGTTCGGCTAGCGGTGAGCAATGTAACTTTGCAAGCCCAAGTAGATGCGTTACAACTTATCATTCCAGCATGCGTTATTTCCGCTAATGGTGCGGAGTGTAAATGGTCCGTCAAATTAGACAGTGAGGAACAACTTCGTGCTATTTCCAATGAGACTGGCATAGCGATTTTGACACTGTAACTTGCCAAATAAGCTAATAAAGAGGAAACTTATTTCCAAGTCAACGAATGGTATTTCCTCTTTATGAGCAGTCCCCGCCTAAGAAAGCAATTTGAGATTTTATTTGAGCACTTTTCAGGTCAAGATGCTGAAACACAACTAGAAGATGTGACTGGTATTTTGTTCTGTACTAGGCGAAATGCCCGTATCGTGCTTAACAAACTTGAAGAAGAAGGGTGGATTGAATGGCACCCAGCAGCAGGTCGAGGAAAGCTCTCTCAACTTATCTTCAAACAGAATCGAAATGATGTGAGCGAAACGCTGGCAAGGCGTTACTTGGAAGAGGGGCGTATTGGTCATGCATTAAATGTGCTCGACAAAGACGCAAGTCGATTATCTAATGTTATTCAAAGCTACTTAGGGGTAACTCAATCAGACGGTAAACAAGTCATCCGACTTCCATACTACCGCGCGTTGTCGATGCTTAATCCAACTAAGCCAATGCGCCGTTCTGAAATTCATATAGCACGCCAAGTATTCAGTGGGTTAACTAAATTTGACGAGAATGATGTCCTACAACCGGATATTGCTCACCATTGGCAACAGATCTCTGAAACGCAATGGCGTTTCTACATACGACCTGGTATTCGCTTCCATAACGGTGAACTGCTCAAAATTGACCACATAATTCAAAGTATTGAAACGTTAAAAGGCGCTAACCTTTATAAGCATTTGGACAAAGTTATCTCGCCATCAGCATGGGTCATTGATGTCTACTTTACACAACCCGATTTTCAAGCTCCGATGCTTTTTGCCGAGAATATGGCCAAGGTATTGCCGCCTGAAAATATGCGAGGTGATGACTTCGATCGATATCCTATTGGTACTGGCCCTTATTGTGTGACGACCAATAATGATAAGAGACTAATTTTATCCGCGTTCGATGGCTACTTTGGTTATCGTCCCTTGTTGGATACGGTGGAAGTATGGGTTATAGACGAAACGCATTCTACATTGGTTTTCCCTACATTGGCGGATCCGATTGCCGGAGCTCGCTCTGAAGTTCAAGACGACATCGAACTCGACCCTGGCTGCACCTATTTGTTGTTAAATCGCGTCTCTGGCATTGCTAAGGACGATCAGTGGGCTCGTTATCTGAGCAAAAAAATTAATTCGTTAGCGATTTTCCGTAAGCTACCGGAAAAGACCATTGAAGAACTTGGAATGATTCCCGCGCATGGGCTTAAGCCAGGCTGGTATCATCATCCGACTTCTGAGGTACAAGAGCTGCAGAAGGCCGAGTATGAACATATCGCAGATAAAGAAATTAGAATTGCCTATTACGCAGAGCATCCAACGTTCCCAGAGATTGCAAAGGGCATTGAAGAATTACTAAAACAAGATGGAATTCGAACTAAGCTGGTGCGCTATGGTTTAGATTCTCCGGAATTCGATGATATCGACATATGGATTCGCCCTATGGGTATTGCTAGCAAACGCGAGGAAGCATTAGCAGGCTGGTTACTCGGCCACAGTGATATCGAACATATGTCTAAGCCTGAAGACTTTTACCAATGGTCTAAGATCGTCGAAGACTGGCGTGGAAAAGCGAATGAAAAGTTCCCAGCTCAAGAATTGGGTAAAAAGCTGATTCAAAGTTATCAAATCATTCCTATGTTTCATTGTTGGCTGGGTATCAGCAAAGACCATTGTGGTAGTTTGCAAAATGCCAAATGCAATGCGCTAGGTTGGTTTGACTTCAGTAAAGTGTGGGTCAAACCAGACGACCTTGAGATAAACAGTTAGTACAATGGCAAAACCTAATAAAAAAGGTCCAGTGAAGACCGTCGACATTTTCTGTTCCAAATGCGGCGCTAAGCTATTTCGATATCGTAAAGGTGGAAAGGGCGCGCTGGTCAAGTGTTTTAAGGAACGGATTGCCGAAGATTTCACGGAGGAGCTCGGTATTTGTCCTCAGTGCGCGAGTGTTTTCGGTAGAGATACATTAATTCGTGGTACGCCAGCGATCAAAATGGTTGGTGGAAAAGTTCGTATGAAATAGGGAAATAGTTGATGAAATCCAATGCCATAACGGTACTTACTACCGTATCAAATGAAAGACAAGCTGATGACTTAATTAAGGTATTATTGGAGAGTCGTCTCGCAGCATGCATTCAGACGCAAAACATCGGTAGCCACTATGTATGGGAAGGGAAAGTCTGTCATGATAAAGAAGTGTTGTTGATCATCAAATCGACTAATGAGGCCTACTCACGTCTAGAACGAACTATTATTGCCAACCACGAGTATGAAGTCCCACAGATTGTTGCCTTACCCATTGAGGCAGGATTTAGACCTTACCTCAATTGGTTAAAACAAAATGTTAAGCCTTAGCTGGCGTCTTTAGAGCAAAAAGTGTCAATGCCGTGATAGCACCTAGCGTGTCACATAGCATGTCCTTTTGCGCATCCCAAATGTCGCCTTGTGAGCCTAAAAAGGCGATCCCCTCATCTCCGCCAGCAATGGCAGCGTACCACCATTCTATGATTTCATAAGCTGCCGCTAGACTCATTATGGCGAATAACGCAAACATGATCGCTGGAATTTTGCTCATTACTTTATTGCGATAGACATATTCCGCAATAGGAAAGGCGTAAAGGCCAATGGAAAAGTGGGCAACTCTATCAAAGTTGTTTCGTTCAGAGCCAATTAACTGATTGAACCAATCAAAAGGGACTTCGGCGAACGTGTACTTCGCCCCTATAGTGTGAAGGGCAAGCCAGATGAACATCAAAACGTAAGCGGGTTTGGAAAACTGGAATTTAGCAGATACTAGCCAAATGAGTAACAAGATGGCCACTGCAGGAACAATCTCTGCCACCCATACTGCTCGCGAGCTTGGCGCAATCGCTGAAAAGACAAAAACGAGACAATATAAACCGGTAAGAAAGGTGAGAATAGGGCAGTAACGCCTCGAGGTTCTGTAATTCATAATATTCGCTATCTAATATCTTTTTTTGTAAGCGTAGTATAACTTTAATAAAACACCGTTCAATTAAGTTGTAACCGTTTTTGGTGACGAATAGCACAAAACACGCAAGCGTTTACACAGCTATACAATAGATTCTTTGAAAAAACGCCAACTTTTTTCTAACATCTGCGTCAAATCATAACGACAAGAAAGCAAAGTCATGAAATTAGAAACGGTTGATTATTTAGCACCAGATGCAGCGGAGCAGTTTGTACGTTCATTAAGAGAAACGGGATTTGGGGTTCTTAAAAACCATCCAATTCCTCAAGAACTTGTAGAAGAGATTTATCTGAACTGGCACGCGTTCTTTAGCACAGAAAGGAAGAATGAGTTTCACTTTAATGTAGAGACCCAAGACGGTTATTTCCCACCTAGTGTGTCTGAAGTTGCTAAAGGGCACTCAGTTAAGGACATTAAAGAGTACTTTCATGTCTATCCTTGGGGACAGATCCCAGAAGAACTCAAAGAGCAAATTTTGGATTACTATCGAAGAGCGAATGAATTCGCTGCTGAGCTTCTTGGCTGGGTAGAAGAGTATGCTCCGAAAGAAGTAAGTGACAAGTTTTCGATTGAACTGTCTGAAATGATCAAGAACAGCGAAAAGACATTACTACGTGTACTGCATTATCCACCAATGACTGGTAACGAAGAGCCGGGCGCGATTCGTGCTGCTGCCCATGAAGATATTAACCTACTGACGGTTTTGCCTGCGGCGAATGAACCGGGCCTTCAAGTCATGACAAAGGATGATGAGTGGCTGGATGTTCCATGTGACTTTGGAAACTTAATCATCAACATCGGTGATATGCTGCAAGAAGCAAGTGGCGGATACTTCCCTTCGACAACTCACCGTGTTATCAATCCAACTGGTGAGAAGCAAGAGAAGTCTCGTATTTCATTACCACTATTCTTGCACCCAAATCCCGAGGTTGTACTGTCAGATAAATACACAGCTGATAGCTATCTAATGGAACGATTGAGAGAGTTAGGTGTTATCTAACGGATAGAATCAAGGTCAGCTTTATGCTGGCCTTTTTTTGTGTACTCAAGGGATGGAAGTGCTAATCTCTAAATGAAAGCACAGTGTAATAGGAGAGGATGATTGACAGGGTCTACAGATTGCGAAGTCAAATCTCATCGACAAGCAGATAACCCATTGCTTTGGTCGGTATTACATTTAATTGAGAACAATGTGGATGGTTTGAAAATTCATACCTTAGCTTCTCAACTCGCCGACGCAAGCTTGATACCTTCATTGGATGAATCTCCAGAAAAAGATCTTTTTAAACGAAACTTCTTACTAATGAATGCCCTTTATCAGCTACAAGAGTTACTGATACCCGAGAAGTGGTTGCAAGTCGAAGCTATGAACATTCAACTTTTGTCTTACCGTTCCACGGAGCACGCCATAGATAAAAATAACCCATTGAGAGAATATTATCTTGATTGGTCACACTATGAGGCTGATACAGGAGAGGTCAAACGTTTGTTAGAGGACTTTTGGCAACGGTATAAACATTTTGTTGGTGTTTCATCTGTGACAATGTCACGAAGTGTTGCGCTTAAGTGTTTTGAATTAAATGAGTGGGCAACACAAAGAGAGATAAGACAAGCGTGGCGTAAACTCGCCCTTAAGTGGCATCCGGATCGTGAAGGTGGGGATGCTGAGAAGTTTAGACGTTACTGCGAAGCGTGGTCACTATTGAAGGAGTAGTGAGTCTGATGACTCACTACATTTGGTATAACCCAATTAACGCGGCTGACGCATTTTCGCGCCTCTGAGGCGGTTTAAGGTCGCTAGCGTATCAACCAATCTTGGCTTTGCAAGATCACCTGAATTTGGCATAGTCGCACTCCAATCACCTTGAAGCAGTTCGGATAGCGCTTTCGGTGGATGTGTTGACCAACCAGGCTGTTGAGCTAGTTGGAACAATAGCCAACCAATAGCGTTTAGCTCAGAATTTGATTCAAGCTGCTCCAGTGCTTGGACATCAATAAACTCTTTTCCAAATCGTAAACTGTTTGCGCCTTTGCCAGATACTCGGAATTTTCCATCGATCAATAGCTGCTGTAGGTGTGCGCAATCAACATGACGAGGTGGAATCAGTTCCAGAGGTTTCTCACATTCATTCTGCCTCTCAGTTGGATGAAGCGCGATGACTTGTTGTGCTTTCTCTGTGACATCAATTGCCTGATAGTCATGCATTTGAATCACAGTATCCGCAACATCTAAGTAGTCGCCAGAACCACCCATAACAATGATTGTTGAAATGTCTAGCTCATCTCTTAACTGCCCAACACGGTCAACAAATGGTGTAATAGGCTCATCACCTTTAGATACTAGTGCTTGCATACGCTCATCACGAATCATGAAGTTCGTCGCTGAGGTATCTTCATCAATCATGATAGCGCTGGCACCTGCTTCAATGGATTCTTGTAGCCATGCTGCTTGAGACGTAGAACCTGAAGCATCTTGGGTACTGAAATCAGAGGTTTGTTTACCAAACGGCAGATGATTAATGTAATTACTCAAGTTTAAATTGTGAATTGAGCGTCCGTCTTCCGCTTTAATTTTGCATGAATCTGCATCGGTGACGATCCCTTCGCGACCATCACCAGGGATATGATCGTAAATGGAGCGTTCAAGTGCGTTAAGCAAAGTCGATTTACCATGGAAGCCGCCACCAACAATTAATGTGACACCTTTGGTGATACCCATGCCTTTGATATAACCTTGATTGGGACGATGTAACGTTACTTCGAGTGATTCTGGTGACGTGAATGGAATGGCGTCTTTCATTGGTAAATCACAGTTACCTGCGATTCGAGGTAATACACTTCCATTGGCAACGAAGGCAATTAAGTTATTCGCAGCAAGCTGCTCTCGTAGTGCTACCTGATCTTCTACTGCTTCGCAGTGCTTCTTAAGTTCTTGAATGTTTAATTCGCGCTCTAATGTCGCTTTACGAATATATTTTGGTAGATGGAACGTCAGCATATTAATGGCTTTCTTCGCTAAGATGCTGCGACCTTCCGCTGGCAAGTTAACGCGAAAACGAAGCTCAATCCCTTCGTCGGTAAAAATAACGGCTGTTGAGTCCATCACCGTTTGACCAGTTAATGAAATGGAGACATTGTTCTCTTGCTTTGCAAAAGCAGCAAATTGGCGAGCAATATAGTCTCGCGCGGCAATTTGATAAGCTGGTGACTGATCTTTTAACCATTCAAGACCGCTTGGTGCCCATTGTCTGAATGCTCGTACGCGAGATGCCGCTGCGTAAGGGTCAGATTGAACATGATCTATATGAAAATCAAAGTCAGAGAAATCGTAACTACCTTTGATTTGCTGGTAAGCACGATAATTTTGCTTCTCGATTTTTTTTAGTTTGGCGATTAATAGATCCATGTCGAATGTCTCGAATTTCTTAAGGTTGGTGCGGGATTATAGGAGCCTCTCAGCTGCGGGTAAAGCACTATGCTGTAAAATAAAAGCTTATCGGATTATGAATTGCTTGGGCGGCGGGTACTGTTTTTCGAGATGGGCCTCAAATATATCTCTAGGCATTGGTTTAGCGTAGTAATACCCTTGTGCGACGTCGCAACTCTCGGTTGCTACGAATCGGTGTTGCTCTGATGTTTCTACACCTTCGACGACGACTTGCTTGTTTAGCTTTTTAGCTATATTGATTATTGAACGAAGTATCGCTTTATCCTGAGCATTGTGAAGTATGTTAGAGAGGAATTCTTTGTCTATTTTTATGCAATCGAATGGAAGTTTTCGAAGATAGCTAAACGAAGCATACCCAGTACCAAAATCATCAAGAGCAAATCGAACGCCATGTCCCTTAAGGCGAACTATATTTTGATAAGCCACTTCGAAGTTAGAAACAAGACAACTTTCAGTGAGTTCTAGTTCTAAATTGGTTGATGGTAACTCATTGTTTTCTAAAATCTCGAGAACTCTGTCAGCAAAACGGGCTGAACAGATCTGTTTTGCAGATACGTTCACAGACAGAGTGAAATCAGGTGCGATTTCAATCCATTCAGAGGCTTTATCAATCGCGCTCCTTAGCACGAAATAACCTACTTCAACAATAAGCCCATTTTGTTCGGCCATATGAATTAGAGCTTCATTGGAGATGTCACCCAAAACAGGATGCTTCCAACGCAGCAGTACCTCCGCACCTATCCATTTATCATTCTTTAAGTCGATCTTTGGTTGAAAATAAAGAATAAGATCGTCATTTCTCACGGCCTGAAGTAAATAGTGTTCAAGCTGGTTAAACTCTTTCTGCTCATCTTGGTCTGCTTGGGTGAATGTACTTACAGTTGCCCCTGATTCTTTACATGATACTGCAGCGTGAAATGCGTTATTGATCAGGTCTGTAGAGTTATCGGTATGGTACGAGTTTGCTACACCCATAAAGACATGTAAATGCACTTCTTGATCGCGATAAAACATGCCTTGACGTGCTACTTCGGACAGTTGTCGGCAAAGGTTGGGTAAAAAGTGCTCGTCGAAAGAGGGAACAATGGTTGTTAATGCAAGTTCAGTCGTTGAAATACGAGCGTAGTAATGGATGTGTGGCGTGTTTTTGCTAATCTTCTGTTCCAATAACGATAGCAACGTATCAAAGCCATCGCAGCCAATCCTGGCTTGAATTCGTTCTCCGTTAGTGATTTGGATAAAAATGACAGAAAGATACGCATTACCGTCGATGATAGCCCGACTGTTGAATGAGGCTTCTAGAGCATTTTCCAACCCCTGTCTGTTTAACATGTTAGTGGCCGAATCATGATTTTTCTGATACTGCATCTGCCTTTCTAGAAGGGAATTTTTCGATTTTAGGTTTTGAAGATTTTGTTCAAGCAAAGCAATCTGGTGGTCACGTTCTTTAAGTGACGTTTTAAAGCTTAATTCCATGTCCAAAATCGTTTGTGAGAGTTTTTTTTGTGCAGCAATGGATTGAATCTGATCGACTAGTAGGCGTAGCGTGTTTTTTGCATCCTTATCAAATTGATGAATGATAAACCCTAAACCTAACGGCTTGTCGCTGGCGTTGAAGATTTCGAGATAATCGACAGTATATTGGGACATATCCATGTTTAGTTTGTCTAAAAGCTTTTCAAAATACTTAGCGATTGATTCATGGTTACAAGGGAATCGAAAGGGGGCAGAGGATTCATCTCCCTTTTGAAATAGTGACGTTGCGCTCTTATGGTCAATGTATTGTAAAGCTATCGATTGGTTTTGCAGTGTACAATATCCCCATACAGGTTCATTCATACGGTCACTTTCTTGTAATGTAAGTACGCCTCTTATCTTTCGAATATCCGAATCAGAAAGAAAGCCTAAAGGTTCTAACGCTTGATAATTACGCATAGATAGTTCCACATCCTGTGGTTTGTAATGATCACTGATTATTGATTCAACCGAACTTTATTATTCTTTAAGTATAAGTAGTCTATTAGCGGCGAGCGATGCACGGAGGCTTTACAGGTAGGTAGAGAGGGATAAGAATAACCACAGTCTCAAAAGTGAGACTGTGGTTAAAAGATGCAATAAACTATGGTTTTAATCGATAAAGACTATCTACATCAACTTCTTTAGAATAGTCGACCCCATCTAGGGCAAATCCATTCAGATTCAAGAATGTTCGCTGGAAACCTTCAAAATCACCAACGGCTTTGAAATTGTCTGCGTCCATTTGGTCGAGTAGCTTACCTACTTGATTTTGAATATCTGGATCCAGTTCCCAATCGTCCATTCGAATCAAACGCTCACCGTCCACTGGAATTTTGCTTTGGCCGTAGAGTTTGGTTGAAAACAAACGTTGCATCTGCTCAATACACTCTTCGTGCTTACCTTGTGCTTTCATGGTCTTGTACAAAGCAAGTAGGTAAGGGCTCAAGCCCGGGATAAACACACTCGCTTTTGTGACCAGTGCTTTGCAAACTGCAGCGTAAGCGTTGCCATTGAAATTAGACAATTCCAAGTTTAAGGCATGGCTAGTTTGGTGTAAGTCTACTTTCGCTCGGCCAAGAGTTCCGTCTAAATAAATAGGGTGTGTTACTGCTGGGCCGATATACGAGAATGCAATAGTTTTGAATCCATCTGCTACAGAGTCAGAATTAACCAGAGTATCAATCCAGCTTTCCCAATCTTCGCCGCCCATGACTTTGAGTGTGCCTTCAATTTCTTCATCGTTGGCCGGTTCTAAAGTGGTGTCTTCCCATTGTTCAGTTTCTAGGTTGATAGTTGCACCGGAAACAGACTCTCCAATAGGTTTAATTGCAGAACGCCAGAAGCCACCTTCGCTATTCGGTCTTACTCCAGTAGCAAGGCTATAGATAACCAGATCCACTTCTCCTTCAAAGTAAGTCTCAATAGCCTCTATAACTTGTTCTCTTACGTCCGTTGAAAATGCGTCTCCAACGATGTTAATAGCGCGTCTACCGGCTTGCTCTGCACGTTTCTTGAAGTAAATGTTGTTGTACCATCCGGCAGAGCCGACGCCTTTCTCAGAAGGCCCTCGCTCGAAGGAAACACCAATGGTATCTGCCTCAGCACCACCAAATGTAAGAGCAATTCTCGCTGCTAATCCAAAACCAGAAGATGCACCAATAATGAGTACTCGTTTAGGTCCGTTCTTGATCGGATCGGCAGACTTTACGTAATCAATTTGGTTATCGACCGCCTTTTTACAGCCCTCTGGGTGGGCTGACCGTGCGACGACACCGCTGATAATCGGTTCAATTATCATTTATACAACCTATCTAAGACGATGATAAAGGAACAGAATAACGTAAAGTGTTGTAAATTATATTGAGCTAGGGCATCAAAAAGGTGAATCTGATGCCCTCAAATTGAGGAAACTTTAAAAAAGTTTCAATGGGAGAGTCAAAGGTGGGGTTGCATACTTTCTGCTACAAACTGGGCGATGAAAGGTTGTGCTTCTGGTTTTGGGTGTAATCCGTCTTCCATCATCCATTCTGGTTTGATAATGACTTGCTCTAAGAAGAAGGGTAACAAAGGTACACCAGACTCTTGGGCAAGGGCAGGATAGATACCCTCAAACATCGATGCATAACGTTTTCCATAGTTCGGTGGAATACGAATTTGCATTAGCAGAACTTTTGAACCAGCCTGTTGACTCATCTCAATCAACGACGCCAAGTTGTTCTTGATTATGCTAGGCTGGAATCCTCTTAAGCCGTCGTTAGCACCTAATTCTATTAGGACGTAATCTGGCGAGTGTTGTTTAAGAAGACCAGGGAGCTTGGCGAGGCCATTGCTCGTAGTATCGCCAGAAACACTGCCGTTGATGACCTTCATCGGTTCATCACCTGATGATAACTCGTCAGATAACATCGTTGGCCAGCTCTGTTCTGCGCGCATGTTGTAACCTGCGCTTAAGCTGTCCCCGAGAATGAGTAACGTTGCCGCTTTTGCATGAAAAGAGGCCAAGGAAATAACAATTAAAACGAAATAGGAAAGTTGCCGAATCATGAGTTCTTCCATAATCAAAGCTGAATCAGTGACCAAAGTAGTGTCTACGAAAACGGAGCATTTAACAATCCTAGAGAATGTAAATCTGTCTATTCAAGAGGGTGAAAGCATCGCAATCGTGGGAACATCGGGTGCAGGTAAGTCAACCCTGATGACTTTGTTGGCTGGACTAGATGTACCTTCAAATGGGACGATTCAGCTGCTCGAACAAAACATATCCAGTCTTGATGATGAGGCTCGAGCCAAGATACGCAGTGACCATTTGGGTTTCGTTTTCCAAAGCTTTTTGTTGATTCCGAGTCTATCTGCTTTGGGTAATGTGACATTACCTTGCCTGTTGAAGGGAGAAGATGAGGATACTGAGAAAGCTAAAGCACTTTTAGAGTCGGTTGGTCTTGGTCATCGTATCGATCACTTGCCATCGCAATTGTCAGGGGGAGAACAACAACGTGTTGCTATTGCTAGAGCATTCATGACCAGTCCCAAAATCCTTTTCGCCGATGAGCCGACTGGAAACTTAGACCAAAATACAGCGCATAAGATCGTTGAGTTACTTTTTAATCTTAACAAAGAACATGGCACGACATTAGTGTTAGTTACCCATGATTTAACGCTAGCAAAACGTTGTGATCGCGTGTTCCACATGAATGCTGGAAAGTTGGAAGAGGAATAAGCGATGGCACAAGGAGGACTTAACAAAAGGCTAGTTAGTTGGAGCATTGATGAAATTAAGCAAGGGCAACTTTGGCCGATTGCTATCTCACTCACTCTAATCATTGCCTGTATCTTTGGCTTAGCAGCACTTGCAGAGCGGATGGAGCAAGTCATTGTCAAGCAGGGCAAGGATGCACTTACCGCTGATACAGTGTACATCACTGCGAACCCAATAACGCCCACCAATCAACAATATATTAAGTCCTCTGGACTCAACGTTTCTTTTTATACTCGCTTTGCCACGATGTCTTTTAGTGATAATGGCATGCAGCTTATTACCGTTAAGGCAGTTGACGATAGATTTCCTTTGAGAGGAACGTTAACGCTTGCAACCGATACGGGTACTCAGCATCGCGTGAAACCTGGAGAATTATGGCTGGACAGTCGGATCGCTGAGCAACTTGGTGTTAGTCAGGGTGACGTTGTCACTGTTGGTGACGCAGATTTAACCGTGAGTGGCGTCATCTTGGAGGAGCCCGGTATAAGCTTTAATCCGTTCCAGCAGATGCCTACTGCATATATTCACGAAGATTCGGTAGATGCCACGGGGGCGGTACAATTGGGCAGTCGTGTTCAATTCAGGGCTTATTTAACGGGTGACGATACCGCGATTGCAACATTAAAAGACCAAATAGAGCTAACACCAAGTGACCGATGGCGAGATCAAAGCTCGGGTAGTCGTACTAATGAAATATTCGATCGAACCACTCAGTACTTGTCTCTTACGGTCGCTATCATCATTATTATGGCGGCAACAACGTTAGTTCTGACTTGTCAAAATTACGTCCAGAGCAGAAGACAAACTGTCGCTATGTTAAAAAGCTTAGGAGCAAGCAAAGCATGGTTGGTTCGCTGGCTTAGTATTCAAACTTTGCTGCTGGTGGTGTTAGCGATCTTTGCAGGTTTGGTATTGGGTACGCTTCTTGAAGCATTACTGCGATTGCCACTTACTGACTTGCTACCCGATCCACTTCCGAGTTATGGCATGACGCCAGCATTCATCGCTGTCGTCTCTAGCTTGTGTATCGGTGTACCAGCTCTGGGTATACCACTGTATAAACTTATCTCAGTCTCTTCTGTAGAGGTGTTACAAAGTGCAGATGAGAAGCGTGGCGGATTCATCTACCTATTGATTCTAGTTCCCCTTATTCCTTTGCTTATTGCGTATCGTGACAACAACTTAGTGTGGATAGTTCTCGCGGGCATCGTTGGGCTGTTTCTAGTTTTAGGGGCGATTAGCGTTGTTTTCACCTTACTTCTTTCAAAAGTGTCGCTGCCTGTCTCTATGAAACTGGCGGTCAGTCGCATCAACCGTAGCAAGCGGCATACTGGACTTCAATATGGTGCGTTAGGACTGTCATTAATGTTGTTGACGACAATCTGGTTAGTCCGAAGTGACTTATTAAGTGATTGGCAGCGAACACTGCCAGCAGACGCTCCTAATGCGTTTGCGCTTAATATAGGCGAACATGAGAAGCAAACATACCTAGATGCACTCGACGGCAACAATATCCAGCGTTCAGAGGCGTTTCCTATATCTAGAGGCAGATTAACTGAGATTAATGGGGAAGACGCTCAATCTCGACAAAAGCAAGGGCTAGAACAAGAAGATGCCCTAAGTAGGGAGCTTAACTTTACTTATGCTGCAACTCTTCCGACTTATAATGAGGTACTTGAGGGAGAATGGACTGAAACTAACGGTGTTTCAGTAGAGAAAGAGGTCGCTGAAAACCTGAATCTCAAACTTGGGGATGAACTTGGATTCACGATCAATGGGCAAAAGGTAACGGCAAAAATCAACTCCATTCGCTTTGTTGAGTGGCGTGATATGAAACCAAACTTCTACTTCATATTTACCCCTGATGTGCTGGCTGATATCCCAAGCGCGTGGTTAGTGAGCTTTCGACTCGAAGACAAAGATAATGCTTTAATTGGAGAATTATCACGAAATCACCCAACGGTGAGTTTAATGGATATTCGTTTGATGGGAGAGAAGATTCAAGGGTTACTTAGCCAAATAGTCTGGTCAATTACCGTATTAGCTGCATTGGGCGTTTTATCTGGAGTGTTACTCATCTTTACTTTACTCCGTTTGAGCTTATCTCAAAGACAGGCAGAGATTCGTCTGTACCGTACACTTGGCGCCAGTCGAAAACGAATTGTTCGGACGATATGGGCCGAGTACGGGATTATGGCGATAACAGCTGGCCTTGTCGCTACACTTGGCGCAGAAGTCGTAGTTGGCTCGATCATGAAATTCGGCTTTGAATTGCCGTGGAGTTGGCATTTATCCACGTGGGTAATGGTACCAGTAATCGCATTCGTTACATTAGCACTGGTGTTATTTTCATTGATACGACAAATGCTTACTACAAGTCAGAAGCAGTTTGCTTAATACTTAGCCACCGATTTTGATGAGTTATCCACAAAATCGGTGGATAAAGTCTTGGATAACTCGATAGTAAAATTACTGGCATAAAACTGTAACCATTGATTTATCGGTAATGGAAAGGAATTTCAATCAAAATCTACATTGGTTTGAGTTATGCACTGAATTACTGTCAAGAAAAACATCACAAAAATAGTGATTTTTTTTAATAAATTAAAAGGCTAAAATTGACCTCCTTTATAACGCCGATAACTAAGCGATGAACAGAGATTTAGCGGTGGCAACCAGCGGTAAAAGAGTTGCAATCATTGGTGGAGGTGTGGCTGGTTCTACAGTGGCACTTTATTTAGCAAAACAAGGGCTAAGCGTTTCGCTGTTTGAAAAAAACGACAATCTAGTTAGCGGCCCACCAATCTGTCATCTACATGCTGGCGGCAATCTGTATCGTGAGCTTTCCCAGCAACAATGTCTCGATTTGCTAGTACAGTCGATAGATTTCGTGAAGTTCTTTCCCGCTACCGTCAATAAGCGTCCCACCGTTATAGCCGTCCCGAAGAATGATGATGGTACACCGGAGTCCTTGTTACCTCGTTTAGAACTGCTCCGAGAAAGCTATCTGCAATTAGTTAAAGCAAATCCAGCTAACCAAGTTTTGGGTAGTCCCGAAGACTATTTTCATGAGTTTAGCTTCGCACAATTGAAAGCCTTGGCATCACTTGAAGCCCCAACAAAACCTTCCACGATCGATGAGTGGTTAATACCTTTCGCAAAGCATGCTGATTTGAACAAGCTTAAGTATCCGGTTTACGTAGTACAGGAATACGGCCTAAGTCTATTTCGCGTGGCGGCGTCAGTAGAGCTCTCTTCTGATAATCTAGAAAACCTGGACATTCAAACGGGTCGCTGCATTCAGTGTGTTTCTCAATTGGGTGATGGGTATAGACTACAATTTGAAAATGGCCATGAAGCTCATTTTGATTTTGTCATCAATGCCTGCGGCTTTAGAACAGGTATAATTGATGATCAACTGAAATTATCACGAAAACGTCTTGTCGAGTTTAAAGCCGCCTATGTCACTCAATGGCAAAATCATAAGAACGAAAAATGGCCAGAAATTATCTTTCATGGCAAGCGTGGTACGCCACAAGGCATGGCTCAGTTGACACCTTATCCCGGCGGTTACTTTCAGCTTCACGGTATGACTAAGAACATCACTTTATTTAATGAAGGGCTTGTTCAGTCGACCTCAGAGAGTGCGCAGCCTCAATTACCGCAAAACCTAATTAACAAAGTCGACAAAGGCTGGTCTTTGGAAGTTCAAACACAGCGAGCTTGCAACGCGATACAACACCTTAGTCAATATATTCCTTGCTTTGAGACAGCTCAGCCAGCTGGAACACCTTTGTACGGTGCGCAGCAAATTCCGGGCAACGACCCAAGCCTTCGAGCTGCAGATGTAAGCTTCGAAGGAGAACGTTACGCTCGACTAGAAATTGTGAAAGCTTCTTCTGCGCTACTTGCCGGTAAGAAGATCGCTGAAAAGTGGTTTGGTATCCCAGCCGCTACAGGCAATGACGTGGACTCAATACTTGAGGACGTTGACGCTATTGAAGATCGGGCGAAACAAATCGCGATGAGTAGAGGGTACCCTGAAGAGTTGGCAATCGCCTATTAATCAATCAACTAAAGAAAAAATTGAGTAATTCTCACCATTGATAGTCGTAATTCAGTTTTGATTGCATATAATCCTTTGTAGATTAGACATGGAGTTGGCACATGAATGTTTTGGTTACTGGTGGCGCTGGTTACATAGGTAGCCACACCTGTGTACAGTTAATAAATGCAGGTATGACGCCTGTCATTTTCGATAACTTATACAATGCAAAAGCAGCTGTGTTAGACAGAATAGAAAAAGTGTCTGGTACACGACCTGCATTTATCCAAGGTGACGTACGCGATAAATCATCGCTATTGGAAGTTCTGAAAGCGCACAATATCAATTCAGTTATTCATTTTGCTGGATTAAAAGCGGTTGGTGAATCTGTTGAAAAGCCACTTGAGTATTACGACAACAACGTTAACGGAACGTTAGTTTTAGTAGACGCGATGAGAGAAGCCGGAGTTAAGCACTTAGTGTTCAGTTCATCTGCAACGGTTTATGGTGATCCAGCTTCTGTTCCTATTACAGAGAGTTTCCCTACAAGTGCTACTAACCCTTACGGCCGAAGTAAGTTAATGGTCGAAGAATGTTTAACAGACTTTCAGCAAGCCAACCCAGACTGGACGATAACTTTGCTACGTTATTTCAACCCAGTAGGGTCACATCCAACCGGAGAAATGGGTGAAGATCCTCAAGGGATCCCTAACAATTTAATGCCATTCGTCTCGCAGGTTGCTGTTGGACGTCGTGAATTTCTTTCGGTATTCGGCAATGACTATCCGACGCCAGATGGTACCGGTGTTCGTGACTACATTCATGTTATGGATTTAGCAGATGGCCATATTGCGGCTCTCAAGACGCTGAATAATCAAAAAGGCTTGCACGTCTATAACCTTGGGACGGGTAATGGTTCGAGTGTTTTAGATATGGTTAAGGCGTTTGAGTTAGCTTCAGGAAAACAAGTTCCTTACAAGATTGTAGAGCGTCGCCCTGGTGATATTGCGGAGTGCTGGGCAGACCCAAGTAAGGCAAATAAAGATTTAGGTTGGGTGGCTACACGATCATTGCAAGATATGACAACTGACGGTTGGAAGTGGCAATCGCAAAACCCAGAAGGGTATCCGGAATAATGTTTTATTAACATTTAATTACCATTAATAACAACTGAGCGCATAATGCGCTCTTTTTTGATCTAGATCTCCTTAAGCAGTGAATAAAAAGTATGAAATTGTTGTAATTTTGATAAAATGGTATCAGTACTTAATTTTATTTATGAAATAACTTTTTAATCTAAGGGGAACTCAATGGAGTTAGCACTCATCATTACTTTCGTAGTTGCAGCAGTAGTAATGGTTAAGAAAGAAATGGCTAATAAGTAATATTCATTCTAACACTTTGATTACATACCTTTTATCTGAATGAATTTATTAACAAAAACCGGCGAAAGCCGGTTTTTTTATGCCCAAAATTTGCGTAATTAACGATAAAAATAAATTGTCGTAACGGTCAAAAACAATCGTTGTATTTTTATCGACTAAACTCTTAAGGTGCACGCTCTTTCCGGTCGTCCGATACCGGGGTTTCACACTCATAAAACTAAACATCTATAAGAGGATACTGCCATGCGCATTGCGATTCTATCTCGCAACGAAAACTTGTACTCAACTCGCCGCCTAAAAGAAGCAGGGGAAGCGAGGGGACATCAAGTGGATATCATTGATACCCTGCATTGCTATATGGATATTACTAGTAGTAACTCTAAAGTCCGTTATATGGGTGAGGAGTTACCTCAATACGATGCAGTCATTCCACGAATTGGGTCATCTATTACGTTCTATGGAACAGCAGTAGTACGTCAGTTTGAAATGATGGGTACATTTTGTGTAAACGAGTCGGTTGCGATCAGCCGTTCACGTGACAAGCTGCGCTCATTGCAACTGCTATCACGCAAAGGTATCGGTCTGCCAAGAACTGGTTTCGCTAGTAAGCCAGATGATATTCCAGATCTTATCAAGAATGTTGGTGGCGCACCGCTTGTCATTAAGCTGTTAGAGGGTACTCAAGGTATCGGTGTGGTGCTTGCAGAAACTCACAAAGCTGCTGAGAGTGTTATCGAAGCGTTCATGGGTCTTAAAGCTAACATCTTGGTACAAGAGTTCATTGAAGAAGCTAATGGCGCTGATATTCGTTGTTTTGTCGTTGGTGGCAAAGTGATTGCGGCGATGAAACGTCAAGCGGCAGAAGGTGAGTTTCGTTCAAATCTACATCGCGGTGGTAGTGCTCAGCTTATTAAGCTTTCTAAAGATGAACGCGCAACTGCTGTAGCTGCGGCTAAAGCGATGGGACTGAACCTGTGTGGTGTTGATATTCTGCAATCGAAAAATGGCCCAGTAGTGATGGAAGTTAACTCATCACCAGGCCTAGAGGGAATTGAAAACGCGACAGGTAAAGATGTGGCGGGCTTAATTTACGAGTTTATCGAGAAAAATGCCAAGCCTAACAACAACAAAACAAAAGGACGTGGTTAAATGGCAAAAGAGCTTGTCATTGCGGGCGTAGAAATACGCCCGGGAGAGCGTAAAGAAATAGATATACCAGTAGCTAAGCTGTATACCGATGCAGAAGTATCAATACCAGTACAGGTCATTCGTTCTAAAAAAGAAGGCCCAGTGGTGTTTGTCAGTGCAGCGGTACATGGTGACGAGTTGAATGGTATTGAAATCATCAGTCGTCTTATCGCAGAGAACCTAAAACTCCAGAATGGTACGTTAATTTATGTACCTATGGTGAATGTCTACGGCGTATTAAACCAAAGCCGTTACATGCCAGATCGCAGAGACCTCAATCGCTGTTTTCCTGGCTCGAAGAAAGGTTCTCTTGCTGGTCGACTAGCTCATACATTCTTAGAAAGCATTGTCGCACATTGTGATTATGGTATTGATTTACACACAGGCGCGATTCATCGTTCTAATTTGCCACAAATTCGTGCCAACCTTGAAGATGAAGAAACTAAGCGTCTCGCGGAAGCATTTGCAGTACCAGTATTGTTGAATGCAAACATCCGTGATGGCTCTTTACGTGAAGCTGCTGTAAATCATGGTGCTCGAGTGCTGCTTTATGAAGCTGGTGAAGCGTTACGTTTTGACGAACTTTCGATTCAGACCGGCGTTAAAGGCGTTTTGAGAGTGCTCAAAGCACTTGGCATGATTCGTAAGCGTGTTTCTAAAGCGAAAACTGAACCGTTTATAGCTAACCGCAGTGATTGGACTCGTGCAGACGCGAGTGGATTTGTTAAAGAGTACGTACAACTTGGTTCTATGGTTGAGAAAGGCGAAACATTGGCAGATATCAATGGCCCGCTAGGAAATAATATCAGCCAAGTAAAATCAAACCGTACGGGTATCATCATTGGTAAGCAGAACATTCCTTTAGTACAGGAAGGTGAGGCTATGTATCACATTGCGTATTTTGGAGACAGCGCAGAAGAGGTATTTGAACATATCGAAATCATGCAAGAGTCGATTGTTCCTGTAGAACCGAGCATGTAACACTATGCCAAACACATATAATGACAGAATGATAATTGGTAACTTGGAAGTGTGTAGTCTTCCTGAGTTGGGAATCTTCGATCTCGAAGTTCGTATTGATACTGGGGCTAAAACCTCATCTCTTCATGTGGACAACCTTGAACGCTTCAAACGTGACGGGCGCATGTACGTTCAATACGATCTTCATCCAGATATCTATCATTTGGAAGAAATCGTACACTGTGAGTCACTTATCCACGACTCAAGGCGCATCAAATCATCCAACGGTGACTCAGAGCAACGTTGTGTGATTCAAACGCTATTCCGATTGGGGGATAGAGAGTGGCCAATTGAAATTACATTAAGTAATCGTCAGGATATGTCGTATATGATGTTATTAGGACGTGAAGCGATGGCCGACAAAGTCTATGTAGACCCAAGCAGAGCGTTTCTGATTGACTAATTAAACCGCCTTCGGGCGGTTTTTTGTGATTCGGTTAGGAAGAATATACGAGCTTTTTCTGGGCAAAAAAAAGTAGAGCACTTGGCTCTACTTTGCGTTTAGGAGGAAAGATCACAATACTTATGCTGGCTCTAGAACGTCATCGTTATCCATATCATAATCATAGTCTTTCGAAGCTTCGTGATACTTCGATTTACTATTTAAAGTGTGGAACGCTCGTCTTCCGCGTGCTAAGCGAACGTATTTAAGCCAAGTATGTTCCAGTTTAGATTTCGCCTTACTCGGGTTAACGATCACTTTAGTGAAGTGTTTCTCTTCAGCGTTCTCTGGTGAAATATCACCGCGCTCAAGCGCAAGCATAGTTTCACCATAAGTTACTAAGATGTCCTCTTCCAAAAGTGTAAAATCTCCCGATTTAGCGAATCCGCGTGGAAACTTTACTGCATCATAAAAACGTTTCTTGCCGTGGCGAAATTGAGTTTCAGTCATAGAGACCTCAAAGCAAATAGGTAGTAAAGCAAGGTAATTCAGGTGGCTCCGCAACAATCCAAAGAAAAGTCGACTAAACCGTTGAATCCCGTGTTGGTTCGATGCTGAAAATAGTGTGAAAACGGAAAGAAAGGAAACGAATTGTTTTTGTCGAAATCACAAAATTTCTTTATGCTTAATACAGCATAACTGTGTAAGAATACTGAGCTAACTTTTTCGTTAGCTCAACTACTTAGAATCTGTTTAAGAGTCATTTTTATGGACGTAAAAGTATTTCAAACTTTCCTCGAAGTCGCGAAGGAAAAGCACTTTGGCCGCGCATCAGAAAATCTCTATATAACTCAGGCCGCTGTGAGTGCTCGCATTAAACAACTAGAGGAATACTTTGATACTCGACTGTTTACAAGACACAGAAACAACATCCAACTAACGTCGGCTGGCCAAAGGCTAATAGGGTACGCAGAAGTAATGGTATCGACGCTCAAGCAAGCGACGTTTGACTTATCACTAGAGAGCAACAAAGCGTTGCAATTGACGATTGGTGGTACACCTAACATTTGGGATGCCTATCTGCAAAACTGTTTAAGTGTCGTCACTGACTCATTAACCGGCTATGGCTTTGTTGCTGAGTCTTTGGGTCGTGAGCAGCTAAATAGGAAACTACTTGAGCGCACATTAGATCTTGCATTCTCTTTCGACCCATTTAAAGTCGAGGAATTTAAAAGCCATCAGATTGCTGAATTGACACTAGTACTGGTTTCAACAGAGCAACGTGTGCTTGATGATGCTTTTAAAGATAAATATGTATACGTGGATTGGGGTACACAATTTGCTTTTGAGCATGCGGACAGACACCCAAATATTCCAGCACCATATCTACGCACTTCAACAGGTCGAATTGCGTTGGACTTTATTCTTGAGAAGGGTGGTTGTGCGTATTTGCCATCTTCACTTGTTGAGCCTTTCTTAGACTCTGGACAGCTCTATCAAGTCGACGGGTCTGAGGTTTGGTCTCGTCCTTTATTTATCAGTTACCGCAAAAACAGCACGTCTATAGAGGCGATACTCCAAGTAGAGAAACTGATTAATACTATTGAACCAACGACAAGTTATTTGATGCAGCAGGCTGGGGAAAATACGGATTAAGTAACAACTTTACGTACTCTAGTAACATATAGCAAAAGGCTTCACCTAAACAAGTGAAGCCTTTTTGATTTTGCAGATTACTATGCATTAACCACGGTTAAATTATTCATCCAATAACGTTTTAAATAGCGATGGAAACACAAAGCAAACTTAACTACTTCTTCAAAAAGCATACAAGCATAGACAACCTGAAATTCAAGTCCGAATACAAACGCTGCGGTTGCGGTTAGCGGAAGTCCCACAGTCCACATTGCGATGAAGTCCATTCTTAAACAGAACTTATTATCTCCTCCGGCTCGTAGAATACCGTTGATAATAATAAGGTTCAGCATGCGTAGCCATATTGCACAACACAGAATAAACATAGCGGGTGCAGCAAGCGGATAAAGTTCATCGGTGGTTAAGTTCAGCCACTCAAGGATGACTTCACGACCAAGTAGTAGAATTGCTCCTGTGACGATTCCAAACAAGAATACCGCTTTAATAAAGAATTTAGACATACTGAATGCCTGTTCAAATTCGTCTCTGCCTAAGGATTGACCAAGTAGCACAGAGCAGGCTACCGAAATACCAAAAAACAGCGAATAACACAGCGACTCAAATGGTCCCATCATGCTGAAAACAGCGAGCTCGGTAGTGCCCATATGACCAAATATCACTTGGTACATAAGTGTACCCATTGCCCATAAAATAGCGTTAAGCGTGGTCGGCACCGCGAGTTTTTTATAAGAACCCCAGAGTCGTTCGGTATTCTCAAGTTTCGCTTCTGTAAGAAGCCAATGGTTACGATAGTTGAGATATACCCAGATAAAAACCACTTGAAGTAATCTTGATATGGTTGTCGCTAATGCAGCGCCGGCTACGCCCATTGGAGGGACACCCATACCGCCTTTAATTAACCAGAAGTTGAGGGCAATGTTGATAAAGATTGTCATAGCCCCGAGAATTAAAGGTGTGACAGCGTCACCGGATGAGCGCATTGCTGATTCCGCTACAATCACTACGTGAGTCAATATAAGTACCGGAAACGCATACCATAAATAGGTAGCACCAAGCTCAATAACGGTAGCGTCGTTGGTTTGCAACATCATAATAAAACTGGAGAAGAGCGTGATACCTAATGTCACGGGTACTAACAGCTTTGCACCGAACTCCATTGAAAGCTGGGTGATAGTTTTGGCGCTACGTTTGTCGTTACGTCCCCAATACTGAGCAACGAGTACACCGTTGGCTGAAGCCATTCCGGCCATGATCATAATAGCGACAAAGTGCCATTTAGAGGCAATGCCCACTGCAGCAGTTGCTTCCTTACCAAAATCACTAACCATCAGTACGTCCGCCAGTGCCAAAATTGCAACAAGTGCACTTTGAATTGCGACGGGGAAACCAAGCTTTACCACAGAAGAGAGAAGATGGTTTTGAGAAGCCTTGTTAGATGACTTAAGATAGGTTTTAGTTGTCATAGCTGCCCTCCTGAAAGTGTGATTTGAATCATATAAACGGTGGTAATATAAGAAAATTGGGACATCAAAACCATGTTCAAAAATAGACAAAACCTGTGCGAATCCGTCATTGATGAATTTGACATCAAGTCTGAGTGGATAGATGAAGTCTTTTTATCGGAGGCATGTGAAGAACGCTTTCT
This sequence comes from Vibrio sp. CyArs1, assembly GCF_022432925.1. NCBI lineage: Bacteria > Pseudomonadati > Pseudomonadota > Gammaproteobacteria > Vibrionales > Vibrionaceae > Vibrio > Vibrio sp. CyArs1. The sequence goes on along the minus strand of NZ_JAKRBO010000001.1, from coordinate 500,646 downwards.
TTCGTCTAATGATATCCCCGAGTTCATTCCTGAAGATATCTTCATGGCTGGAATGGCAAACTTGATTGAAGGCTACCATGTGGAGCGTAAGGGCATTGATGTACACACAGTCTTATTTACAATCGAAGGTGGTGGCGTGTTGATGACGGAGGATTTTGTTGCTCCTATCGAGCCGTACTCGATAGTCGTATTACCTGCACACACACCATATCGATTTGAGATCAACCCTCAATATAAACATTGGCGCATGATCTGGTTTCTACCTAAAGACCGACCACGTTGGCAAGCGTTATCTGATTTAGGACAGAAAGTACTGCCATTTCATGGTTGTGAACGGATTTGGGCCTTAATGACACTCCTGTATTTGGAAATTGGTGGCAGAGCAAGTTATCGAAAACTGCTAGTAGGGGAAGTGTGCCGTATTATTACTGGATTTGAGTCGCAACCTACTGACTCGACCGTTCGAGTACAAGCTTTGTTCAGTCAAATTGAAGGTCAGCTTCATCTACCATGGACTGTTAAGACGATGGCGAATAGAACATTTTTAAGCGAAGAGCAGCTCGCACGAATATGTAAGCGGCTTTACAACGTGTCACCACGAGCAAGACTCATTAATCTACGTATGGAAAAAGCGTGTGATTTGCTAAGAAATAACGATTGGTCAATTGCCATGATTGCGGAGCGATTAGGATATCGTGATCCGTTCAATTTTACCCATAGGTTCACAAAACATATGGGTAGTTCGCCAAGTGCATATCGTAAACAAGTAATGCAATCGAATGAAGAAAGATAGAGCGCTCCTGCGCTCTATGGTGGTTATTTTGCAATAGCTTGCTCTAACCATTGGTCGAATTGACCTTTTGGCAGGGCACCATTGATTACGTCTACGCGCTGACCATTTTTAAACACCATAATGGTCGGAATACTTCTGATTTGAAATTGAGCTGCTAGTTGTTGCTGTTGCTCTGTATCAATTTTCACGAATCGTACTTGTCCTTTGCGTTCTTCGGCGGTTTGTTGGAAGACGGGCGCAAAACCAACACAAGGATTGCACCACGTGGCCCAAAAATCGATAACAACAGGTTGGTTACTGTTCAAAAGTGCGGAGAAGTTGTCTACCGTCCCTTCAACTGGTTGGCCATCAAGAAGCGGTGCTTTACAACGACCACAATTAGGTGACTCGGTGATTCTTTCTGCGGGTAAACGATTAAGTCCATTGCATGATGGGCAACGGGTATTGATAGTCGACATGGTCTCTCCCAACCGTGTATTGAATTTATGAAATTAGGCTTCTGTGAGCCTTAGATTATGAGTATACTCGAAGCTCTTAGAGTCGGGATAGACAAGTTATTATTGAAACTTATCACAGTGAGCTGATTGATATTATTTGTCTATCTCGATTGACGAAAACTATAAAAAAATAGGTACAGAATGACAACATTTTACGCCGAAATTACTGGTTGGGGTAAGTGCCTTCCACCAGCGATCTTATCTAACCACGATCTTAGCACTGTAATGGAAACATCCGATGAGTGGATTAGAACCCGTACTGGTATAGAAAATCGTCGCATTAGCCATGTGAACACCTCTGAAATGGCAACCGTTGCTGCTAAACATGCAATGGCATGTGCTGGAATCACGGCAGATGAAGTTGATTTGATTATCGTTGCTACGTGTTCTCCAGATTCTTTGATTCCCAATACAGCATCACGAGTTCAGCAAAACTTAGGTGTTCCAGCAGCCGCTGCGTTTGACCTAAATGCGGCTTGTACAGGTTTCGTTTATGGGCTCGAAACGGCCACAAAACTGATTCAGTCAGGCAATTATCGTAACGCCATCGTTATTGGTGCTGAGCGACTTTCGTTCTTTATTGACTGGAGTGAGCGTGATACCGCCGTACTATTTGGTGACGGGGCAGGTGCTGCAGTGCTCTCTCGTACTGAAAGTAAAGTCGGTCTTCAAGATGCGCAAATTGGTTGTGATGCAAAAGGTCGCGATATTCTCGCTGTGCCAAAATTTGGCACTTCAATGGAGAGATTCGCAGCAGATAACGGTTACTTTGAGTTCAATTTCATTGGCAAAGAGATCTTCAAACGAGCGGTAAAAGGAATGGGGGCGGCAGCAAATACCGTTTTGACTCGTTCTAACCTTACTAAAGAAGATATTGATGTTGTGATTCCGCATCAGGCTAATATCCGTATCATTCAAACCTTGTGTGATTTGTCTGGAATCGACCAAGATAAAGCATTCGTCAATATTCAAAAATATGGCAACACTTCCGCTGCGACTGTGCCAATCGCACTTTGTGAAGCAATGGAGCAAGGAAGAATTAAGCCAGGAGATAACTTGTTGCTAGCCGCATTTGGTGCGGGTCTGACGTGGGGCGCTAGCTACATCAAATGGGGCGAAAGAGTCGAGCCAATTGGCAGTAGCGATGCTGTATTGCCACCATGTGACAAGTCTGCACTAGAGTTGATGAAAACGGCGATTGAGCATTGTCACAATAAACCCGCTAAATAAGGTTTTTGTGAACTAAAAGAGCCAGAGTTTCTCTGGCTCTTTTGTTTTATTCACTCTTAAACAATCGAGTGTATATTGAATAAGTGTTTAGTCCTCTGGTGTATTAACTTCTTTAAGGTTGAGTTTGTTTGCCAATACTTCAATCGCTCCACCTTGCACGAACACAGAAATGACAACAATAAAGAACACCATATGAACCATAGTAACCGCGTTTTCAACTCCTGCAGCTGCAGGAATTAATGCAAATACAATAGGTGTTGCTCCTTTCAATCCGATAGAAGATATGAACAAACGCTTTTGCCAACTGGCTTTTCTGAAAGGTAGGTAACATAACTGTACTGCTATCGGTCTTGCTACAAGAATCAACAAGAAAGCAGGCAGCAAGGATTGCCAGAACACCTTGAAGAGTTCTTGAGGGAAGATCTGTAACCCTAAAGCAACAAACAGTATTGCTTGAGCTAACCACGAAAGACTATTAAAAAAGTGGCGACTGACTTCCATACCACGTTTTACGCCGTTGCCAATGACCACTCCAACGACATAGGATGCGAGTAGAATATTGCCACCGAGCAAATCACTTCCATACATTGCTAGTACTGCGGAAGCTAAAATGAAAACCGGGATTAGCCCATATTCTTCAAGTTTGATGCTGTTTAACAGGTGAGTACATAACTTACCGATAGAAATCGCTATAGCTAGCGCGACAAAGATCTGCAGTAATAACTCGATTCCGATACTTGTAACTGAAGGAACCGTATCGGGAGTAAGGGCAAGACTGGTCAGCAATACGACTAGTATCAAAGCGACAGGGTCATTAGTTGCTGATTCGAATTCTAAGATAGTGTCGGTGTCTTCTTTGAGTTTTAGTTTCTTGGATTCAAGGATAGAGAAGACCGCAGCTGCATCTGTTGAGGAAACTATTGCCCCAAATAGTAAACAATGCACCGGCGGGAGGCCAAAGAGAACATAGATAATACCAGCGAAGACAACAGTGGAAAATACAACTCCAAGAGAGGAAAGTACGCCACCTTCTTTGTAAGCAACTTTGATGCTTTGTGTCGAAGTACTCAAACCTCCGACAAAGACAATAATATTTAATGCAATCGCCCCGATTGCAGAAGTAAGTGTAAAGTTGTCATAGACGAAACCAAATTCACCGTTACCTATGACCAGACCTACCGCCATAAAGATCAAAAGAGAAGGTAAGCCAAGAGTACGAGAAGGGTGATGTAACAGAATGCCTACGCAAATTAACGCCGCAAAACCTACGAGTCCAAACTCAAAGTTCATGTATGTCCTATTATCGTTGTTGTTTCAAATGACATAAATCAGAAACCAAAATGGAAAATGATTCGTAAACTCTATGTTTCTATTTGTTTAGATTATAGTATCTTATTAACGATAGAGCTTTAACTTACAAGCAAAAATTTTGTAAGTATTTTAGTTGGTTACATAACTAGAGTGAAATAGATAAATGGGATTGAAGAGAGGAAATATCTTTGGTGAAATTCCAAAAGATTTAACCAATGAAGTATTTGAAGACATCATTGCTTCTGAGGGAGTGAGAATTGAACGTATCGTTTCAGATGGCCACTTTACACCAATTGGTGATTGGTATGATCAAACCGAAAATGAATGGGTGACTGTTTTGAAAGGAGAAGGTGTTATTGAGTACTATGACGGTACTTTTGTGACCTTAGGTGTTGGTGGTTACATTGATATACCAGCACACGTCAAGCATCGAGTGAAGTCCACCTCAGAGTCCTCATTGACAATTTGGTTGGCTGTGTTCTATCCGAAAGATGAGAGTGAGTAGAAATTCCGAACTTAAACCCTAGAGAAGTGTTTGACCTTGAGGTCTGCGATTCGCTGCTTAGTTTTTAACTATTGTCTTCTTCCTCTTTGTTTATATTGCTATTTGGTTGAACATCTTTAAGATTACTCACCATAAAAGAACCTGATTAGTCCCAAGAATAAAATGTTAGATAAAGAAAATTTAGTAAAGCTCGCTAGGGTTCAAATGCCGTTCGGTAAGTATGCGGGCAGGGTATTGATCGATTTACCTGAAGAGTACTTATTGTGGTTTGACAAAAAAGGTTGGCCTAATGGTGAGTTGGGGGAGTTACTTAAGCTGTGCTTGGCACTGAAAATTGAAGGGCTAGATAGTGTTGTAAAACCATTAAAGCGAATGTAGTAAAAAGCGACGTTTTTTTGCGTCGCTTATTTGTATTCGTTAACCCGATAAAGACTCCCATTGAGTTGGGTTAAGAGCCTGAGGTTTTATCTGTACCCGACCATCTCTAGCCCTGCAAATACCCTGATTTACATCCCATGCTCCTTCGCGAATGTACTTGTGTATGCCTTGCGTACCCTGTTTATAGTATGAATCTAGTTTTCCTCTATAACCGTAATAAGTACATTTGTCATAGCCCCAGCCATACATGTAATCCGCCAGTGCTTGTGCGAAACTGCGTTTTCCGTTGAGCCACGAGCCACTATTGCAGTTATAGCACTTTATCTTTCCTCTAAAAGATTTGGGCAAACCGTTTTCTCTAAGTCTATCAACAACAAATCGGTGGCCTAGTTCCTTACCACCTTTCGAGGTTTTTATATACTCGCTACCAGGTTCGCCGTGTCCTCTAATATAGATTTGGTCATCGTTAGAAATGGTTTTTAATTCGTTTATAACGGTTTTTGGTTCATACCAAATTTGGATCGCTTCTTTATTCTTGGTGTTTAGCAGGTATTCAATCCATTGATGGTTTTTTCGGTGACCAGCGAATGTAGATAAACCGCCGCTATCGGTGGGCTGATCACCATATTCTATGTATGACAATAAGTCTGTTGTTGGTGTTGGCATATACAATATTATTTTCGCCATGAAAATTCCTTTTTATCCATTTAAAACATGTGGTTAAAAGGTGATTTGACCACAAACATATCCTAGTAAATGACAGCAAATGTTCTGATCTTAGATTAAGAAATGCGACCTTGTACCCAAATCCTGATGTCAATATTGCAACGAATAAGCACTAATGCTGTTTAAAAACTGAGAACTGAATGCATTTTTAGCAACATTTCAAGCAGCGGTCTCAAGAAATACTAATCTTAATGAATAAGTTAGTGTGGTTTGGGGTTTGAGTATGGTACCAGTTCTTTACATGCAGATAGGCGATGTTGTGTGGAAAGTATTTGCCGATGGATCGTGGGAACGCGTATCGAATGACGAAGTATTGTTAAAAGGGGTCCAGTTTGTAAAGCAAGAAGTTCAAGAACTCGGCGAAGATGTTCAATTGTCTGAAACACAAATTGCTGATACGGAGCGCGTGTTATCTCAGACGATAAATAACCTATCTAATAACATTACAAATGCAAATGGGACTGTTGATGAGACCAATTCAGGCTCTAGCGACAGTGCAGGGTTTGTCATTGCCTTAAAAGCAACTTTGGATGAAACGATCGCTGAAGCAGGATTTGATACCAGGCCAGGAATATTTGACTCTCAAGAAACTCGACCAGAGTTACTAGCACTCGATATCCTCTCAGAGCAAGCTCAAATCACGGTAGATATTTTAGATGGTGGGGATGGTTACGAGAACCAGTTCGAGGTACCAAATGTCACAATTGTCGGAACAACAACCGACGTTCGTGACGGCCGAATAGTTCAGATAACGATTTCCGATCAACAAGGTAATATTGTAGAAGCTCAAGCAATCACTCAGGACAATGCATACTCTGCCACTGGAGTTGTTCTAACAGAACTAATGGAAGGACCGTTGAGTGTTAATGCCGCTGTTTCTGACGACTTTGGTAATAGCATTTCTGCTAATGACGAAACGATAAAAGATACACTGGCGAACATTACCGTTGAAGCAGATGGTTTTGGTGACGACTACCTTAATGCCATAGAGGTTAGTACAAGTGCTTATTTGGGTAGCGTCGCAAATGTTGAATCTGGACAGCCTATCAATTGGGTAATTACCGATGAACAAGGTAACTCGATTACAGGTTCATCTACGGTTGATGAAGTCGGAGTGTGGAATGTCAACACTCTGGATGTAACGACTCTAGAAGATGGAGTCTTGACCATTGAAGCTTCCACCATCGATATTGCAGGTAATCCTGCAAACTCCACCGATACCATTATTAAAGATACTCAAGCCTTTATTACGGTATCGATCGATGACATGGATGAGGTCATCAATGAAAACGAGATAACTAACTCAACCATCTCAGGAACGGTGACTGATGTTGAAGACGGTCAGATCGTTGAGATTGTTATTACAGGCCAAAACGGATCGCCGCTTAATCTAAGTGCGACGGTAACGAATAGTGCTTGGAGCGTATCTGGTGTTGATCTATCTTCGTTTAATAATGGACCACTAAATGTGGTTGCTTCCACCGTTGACGTAGCCGGAAACCCAGCGTCAGCGGCTGATACGTCTACGATTGATGTCGTAAAGCCAACTATTGATATTGATACTCTGCAAGGGTTCAATATCCTTTCGTTTCGTGCTGGCAACCTGACTACTCTGCAAGGAACGACAGGACTCGTAGAAGAAGGGTTACCTGTTACAGTCATTGTGAGTGATGGCGTAACGACATTGGAGTTTCAGGGTAATGTCGATAACTCTGGCAACTGGATGGTCAATGGTATAGACATTGGTTTACTCGATAAGGGTGTTGAGTGGACACTAGACGCAAAAGTTTCAAACGCGGTCGGGAACACTGCTATCGACGACATGCCGACCATTATTTTACCAGAATCGCTGGCATTTTCTGACACCGTAGTGGGGATCTTTGGTTCCCAAGATAAAGAATCGGATATACGCATTCAAAATGCAGACTTTAAATTTTATGAAGAACAAGACTTAATTGATCAGCTCACATCCAATGGTTCGAGCATAACGGTAACGGTGACAAACCGAGTCATAACTGGCGTTCGTAGTGACGGTGAAACGGTATTTATTGCTACATTAGCCGGTGATTCGGTGAACATCGCTTTTAAAGAAGTGATCGATCAAGATGCGCCATTAAACTCCATTCAAACGGCTCTTTTAGTACAAGGAACTCAAACTGACGCAGACGGCACCACGGAAGTGGTTATTGGGCATTTACCAATAAACATCGTTGATATCGCTCCGGTATTGTTTAATGATTTCTCTTTTGTTACCGAGGGAGAGGTTCGATCAGGTAACGTTCTGAATAATGATATCGATCTCGATGGCGCATTAACCATAAACAAAATAATCGTTGATAATGTGGAGTACGCGGTCAGCGGCAGTACTCCAACGGTGGTAACTTTATCTGAAGGGCAGCTCAGTGTGTTTGCCAACGGACACTACAACTTCGCTTCGAACCGAAATCAAGACGCTTCGACTAATCCTAAAATTCAATTCGATTATTTTGCTAGTGACCAAGAAAATGATTTTGGTCAGGCTACTGCGACCATCTTTATTCGTGACGGTGATGCCGGTGAGGTGTTAGAAGGTTCTACGTCTTTTATTGAAGCTGACGCCGATTTGCGTCCCCAGACCATCAATGCCCAGTTCTCACTTGCTCCAGGATCAGATAATCCAGATCCGAATAGTCTGTTTTTTGAAGCTTCGACTATCAACTTGCTAGATAACCTTGCCCTGACCAGTGGTGCCAATCTAATGGCCCTGAGTTATAGCCTAAATAACGATTCGACGGTCATTACTGCCACGTCGGGCAGTCAAACAGTCTTTACCATTACCTTATCAGGCGCAGTATCTTCCGGTGACTCTACGTATGTAACGGGTAATGTGAAGATAATCCTTGAGCGCCCTTTAAACCATCCGAATAAAAACGATCTGCTGAAACTACCTTTGCTTATAGGAGGGAAAGACACAGATGGCACCGATTTAGAATCTGGTGAGTTTACTTTGTTAATTGAGGATGGTTCGGATCCGGTCTTAACTTCAAAGAGTGATGCTTCCGTATCAGAAAGCGACGTTAGTACTGATTCTGCGTTGGGGGCTGGTCAATTTGATGTTGCACTCGGTGCTGATGATCTTGATACAAACATCTCCAATAATGCCTCAGTATACTTTGAGATTGGCGAACAGCCCTTAGTGTATAGTAATGGAGAAGAAGTGCTTTACACCTTAAGCCCCACAGGTTCAATTTTGACAGGGTACATTGGTGATATTTCAAATGTGGTTTTTATTATTTCCTTTACTTCACCGGATACAAGTACAGGAGGTTTGGTTGATTACACGTTCGAGCTAAAACAGCAAATAGATAATACCTCTGATCCGATGCAGCTTCCCTTTATTGTTACCGCAAGAGATTCTGACAAAGATGTCACCAAATTAACGTTGAATGTTACCGTTAATGATTCAGGCGAAGCATCTTTAGGTACAACTGCGCTTGACGTCACTGAATTACCAAAAGGCACAGCGCCTGATGAAATAACAACGAGCGATAGCAGCGCAATATTTATTACCGCCTCGGAAGACAATATTGTCGAAGTGGATCTGGGTATTACAAGCGGTAATGCGGTTGTTGATTCGTTAGGAAACCCAATTACCACTAATGGGCTAAACATTGTTTGGCGCGACAACGGTGACAAAACGTTTGATGGTGTTGATGAAAACGGGGTAGTTGTGTTTCGAGTGGGCTTGCCAAATGATTACGAGGTCGAATCTGGACTCACATCGAGTTTCCAATTGTCGTTTCGAGTATTTAAAGAGGTAGACCATGGCAATGATGGTAGTTTAAATGAGTTATCTATTAACTTACCCGTAGTGGCAAGAGATGTTGACGGGACTGAAACAACGGCAGTATCGACAGTAAAAATCTATGATGGTGGTGACCCCTCTTTAGTTACTCATGACCTTGCGATTGATGAAGCGCTTCTCGCTGATTCTCCTGAAGTGGATATTGTTCTATCAAATGCGCTTGAATTTGTACGAGGTTCCGATGCGATAGTGGCAATAGATATCGACTTATCGACCTTTAACGCTGCTGGTTATTCCAGTGGCGGCGACAATATCATGCTCACAGCGAGTAACATTGATGATTGGTATATTGCTAGTCAGGCGATATCTGGTGAAGAGGTTTTTCGAATTCGATTGAACCTTGATGGATCTGCAGAGTTTGTTCTTACAAAGCCGCTCGATCACCCTCTAGGTAATGGAACCAATACATTGGATATCGATTTCCCTGTTTATGCGACGGATGCTGATGGGGACATATCGGTAGTAACAAACCTGACGGTAGTCGTAACAGACGATGTGCCCTCAGTGACTAGTGAAACTCTAGAATTGACAGAAGGTGAAACCTTTTCAGGCAACTTACTCAGTACATCTGCTATGGGCGTAGATGGCGCCACGATTACATCGTTTAAATACGAGTCAACAGAATATGATTTCTTAACGAATGACCCTGAAGTCATTACGCTTACTAACCAAAATAATGCTAACTCGAGTTATGGCACACTTACATTGCATTCTGATGGTAGATATACCATTGCAACTGATACAAATGTAGATGCAAGCCCAGCGTTGGTTGACGAGATCGAATTCACCGTCACTGACTTTGATGGCGATACGGTGACGAGTACCGCTTCATTGATTCTAGATGACTCAACAGGAGTCATACGAGTTACCAACACTGAGATTCGAGAGGATGAAACGGCCACATTAGATATCAAAGTCTATGTGGGTGATTTCGACCAAAATGAAAATGTCAGTGCAATAACGTTGAGTAACCTTCAAGGCGGGACGCTTTATCTTGATAGTGTGGCTTTAGTTCCCGATGGAAGCGGTGTCGTTACCTTGACTGATGCACAGATCTCTAAAGGTGCAGGAGACTATTTTGTTCCTGATGGTGTGTTGACTTATGTCCCTAAGCAGAATGAATCGAATACCACCCTCACTGGGAATGTCGTTGCTTTAGTTATTGGGGCAACGATAACTAGGACTGGTGTGGCGAACGAAGATGTTAATAGTGAAAATCTAGATATTTCTGTGTTGCCAGTGGCAGACGCTCCTGACTGGGCAAGCTCGCAGTTTGAATATGCCTTGACGGAAGATATCGACAGAACATTCCCACTAAATATTGATGCCCAGTTAGCCGACACTGATACCTCAGAAAAACTCTCCTATCAGATCTCTAATATTCCTAACGGTATAACGATTAAGCTTGATGGCAGTAAGATCGTCGAAGGTAAAAGCTATACTCAGAGTCAGTTGGACCAGATGACGATCACGGTAAATAAAGATCTAGCAGGTGAGTTTAGTTTCGATATCAAAGCTATCGCGACAGAAAAAGGCAACAGTTTTTCGAGCCCTGACGATAAGACTGAAGAAATAGCCAATGTCGTGGTGATTAAAGTCTCTCCCGATGCAGATCAGCCTGAGCTTACGGTTAAAGATATCAGAGGGCTAGAAGATCAAACGATAGACCTAAAAGCAGCCATTTTCGGTAATTTAACGGACACTGACGGTTCAGAGACTCTTAAATATGACATTGTAGTTCAAGATGGTTGGTCATTTACAGGTAGTGGTTATCAATTAATTTCAGCAAATACGTATCGTGTGGACTCTGAGGCGATATTGAACTCACAAGCGTTACTAGTCCCAAAACAGGATATCAGCTCGGTAACTGAATCCCTATCGATTCAAGTGACTGCGGTAGCAATCGAGTCGACCATCGACGGTTTAGCACCGGTGAATGATGAAGCCTACAGTGATTCAAAGACTATCAATATTCATCTTAAAGGTGTTGTAGATCCGCCCATCGCACAAGATGGAGGTAATGGTAATTGGGACTTCGATAGCAATACCAATACAATTCAATCGATAGGGAGCTTTCTTGAAGATGGCCTCGTGCCATTAGACTTTGAGTTCATCACAAGTGATGATGATGTGTCTGAAACGCTGAATATTTTGATTACTAATATACCGGATGATATTTCTCTGGTAGATAGCGCTGGTAATCCAGTAGCACTTACCATTGCAGAAATTGACCCTATTACAGGTAATATCTACCAGGTCAGTAATAGTGAACTTGCTGCTCTTTATATAAAACCGCTCGAAGATTTCAGTGGACGAATGACCTTTGATGCAACGGTCGTGTCGACAGAGCCAGACGGCGATTCAGGTTCCTTTGACTATACAGTACAGATCGATTTGTTACCGGTCGTTGACCAGAGCGATGGGTTGTCTGTAGTGACCACAGGTGTAGAAGATGCACAGATATCATTGAACCTAGAGCCAAGAATTAGTGGTGACAACGATAAAAGTGAAACTTTGACAGGTTATATTATCGATTCAGTGCCTTTGGATCTTACGCTCTACTTTGATGGTACAGTTATCAGCGTTCCGTCTTCAGGTTTGGATTTGGAAACACTACTCGACGCTACAACACCGACATTAGATAGCTTGCTAAATAGTGGGCGTCTTAGCGTCGTACCTAAGGAAGATCTCAGTGATACGTTTAGCATACCAATCCGTTATGAAGTAACTGATACGTCTGGATTAGGAGATACGAGTGAAAAAACGATAATTGGTGAACTGACTATTGCTGTCGCTGCTAAAGTTGAAATAGATACTCGTTTAGAAACATCCATTGATTTGTTTGTTAGCGATGACGGCTCGCCTGTTGATGTCTCTTCAGCGGTTAAGTTTATCGATGAGGACATAGATGGTTCAGAGTATCTTGATTATATCATTTTAGAGATTCCCACTGGTTATGAACTTTTTGTGACTAGCACAGGCAATGAGCCTCAGCAAACACCAGATGGTAATTGGTTGATATCAGCGCAAGGATTAACGAGTGACTCGATCCAAGAGTTGGGTAAATTGATTCTCGATGGCATTTCAATTGAGAGTAAAACAGACACGCCTATTTTAGATATTGTTGTAAAAGCGCGAGTCGTTGACGGAGATGACGCTCGTTATATTGATGGTGTCTTTCAAATTCAAGTAACGGGACACAGTGGTGGAGGTCAACCCTGTGATCCGATCGGACCGCCAGAGCCTATCGAAACTGGCGATGATATAGAATTCGATGAAGGGACAGAGGTCCTAGACTTATCAGGGTTGCTTGATCCTGATATTGCCAGTGATCCAGACAATGAGATTTCGTTTTATGTTCCTACCTCGTCTCTACCGGACGGTGTAGAGCTTCAAGGGAATGGCGTGATTCCTGTTTACGATAATGATGGCGAACTCATTGGGTATTCGATCAGTCAAACAGGACTGAGTAATTTGCAGATTACAGGGTTAGATGAAGACTTCGCTGGCTGCTTATCTTTTTCAATAGAAACGACGGAAACTTCAAGCTGTGATGGCTCTTCACTGACGACAACCCAAACCATTAACATTGACATTAAACCCGTGGTAGATGAGATCATTTTATCGACAGCGTTTACCGATATCGATGAAGACGTCACTACTGATCTAGACCTAACGTTAGTGTTGGGTGATTCAATTGAATTAGGACAAACCGTCATCGGCGAAGGTGACTCTGCAACCGGAAAGGAAACGGTCAATTCCTTCACTATCGCAGTTTCTGGTGGTGCTCAGCTCTCTGCAGATGGGGATCCTAGCTGGTTGGTTGATAATGGTGACGGTTCTTGGACATTAACTGATGTGACTAAACTACCGGAAGTAAAACTCGTCCCTCCAGAGAATTTCAGTGGTGATTTATCGTTAACAGCAACCGTTTCAATTACCGATAAGACAGATTGTCTTGCTGAGACAGATACTCAAATTAAAACCGTCACCAAAATCGTCACTATTAATCCTATCGTTGACCCTGCAGATCTAGTAACAACTGATATTTTGGGCGATGAGGATAGCTACATTTCACTTGCGACGCTAAGTGCGGACCTGATCGATAAAGACGGCTCTGAAAATATGTCTCTCAGTCTGTCAGGGGTTCCCGAAGGTGCGGTCGTTGTGATTAAGTCGGGGTCTAGTTATCAATTAGTACCTAATAATGGCCCAGATGGCGGGACGTTTAATGGTTCACCTACCTATGAATGGCAGTTGGATGTCGCCACGCTGAATGACACCTATATTCTGCCGCCTCTGGACTTCAGTGGTGATATTCCACTTGAGTTAAGAGCCATTACTCAAGAACTTGCCACTGGAGACACTCGAATAACTGAATCTAACTTTACTCTTGGGGTAAGACCTATTGGTGATGAGGTTGAGTTTTTCGGATTGCCTGATTCGGTATCGGGGGATGAGGATGCAGTGATTGAGATCCCCGTTGAGATTACCAGTTTAGAAACGAATAGCGATGAGTCTCTAACGATAGTCGTCACGGTTAAAGGGACTGACGACCCTAATGCTATTGATGGTATAGAAAGTATCAGGATCGACGGCAAAACAGCGAAATTTGTTCAAGTGGGTAATATTGCAACCGCCACTATTATTGTGAGCGCTAGTTCCATTAATAGTATTGAACTTTTTGCAGGTAATGCGTTTGGTGAAATAGATATGACTATCACTGCCGATACTCTGGATCAGAATACAGTGCTTGGCAATCGAGTTTATGATGCAGGTCCATTCAAACAAGGTACGGTTCACCTTTCTATAACGCCGGAGCCAGACGAGCCAATTCTTACCCTTGAATATGATGCCATATACTCGATTGCAGAAGGAAATATACCGTTAGGGCTCGAACTGTCATTAGTGAATCCTGCGGATAGCGAGACGGGAAAGCTGACCATTATTGGATTGCCATCAGATATCACGTTATCCAAAGGACAAGCAAGTGGGAGCGATTGGGTTGTGGACTTAGCTGATGTTGCCGATCTGGCTATAACAGGATATCCAGTCATTACTGGTGATAGTCCATTGGAATTTACTTTAACCTTAGAACCAAGTGCTGAACTCAATGGCAATAGCGCCGATGGGCTCAGCACTGAGCTTCAAATAACGCTCTACGATACGGATACCGCGATTGATGACAGTGCAACTTCGGCATTCGAAGACGACCGCTTTTTGGGTACCAGTAAATCCGATACATTTGACGGTAGAGGTGGTGATGATTTTATCGATGGTGGTAACGGCAGTGACACTTTAACTGGAGGGGCTGGGGCTGACACGTTTTATTTTGGTGCTGATGAGTTAGGGCTTATCACTCATACCGACACCATCAGTGATTACGATACGGGTGCTAACACTGACTCTATTGATTTGAGTGGCATCCTAGCGGGCGTGTCGACGGCTGCTGAGGCAGATCAACAAATGGATCTGGTCCAAGAAGGATCGAACGTCAGGATTGACCTTAAACCTGATGGAACAACGGTTAAGCATCACATAGTTTTAGAAAACACAACACTGGAACAGTTATACGGAGGGAACAGCACCAGTGGAGTGGCTGAAGTTGACATTATTCAAAAAATGATCGACGACCAAAACCTAATTTTGTCTTAAACCAATCTAAGTAGTAGGGAAACGCAGTGGATAAAACAGACAAGGATTATTGGTTACAGGCTATACAGTGGTTATGTAGGCACTTTGAAGTGCGTTGTCATCCAGTCAAAATAAAATCTGGACTTCCTTTAGATGAAGGAAAACTGTCCGAGGGGATATTTTCTAGAGCTTTGGAACGGCTTGGTATCGATATTATGGAGTTGTCGATTGCAGATATCACGAAAGCAGCATTACCATTGGTCGTTGTTGAGTCGGTGACACGTAATCCATTGATTGTGATAGGAGTGGATGGACAACAGATTACATACCTTAATGTTGAACAAGAGTTTAAACAAAGTACGGTCGATATTTCTGAATTTAGAGCACAAATAGACCCCGCGTTATGGCAAATCAATGCCAACAGCATAATAGATGAGAGAGTCGATGACCTAAAACAGCATACTCCAGCGCATTGGCTATTAATGGCAATCAAGGAAGTACGCCCTTGGTACCGTGACTTGCTGGTGGCCTCGTTTGTAATAAACGTGCTCGCACTCGTTGTCCCTTTATTTACTATGAATGTTTATGACCGAGTGGTGCCCAATCAAGCCTTTAACACACTGTGGGTTCTGTCGATTGGTGTGGCTATAGTGATTGTATTTGACTGGATACTCAAAGAGTCACGAAGTTCGGTTACGGATATGGCCAGCCGCTACGTTGACAACAAACTCTCATCACAGCTGTTTAGTAAAACAATGGGGATGAGGTTAGAAAACCGACCTCAATCTGTTGGTGCATTTTCAAGACAGCTGCAAGACTTCGATTCGGTCAAAGAGTTTTTGACATCTGTAACGTTAGTCACACTTGTGGATCTGCCTTTTACGTTTCTATTTTTGGTGTTAATAGGCTGGTTAGGTGGGGCGATGATGCTAATTCCTATGGGCGTCATGCTACTTCTAGTAGTCATCAGTGTTGCTATGAAAAGGAAAGTAGAAGGGACGTTAGAGGAAACCTCCCGTCTTTCTACTCAACGCCAGGCGCAGCTCATTGAAAGCCTCAACGCACTGTCTGAAATCAAACAGAACAATGCTCAAGGTTTACTACAAAAACGTTGGGAACAGGTCGTCTCATCTCTTTCTACGTGGCAAAGCCGTTCACGAACCTACACAAATATTGTTTCGCATTGCATTCAATCTAGCCAACAGATAGTGACGGTGTCACTCATTGTCTTCGGCGTTTATCAGATCGCAGAAGGTCTGCTCACTATGGGAGGCTTAATAGCGATAGTGATGCTAAGTGGACGTGCTGGAAGCTCGATTAATCAGCTGTCGATGCTAATGCTGAGATACCAACAATCAAAAACAGCAATGGAAGGGCTAAATCAAATCATGAGCTTGCCTCAAGAAGATACCAACCATCAGGTGTTGGAACGAGGTAGCTTTAATGGTCATATCAAACTCGATAATGTAGGTTTTGTCTATCCCGAGATGCGCGCTGAAGTGTTATCAGGAATCGATATCGAGATTAAAGCAGGCGAAAGGATTGGCATTGTAGGGGCCGCTGGGGCCGGTAAGTCTACGTTAATGTCTTTGCTGTTGAAGCAATATGAGCCAAGTAGTGGTCAAGTCTATTTTGAAGGTTTGGATTCAAAATTATGGCCTCACAGTGTGTTGCGTGAAAACACGGGTTGGGTTGCTCAGCATAGTGTGCTGTTTTTCGGTTCTGTTTTCGAAAATATTACTTTTGGTGATACTCAGTTTGATGAACAAAGATTGGCGTACGCAATTCAATACTCTGGGTTGAACGATTATATGCCTCGCCTAGTCAATGGGTTAGAAACTCAAGTTGGAGAAGGTGGGCGAAATTTATCTGGAGGGCAACGACAAGCTGTGGCGTTAGCGCGAGCGTTGTATCGTCAACCAAAGCTACTTGCATTAGATGAGCCAACCAGTGCTTTAGATAGTCAAGCTGAACAGCGTTTCTATCAGGCTCTATTAAGAATGCCTAAAAATATCACCATGGTCATTAGTTCTCATAGGCAGTCATTCCTAGCTTTATGCGACCGTGTAATAGTCCTTGAAAGGGGGAAAATTGCGCTAGAAGGATCGCCCAAGGATATTGTCGAACGTCGATCTAGTAAACACAAAGTCAAAAATATCTCCGTCATAAAAGGAGGTAGCCATGAGCACTAGTCACATCGAATGGAACAATCGTCAATTGGCTTATCGCTCCAGAAAGCTAATTTGGATTATTGCAGCTTTAGTCACGGTTATTATTGGTTGGGCATCATGGGCAACGCTTGATGAAGTTGTCGTCGGAGAGGGGTCAGTCGTTCCAAGTCAGTCTGTGCAAACCATTCAGTCTCTAGAGGGCGGGTTGATAGAGAACATACTAGTGAGACAAGGTGACTCGGTCATAAAAGGGCAGCCATTAGCGATTTTGGATGATACACGATTTAGAGCGTCATTCCAAGAGTCGGGTAAGCAGTTTGATAGCCTTGCCGCACAAAGAATCCGCTTAGAGGCGGAGCTGGCATCAGTTAAAGTCGACAACCAACAAAGTGATTGGCAAAAACAGGTAACAGTGACGCCTTTCGATATTGTTACCAACGATACCTCTAGCGCGGCGCTATTTAATGCAAAGGCTAACTATTATGAACGGCTAGAGCAAGTCATCTCAGAGCTAGAAGAATCAAAACTTAGAATCGAGCAACAAGCACAAGCGGTTAGTGATACTCAATCTAGCATTCGTACTCTGCAAAGTAGTTTAGCGATAGTTAAGAAAGAACGTGATTTACTCAAATCTGTCGTTGAAAGTGGTGCGGTGGCTGAAGTGGAGTTACTTAAACTGAATCGCGATGTCATCAGACTGGAAGGCGATTTATCGAGTGCAAAGGTTTCGGCTCAAAAACAGCGAGCCGCTTACGCTGAAGCAATAGCTGATCACAGAGGCATTGCGCTCAATTATCGAACTAAGGCTCAAGGTCAACTCAATGAAATCTCCGCGACGATAGCGCAATTGAAAGAGAGCCGACAAGCCATTGCCGACCAACTACGCCGAACTCAGATTGAGTCACCAGTAGACGCCACCGTTAAAGAAGTGTTCGTTCGAACCATTGGTGGTGTCGTTCGACCTGGCGAACCGATTATGGAGTTGGTACCTAAAAATTCGGGTTTGATCGTAGAAGCCAAGATTGCTCCCAAAGATATTGCTTTTATTTCAGTAGGTTTGGAGGCAACAGTCAAATTTTCGGCCTATGATTTTGTTATATATGGTGGACAAAAAGGCAAAGTGACGTATGTCAGTGCCGATGCGTTGCAAACTGAGGATGGTGCGGCTTACTATCGAGCTCACATTGAACTGGATCAGCAAGCACTCGAAGAAAAATCCTTTACAGTCATTCCTGGAATGCAGGCAGCAGTGGACATCTTAACTGGAGAAAAAACAGTTTTGAGTTATTGGTTAAAACCAATACTGAGAGCGAAACAGAACTCTTTACGAGAACGATAATAACGACAAGGAAAAAGTATGCGTTGTTCAAAGCTCATGCTGTCTATGTGTGTGGCGTTTGCATCTCAAGCTCACGCGATCTCACTAGAAGAGTCAGTAGCATTTGCAATCGATTATAGTCCAGAAGTACTTGCGCAGTATTCTAGATATCAATCGGTAGTTAGAGATGGTGATGCCGCGGGTGGTTATCGCTTACCGCAAGTAAATTTGTATGCTGCGGCAGGCGTAGAAGAAACTCGCTATAACAACGGCAATTATATTGACCCTGATGATAGACGATTAAACCGAACCGAATTAGGCGTTCGTGTATCACAGCTCTTATTTGATGGATTCGGTACTAGTGCGAATGTAAAACGCCTAGGTTACGAAGCAGAAGCTGAGCGTCTAACCCTGATTTCAAGGGCAGAAAATGTATCGCTTGATGTTGTCAGAATATACTTAGAGCTATTAGAAGCAGAAACGTTACTGCAATTGGCCAATAGGAATGTGCTCGAGCACCAAGAAATCTATCAAGACGTTTTAGACAAAAAACAGAAAGGGTTGGCAAGTAACTCAGATCTAGCACAGATCTCAGCACGTGTTGCGACCGCTCAGTCATCTCAAATATCGGCCCAAAACAACCTCTATGATTTGAAAACACAGTTTTTGCGCTTAGTAGGCAAGCCTGGCAGCGAATTGGTCTTTCCAAAATTCGACAGCGGATTGCTCCCGAGTACCCTTGATACGGCAGTTCAACAAGCGGTTGATAACCATCCTGAGATTCAAGCTGCAATGATTGATATGGACGCCGCAAGGCAAGAGATTAGACGTGAAAAAGGCGATTATTATCCGGAAGTTAAATTGGAGTTGCATGCAAACAAAAATCGTAACGTAGGTAACGTAGTGGGCCCAGATGAAGATATGCGCGCCATGGTGACGCTGGATTACGATATTTTCAGTGGCTTTTCAACCAATGCACGAGTGGAGTCTTCGGCGTGGCGTTTGGAGGAGGCACGTGCCATAAGAGTACGAACTGAACGTGAAGTAAGAGAGGGTACTGAACTTGCGTGGAATGCGTACTCAATATTGGAACAACAAATTCGATTGCTCCAACAAAATGTCGATGCCGCAAAAATTGCTGAACTCGGTTACATCCAGCAATTCAATGTAGGACGACGCAGTCTGCTTGATGTCTTGGATGCTAAGGTCGAGGTCTTTCTTGCTAGACAAAACTATATCCGAAGTAAATACGACCGTACCTTCGCTGCATATCGACTGCTAAACGCGATGGGCGTGCTGACGTATGCATTACGCGTTGAACATCCAGACGAGTGGCAAAAAGAAGGAGAGTCGTCATGAAGCGATTATTTATCATGGGGCTCCTTCCTTTTGTACTTCTTGGCTGCGCTGAATCTCCTAACGTTAAAACCAATAGACATCAAATTGATGATTTACGTGATCAAGACCGAGATGGTGTTATTAATCAAAGAGATCGATGCCTTGATACCCCCAAGCATGTTGCGGTCGACAATACTGGCTGCGCAGATTGGCAAATTTCTGACAAACCAGTGGTTGTAAGTATTGATTTTGATTTCGATAAATCAAAATTACGTTCCGATCAAACGTCTAAAGTAAAGCGACTTGTCGATATGTTGGAGCAATACCCCAACTCAAATGTGGTTCTAATAGGGGATACTAGCTCAGAAGGAACCGACACTTACAACAAAGCGCTGGCTAAGCGCCGTACTGGTGCGATCCGTAATGAGCTTGAGCGAATGGGTATTGAATCAGAACGCATTTCGGAGCAGGAGTTCACGCAAACAACGTATTACACAGAACAGCTTCATAAACGTAAGCGTCGAACGATAGCGGTTTTTTATCGGCCTGAAATGAAAGTAACCGAGGAGTGGGATATCTTTACTTCGGAAAAAAACTTAAGCAGTGCGACTAAGGTGGAGGCTCCCAGTGAATAAACTGAGTACGGTAATTATCGGTAGCATGGCAGTTTCTCCGCTCGCCCTAGCAGACCAGCAAATGACACCGCCTTCTATTGTTGCTGTTGAGCACAACTTAGTCCCGTTAATGCAGGCATTGGTTGATGCAAAGCAATTAGATATCACTGTTAAAGGCAGTACTGATGTTCCTTATAGCATCACTAACAACAAACTTGCCATGGGAATTAGCTCTCGTAAATGGAAAGACAGGGAAGTGGCAAAATTTGTTCAAGTACATGGTTATAAGCCAACGGAGTTGTTCTTTACGGCTGATGTGATAGCAATTGTCGCCAATAAAAGCAATCAAACCCAATCTATTTCTGTGGCGGAGCTAAAACGAGTCTTTGGCTGCCATTCACAACCAGATGTGGTGAGGTGGGCGGACGGTAATGGACAGAGCACTATTCCTATGGTTCCTTTTGCTATCGACAATCAATTAGTAATGCACAAGGAGTTTTCAAGTTGGGTTACATGTAAAGATGACGAATACGCTGCGACTCACTTTGTGTCTGACAAACCAACATTTTTAAATGAAATTTCCGGTGAGGAAGGGGCGCTCGGTTATACCGTGTATAGTGATGAGCTGAAAGATACCAATATTTTAAAAGTCACCAACCGTTTTGGTGAGTCTTATGATGTGAATAAAGAAACGATATTGTCTGGACGTTATCCTCTGGCTAGCGTTTACTACATGTATCTAAATCTACCTCCGAATCGAGAGTATTTTAATGAGCAAGAAGAGTTCTTTATTGGCTTAACGTTGTCAGAAGAGCAGAAACCAGTGCTCAATCGATATGGATTCATCAGTTTGCCGCCAGAGGCTATTCAACGTAATCGAATTAGACTAAGGCTAGATGAACCCATGATAGAAGGGGGATATAAATGAGTTCTTAAGCATTCTAGCCTAAGAACTCTTGATTGAATGGCTCTAGCTGTTAGTTTCCAAAATAGGCGATGACGACTTTGTCGTCGCCTAATTCTCTTGAAAATACGTAAGCGTTATCATTCGGCAATACCGTATGTTTTCCTGCACCGATGGCTGGGTGTCGATCTCTAAATTGTCCAACTGTTTCCCAGTGCTTCAACAGCTTTTGCTTATCATTTGAAAGCTCCCAAATCATGTCCGAGCGAGTACCTTGATGGAAGTCATCTGCATAAGGACCGATGTTTCTTCCCACCTCATCGCCGTAGTAGACTTGAATCGCACCAGGGCTTAGTAGCAGGGCGTTGGCCGCATTTCGTTGCATGTCATAGTCTTTAAAGCGGCTAAAAAACAGTTCTGTGTCATGAGAAGACATGTAGCTTACGGGATTAAAATCAGGTGAACTTTGAATGGTGTCAGCGTAATGCTGATAAGTGTCTGCCATTTGGCTAAAGCATGCAGCGCCTTTGTCGAGCTTCTTTTGCATATCAAAGTTAATTAAAGCATCAAACCCATCATCAAAGTAGGGGCTTCTGTAGGCGCTGTGCCCCCAAACTTCACCCATCATCCAGAAAGGCTGTCCTTCAACGTTATTTTCTGAACGCCACAACTCAAGACTAGACGTCGCTTCAGCTTTGAGTCTTTTCCAGACCTCGCCTTCAACGTGCTTGACGGTATCAACTCGATATCCATCTATACCAAAGCGTTTAACCCAATCAGTTTGCCATTCGATTAAGTAGTCGGCCACGGTATAATTGTCTCTTGCGACTACTCGTGTGCCTGGGTTATTTAGTAGAAACTCTGGTGGTTGAACGGTTTTATTTGATTCTGTTTTGAAATCTGGCAGACCTGCAAGGGACAAAGTTGTATCACTAGAGCCTGGCTTATCATAGCTAGGTAGCCCAGTTCTTACCCAATCAGGTCCCCACCAATCAGCCCAATTGTGTGAGTTGTAATTTATATTGATGTGATAACTGTGCCAATTTTCACCTTTCTTAGGTGCCCAGTGTGCCCAGGTCTTTGGAAGTATATTGGTAGTTTTGGCAACATCAATGTGGTCGAATTGTAGGTCGGCAAGTGTTGAATAGCCTGGATGATTAATGACTGCGTCCAACAAGACCTTTATCCCTCGCTTATGGGCTTCAGAAACAAGCTGCATCAAATCTTTGTCATTACCAAAGCTCTGGTCAATTTTGGTGAAGTCACGAGCCCAGTAACCATGATAGGCATAAAATGGAAACGATCCACTATCGCCACCCCCAACAAAACCATGTACCTGCTCTACGATGGGAGAAAGCCAGATCACGTTGGTACCAAGCGCTTTAATATAATCTAGCTTCTCTGTGACGCCTTTTAAGTCGCCACCATGAAATGTCCCGACCTCATCTTTACCATCTTTTTGACGTCCGTAAGGTTGTATTGCCTCCGGGTTAGAATCTTTAAAACGATCGACCATGACGAAATAGATGTTGGCGTTTCTATAGTCGAACTTGGTGTTCGATTGGACTGATTTAACTGGCTCTAACAAGGTTAGACCGCCACTCGATGCGTTTGGTTGTAGTGAGACTTGACCATTATGAACAGTGACTACTGAACCTGAAAACACATCTTTCAACTGTGTCCCATCGGGGTAAGAGCTTCCTAGATCAATAGTCTGGAGCTGGTTAGGGAGCCTTTCGCACTTAACATCTGGTATTGGACGTTTAAACTCAGTTTTAGCCACTTTTTTAGGCTGTCGTTTAAAGGTTAATGTGTGAAGTTTTTCATCGTAGCTAAAGGCGTAGTCTCCGGTGAACCTAATATTCAAAGGCAAAGTAGATGTTTTACCGCACAGGAGAGGAACTGGAGTGTTGAACTTAACCTTATTGGGCAACTCATTATTGCAGAGCGTATCTGTAGCGCTGATCTCGAGCTGATACTTATCTTTATTAAGAGTGACGACTAATGGCGTTGTAGGGTCGAGTGGATAGTCTCTGCTCGTTGTAGAGGTAGAGATGGTTAAGTAGGGTGATGCAAATAGCGATGGCGAAGCCAACAGCATATAAGCAAGTAGGGTCTTATGTTTCATGCTCATTCCGTTGTTCTAATAATCCGAGGTTACTATAAGTTGCCTCAAACGGTCTCACATCATTCTCATGCTCTACGCCTCAAAGTCAGAGTAAGCTCACATAACAGATTCTTAAGGATGAGTTAGAGGGGGATGAGTTCGTAGAAAGAAATAAAAGGTACTATAGAGAGATGAAATTAAGAATACTGTTGCTATCACTTCTGATTCCCTCTATCTCCTTTGCTATGACTACATGGCCATCTCGTTATGTTATGGGAGAGTTGCCGTTAAGTACCTTAAATCAGGTTAGGTCTCTGTCTGATGTATATGACTGTGGTGAAATAGAACATCAGCGTTTTTGTGGTTTTGATACAAAATACCGTGGCATTCCAATGGTGGCTGAGATCGATGTTGTGAATCAGTCAGTAGCGCGAGTGTCTTTTTTCATACCAATGACGGTTACAAATTACACAAGGCTTCAGACGTTACTGCGTTCTGACGGCTATCAATTAAAAAGCGTTAAAATAGCGGGTAAGGAATTGATTGTTGAAGATTTAATCAATCAGGATTTACCTCATATAGCCGATAAGAAACTCATAGAATTTTTGAACTTATATCCCATTTCTGAGTCCAAACTATTTACCTGGATCCGTAAAAATGAGATTCAGAATACGTTAGCAACAGAAACGCTTTTAATGACAAGTGACAAAGAGCAAATCATGCTCACTTGGGACTTTCCCCAGCTTTCTAACACTGTCACACAATAGTCTTACGACTGTCATTTCAATGTTACATTCAAAAAGTAACTTGAATTGCGTAAAGTATAGAAGGAGTTAACCATGAAAAAGATGAGACGTGCACAGCTTCATCGTTGTCGTATTCAATACTGGAAAGAAACAAACCAGAAAACAACGGATAAAGTAAAAGCGTAATCAAGCTTTACAAACCAAGACGTGAAACCAGCATAAAAAGAAAGTGCTGGTTTTTTCGTTTTTAGCTCACAAAAAAGATAGACAACCTCAAATTTGAGGCATACAATCCGCTCGTTTTGGGGAGTAGTCACCCGTTTATTTGTCGTCATCTCGTTAAGTCTAGAGCTTATCCGGCAAATAAGAGCGCAGACAGCGCTTTGACGAGACCAACGCAATCAAATGCTCAGTATTTTGTTACTGAGTGAAGTATTTGTTTGTGGAAGGTCGACACCCATACTCTTCGTCCTTCCGCCTGGAGGACTTATGAGCCCATCTATTTATGTTTCTTTCTTTGTACTAACGCTAGCTCTGGTTGCGTTGGACATATATCAAACTCGCGGTGGTCAAATCTCTATTCGCAAAGCAGCGATATGGAGTGTATTTTGGTTTCTACTAGCGTTTGCTTTTTCTGCAACGATTTACTTATTCTGGGACTTTTACGCTCCAGCAAGTGATTACACTGCGGAAAAGGCGACGGTGTCTTTCTTAACAGGGTACCTATTAGAGAAATCGCTGAGCGTGGATAACTTGTTTGTGTTTGCAATTATCTTCCACCAGTACGCAGTACCTGAACATTTGCGACCAAGAGCTCTGCTTTGGGGTGTTATAGGTGCTTTGGTTTTAAGAGCAATAATGATCAGTGTTGGAGCTCAGTTACTTGCTGAGTTCCATTGGGTAATGTACTTGTTCGCGGCGTTCTTGATCTGGACAGGTATTAAGCTTGCTAAAGACTCAGGTGAGGATGAAGTAAACCCATTACCTGAACGTGTAATTAGAAAGCTAGTGCCCGTTACAGATGATTTTCATGGTAACAAGTTATCTATTATCGAAAACGGCAAACGTGTATTTACGCCAATGTTAGTCGTAATCGGTGTGATTGCGTTTATGGATATTATGTTTGCTCTAGACTCAATTCCTGCGATTTTTGCAGTTACTAGAGAACCGTTCTTAGTACTAGCGGCTAACGTATTTGCTCTGCTTGGGTTACGTTCTTTGTACTTTGTACTCGAGGGGATGATGAATCGTTTTGTTTACTTAAAACCAGCGTTGTCATTCATTATGATTTTCATCGGTGTGAAAATGGCATTAGTAGGTTCAGCTTGGGAAATTCCAACCTGGGTGTCGTTAAGTGTGATTCTTGTGACTATGACCGTAGCAACGGTTGCATCGCTCTATCGAGAAAAGCGCGAACCTCACATGGTGGATAAGAATAGCTAACGACAAATAGCAAAAAACCTCTTAATTATAAGAGGTTTTTTGTTTAACAATAATACAACAACTATATTGTTGTTACGTATATGGTTTGCTATTTATGCATTTATTTAAGCATATTGTGACTATTTAGTCACCATTTTGGGATAACATTAACTGGCTGTTGTTAATGCCTTGTTTTATTAGAATAACTAATGCGAATGTCCAAATTTTGTCATTTTTTAAACAGCGTTTTTTTGCCTAATATTGTCACCAACAACAACGAGTTACCCAGTTTTTAAGAGAGGCAATCATGGCACAAGCAATGAACATCGAAACTATCGCTGTACCCTCTATGGAAAAGAAAACCTACGCGGTTAACTTCAAAGGATTGATTGCACATTTACTAGACATTATGTTCGGTAAAGGCGAAGTAGAGAACACTTACTACGCAAACGAATTATCTGGTCACATGCAGCGTGATATCGGTATAAACCGATAAACACAAAGAATTTGAAAAAGAGCACCTAGTTATCTAGGTGCTCTTTTTTTTGCTCGTTTTAATAATCTTAACCCTATCAGTGTTCTTCAAAACCACCTTTTTTCTGTAACGTTTTTACTAACTCAACTCTTTCTGATTCCCGAGATGTGTTTTCTGTAACTACTTCAGTAGCCTCACTAAGATCCTCTGGAGAAAACACGTAATGTTTATTGACCGTCATAAGGTAAGCCCACATTTAGATTGGTAAACGTAATTTATAAACTCATTATTTATCTAATGTCTCTAATCGTCATCAGCCCAAACTATCAAATTTAGGGCGTAGGGTAATAGGCGTATATTAATTGGCGTTTTTCTCACTCAATCTATATAAAACTGATTCATCGCAATTTACTGACAATGAGTTTACGTATGATGAGTACCAATATTCATAAGAACGTAAGGTGAAAAAATGACAAGTCTTATCGACCGGTTTCTCAATTATGTCACGTTTGACACGCAATCAGACCCGTCACAAAGTTGTTGTCCAAGTTCAAAAGGTCAAACGACATTCGCTGCGTTTCTCAGAGACGAACTTTTATCACTAGGTCTGCATGAAGTTGCTCTAGATGACAACGGATATGTAATGGCAACACTTCGTTCCAATGTTGACTACAACGTTCCAGCCATCGGTTTTGTTGCACATATGGACACAGCCCCTGATGCTTCAGGAGCTAACGTAAAACCTCAACTAGTAGAAAATTATCAAGGTGGTGATATTGCTTTGGGTAAGGGCGAGGAAGTCTTGTCTCCGATACAGTATCCAGATCTTCATGAGTTACATGGGCATGACATCATAACCACCGATGGCACGACGCTATTAGGTGCAGATAATAAAGCAGGTATTGCAGAGATCATTTCTGCAGTAGAGTATCTGATCGAAAATGCAGATATCCCTCACGGCGACATCAAAATTGCCTTCACCCCAGATGAAGAGATAGGACGTGGCGCGGACTTGTTTAATGTTGAGAGGTTCGGGGCACAGTGGGCCTACACGATAGACGGTGGAGCTGTCGGAGAGCTTGAATACGAGAACTTTAATGCAGCCGCCGCAACGGTGACGTTTCATGGTAACAATGTTCACCCTGGCACGGCGAAAGGCAAGATGGTGAACTCCATGACGTTCGCATCGAGATTCCAAGCAGAAATGCCGTCAGAAGAGACGCCTGAAATGACAGAAGGCTATGAAGGCTTCTTCCACCTGACAACTGCAGAAATGTCAGTACCGAAATCTACGCTACATTATATTTTGCGAGACTTTGAGCAAGAAGGTCTGGAGAGACGAAAGGCTTACCTGGAGGATAAGGTCGCGACAT
This sequence comes from Vibrio sp. CyArs1, assembly GCF_022432925.1. Taxonomy (NCBI): domain Bacteria; kingdom Pseudomonadati; phylum Pseudomonadota; class Gammaproteobacteria; order Vibrionales; family Vibrionaceae; genus Vibrio; species Vibrio sp. CyArs1. The sequence goes on along the minus strand of NZ_JAKRBO010000001.1, from coordinate 473,260 downwards.
TTAACCAAGGTAGCAAACAGAAACTCGTCACTTTAACGATCACTGATAACTACTCTAATATGAAGGAAATGGTTGAACCACATCCACATATTATCGATATTGCTAAACAAGCGATGATAGCTTGCGATGTTAAGCCAAACATCAAACCGATTCGTGGTGGTACGGATGGAGCACGATTATCGTTTATGGGCCTACCATGTCCAAACATCTTCACTGGTGGTTATAATTTCCACGGTATTCATGAATTTATTACCGTTCAAGGAATGGAATTAGCATTAAACGTGATTGTGCAAATTGCGAAAGACACTGCAATTCGTTATCGTTAGGGAAAACAAAGTTATGCAGTAGGCGACCATGGAAGATTTTCAAAAAGTAATAGCGTTCTTATTAGAAAACAAACTGTTATTAAGCTTTCTGGTCGTCTTTGTTATCTTAGTCATTCGCCGAGTGACCCTTTCTGGTATCCGAGGGGATGTCGCTTTCTTATCTGAAGATCAGCGTAAATGGATGTCGAGAACTAAAAATGGTTCTTTTGCTATTATCGTTATCACGTTGTTTTTGGTTTGGAAGTCTGAAATCAGTGAGTTTGCACTGTCGGTTACGGCTATTGCCGTCGCTATTGTCGTTGCCTCCAAAGAAATTATCCTGTGCTTTACTGGTTCTATCCAAAGAGCGAGCTCTCGTTCATTTAGAATCGGAGATTGGATTGAGGTTGGCAAAACGAGTGGTGAGGTAATAGAGCACAACTTAATGGCGACTGTTATTCAAGAGATAGACTTGTATCACGGCCAATATCACTTCACTGGCAAAACGATCACTTTGCCAAACAGCATGTTCTTCACTTACGCGGTAAAAAACCTAAACTTCATGAAAAGGTATGTCTACCATAGCTTTTCTATTATTGTTCCTGGGTTTGACAACTTATTCCCGTTATTACCTGAACTTACGAGTAAAATTGAACACCATAGTGAGAGCTTTATCGATGTTGCGCGGCGCTATAACAGTGTTATAGAGAAACATGCCGGCGTCGATCTCCCTGGTTCAGAGCCACATATCCACATTTCTAGTGGCGCTACGGGGGAACAAATTCTACATGTAATGATATTTTGCCCAACAGAATTAGCGACACATCTAGAGCAAGAAATTCGCGCTGATTTTATGAATATCTACCACCATGCATTTCCAAGAGATATAGAAAAAACTACGTAAAAACAGTTCGTTATATTTTGAAACACTTTCAATATAACTATTAATACTTCTCGGACATTCAGCTGACTTGTAATTTGCTAGTCTGCCAAAGCTTGTTCCAATTAGAAGATAAAATGGTGTTTCAATGCCTAAAAAACTACTCGTTGCTAGCCTAGTCTCTGCTGTTCTTTTAGCAGGGTGCGGTGAAACAACTAATACCCAACAAAACGCGCCAGCGCCTCTAGTACAAACCCAAGCGGTGGAGGTGGTTCCTCATCAACAAAGTAAAATTTACATCGGACGCATGGATGCGGTAGAAGACACGGCTATTACAGCTCAAGTCTCAGGCTACTTACTGGAACGTCATTTCCAAGAAGGGCAAATTGTAGAAAAAGGACAGTTGCTCTATACCATCGAGCCATCAACGTTTGAAGCTCAAGTAGCGAGCGCAAAAGCTATGGTTTCAGAAGCTCGCTCCTCGTTAAAGAAAGCAGAACTGGACTTCGAGCGTGGTAAGAACCTAGTTAAATCAAACAATATTTCTCAGGCCGAATTTGATGCGTTAACTGCTTCACTAATGAGCGCTCGCGCGCAATTAGAAGCTGGAATTGCACAAGAGAAAGTTGCTGAAGTAAACCTATCGCATACTACGATCAGAGCACCATTCACGGGTCGAATCTCTGACAGTAAAGTGAGTACGGGTGACTTGTTATCTCCGTCTTCAGGTGTGCTTACTACTCTAGTGAGTATGGACCCTATCTATGCCTCATTCAGCATATCAGAGCGAGAACGACTTGCCTTAGGCATGGACCAAATCGAAGGTGATGGTTCTGATGAGTCCAATGGCGTAGCAGTCAACGTTATCCTAGAAGATGGTCGTGTCTATGAGCAACAAGGGAAAATCGACTTTTTAGGCAACCGAATTAATCTTAATACTGGCACATTAGCGATGCGTGCCGTGGTTGAAAACCCAAGTCAAAGGCTGTTACCAGGTCAACATGTTCGCGTTGAGCTTATGGAAAAAGAGGCGAGCGACGTAGTTACTGTGCCAAGACGAGCAGTACAAACTGACCTAGAAGGTGACTTTGTCATGATCGTTTCTGAAGGAAATGTGGCGGAGCGCCGCAATGTTGCGCTAGGACCTCAGGTGGAAGCGGGTGTTGTGATTCGCTCTGGTCTTAAAACTACTGATGTTGTTATCACTCAAGGTCTACAACGTGTAAGAAATGGAATCCCTGTACGTATTCAAGAGCCTAAGTCAAAAGAACAGGGTGCCTAATACATGTTAAGTCGTTTCTTTATTCAAAGACCAAAGTTCGCTTTGGTTATTTCGATAATACTCACACTCGCCGGTGCTATTTCTTTGATGGTTCTACCGGTTGCTGAGTATCCTAAAATCAGTCCGCCATCGGTAAGTGTTACCGCTTATTATACAGGTGCAAGTGCGGAAGTCGTTGAAGAAGCTGTCGCAGACCCAATAGAGACGTCGGTGAATGGTGTAGAGAACATGATTTACATGTCCTCAAAGAGTGCTAACGATGGTTCATATAACCTAAACGTAACCTTTGACATCGGTACTGATCCGGACATGGCTCAGGTTAACGTTCAAAACCGCGTATCGCAGATAGAATCAAAACTTCCGCAAGAAGTTCGTATGGTCGGCGTAACAGTTAAAAAACGCTCGCCTGATCTGTTAATGGTTCTAAACTTCTATTCTCCAGATGGTCGTTACGATGACCAGTTCTTGATTAACTACATTAATCTCAACGTTAAAGATCAGCTGGCTCGTGTTAAAGGCATTAGTGAAGTTAACGTTATTGGTGGCGGTGAATACGCGATGCGCGTATGGTTAGACCCCGATAAGCTAGCGAATCTAAAAATGACTACCAGCGATGTCTATGCCGCGCTAGCAGAACAGAATGTTCAAGTTGCTGCGGGTAGGGTCGGTGCTGCGCCTTATGCTGATCCACAAGAGGTACAATTTAACTTAGTAACTAAAGGTCGTCTTGAGTCAGTCAGCGAGTTTGAAAACGTCGTTCTTCGAGCAAACTCTGATGGTTCAACGGTCTACTTAAAAGATGTTGCTCGTGTTGAATTGGGTAAGAAGTTCTATGACGGTAGTGGTCAATTCCGTGGTGAGGACGCATCAATCGTTGCGCTAAACCTACAATCTGATGCTAATGCATTAGAAAGTGGACAGGCAGTGATGGATTTACTTGAGCGTCTAAGTGTCAATTTCCCTGAGGGAATGGCATATGAAACCAGTTATGACACGACGGTGTTCGTTGCAGAATCGATCAAGGGCGTAGTTAAAACACTGGTGGAAGCTATTTTACTGGTAATCGCAGTAACGTATCTGTTTCTAGGTAGTGCGCGAGCAACATTAATTCCGGTTGTTGCTATCCCGGTATCTCTAATTGGTACGTTTGCCGTGATGAACATGACCGGCTTTACGATCAATACAGTAACCTTATTCGGGATCATTCTTGCAATTGGTATCGTAGTGGATGACGCCATCTTGGTTATCGAGAATGTGGATACCATCATGAAACGCAATCCTCATATCTCGCCAAGAAAAGCAACCTTGATGGCGATGAAAGAGGTAACAGGGCCGATTATTACCTCGACGCTGGTTCTATTGGCTGTATTCATTCCTGTGACGTTGCTCCCAGGGATCACAGGAATCATGTACCGCCAGTTTGCGCTGACTATTTGTATCTCGGTAATCATCTCGTCGATAAACGCGTTAACACTATCACCAGCACTTTGTTCATTAGTATTGAAACAGGGCGGAGGAAACACAGCTCGTTGGTTCCAAACGTTTAACGGACTGTTAGAACGTATCACGATGCGATATGGCCAAGTTGCAGGATTTTTGGTTAAAAAAGCCTTGCTGCTAATGACATTCTTTATTATTGCGGTAGGCGCAGTAACTTTCTTTTCGAAAAATACGTCAACAGCGTTTGTTCCTCAAGAAGATAAAGGCATTCTACTGGTAAACGTCCAACTTCCTGATTCAGCCTCGTTATCTCGTACTACTGAAACCACTGAAAAATTGGTGAATCTAGTGCAGCAGGAACCGGGAATCGATGGAATCACGGTTGCTAACGGATATGCGTTTATGACCGGAGCCGCGGCTTCCAATGGTGCTTCACTGTTTATCAAACTGAAAGACTGGAGTGAGCGAAACGGATTTGAAGGTGATCATTCTGCAAACGCGATTGCAGCACGAGTTAATGGAATGGCGGCTCAGCAGATTCCAGGAGCAGTCGTGTTTGCAATGGGGCCGCCAGCGGTTCCGGGTATGGGAGCAGCTTCGGGTTTCGAGTTTGTTCTAGAAGATACCTTAGGACGAAGCCGAACTGACCTTGCTCTAGTAATGCAAGATGTGATTCAGACGGCTAATCAACAACCGGAAATAGCCTATACGTTCAGTACTTTCCGAGCAAATGTTCCACATTACTATGTCGATATCGACCGTGAGAAAGCTCAACAGTTAGGGATCCCTCTCTCATCGATATTTCAAACGCTACAGGGTAACTTAGGTTCATTGTACGTGAATGACTTCACGATGTTTGGTAAGAACTTCCGTGTGACGGTACAAGCTGATGCCCAGTATCGAAGTGGAATGGAAGATTTACAATTGTTCCACGTGCGCTCTTCAAACGGTGAGATGATTCCATTAAGCACATTGGTTTCTTACGAACAAGTGTTTGAACCAGACGTCGCGTGGCGATACAACATGTACCGAAGTGCTGTTGTCCAAGGACAACCAGCTCCTGGTTATTCGAGTGGTGATGCGATTGCTGCGATGGAAAGGGTAGCTGCTGAGGTACTCCCAATGGGTTACCAGTATGAATGGACAGGAATGGCCTACCAAGAAGTACTAGCGGGTAACCAAGCGGTTTACGCGTTTGCGTTAGCGTTAATATTTATTTATCTGTTCATGGTGGCTCAATATGAGAGTTGGACGATTCCTTTAGCCATCATACTCGTTGTTCCGGTCGCGACATTGGGGTCGTTTATAGCTCTGAATCTGACTGGTACGCCTCTTAACCTCTATGCGCAAATAGGTCTCGTCTTGCTCATAGCGTTGGCGGCGAAGAATGCGATATTGATAGTAGAATTCGCCAAACTAGAGCGTGAAGATAAAGATGTGGCTATCGATGATGCAGCTGTTAGAGGAGGGATGCTGAGATTCCGAGCGGTGAATATGACGTCTTGGTCGTTTATCTTAGGTATATTCCCTTTGATTTTTGCATCTGGTGCTGGTCACGTAAGTCAAAATTCGTTAGGTATTTCATTAGTTGGTGGATTGTTATGTGTGTTGCTAGCCGGTACGTTCTTGATTCCGGGCTTTTACGCCATGATTCAACATCGACGTGAGAAAATACGTGGTGGAAGTACTAAGTTAGTACCTCTAGAAGACGACGAATAATCTAAAAAAAAGCTAAATTCTAATCTAAAGCCCCTCTATATAGAGGGGCTTTTTTATAAAATGTAATGTTCTGTCTCATGGATTCTGACAAACCCATACAGTAGGATCTAAAAAAGAGACTAGGGCTGTATTTTGTACGGCGTTCAATTAACGCGGACTAAGATGGTGGTATAAGTTATTGTATTATAGAGTTAATTTGTATAAATATAGTTATATGCACCAACAGGCGTGCTAGGAATAATCTGACGCACCTGTAAACAGGTCTGATTGTAGTATTATGTAAATTTATGTATTGTTGCGATCAATATAGAGAAGAGTTGGACTCAATCATGGTAAATCAAAAATTGTTAATTGTAGAAGATGACACGAAGCTCAACGTGATGTTAGGCGATTACTTTAAAGCTCAGGGTTTTGAGGTAAAGACAGTTTTCGAAGGCAATGAAGCAGCTGAGCTAATTACCGAGTTCAATCCTGACATTACAATTTTAGACCTTATGCTTCCAGGCCAAGACGGATTATCTATATGTAGAGAGGTTCGCGATAGTTATCAGGGAAAAATATTAATGCTGACGGCCAGTGATGACGATTTTGACCATGTTGCTGCCTTAGAAACAGGGGCTGATGATTTTGTATCTAAACCGATTAAGCCTCGTGTATTACTAGCTCGTGTCCGTAATTTATTGAGACGTCCTACTGACGACCACGTACAAATAGACGGAAATTCCATGTCCTTTGGCAGTTTAGTTATCTGCCAAAAAAGCAGAAGCTGTAAGTATGACAATGTTGATGTCGCATTAACTGATAGTGAGTTTGACCTATTGTGGTTACTTGGAAAATCAGCCGGGGAGGTTCTTTCAAGAGACTACCTTACTCGCCAATTACGCGGTATAGACTATGATGGTATAGATCGTACTATCGACAACCGAATAGTGACATTACGTAAAAAGCTTTCTGATGACGCGACAAATCCTAAAGGTATTATCACTGTGCGTGGAAAAGGCTATCTATTCGTTGCCGATGGTTGGAAACACTAAGGTAGCTTATTGTGTGGCGTATATTTGTAGAGTCTCTAGTAGGTTTGATCTTACTATTCGCAGCCAGTATCTATGGTTATGAATACCTAATTTACGGAAAGACGGACCCTGATTTAGTTGACGCCAACCTTCGTGTGGAAGCGTTTCGCGACATCATGAATCATGTGTCGACCAATGAAAGTGATGAGCAAGCAATTGAACTTATGGAGCTTTTCGCAAATAAAACACACCGTCTGCTAGAGCAGTATCCGCAAGATAAGCTTCCAGAGCCAATTAGTGAGTATTTTAAAGAAAACCAAGATAAGCATTTTTTGTTAAACGATGACAGTCATTTATGGTTGAAGTTTGATAATAACCCTAATTACTTCGAGCTCTCTGATGACCCAGACTCTGAACTGATTAAAGCTATTGAGTTTGGGAATCAAGTGGTGTGGCTGTTTTTCTTAGCAAGCTTTGTTGCATTCAGCTTTGTACTCATTTGGTTCTTGAGCCGTCGTCTCCGAGTTTTGGAGAAAACAGCAATGGAATTTGCCAGTGGTAATTTTGCAGCGAGAGCCTCAGAACGTCATTGGGTGAGGTTAGGTAAGTTGAATCGGACCTTTAACAGAATGGCGACCAAGATTGCTGATCTTATGATCAGCAATAAAGCGTTAACTAATGCTGTTGCTCATGAGTTGCGAACGCCAATATTTAGGATTCAATGGCAAAGCGAAATACTGTTAGAGCAAATACAAGACCCAGAAGCGAAAAAGCAGCTAACCAGCATCATCGAAGATACTGAAGACATGGAAAAGTTAGTTGATGAGTTGCTCTATTATGCTCGAGTAGAACGACCTGATGCTGCAATTAACCTAGAGAGTGTAAACCTAGTAGAGTGGCTTAAGGAGAATCATGCTAAGTGGGAACATCACATAGGGCAAAAGTTTCTTCTGCAAACCTATCAGACTGAGCTACCAGCACAGATAGATGGTTTTCTTCTATGCAGAGCACTAGTGAACTTGATTGGTAATGCCAAACGTTATGCAAAAGATGCCATTGTTGTAAAAGTGGTTCCTGATTCTGATCATATCGCGATCGAAGTTCATGATGATGGCATCGGTATAGAGCCAGAACACTGGAGTATGCTGTTTGAGCCGTTTTATCGTGTAGATAAAGCGAGGGACAGGGCGTCTGGCGGTTATGGGCTCGGTCTTGCTATCGTAAAACACATTATGCTTCGTCATGGTGGAAACGTGGAAGTCAGTCACAGTGAGTTGGGCGGAGCATGTTTTAGTTTGATTCTACCAATAAGAAAGGAGCCGTAAGGCTCCTTTCTTATTAATGGTTATTGAAGGTCAGTGCACAAAGGTGCGACTTCGATAAGTAACACGGGAACCCACTTTTTTATATTCTACTTTACCTTGGTCTTGTAACTTTCTCATAATGACGCTAAACACCCAGCTTTTGGGCGTGTCGTTTGAGCATCCAATGGGATTACAATGGTGCTTTAACCCAAGCTGCTTCTGAATTGTCACGGAAGAAACCCAGCCATCGGAAGTTGAACGTCCGCATTCGTGAAGGTAGGCATGCACTTCTTTAGCGACCCCTTGTAGAAGATCTTCAATTCTATCTTTTCGCTGTGGAGCTTTCATTTTCGTCTCCTTTATTATTGTTCTAGACATTGTTTGTCTGACGTATCGTTGAGTGGATTAAAAGTGCGGCCAGCCATCCATGAGCAGACCGCGATAAGAGAAATTCAACCAATTGTAATATCAGCTAAGTTACAAAACGCAGAGCCGATAACGTGATCATGGAATGCTGAAACACACATGACCAACAACGCGAGTAATTACAGTTAAATCAACTGTGGTTGACTCTCATAAACCCTTTTACCCGTTTATATTTTTGTCGGGGAGTAGTGGTATTTATAACTAAACTGATATCAAAATTCATAAAACCCCCATTTTTTGGCGGTTATTGCTAAGAATATGGCAATTAAGGCTAAGTGATCTGAACGAGAAGTTTTTCGCAGGAATCTGAAGCGCTAATGATATACTTTGCTAAAAGGAAATTATCGATAACAAATTGAACCGCATGAAATTTATCCATACCTCTGACTGGCATTTAGGGAGACAGTTTCACAATGTCTCTTTGCTTGAAGATCAAAAGCAAGTCTTGAACCAAATCACTCGATACGTTACTGAAAATCATATTGATGCGCTAATCATTGCTGGTGACATCTATGATCGTTCAGTACCACCAACCGCAGCTATTGAAGTTCTCGACGGTTTTTTGAATCATATAGTTCAAGATTTGAACGTGCCGGTAATTATGATTTCTGGTAACCACGACGGGGCAAAGAGGTTGGGGTTCGGGTCAAAGCAATTCGATAAAGCAGGCCTGCACATCATTAGTTCACTTGAACAACTCTGTACTCCGGTCGAGATTGTGTCTGCTCAGGATAGCGTAGTCCATTTTTATGGTATGCCTTATAGCGACCCTGAAACGGTAAGGCACCATTATGATATTCAAATCAATAATCATGATGACGCACATGCTTACCTTGCCTCCCAGATCGGTAATGTCTTAGATAAAGATGTACATAATGTAGTTATTAGCCATTGTTTTATTGATGGTGCTGAGACTTGTGAATCAGAGAGAACATTATCAATAGGGGGAGCCGATCGTGTCAGCTATGAACATTTTAAGTCGTTTGATTACGTCGCGTTAGGGCACCTTCATCAAGCTCAAAAACGAGGACTAGAAACCATTCGCTATTCCGGCTCGATCATGAAGTATTCATTTTCAGAACAGCATCATAGAAAAAGTGTGACGTTAGTGGAAATCTGTGATGAGAGTGGCGAGATAACCACAAGAGCTTTGCCTTTAAACGCTCCGCACGATGTGCGAGTGCTTAAAGGAGAGTTAGAGAACTTACTTGAACTAGGTCGAAGCGATGCAAATTTTGATGATTATCTATTGGTAAGACTGACGGATAAGCACGCGATTCTCGATCCAATGGCGAAGTTAAGAGAGGTCTACCCAAACGTACTTCATTTAGAAAAGCCTGGAATTTTGGTCGGTGTGGATAAAGAAATATCACAAGCCCGTTTAGGTCGTTCTGAAGTGGATATGTTCAGGGACTTTTTCCTGGAAGTCCAAGGTGACGAAATGACAGACAATCAAAAGGACATGTTATCAGAAGTTGTGATGTCGTTGAAAAAGCAGTCTGAGGAGTAATCAATAGTGAAACCTTTAAAACTGACTCTGCAGGCGTTTGGTCCATTCTCTGGTAAAGAGAGTATTGATTTTTCTCAGCTAGGTGATTGTCCACTTTTTCTTATCAATGGCCCCACGGGCTCTGGAAAAAGCTCAATTCTGGATGCGATTTGCTACGCGCTTTATGGCGAGACCACTGGAAGCGAGCGTACTGGCGATCAAATGCGTTGTGATTATGCTGATAGTAAAACGCTGACCACCTTGGTATTTGAGTTTGAACTGTCGGGTGAGAAGTATGAGGTTACTCGTAGTCCCGATCAGGAAGTTCCAAAACAGCGTGGAGAAGGTACAACAAAACGAAGCCATAGTGCTACATTACTTAAGCTTAGCGACAACACGCTTATTGCTAATAAACCTAAACAAGTAGGTGTCGCGATACAAGAACTGCTAGGACTTGACGTTAAGCAGTTTCGACAAGTGATGGTGATTCCTCAAGGAAAGTTTAGAGAGTTGCTAACCGCAAGTTCTAAAGAGAGGGAATCTATCTTTGGTCAGTTATTTCAAACACAAGTCTATGCGGCGATAGAACGTACTCTTTTTGATAAAGCAGCAGGTATTCGCAAAGCGAAAGAGGAATTTGATAACCAAATTAAAGGCGCATTAGATGTAGCTTCTCTTGAATCTTTACAGCAGCTCAATGACTCTTTAGATGTGTTATCTCCCAATGTTGAGCGCGCAAAGCAAGAATTACAGGTCGTTGAAAAGAGAAAAAACCAAGCTCAGCAAATATATGATCAAGCGCAGTCACTAGAAAAGAGATTCCAAGCTAAGAGCAACGTAGAGGCTGAGGCGAAAACGCTAAACGACAAACGCGGAGAAATTGCACTAAACAAGCAAATTATGACGAGTCACAAGCAGGCAATAAAGATTAAACCTACTTTTGATGAAACCATAAAGCTTGAACAAAACATGTCAATTTTATCGGAACGTATTGATATTGGACGTGGAAAAATACAACAAGCGGAGAAGGAACGAGATGCGTCTATTACTGCTTTGGAACAACAAAAACTGGTTCATAAAAGGAGTGAAGCACTCAATGAAGAAAGCTACTCCTTAAAGCAGTTAGAAAAAACTCTGAACCAACTTGATGATAAAAGGCGAGAAGCTCAACATGCTGACAGTCAATTCAACACATATGTAGAGCAGCATAAACAAGTATCCGATGAAGTCGAACGACTTCAGGCGCAGACTCTAACGTTTGAAAAATCTTTGAGTGACGCAAGGAAAGAGAAGCAGAAACTTGGTGAAATGACAATGTCACTCAGAGAGCGGCGGAAACAATGGCAAGGTATTGAAACACTTAAAACAATAGCCGCGAATATTGTAGCGTTGAAGAAACAGCTAAATGACACTCAATCTACGGTTAAAAACTTGTCGGCTTCGGCTCAAGCCGCTACTCGCAAGCGTACAGAATGTGAAATAGCCTGGCATTCTAGTCAAGCCTCGATACTGGCCGCGACTCTTGAAGACGGTACCGCTTGTCCAGTTTGTGGTAGTGTTGAACACCCTAAACTAGCGGCACCATCACAGGAAACCGTTAGCTTACAACAATTGAATGACTTTAGAGCCAATGAAACGAGCGTAAATGCAGAGCTAAACCAGCAGCAACAAGAGCTAGTAAGGCTAAGTAGTGTTCTAGACAGTGCCGTATTACAGCGAAGCGACCTTATAAATTCATTAGAGTTGGATGAGGCGAAGTTAGATCAATCTGCTATTGAAACGCTAAATCAAATAACGATGCTTGAAAACAAAATCAGTGAGCTCAACAAGATTGATTTAAGCGCCATGGAATCGCGCCTTAACAAACATGTTAGCGAAACATCAGCTAAGCAAGAGTTATTAAACACGTTAACGAATTCAGTTAATAAAGCGGCAATTTCAAAAGAACAACTGCGAGCAGTGGTTGTACAGTTGGAATCGAACAACAAGACTGGATATGCTAATGCCCAATTAGTCCTTCAGCGTCAAGCCTCAATCTCTGATGAACTAACGCAGCTTTCTCAGGCGCTTGAAGCAGCACAGCGCTATGCTAATCAGACAGCAGAAACCTTGGTTAAATATCAGTCTCATTTGGACACATTAACTAAGCAATTGAAGAACTTATCAAACGAACATGCGTCTTCAGTAGAGAGGTGGAAGACACTACTGTTGAGTAGTCATTTTTGTGACGAGGAAGCTTTCTTGTCCTCGATAGTAGACGAGCCACGTATCGCTGCACTTGAGCTTGAACTTGAGACGTTTGTTCGAGATGAGGTTAGAGTAAGCGAGCAGCTGAAGCTGTTGACTGAAGAGTTGAAAGGTGTAGAGCACCCGAACGTCCAGGAACTGCTTGTTGCCAAAAATGAAACTGATGCATCGTATCAACATATGTTAGGTCAGTTCCAACAACAGCAATCTAAACTGGATAGCCTAAATAATGTATTAACTCGAGTGAACTCGTTGGTGTCGCAAAATGCAGAGCTTGATAAGCAATATCAAGTGGTTGGGACATTAAGTGACGTGGCTAATGGTAAAACGGGTAATAAAATTAGTCTTCATCGTTTTGTATTAGGCGTATTGCTTGACGATGTACTCATCCAAGCATCACAAAGATTGAGATTGATGAGTAAAGGTCGATATGACCTAAAACGAAAAGAAACACGAAGTAAAGGTAATGCAGGGTCTGGCTTGGATTTGATAGTAGAGGATGCATATACAGGAAAATGGCGTGATGTGGCGACGCTCTCGGGTGGTGAGTCATTTATGGCAGCGCTTTCCTTAGCACTAGGGTTGTCAGATGTTGTTCAATCCTATAGTGGCGGCATTCGATTGGATACGCTGTTTATCGATGAAGGATTCGGTAGTTTAGATCCGGAGTCACTCGACCTTGCAGTTCAGACTCTAGTTGAACTTCAACAAAGCGGACGAACAATTGGGATTATTTCCCATGTCTCAGAATTAAAAGAACAAATGCCACTTCGTCTAGATGTCCATGCATCGCGAGTTGGTAGTACAGTAAGTTTGGTTAATTAAGGGTATTGTATGCTAGACCAAATCACGTTTTTCGAAAGGTTTGAAGCTGACATTTTGTCAGGTAAGAAAACAATTACGATTCGCGACAAAACAGAAATTGATTTTGAACTAGGACGAGTTGTTCCTGTTGCGACGTTTGAAACTGGTAGAAAGTTTGGAGATTTAAACATTGTTTCTATTGAGGCGATTCAGTACGACGACATTAATGAGGCTCACGCTTATCAAGAGAACATGACTTTGCCTCAGCTAAAAGAGGTCATCCGTGACATCTATCCTAGTGAGAACGAATTGTACGTAATCACGTTTGAGCTAGCATAATCGCTTGTAAGGAAGGTCTGTTCCTAAAACACCGGTTGTTAGCAAAAAGGGCACTCTTCTTGTTGATAGACATGTTCACCTCTAAGGTGGTGAACATGCTTTCTTCCTTCGTCTCGTCCCATATCGTAACCTACATCTAGCAACTCTTTTTTCATTGTTAAACGTCGCACCGGGAAATGCTCTGGTGGAGAGATGACACGAATGACGCAGTCAAGTGGCGGGTTCTTGATAAAATCCAAAGACTCATTGTAGTTTTGAGCGCGTTTAGTGAGTGCTCGGCCTACATTTGGGTGTTTGACAAACATCTTTTTCATCAGCCAACCTGATTTAGGTTTGGGCATTTCGTAGCTTAACGGATGAGACAGGATAACCGTTATGTCTCTGGCTCCTCGACGATAAGCCTCACGTACGGGAATAGAATCTGCTACGCCACCATCGGTATAACACCCACCATCAAAGCAAGGTGTTTCTTTATAGGCGAGAGGTAATGAAGCGGTTGCCTCTAATGCTTTAGCGATATTGGAACGAGTGACTTCATAGTAATCCGGTAGACCTGTTGAAACATTTGTAGCTGCGGCAATAAAAGGTACGGAATTGAATACCGTGTCTTGATCGAGTGGAAACTGTCTATTGGATTCTTCATATAGCCATTTAACATCTACGAGATGTCCACCAGCTACAAACCGTCGAGGGTTGTAAAACTGCTTGCTAGTCGCGAGCTCTTTAATAACTTGGTAGCTTCGACCAGGAGCATTCCCTAAATATCCCAGTAGGTTTGATGCTCCGGCAGAAACGCCGATAACGAAGTGGTATGGCTTGTACGACTGTTCTAAAAATGCGTCCAACACACCTGCTGCAAATATGCCTCGCATTGCGCCACCTTCGACGATCAGTGCTTTATCGGTCATATGGATTTCTCTTCTCTTGGGTTATGTCGCAACAATACTAGGATTGTTGAAGCACGTATAACTGGCTCTACTTATTTTATTAATTGGTAAAACCGATAAAACATCAGGTTAAAAAGCAAAAACTCATGTTGGTTTTTTGGTCTGATTCAAAGAATTCTCGATTTAGTAATGAAATACTGGAAGGCTGACGCTTAAAAACGTCCAGAAAGATAGGACTTTGTAAAAGGAAGGACAATGAAAGACGAAACACTATCGATTCATCACGGATATGAAACGGACCCTACGACAAAATCAGTCGCGACACCTATTTACCAAACGGTAGCATACGAATTTGATAGCGCACAGCACGGAGCGGATCTATTCAATTTGGAAGTACCAGGCAATATTTATACTCGCATTATGAACCCAACGAATGATGTACTCGAACAGCGCATGGCCGCTTTAGAAGGAGGAATTGCTGGGTTGGTGGTAAGTGCAGGTAGTGCCGCGATTAACTATGCAATTCTGACTCTAGCTGAAGCCGGAGATAACATTGTCTCGACGCCTCAACTTTATGGCGGAACATACACCTTATTTGCTCACATGTTGCCGAAGCAAGGGATTCAAGTAAAGTTTGCTAAAGATGACAAGCCAGAATCGATTGCCGAGCTAATTGACGAAAATACCAAAGCAGTTTACTGCGAATCGATTGGTAACCCAGCAGGAAATATCGTCGATCTAGAAGGTATTTCTTCGTTGGCACATCAGCAAGGTGTTCCTGTCATTGTCGACAATACTGTTGCGACTCCGATACTTTGTAAACCCATCGAGCATGGTGCGGACATAGTGGTGCATTCTTTGACAAAGTATGTTGGCGGACATGGGACATCGCTCGGCGGTGTGATTATCGATTCTGGGAAGTTTCCATGGGACCAGCATAAAGAGCGATTCCCAGTTTTCAATCAACCAGAGCCATCTTATCATGGTGTGGTTTATACCGAGGCATTTGGTCCAGCAGCATTCATAGGTCGAGCTAGAACCGTACCTTTGCGTAATACAGGATCCGCACTGTCTCCAATGAACGCTTTTATGTTGCTACAAGGTCTAGAAACTCTCCCTTTACGTATGGAACGTCATACTGAAAATGCCCTCAAAGTGGCGCAATATTTACAACAACACGAGAAAGTGAGTTGGGTGTCTTATGCCGGTTTAGAAGATTCGGCTCACTATGAATTGGCGTGTAAATATATGGATGGGAAACCATCCGCCATTCTATCTTTTGGCTTGAAAGACGGTTATGAAGCTGGTGTGCGTTTTTATGACGCGTTACAGATATTTAAGAGGTTAGTGAACATTGGCGATGCGAAATCATTAGCGTGTCATCCGGCTTCTACAACTCATAGACAAATGAGTGAGTCTGAACAGTTAGAAGCGGGAGTGCGTCCTGAGATGATTAGGCTTTCAGTTGGTATTGAGCATATAGATGACATTCTGGCTGACTTGGAACAAGCACTTAAAGCATAGAAAAAGAAACCGAGCCAAGCTCGGTTTCTTTTTGTTCTTAATCATTACTATTGGGCTTTTTCTACCATTTCTTCTGTGGTGTATTCGAACTCAGGAACAGTAATTTCAACACGACGGTTTTGTGCACGACCTTCTTTCGTTGAGTTGTCGGCAATTGGGTTAGCTTCGCCCATGCCACTAACCGTCATTCTAGAGCGGTCTATGCCTTGAGATTCTAAGTAAGCGGCGATGGATTCAGCACGCTCTTCAGAAATTCGTTGATTGACCTCTTCAGGACCAGATGAATCAGTATAACCAGTGATGGTTACGGTTGAATCTGGATGATCTTGCATTAGAGCGATAAGTGGATCGTAATCAGACTTAGTATTCTCGTTCAACTTAGTGCTATTAAACTCGAAGTTTTCTTGACCAGAAACTTGTTCAAATGTTTTGGTCATAACTACCGCTTCTGCAACAGGTGGTTCTTCGGCTGAGGCCTCCTGAGTTGAACTAGCTGCAGCAGTGGTTGCAGCAGCCTCAGATGCACTACCAAATGAGTATGAAATACCGAGCCAGAAAGTATCGACATCAGTGTTGAACCAATCATCTTTAGCGTCGTTGATTCGCTGATATTCGAGTCGACCTGACCAAGCTGTTGCAAAGTCATACTCTAAACCGACTCCTCCCATCAGAGCTGTTGATTTACGGTCATCATACATTGTATATGCGGCGCCAACTTTGCCGAATATTGCCCATTCATCGTTAAATGGGTAAGAGAACTTAGGAGCAAGTGTAAGAGCACTCAAATTTGCATCTCTTCTATACTCAACTCCATCAACAAACGAAGTTTCATAGCTGCCTAGCCAATCGTAAGCAAATTCGAGTGCAATGTAGTCATTCCAATCGTAACCAGTATAAAGGCCGGCACTGAAACCACTGTCTGTACAAGGTGCTGCTGAGACATTACACGCATCGGATAGTTGAGAACCACCCAATCGACCACCCAGATAAAAACCATCGCCGGCGACAACTGGCAATGCCATCATCGTTCCAATAATTGATGCTGCTACCACTGTTTTTCTCATAATGACATCCTTTCTATCGTTAACTGTACGATGTATTACATCACTGCTAAAAATAGGTGAGGAGCTCTTTTTTATCAAAGGAATAAAACGGGTTTCATATCAAAAGAACAGCCTATTGCTCATTTATAAGAAATAACGGATGCAGATTTCCTATATATGTGAACTATGTCTTTGTATCAGTTGGGTGTGTTGCTGTAGGAAAGAGGGGTATAACGTCGCAGAATTGGTTCAACGATTTCTATGAGCCATTTTACCTTTTCTTCATTTTTACGCGACGCCTTGGTTAAGATAGCCATGTCTAAATGTAAGGGAGCTTTTTCTGGTGTTTCGGACGTGATATACCGCAATGTGTAACATTGTTCCATTAACTGTGTCATCAATGCATGGTTATCCACGAAAATGGTTGCTTGTGCGTCACTATCAAGTAGCTTGTACCAATCAATATGCTCATTTAGATCGGCAACCATATGCTTAACGTATTCTCCGTCCGTGTTGCCATATAACACACCAGTACCCGTGTGAATATATTTCTGATAAATAGATTGAGGCTTGTCAGTCAGAGCATGGACTGCAAGATCGACTTCTTCCGTCAGAAGCAACGACTCTGAGCCTTTATTCCATTGCCTAATTTCAATAGGTGCTGATGTATGCGTGCGAATGGCATTAATAATTTCTTTGCCACAGCCGATTAAGTAGGGCTCGATGATGTGTAAAGTGATTTTATCGACAGATTTCGGATTGAAGGTATCTGGCTTTAAAGCATCGGTAATATCTGCAAGGGCACTTTTTAGTTTAGGCTCAATGTTTTGAGCATAACTAGTCGGAGATAAGCCTTCTGCACTGCGTACAAACAGCGGGTCCGCTAAGTCGATCCTTAATTGAGCCAGCGTTTTAGAGACGTAGGACTGAGAACGACCTAATGCTTTGGCTGTTTTTAACGTAGATTGCGTTTGCATCAAGGTTAAGAATACGCGTAGCGCATTGAGATCGTTCATCGGCAAGTCGATACCATTTAGCTAATGTAGGGCAACTATAATTGTTGGGTAGGAACTTAGCAATTATTAGTTCAGTACCACGTAACCACGGTTAGTCATACAGTTTTTAACTACTGTCTGCTTGTCTTGTTTATATTTTTCTGAGTTTTCACGATTAGCGCGGTTACGGCCAAGAACACCAGCCGCCATTCCCACTGCAGCACCTTTTTTCGCACCTTCAGTACCCGATCCACCAGCGATTGCTACGCCAGCTGAACCTAAAGCAGCCCCTTTAGCAGCGCCGCTTATTGCTCCACCTGATGATTTTTGTTTCTGTACTTGTCCAGACATCTCTTCGCACTTGTGCAGATCGTAGATGTAGTCTTTTTCATCCACACCTTGCATATCAACGATGATGTTTGCGTAGCTAGGCAAAGCAAATGTAGAGGCTAACAGTAAAGAAAATAAAGGTTTTTTCATAGGGGATACTCCGGTTGATTTGGAAGCATGTTAACGAAATCGGTGTGTCAATTTGGAATATCGGTTATTACGTATAGCGTTAGGTGAAATGCATATGGCGGACTTTTGGGAATTCACTAGAGAAATGCGATGAAGAAACAAATAGAGCTAGTGTATCGTTTCTTTTCTAACGATAAATTTCCTGGTTGATTTAAATCAATAAAGTGTGTAAACAAAATGTAGAGTTAATGTAATGACTAATTTCTCATTATTTTTCAAATCCCCATAAATAAAGGCAGATGGCAGCTTGTTAAACTTTACATTCCTTTTTTTCATAATCTTAATCTAAATTTTGCATTGTAAAAGCGATTAATATTTCCTTACTGTTTTATTGCGACGAACAAATAAGCCATAAGTTCGTTGAATTTAATAATAATTATAACCTAACGAGACGATATATATCGTCGGTATTCGCTTGTATTTAATATTTACATATTTGCGCAAAGGAATAAGCAATGAGAAATGTAATAGTAACAGCAATAGCAGTAGGTATCGCATTTAACGTTAATGCGAAAAGGCAAGATCAAGAGCCGATCAAGGTGATTGAACCCGTAGTTGGCTTGGACCAACAAAAGGTCGAGTTGGGTAAAGCCCTTTGGTTTGAACCAAGGTTATCTGCATCCAATACGATCTCGTGTAATTCTTGCCACAATGTGGCGAAAGGTGGCGTTGATAACCTTCCGAGCTCTATTGGTCATAAGTGGGCAATTGGACCTATCAATTCACCGACGGTTCTTAACTCAGATTTAAACTTCGTACAGTTCTGGAACGGACGTGCGAAAGACCTTCAAGAGCAAGCCGCAGGGCCTATTGAAAACCCGATAGAAATGGCGTTTTCACATGAACTCGCTATTGGGACTTTGCAATCCATCCCTCAATACCAACAGTGGTTTGAAAGTGCGTATGGTTCAAAGAGCTTTACCATTAATGAAGTAACAGATGCCATTGCAACGTTTGAAAAAACACTTCGCACCCCCAACGCGGCGTTCGATAAGTGGCTAAAGGGGGATGATTCAGCGTTGACTGCTGAACAGGTTGAAGGTTACGCACTGTTTAAGCAAAAAGGCTGTACCGCTTGTCATAGTGGACCACTAGCGGGAGGCCAGATGTACCAAAAAATGGGTTTGGTTAAAGCATTTAAAACAGATAATCCAGACATCGGTAGAGCCGCCGTAACAGGAAAGGATTTCGATAAATATGTATTTAAAGTGCCAACACTCCGTAATATCGAACTTACTTACCCATACTTCCATGACGGGTCTGTATGGGATCTGCAAGAAGCAGTGGAAGTAATGGCAGATATTCAGTTAGGACAAAGCTTAACTAAAGATGAATCGAAGAAAATCACTGCATTCTTAAGATCGCTTACAGGCGAACAGCCTGAGATCACTTTACCTCACCTTCCACCGTCAACACACTCAACGGCAAGACCACAAATTTAAACAAGTTAAAAAGCGCTCAAAGTTGGGCGCTTTAGTCATTTTCAATCTAATCTTATCTTAAACTTCGTATAAGTCCGCATGAACGTACATTAAGGAAGAAGTATTTAAATGGAAAAGGTTGGTTGGGTTAAGAGTTTTGGTTTATTTGTCAGCTTGTTAATTGTAACTGGGTGTACAACCAAGTTTTTATATAGCAATTTGGATTGGTTCATTGTTGATTATATTGATGACTATGTAACGCTTGAAGACGGCCAGGAGGAAATATTAACTGAGCGTATTCTTGTTCTTGGTGATTGGCATAAGTCCAATGAATTGCCTCGTTACCTACAACAGTTGACGGACATACGAAATAAGGACCCAAAAACTGTAGATGCAGAATATGTTTCTTTGCAGATGGAACAGGTGAGGCAACATACTAAACGATTAGTCGCTCAGATTACCCCTGATCTGTATGCATTGACACAACAGATGACAGATAAACAAGTGAAAGAGTTACTTGATAATTTAGAGCAGAAAGACGAGAAGTTCATTAAAAAGTATCAAGGCCTCCAAGACGAAGATGTTCGACTTATTTACCAACAGCGAATTGAAGAGAATTTGGAGCGTTGGTTCGGACCTCTGACGGAGCAGCAAAAAACACTTGCGAGTCGTTGGGCAAATGAAATGGATGTTACTGTATTTGATTGGCAAGCCCATCGTCAGCAGATGCAACACTTTATGCGTCAGTTGCTTAACCGGCGCTCGGACTTAGGCTACTTTCAACCAGAATTTCAACGCTTGTTAAATGACAGTGACAGTTTTTATAGCGAGAAACTAAAACTTAAAATCGCTAACAATCGACTAGTAGCAGAAAAATACATAGCTCTTGCGCTCAACAGTGTGACAGAAAAACAACATCAACATCTAATAGAAGAAATTGACGGTTGGCGAGACATCGCTTCAGACTTAATGACAAGTGCGCTATTAGACTATAGTTCTACAGAAAAGTACGCCTTTCCATCATAAACTAGTTACGAACCAGTTTAAGGAGTGAGTTGGGTTATGATAGAGCAAGGTGTTTTTTGGACAGAGAAACTTCTGTTACTTGCCGGTGTATTGTTCATTATCACAGGTATCGTGCAATATGGTCGTCGTAGTCAAGATTGGAAGGGCGTCGTCACGATGTTCTATAAACGCGTTCCCATGAGCGTTGATGAATACAAGCGTTATCGATTAGGTGTAGCTTTGATCATTTTCGCCATTGTCTTGAGGTTTGCGCTGCATATTTTCTGGCCTCAGTTTTAACTTGTAATCTCATTCACACCTTTGTAGTGCCCCGTTTGCTAACATTTGGATAAATACCAATAAAGCGAATAGCTAAAGCTTTGTCGCCCCTCACTTGTTGCCCAACAAGCTGACACTAGGGTTAAACGGGAGCACACAATGATCTCTTCGAACCAAAATATAACATCCTTGCCTGAATCGCTCTTCACTTCGCAACAAGTTCGCGAAGGAGAGAAGATCGTAGCTCAACAATTGGGTATAGAAATGTATACCTTAATGCAGCAGGCTGGTGCGTCAGTATTTGAACTTATACAAACTTACTATTCAGAGACTCGAAAACTGCTAGTTTGCTGCGGTAAGGGTAACAATGGCGGCGATGGGTATATCGTCGCTAAACTAAGTCTTTGTGCAGGTTATGACGTTACGGTTTGGCAAATCGGCGATTCAAGCGCACTTAAAGGTGACGCATTGCGAGCTAGAGATGAATTTCTTGCCGCTGGTGGCGTTATTGATTCGCCGGAAAATGTGGTTGCGGATGACATTGACGTTATTATTGATGCTCTATTAGGGACAGGTATTTCAGGTGAAGTACGTCCTTTCTATTCTCATGTGTTTGATCGTTTAAACCAGTCTTCTAAGCCAATCATCTCGATAGATACTCCTTCTGGACTTGATACTGATACCGGTGTTGTTTTGGGAAACGCGATCAAAGCTGATAGAACCGTGACTTTTATCGGCGTCAAACAAGGGTTAGTTACGGGTCGAGCTAGAGCATTTACAGGACACCTGCATTTTGCTGGATTAGGGGTAGATAGGGAGTTTGCTCAACAGAATAAAGCAAACGTCGTATTAACCAACAATCATTGGATGAGTTATCTTCCTCAAAGAGCAAAAGATTCTCACAAAGGAACGCATGGAAAGTTGCTAGTGGTTGGTGCAAACAATGGAATGAGTGGGGCGGCTTATCTGGCTTCTGCGGCTTGTTTGAGAGCAGGAGGTGGGCTTTGCGCCGTCTTAACCCACGAAGCGAGTGTCACACCAATAAGAACGTTGCTACCAGAGGCGATGATTGATGCGTGCACCACCCAATCATTGACTGAGCGCGTAAATTGGAGCTCCGCCATCGCAATTGGAGTGGGGTTAGGACGAACAGCTTGGTCCGCTAGAGTTTTTGACCAAACACTGAAGTTGGCGATGTCGTTGGATCTTCCAGTCGTCATTGATGCAGATGGCCTATATTGGCTTAACCAGATACAAAGCGACACAGCTGTCTTGAAGAACCATATCATCACACCTCATCCAGGTGAGGCCGCACAATTATTAAACTGTCGTATAAGTGATATAGAGAAGGACCGTTTTCAGGCAATTAGAGCATTACAAAAAACTTACGGTGGAGTAGTGGTACTGAAAGGTGCAGGAACACTGATTTATGATGGTCAGTCAATGGTTGTCTGTCATGCAGGAAACCCAGGGATGTCCAGTGGTGGAATGGGTGATTTATTGACTGGAACAATCTTAGCTCTATTAGGACAGGGAAAAAACAACATGCAGTCTGCAACTCTTGGCACTTTGATTCACAGCCTTGCGGCTGACCAGGAGTCAAAGGAACATGGAGAAGTAGGCATGCTAGCTTCTGATTTACTCCCACAAATTCGATTAGTTCGAAATCATGACAATTATGTTTCATCTTAAGCGTTTGAAGTATTCGTGATGGCGATAAGAACAATGACTTTTGATTTGAACAGTTCAGAGGTTATATAAAATAGCGGTTTTTTTTCCGAATCAATCGGTAAAAATGAGCTAATAGATAACAAGAATAACCACAAAAATCGGTTAATAAATGCACATTCAGGTGTTGAGAGCTCGATATTTGCACAGTGCAAAAACGTTTGCGTCGAGTGCTAAAGTAAGCTTGTTTATGTAAATAACGTGGGTTTTTTCTGTTATATCAGAGGGTTGGAGAGATTTTATTTCGTTAAGATAGGATTGATAATCAGCGGATTTGCAACTTGTCGGAATAGTAACACAAAAAAAATTAAAATATCAGTCTTGCGAGATTATTTTCGCGACCTATAATGCTGAAAACCGGAGCGTCTGCCAACGCTCCGGTTTTTTTGTGTCCGAAGAAAGGTAAACCGTCTGCCAACGGAGAGCCAACGCACTATGCTTAGTCATATGCCCACTGGAACATGTACTATATAAATCAAGGAATTTACACAATGCGTATCGAACAAGAACTTAAGTTAGGCTTTAAAGATGTACTGTTTCGCCCTAAGCGTTCAACACTGAAAAGTCGTTCTCAAGTAAATTTAACCCGCGATTTTACATTCAAGCACAGTGGTCGTCAATGGTCTGGTACACCAGTAATTGCAGCTAACATGGATTCTGTTGGTAGTTTTGAAATGGCTACAGCGCTAGCACAACACGGTGTAATGACAGCGATGCATAAGCATTACACAGTAGAGCAGTGGGCTGAGTTTGTTGCTGGTGCAACAAAAGAAACATTGAACAAAGTATTCGTATCAACGGGCACGTCTGAGCGTGATTTCGAGAAAACAAAAGAAATCTTAGCATTAAGCGAAGATCTAGAATTCATTTGTATCGATATTGCGAACGGGTATTCAGAGCACCTAGTTGAGTTTGTACAAAAAGTACGAGCTGAATTCCCAACGAAAACGATTTCAGCAGGTAACGTAGTAACTGGCGATATGTGTGAAGAGCTGATTCTAGCTGGCGCGGATATCGTTAAAGTAGGTATCGGTCCTGGTTCAGTATGTACTACACGTGTTAAGACAGGTGTTGGTTACCCTCAGCTTTCTGCAATCATCGAGTGTGCTGACGCTGCACACGGCCTAGGTGGCATGATCATTGGTGATGGTGGTTGTGCGTGTGCGGGTGATGTTGCTAAAGCTTTCGGTGGCGGCGCAGACTTCGTAATGCTAGGTGGTATGTTAGCTGGTCATGAGCAATCTGGTGGCGAAATCATCGAGCAAGATGGTAAGCAATTTATGAAGTTCTACGGTATGTCTTCTCAGTCTGCTATGGACAAACACTCTGGTGGTGTTGCTAACTACCGTGCAGCTGAAGGTAAGACGGTTCTTCTGCCTTACCGTGGTGACGTAAACAACACAATCCAAGACATTCTTGGTGGCGTTCGTTCAACTTGTACATACGTAGGCGCAGCGAAACTGAAAGAGCTAACTAAGCGTACCACGTTCATCCGTGTACAAGAGCAAGAGAACAACGTATTTGGTAAAGAAGGTTAATTAACTTTTAATCCAAATTCTGATAGAAGAGTCGCCTAGGCGGCTCTTTTTTGATTTTATCTTGTTCTCGTTTTAGAAGACGAAAGTTATTCATAAACGTCTCTCCGTGTGTGTTCGAGATGCTTGCAATTGAACCTCTTGCCGTTTGGTCATTGATAACTTACTTAAAAATGCACTTCGTTACGGTGGCGGGGTAGTCAATGTCACCTTGAGAGAGTACCACTCATGTTGGACTTTGGACGTAGAAGATAATGGTCCTGGCATCCCTATTGAAAAGCGAGAGGAAGTATTTATCGCCTTCTCGCGCTTGGACTCTTCGCGAAATCATAACAATGGCGGATTCGGTCTAGGGTTAGCTATTGTCGCTCAGGCAAGCAGAAACTTAGGATGGAGTGTATCTGTAGATGAAAGCCACATTGGTGGCGCCCGTTTTACAGTAGTGATCCCGAAAGAGTGAATTGCTTTGTACGAAAGAACTCATGACTAGAAAGAGATTAAGTCATGAGTTCTTACTGTAGAAATTAGCGTTTGAACAAACCTTTACTGTTTAGGTAAGCGAGCATATGAGGTCGAGATTCACCTTCTAGCTTACTAGTAACTTGTGAAGACCACGTACTGCTTTTTTGGTTTGTTGATCGATGTGCGTAATAGGAAAGCATCACATCATCGTATTGTGCAACCGCATTTTTATCTAGCTGATGGTATTCATTTTCATGCACAATGACGTCAAGAGGCAAGCGTGGTTTTACCTCTGGGATTTGGTCTGGATATCCTAAACACATCCCAAAAAGAACCGCAGAGTGCGGGGGCAAACCTAACAACTCATCAACTTCAGCCGCTTTATTTCTCAGGCCTCCGATATAGACGCCGCCTAACTCTAGTGACTCGGCCGCCACTAAACAGTTCTGTGCCATTATTCCGGCATCAATAGCACCGATTAGACCTAACTCTGTGTAGTCAACTTTCACGTTTGGGTTTAACTCTTGGTGTCGCTGATAGTCTATACAGAAAACGAGAAATTCAGCAGCTTGAGCCACATAGGGTTGATTGCCAGAAAGTTCCACCAGTTTGTTGCGCTTATCTTTCTCTGTGACCCTGATAATAGAGACGACTTGCAATAGGCTAGATGATGATGCGGCAATTCCAGCTTTAAGAATAGTGTCTAGAATATCCTTATCGATAGATTGCTGCTTAAATTTTCGAATAGAACGGTGGTTGAGTATTGTTTCTAGTGTAGAGTTCACGTTCCTTTTGTCCCTATGGCTAATATAACTTACTGAACCTTAGTTTCTTTTCATAGGAGATTGCAAGTTTGAATTGCATAGGGGATTGTAGAATAAAGAAAAAAGCCTCGCATTAAGCGAGGCTTTAGAATGTGGCGGAGAGATAGGGATTTGAACCCTAGATACGCTATTAACGTATGCCGGTTTTCAAGACCGGTGCTTTCAACCACTCAGCCATCTCTCCGTTTTGTGGCGCTAATAATAGAATCATAGGAAAGGGCTGTAAAGAAGAAAATTCCCTTTGGAGCACTGACTGCGTTAAATGTAGTCAAAGTGATGTCGATTTACTCATGATGCTCGTTATGTGTGTGATTCCAAGAAGATTGTTTTACTAAAAGAGGATACTCAGCGAGTTTTACTGCTAAATAAAATAATGTTTTTTATTGCTAAAGTATTGAAAAACATCAATAAAACAGCGTTCAGAATACGCGTGTTCGCTCGAAAAAGTTTGCGTGATGAAGGGACATGCTTCAAAATAGTAGGGTTAGTTCTTATGAACTGAGATTTGAGGTCAAGATGAAAGTTGTAAAATTGTTTAAACAAAGAGCTGATTCGGTTAAGCATCAGTCTGAGCTTATGCAATGGATGTCGCCCACTATTCGCGAATATTGGACTGAGTTTGTCGACAAGACAAACCATAGCAATTTTTTAGCATGGGTCAGAGACTATCACAAGCCTGCAGTAAATGAACCACATGTAGTACAGGTCGAACCAGAAATTGTGCTCAAGCCCGCAGCACAGGCACTATTTGATGAACTGCAAGACAAAATTGGCACTGTGATTCATGAAGGTAACTGGATTCACGTAGGTCAAGAACGAATCAATCAATTTGGATCAATTACTGAAGATAACCAGTGGATCCACACTGATCCAGAAAGAGCAGAACAAGAATCACCATTTAAGACCACTATCGCACATGGTTTCTTAACTCTGTCTTTGTTGCCAGCACTAACAGATAGTGTTGACCCAGATAAACCTCTATTTCCGACTGCGAAGATGATGGTAAATATCGGGTTGAACCAAGTAAGGTTCCCATATCCAGTTAAGGTAGGTAGTAACCTTCGTGCTAAGAGTACCTTGGTCAAAGTTACACCGATCAAGAAAGGTCTTGAGATAGAGCGTGAAATACGCGTAGAAATAGAAGGAATCCGTCGCCCAGCGTGCATTGCGACATCTGTGATTCACTTACACTTCTAAGTCGAATTTCAAAAAAACCAGCATCATTGCTGGTTTTTTTTTGCTTGCCACTAACTCAGTCATGATTGACGTAACACACTTCATAATTAATATTTAATCTCTCCATCTGTTTAAACCAACGTTTTTGATTGTTCTGAAGTTTGTCACCAGGTCCCTTTACCTCGCACCATAACCATTCGTTGCCTTTAAACGCGACTAGATCAGGCATACCATTGCGGTATGCTCTTAGGTCTGAGAGAAGAACAGCGAACAAATCTGCTAATTGCTCATAGTCAATGGATGTCATTGCCAACTCTAACCATTCGGTATCCACTAGGTCCCAAACAATGAATGGGTTCTGAATATCTCTTTTGGTTTCTAGAATGCTTAGGTACGGTTTAATGCCAGTTCGTTTAACTTCGGATAGTCTTTGCTCGATTGCGCCTTTTCGCCTTTCAGTAAATGACGGATGATATAAATCGAGCGGTTGGCGTTGGTATGGATTGATAAAAGCGCCTTCAACAGGGGCAAAAATAATGTCCCAAAATACCAAGCCAAACATAGTGTTGAGAAACTGATTCTCTAAATAGAAAACCTCCCATCCTAGATCAGATAACTTATTGCAAACAACTAACTCAACACGCTCATGAGATAAGTCAAGATTGAACCTACGTTCTGGAAAACTAGGTTTGACCGTCTTCTCAAGAGTTGTCTTTAATTTCCTGTCGAGTTTAGCTTTTAGTCGTTCTCCGACTTCTTGCTCATCAATGCTTAGAGGGTTTTTAATCATTGTTAGTGCAAGTTTAATGGCTGCCTCGAATCTTTCTTGATGAATAAGTATACGAACTTGTCGCTCCCTCGAGGGCGGAAGTCGGGAGGACTCGAACAAGCTCAAAGCGAGGTCGAGGTCGCCCTGTCGTTCGAGATCTCTTGCGATTAAATTAGTGAGTTTGTCTAATTGTCTAGTGGCGTACTTTCCGTTTGCAGATGAGAGCAAGTCAGCAAATTGCCTTATGAGCTTAGAACAAGGCTTTGTGAGTTCTGTGTACGCTATCCTTAGATCTGTAATTTCAAGAGTTGAGTCGATTTCCGCTCTATTATTGAACAACCTAGTTGCCTTAGACACTTCATAATTCTCGAACTTATGAATTCCTAAGTTCTCTAAAACGAATTGTGCAAACTCTTGGTGCCGATTTCCAAAGAATAGTAAACAAAGAAGGGGTAACACCTCATCGTCCAACAGTCTGACGACAGTGAACGGAAGTTTCGGAACATGATTAGGCTGTTGGTGATGCAACTGTTCTATCAGTTCGTTCTTTTTAGCGGTACGTTTTAGACCTGAATAAAAAGTGAGAATCTCAGGTTTTGATAACAACGTGGATGCGAGTTCAAATGAACTTGTCGGTGGGTCTGTACTTATAAAGCCATACTCTATGAGTTCTAATATAGGTGAATCGAGACAGCCGATCTCGGGATAGTTCAGTTTATCGTCTCTAAACCAAATCCCCTTGCGAGTCATTAACCGAATAACAAGGCATTGTGCGTTTTCACTAAGAGTGTGAAACGATTCAATCCAATGTCGTTCACTCTGTTTCAATAAATCAGAGTAGATAGACTCAACATGCAACAACAAACGTATGAAGTTATCTCGATAATACTTAGGTGGCAGAGTAGGTGGTGAAAAAACAGGCACTAGGAACGACGCTTCTTGTTTAGGTGAATTCCGTTTTATTAAATATTAGTTGAGTAATTTGAGCTATAAAAAATATCACATTACCAAAAACAGAGCGTTTGTTGAGTCTTAGATTAGTGATGTAGATCTATCAGCCAAATGGATGTTTTTCTGACAATACTAATTAACTGTATGATTATTATTCAAAAATAACTGTATCAATATGTTTACACTGTGTCTAATTTTAAAAACGAGCAATTAATTTGCCTTTTTATTTAAATAGTGATTGAACTTATTGTTCGAAGCAGATAAGTTACAAGGAAAGAGCACGACATAAGTCACAAAATGGAATGCGGTCGTGTATCAAAGATGTAGATTTAAAAGAATAGGAAGAAGTAAGCAATGTTTCAAACTGATGATGTACGAATTAATAAAGTAAAAGAACTATTACCACCAGTTGCTGTTTTAGAGAAGTTTCCAGCGACAGAAGTTGCTTCTTCAACAACGTTTAA
Organism: Vibrio sp. CyArs1; assembly: GCF_022432925.1. Classification (NCBI taxonomy): domain Bacteria; kingdom Pseudomonadati; phylum Pseudomonadota; class Gammaproteobacteria; order Vibrionales; family Vibrionaceae; genus Vibrio; species Vibrio sp. CyArs1. The sequence goes on along the minus strand of NZ_JAKRBO010000001.1, from coordinate 444,430 downwards.
CGCACGTAAAGCAATCCACAATATCCTTCAAGGCGACGATGACCGTCTGCTAGTTATCGTCGGTCCATGTTCTATTCATGACACTGAAGCGGCGATTGAGTACGGCAAACGACTAAAAGTACTGCGTGACGAACTTGGTGACAGACTAGAAATCGTAATGCGCGTTTACTTTGAGAAGCCACGCACAACAGTAGGTTGGAAAGGCCTCATTAATGACCCTTACTTAAACGACACATTCAAGATTAACGATGGCTTGCGTATGGGTCGTAAGCTACTCCTCGACTTGACTGATATGGGCATGCCAACGGCGAGTGAATTCCTTGATATGATCAGCCCGCAATATGTTGCTGACCTTATTAGCTGGGGTGCGATTGGTGCGCGTACAACTGAGTCTCAAGTTCACCGCGAACTGTCTTCTGGTATTTCTTGCCCTGTAGGATTTAAAAACGGTACTGACGGTAACATCAAGATTGCGTCTGATGCGATTCGCTCTGCTAGCGCTTCTCACCACTTCTTGTCTGTAACCAAATACGGTCATTCGGCGATTATTGAAACCGCTGGTAACCCTGACTGTCACATTATTTTGCGCGGTGGTAAAGAGCCAAACTATAGTGCTGAGCATGTAAAAGCGATCAAAGATGAGCTGACAGCGAATGGCCTACCTGCAAAAGTTATGATTGACTTTAGTCATGCGAATAGCTCAAAGCAATTCCAACGTCAAAAAGTCGTTGCTAGCGATGTAGCTCAGCAGATGGCTAACGGTGAAGACGCTATCTTTGGTGTAATGATTGAGTCTCACCTAGTTGAAGGCCGCCAAGATTTAGTAGATGGAGTTGCGCCAACTTATGGTCAGTCGATTACTGATGCGTGTATCGGTTGGGAAGATACTGAAAATGTACTTCGTGAACTGGCAGACGCTGTTGAAGCACGTCGTAAAGCATAAGCATTTTTGATAGATGTTTAAGCCCTTGGCTAACCGAGGGCTTTTTTATTGAATTATACAGTATGGCATACTATTATGTGTGGCCTTATCATATTTTTAGGTTAAATATAATGAAGCTGTCTATCCATCATATCCTCATCGTCTGCTTTAGCGTTCTTCTTCCTACTACCGTAAGTGCAACCACATTGAGCAATGAACAACTCTGTACGGCAGGTCTAGCGCTTGCCATTGATAAACAACCACGTGGAATCAATACAAAAGGGCTAGCCGGAAAACAAATACTTCTGGCGTTAAAAGATGGTAACAACGACTGGGATTATCGTTGTCACGTGAATCGTTCTTCGAAAACAATAAAACTCGAGGCGAGAGAGTCTAGACTAAATGATGCTTACCTGAAGCAGGCTATCCGTTACGATGTTTCCAACAAGGCTAGATCCGTAGAGGTAAAGATGAAACGAAGAAATGGCGGATTCAAATCAGAAAAGTATCAAGCCAGACAACTCAAAAGCTAATGCGTTTTATGACGGAAAAGGGAGCATTAAATGCTCCCTTTTAAAGTCACTCGACAATGATGTCTTTCACAGTGGGGTGTTCATGAATCGAGACAGGATCAAGTTTCAAAGTTTGCGTAGGGTAGGCAATATCAGCGTCATTTTTCTTAATAATGTCCATTACTTGTAATAAGACATCTTGCTTTACTTCATGATAGCGAGCCCAGTTTACTGTTTTGGTAAAGGTATAGATAAAAAAGTTAAGCGAAGAAGGACCAAATTTATCGAAATTCACCATCAGTGTCTGTTTGGTGTCGATATCTTTATGATTTTCTAGCATGGTTTTCACTTCATCAACAATCTGACTGACTTTGTCTCCATCGTCATAACGAAGACCAATCGTTTCATAGATTCTGCGATTAAGCATACGTGAGGGATTCTCAACGACAATGTTGCTGAAAACAGAGTTTGGAACATAGAGTGGTCTTTTATCAAAGGTACGAATAATGGTCATTCTCCAACCAATACGTTCCACTGTTCCTTCTATTGCGCGGTCTGGAGAGCGTATCCAGTCACCGACCTTAAATGGGCGGTCAAAATAAATCATCATGCCGCCAAAGAAATTAGACAGTAGGTCTTTAGCCGCAAGACCAACAATTAAGCCACCGACGCCACCAAAGGTAAGTAAGCCTGATAGACTGAGGCCTAGCGCCTGCATTACCGTCAATATGCCTATGGAGATAAAAAACAAGCGCGCTACTTTTGCTATGGCCTGAACGGTCGTCTCATCGCGTTTTTTCTGAGCCAAGACATGCTCTTCAACGTTTTGAATAAGTCGAAGAAAAATCCAGATAAAGGTTGATATAACAAGCAGTAAGTCGACCTTATTTAACCAACTCGTATCTGATTCTGTATGAGAGGTCAGAACTAACCCAATAGATACGGTTGCAGGCCAGAGCCAAATGAGGACACTAATAGGAGACTTAACCGCTTTGATGAGTAGATCATCCCATACAAGACTGGTTCTTTGTGTCAGTGCTTCAAGTCGCCCATAGAATATTCGCCAAACAACCCAAAGAAGGAAACTACTGCCAGTGATAAGTAGTAGATTACTTAATAGATCGTAACCAAAAGATTGAATATAGTTTTGTAGCGTATCCATAGAACTGTTCATCGCCGTTAGAAACCTTTCTATTAACTCAATGTATTTGTTCAGATCAAACAATGAGTAAATGAATCGTAATTACCGGATATTACTCAGATTAATAAGGATAGTACATGCAGAAAGTGATTTTTGTTTTATGGCAACAAACCATTTTTTCAATACAAAAAGAAACGCGATACCGAGAGTAGACTGGTATCGCGTGCGTTCAACCTTTGAAAAATGAGCAACACTTGCAGCATAGGTTTATGCTGCCCACTTATTGGTCAAACAAAGCTAGGTATTGTTCATAACCTTGCTGTGCAAGCTTTGATTTTGGAATAAAACGCATTGCCGCTGAGTTCATGCAGTAACGCAGTCCTGTAGGCGCGGGGCCATCTTTAAACACATGCCCAAGATGAGAATCTGCAAATCTGCTTCTTACTTCAGTTCTTGGAAAAATCATCTTGTAATCAGTGTTTGTGACAATGTAACCCTCGTCTATGGGCTTAGTGAAGCTAGGCCAGCCGGTTCCCGACTTGTACTTGTCAGTGGAAGAAAAGAGAGGCTCTCCGCTAACAACATCTACGTAGATACCATCCTCTTTGTTATCCCAATATTCATTGTTGAATGGCTTTTCTGTACCATCTTCTTGAGTAACATAGAACTGTAAGTCAGTAAGGGTCTGTTTGATTTCATTGTTATCTGGCCTGGTATAACGCTTTACCGAAGTCTTATTCATTTGGTTATCTATCATTTGGCGAAGGGTCATTGGGTTATCTTTTCTATCTTCACCGAAAATCTCATCTAAGTATTGGTCGCGACCAGAATTGTATCGATAGTATTTGTATTTCAAGCTACTTTTTTTATAAAAATCCTGATGGTATTCCTCCGCAGGCCAGAAAGTATCAAAAGCAATCAACTCGGTAGCGAGAGGTTTTTGAAACACACCGAGTGTGTCTATCTCGGACATAAATCGCTCCGCAATCTGCTTTTGCTCGGTGTTATGGTAGAAAATAGCAGGGCGATATTGCGGCCCTCGGTCTACGAATGAGCCTTTATCATCAGTTGGATCAATATGACGAAAGAAGTAGTCAAGAACTTGCTCGTAAGAGACTTCGTCAGCATCATAGCTTACTTGAACAACTTCAATATGACCTGATTTGCCACTCGCGACTTGTCGGTATGTCGGGTTTTGCTGTTGACCACCCGCATAACCAGATACAACTTCTGTCACGCCAGGTAATTGTTCTAAATCTGATTCAGTACACCAGAAACAGCCACCCGCTAAAGTCGCGACCTCTTGATTCGCTCCTTTTGTTTTGGGTGAGTCAGCCATCCCCTTGCTCGGTACCATAAGCCAAAAAACTGGAACGGCCGCTACTAACGCAACAAGTAGTTTGGTGAAGTTCGTCATTTAAGCTCCAAATTAAGTAGTGTTTGTTATTTCTAGTAGACAGAGTGGCATGGGGAAAAATTTCAAATTGCCGTTTTATCGGTTACTATCTCAGTCCTTACAATCAGTCGGACTGCAGAGGTTTATATGCAAGCGGAAGTGAAATGGATCGAAGGATTCAAGTTTTTAGGACAATCTCAATCTGGTCATTCCATCGTGATGGATGGCAGTGGGGGTGATACCGCACCAAGTCCGATGGAAATGGTTTTAATGGCAGCAGGTGGTTGTAGCTCAGTTGATGTGGTAGACGGATTAAAGTCAGAAAACCAAGCCGTAACATCGGTAAATGCGAAGCTAACGACAGAACGACGTGAAACAGCACCAAGAATCTTTACCGCGATTAACATTCATTTCGAAGTCAGTGGTGACAATCTTGACGAAGCCTTAGTGGCTAAGGTAACCAAAGATTCATTAGAGAAATATTGCTCGGTATGTCTCATGCTTGGTGCTGGTGTTGAAATGACTCACTCTTGGGAAATTATTTAAAGGACGACATCGGTGAAAGAAAAGGAATTCGATCAACTTATCGTTGTTCTAGGAAAGCGCCTCAACAACAATGCACTCACTCTGGAAGGAATGTCTAGAGTTGAAGAAATCTTGCGTCATGTTGGCAGCAGTGACTGTAGCTCATCGATTATTGCCTTTTGTGGTGGCGTGACGAATGGACAGTCAGTTTCTGAGGCTCGATTAATGTTTGAAGCGTTTGAAGCTGGTCTTTCATCGATGGATAATTCCAACATTGGCGCTGTTTTGCTCGAAGAGGAATCAACAAGTACGGTGGAAAACATCATTCACTTGTCAGAAGTACTCTTAGAAAGTGAATTGCTACAAAATGGTGCGAAAATTGAAGTGAAGTTTGTTTCGAATGACTACCACTTGGTAAGGATGTTTACCATCCAGTCCTTACTCGATGAGCAAGGTTTGCTACGCTACCTAAAATCCGAATGCCAGCGTGCAGGGTTGAATTTAACTATCTCATCTGACATAAAGTCACATTTCCCAGTACCTTATCCTCACTACTGTGTAAATGGACAGTTGTTTCTCTTACTCGATGAACTGACAACTTACCGTGTGTATTTGGAGGGGGTTAGGGATAAGGTGTTTAGACGTCCTTTATCTGAAGTAATCGTAATACCGTTATCCATTGCCCATCGTGCATTAGCGCAGTTAGAAGATCTCGTTTCGCCTACATCTCATGCTGTGTTGTATGACCAACTGCCGGCCTTGAAGGCAGCAGTTGAAAGAACATCATCAACAGAGAACACCAGTGACATAGAGAACGATCTTTCTTTATTCGACACTGTATTAAACTACCTAAATCGATGTTTGGATCCTGAGCGGGACGAGAGTATTAAGTGGTGGCGATAACAGACTTCTGGTGAAAATTATCATTAAATTAGTCGATTAGTTCGACCTGTCTCTATGATGTCCTACACTCAAAGTATCTAAACTTTAGTTGGGCAAGGGAATGAGGCAACTTAACTTTTGGAATAACTTGTCGGTTCAACGCAAAATGGTTTTACTTGTGTTGTTACCGATAGTGCTGATTATTTTCTTGGCATCTCGTCAGATTTCTACCCTAAATCTCCAACTAAACAACCTTGAAAAAGTAGAAGCGTTAGTACGCTTTTCTGAAATTCTTTCCGATACACAATCACAGTCAAATTCTACGCGACTTGAAAAGGCGACTGTTGAGCTTTCCCCTGTGCTTGATTCTCTCCAACAATATGCGGCAAAAATATACGGTGTAGAAGATTTAAAGCGGATTGATAACCTTCTTGTTGATTATTTTGAAACGCTTGAATCGATTAGAGATAGCCAAGATATAACGGAGACCCATGAGCTAGTTGATTGGCAAAATGAGAGTTACAAGCAATTACTGTTGTTTGTAGAGAAAACTCCATTAACGGCTGTTATTCCACAAGTCGATGGGCACTTGGTATCTCTCGCACAGTTAGAGTGGCTAATGTTCTGGGCTGGAGAAGAAATCTGGCAGATCAATGCGTTAGTAAATGGCAATCAACTAAACAGTGAAGCTATGCTATCAGCAAGAGAGTCGATAATTAACTTAGTGCAGAGCCAGCAACTTTTTGTAGAAAGGTTTATCGCGATAAATGCGGATGAAACTCAAGTTAGTTTGCTATTGAAAGCCTTTTCTAACGCTGCTTTTGAGCAAAGCAGTGTTTTTAGAGAGCAGCTTTTAAACACCAAGAGTGCAAACGCTTTATCTGTAGCTGATATTAAGCTTGGAATGGAAGCGCTAGACTTGAGGCTCAATCTAATTCAAGGCGTGTCTCAGTCTATTGAGGTACAACTTAGAAGTGAAATTAGAGAACTTGTCTCTGGTTTTGAAAAACAAAGACTGCTGTTTTTAACACTAGTTGGCGTTCTAACCATCTTAGTGGTCGGTATTGGGATAAGTCTTGCTCATCGTGTAACTCGTAATTTGAGTTTGGTTCTATCTTACTTGGAGAATGAAAAAAGTACTGGAGACATACCGCTTACGGCTCGAATTGGCGGTAAAGACGAATTGAGCCGCTTTGCTCGTGAGGTCGAAAGGTTGACGAACGAACAGCAAGAGAGTCAACGTAATCTGCTTGAAGCTAAAAACGCAGCCGAGCATGCGAAAGAAAATGCCATCGAAGCAAGTAAAGCAAAGAGTAGTTTTTTAGCAAACATGTCACATGAAATTCGTACCCCTCTAAACGGTGTTATTGGTATTTCTGAAGTCTTGTCTGATACAGACTTGACTGCTACTCAAAAAGATTACGTTGATACGATTGAGACCTCATCCCAGCTGCTATTAAGCCTAATCAATGACATCCTAGACTTTTCGAAGATTGAATCAGGGATGCTTCAAATCAACCCGCACTCAACTTCTATACGGGAAACGATTTATGACATCGCATCGATCGTGGCACCAAAAGTCAAAGAGAAAGGCATAGAGCTAAACGTTGATATCGACCAGAACGTTCCGTTTCGTGTTCTTGCAGATGATCATCGCATGCGTCAAGTGTTAATGAACTTTATGTCTAATGCCGTTAAATTCACTGATAAAGGTAGTGTTACCATAGGAGTACACTATCAAGGCGAGTCTAATAACATGGCGTCGTTGATGTTTGAAGTTCAGGATTCGGGTATTGGCATCGACAAAGAAAGGCAATCCAAAATCTTTGAAGCGTTTGCTCAAGAAGATGACTCCACAACGCGACAGTTTGGAGGTACGGGTCTTGGATTAGCGATCAGCACTCAATTGATTGAATTAATGGGAGGGGAAATCCAACTTGATTCAGTGAAGGGAGTAGGGAGTCGCTTTTACTTCACACTAGAATTGGCCATTGATGAAAAAGAGTACCAGCACCGCAGTCCATTACTCTTCGATGAGCTCGTTATTGTTTGTGATGCGTCGGCCTATGAACGCCGTTTACGTACTGAACTCGACTTTTATCAGCTGAACATTGCTCGGGTTTGTCGCTCAATTCAAGAGGCTGACTTACTCAATCCACAAAAGAAAACTTTATTAATTTATGTTGAAGGTGGAGATGTCAGTTCTGATAAGGATGAAACACGCTTTGCAGAGATCCAAGCTAACCGAACGGCAATATGTTTAATCAGACAGTTTGAAAGCTCGAATAAGGACTTTGGCAATAACATTTGCGCACTCATTACTTACCCTTTACTGGGTAATCGACTTTTGAAATCGCTCGAGGCGTGCTGCCGGACGTTAGATAAAGGGCTAGCTACTCGAAACATCGACACTTATGCTACTAAACGAGTCAAAGTCTTATTAGTTGAAGATAATATCGTGAATCAAAAAGTAGCTAGCCTGCACCTTAATAAAATGGGGCTTGAATATGATGTTGCGAACAACGGTGTAGAAGCTATTGAGCATTACAAGAAAGATACGAGCTACGCGTTTATTTTGATGGACTGTATGATGCCTATTATGGACGGATTCGAAGCGACAGAAAAAATACGCAGTTACGAATCTAATAATCATCTACCTCGGACTCCAATTATTGCTTTGACAGCTAGTGTAGTCGATGATGACATTCAGAAGTGTTTTGACTCGGGTATGGATGATTATGTTCCTAAGCCCTTCAAAGCCGAAATACTCAAAGAAAAGATCGTGTCGGCGATTGAGCTTAAAGGCGCGGTTGATAGTCCTATCGTACTCGATAACAAGATATCGATTGAACAGACACCTAAATCTAATCCAGGACCGGAAGAGACTCAATCAGTGTCTGATGCTCACTCTTCTGGAAGAGTTCTGTTGGTGGAAGATAATTTAGTTAATCAGAAGGTTGCATCACTACATCTCAAAAAAGCTGGGTTTGATTACGTGATAGCGGCTGATGGCCAAGAAGCATTGGAGCTATTTATCAGTCAAGGTAAGTTCGATGTCATTTTGATGGACTGTATGATGCCAATAAAGGATGGCTTTCATGCAACACAGGATATACGCTCGTACGAGAAAGAGAATGGATTGAACCCAACGCCAATAATCGCGTTAACAGCCAGTGTGGTCGATGATGATATTCAGAAGTGTTTTGATGCAGGAATGGATGCTTATGTGCCAAAGCCTGTACGCAGAGAAAAACTCCTACATGAAATGAACAACTATCTGTCTTAGTTTTTCTAGACCTAGTCTTTTTAACAATGGCATTGCGGGGACACATATAACGTCACGAAAGATAGCAATGCCATTGTACTATTAAATAAAGGCATACTTTGTTCGCTTTATTAGGTGAACCATCACAACGAAACACCTACTATGAGTAAACCTAAATTACGCGAGTGTTTCGATGCTACTTATCTCTATTTCAATTCTTATATTTGCTGCTTTATTGTTACCCATTATTCGTAATACAGAGAAGGGTTCCCTCGACCAATATAGTCGAGCTCTGGTGCCTGGGAGAGTGATTAAACTGTCAGAGGGTTATGTTCATTATGAATTACAAGGTGACGAATGTGGCGAGGTAGTGGTTCTGGTTCATGGTTTTTCCGCACCCTCATATATGTGGGAGAAAAACATATCTTCGCTTGTTAGTGCAGGCTACAGAGTGCTTACGTTTGATTTGTATGGACGCGGTTTCAGTGATCGACCTAATACAACCTATGATTGCCAACTATTTGTTAACCAGATAGAACAGTTAACACAGGCAGTTGTGCCGAAGGATAAATTTCACTTGATTGGTTTGTCTATGGGAGGCGCAATAGTGTCGGGCTACACTTCAACATTCCCACACAAAGTACTGAGTGTGGGTTACATTGCACCGTTTAATCAGCCTATTGACCTTGGTCCATTGACATTACCTGTCATTGGCAAATGGCTTGGATATAGTTTCTTTATTCCGAAGCTTGCCGCCAATCAACTTAATGATTTAGTCTATCCGGAAAAACAGCCAAATTGGGAAAAGAGGTTTGCAGAGCAAATGCAATACAGAGGTTTCAGAAGAGCCATTATCGATACGGCTATTAACCTAATTTCCAAAGACCCTAGCGAAGATTATAAAGTAGTCGGGCGAAGTGGCATAAACAAATTGGTTATTTGGGGTGATCAAGACAAAGTAATACCAGTTAAAGATGCTAGCTGGGTAGTTGACATGTTGGGTGAAAAAACAACATTAGTGTTATTGAAGAATGCTGGTCACGTATTGCAGTTTGAGGCGGCTGAGCAAGTGAATGTTGCACTGTTGGAACATTTAGCTCGGAGTTAAAGTAGCAAATTGACAGCGCCAGTAAGTTACTGGCGCTTTGTTTGAATGCCTAGACTCGCTCAGCTAAATACGCATCGTAATCTGGAACTTCGATTTCAACTTCTTGCTCTAGAAGGTTGGACTCAAACAAGAAGTTGGCCGTTGCACGGTTTGTGGCGACAGGGATATTCCAAACGCTAGCGATACGCAGTAGGGCTTTAACATCAGGATCATGCGGCACCGCGTTTAGTGGGTCCCAGAAGAAAATCAGCATGTCTAATTTACCTTCAGAGATCAACGCACCGATTTGTTGGTCGCCACCCATTGGGCCACTAATCATACTTTTGATTGCTAAGCCGGTCTCTTTACTTAACATGTGGCCAGTGGTGCCAGTGGCGTACAAAAAGTGACCTTGTAACTTTTCTTTGTTCTCTTGTACCCAACGCAGCAATTCTGGTTTGTAATGGTCATGTGCGACCAATGCAATGTGTTTATGTGCTGGCATGGTACGAATGGTTTTTTGCATTTGACTCAATTCCTAAGTGTTTATCTTCCAATTCCAATAACCGAGTATTGTCACATTGATTATTGGAATTGAAAGGTATTCAGATACTTTGATGTTAATAGTTGTATTACTCAGTATCAATGAAGATAACTGATATCTGTGACAGTTAATCTCCTTGGACTGAGAAGACAGGTCGGTAGCCTGTAGGAGATAGTGATTTTTCAATCGCTAGACTCGATAAGTGTGTCGGTGAAAGTACTTCAATACTCGGTGCTTGGTCTTTTTGAAATGGAATACCTCTCAAGTAAGAAGTGGCTTGGAGCAATGAGAGGCGACCTTGTTCAACCATTTTGTCTGTTGGAGCTAGTTGAACTTTATCTCGCAGTAACCCACGGTAAACACCGTGACTGAGGTAGATGGACAAAAGCTCAATACTATCTTCTTTCCCAGAACTTCGTAGTTCACTGATTGCTGCTTCAATCGCAACAGCGCTCCCAACAATATAGGCCAGACTATCGTGGTCCTCTATAACCTTTTGAACCAAGTTACGCTGTAACTCTTTGTCATTGTCAGCCCATAGAGTTTCTACTACATTGATGTCGCTATCTTTGATAGCTTCGAGAAACCCAAGAATGACGGGCTTCGTGCCACCACTAGAGCGAGGACCAGGTAGCAATGCTACAGGGGTGTTTCCTGAGCCCTTGGGGTGTTTCTTGGCAAGATAATCTCCAACTCTGTAACCCATCCAATACCAATCAACGCCAACCACGCCTTTCACGTGTTTAGATTGTTGTTTGTCGACGACAAGGTGATTAACGGTTGCAAAAACTGGTACATCACCTGTATAGACCGATAAATCGTGTGTGAATGCGGTAGGCGAGACGGTGCCCAGTATAATGGCATCCGCGTTCCATTGACGACAAGCACTTAACTGAGCCCTTTGTTTATCAATATTAGGGTAGCCACCAGACTCTAACACTTTCAACTCTACTTTTTGCTCTTTGGCTTCTTGAACCATGCCGTAGTTAACGGATAGCCAATAGGAATCTTTGAGGTGAGGATAAATTGCACAGATCTTTTCTTGAGACGCGATGGCTTGCGAGCTAGAAATGAGCAAGGCAGCAGAGAAAATGGAATGGAATATGTTTTTTTTTGACATTGGTTAATCGTTTAGTGGCATCTCTATCTTCAACACTGCAAAATATAGCGTACTATCAAAGAGTAAAGAAGTGGATTCTGCCGGAGTGGTTAATGTTACTCGCTAAAGCCAGTATTGGCCGTAAATTATTATTCTCGTTTCTTGTTATGGCGATGTTGGTTCTGTTATCAACGGCTATTGGTGTATCAGGGTTCTCTTTTGTTGCTAAAACAGAGCGCAATGTAGTCGATACCGCTATTCCTTCAATGCTCGAAGCGCGTGAAGTATCAGAGTTGAGTACTCGTATCATCGCTTCTGTCCAAACCTTGTCTAATGCGAAAACCAAAGAACAACACCAAGAAGCCGGCAAGGTGTTATTTTCACGCTTAGAAGCGCTCCTCACTCATATAAAAACGTTAGGTTCAGACTCATTTGATTCGCAATTGCTCAACGAGCTTGAGAACTATGTCCAATCAATTATTGATAGTCTTGTCGAGCTTGGAGTTGCTGTGGAGCAATCTATTACACTGGATCAGTCTATTGATGATGAAGTCGAGCTTCTAAGAGTAAAAGCAGAAGAACTCGAGCAGCTAACGCGCACTCAGGTTCTTAACACCAGTACTATCGCCGTTGCGAACGTCACTCACATATATCGCTTACTGGAGCAAGAAAATAAAGCCGATGCCCTAGATGCGCTAGATAGTTTGGTAGAAGTCGACCTTGACTTGTCGGAACGATTACATGAGTTGCACTTATTGGCTTTTAAGACTCTAAATCAAATTGAGGAGAGTCGTACCGTTTCAGATCTCGGCCGAATTGAAGAACTGCAGAAGGACTACCAAAACAACATCAGTATTATGACAAGACGAGTCAAAGGGGTTGAAGACCCAGCTCGTTCTAAGCAAATGAGTGAGCTTTTGGCTGAACTATCTCAAGGAAAGCGCGTTTTCTCATTACTTACTCAGAAACACAATGTTAGACAACGCTCTAAGACGTTGATGCAAGAGACCCTAGAACAGTTTACGTCGTTAAACTCCACGGTGTCTAAGTTGGTCGATCAATCAAATGCGGCGACCACGAAAGCAGTGGCTGAGCTATCTTCGACATTAAGTTTTGCGCAATGGACGTTAACTCTTTTATCTATTGCAGGTTTTGTCGTTGTTGTTTTGATTGTATGGCGAGTGGTTTATGTGTCCGTAGTGAAACGTCTAGGTGAATACTCATCAGCACTACTTTCCATTGCTAAAGGCCAGTTAAAGGTGGATGTCACCGTCAAGGGTAATGATGAACTTGCTCATATGGGACAAGCCATCATCACCGCTCGCAATACTGCTCAGGCACTTAAAGTGGTTGCTGAGGCCGAAGCAGCGGCAAAAAGAGAGCTTCAAGAGCACAAAGAACATCTTGAAGAGATTGTGGCGGATCGAACGCTACAACTTCAGAAGAGTAATGAACGATTAAATCAAGAAGTTCTTAACCACGCTAAAGCGAGAAATGCTGCGGAACAGGCCAACCGCGCTAAATCAGCATTCTTGGCGACAATGAGTCACGAAATACGCACTCCTATGAATGGAGTTCTAGGTACAGCGGCTTTAATGGAAGAGACACCACTAAACAACCAGCAACAGAAGTTTCTGGATGTCATTAATCGAAGTGGTCAGAACCTGCTTGCGATTCTCAATGATGTGCTCGATTACTCTAAAATAGAAGCAGGGCATTTAGAAATCAGAAATAAGCCGTTTGATCTTTATCGTATGATCCAAGACTGCTATCAACTTATGTTAGGCAAAGCTTTAGAGAAAGGTCTCGACTTTAAATTTCATATCGAAAGTGACGTGTCTGATGTCTATTGTGGCGATGTAACTCGATTAAGCCAAGTGCTTAATAATCTCGTTGGTAATGCTATTAAGTTTACACCTTCCGGCCAAGTGGATATATACGTCTCACTCGATCCAGATGACGAAACGTGTGTCATGATTGAGGTCTCAGATACAGGAGTTGGTATCAGCCCTGAGGATCAGCTCAATCTATTTGACGCATTTACTCAAGCTGAAAATGGGTATTCGACTGCAGGCGGCACTGGGCTTGGCTTAGCGATCAGCCAAAAATTGGTCAAAGCGATGAATGGGGCAATTTACGTTGACTCCTACTTAGAAGAAGGTAGCCGCTTTTGGTTTGTTGTTCCACTGGAGCAATGCACTATAGATAAACAAGAAATAATCCAACCGCTTGGTATCACTAAAACGGTAAATGGCCGCATCCTGTTGATTGAAGATAATGCGGTTAACGCAATGGTGGCTGAAGGCTTTTTAATGAATATGGGACACCATGTCATTTGCGCTGAAAGTGGCCATGATGCAAAACATATTTTTTCTCATAACGACTTTGATATCGTCCTAGTTGATATCAACCTTCCTGACTGCAATGGCGTTGACCTGATGCATCAACTTCGTGAAATCGAAGATTCTCAAGCACAAAAACATCATGCGCCTATGATCGCCGTTTCTGCTCACGTATTTAGTGAGGAAGTTGAGAGCTACTTAGAAGCAGGTTTTGATGGCTACCTTCCGAAACCCGTAGATAGGGAAGCGTTAAAAGAGATGATACAAACGAAGTTAAAAGGCCGCGATTTCGAAATGAAAAATGAAGAACATGTAATTTCTACTCATGAAGAACCTGCTATTGAACAAACGGGTATTATCGATCCTAGTATTATTGAGGCAGACATCAAAGTGCTAGGAATCGAAAGAATGGCCAAGATTGTAGACGCATTTACTCGTACAAGTGAGCAGACATTACACGAGTTAGAACAAGCCGCACAAATTGATAATGCTAAAGATATTAAGGCGTTAGCCCACAAAATGAAGGGCTCTGCAGGCTCTCTTGGCTTAAGTAGACTTTTTGAAATCTGTTTATCCATCGAATCTTCAGAAGATCAACTTGGACGATATTTAGAACTGCTGGAACCTTTGGTTGCGGCTCAGAGAATGTCCGTAGACTCACTGATAGCAGTACTGGATAAATATACAGATTGAACCAAAAGGTGACTACTTGCTGATGTTGACTTATAATTGACGTAATATCATGTCATTAATTTGTCGAGGTGCCAATGTTGAGTTTACAACGTGAAGGGTTAGAAGATCCCAAACTATGGGCCAACGCGTTTTACACGACAGTTGATCATATCGCTTTATTTGTGGACTTACCTGTTCAGTCATTAAAACGAGTGGACCGCATAAAGCAAGCGAGAATTCAAACCCGTCTTTTAGAGGTCCATGCACTTTTAAGAAGGGTTCAACCTTGGTTTTCGAGTGAGCAAGCGGCTTGGTCATGGTTTATTGGAGAACCGATCGCCTCGTTTGGTAGATTGACGCCTTCGGAGATCATTAAGCAGTATAAAGCTGACGGTGTAGTCGCACTGAACGATTATATTACAGCAAAAGAAATGGGTTCTTTTGAGTGATTTTGAGTCAAACCAACCCATTGATATCCAGCCTGCTTTCTGCACCTTTAACTAGGTATCAAGGCGTTTGTTATCGAATGCACAACCCCGTTTGGGCATGGTCTCCACTAAGTACTGAAGGGGCTGCGCGCGTGGGTGGGCGATTCAATCCTAAGGGATCACCGGCACTTTACTTAAGTTTGAAGCCGGAAACGTGTATTGCCGAGGTAGCTGGTGGCGCATCAACACGTTTGCTCGATCCGATGACGCTATGCTCATACCATATCGACATAAATGGAGTACTCGATTTACGTTTATATTATCAAGAGTTCTCTCCTGGTTGGCGACTTGAGCTGTTGAAGAAAAAACAGCCTTTGGGCTGGGCTCTATATCAAGCACTTCAACAACGTCCTGAGGTTAAAGCTTTATTAGTACCTAGCTATCAAATGGTAGGCGAGTATAACTTGGTCGCGTTTCGTTGGGAGGATGGTGAAATCACCTTATATGATCCGGATGGGCGTCTCGCTGCGGTGTATGGTGATCAGCTCACTATTAAATCATGAAACAGAAAAAGGGCTCAAATGAGCCCTTTGCATTAGATTGTCCTTGATGGTTTACCGTTCGTCTTCATAAAAGGTGCGATGTTCAATCGCATAAGGGTCTTCATCAAGTCCTCTGTTTGAGAGTCCTCTTAAATGTTCAAGTTGGTGTTCCAACATATTTACGGCCTCGTAGTCGCCGTCTGAACAGGCAACATATATCTGTTGCTCGATGGCTTCAATGCTATCTTTAATGCTCATCATACACCTCCTAAGAGTTCCGGAGAGCACCTATCTGTTCTCAAATCGATTATAGTCCAAAAGACCAAATTCGATAGGCTGGGTGCGTTGGTAAAACTCATGAACGCGGTCGCTAAAACCCCAGAATTCATTGCTACTACGTCTAACTGCATAATTGTCTAGCAGTTTTATGTAACTCTGTTCATCCTGAATATTTTTAAGTTCGTTAACGAAATTTCTGATTTCGCGCTCTTTGAGAGTTAGGTACGCAGCAGGGTAGCTGCCGATCACTCCACGCACAAATGTGAGACTGTCATTCTTGTAATCGCGGTTGGCTTCTTCTGAAAATAAGCTCGAAATATTAATGTGAGCATTATTGTGCAGTAGCGTAAATAACTGTTCATTACCTGACTCGGTTTCTATCATAACCATAATGATCTGTGGTACGGATTTAAGTCCTTCACCTGTGATGCTATCGATCTGCTGAAGCAAGGCTTCATTTTCTGCAGAAAGACCTGTGTTGACGATTTTAAATCGGTCATGCAGCACTGGCTCAAGTTTGGCTTCAATCTTGTCAAATAGCTCAGATTTGTAATCTGTGGTTAAGTAAAGCTCTTGAGTTGGTTGACTAAATGGTTTGATGTTTCGTTGTAAGAAAGCACTAAATTGCGGACTTTGGTCTTGATACCAACTACTGAACTCTTCATGTCTAACTGTATTTGGTAACAGAGCCAAAAAGTTACTTTCTCCTTCCATACGCAAGAAGTCCATAAACATACGAGTGATAAGTTGATGGCCAAAGTTCCCATAAACATCAAAGCCTGCGACGAGTAGGTAATGAATACGCTCAAGCAGCGCATAGTCTAAGATCCATGCCGTTTTGGGTTTAGTACCAACTAGGCCTTGAACAACCGATGCACTGTCGAAATGCCTAAAGACGGTTAGCGCAGCATTTGGGTTCTCGCCATCCCCGGTCCAAAGTACATCAGTTGTCAGATGCTTTCCGCCCTTAAACCACGTGTTCATAAACTCAGATTTAGCCTCAAGGTATCGAGCCTGTTGATTCGAATACTTGACCCAGTTAGTGATTGGGACGGTATTGCTTTCTAGCTCACTAGGGAGCTTTAAGTTGTCAGCTTGATCTTGATAAAATTGGCTTACCGCAGGTATATCGGATTTCTCTGGATCTAAAAAGAACACCCAGAAACGATCGTTAATTACATTAAGCGCTAGCTGTCCGCGACAAACAGGCCCTTTGATATACGCCATAATAGTGTTTTGTGCGTTGTCTAACATAAAGCTAAAACGCGCTTTCACAGGTATGTCCTTGAAGGCCGTCATAGGGTTAGCTGCTATATTGATGTCGTAGCTTGGCAAGGCCTGAACGACATAATCCGGTTCAATAAACCATTCATACCATTGTTCCAATTTCTGATCGTTAAGTGCAAACGGCATATGGGTTTTATCAACAATGGTGCTTCGAACGGGAACAAGACGATAGTAGACACGGTCCACGCCCGGTGCGTCATAAGGCCTTCTGGTGACGATACGTTTTAATGGTTCTCCTGGAGGAGTTGATGAACGAACAATGGTGAAAAATCGATGTTGAGACTCAATCTCTGAAAAATACAAGTGAGACAAATACAAATGTTCATATATATAGCGAGCGGCAAGTTGGTTTTTGCGAGCACTTTTGTTTAATAATACTTCATACTTGTCGACCATCATTTGTTCTTCTGCATTCAGCGGAATAGGCGCGTTCATTTTTGCTCCCGCACTCAACCAAGCAATCAGCGTTTGATACTCCGATGGTTCCAAATTAGGCATGCCAAAAGGCATTCCCCAGAGCGGATAATCTGATTCATAAGCGTCATATTCTTCAATGGTCGGGCAAACTTGAGTGCGATCAATAGAGAAATCAAAACCTTCAAGTTGTGCCGTTTCTGGAAGAGGATGTCTGGCTTTTTGAGTGATCATTCGAGAGACCAGTCCAGCGTCCAAGTTACCAGCTAATGTTTGCTGACGTTCGTTCAAAACAGGAAAGAAACCGAGTTCTCGCCACTCAGAGGTATTTTGTGCGTCTTCAAACAATCGCGTTGGTTGAGATGCCGTTAAGCGAGTACCTTGATATACCATTTCTTTACTAGCACCTCGGTCGATTCCATCAACAGAGGATAATTTTAGCTGACAAGGTGCGTCATAGCATGCATGACATACAACACAGCGGTTATCGATGATTGGTTTTACTTCAGTAAGAAAGTAATCCGCAGTGGGCGAGGTTGGGGTAACAGTTCTTTCTCGGACTTCTGGTTTCCCAAATAGCTGGTCATAGTTTAAGCCGGCGTAAGTGGCGCAACCAGAAAACACCAGTACAAGTAAATAAAGGACAATACTTTTCGTTTTCATCATTAGCTCTCAATGCTACGCAAATTGCGTTCAAATTCCTTGTTATGCATAGTGCTAATTTTTGTTAATAAATCAATATTTTTCCAACGTTTAACAAAAAAAAGGCTCAACGGAACGTTGAGCCTTGATGAAACAATATTAGATAGAGCTGTTAAGCCGCTGAAAGTTGCGCCGCTTTTTGCTCTGAAATTGGTTTAGTGATGAAAGACAGAACCACACAAACGCCCATCATTGCAGCTGAAATTGTGTAGGCCAGGTTATAACCGCCGCCGTGAGTCATTGAGTAACCAACGATTGCTGCACCGATTGCACCGCCAATACCCCAAGAGGTGTAAAGTACGCCGTAATTAGTACCGTAGTTCTTAAGACCGTAATATTCCGCAGTTAGAGAAGGGAATACAGCTAGAAGCGTACCGTAACCAACTGCAGCAACAGCGGTACCGATAATTAGCATGAATTCGCTAGTGAAAGTCGAAAACATCACCATGTTTACGCCTTGTAAGACAAACGCAAGCATCAGCGTACGAACGCCACCAATTTTATCCGATAGGATACCCGCTGCAATACGACCACCAGAGTTGAAAATAGCCAGTAATGAAGCTAGGTAAACAGCATTTGGTAAGTTAGCTTGAACACTCGCGATATTTGTGATGTTACCAATGATCATCAAACCGGCTGCCGCTGCAAATGCATACATGCTCCAAAGCGAGTAAAATTGAGGTGTTTTAAGCATCGCTTTCCAACCAATATCGGTCGCCTTTTTCACCTGAACTGGTGCTTTGCCTGCTTTTACTTTTGGTTCTTCAGGAATGTAACCTGCTGGTGGGTTATTGATAGTAGCAGCAAGTGGAACCGCAATGATTAAGACACCAACACCTAGAACCATAAACGCAGAACTGATCCCCATTTGTCCAATCAGAGATGAAGTCAAAGGTGCCAGGTAAACCGCCGCTAAACCGAACCCAGCGGCGATTAAGCCATTAACCATACCTTTTTTGGAAGGGTGGAACCACTTCATCGCAGATGGAGAAAGACAAGCGTAGCCAAAACCGATACCTGCGCCAGTGATAACACCAAAGGTAATATTTAGCATTAAAACTGATTGAGCAAAGCTTGACGCGATCATGCCTAAGCCAGTTAGTGCTGCACCTAAAATTAGGATGTTACGTGGACCCATACGGTCTTGAAGAATACCCGCAACTAAAAGACAGATCGAGAAGGTGATGGTTGCAATAGCATAAGGTGAAGATGCATCAGCAGCACTCCAGCCCCATTCGCTAACTAACGCTTTATTGAAGACACTCCAAGCATATAGGATGCCAAGACAAAGGTTGATACAGAATCCAGCAATTAGGATTCGCATAGCTTTATCAATCTTGCTCATTTTGGTTCTCTGATATTTCGAACAATGTTCGGGGGTTAAAAATTCAAATTAAGTTTGCGTTTATCAACACATGTCGCAAATGAGCGCGGATTATAACCAATAAAACTGTGATTGGAATCGATTTCTTTGAATTAGTTCAAATAAACTCAATCATGTAAAATTAGGCACATCTTTAGGTTAATATTTTGTTTCATTGATTGTGTTTCCGGTTCTGTTCACAGAAATTCAAATTAATTCGAATACGCTTTTATGTAATTTAATTGTTAACCAGGTTGCCATTGGTATAGGTAAAATACGTAACATACTGTAAATAAAGGCAACCAGGGGTAAGTTGTGTTATCTATTTGTTACGGCAAAAATAGCGTCGATTTAAACAAAGAAATTGCGTAAAAAACGTGCTTGAATTTCGATAAAATAACGCAGACAATACATGTAAAATGAGTTTGCATATTTGAAAAATGGATATTTCAAATACTATTTTTCTATTTTGTTGAGGTAGCTTATGTTCATGACTAAGATTTTAATGTTGCTTGGTGTTTCACTTGGAGCAGGTTATGCGGCAGCTGATCACCTTCACTCATACCTTTTAGGCTTATCTATTGCTTCACTGGCAGTAGGGGCTTGTTACATGATTGCTTTTGCAAGTACTCGGTTCCCTCAGTTTGCTATGGGCTTATTGTTGTTAGGTACAATGGCCAAATTGACCGTTACTGTAGTTGGTGTTGGTCTCAGTATCTCAAATGACCTGATTACATCTCCTATAGTTTTTGCACTTTCATACCTGTTCTACATTATTGCAGTAAGTTACTTGTGGTTTAGCTATAGAGATAGCATTACTCCAACGCCAAAAGTGATGAAGTCATCCTTGGCTTAAAGATATCATTCAAGTTTTCTAAGAAAGGAAGGGGTTACCTTCCTTTTTTTGTGCCTAAAAGACTATATAAAATAGAGCGCATATTATCGTGTAAATCAATGTAAAGATGAAAATAATTACCATTAACGCAAGTGGAAATGATAGTAATTCGTATTTATATTTGTAATAATTAACATCCTTGATGTGATTCGAACAGATATAAAGAAGGAACTATGAAACTTAAACTGTCGATTATCGCTAGCTCAGTGGTGCTAGCACTTTCTTCAAATGCTATGGCAGAAGAGGATGTGTCCTCTCTAAATGAAGTGGTTGTAACGGGCTCTCGAGCGGAAAAAACGGATCAGGACAAAACTCGTTCTGTAGCTAAGGTGGATTTGGAGAAGCTCGATGAAATCCAGCCCAACTCGGTAGCAGAAGCTATAAAATACGAACCCAACGTATCGATTGACGGAGCAAATGTACCAGGAAATCAATCAATAAACATTCGAGGATTAAGTGGTAACAAGGTTCTTCAAATTATTGATGGCAACCGCCAAAACATGCAGTACGGACATCGACCTACTTACTTTTTAGACCCTTCTCTTTTAGGTAGCGTTGAAGTTGTAAAGGGACCTATAAGTTCATTGTATGGCTCAGGAGCTATTGGTGGTGTAGTAGTACAAAATACATTGAGTGCCGACGATATCCTTGAAGACGACGGTTTAGGTGGTCGTGTTAAAGTAGGTTATCAAGACAATGGAGATGTTTGGACTAACACAGCGGCGTTAGCTAACAAAAAAGACAACATCGATTGGATTCTTGCAGGTAGTTATAAAGATAGTGGCTATATGAAGCAGGGGGATGGTTCAACGCTTTATGGAACAGAAGCGACTAATAAAACAGGTCTAGCAAAGTTTAATTGGCAAATTAACCAAGCTCATAAACTCGGTTTCAATCTACGTTATGCGGATCTGGATGGACACCCGCCCGTAGTTGGCGATTCTAGTGGGCAGCTTAACGACCCTGATTCTTTAATTAGCCGTAGGACTAAAGATCAATCTTACGGCGTTGACTACAGCTTCAACCCTAACAATGAATGGGTTAACCTAGAAGCATCTCTTTATAGAAATGACACCAAGATTACAGAGAACGATCCATCGATTAACGGAGACGATATTTCTCAGTTAAATACTACCGGCTTTAACATTACAAACCAGTCTGAATCTGGAAGACTGAAACTATTTACCGGTGTTGATGGATACTTAGACGAACTAGATGCACATCGCGCTGCTTCTGTCTCGGGAAGACCTGAATTACCAACAGATGCACAAACGTCTGTTATAGGAGCGTTTGGTTATATCAACTACCAAATCATTGAATCTGTAGTTGCTGACATTGGCGTACGTTACGACTCTTTTACATCGAAAGCGAAAGGGTACGATGACAATAAACAGTCTTCTTGGTCACCTTCTGTTGGCCTATTTTGGCAAGCGCAACAATGGATGGCATGGTCAGTACGTTACGATGAAGCATTTAGAGCTCCGGACACGTCAGAACTTTTTATGAGCGGAACGCATTTTGCTTACTACCCTGGCGGGCCCAGCAACATCTTTGTACCAAATCCAGAACTAAATCCAGAAAAGTCGCATAATATTGAATTGAAGGGCCAATTTAACTTTGAAAACGTGTTTGCGGATGACTCTTTAGACATAACGGCAGCAGCTTTCCAGAATAAAGTTAAAGACTTCATCAATCTAGATGTCGACATGACTCCAGCAGGAACTTGCAATCCTCCGGGCTCCTTTGAGGGTTGTGCTGGTACAAGTAAATCAAGCAATATAGATAACGCTGAGCTTACGGGGTATGAAGTCGCCGCTGACTATCGTTGGCAACAACTATTAGTTGGTCTTTCTTACGGACAGACTCGTGGTAAAGATACCGATACTGATGAATGGATTACTAACATTCCGGCGGATAAATGGGTTGCACATTTACAATATGGTTTTTGGAATATCGACACCAAAATCGGTACTAGGGCTACTTTCGTAAGTGCACAGGATCGAGTTCCAACAGGCTACACCGAGGGACCGTTTGACTCTTACCAACTTGTTGACTTTTAT
Source organism: Vibrio sp. CyArs1 (assembly GCF_022432925.1). Taxonomy (NCBI): domain Bacteria; kingdom Pseudomonadati; phylum Pseudomonadota; class Gammaproteobacteria; order Vibrionales; family Vibrionaceae; genus Vibrio; species Vibrio sp. CyArs1. The sequence goes on along the minus strand of NZ_JAKRBO010000001.1, from coordinate 422,073 downwards.
GCATCTTGGGAACCTACAAGCAACCTCGAAGGGCTAAAGGTTGATTTATCTTTAATTAATGCCTTTGATGAAAATTACAGAACAGCATGGACGCAAGTATATCAACCAGGTCGTTCTGTTCGCTTAAATGCTCAATATACATTTTAATATGCTCAGATTTTAAAATGCTATAACGTAGAAAAGCGGCTTCTAAATGAAGTCGCTTTTTTTATTCGCGCTAGGTTGTATTATATATTTATCTGTTTCATTGATAAGGAAGTTAAGTGCATAACCCCATAACACTAGAAGCCCTTCATATTCTTGACGCTATAGAAAGAAGAGGGTCGTTTGCTGCAGCTGCATCAGAACTCGATAAAGCAACGTCATCCCTGAGCTATCAGATTCAAAAACTTGAACAAGATTTAGATATTATGATCTTTGATCGTTCGGGCCACAAAGCATCGTTAACGGATGCAGGGAAGCTAATTCTAGAGAGAGGACGAGTCATACTCCAAGCCACAGAGAATATGGTCAATGAGGCACGTTTACTCGCAAACGGCTGGGAGCTCGATCTTACTATTGCATACGACAGCATTATTCCTGTTGGCAATTTTTTTGATTTAGTTGATAAACTTGGCATGGTCAGCAAAACCAGAATCAAACTAGAGGAAGAGGTGTTAGCGGGTTGTTGGGAGGCCTTAAATGAAGACCGTTGCGCTTTGTTGGTGTGCCCTCAACCTGAAGTAGTGCCTCAAGGGGTGAAAACACAAATACTCGGCCCTATGTCGATGACCTGGGTCGCTGCAACGGATCATTATGTACATAAACGCAGTGGTGTGTTTGACAGTAGTGCTCGTGAAAAATATCGAGTTATTGCTATCGCCGATACTGCGAGAGAACAACCTGCATTAAGTGTAAATATCCTGGAGAAGCAACCTCGTCTTACCGTATCAAACTTAGTCACTAAAATAGATGCATTGGTAAAAGGGCTTGGGATTGGGACCTTACCAACACAAGTAGCTGATACCTTGATCAAAGAAGGTAAGCTCAAACGAATCAAAGACACCGATGAAGCGACCATAGATATCGTTATGGCTTGGAAAAGAAACAATATTGGAGAGGCCAAGTCCTGGTGTATACGCCATTTAGCCAACACTTGGGATCTACAATAATTGCTCAAATCATCGATTTAATACTAAAACCATATCTGCCACACCATCTTCGAATTGTACGTCTAGCTCAAAACCCAATTTTTGGGCTAGCGTCAGCATCCCACGGTTTGTTGGCATGGTCATTCCAGAGATCTGTCTGGTGTTCTTGCTTTTACAATAATCAATAATTTTATTCATTAATACACGCCCAAGCCCTTTGCCTTTCAAATCAGAACGTATCAAGATGGCGAACTCGGCGTCAGAATTATCGGGGGTAACTAAAACTCGAGAGACTCCTATGATGTGTGGATTAGCGTAACTAAGGTCGACAGCAACAAATGCCATTTCACGGTCGTAATCGATTTGAGTTAAGTTTGCTAACGCCTCATGGTTGAACTCACCGACGTCTGAGAAAAAACGCTTATAAAGGTCTTCTTTGGTGACGTTATTAATGAAATCTGCATGAAAGGGTTCATCCTCAGGTCGAATAGGGCGTAACGAGATTTTTGAGCCATCCTTCAATGTTATGAGCTCCTCCATCTCAGTAGGATACGGCCTGATTGCAAGCCGAGCTTGAGGTTCTCCTTCGTAGCCTTTTATTACCACTGAAGCATCTAATATAGTGATGTCATCACCATTCAAAAGGAGTGGGTGGATATCTAATTCGTGTATCTCAGGACAAGCGACAATGATCTGTGAAATCTTCACTAAAAATTGAGCTAAGTTTCCAAGATTCACAGGATTCGGAGATTGCTGGAACCTTAACGTTCCTTTGTTGATTGCATTAATAATTAAGTAGCGAGCGAGAGCCATATTGACTGGTGGCAATGCGGTGACCGCCTCTTTTTCAATTTTCCAGTCTGAACCACCTTGGCCTAGAAAGATTGCTGGCCCGAACGTAGCATCAGTGATGACTTTGACGCGAATCTCTTGACCACCTGCAATCTTAGCCATTTGTTGTACCGTCAATCCTTCAATCCTTGCTTCGGGATAGGAGAGCTTGGTTCGATCGAGTATTGACTGTGCCGCGCTACTGACTTCATTAGCATCTCTCAAGTTTAACATGACGCCATGTATATCAGATTTGTGAGCAATATCAGGAGAACGAAGTTTTACTGTGACAGGGTAACCTATGTTTTCTGCTAGGTGTATCGCCTCTGTTGGGTCATGAGCCAACCAAGTGGGAAGAGTAGGAAGCTCAAATAAATCAAATAGTTGTTCGCAGATATGAGATTCGAGTTGCGTGAACTCTTTATCTTCTGATATGGATTCAACATGGGATGCGAGCCATTCGTGAGCTTTAGAAAGCTGCTCTGTGGTATACGAGTCTGTCGTTGTTGGTGTTTCCATTAATTGCCATTGATTTCGTCGGTATTCGACCAAATGCATGAAGGCCGTGACTGCGCTCTCAGGCGTTCTGTATGTTGGTATACCATGATTGGTAAATAGAAGGCGGGCGGCTTTAGCTGTCGCTTCTCCAGACCAGTTCGTCAAAACATTAAATCGTTTAGATTTGGGGTGTTTTTGGATCGTTTCAATGAGCTTCGCAGCCGTTTGCTGCGAATCCGCTGTGGCAGATGGGCTATGCATGATTAGAATAGCATCCACATCATCACTGTCTAAGACTATGCTCAGTGCGTCACAGTACCTTTTCGCGGTTGCATCACCGACAAGGTCGATAGGGTTCCCATTGGACCAAGTATCAGGTAGAACCTTAGACAGTCTAGATATTGTGTCATCAGAAAGTTGGGCGATACTGCCGCCTCGATCGGTTAACGTATCCAAAGCCATGTTTGCTGGGCCAATTCCGTTGGTTATTACAGCCAGTCTTTCTCCACGGAGTGGGACGGAATGTGTTAACGTTTCTACTGCTGCGAATAGTTCATGTGTGTTATTTACCCTAAGCATACCGGCGCGCTGAATCGCCGAGTCGTAAACGATATCAAATGAGTTGGATTCATTGCCTTTGACTAAATTAGTCAGGTTGTTTCTACCTGCCTTTAAGACCAGAATCCGACGGTTACGCGATGCCGCACGCGCTGCCGACATAAAACGGCGAGCATCGCGAATAGAGTCTACATACAAGAGAATGGATTCGGTCTTACTGTCTCGAGCTAGGTAATCAAGTAACTCATCGAAATCCACATCCAATCCAGAACCAATGGATAAGAACGCTGAAAAACCTATGCTCTTATCATTGGCCCAGTCAAGTATAGTAGTACAAACCGCTGATGATTGAGATATGAACGCTAGTTTACCTGGCTTACAGTTAACAGGAGAAAATGAGGCATTGAAGTTTTGCCAAGGTAAAAGGATGCCGAGGCTATTTGGACCTAATATACGCATGCCAGACTGCTGCGCTATCTGAAGGCATTTTTGTTCTATCGTTGTCGCATCATCAAACGGACGACTCATATCTGATGCCATTACGATAACGGTTTTAACGCCAGAAATCGCAAGATCATTGAATAAATCTACGTTTCGCTCGCCTTTAGTGCACAAGATAGCTACGTCTGGTTTTAGCGGAAGTTCACTCACTGCGCGATAGCAGAGTATGCCGTTAACAGATTTATATCGAGGATGAACGGGCAAAATCGTACCTTGATAACCTCCCAAGAGAAGGTTTTTAATCACTACGCTACCTGCTCGATGAGGCTTTATCGATGCGCCGATAACAGCAATAGAAGATGGCTTGAAAAGAGTGTCTAACGACATGGTTTACCTCTACAACAGTAAAAGACGACAGTGACCTACAAATGATCCTTATGAGACGTAACTATAGTAGTCTAGGAAGGCATCACTTAGACACTGTTGGCTCCTAAAATTAGACATAACATATTGCTGTACCTCAATTATTGTGTAACATGTCACAGGAAGAAAGGACAGGTGCTGTGAATCTTTGATTCAAGAGAGTTCTGTCTGCATGATTTAGGGAATTATTAACTCAGGCAGTAATAAAATGAAAAAAGTCGTTATTTTAAGTTTAGTTTCATTATTAGCAGCGTGTTCTTCTAGTGAGTATACAACCGAGGTGAAATCTGAAAGTTATCGCGAGGATTACGCACCCGTAGAAACAACGACAGTTGCTCCTGTTGCTGTAGCGGCTACACAAACAGAAGATGTTAAGAAAGAGCCAGCGGCACAGAAAGCCCCCGTGCAAGAGCAAAAAGTGGCTGCAACTACCACGACAACGACCCAAACACAGCCTGCTAAAAATGATGTAGTAAAAATCGTACCACCATCAAAAAAACAAGCTGAGCAAGATTTCCGTTTTGGCTACACAATTCAAGTAGTTGCCGTTGGCAGCCAAGCCAAAGTTGCAACTTTTTCGGATAAACTACCAAAGAACGGCCAGCCAATTTGGCAAAACTACAAGGTAGTAAACGGAACGAAATGGTATTCAATCCTCTTCGGTGACTATGCAACGAAGCAACAAGCGAAGGAAGCTATCGCGACACTGCCAAATGAGTTTAAAAACCTTAAGCCGTTCGTACGTAGCATCGACCAAATCAAGAAGTCGGAATATCCGACATTGAACAAGCTGAACTAATTGATACTCATACTGTTATAACGCGTTCAATCCAAAATTGAGCGCGTTTTTGTATGTATTATGTGCAGACAGTAACTATGGTGGCAGATTTAACAGATTTAGAACTGAATGTTGTTTCTCGATCGTTTATCATTTAGTGAAAGCAATTTAAGGACAAGCTTAAGATGTCAGAACTCAATATTCTTCTTCTATGTGGTGGTGGCTCTGCTGAGCACGAGGTGTCTCTCGTTTCAGCAAACTTTCTTGAAAGCCAACTCAAACTCAATCCTAGATTCAATGTTACGCGGGTTGAAATAACTCAAGAGGGCTGGAAGTGCAGTGATGGTCATTTAGTTGTCTTAGATCTTAATCAAAAAGCCCTTGTTAATGATCAGCAAACTCTGCACATTGATTACGTTGTTCCTTGTATTCACGGTTTCCCTGGTGAAACCGGCGATATTCAATCTCTTTTTGAGATGGCAGGTATTCCGTATTTGGGCTGTGGCCCTGAAGCTAGTAGCAATAGCTTTAACAAAATCACATCGAAGTTGTGGTATGACACATTAGACATACCTAATACACCTTATCTATTCCTTACCGACAACGATAAAGAAGCTCATGCGAGAGCTACTCAAGCTTTTGAAAAATGGGGAAAAGTATTTGTAAAAGCCGCAAAGCAGGGGTCTTCCGTGGGGTGTTACAGTGTAACTGAAATCGAACAGTTGGAGGCCAGTATTGATGCAGCTTTTGGTTATTCGGATCAAGTTGTTATAGAGCAGTCAGTAAAACCAAGAGAGCTGGAGGTCGCGGCTTACGAGTACAAAGGGAAATTGCACATTACCAAGCCTGGTGAAATTATCGCTCCTGATGGTGCGTTTTATACTTATGATGAAAAGTACAGTTCAGACAGTCATTCAACTACAACAGTAGAAGCGAGTGACCTAACAGACGAGCAGTTAAACATTATTCATACCAGTGCAGTCAAAGTATTCACGCAAATGAAGCTCAGACACCTATCAAGAATTGATTTCTTTTTGACCGAAGACAACAAGATTTACCTAAACGAAGTTAACACCTTTCCAGGTATGACACCGATTTCTATGTTTCCGAAGATGGTTGAGCATTCTGGTCTTGAGTTCTCAGAGTTTTTGTCCGACTGCATTGAATCTTCATTCCGTTAATCATAGTTATTGTCGTCTTTAAACTTTGCTTTTTCCTTTTCGGATAGTGTCCGCTTGCCGCTATATTGTAGTGGCATAGCGGGGCTAGCCCATCGACCAAATTCTTGAATTTCTTTTATTTTAAGACCGTCCTGAGCCAACTTTTTAACAGCACCTACACGACACGATTGGGAAGAAAATTTAACTTCAAACGGTAGTTCTAGTATGTCGCTGGCCTGACGTAAGATTCGAAAAATCGAAGAATCATTCAGTTCGTTGTCCTTAATGTTGCCGTGTCGGTCAATACCGGTAAATATAGTAGTGCAGGGTGTTAGTTCGAGCCATCGTAATAAAATGGTACTTGATTCTTTGCTTAATTGGTAAACTGCGCTATCAATCTCCACGAGACACTCATCGTATTCGTTAAGCTTTACATTCATTCGAGATAGTTGACGTAAATCTCGCCGTTTTAATGCGCATTCAAACATCACGCTATATATAGCCAAGTTTCTAATATCTTTCGGAGATCGACTACGTTCAAGTTTCAACCTCAACTGTTTGAGATGTTCCTGTGTTAATGCTTGAGTTTCTGAGACAGAATCAATGCCTAAAACTCTTATTTTTTCAATAATTAAGCCAATTTCTCTCGATTTGACAGGATTTTTAAAATCGAATAAATAGTGGATTAACGATATCGTTACGACGTAACGTTTTATTGTTGAATACTTTCTTGCTCGTCGTTCACGCTCGATAAACGCTTTTATAGTGGCGACGGAAGCTGGAAGCGATGGGTAGTGAGAACTGAGACAAAAGTCATTGAACAAATTCCAATCCTTGGTCATCGCGATGACGGAATTTTTAGAATAGCGATAGGAAGTTAGTTCATCAAAGGTACTTGTATCTATAGAACCTCTAAGTTTCGCTAAGTATCTGTCAATTTGTTTTGTTTCTGTGATTCTGGGTATGTCTTTTTTCATACTAACGCACTATAACTCGATTGATTGGTTTAGAATAACTGATACCATGTGAAACACAATGTAAAGCATCAACGTACACAATAAGAGATAGATCTTTATGGCTCTAGCGAGTTATCGTGGGTTTACCCTCAAATCCATTGGTACAACAAACCAGATATGGAAAGTAACTATTAAAAATAGAGAGTTACAAGGCTCTCTACCCGCGGTTAAAAAAAGCATTGATTGGTGGTGTGATACGGCGTCTATCATAGACCCATCACAGCTGACGCAAGCAGCAACAGAACGCGCGAGCGAGTCAGCTGGCACTCAAGAGAACTTTCATGGGTTTACTATAAAGAATGATACAGGTGCAAATAATGCCTGGTACTGCATGTTTAATGGTAAACTTATCAAAGGTGGTAAGCTTGCAATTCAGCGACACATTGAAGCTTATCTGATCGCAAAGAAGAAAGCAGAACAAACTAAGAACTAACATGACTCTTGTATATTCAACAGAAACCGGACGCATTAAAGAAGAAAAACAAAAGCCAGAACGTCCAAAAGGCGATGGTATCGTTAGAATTCAAAAACAGACAAAAGGACGCAAAGGCAAAGGTGTTTCAATTGTCACTGGCTTAGACTTAGAAGATGCCGCGTTAAAGCTTATCGCAGCAGAACTGAAAAAAGTTTGTGGTTGCGGTGGTTCTGTCAAAGACGGCAACATCGAAATACAAGGTGACGCAAGAGACAAAATAAAAGCCGCGTTAGAGAAAAAAGGATATACCGTTAAACTTGCAGGCGGTTAATCCAACAGCGTACAAGCCAGCATTTTTATGCTGGCTTTTTTAAACCTAATCGACACTGAGTTAAACGTAGATTAACTCATGTGGTTATTAGGTATTTTATGGTAAATATCGATTATGGTTAAATCTGGGATAAAACAAGGTAGTGGAGCGGGTTTAAGGTAAGGATTTTAATCTCCTGCATATCATATTTAACATAAGATAGATAATGCGCACTTAGAGGTGTTTTTTTAACAATTGGTGATAATGGCAATTAGAACGGTTTTAATTATAAGAATTTCAGTTAGTTAAATCCTGTGGCTTGTTCTGGCACACAATTCACGTTGATACGCTCAACTCTGCTTTGGAACTTGATGATTATACAAAATGCGCCGCGTCGCTTCGAGTATCGACGGTAGCTATCAATAAAAACAAAGCAATAGAAATTAACGTTTGTTGTATCAGGATTTTTGTGAGGCTTATCACCATGATATTAGAGTCATTTACCATTTTATACTGGCAAGAATTTGAAACTATTCGCGCTGGCGCTGAGTTTTTCCACGTCAACAAAGTCACGATTTCACGCTGGCTTAACGGCACTGTTCCCATCAATCCCATGGCAGAAAAACTGCTATTGATTAAAGCGCTTGGTTATCTGCCCAATGATATGCGTTGGTATGGTTTTCGGATTGATGAAAAACGCGCGGTTTTTATCACACCTACTGGTCGTGAATTTAGTCCTAAAGAACTGGATAGCTTTGTGCATTGGCGTGATGAATACACTCAATTGGTCGAACTGCATGGCCACATTGAATACCCCAAGGTCTACCCAGCCAAAGAAAATTTGCTGCCTTTTCGTGGTGGCCGCCGTATGACGGCAGCCCCTTGGATACCAACTAAATTCAAGTTGTAAATTGAATGGCTTCAATAAACCGGTTAATCAAATGGGACTTTGACGACCAGTCAATTGAAGCAATAGCTAAAGCAATTTGAACAAGAACTAATATCATGACCCAGTGTGAATACTTTTTATGGTACCGAAGATTTTCAATTTGGATGAGTTCATTAGTTCTTTCTTTGCTATCTATAATGTACTGTTCATTCTCTTCAACTAATTGTTCAATATTACTATATCTGCCTTCAATGTAGCTTTTGTATTTCTCACCGTCACTACTATTCAAAGCATCCATTACAAAGGGCTTTGTTGATTTTATGAACTGTTTAATACTCTTTAGCTCAATTTGATGGCTGTAAAAATCATCATATAGCTTCTGCTTCTTGATTTTATCTTGCTTTGAAATCGTAACGGATATTTTGTCAAACAGCTTTTCTAACTTCTTTTCCGAGTTAAAAATAAGGGACAGAATGTGGTGTGAATCGTCTAACGCCAATAATCTAGTTTTAAAGTCCCAGCTATAATTTTTGGGGTTACTGCGCGCTGTTCGGATATACACAGTATCAAAAGGAGCTTTGATTTCGTGTCGAGGCATGAACAACAACTCTTCTTCGCGATCAGACAACTCTTCTGCACCATGAAACTTTTGCCAGACTACCGCGTTAGGATGGCTGACGCCGTTATAATCTCGTTTAAAAAAATGGTCTTCAGAGTGTATGTCCATCGTAGATATATGAACTCGCGAGATGCCCGCGTCCAACCCCAGCTCTTCTTGTATGCTTCTGTTAAACAATGATACATCATCTGATAAGTCATCTAATTTCTTGGTTATAAGCTCTTTAGACTGACAACTAATATTAGAGAAGCTAAATGCCCCAAATTTATGACTGAAAATGTTCTTTTCTAAGAGGTGTACTTTTCGAGTTAAATGTTTGCAGTCAACGTTTTTTAGTGACTCTGTAGCGATGTCGCAGAAAGAAGTATATGAGAATAAATAGAAGTGGCCTTTTTCGAATGAAAAGACTGATACACTTGCTCTTTTGATTAATTCTGAACTAAATTTTACAGGTATATCAAATATCTGATATGTATTTTTATCTCTAGATACGAAGTTACCTAACGTAAGCGAACCAAACCCATAATTGGTTGCGTCTATATTCTTTTCATGATTGTTAGAAGTAAATTTATTATTTCTATACCAACGCTGAATGATTTCAACTTCGGAAGGCGAAAGTTCGTATAGCATACCGACCCCTTTTAAGCGCCAATCTGCGTCAGGGGTTAGAAGGCTGATGCTATCTACTTCATCACTCTCAACTTCTCTAGTCAACCAATAGTGATAATCCTCTATGTGAGATTTCAGTTTATTTCTAAAATTTGTAGGAAGGATCCAAGAACACTTGAGAATCAAATCAATTGCATGCCATATATGTTTGTCTTTCATCAATAAACTCCGCATTGCAGAGTTTAGATGATATAGAAAAAGCCGAACTATATCAAAGAGTTCGGCCTATTCCATCGATAGCAAGCAAAAGTATCAAAGAAGCGTATAAAATATCAAAAATGGCGAAAATCTATAGTTAAAACTGGTTACCTCGTGAAGCATCACGCGCCCTTTCCTACTTACCTTACATCCGTCACCAGTGACGACGTGAAGAAGCCCACAAAGTAGCGCCCTTTATTGATGCTTGGATTCAAGAGTTTTAATACGCTCAGCGTGGTCTTTTAGAATGTCACGCATCCACTTGATGTCGACTTTAAGAGCGATGACGGTCGCCATGGCTGACGCACCGCCAGTCAGCGCGGATAATACGAGCGCTTCGACTATACCCATTATTGGCCTTTAAACTCATTGCGAAGCGTTTCCCATAGTCCAATGACCGCAGGAACTGCCGCGCCAATGATGCCACCTGCTTGTACACCATCAGGTGTGACCGTTGCAGTTAGAAGTTCAGGTCGGCCAACAAGCAAAGCTGCAGCGCTACCCAATAACACTAAGCCTTTCTTTGTTGATGGTTGTGATAAATCAATACCTAGAAATTTCATATAACACCCCTACTTTTTCGATAATTTGTAATACAGCCATGCGCTTAACAATGTTGTGAACACGGCAATGGTGACTTGTAACGCGACGTCTTTCTTGTTCATGCGATAGCTACTCCTGCAGCGGCATCTTGCATACTGTAATAACGGCCAACTTCCATAATCGACATAGCGTGAACCAAACGAGTCATCAACGCATCGTCGTACAGGTTTAGTGTGTCATTTGGTGCAACGCCTATATTGCTTGCGACAAATTGCGTGTAGTTGGCTGTGTCGTTCTCATGGGACGGAGCCCAGCGACGAATGATGCCCGACAGCGTGTTAAGCCCGTATATATTCTGATAATTGCGAATCAATCGAGTGGCCGCACGAAAGCCATACTTAGGATTACTAAAGGTTTCGAATGCCTTATCTTGTGACGGTGTAACTTTACCAACCCAAGCATTGTTACTAATGCGAATGTTTAGCGGGTTATTGTTGCGAATCCCGCGATTAAGCTGTGATTTCAAGACCTTTTGCCCCTGATACATGATGAAAACAATGATAATAAAAGCGAACCAGCGAAACATGACGCCCCCCGATTAGATGGACGTGGATGACACGCCTAGCCCGACCAGAGTAACCTCGCCCACTCCGAACTGCGCATGCTCCAACACGTCCCGATGACTCACGCTTTGAGTCATTTGGTAAGTTGGGTCAGCACGAACCACCACACGAGGAATCACTTTCTCTTTGTCATGGACATTGAGCTTATCGACGGATAACACGACGGTTTCATTAGCAGTGATACGCTGCCCTTGCTCAGTCATAGCGCCATGCATGGTAGTGCTGTTTAAGCCAATGCCTATGGGTGTATTAAGACCGTCAAGAATCGGTTCGCCGCGCTCATTGACCAGCAAAATGGTGTAAGCGAGTTCACCCGTAAAACCGGATAACATGACGGTCAGTGACACGCTAAAACACAACGTGACTAACGGCTCATCATGTTCAAGCTCTGGCGTAATGAACGGTTTTAAATCCAAATCATTACTCCACCCATTGGCGAAAGTTGGGACAAACGGCTTTAGGACAAACCCATCTAAATCATCATTCCACCCCGTATCTTCGGACGGGAAGAAATTTGTTTTGACAATCGGTAGCGTGCTGCCGCCACCTAAACCCGCCATTTGCTCATAAAGAAATTCAATTTTGTTTCGACTGCTACCCGTTGGTAACGGTGCTAAACCTGACATGATTAATACTCCAATACTTGCGCTTTATCGGGCGCTGTACCTGTTAGTGTGAATGCAGCAGTGGTGTCGAATTTGATGCTTTCCCCTGCACTGAGCTCAAAGCCATCGAGACTAATCACGCCAGCGTTTGAAGCGGGCGCTTTGATAATGACACCCTTGCGGTCAACGTTAGCGGGTACGCTTAACGGCACTTCACCCCCATGCGTTGTAATGGTGCTACCCGACTTCACATGAATACTCTGATTGGCGGCCAGTTGCACTCTAGGCAAGGTTTCAACCTTGATGCGTTGACCCGCTTCGATTTGGACTTTTGGTAAACTCTTTACACCAACACTTTGCCCGTTTTCAATTCGTACCTTTGGCAACTCGCTTACGACAACTTGCTGACCATTGGCAATTTCCACTTTAGGCATCGCCTCAACACGAATGGACTGGCCGTTTTCAAGCTCCATCTTTGGCATGGTTTGAATATCGAGCTTTTGCCCTTCAATCGGTGGCGTAAAATCACCGGTACCATGTTCAATAGACAGAGCACCTTGACCACTCAGTAAGATGCGCCCCAAGGGTTTGCCATAGCGAAGCACTGAACCACTCGGCAAGGTGAACTCTTCACCAGTTGAATCAATACGCACCGACAACTTGCCGTGATAGGACTCGATGAATAGCCAGCTCGACTCAACGGTTAACGGCATCACTTGCCCTTGAATCAGGTTGAAGTTCATTGGTTCACCGCCTTAAACAGCACAAAGCCAAGCACGAGCACAATGATTGCCATGAGAATCAATTGCTGTTTGTTCAGTGCGCTTTGTCCGTTGTCTTGTTTGAACTTGGACAGCTCAGTCAGCTTGTCGAGGTTCTTTGTGTTTTGGGCTGCTTGATTACCCGCGAGCCCCGCTATCATTTGAAGGTTTTCACTGTTGCTAGAGCTGAATTTATCCAGCGCACCAGAGGCAAACTTCATACTGTTTTCTGTGTTTTGGTCTACCAGATTGAGCGATTCACTCATTGCGCCTTTGGCGAACTCATACGATTCATCAAGCGCATCACCCGCAAAATCAAACGACTTGCCTACGCTCCCGTGGTCGGTCACGGTGGCATTAATCGTTGAGCCTTCAATGCCACTTAACGCAACCCCAAGGTTGTCGCCGCTAATGGCATTTTGACTACTGGTATTCTTCGTACTGGTGCTATTGCGTGAACTGGAACTGCCGCCCATGCGCTACACCTCCCATCGTAATAATTGGTGGTCGCCTTGCTTTATGGTTGAGACATTGCCTAGCCGTTTGAGCAGCCGAGCCACCAAAGGAAAATAGGTTTTTGTGGTAATCGCTTTCAGACCGCTATTTTTAACGTAGGTCGCCAGTTCACGAGTCGCTTGCACCGCGCCCGTTCCCTCCACTGCCCACACAAAATAGTCATCACCGACCACCTCACCCGCGACAGCAAGGTGATAGTCATCGCCTTGAATCTGGTAGATGCTCACAAGGTCATCATTGATAGCCTTTTGCATCAGTACGAAGTCGTCAGGGCAAGCGCGAAAAGCATCACGCAAACGCTCTTGAACGCTTTCGTTTTGCGTTACCACTTGAATCATTTGAGTACCTTTAAGGCAACGACGACGGTAATAGCGATAGCAACGATAAGCCAAGGACTCACGCCACCACCCATATTGATGCCGCCAATGGATTGCCCTGATTGGTTGCTACTCTTCGCCGCCGATGGTCCAGCGCTCCCGCCCTTAAGACCACCACCGCCCGTTAAACTGGTCATTGCTCCAAACATATCAACCCATTTTCAGCCATAGAATCAGCGCAAGAATCACCACAATGAGCCACGCTGATTTGTTGATTTCCTTGGCGGTCACAAACCCAAGAGTCAGACCCGCCAAGCCTAGATAGACAATCGGCATTACTTGCCCCCTTTGAGCGCGAACGCCAAGCCGCCTACAACCAGAATCAGCAACACCGCGATAATGGCGACGGTTTGCCACTGGACACCGTGACCCATGTTCACAGGTTGCCCGTTGGCTTGCTGATAGTCGTTATTGTTGGCGCGGTTTTCGTCGGGACTGGCAGACTTTGCGCGGTCTAGCTCGTTACCCATCTTGATGCCAAGCCAATCACCACTAAAGTCACCCACCACATCGACAGCGCCACCAATGAGTTCACCCGCACCCTCAAGGATGCCGTCAAACCAACCGCCAGAGCTGGCGGTGGTTTTCGGTTCGTCAGGGAAGGACATTGCTTACCCCCTTAGTTCGCTGAGATAACGCCCACTTGCTCAATGGCTTCAATCAGCACTGGCACACTGCCCGTTTGAGACTTATCAAGCTCGAATTGAAGCTGTTTCGCTGCATTGGTTGGTAGACGACCTTCCACGCCAAAACCAGTGCGAACAAAATCAAGGCTGAACCAACCTGCGTTTTGCTCTAAACCAGAGATAGCAAGGTCAAACGCGTTATCGGCTTTGTTGACGTTGATTTCTTCCACGCTGTCACGAAGGACACGAACGCGGTCAATAGACGAGTCTTTGAAGTGAATACGCTTCAATGACAAAAATGGTGAACGCTCAGAAAAATCAAACGGAGTACGACCCGATGCACTGGCGAACCAAGACAGTGAATAGATGCGAGGCAAATAAACACGCTGTGATTGCGCTTGTGTGGTGTGAGAGCGAGCGCGGATACTTGGCGCAGCCGTACCACCCGCTTTAGAGGCTAACTGGATATACACAAACCAGATTTCACCTTGCAGGGTAACAAGCTCACCTGTACGAACGCCGCCTTTAGTGCGAAGCGTTAAATCGGCAAATGGAATGACATAGCGACCCGCCGCAGTGAACTGCTTGCGGTGCTCTTGAAGGTCTACCAAGTCTTGACCTGTCAGGTTGTACACTTCCTTGCCGTTTAGCGTGATACGTACACGCTCAATATCGGCAGGGTCAGTAATACTCGTGACCAGTTCAATGGATTGGTAAGTTGGACCACTCACCAAGCGAAGGCTTGCTTGGTTGCCCCAATTCACACCCTCAACAGGGTCTAAATCAAGTGGACGCGGGTTAAATGGTGTGTTGAGTAGTTCCATAGCTTAAAACCACCCTGAATCACCGTTAACTTGCTGTTTAAGCGGCTTAAGCGCGCTCACGTTGTTGATGATTGCCAGCGCAACGAGTACCGCGAATATGGTCATCAACATAGTTTTGTGTTTTGCTTGCATGGTTTCCCCTGTTTCGCAACGTTAGAAATAAATGTGCGAAATAAACGTACAAGGAAAACTAAAGGAAGGAAGTACGAAAAACCTATAGGTTCAGCTTGTAACCTATAGGTTTAGAACCTACTTTTCGAGGTGCTTTGTTGGTGGATTGGCGGCAAGCATATTTAGATTATCTATGAGTTTTCTCAGTTTCAATTCAAAAAACTCTAAGGGAAGCTCATCATTTTCAACGTTCAATATGATACGCCCATGGCTAACTACTGCATCATGTGATGTTTTCATTGCCGACCGTTCTTCCTTCAGTAAATCCTTGACACAATTTAATGGCCTAGAATGAACGGTATTATCAAACTCTAATACTTCAATAAGAATAGATAGCTCTTTCATTACCTCTCGAGCCAAAATTATCGCCCCATGCAGGTCATCCTTGGCGCTCTCAAAAGAGGTCGAGTATTTGTTGTTCTCTTCATCACATACAATTAACTTGATATCACTGATTAGGTTTGAAACGGTTTGATAAGCTTTATCTTTACAGCTTTCAGTTTGACTACACGCATAACTTAAAATCTCAGAAAAACAGCGTGCTGACTTATCAGCCAAAGAGTGGATAGTACCTCTAGGTACACGGTAGTCCCCCCAAACCAAGCAGTCTGGGTATATAGCGTTGTGAGCTTGTCTAATATCCATACCTACACACTTCCCCTTAGCTTGAAGTGTTGTAATATATTTATCAAACTCTTCTAAATGTTTGTAGTAATTAGTAAATTTGTTCTGTTCACTACTAATGACGATCTGACTTGTGGCTAATTCAAGCTGTTGTTTTGTCTGCTCAGAGCGATGATTCAAGCTTATTAAACCGACAATACCAATCCATGCTGCAACAACCTTCAACGGGAAGTCATAAAGCTCCAGCAAGTAAGCCCATCCTTGACCACTGTAGTCAAAGTTGACTCCTACGGTAAGTATGTAGTCGATGAAGATTGATAGTGATGAACCTACAACAAATATCATCGAAACTAACGTTATCCACTTAACGCTTTTTAGTTCAAAAATACTAACGTTCTTTTTCATGGTTTTCCCTTTAAGTAATGCTCAATTATATCAGTAGATTACGAGGAAAAACCTACGTTTATTTGTATTTTCGGTTCAGTCGCTTACCTGATAAACAATTCAAAGCAGCTCTATCAATGTTTCCTATACCGTCTCGAATCAGTAGATATTCCGCAATAGGTTTACCAATACGAGCTTTGTTAACCTTGGCAGACTTGAGCACAGTGATTTCGTCGATACTTATACTTTTTCGCTCAGCTACCCACTTTGCGTCATTCACAGAATTTACCGAACCCACCCACCACACACTTGATTGGTCGGTAATGGTTTTCGGGACTTCTTGACCACGTTGAAACACGGTATGAATCACTAAGCCATATTGACGACCACCGCGAAGCAGCTCGCCTGTTTTGCCTTTGAGTTTCGCTGAGGTTTCCGCACAACTGGCTAATTCTTCAATCACGACATAAAGCTTAGGTGCAAGGCCATTACCTAACGCCCACGCCACGGCAGAGAAGAATTCCAATTCATTCATACAAGCGCCCTGCTTAGGAACGTACGCCACCTTAAACGGCCTGCCACTCTTGCGAGCGTTCACCGCAGCGCGGATAAACTCAGACCGAACCGAGTAACCATGACATTGCTGGCCGTGAAACTTCGCCCCTGCGTAGTTGCGGTACGAGTCAAAGAATAAGGCTTGCGCCCCTTTTGGTACTAGGCCTAAGTATTTAACGGCTGAGGTTTTGCCGCCACCCGTACCCGCTAGGTAAAGCGTATGCTCGGCATCCAGTGACGGATTTGAGTTAGTGGGATTTGGAAAACGCGTTAGCGGTTGTGCTTTCATTCGGCTTGCCCTCCACTGATTTCAATCGTTTTACTTGAGTGACCGACACGGCCAGTAAGGTCATTAAGGTGATAACGAGCGTAGCTTCTTCAACGTAACCACCAAAAAACGCGCCCTTATCTTGTTTCGCCAGTACTGGATACGCCGCTTCAACTACCGCATCTTTGCAACTTGGCTCAAACTGAAAAGGTACGCCAGCAATCGCTGCCGTCATTTGCTCTAGACCCGCAAACAAAGCATTAAGCAGCATCGCACTTGATACTTTTTCCCCTTCAATTTGCTCGGGTGTTTTGGCTTCGTATGAGTCATCCGAAGTTTGACCAGGCAACGAAGATTCACCGTCAAGCGGCTGTGATAGCGCGTCCTTTTCTGCTTGTTCGATGGCTTGTGTCTGCTTAAGCGAATCTGACCATGCATCGATATCAATCGATTCAAAGCTTGCAGCACTTTCAACATTACTCATGTGCGTTAGCCTCCTGTTGTTCCGCTTTGCTCTTGAGCGCTACATGCAGACCAATCACGATGAGTAACACCACCACAAAACCTATGACGAGTTTCATTCCTAGCTTTGTCGGTACGGGTTTCGGTACACTTGCCTTTGGTGTTTCAGGTACTACGATTTCGTCATTGGCTGCAACGGATAACGGGCTTAAGTCATCGTTAGCAGCGCTAATTAATGGCGCTTCAATAGCGGCTTGAGCCTTATCATTGCAGGTTTCGAGCGTTACCGATGCGCTTACCGTTTCGGGCTCATCCTCGCTCATATGGTCGGTAATATATTGGTTAACGCTTTTCGACATTTGACTGTTACCGCAGTTGGGACAACGGTAATACAACAAGCCAAGATTGCGCGGGTTTTTAGGTGGTTCACCTTCGGATAATAGCTTTCCTTCTCCAATCATATGAACCGTTGCGGTTTCACTGCATACAGGGCAAGTGACATAACCGCGAACAGGATTAGGCACTTTGCTCATCACTCATGACCTCCGCGTTTTCGATTTCATCGACGAGTGAGGCTTTTTCTTCCATCACAAACGTTCGGCACTTATCACGAGCGATACGATTAAGCATGGTAAGCCGTTCAACTTGCTCGAATAACTTAGGGTCTAAACCTAATGCCGCGAACGGGTCACCGCCACCGAGCAATAAACGCGGTAAAGTGGACGCGATTTTACTCAAGTCCATATCTTTAATTTTCGCTATGGCCTCAGTGACCTGTTTTTCTAGGTTCTCAGCAAGGTCGAGTGCTTTTAAATCGCTGTTACACGCAGCTTCGTTGCGTTTCATAATGTGTTACCCCTGTTTCTCAACGTTGGTGTGGTTTAGTTAGTGTGTTTAAGCGCCCTTTTCCAAACGCTCTAAACGTTCATCTAGATTCTTGAGTGTGACTAATAGCATTCGAAAGAATGCCAACGGCTTTTTGAGTGCGTTTCCGTTTTTCACTTCACTCTGCATTTCCGAAATAATTTTGTTGTCCATTGTTTCCCCTTAGCCATGGCGTTAAATAAACTCATGCGTCATAGCGCATGAATTGACAAAACTCTAAGCGTTCGGCCATTGCCTCACTGCGTACATAATCCAAGTCATAATCAACAAACTCATGTTGGAGCAAGGCTCGCCAGTAACAGCGCTTATCAAGGTACGCCTGATACGCATCGCTGTATTTCTCTTTGGCGTAATCTCTTAGCTCATTGATTCCATCAATGTCTTTGCTTTGCATAAACCAACCGCGAGCACCCGCCGCCCACACTAAGAAACTATCAAGACGCGTAGCCGCATCGTCACCACTGAACGTGAGTGCAAAGTGTTGGCGCGAGCTGGCAAACAAACCGCGCTCTTTGATTTTGGTTTTAGCTTCGCGGATTTCGAGCGACAACTTATCAATAAGACGCTTAAGCTTGATTTGCTTAACGGCCTGTTGGTTATCCTTGGCAATATCAAGACCTCGTATCGCTTGCTGTTTAGCTTGTTGCTTTCTTCGTATCATTCGCTCGATGGGTTTTCGCCATTGTTCTAACTTGTAGCCGCACTCTTTGATAATGGCGTGCATGTTGTCGGTATCGAATGACGCTAAGACTTCCCAATTTGGCGCACGCGAAGCGCGAGCAATATTGTAGCGGTTACCGCGTATGAGTCCTTGATTGGCGTTGCCACCTTTGGCCGCGTAACCCACCGCTTTGATAATGTATGAGCTGGCCGCTTCGGAATACTTGATTCGCTGTAGGTTCGCCATGCCATGCCCCCATAAACTTTCTATGCGTTTTGCCCACGTATCAAACGCCCAGCGAGGCACAGACCAATTAAGCAATACATGCACATGGGGATTAGGTTCACCGTCTTCGTTAGCGGGACATTCGGCCACCCAAATGTAATGAAATGGCGTGTCATGCCCTTCAATTTCACGGCATTCGGCGCACTCTTCAAAGTGACCTTGTAACGCATTAGCACTTTCACTTTCAACAACCACATCAAAGCCGCGCTGATACAGTTTCTTAGCACCACTCAAAAAGCGTGACACTTCACTACCAATCGTAATTTCGCCCGTAAAAAGTTGCGCTCGCAGCTCTGGCGAAAACGTTAAGGTCAAAAACGTGGTAAAACCTCCATGCACCGCCGCCACATACGCCCCCGACTCAAAGATTTTCTTCACGGCTCTTGGCGTGAGATTGTCGGTATAGCGCTCGCCGTCATTGGTGTTCGGTGCTTCACTCGGCGCAGGTTTATACACGGTTTGCACTTTGTATTCGTTTGACCAGTCTCTTTGCATCAAATACACACGAGATTGACCGTTATCATGAAGCCCTGACACGTCGAATAACTGGCCGCTTTGGGTCACATGGTCTTGCTCACCGACTTCCACGACTGAGCGCGTGCGTCGAGTATGGTTCGCCAGTACGCCATTTAAACGGTCAATCCGGTGTTTACCTGTTGTCCGACTTTTGCGCCCTTTGACGAGCCTAGTACTTTCGGCTTGCGCCGCCGCTTCGCGCCCGATTTCTCGAAGGTGTTTAGTGCGAGGCACATGAGCTTGTTCGAAATTCTTAAGCTTTCGTTGTTCGTCGTGTAGCCATTCGTTATCAACCGAACCAAAAAAACCGCTATCAAGAGCGGCGATATTGTTTCTTGTTTTGTCAGCGCCCTGAACCAGAGACGCTGCAAAGATAATGTCATTGTCAGTAATCATAAGCGCTCAAGGGAAACGTACTTCCCGCTTTGGGTGTCTCGAAGCGTGTTAAACGTCAAATGACGAAACTCACAACACGCGTCAGCTAACATTTTGAACTCGGATTCTCTGGAATCTGGCACCCAAAGCGTTACCTTGACTAAGCCTTGAGCGCGTTTCCTTGCCTCATAGCGTTTGTTGCGACTCATACAAACACCTTTGCACCCGATACGACACGTTTTGCCGCTTCGCTTTGGCAATCATCACAACCACACAATTGACCACCACAAGTGCAAAGCTCATCTTCGTTGTGGCGCTCATGTGTATAGTGCATGACCTTTAAGCAATCTTGGCAAAGGACAAACGCTTTCATTGAAGAATCCGCGCCCATTTTGGGCGCTTCATCTTGCTTGCGGATTTGGTTGTTCTCTCGAATCTGCTTACGAAGTCCTGATAACGAACTATCACCCGTTTCATTTCGGTTACGTTGCTCTTTAATAAGCGTTCGTAGACGGTGACTAACTTTCAAGTCCGCACGCTGCTCAAACGTTAAATACCCACTGCGGTTTTGAATGATACGTTCGATAACACTGCAAAGGTTCACAGCACGAAAATGATAGGTTCCAAAGGTTTTATTAATCTCCTCAAGAATATTCCATGCGCCATTAAGTGAGCCGGATTTGCATTGATTTTCGGTGTATAGCACCGCTTTTCTAAATGCTTTGGGTGAGTCAATCATAAATCACCCCCTTCTACATCGTGACCGAGTGCTTTAACTTCATCACGGCTACACGCTTGATTGAAACGAGAAGGAATAGTGGTCTTTCGCTTTTTGGGGAAAGATGGTGCGAACTTAGCTTTAAGCTTTGCGACCATGTCGAGAGAGTTTTTGGTTAGATTTGGGTCTGGATTCACGCACCCTGCCATATCAGGACAAGGCAAATGAATGGGGTCAGTAATTAGTCTTTCCATGGTCTAGCCTCCGCAAGCCGTTTCACACAAGTTCGCGAATAACAATAAGGTAATCTTTTTTTAAGGTAAACCCATTCACCTTAGTGACCAATGCATAATGTAGCGCTAGAATTTAACAACTTGTGAGCGGAGACTGATGCTAATATGAACTACACAAATGCACTTTTGGATAGAGTAAAAGCTAAGTATGGTCTAAGCTCAGATTACCAATTAGCTAAGAAACTCGACATAACGACCAGCAGACTAGGCGCATACCGTAAAGGTAGAAGTTCTATCGGTTGGGACTTGGCATTTGAGATAGCAGATATGCTTGAAGAAAATGACCAAAATGTAGTGTACGGTTTAATCGACGACAAGTATTCAAACCCTCGCCTTATCAACGCCTTACATGAAGGGCGTACCCCTTAAAGAAACACTTACCAGATGATAGATAATACGCACTTGCATTGGGTGTGGAATATTAACAAAGACGTTGTACCGTCTTTAGTCTGCTGCAACAACCGATAAACTTAGTTTCTAGCAACCTAGCAACTAAACACCACTTCGTAAGAACTCTTAGGAACAAACTGCTCTCTTATTAACGAAACCTCACATACAACAAACATTATGACGATAAAAAAGCCACTTGAATGTTGGGGAGTTCAAGTGGCATCAAAAAACACCTGACGGTGTGTGCAAATTTTTTTGACTGACGTCCCGAATTAAAAGCAGCATCACTTTGAAGGAACCTAGATAAACTACCTTAAACTTCTCCGTTTATATAATAACGTTTTAACACGAAACCACATTTACACTTTTTTAAGCAACGTTTTGGGCGTCGTTCTAGTTCACTCGTGTTGGATCGTTGACTTTAACCTAGGAGCAACCTTTATGGTTAACAAATGAGAATCAATTAGTCGGGTCTATTTGTTATGGGTATGTGTCATCACAACGGTTCAGATGTTCAAAACACACGTCCAATATGGCGTGTACTTCTAATCGTCGCAACTCTAGTCTTGGTTCTGGTTGCCTTATTTGGTTAACGTAGTGCATAAGTTTCCATCATAAACGTGACACTGTCATGTTTCATCTAGTTTAAACTAATCAACATCATCTATTAGCCTCTCCAATTGTTGGTATGCCTTTTTATTGTCACAAGTCTCGCCCCCTTAAAAACGATCAAATTATGATCGTAACTACTTACTATTGCTAAATCACTTGTTTTTATCACATAGCACAATTCACTACTGGATTTGAACTACCAAAGTAAATATGTAACTTAATTACAACTTCAGATTTTTCAACAAACTTGACAGTAGATTATGCTGCCATAATTAGCTGATATATAAAGATATATATTATTTATTGCCACTAATTTACTGGGAGGTACGGGGCTTTCAACTCTACTCTGTAATATGTATTCGATATGCGAATGGGTGGATTTTGGGTACAAAAAAAGCCCTTTAAAAGGGCTTTTATAAATACACTTCAATAATAGAAATCAGTTTTGTTCGTCAGAACTTTCTTTCGATTTTTCTTCTCGGATCTCTTGAGCTATGATTTTGATCGCTTGAGCAGTACTAATCCCCTGCTTCATCAGTTCTTGAATTCGTTCTACTGCAGCTTGCTGCTCTTCATGGCTCAGGGACAAATCGTCAAACATAAAGTCCTCCCAAAAACACGGACATTAATTAATGGCAGAACTATAGACGATTTAGATTTTCTAGCAAGCGAATTAAACCTAATAGGTTGCAATAAAGTTGATTGAAGCCCCCATAGCCTTAGGTGATGTGTAACTTGCGGCAATATCCATTTCAATAATATTTAGAGGACGTAAACCGATACCTGCTGTAATTGTTCCATCTGAATCACCAGCCATGTTTTTCATGTACCCTCCCCTTAACTGAACTTGCCGAGCTAAGTCGACTTCTATACCTGCTCTTAGCATTCTTACGTCATCGTCAAACTGTGTGAATTTCTTTTCAGTATTAAGGTCGTAGTCCACAGAAAATTGAAAGTAATCTGCTATAAAACCAGCACCAACAGTATACAGAGGAGACAATTGGTATTCATAACCATATTGTATGTCTTTACCCCCAATATTCTTAGTGCCGCTCGCAGTTTCAATATTTCGAGACAACATATTTTTGGCCGAAAATCCAACTCTAAACGGACCATGGAACCATAGTGCTCCAGCATCAACGTTGAATGCAGTATCGCCCTGAGAGTTTTCTCTTATATTGTTTAAATTGAAATCATTTAGTGAACTTACTGAGGCATAGGTATAGGTTCTTTGGATTTTTGGAGATACGCCGAATGAAAAATGTTGTCCAAATAAGGTTTGGTACTTAGCCAAGGATATTCCGATTTCAGTAACGGCTACTGAAGCGGTTTTGACTGCTGACCTAGCCGCTTTTTCCGCATCATTACTACCTGTTTGGTCAATATCTGGTGTTGCTACGTTTTCCACATAAGCTTTGCCAAAAATATTTGCAGCGATATAGCGATTGGGAATCCCAAATGCTATTGCACCACCAAAATCCACTTTGGCCTGTGTACCATTTAACTCATTAAGCGCCGAAGCACTTGGGTTATTTACGACGTTATCAATTTTATCCAACATTTTGTCTTCGTCGTTGTAGTTAAGCCCTAGGCTAGGTAACAACATTCCTGCATCATCGTTTCGTCGATAGATTGCAACCAGTGCTGGATTATAGAATGGAGCAGTAAGATAAGAAGCAGAGACAACCCCCGTTCCGCCCATTGCATCGCCACGAGCATCGATCGCTAACGTCGAAGCACCTGCCGACATAGAAGTAGTAATAATAAGGGCTGCTAGTGTTTTTAATTGGGTTTTCATCTAAAAATAACGCCGTTAATCCTTTGTGCATTTATTAACGGCGTCGATTCGAGATTCTTTAGTGATTTCAGAGGGAAATCTTTCTAATGAGCTATTCGTCGGCGGAAACGTCAAACGTTTTACTAATTATTTGAGAGCGCTCGAAAAGTATTGGACCTTGCCAACGACTTTGCTTCATTGAAACCGCTAATACATAGCGGTCAGGCGTGATGTTGTTGGCTTCTAGACTCGTCGGGTAATCAGATTCGTATTCTTTGCCCCATACTTGAGTATATTTGCCGCCAATGTAATCGTATAAACCAACTTCGAGTTTTGGCAACGGGCAATAAGGGTTTAGAAGTGCATTTTTTTCGATACGCCATTCATCTTTCGCTGACCAACGAACTGTCTGTTTTAATGATTGATCGGTAAAGATTAACCACTGACTCCAAGTTTCGCCATCAAGTAAGCGCACATCAAGACGATAAAGACCGACATCTAATGGAGATGTTAAGTTGTAGCGAATTCCATAAGCCGCCTCTTCAGTTACAGCGTCACTAATCGGATTGACGTAAAATTCGCTGTCATTAGAAACTCTCCGATCAACCCATTTTTTTAGGCTTATTTCTGAAATGACACGCTTTGATTCAATTTCTATCGCAGATAAATAGGTGTCTCTTCCTGGACTTTGAATAGATTGTTGTCTTACTACCACGGAGTCAATCCATTCAGGTAGAGGTTGGGAGGAGTAACCCTTACCGCAATCCACTTCTAAAGATTGTAAAAACAACCTGTTTATATGGTTTTTGATACTCTTAGTCGGTTGTTGCTGCCACTCTTCGACTAGCGATTGGAACATAGACTCCAAATCACGATTAAGTAAATGACGGTGCGCTTGCGTAATAGTTGTATTATTTTCAAACCAATCGGCACCAACTGATGTTGATGCCGTAAGGATTGCTAGCGCTAATAATTTTGATGCTCTAGACATTAGCCTTTCATTTTGTAGCCAACACCACGAAGTGTTTCGATCTCTAGTCCAGGAAGTTTCTGTCTAAGTTGTAACACGTGGGTATCAACAGTTCGTGTCGTTGGGAAGTGATTGTAACCCCAAACATGATCAAGCAGCTCATCACGAGTAAACACGCGTCCCAAGTTACTTGCTAGGAATAGTAGCAAATCAAACTCAGTACGCGTTAATGTAATCAGTTCACCTTTATAGTTCACTTCACGAGTCGCTTTATCGATCACCAAACTCTCTGTTACAACCTTCGTTGCATCTTCCGAGTCAGCTTCTGGCGCGCGAAGTTGTGCACGAATACGAGCAAAAAGCTCAGCTTCGGCGAAAGGTTTGGTTAAATAATCATTTGCACCTGCATCTAAGCCGGTTACTTTGTCTTTTACTGTGACTAACGCAGTGAGCAATATCACTGGAACATCTTTGATTTTCTTCCAACCAGCAAGGTGTTCTACTGAATCACCATCCGGAAGTTGTCGGTCGAGAATTACCAAGTCTGCTTCTTCCCAGTGTTGCTCGACCTGAGAGATGAATTCAGCGTGAAGGCAGTTATAACCAGCCAACTCTAAACTCACCAAAAGGCCGTCAGCTAGATTCTTGTCGTCTTCAACAAGTAGCAGTGTCTGTTTCACAAGGTATCTCCAAAATAAATGTTGTTGGTGGCCCGACTAGGTACATCTTACCGCCCATTCGACCAACCATAGATTCTACTATAGTAAGGCCAAGGCCGAGGCCTGCCTTACTTACAAATGGCTTTCTAAGCTCACGCCAGTCCTTTGAAGTTAATTGTCCGTTGTCGATGACTTCAATTTTGATAGAGTTTGAAGAAGTCACAACATTCAAACTCACTGGTGCAACGCCGTACTTAATCGCGTTACGTATTAGGTTATCAATACAAGTTCCTAACCAATATATGTTAATTTTAGCGGCTACGTCTTGATTAATAGTCAAATTCACGTCAGCTTCAAATTCTTCCTCTGCTTTGAAACTTAACCAATCCTGTACAGATGGTAGCCATTCTGTCGATAAAGGTTTGTTATCAGATTGCAAATAATCCTTACTGGCTTCAGCTAACTGACGCAGTCTACGCGTATCTTCACATAGTCTTCTAAACTCATCATATACAGTTTCTGGTAAGTGCTCAAATTCACGTCTAAACCCTTCGACTGTCAGAGATAAACTGGCGATGGGTGTTCTCAATTCGTGTGTAAGGATTTGTAACACTAGCATACGGCTTTTCATCTCTTGACGTTTCGTATTCCAGCGATAGATTGCCCAACCAATTACTAAAAGTATGTTAGCGATGATCAAACTGATCATGCTAATACGAAGTACATCAGAATGATCCTCAACTTCCCAACATAGGTTTCCTCGTTGCACGAAACACGTATTGGTTTGAGAAGCCAGTTTAAAGTTGAGGCCAGCCTCTTTGGCTTTCGAGGTCCAAATGTTTGAAGGGAACAAATAGTAAATATCACCTCTTCTCAACCACAACTCCTCGTTTTCAACGAACATTGAGGAACCTCGGATTAAAGAAATGACGGTTTGTTCATCCATTACTTGCAGCCTACCCAAGAGAGAACCTGGAGGTGCCAACTCTCTTTCTTTGATGTGCATAAACTTTTGAAGCTCATGTTTTTTATCTGGGTATTTAGTGATGTACCTAGCGGCGTAAGTACCACCACCTGGATGAATCAATCCACTGCGCGCAAACCATTTCGTCGATAGCTTACGTCCACCACACATTGCCCTGGTAAAAACCAAAGGTTCTGTGATTAGAGGGCTTAGTGGTAATGTACCGCTGCATTTTTCAGCTAACCGATAGAGTTGTTGTACTTCTTTCAGGGGGTATTTACTTGTTTGCGGAAGCATAGATATAGGGGTGAGAAGCTGTGTCGGGTAGTCAGCTTGAATAACCCTTACATCGTATGAAGCGGTCGCTTGCTCAAAATCAAAAAAACTGACGAAATTATCTATACGTTCAGGTAGCGACTCAGCAAAAGCCAGAGGAGCAAGAACAATAGATAGAATGGTAAGCAAAGGGCGCGCTAGTTTCTTCAAACGAATAATCTTGTCTGGTCAATAATACAAAAACACTAATTTACATATTATCGGCAAGATTCGCGCCAAGTGCACGCAATTATTTTGTCAATTATTGGAAAACACGATTCGCGACTCTATTTACCATTTTGACTTAAAGGAATAGCCCGAGTTATGAAGTCAAGATCTTTCCAACTCGACCTTTTAGTTTCGCTAGCCGCAGTTCAGCTATGCGTTTTTGACGCAAGATGCTATTTGCAGTTCCATGATCTGGATCGATACAAGCTTGATACTTTGGCTGTGAATAAAGGGGTGTTGAACAACTAAAATACTGTGTACAGGCTTCGTGTCGTTTATCGAGCGTTGACGTGATATCGGCGAGATGAGTTTTATGAACTAGATAATAAGATTTAGAGTCCTTTGCATAGTTCACTATTCCAACTGACATAATCGCGGCAAAGACTATAAAGCAAACAAAAGATTTTATCATCGGAGTCCCCTAATTGAAGTGCTGTTCCCACAGAGTGGTTAGGCTTAGATCAATTCAAAGACTACAAGTTAACCGAGATTCTATAGGTTATAGTAGTTATAACCGAACACAAAAAAAGCCAGCTTATGCTGGCTTTTTTATTTTTGATTGGGCTCTAAAGCGCTTTGGAAATAGCGTCCACACTCTCTTTCGCATCACCGAAGAGCATCGAGGTGTTTTCTTTAAAGAACAGTGGGTTTTGCACACCCGCATAACCGGTATTCATCGAGCGCTTAAACACAATTACATTCTGCGCATTCCACACCTCTAGAACTGGCATACCAGCAATAGGACTATTTGGATCTTCAAGAGCTGCTGGGTTAACCGTGTCATTTGCACCAATAACTAGGACCGTATCAGTTTCGCTAAAGTCATCGTTGATTTCATCCATTTCCAGAACGATATCATAAGGTACTTTCGCTTCTGCCAATAGAACGTTCATATGTCCAGGCAAACGGCCAGCGACAGGGTGAATACCAAAACGCACCTCTACGCCTTGAGCACGCAATTTTTCAGTAATTTCATGCACTGGATACTGAGCCTGAGCCACCGCCATACCGTATCCAGGAGTAATAATAACTGACTTGCTATTTTTGAGCATATCGGCAACATCTTCAGCCGATGTCTCGCGATGTTCACCTTGCTCTTCATCGCTTGAAATAACGACTTCTTGACCGAATCCGCCGGCAATAACGCTCACGAACGAGCGGTTCATCGCTTTACACATGATGTAAGAAAGGATTGCACCTGACGATCCGACCAATGCACCTGTAACAATGAGCAGGTCGTTTGCTAACATGAAACCAGCTGCCGCTGCTGCCCAACCAGAATATGAGTTAAGCATTGAAACGACTACTGGCATATCCGCCCCACCAATGGATGCAACCAAGTGATAACCGAATGCGAAGGCAATTAGTGTCATCACAATTAGAGCAAACATGCTGCCGTCTGCTTTCACGAAGTAGATCATCAGCAAGGTTGAGACAACAATCGCAGCAAGGTTGAGTTTGTGTTTGTGCGGAATATTAAGTGGAGATGATGAAATAACCCCGCGTAATTTACCGAATGCGACTATAGAACCAGTAAAGGTTACTGCACCGATAAACACGCCTAAGAAGACTTCTACCATGTGAATTACATGATGAGCATGAACTTCGGCTTCAGAAAGCATTTCAACGTTAGCGATTGCCGGTGGATCAATATAACTATTGTAACCAACAAGAACAGCCGCTAAACCTACGAAGCTGTGAAGAATTGCTACTAGCTCGGGCATTTCAGTCATTTCTACTTTACGTGCATAGAAAATACCAATCGCCCCACCGATTACCATTGCTACAATAACCCAGCCGAAGCCTTGTGCATCAGGACTGAAAATAGTCGCAATTAACGCGATTGCCATACCAGCGATGCCGTAATAGTTACCAGCACGTGCTGAGGTCTGTTTAGAGAGACCCGCTAAACTCATAATGAAAAATAATGCAGCAACAATGTATGCTGCTTGTACTAATCCTGCAGACATGTTGCCTCCTATTTATCTTTACGGAACATTTCAAGCATGCGCTTGGTTACGGTAAAGCCACCAAAAATGTTGATGCTTGCTATTAATACCGCGATAAAGGATAAAAACGTGACAACGCCACTTCCTTGTCCAATTTGAAGAAGTGCACCTACAACGATAATCCCTGAAATCGCGTTAGTTACCGACATGAGTGGTGTATGAAGTGCATGTGTGACGTTCCATACCACGTAATAACCTACTACACACGCCAATACGAAGACTGTAAAGTGAGATAAAAACGCGGCCGGTGCAACAGAAGCAACCCAGCCAAATACACCAACGGCAGCAGCAAGACCCAGCAGCTTTTTCACTGGTGACGTTGGCTCTTCTACTTTTTCCGCAGGTTTAGCTACTTCTACTTTTGCCGGAGCTGGTTGAGCAGAGACTTGAATTGGCGGTGCTGGCCATGTGACCTCACCTTCTTTAACTACGGTTACACCGCGAAGTACAACGTCTTCAAAATCGATGTCAATATTGCCATCTTTCTCTTTACAAAGAAGTTTTAGAAGATTGACTAGGTTAGTCGCATAGAGCTGAGAAGATTGAGTTGGAAGGCGGCCTACCATGTCTGTATAACCGATAACTTTAACACCGTTCTCTGTTGTTACCACTTGGTCAGCAACAGTGTATTCGCAGTTACCACCATTCGCTGCAGCTAAATCAACGATAACGCTGCCAGGCTTCATTGCATCAACCATTTCCTTTGTTACCAGCTTTGGAGCTGGTCGACCAGGAATCAATGCCGTGGTAATAATGATATCAACATCTTTAGCTTGCTCCATGTAGAGTTCAGCTGCTTTTTTGTTGAATTCATCTGACATTTCTTTCGCGTAGCCATCACCTGAGCCCGAGTTCTCTTGGTAATCAACTTCCAAGAACTCTGCACCCATCGACTCTACTTGCTCTTTTACTTCTGGACGCACGTCGAATGAACGAACGATTGCGCCAAGACTACCTGCAGCACCTATCGCAGCTAAGCCAGCAACTCCAGCCCCAGCTACCAGCACTTTAGCGGGTGGCACTTTACCAGCAGCGGTAATTTGACCAGTAAAGAAGCGTCCAAATTCATGTGCAGCTTCAACGACGGCTCTATAACCAGCAATATTGGCCATGGAGCTTAATGCATCTAAAGCCTGTGCACGAGAGATTCGCGGTACCGAATCCATAGCCATCACGTTAATGTTCTTACTTGAAAGCTTTTCCATTAACTCTGGATTCTGGGCCGGCCATATAAAGCTTACTAAACTCGCTCCATCTTTAAGGAAAGCAATTTCCTCATCAGTAGGCGCATTTACTTTTAGCACTAAATCCGACTCCCATACTTCCTTTGAAGAAGTGATGGTTGCTCCAGCGGCTTCATAAGCTGAATCATCAAAACTCGCAAGCAGACCCGCTTGTGATTCTATTGAGACATCAAACCCCAATTTTAGTAACTGCTCAACCGACTTGGGCGTCGCAGCGACTCGCGTTTCTCCCGCGAGAATTTCTTTTGGCACACCAATTTGCATAGCTATTCCTTAACTATTGGCAGAAGTATTGTTCTTTTTTAACCAACCAAGTGCACAACATCAAGCAATTTGTAATAAAAAAACAATATTTCATTACATATAACTGAACGTAATGACTTTTAAACAGGCATCTTTAGTAAAAAAACCACACGAAACCCTTAATATAGAGGTCTTACCAGTGCTATAATACGCTTTCGCAGAGGAATTTCGTGTAGGTAGGTCATATTATGACAATAAATGCTGCAAGCAGATGACCAACATCAATTAAATCAAACAACTAATACTGGTCTTGCCAGAATAAATCTTCATCAATCGACATCAATATATTGGTGGCTGGGTTGACTTTAGAAAATACTGTATCCCATTTGGTCGATGAACATTTGTGCTTTTTTTAACATCAGCTCATTCGCATCAGACTCAGACCCAACCACATCAGAGCGAATAAAACGATGCTCTTTTGTTTCATCACCAAATTGCTTCGTAATTCTGCCAGCAATCCTGTATTGACCACCTTCAGCCAATGCTTCTTGGTATATCAAAAAGCCTTTGTACTCTACTGGCTCAACGATTTTTGGCTCGGCAGCCTTAGTGCCACCAAATAACTTAGAGAAGAATCCCACTTTTTTTCCTCTTTCTATATGGATTGATTCATGTTGTAGGGTTTGGAGCGCTTGGTCAACCATTAGCGTATGGAAAGTGAATCTTGTTTACAGTTTGCGTTGCTTCTGCCTTCGCCTGTATAGGCGTTAGGTTTTATAAACTCATTAAATTATTGAAGCGTTTTTTATTAAGTTTGAGAAAATGGTGTGAGTTTTGAGTCTCCCATTAACAAATCACTTGGCAAAACATCAAATTACCGTATCCTAAGATGTTGAACTATAATCTACTGCCAAGTCTCTGAGTCATATCGTTAATGTCGACCTCTTTTGCTAGCTCAAATCTGTTCCGGCTATTTATTCCCCTTATCATGATTGCGGGTATACTCGTAGGCTTAAATCATATCATTGCAGCAACTCAAGCCAACTCAGGCTTTGTGACAAACTTGCCCTACATTTTGTTTGGTACTGCTTTCGCACTGAGCCACAGCTTTAAGCAATCGCGCATTGCTATGGTGGCGCTTTCTATGTTGTTGGCATACGGCGTCATTCAATTTAGATTACAAACTCCGTTATCAACTGGTACAACTCTTTTAGAACTCTCCTTGTTAAGCCTTCTACTGCCTGTTGCTTGCTGTCTTGCGTTTTTATTTCCAGACACTGGGGTGTTAAGCAAGGGAATGTACCTTTTCTCTGCGATTGTTATGAGCTTTTTACTGTGGAGCTATTTGATATTGAGCCACTTCGCTACTGGTGGCTTTAACCATTTTGACAGTGATCTACTCTTAGCCATCCCCGAAATCTCGCGTTTACCTTTGGTTTTAGTTTTGTATAGCCTAGCTATAACTGGAGCAACGGGTATTTTCTTATTAAATTACAATCGCCCAATAGATGCTGTTGTGTATACCAGTATTTTGCTTGCGAGCAGCACATTCATTTTCTTTCATGTCCCGCATATGTCTAGCACCCTATTTTCTTTAGCGGGTGTTTTAGTCATTATTTATGTTATTTCTGCCAGTCATCAAATGGCATTCAATGATCGACTCACGAATATTCCTGGTCGTCGCGCTTTAGAAATGGATATGAAACATTTGGGCAGAAAGTTTACTGTTGCTATGTTAGATGTTGATCATTTTAAGAAATTTAATGATACCTATGGTCACGATACCGGTGACGACGTACTAAAGCTTGTTGCTTCACGAATGTTATCTGTTGGCGGTAACGCACGAGTCTATCGATATGGCGGCGAAGAATTTACAATTCTATTTAAGGGTAAAACAGCCAAGGACAGTAAAGTCTATCTTGATGAACTTAGAGAGAAGATAGCCGATTATGAAATGGTAATTAGAAATAACGCCGAACGCCCAAATGACAACAAAAAAGGCGCAAAACAACGTAACGCGAACAGCAAAGGTTCAACAGTCAGCATCACTGTAAGTATTGGTGCAGCAGATAGCAAAGCCACAAGAAAGCCAGAAGAAGTTTTAAAGAAAGCCGATAAAGCGTTGTACAGCGCCAAAGAAAAAGGGCGAAACCAAGTTCAGTGCGCCCGTTGATGCTATCTTAGTGAACTAATCTTGGTTGAAAAACAGCACAATGCTACCGCCTTTCAGATCACTCCCATAGTTAATACTTAGCCCTATCCCAATATTATCAACAAACTCAATTTTAAACGGAGGCGTCATTAGCCAGCCAACCGTTCCTTCGTAGTAATGAGGGGATCCAAGCATACCGACTGTATCTCCGCCAATATCCACTCGCCTAAGACTTGTGTAGATAGTCTGAACTGAACGCCCCCAATCAGTTACGTCATAAAACAATTTCGCTTCATTTGACCAATACCAACCTTCAGGCGTTCCGACATCCCCATCATTTGCTTTTCCCCAACCTACCCCTGAGAAATAGTTGAAGGTTGAATTAAACTTCACTTCCCCCCAAGGTTTGTATTTGTGGTAGTTGAAGCCGACTTTAGGTTGTAGACTCGCCGCCCACGCAGACGTATTGACCACTTTGCCATCTAGGAACGGTTGAAATAGTTTTGAATAAGAGGATTGAAAATCATAGTCACTGTGCAGATATTGCAGGTGTGCACCTATACCTGTCTCAAATGTCCAGTGTTCAGAGAACTGTATTTCTTGTTCATAGCCCGTAAAAGCTCCCAAAACATATTTGGTATGATTGTCTGGTGCATCTAGGATTTGGTCTTCAATTCTGAGCGCTGAAAACCTAAGTGTTAACCTCTGTTGGAAACTATCATCATCATTTAACGCAAAGGTAAGTGGCAATGCTGAAACGGCAATATTCTTACGTCGATCAAGTGCTTCTTGAGATCCTATTTCGTCGTTATCAATATTGAGCACTGAGCTTGGATCAAAGTCTTTGAACCCTAATGTTAGAGCATCACTGTCTGTGAGAATGATAGCTGCTGCGAAATCTTCTTCAAACAAATCACGGAATTCAGGCTCAGCTGCGCTGTGAGAAGATAAAGTTGTAAAACACATCAAAGAAACGAAACGAGCCTTGGACACAGATTTTTACCGAGTGAAGAAATATATTAATAATAGCCCCACAATGAATATTTGTGGGTAACAGTTTGTAATTTAGGAATTTATCTACAGAACTAAATAAAAAAACTCCTCAATAATTGAGGAGTTCATAACGTGCATATTACGCTAGACTCAAGACGTTGTACTAATGATATCGCCTTCAATTTGGGAAACATACCTGTTTCTACCGGTTCGTTTTGCTTGATAAAGCAATTTGTCAGCACTTTCATACAGCTCGTTAATTGTCTCTGTACCCGTAGGAACCAAACTAAACACTCCAAGTGACAACGTAACTCTGTCCGTTGTATTGGAAAACTGATGCGGTATGTTTAATTGAGAAATCCCTTCCCTAACCCTAGCCGCATTCTCTTCAGCTTCATGAGTGTCACATTTGCTGAGTACAATAACAAATTCTTCACCGCCATATCGGCCGACATACTCGCCACTGCGAATAAACATCACATCGAGAAACTGAGCTATATTGATTAAACACTGGTCACCTTCGGTATGACCATAATTATCATTGAACGCCTTAAAGTGATCGACGTCCATCAAAATAACCGAGAGCGGTATTTGATGACGACCGTGCCATTGAATAAGCTCAGTGAGTTTTTCATCCATATAACGACGGTTAAATAGTTTAGTCAGTCCATCTTCATTTGCTTGGTGTTGCAGCGCCCTATTAGCCTCTTCTAGTTGCGCACTTGCTTGCTTAAGTTCGCGACGCATATCCGCTATACGTTGCATGGCGACTAGTTTAGATTGCAAGACTATCTTATTAACTGGTTTAACCAAGTAGTCATCACCACCCGCCCTTATAGCCTTTGCAATCATTTCAGGTTCATCATGACTGCTCAGAAAAATAATGGGAATCCAGTCTGCTTGATAGCGTTCTCTTATCTCCGCAGCCACCTGAAAGCCGTCCATTTCCGGCATTGAGATATCAAGGAGAACAAGTTCTGGATCAAATGATGGGTATAAGGCTAGCGCCTCTCTTCCGCTCGCGGCAACTTCTACTACATGTCCAAGTTGTTTCAGTCGAATTTGAAGCTGCATCCGTTCTAGTTGCGCATCATCTACGAGAAGAATTCTCATTGAAGAATCCATGGGTGTCATAAGCCTTCCTGTAATTGCATGCCAACCCTAATCAGTCAGATATAACACATATTAGGACAATATTCATCCAGTCCCACTTTAATCGAGGTTTTAACGTATTGATAAGGTTGATTTGTCCAATATCGGGAGGATTTTTGCCGAGACTTCGATTATTATTGACTTTTACATTGCTTCTCCTAGGATAAGCGCAATTTTACACACTGAGATAGTAGTATGTCTGAGACACAAAATAACGAAGCAACCAAAGTTGACCTAGAATTGGTATCCCCAGAATTACGTCAAGTCATCGCGTTTGATGACGTGCCTGAAGAATTGCATAACATGGTGGTCTCTATTCACGAGGTGACTGAAGAAGCGGTGCGTGAAGCTTGGGACACATTACCTGCCAGTGCACAGAATATCCTTGATAACTTTGAGCAGTTCCATGCTTTGATCTCAGTTAGCCAAGCATTCGCGGGCGTAAGCACAATGGAAGAGTTCACAACTATGGACTTCCCTGCTGATATGACTGACGAAGAGAAAGAAGACTATCGAGCTCAACTGCTTGATAAAGTTTTAAGCAATTGTATTCGTGATATGGTTAAGCAGATTAAGAAAGCGCGTCGTGATGCTATTCTGAAGCGCGATTTCAAAGAAGTATTTGAGAAATAAAACACCATGTTCTCATTTAAAGGTCGCTTGTTAGCGACCTTTTCTATATTTGCGGCTCAATCGCCACGTCTTTCTGAGAAACACTGACGCCCTTTATTTGAGCATATACTTTCTGGCCTACTTCTAGTGCCAGATCATCAATCGCCCATTGAGTGACTGTTGCTATCAATTTTTGTTGATTCGTCAGTGAGAGAATGACTTCCACGCTCTGTCTTGACGTACCTTTACCTCCCAGGTGAATAGCTCCCACTGTACAAGATAAAATATTACGGATAGACGTTTTATTTGGCCGTTCTAGCGCGATGGATACATCACTAGCTCTAACTCTTAATCGAACATGTTCACCAATCACACCTTCTGTATGTTGAACCCATAAATAATGCTGTTCTGTTAACGCTACTTTCGTCAGCCCGTAATAATTATTTTGTTCAAGGATCTCTCCCTTAAACAAGGAGCTTCTATCTGAAAATGATTGCCACGACTGCATAATCGATGAACTCCAAACGTTTTCGATGGTATCACTCTCCACAACTTTGCCATCTTCGATGACTACTAGATGCTGAGCAAGACGAAGAATTTCATTCAAACTATGAGTGACATAAAGGATTGGAATATCAATAGAGTGCGATAGTTTCTCTAAAAACGGCATTAGTTCACGTTTGCGAGAAATATCCAATGACGCTAATGGCTCATCCATTAGTAAAATTTGTGGTTTACTTAGGAGTGCTCTTCCGATTGCAACACGCTGTTTCTCTCCCCCTGACAGGCTACTTGGATAACGATTTAGCAAATCCCCAATAGCCAAAAGTCCAACAATTTCATTAAAATACTCCGAGTCGCCACCTGTGACGCCGTAACGCAAATTACGATTAACAGTCATATGGGGAAACAATCTTGCATCTTGGAACACGTAACCCACTTGTCTCCTTTCAATCGGAACATCAAGCTTTAGGGTTGAGTCGAACAAAATGCGGTCTTCGACTTTAATCAAGCCAGAGTCCGGCGTCAAAAGCCCGCTTACCAAATTAATCAACGTCGTTTTACCAGCGCCGGAGCGTCCAAATATGGCAGTGATCCCCTTCGATGGTAATTGTGTTTTTAAGTGAAAGCTTCTATCAGAGAAGTTCTTTTTTACGTCGAGACTTATTCTATTCATTTCGCTACACCTAATCGCTTACTCATCCAACGATTTAGTCCTTCTGCAAAATAGAGGGATGCTAGAGAAATAACAATCGAGATAATACATAGCCTCATAGCTGCATCTTCCGCACCTGGGGTCTCTAAGAAGTTGTACATAGCGAGTGGAATGGTTTGTGTTTCCCCAGGGATATTTGACACAAAACTTATTGTTGCGCCGAACTCCCCCAAACTTCGAGCAAATGAGAGCATAGTCCCACTGATTACTCCTGGAATGACGAGAGGCAAAGTGATAGTAAAGAAAACCTTGATTTGCGAAGCACCAAGGGTACGTGCAGCTTGCTCAAGTTTTTGATCGACGCTGTCCATTGAGAGGCGAATAGAGCGAACCATAAGGGGAAGAGATACAATAATGCAAGCCACAACGGCTCCTCTCCAACTAAAGCTGAAACTGATGCCTGTAAGATCATAAATGAATTTTCCAATGAACCCTTGTCTGCCCATAGAAATCAGTAATAAATAACCAATAACCACGGGAGGAAGTACCAGAGGAAGATGAATCAAGCTATCGAGAATGCTTTTGCCGTAAAACTCTTTCTTACTTAAGATCCACGCTAAAAAAACTCCTATCGGAATAAGCCAGACTATAGCTACGCCAGCCACTTTGAGACTTAACTGTAATGCTTGGATTTCGTAGTCTGTTAACATACTTAGTGGTTACCACCCAATGGCGAAAATCCGTATTTAGCCAAGATTTTTTGGCCTGGCTGAGACTTAATAAACTCTACAAATTCTTGGGTCTCGTGGCGTGAATTCAATTTAACTAGTGGGTAAATAATAGGATCGTGGGTCGTATCAGGAAAAGCGCCAATTACCTCAACAGAATCGCTTGCCATCGCATCAGTTTTATAGACGATCCCTAATGGAGCCTCATTTCTCTCAACCAAAGCTAATACTTGTCTAACATTATTAACTGGTGCTAAATGAGAACGTACAGACGCCCAGACATTTAAAGATTCGAGCGATTGTTTGGCATAGATACCAGCCGGTACAGAGGATACTGTCCCTATAGCTAAGCGCTCACCATTTAACCATTCCTCCCAACTCTTCGCAGAATCGAACACAAATGCACTTTTATGTGTTACGGCGTTGTTTTTGATTAACACCAGTCGATTTTGTGCAATATTGGATACATTTTCTGTTTCGACTGCCCCTTTCTTTATTAAATAGTCCACCCATTTAACGTTAGCAGAAATGAACAGATCCGCTGGAGCGCCCTGGTAAATCTGACGTGCTATAGAAGAAGAACCACCATAAACCTTTACTACATCAACATTTGATTGCTGATTAAACTCATTGGCTAATTCATCAACGGCATTCGTCATAGAAGACGCAGCGTATATATTAAGCGTTGCTGCCAATGTTTCTGGTGACAGTGTAACTAAAAGTAAAATTAATAACTTTTTCATCAGTTTGTGAAACCCAAGTCTGGCCAGAGTTGTTGAAGGTCTAGGTGTTTTTCGAGAGCATCCGCTATCGTATCCAGCGCTTGTTCCTTTTCATCGTTAATCGAATAACTAGAAACAGACTCTCCGTTTACCCAGCGCACCAATAAAGATACAAATTCGGAAGAGTCCAGTATGCCATGAAGGTAGGTTCCAATTACTTGATTATCCTCACTAATCGCACCATCTTTCGTGCCAATACTGAGTTCAATAAGTGGCTGGCTTGAAACCTTGCTTTGTCCCGCATGTATTTCATAACCAGAAACGCTTACGCTTGTACCTTCAAGAGATAACACACCAGTGACGTTGGTCAGCTGTTTCTCTGGGAATAGTTCAGTGTCGACATCAAGTAAGGCTAAACCATCACTAGTTCCGATTTTTCCTTCGATACCGAGTGAATCGGTAATGTGCTTGCCTAATATTTGAAATCCACCACAGATTCCCATCACCTTTCCGCCAAATCGTAGATGTCGATAGATATCCTTATCCCACCCCTGCTCTCTCAGATAGCTAAGGTCATCTCTAACAGATTTCGTGCCCGGAAGAATAATCAAATCAGCATTATCGATTCGCTCTCCCTTACCAACGTATCGAAAGTCTATTTCAGGATGTAATCGGAGAGCGTCAAAATCGGTGTGATTACTAATACGAGTAAGTATGGGAACCACGACCCTTAGTTTAGTTGTTTCGGCGGTCACGTACTCCGCAGTGATGGCGTCTTCTGCTTCGATATTAAGGCCGTGTATAAAAGGGATTACGCCAATTACTGGCTTCCCTGTTTTTTGTTCTATCCATTCAAGTCCTGGCTCTAGCAATGAAATGTCACCCCGAAAGCGATTAATAACAAAACCAACGACTCGATTCTGTTCACTCTCAGATAGCAATGCTAATGTACCGTATAAATGAGCGAATACTCCTCCACGGTCGATGTCTGCCACAATAATAACCGGAACATCGGCTTCTTCAGCAAAACCCATATTGGCAATATCGTTTTGTCTAAGATTAATCTCTGCTGGGCTTCCTGCACCTTCGATCATGATGGCGTCGAAGTGATTGGCTAGTTTAGAAAAAGAATCAAGAACATAAGGCAAAGCCACTTTTTTGTAGTCGTGGAAGCCAACTGCATCCATATTAGCAAAAGCTTTGCCTTGAATAATGATTTGAGCACCAGTATCTGAATTGGGTTTAATCAGAACCGGATTCATGTCCACTGTCGCGTCAACACGAGCCGCTTGCGCTTGAACAGCTTGCGCACGGCCTATTTCGCCGCCATCTTTCGTGACGGCACTGTTCAATGCCATGTTTTGTGGCTTGAATGGGGCAACACTGATCCCTTTCCGCGCTAAAACCCGGCATAATCCTGCCACCAAGACGCTTTTACCTGCGTCTGAAGTTGTTCCTTGAACCATTAGAGCTTGTGAAGTGCGACGCATATATTCTCAAATTGCTATGAAGTCTTTGGTAAGTTTACCTTTTTTACTCCTCAGACCCAACCGACAGCCTAAAAAACCGCAGTGAATGGAAAATGAATGCCGCACTCAGCAATGGTTAAGCTTAACTACGTTTTAATAGTAATCGACAACTAAAGAGACACTCTAAAAGGAACCAAGTTATGAAAAAAACGGTATTGAGTCTAGCAGCGGCACTAATTCTTACTCCAGCTCTTGTGTTAGCAAAAGACGGCGGGCACCATGATTCTAAATCGCCTAGCGTCGTATATACAGGGCCGGTTGAAACGATTTCTGTAACCGAGCTATTAACTGATACCAGTATGTTTACTGAGAAAAACGTTATTGTTGATGGCTATTTAGTCCGTCAAGTTCGGGACGATAAGTTTATTTTCAGTGACGGTGATGCTGAAATTCAAGTAGATATGGACGATGCGCGATTAACTACACCTATTAATAATGAAACTAAAGTAAGAATTTTCGGAGAGTACGAAGGTGGAAATACACCAGAAATTGAGGTTGACCACATTCAAATAATGTAAAGAAAAGTTCGACTTAGTCAAAAATGGTCTGTATTTTGCAGACCATTTTTCTATATACTGGACAAACTCATTTTTAGAGACTATGTCGACATCAATTCATCACGGAGTTCTCATGCTAGGTAAAGCAAGCCGTACTGCGCTATTAACATTAGCAGTCGCCGCCCCTTCGTTGGTTTACGCTAACAACTTTAACTACAATGCTTTTCAAATTCGTTTAGGCGCAGATCCTGGCACTATGGGAGCAGAATTTACGACGTACTTTACCGAAAATACACACTTTATAGTGCGAGGTGATAGTCGGTTTGATGGTGATTGGGATGTCGCTGGCGGTATTGGTTTTAACGGTCCAGCAGGACAATTTGCCGACGTGTACGGCCAGTTACTAGTGCACAACATCAAACAAAAAAACCACGACACTTGGGATACAGACTTTGCATCTGAGTTCAATATTGGCTCACGTATCTGGTTCCTTCAAAATGTAGAAGGAGACGCACGAATTGGTATGCTTAACGGCAATGACGACACCAAGTTTATATGGAAAGTTGGCGCTAGATTTCACTCTACCGACGCTCTGTCAATAGGCGCAGCCTTATTTGACAACGGCACCTACGGAAACCAAGTAGAAATGTCTGTTGCATTTAACTTCTAAATAAAAAAATGGCTTTCCGATTGGAAAGCCATTTTTTATTACTCTTTATTTGGATTATTTACCGCTTGGCTTAGGTTGGACGTATTTACGGCTCACATCTACAAGAGCGACATCTCTAAAGAAACTGCGACCTAACAACACTGGGTATTTAAGATGCGTGCGGTCAGCCAAAGTAAACTCAGTCTTGCTAGTCATATCACCAATCTTAATGACGGATACAATAACTGGGCGTTTATCACTCTCTTCTGAGCTTGACTGTTTTACTTTTACCCAACGCTCAACTGGCATACTCATCTCTTTAGATTCTACACCACTATGTTTTACCTTGAACTTAACCCACTCTTTACCATCACGCTCAAATGGAACGATATCGACAGCACTCAGTGACGATGTAGTTGCTCCTGTATCAATTCGTGCTTTAGTCGTAACTCTCATATCAACTAAACGAACATACTCTTGCTCACCTAGTATCAATTTACCTTCTTCATTTTTCACTGGTGCAGGTTTAGCAACTGGCTTTTCTGGCTTAGCTTCTGGTTTCTCTGCGGGTTTTGTCTCTTTCTCTGGTTGTGCTTTCTGAGTATCACTTTCTTTTTTTGTGCTCTCAGTTTCCGTTGCACTTTTTTCTGTTTCTGATTTTGCAGCTTCAGTGTCTTGCTTAGGCTGTTCAACTTGTGGTGGAGTCACTGGCTCACTTGGTGTAGTAGAGCAGGCTACCAAGCCACCACTTAACATCAGTGGTAAAATCACTTTCCACGGTTTCATTCATTCACCTTTATTCATTCTATTTCTGTGACGCGCATAAATGCTCATCGATTATTGACTGACAGCAATCAGCGCATTGGCTACATAAGGTAATTGCGACTCTGATAAGCCAGCGATGTTAATTCGCCCATCGTCTACACCGTAAATAGCAAAGTCGTTACGCAAACGCTGCATTTGCTCTGGTGTAAATCCTAGCACAGTAAACATGCCTTTGTGAGACATGATAAAGTCAAATTGATCAGATGAATGAGTATTTTTCAATTCTTTACAAAGGCCATCACGCAACGCAACCAATCGTTGTTGCATTTCAGTCAGTTCCGTTGACCACATGTTGGTTAAATACTCATCGGCCAAGATGGTTTTAACCAATGCTGCACCATGATCCGGTGGCATTGTGTACGTCGCTCGAGCTAATGTAAGTAGTTTACCTTTCGCGTTCGCAGCCTCAGTCGCATTTTTACCAATGACGATCGCCGCTCCAGTACGTTCACGATATAGCCCGAAGTTCTTAGAACATGACGTAGTAAGGAGCATTTCTTCAACATTTTCAGCCATATGTCGAAGACCATATGCATCTTGCTCTAACCCGTCACCGAAGCCTTGATAAGCGACGTCAACAAATGGTACAAAGCCATTTTTCACGCTTAGCTCTGTGATGGTTTTCCAATCTTCTAGCGATATATCCGCGCCAGTTGGATTGTGACAACATCCATGAAGCAATACGACATCGCCTTGCCCTGCTTGAGCAATATCAGATAGCATTAAATCACGGTCAACCTGTTTAGTTGCAGGGTCGAAGTAGCGATAATACTTAACCTGCAGGCCCGCTGCTTCCATTACTGGTTTATGATTTACATAGCTTGGGTTCGAAAGCCAAACAGTTGTCCCTGGCTGAGCGACATTGAGTAAATCTCCCAACATGCGCAAACCACCACTCGCGCCCGGAGTTTGAATGACGGACATACGGTCATAAATAGGTGTTTCACCAAACACGACTTTAGCAATACTTTGGTTAAACTCTTCACACCCAGCAAGACCAACATAAGCTTTAGTCTGTTGTTCCGTAGTGACAATGCGCTGAGCTTCAGCAATGGCTTTCATTATTGGAGTTTGCCCGTCACTGTTACGATAAACGCCAATGCCTAAATCAACTTTGTCGGCACGCTCATCATTTCTAAAAGCAACGGATAAGGAAAGAATAGGATCGAGCACAGGCTCGGGTAATTGAGAGAACATGAAAGTCACAACCCTTTGAAATTCAAGTAGTGGCATCACGTTAGCATTAGATTAAAAATATTGAAATAGTTTTGTTATAAACAGGATTAATTCGGAGTGTACATAGTAAAGGG
The DNA here is from genome assembly GCF_022432925.1 of Vibrio sp. CyArs1. Lineage (NCBI taxonomy): Bacteria > Pseudomonadati > Pseudomonadota > Gammaproteobacteria > Vibrionales > Vibrionaceae > Vibrio > Vibrio sp. CyArs1. Next base: position 379,330 of record NZ_JAKRBO010000001.1, on the reverse strand, counting down.
AGCATTGCGCTCCCTCTTTTATATTAAAACTGTTTGAATCGATGAATCACTTGATTCGAACTGCCCCGCCATTCTAACTCTGGGTCAGCCAACTCTTTCTCGAATTTGCCATCGACAAGCACGTCTACTAGGTCAATCACTTGTTGTTGCTCAGGTGACAGCTCCTGTAACAAATAACCGCTCCAAAGCCAGATATCTTTATCGGGACATTCACGCCTTACTCGTTCCACCAGCCGTAGTATGCGGCTTACATTAGAGGGGTGTAACGGGTCTCCTCCAGATAACGATAAACCTCTCTTCTTAATACGAGTATCGTTTAGATCCGCAATGATCCGATCTTCCATCTCATCGGTAAAGCTATGTCCTGAATGCAAAGACCATGTCGCTTGGTTATAGCAGCCTCGACATTGGTGAACGCAACCCGAAACAAAGAGAGTACAACGCGTACCAGGTCCATTGACTACGTCGATAGGGTGATACTGATGATAATTCATATATTGACTCTCTTGGTTCTTAGTAAATGATATTAAAGGTGCTTAACGCGACGTTTAACTTCTTCTTGTTTACCAAAGTTAAATGGGCGCGCATCTGGGCTACCTAAATAACCGCATACACGACGCGTTACAGATACTCGAGTAGAGTCGTGGTTACCACATTTAGGGCAAGTGAAGCCTTTGCTAGTGCAGTCAAACTCTCCCATGTAGCCACACTCATAACACTCGTCAATTGGTGTATTCGTACCATAGTAAGGAACGCGCGTGTAACTGTAGTCCCATACATTCTCTAATGCTTCAATGTTACGCTGCATATTTGGGAATTCGCCGTAACAAATGAAACCACCAGAGGAGATTTCTGGGTAAGGCATTTCAAAGTCAATCTTGTCGTATGGATTAACTTTCTTTTGCACGTCCAAGTGGAAGCTATTGGTGTAGTAGCCTTTGTCTGTCACCCCTTCGATGATCCCAAATTCTTTAGTATCAATTTGGCAGAAACGACTACATAGGTTTTCACTTGGCGTACCGTACAAGCTAAATGCGTAGCCGGTTTCTTCAGCCCATTGGTTTACCACTTGCTTCATGTGCTTGATAACATTAAGCGCCATGTCGCGCATAGTATTGTCATCGTACATATGAACGTCATTACCAAATAGAGCCGTAACCATCTCATGAATACCAATGTAACCAAGAGAAATTGAAGCACGACCATTCTTAAAAATTGGTGCGATAGAGTCGTCTGCTTTTAGACGTACACCACATGCGCCTTCCATATAAAGGATTGGGGCAACACGAGCCTTAACTTTCTCTAGACGACTAATACGTGTTTCAAGAGCTTTACGCGCCAGCACTAAACGGTCGTTTAATAACTCATAAAACTTCTCAACACTACCATTGGCTTTGATAGCAATGCGAGGAAGGTTCAAGCTCACAACACCAAGGTTATTGCGCCCTTCATGTTGAAGTTCACCGTTTTCTTCATATGTACCAAGGAAACTACGACAACCCATTGGCGTTTTAAATGACCCCGTTACTTCAACCACTTTATCGTAGTTTAAAATATCTGGGTACATACGCTTAGACGCACACTCTAACGCTAGCTGTTTAACATCGTAGTTTGGATCTTCAGACTTATGATTTAAGCCATCTTTGATTGCAAACACCAATTTAGGGAATACTGCTGTTTTGCTGTTTTTGCCAAGACCAGCGATTCGATTCTTCAGAATCGACTGTTGGATAAGTTTTGACTCCCAACTCGTACCAAGTCCAAAGCCGAAAGTAACAAATGGTGTTTGACCATTGGCAGTGTGCAAGGTGTTGACTTCGTACTCTAATGATTGGAATGCGTCATAACATTCTTTCTCCGTACGAGCTTGAGCAAATGCTTCTGGCTGGTGAATGTCCCACTCTTGAGCAATTTGAAGATGTTTGTCATAGCTTGCTTTTACGTAAGGCGCTAAGACTTCATCAATACGGTTAATCGTTGTGCCACCATAAATATGACTTGCCACTTGAGCAATAATCTGTGCGGTTACAGCTGTAGCAGTTGAAATTGATTTAGGAGTATCAATCTCAGCATTACCCATCTTAAAGCCATGCGTTAACATGCCTTTTAAATCAATGAGCATACAGTTAAACATCGGGAAGAAAGGCGCGTAATCAAGATCGTGATAATGGATGTCGCCTTCGTCGTGTGCTTGCACAACGTCCCTAGGAAGAATTCGAGTCTTCGCATAGTGTTTAGCGACGATACCCGCCAACAAATCACGCTGCGTCGGGATAACCTTGCCATCTTTATTAGCGTTCTCATTAAGAAGATCGGCGTTGCTTTCTTCAATCAGACCTTCGATCTCTTTAGTCAGAGCGCTTTTCTTTTCACGAGCAATATCACGGTCATGACGATATTCAATGTACGAACGAGCAAGTCCTTTATATGGACCTTGCATTAGTTCATTCTCTACCGCTGTTTGAATTTCTTGAATGTCTACATGTTCGCAATCCTGCAGTTTGAGCTCTACCGCTAAAGCCACATTTTTAGCGTAGATTTCGAGCTCTTTATCTGCATGTTCCGCCGCACTTACCACAGCAGCTTCAATACGATCCTTTGTAAACGGAGCACGAGAGCCGTCTCTCTTGATTACGATTGTTTTCACCCTTTCTCCTTACCCAAAGTATACTCACAGAGTTATCCACAAACACACTATATAGGGTTGTTACTTTTTATTCTGACACAATATATTGTGGTGTATTTAACGAAAAGCACCAAACCAAAGTATTGATTCAGATCAATAAAAATTGGCTACTGAGCAAGAAGAATTCGATCTAGATGAAGTAGATCTCATATGAAGGAAAAACAAAATTTTTCACGAAATTTAACGCATTTTCGGTTGCAATTTTAGTAACGCTTGCGGCACATTGGCTGTGAGGGAATTTTAAAATGGCAAGTGCAATGAAAAGAACATTAAGTTATTACAAGTGGTTATTTTCTTTAGTAATTGGAATATCACTTTTTCCTACATTGGTGTCAGCAACAACGTTTACTACATGGAATATTGAATGGTTAACGCTTAATCCATCATCAAAGTTCGAAGCAAGTCAAAGGGGCAAGGACGATTTTCTCGCTTTAGCACGTCAATTTGAAGTCCTCTCGCCCTCCGTGTTAGCGTTTCAAGAAGTAGATAGTCAGGAAGCCATCCGTAAAATAGCTGGCAACGATTACGACATTTATTTGTCGGATCGTGCACTACCATCTAATAAACAACATCAATTCTCCGCGATTAACCAATACACTGGCTTCGCTGTGAAAAAGGGTTTGTCCATCAAAGACGTAGCGGACTTCCCTCTTAGTACAGGTAGTAAACTAAGATTTGCTTCTGCAATCAAACTTAACGTGGGTAACAAAACAATAAACCTGTTGTCAGTGCACTTAAAAGCCGGTTGCTCGGGAAAATTCGTCAATCAAAACTCATGTCATACTTTAAAAAAACAAGGAAAAGTCATAAATAGTTGGCTAAAGCAGGTCGAACAACAAAACGAGTTATACATTTTGTTGGGTGATTTCAATCACAACCTAGCGTATAACGGCGATTGGTTATGGAAGACAATCACCAATGGTCTAGATACTGCGCCGCGTTTAACCTCTCAGCAAACTAAAGCCACGTGTAAAGTAAAATCTCGCAAGAATAACGACAAAACACACCAATTTCGCTCTCTCATCGATCACATCATCGTCAGTCCAGAGTTAAGAACAAGTCCTGCTGTTCAAAGTCTCATGCCAGTCGAGGACGTGCTAAAGTACCAAATGAGTGATCACTGCCCTTTATCGATAGAGTTGTATGATTAACTAGAGATGACATTTCCCATTTCGATGTTTTCAGTACTTTGGTTATTCCTTTAACACAAACTTCAAGAATACGGTAAGCCACTACGCTGCTTGTTTTCCGTTTTCTTTCCTTGAGATATTATCGCCAATGAACATACCAACCAACATAGTGACAACAAAACCCAATACGCTATAACTGCCGTTTGCCATCGATGCAATTGCGGGTCCCGGGCAGATACCTGCAATCCCCCAACCTAACCCAAACAGAGCGGCACCGCTTAGTAGCTGACTATCAATTTTCTTGTTGTCGGACAAGCAGAATGAATCTGCACATACTGGCTCCTTCCTCTTGCGGATGATTAGCCAATAGCTTGGTGCAAATACCAATAATGCTCCCCCCATTACAAACGCCAAATCTGGTGACCAATGGCCAGTAACGTCGAGAAAAGCAATGACATTCTTCGGGTCACTCATACCTGAGATGATCATACCTGCGCCAAATAGCAAACCTGCAACGATAGATATCAACCTTTGCATATTCAAAACTCCTAAAGCACGTGTGTCATAACAAATGTGGTCAACATGGCCACCACCATAAAGGTTACAGTCGCCATTACTGATCGAACAGATAGTCGACCCATTCCGCAAATACCATGACCACTTGTACAGCCATTGCCTAATTTAGTACCCATACCCACGAGTAAACCTGAGATAAGAACTAATGGTGTTGACACGACCATAGCAACAGGGGCTAATCCAAACCATTTTGCGGTTGCTACTCCGCCGACAACCATTCCCAATACGAACAATACACGCCAGCTTGTATCGCCGGCTCTTCCTTTATAGATTTTGCTCACTATGCCGCTAATACCAGCTACTTTGCCGTTGAACAATAGTAAAATAGTCGCGGAAAGCCCTAGCATCATGCCGCCTAATAACGATGCCCACGGAATTGAAAACTCCATTGTTACCTCACTAAGAGTTAAATCTAAAAATAATGTTAGTGGCGAAACTTAACGAAAATTTCGCAAATTGAACCCACTACAGAAAGCCCTATTAATCGCAATATAAACTATGTAATTGGCTTATAAGCCCTGCAACTCTCTGATCTTTTAAAGAGTAATAGACATGTTGAGCTTCTTTTCTTATCCCTACTAGCCCTGCTTTCTTCAATACTGACAGATGTTGGGAGAAAGCAGACTGGCTTAGGTTTGAGTTGGACTGAAGCTGGCCTGCACCTTGTTCGCCATCTACAAGCTGGCATAAAACAAATAGCCTATCAGGGTGTGATAATGTTTTGAGTACATCCGCTACATCGATGACTCGGCTTTTCATTTCCATTAAGTCCACAACGGCAGTCTCCACGATTTGATCATTTTGCATAGCGCGCATTATCTATCCAATTCATTACTTTAGTCAATACTTAATTAGCTTTTTAATATTTAGATAATATTACATTAGACTTTTCTAATTTTATTGATATAGTAACGACAAATGAACATTGAATGCACGTTTAGAACATCGCACCTAAACGACACTGACAGAGGTAAAGTATGACTAAGATTTTAATCGTAGGCGGAGTTGCAGGTGGCGCATCTGCAGCAGCAAGAGCTCGACGTTTGAGTGAAGAAGCCGAAATTATTATGTTTGAGCGCGGACCTTTCGTTTCATTTGCAAATTGTGGTCTTCCCTATCACATAGGTGGAGATATCACCGACCGTTCAAAGTTATTACTTCAAACTCCAGAGAGTTTCCTCGCTCGTTTTAATGTTGACGTTCGTGTTATGAACGAAGTCATTTCCATCGATAAACAGAACAAATTTGTTACTGTTCGCAACCTCGTTGATGGTAGTCAATATTCTGAAAGTTATGACTTTCTATTACTAAGTCCTGGCGCGGCTCCATTTGTACCGACCATACCAGGCATTGATAACCCATTGACTCATACCCTTCGCAATATCCCCGATATGGATCGAATCATAAAGACGATTCAAATGAATAAGCCTGAGCATGCAACAGTCGTTGGCGGTGGCTTTATCGGATTAGAAATGATGGAAGCTTTCCACCAGCTAGGAATCAGTACCACCTTAATAGAAATGGCCGATCAGGTGATGACGCCCGTTGATAAAGAAATGGCAGGTTTTGCACATGCAGAGATTAAACAAAGAGGCATTGATCTCAGATTGAGTGCAGCACTTGAATCTGTTGAGTATATTCCGAATGAACATATTGCCGATCAAAATGCTGGAGAGACAAACGAACATCAACATTTACAAGGCAAGTTACGTTTAACATTAAACAATGGCGATGCGTTAAATACTGATATGCTTATCTTGTCTATTGGTGTCAGACCGGAAAATACCCTAGCCCAAAACGCAGACCTCGAACTTGGTGCGTTTGGTGGTATCTCGGTCAACGAACACCTACAAACCAGCGACCCGTATATTTATGCAGTAGGCGATGCTGTTGAAGATCCTGATTTCATCACAGGAAAACCTAGCTTCGTTCCGTTAGCTGGGCCTGCTAATCGTCAAGGTCGGATGGCTGCTGACAACATGTTAGGCCGTAAAGAGAGTTATCAAGGCACACAAGGTACTGCGATTGTTAAGATCTTCGATCTTGCTGTAGCGTCCGTGGGTAAAAACGAAAAGTTGCTTAAACGTGATAATATCGCGTACGAGAAAGTATACGTACATACCGCTAGTCATGCCGGTTATTACCCTGGTTCGGAAATAGTCTCGTTAAAGCTATTGTTTAGCCCCGAAACTGGCAAAATTCTTGGTGCGCAAGCAGCAGGAAAAGACGGCATTGATAAACGTATCGATGTTTTAGCTGTGGCTCAACGTGCAGGAATGACCGTAGAGCAGCTACAACATCTTGAACTAACTTACGCTCCCCCTTATGGCAGCGCCAAAGATGTCATCAACCAAGCAGCCTTCGTTGCCAATAATATTTTAAAAGGTGATGCAACACCGATACATTTCGATGAAATAGATAATTTGAGCGACAACCAGTTGTTGCTGGATGTACGTAATCCAGGTGAGTTAGAAAACGTTGGTTTCATTGACGGCGCAATTAATATACCCGTAGATCAGCTGCGCCAACGTATGGATGAGCTTCCTAAAGATAAAGAGATCATTATTTACTGCCAAGCGGGGTTACGCGGTAACGTTGCATATCGTCAATTAGTGAATAATGGCTATAAAGCCAAGAACTTAATTGGGGGCTACCGAACCTTTAAGTTTGCACAGGCATAGCGCTACCTATTTAATCTAAATCAAAAGGAGCACTCAAAGAGTGCTCCTTTTTAATGTCCGAATTCGATATCAGTTAACCAAACAGACGCTTCCAAATACTTGGATTACGCTTGTCATGGTACTCCAATCTCAAGCTGTCCACTTCACGTAATGATTGCTTGGCCGCTTCAAGGTCACCCTGATCCAGTTCCGCATTGACTTCACTTACTGCGCCTGACAGCTTTTTGAAACCTTCCAAATACAATTCTGTTTTCTCTGGTGGATAATCACCTTGCTTTGAGTCGGCAATTAGATTTTCCAAATCAAGTACTGGTTTGCGCATTTCGTCAATGGACTGAGCTTCTGCTGCTTGTTTAAATGCTAACTTCATGGCTTGCATGTTCTTCTTGAGGTCCACCTCCTCTGCTAGAGCACTAGTAGAAAATAAAAGAACTGATGTAAGCAGGCTAGCCGTAGTTATTTTTATCATTATTATTCCTTTTGAAGGTCAATTAGACCCCAGTTTCCTGAGGTCTGAATACCGAGTTTACTAAATCTCGTTACTACAACGTTAATGAAATTGTTTCTAAACGTTATTTACGCAAATCTTAGAATTCGGCAAACTCTTCTATCGGTGCGCGTCCTCTCAGCTCTAGGAAATCCAAGAATTGACGAGCGTTGTAAGTAATAATCTTATCCGTCGGCATTTCAACCGTAGTCAGCAATTCACTGGTCAGTTCGAATAAACCAATGGTATCGCAAAAATGTGAGTCACTGCCTGTAGTGATGTACCCACCCGCGCGCTTTACTGCTCGAGCGATGTCATAGCAGCGGTCCACACTTCCGACTCGGCTGTGCCCTCTCAGCGTTGAGTTATTGATCTCTATTGCGACATGATTGGCTGCCGCACAGTCCGCTACGCTTTGAAAATCAAAGTCAAAGTTCGGATTTCCCAAATGTCCAAGCGCATCCACATTGCCACTTTCAATTGTATTGATGAGAGCTCGAGTGTGGTCCTCCTTAGTAGAAGGTTTAAACACAGGCTCATGAAAGCTGCCAATAATCCAATCAAGTGCTTTGTATGACGTAGGATGTACATCAATGTCCCCATTCACATTAAGAATATTTGCCTCTACACCGCGAATAATAGCAACGTCAGATAGAAACCTTGGGATAACACGTTGGTTGGAGAAAAACCAAAAGTGAGGGGCACCAGGCATTGAATCAGCATGATCTGTAGTACACAGGACTTTTAATCCATGTTCTTTTGCCGCTTTAGCATTTTCAATAATGGTGCTGTAGGCATGCCCACTTGCATAAGTATGAGTATGCGTATCTACCTCAAATTTCATTGTTATCTCCTCTATTGCTATTAAGCCTCTATTATCAGCGGAAACTGTGGCACTTTAACGACAGCGAATATCGATTGCTCGCATAACGTAAATCGTCTTAGAAAAAATCGATACCGCCACGTCCGCTATTAGGGTCTTTTGATTTAGAGCGCGCTTTATTCGGCTCAGTAGATTTCTTTTTCTGTTTAGCCGATTGCTCTTTCGTCTTTTTTTGCTGCTTGTTCTGCTTTTTTTGTTTTGACGAAGGCGCTGCTACCTCTGGCTGTTTAGGTTGCAGTTGTTTTCTTTCCTCAGGTTCAACAGGCGGTTTGTCACATACAACGACATAATATTCTTGGTTAAACTCAAAGAAGTCACCATCATACATTTTGCGTCGTTTTCGCGTTTCTAGCTCGCCATTCACCGCTACATAGCCTTCCGCTATAAAGTGCTTAGCTTCACCGCCGCCTCCAACAAGGTTTGCTACCTTAAATAGTTTGTATAGCTCGATTGGATGGCTTGAAACTTCGATACCAATAGCTTCAATCTCAATGGCATCGTCGTCATAGTGTTCGTCGTTGTATTCTTGGCTCATAATGTGATTTGAATCGAATATTTCCCCGCATTGTACTGTGTTGTTGACTAGCAAGCCATTAAAAAGCCCCGTAAAACGGGGCAATTCGTATTTTCCTCTTTTTCTCACCAAGCGAGGTTGTTACTACTCGCTGACACGAGTTTCTGAGCTGGTGGGTTACCATCATACGTCCAGATTTCAACTAAGAACGCATCAACGTGTTCTGCAGCTGAGAAATCGATTTGAGCACTCCCATTGTTCAGTGACGTAGAGGCGATTTTACTGTCGTACACTGGAGTGAGTACACCAGAGCCGTCGTCCTCATATTCTGTATAAACCGAGGCAAACGCTCTACCAGTTACGTCGTTACTTGCGTCAATGTCCAATGAGTAGTCTTCGATTGGCTTATAATCCAACGTATCCGGTATAGACAGATCACCCATTGTTCTTGATACTGACACTGTAACCGGAGCTGGAACCGGCTCAGGAGCGGCCTCGGTGGTATTCCCCGTAGAGCCCCCACCTGAAGAGTCGCCGCCACCACCGCCACCGCCTCCACAAGCAGTGAGTGTTCCGAAGGCAATTAGTAAGGTTATATATTTGGTATTCATAATCATCTCCTAAGGAACGTAACATTTGCCGGGCGTAGCATATTGCGATTCAAACCAGTTTTGAGCATTCTCTCCAGATGACTCTGCGTAAGTAGCAAATTGAGGATACGCAACCACCAAATCGATATACTCTAGTGGCCACTCCCACTCGTCATTTATTAATAGCGCCCAAGGCAGATTCTCTGCTGTCTTAAAGTACACGCCAGTATTTGAGTTGCTTACATCGACGCCTAAGCCAGCGAACATATCTGCGTCAAATTGCTCAGTTGGTTCGTAGTTAGGTAGGTGCACTTCCCATTTACGCCCTGGTTCAGTAAACCCATCTCCATGATACGTATTGTCTGTAGCGAAAATGAAAGGGTCGTACGGCATAGCCATTAACCCAGTAGTAGTGCCGCTATTGTAGTTAACGTGAACCGTAAAGTTGAGTTGTACATCCTCTTGCTCAGCACATGAAGACAAAGTCCTATGGAAATCGCAACCGTCTACTTTAAATGTCGACGTATCGTTAGTGATGATAATAATCGCTTCATTAGAAATCAGTTCTAATCCACTTGAAGCCAATGTCTCGCCGTTTTGGATTTGACGAGTGGTAGCGCTATCAATATCGTCACGATTGACACCTTTGAGTCGGATAGCAAAGCCATTATGGTAAGATGCACCCACTGCCCCTAAGTAACCATCAATCTTAGATTTAACTACTTGGTCGTTTTTGAGAATTTCCGTGACGCGGTAACGCACAACGACATCGTTCATGTCATAGTCGGCGGTATAAGGCCAGTTATCCTCAAACGCAACAGTGGCGTAACCGGTGGCATTGGGATAATAGCGAACGGTGATGCCATCTCCTGTAACCGTAAGAGCATGATCCTCGACTTCACCACTGGTTGAACCACCAAAATAATTTAACCCTGTTTGTTGACTAAAGCGGAAACGACTCCAAGTTGTACCCACTGTTGCATCAATATCAGCTGTAAAAACTAGATCGTTGTTTCCCGCAGATAGCGATTCGTCGGTAAAAATCTGCTCCCCCGCATCCGCGAAGTCACCATCTTGGTTCCAATCTATCCATGCAGACAGATACCCAGAGGTGGAAGCATTAACCCTAACAATACTATCAAGCCCTGGTTCGACCGCAGTGACAAATCCCACACCGTTTTCATCATCAGTGCCTACTTCATCATCCGCTAAATTGTTGTAACGTCCATCTTGTTCACCATCTGGTTCCCCACTTCCCAACCATGTACTACCGTCGAGCTCATGTCGTGGGCCATTGTCAGCAAGTTTTGTTGAGTAACTTTCCGGAGCATCTCCAAAATCAATGTTAGAGTCCTCATCTATCACTGGTGCATTCGCACATCGAGCGCCATCGTTTTGGTTCGAATTTGGACCATCGGCAAATTTGACAGCCGGAACTATGCCCGCAGCAATGTTTGCGGCATTACCCGGTGAAAGGTCAATGCGATAGATCTGACCATCTTGATTTCTCGACACATAATAGTAGCCATCTACATCGAAGTACCCTGCACCAAACGTACCCGTTTCGCCAGTATCACCAATATAAGTTTCCTGACCTGTGCTAGCGTTAAACGAATATAAAGCACCCGAGCCGTTATCTACGCCATAGAGCTTGCCGTCGCTTGGATGGAAAGCGAAGTCAGTGAGACTTACTACCGCACGCGTCGTCACTCGATTAACCGGTAAAACCGCACTACTATCACTCGCGAGCGGTGAAAGATCGATAGTAAACAGTCCTTTTCCTGTTCTATAAAGGTAATAAACACTTTCGTAGACATCACCGACATAAAAAGTGTGGTCAGTTGGTAAACCCGATGTATTCACGACTTCCGCTTGGAAGTCGCTCCCTAAACGAACGATTCGCTTATTGCTAGTGTCATACCCATAGATATAACGGTTGTCAAAGTCGAAACCGACACCGTTAATGTTCACATTCATACCAGTATCACTTTGCAATAAACTAGTCGAGCCCGTAACAAGGTTGACACCATAAACTTGAACTGGATTAGATTGGAAAAGATAGGCTTTGCTTGGGCACGTATCAAACGGCGCGGCGTTGCTAGACGTACTAAACAATAGTCCGCTCAGGGCTAAGGAAGCCACCAGTCGTTTTGTGCCTTGTGGTAACATCTGTTTTTTCATCTGCTGTTCCCTGCTTATGAATGATCAATCAGATGTCTACAAAACTCATGCCATATATTTATTTACTATATTTCAAATAGTTATACTTTCCATTAAATCTATTTTCAATCTGCAATTCAATTTAGCTAACCTGCGACGGAAGACTTTTCTTTATGAGAAATAATGACCTTTTGAGGCGGAAATACCGTTGTTAGAACACTGGTCATTACAATGAGCATTAAACCAAGTAACTGTGTGTGACTAAAATCAACATCAAACACAAGGAATTGCCATAACGCTGTGAAAGCCAGATTACTATAGATTAAAGGTGCTAATTGGGAATTGCTATCAGCAGTTGAATAGGCTTTGTGTCGCGAAACCTGCGTATTGATAATCAATAGTGCCATAATCGCCAAAGCCAAAAGAACCCCTGTATTTACAGCATTGTCGCTGAAAATACTCAGAGGAGAAGTCCAGTGAGAAAACGTCACAATCGGTAGTAGAATTAAACTCGCAATACCAAATGTCCAAGCATTAGTTTCTAAACCTGACATTTCCGTTTTTGACGCTTTATATAGGCTTAGTTGAGAGCCAGCATTAAAGAACCCCGCCAGAAGACCGACTAAAAGTTCAGGTTTGACAACAAACCCACTACCATCATTGGCCAACGTTACCACTCCTATAAACGTCATAAACAACGCTACGATAGTCGACCAATGGAGCTTAATATTGAAGAGTATCTTTTCCAAAACTGCGATAAAGACAGGCCCTGTTCCAAATAGCACTGCACTTTCCACCAGTGAGAGTTTGTTCAATGCATAAATAAAGCACAGTTGACAGGCTCCAATACACAATGCTCTTACGACGAGTAACTTGGCCATGGCCAAATTAGGTGTTCTTATCTTAGTGAAAATCAGTATCGAAAATATGAACATAGCAGGAAGCGCAAATCGTAAGAACGCCAATGTGGTCACATCAAGGCTTTCAGACAAGAATTTAGTTAATAACCCAGTGACGGATAAGCTAAGTGTCGACGATAGCATATAGAAAACAGGAGTATGGGTTAGTGAAATTTTTATCATGTATCGTGCTCGCGAAATGTGTCTTTTGGGCTAAATTATAGTGATCGCGATCACTGAAAAATACTGAGTAATTATTAATGATTATGTAAGTTTTGCTTACATAGAGTGATAAATGAAAAAATACCTTGCACTCAAATCCATCTATACATTCGTAGCCGTAGCCGAAACAGGAAGCATGTCCGAAGCGGCACAAAAGCTATTTGTAAGTCACTCAGCTGTAAGTCAGTCAATTAAATCATTAGAAGAACAACTCGATACTAAGCTGTTTCTTCGAATTGGACGGCGCATAGAGTTAAATCAACAAGGCCGCCTTTACTATAAAAAAGTTGCGCCTGCTCTAGAGAAAATTGTTGAAGCTAATGAAGCATTGCTTAACAAAACCGTGACAAATAGGCTTACAGTAAACATGGTTAACTCATTGGCTCTTCACTGGTGGATCCCGAGAGTAACCAATCTCCAACATTTTGCTCCAAATCTGGATATCCGTATTTCAAACTTAATTGGCAGTTTTAACCTTGAGAGAGAAGGCGTCGATATCGCCTTAATTCACGGTAAAACAGACGAATGGCAAGATTATTATTGTGAAAAACTGGGTGACGATGAATTGGTGTTAGTGTGTAGCCCTAACCTACTCGATAAACACGCAGCTATATCACTCGACGCTGTGTTAGGGGATTATCCTAGCATTTTGGTTACTAACGATAGACGGAAGTATGATTGGGATACATGGTGTAATGCCAACGCTTTAACACTCCCTAGATACCATAATCACCTGATTTTTAATGCTTCTGTACAAGCTATACATGCCACCATCAGAGGCTTAGGCATACTTGTCACTCACCGTTTGTTTATCAAAGATGAAGTGGAACAAGGACTGCTAGTTGAACTTGGTTCCCCCATCCCAAATCCTTATCAAGCGTTCTACTTTGCGTGTTCTCCAAAGAGTTTGAAATACGAAAGTGTTATTACGCTAAGACAATGGCTGCGTACCGAGTTCGGCCAAAAAGAGTAGTCGATATAAGCGCTTGCTCCACCTATTATTCAAGAATTTTGCGACAAAAACTTCGCTCGCCACTCGAATGCAGGGCTTTACTATCTCGTTGAACCTCCTACAATGTGCACAAATTTCAAAATATAGGTTTTCACTCATGTCTATCCAATGGTTTCCAGGCCACATGCACAAGGCTCGCAAAGAAATCGAAGAAGTCATCCCACAAATAGATGTCATTATTGAAGTGCTTGACGCACGTATTCCATTTAGTAGTGAAAACCCTATGATTTCTCAACTCCGTGGCGACAAACCTGTCGTCAAGGTGTTGAACAAACGTGATTTGGCGGATCCAGAAAAGACCGAACTTTGGATCGAGCACCTAGAGAAAGAGCAAGGTGTTAAGGCAATGGCCATCACCACATCTAATTCTCAAGAAGTGCATAAAATTCTTGAACTTTGTCGAAAACTCGCGCCGCACCGTGAAGAGATTGGTAAAAACATTCGCACGATGATCATGGGAATCCCAAATGTTGGTAAGTCTACTATCATCAACACCCTTGCCGGCAGAACCATCGCAGTGACAGGCAACCAACCTGCCGTTACTCGTCGTCAACAACGAATTAACTTGCAAAACGGTATCGTGCTTTCTGATACTCCGGGGATTTTATGGCCAAAAGTCGAAAACCCCCATAGTGGTTTTAGATTGGCGGCTACTGGCGCAGTAAAAGATACCGCTATTGAATACGATGAAGTGGCGTTCTACACCGTGGAGTATATGGCGGCTCAGTATCCAGAACGTCTGAAAGAACGTTATCAGATCGACGAAGAACTTCCTGAATCTGATTTAGAACTTATGGAGCTAATTGGTCGTAAACGCGGTGCTTTACAATCTGGTGGTCGTGTTAACCTTCACAAAGCTTCCGAGATTCTACTTCACGAATTGCGAAACGGTACTTTAGGTCAAGTCACTCTTGAATTACCTGAAATGATTACTGAAGAGCTCGTTCAAGTGGAAATCGAAGCTACACGTAAAGCGGAAGAGAAAGCTAAACGCAAAGAAGAACGCCGTAAACGTTACCTAAAGAACAAGCGTTAATTCCTCACCTTTTGCTATTAGGAAGAACGAATGTTACTCGTTCTTCCTAGAAAACAGTCATTTATAAGCCACAGTAGTTTCTGCTAGAATAACGGTTTTATCAGATACAGCATTCTATTGTGAGCATTCTTGGTCAACTTCGCCTTCAATGGGCCAATAAAACGTTTAACTACAGTGTGTTAATGCTCATAGCGCTATTAGGCGTTGTGATTCCAGCTTGGTACTTCGAGCAACACACATGGGTTACACCATTAATTCTCGGCGTCATCGCCGCTGCGCTAGCCGAAACTGACGACAATTTCTTCGGGCGCATTAAAGCCATCACCCTTACCCTCATTTGCTTTGCCATTGCCGCATTTTCTATAGAGATTCTATTTAACATACCTTGGTTGTTCGCGATTGGGCTTTTTTGTTCTACGTTCCTGTTTATTATTCTCGGCGCCATCGGCCCTCGTTACTCTAGTATCGCATTCGGCTCATTGTTACTCGCCATCTATACTATGCTCGGAGCACATGAAAGCACGAACATTTGGTTCCAGCCTTTGTTACTACTAGGTGGTGCGAGTTGGTATTACTTAGTTTCTATTATTTGGAATAGTTTCTGGCCAATGCAACCTGTTCAGCAAAGTCTCTCTAATGTGTTTAATGAATTGAGTTTGTATCTAGATGCCAAAAGAAACTTATTCCACCCTACGTTAAACCTGATTCCACAGCCGCATCGCTTAAAAGAAGCTAGCCTTAATGCATGTACCGTCTTCGCGCTCAATGCTTGCAAATCGACGTTATTGAACCGCTCTCGACGTGGTCACGTCGATGGACCAAGTGATCGCTTTTTACAGGTTTACTTTATCGCGCAAGACATTCATGAGCGCGTAAGCTCAAGTCACTATCGCTATCAAGAGTTGGCAACCCAATTTTCGCATTCTGATGTCCTGTTTCGTTTCAAGCATGTATTGGAAATGCAGGCTAAAGCCTGTAAAGAGATCGCCTTTGCACTTAAGTTGGGGAAAAAATACTCTCACAGCAACGACTCGATTAAAGCGTTAGTCGAATTACAAGATTCAATTGAGTATCTGGAGCAACAAAATAATCCTGAATGGTCACCTTTATTAGTTCAGCTAAATTATCTGTTTAATAACTTGGCTACTGTAGAAAAGCTACTTAGTAACGTCAGTAATCCGGATAGTAACGTTTTAGAAGACGGGATACTGGACGACACCAACCCACATACGTTCACAGCGATGTGGAATCGAATCAAAGCAAGTATGTCGAAAGAGTCGATACTGTTTCGACATGCCGTTCGCCTATCAATAGCGCTGACTATTGGCTATGGCATTATTCAAGGCTTCAATCTCGATCGAGGCTATTGGATCTTGCTGACGACACTCTTTGTGTGCCAGCCAAACTACAGCGCAACACGTCAAAAGCTCTCAGCGCGAATTGCAGGTACACTTGTTGGGTTATTTGTCGGCGTCCCTTTACTTACTCTGTTCCCTTCTCCCGAAAGCCAACTGTTCCTGATTGTCCTGTCTGGCGTGATGTTCTTTGCATTTAGAATCAACAATTACGGATACGCTACCGGCTTTATCACAGTACTTGTGCTGCTTTGTTTTCATCAGCTTGGTGAAGGTTATGCCGTGGTATTGCCACGTCTGATGGATACACTTATTGGCTGTGCTCTAGCAGTAAGTGCCGTCTACTTTATTCTCCCGGATTGGGAGTCGAAACGTATGCACAAGATTATGGCGAATTCGCTGAGGACAAATCGAAGATATCTAATGCAGATTATCGGTCAATATCGTCTGGGTAAAAAAGATGACCTGAATTATCGTATCGCCAGACGCGATGCTCATAATGCCGATGCTAATCTTTCGACTGCGATTTCAAATATGTTGGCGGAACCAGGACGTTATCAAGTGGACACCGATAAGAGTTTTCGCTTCTTAACGCTAAGTCATGCGCTTCTCAGTTATGTATCGGCTTTGGGCGCGCATAGGCAACGACTCGAAGACGAGTCAATCCACCTTCTCGTCTTGGAGGCACATAGGACCATAAACCATCATATCGAATTACTAGAAAATCAACTTGAAGGTATGGGGAATGAAAATAACGTAACTACCGTTGATCAGTTTGATATACACCGACGATTAATAGAATGGCGTGATGAAGATGATCGTTCGGCTCGTATGGTCCTGCAACAATTACACTTAATTTATCGAATGTTGCCCGAATTCCACGCGTTAACTGACGCCCTGACACAACCACATAATGAGGGCACCAAACAGGTTTAGGTCTCGCTGGGCCCCGCCATTCAGGTTGCTTCTGTTTATTGTAAGTGAAAGCAACCTGACTATTCTTACAGTTCAATTAACTGTTCCTTACAATACTCGGACAAATTCTCATCAGTTCAACGATAGATTAAGCATCAGCACCATATTACGATGTGAAGATGAACGGAACTCAGACTGCTTTACTCAACAATTTAAATAAAGGTCATAGAATGTCGACGCAACAGTTTGAACAGTTAAGAGAACAACTCAAATTGCTATCTCCTCAGCAATTAAAAGCGTTACAAGGTGAAATTTCCAACCAACTTTCCCCAAGTGCTGCGAGTCTACTTAGTGACGAAGAAGTCAGCGCTCTGACACAACTATTCCAGTAAATACCAACCGTTGTATTGTTTCAAAGTATTGCATTTTCTCTCAGTAACCCATTGGATTCACGTGGCAAAGTAATAAGATGTCACATAACCGCACTGGAACTCCTTGTATCTGAGTGTTAGGTGGGTAGAATCCCCTTCCAAACTGTTTTACTAAGATCCGCATGCCAAAAGTTAACCTTCATAAACGTGATTACCTCACTAGTATTGATAAAGATCTCACTTTGACTGAGTTCGATGCTAAGTTATCGCCTAAGCAACACACACCTTCTCGAAAAGTGAATCGTAGCCCTTATCTAACTGCTCGTAATGTTGACTACCGCTGGGGAATTCTTGATAACTCTGAAGCCAAGTCACAATTACTCGATGCTCATACCGAATCCCAAATGGATAGCTATGCCAAAAATATCGAGTTTTTCATAGGCACTCTAAAAATGCCTGTTGGTACAGCAGGTCCTCTACGGGTCAATGGGTTATTTGCACAGGGCGACTATCAAGTCCCGTTGGCAACAACAGAAGCCGCTCTTGTTGCTTCTTACAACCGAGGTGCTAATCTTATTACTGCTTGCGGCGGTGCTAGCGCTATGTTGCTTAATGAGGGCGTAACGCGCACCCCTGGTTTCGCCTTCAAGTCGTTAATTGAAGCCGGAAAGTTTGTGGCTTGGTTAGTAACACAGTTTGACCACTTTAAACAATTAGCTGAATCTACAACATCACACGGAAAGTTAAGCGATATCAACGTCAATATTGAAGGTAATCATGTTTATCTGGTATTCGAGTATTTGACAGGAGACGCTTCAGGTCAAAACATGGTGACCATAGCAACCAACGTTGTATTTGATTACATCATGATGCATACCCCTATTGAGCCGGATTATGCGTTTCTCGACGGTAACTTATCCGGTGATAAAAAAGCCAACTCTCAAACCCTACGTAGCGTTAGAGGCAAGAAAGTCACCGCTGAAGTTCTTATTCCAGCAAGCTTAGTCGAAAAATACCTTCACACTACCCCAAAAAAAATGGCGCAGTTTGGTCAGATGACCACGGTTGGCGGAGCGCTCAGTGGTACTATCGGTATCAACGCACATTACGCCAATGCGTTAGCAGCACTCTATATCGCTTGTGGGCAAGATGCCGCATGCGTTGCAGAGTCTGCTATTGGCATGACGCGTATGGAAGTGACTGATGCGGGCGAGTTGTATGCTAGCGTAACCTTACCAAACCTAATGGTTGGTACGGTTGGGGGCGGCACGGGCTTACCAAGTCAAAAAGCCTGCTTAGATTTACTAGGTTTGCATGGAACCGGTAACTCCCAAGCCTTGGCGGAAGTTGCAGCAAGCCTTTGTTTAGCTGGTGAGCTGTCGATTGTTGGTGCATTTTGTGCTGGCCACTTCTCCAATGCCCATCACAAGCTCGCTCGTTAGTCCATACCGACGACTAAAAACAGGGAAGCGAATTGCGCTTCCCTGCCTTAATTACTTCTCTACCGCCTGGTTTGCTCCTAGGTGATAATGATATTGTTTGAAGTGTCGTAATGCTTCGTACAGAGATTTCTCTTTAATCGGTTTCACAATGACAAAATCTGCGCCAGCAGCAAAGAAGGCTTGTCGGGTTGAATCTAAATTGTCTGCGGTACAAGCGTAGATAGGAACTTTTTGATTAATCGTATTCCGAATTCGTTTAGTCACTTCAATACCTGATACGGAAGGTAATTGGTTGTCCATTAAGATCAACTCAAACGACATCGTACTCAGAATCTCTAGCGCTTCCTGCCCGTCTTTAGCCCAAATCACATTCATACCGTACTTTTCACAGAAGGCTTTGGCAATAAAGGCGTTGGTATGGTTGTCTTCTACCAGCAGCACATTTACTACTTCAGAAAACAAATTGAAATCGATAACCGTTTCTTCAACACTTTGTTCAGCTTGCCCGATTGCTGTTTCTACGGGTAACCTAACTTCGAAATGAGTCCCGCGACCTACCTCACTACTTACATTGATTTGACCATCAAAAATAGTCACTAAGTTTTTAACAATCGCTAACCCAAGACCACTACCACCATACTCACGTGTCAACGTTGCTTCCGACTGAACAAATGGGTCAAAAACCTGTTGAATTTGATTACTAAGGATACCAATACCGGTGTCTTCGACATGAATAGTTAACCAATTGGTTTTACTCGAATCTGTGGTTTTAAGCGCAAAACTTACCTTAACGTGCCCTTTGTGGGTGAACTTTATCGCGTTACTAACTAGATTGAACAAAATCTGATTGAGGCGAACCTGATCTGTATTTAAGGCTGTATTTTCATTTAAACCATTTTGGATAACGAGCTCAATATTCTTATGATCGCAAAGAGGCTTATATATACCCTCAATCGCAGTAATCACTTCTTTGAACTTGAAGTTATGTTTTTCAAGCTTAAAGCTACCATTCTCAATTTTGGAGAAATCTAAAATATCGTTCAACACTGCCAGTAGGTGTTCACCACTGTTACAAAGCACTTCAATTTGTTCTTGATATTTACCATCATCGCCTCCTTGCTTAAGGAGCTGTGAAATACCTAAGATTCCATTTAATGGTGTACGAATTTCATGACTCATTTTCGCTAAAAAGTCAGTTCTAGCTTTAGCTGACCATTCGGCTTCTTTACGAGCTTTAATACTTTGCTTTTCTGCCTCGACCAATTTAGTAATGTCTTGGCCCTGTGATAGCACCAACGTACTGTCATCCCTAGTCTGAATCGCGGATAAACTCCACCTAAAAACTTTTTCTCCAATAGGGACATCAATACCTGTTAACGTCGCTCCCATACTCGCCTTCATAACAAGTGGCGTCATCTCGTTTACAAATAGAACAAAGCTCTCGCTGTTTGACTGATTTAATTCTTCAAACAGCTCTAATGATTTTTTCGCTGCCGGGTTAATTTGGAGAATAGTGGCTTTCTCAGTCCAGACAATGATTGGGGAAAGAGAAAAATTGAATAGGTCTTGGAACAGTTTTTCTTGCTCTGACAAGCGTTCAAAAGTATTGCTTAACGTGTTACCAATATGATTGAACTCATGGATACTTGAACCAGCAAACCTCTGAACCCGCTCTTTATTTACAGCGACTTTGGTGTAAACCATCAGCTCAGACAATTCTTGAGTTACTTTTCTATTTAGCCAGCGCCTAGTTAAAAAAGATATGGTGGTTATGACGACAAGCGAAAGAAAAATCCAAAATAAATAGCTATTACGTAGTGCAAGAACACTAGGGTTTCGCTGTACTGAAAAGATAGTCAAGACATCTTGTTTCGTCCCGACAGTTAAGTTTGTTTCAGTGATCAATAAACGATTTAAATCTGTTTCTCCGCTATAAATCAAATCAGAAATTGATTTAAGCGTATAGTTGTCATCAGGTGAAATGGTCGACGCAATAAATTTATTACCAAAACGCAGAATAACATCATCACTATTGCTGCCACGCAACAAGCTAGCTAACAAACCTGCATTGTCATCTAGAACAACGCCAACAAATAGGAACCCAAGGACTTCCCCCGACTCGCTTTGGATAATTGGCGTACGTCGAATCAAAGTGTGCTTAAGTCCTAACTGAGAGTCAGTAACCAGTGCATTCCAATTACTGTGGATGTCTACTTTGTGAAACAGCTCATTTAAACTAGAAGACTCCAAACCATAGAAAAGAGCATTGCCGTCATCCCAAATCACATCACTTAAATGACTGATAAATCGAAAGTCTGGAGAATGGATTGGCTCAAGGTTGTCTTCTCGGAGAAAAAAATAGTCTAACGAGCGAGAATCATGATTGTTGAAAAAACTCTCAACCGTATCACTTTTGGCATTACTGTCTTGCAAAATTTGTAACGAAGCGAGGCGATATTCGAAGAAGTTATGTATTAAACTACTCGTTTGGCGCGAGGTTCGTTGCACTTCTTCTTGCACGATATCTCGGCTTAAATGCCAACTTTGAATCAACACCCCTACAGTAAAGATCGTCACTACCCATACAACCGTACGAGTAATAAGCGTCGCGAGTGTTTTATGTTTATTGAAGTTCGTTAGTGGCATCAGCTTTTATCAGAATATCTAAATGCTTTCTTTTTCAATTCATCGATCCTTGATTGCGAATCTTTACTGGTAACTAGTTCAAAATCACCGGAATAAACCGTTGGTACGGGCTTTCCTTCAAGGTCCCACTTAATAGCTTCAGCCATTGCAACACCAGTGTCGTCATTCATTCTCATAACGGTTACATCAAGCTTATTATTAGCGATCGCATCAAGTTCAGCAGACCCTCCTCCCCAACCATTAATAACGATATCATTGCGTTTAAGCTGCTCTAGAGCATCAACTGCGCCTAGAGCTACATCCGTTGAGCAAGCATAAATAAAGCTAATGTCTGGGTTCTGTTGCAAGCTACTCAATGCCGCCTTGTAGCCACTCTCTTTGTTCGCTTTTGTGTAATAGGATGATGCGAGTTGATAGTTACCCGAGTCTTCCATGTCTTGGATAAATGTACCGCCACGTGCATCGCTAACGTAACCTTCTGAAAAATACAAGACAGAATAGGAATGGTTATTTTCAAAGCGCTGTTTAAAGTAATCTGAGAGTAGATGACTGCCAATCACATGGTCAAAACCAACATAAAGAAACGGAGGGTTTTCATCCCATGCTCTCACTGGAGTCGTGATATTCTGCAAGATGAGCTTGGTGTCAGTTGAATGAATTACGTGTTCAATGAACTTACGATGACGTGTCGTATCTAGTGTAAAAATCAAATAACCGGACTTGTTTTTTACCGCTTCCATCAGCGAAACACTTTGCTGTCGCAAATCAATATTAGGTCGAGTAAAAACTTGGTTAAGCTCGTAGTTAATACCAAGTTCTTCCATACGTGTCTCGAAGGCTTTGATGTTCCTAACCCAATAATCAGACACCTGTTGACCGGGGTAAACCACCGATATTGTCACTGGTTTATTCTGCTCGACAGAGAGTGGTGTTGGCTGTCGCCTAACAACCTCGGAAAGTTCATTGGTAAGCTGTTCTTGAACAGGATGGGCACGGAGATATTCTTGGTAATCCCAATAGCCCGGCAATATTTCACTCGCTGCCGACTGAGTGGCGAATGGAATGATTATGGAAGCTAGCAAAGTTGAATAGATTCTGTTCATGTGTTGCTTATCATTATTCTGTTATAGAACAAGTGTATACAACATCTATGTGTTCAGCCAGTCATCTTGCTACAGTTATTTTCGCTCGAAACGGACA
The DNA here is from genome assembly GCF_022432925.1 of Vibrio sp. CyArs1. NCBI lineage: Bacteria > Pseudomonadati > Pseudomonadota > Gammaproteobacteria > Vibrionales > Vibrionaceae > Vibrio > Vibrio sp. CyArs1. Next base: position 356,525 of record NZ_JAKRBO010000001.1, on the reverse strand, counting down.
GCCTGCTTTACTAGATGTTCTTTCTGCGCTTTCCTGAGCTTCTTGATAGCTATTTCTGTTTTCAGAGCTTCACTTTTGTTTTTTTCGGATTGACTCCACACAAGCTGTAAAGGCCCTTTACCACGCAGCGCTTTGGCTCCTTTACCTTCTTGGTGTTGTTTAAAGCGCCGCTGTAAATCATTAGTAATACCGCAATACAACGCCGAATGAGACGTTCTAACAAGGTAAACAAACCAAGATGGCTCTTCGTTTTCAACTTCCATGACTTAATTTCAAAATACGCAAAAAAAACAAGGGTAGCGATGATTGCTACCCTTTCTCGCATTACATAAGTGAATTGACCAGCGCTTTGAGCTCACTAAGCTCAGACTTTAAAGATTCAACTTCTTGCTCTAGAGCTTCAATACGCTCGGTCGTCGGAGTGGAGACGGAAATAGGACCAGCAGATTGCTGTGCAAACTCCTCAATGTCGATTTCGCCACTAAATAGGTGCATGTATCGAGACTCGCGTTTACCCGCCTCTCTTGGGAGTTTAACGACAAGAGCGCCGCCTTCACGACTGCTCATCGCATCTAAAACAGCTTCTACCTCTTTAACATCCGTGAACTCACATAGACGGTTAGTTCTGGTACGTAATTCGCCTGGAGTTTGAGCGCCTCTCAACAGCAAGCAACATACAATACCTTTTTCCTGAGCGCTCAGTTTTAAGTCACCAAATTCCGTGTTGCAGAACCTATGTTGAAATTTCGATACACGGCTATTAAAGCCACTTTCATCGCTCACTAAACGGCGAGAAATCAATGCTTGAGCTGCATCTTGAACGTCGGCTTCTGACAAAGATAACACTGGGTCACGATTGCTTTTTTGATTACATGCTGTTGTTAGACTATTCAACGTAAGGGGATAGTGATCGGGCGTTGTCACTTCTTTTTCGATAAGGCATCCGATAACACGAGCCTCGACCAAGGAAAGTTCTATATTCATTGTTATATCCTTTTATTCGCTTTAAACCTTACAGAAGTAAGCATACGTACCTAGTGTTCAGAAAGAAACGGAACCCTAATCAAATTGCCATCTTGGTCGACCATCACAACCTTACTACGGTTGAGCTCAACTTCCGTCACTTCCAGTCGAGAGCGCTCGTTAATATAAGCCCCCTTCAGTTTCTTTGACGGCGAAACTTGAGGTTCCTCTTGATTGATCACTATGTCACTTTTGAATTCAGGAAGTGTTTTAGAGTGAGGTAACATGGTTTTCTTTAAATTGACAAACATTGGGTTCGGAAATCATAGCGCTAAGTGAGCTATTAACTCAATTGTTTCTTTCTTGAGTGATGACATTATGAGCAATAGACCGTCAGTATTGATCTAAGGGCTGTTATAACGAGTTTTGTTATGCTTTAATCAAGCTAGATTTTGACAATAATTTAGGAAAGGACTTATGAGTAGCGTATTCGAGATCGTTGCACAAGCACGTCGTAAGAACAAACTAAAACGCGAGCTTCTAGATAACGAGAAAAAAGTTCGTGATAACCGTAAACGTGTAGACTTGCTAGAAAACTTGATGGACTACATCAAGCCTGAAATGACTCACGATGAAATCGTCACCATCATCAAAAACATGAAAGCAGACTACGAAGACCGTGTTGATGATCACATTATCAAGAGCGCTGAGATTTCAAAAGCTCGTCGTGATATCAGCCGTCGCATTCGTGAACTGACTGAAGAAGACAAGCAAATGGTTCAAGGTAAGAAGTAATCGCCTAACCCGATTTATAAGCCCGCTTTTAAAGCGGGCTTTTTTTAACATTTTACTCAACAAAAACCGTTCTTCGTAACTAAGGTCAGGAGAAAAAACGTTTGCGTAATCGCTAACCCTCTCCGAACACAAAAGTGAGGCTTCCATCACAGAACTCTGGCTGATATAGTGCACCCGAATTAGCAACACCGTTCGAGGCAAGGAGCTTCCTCGTAAATCTCATGATGAGAAGAATAGGTACCAGACTCACTGGCAAGATTTAGAGGAGCACATTATGGACATTAATATGGTTGAGTTATTGGGTTATGCAGCATCAATTATGGTGGCTATCTCATTAACGATGAAGGATATCGTAAAGCTACGAGTGTTGAACTTTATCGGCTGTGCATTATTTACAGCTTATGGACTGGCTATTGATTCTATGCCAGTTGTTATCACCAACGGCTTTATAGCTTGCGTCAACGTTTACTTCCTAATCAAGATGCAACAAGAAAAGCGTGTTGTAAGCTCTAACGCTTAGTACAAACAGAATTCGAAAAAAGCCTCACTAGATGAGGCTTTTTTATACGTAATGGTTTCTTGCTTAAAGTCCAAACCAACGGCTGAACCACGTTATTTCACCGTAAGCGACCAGATCAAAAATTGTCAAAAACACAGCAGTAATAATCGCTAATTTCACCAGTTTATAAGCGATGAGCATCATACCAAGTTTACCCTTTGTATTTGAAAGTCTGAAAGATTTTACTTCCTTCTCGATGAATCACAAGTGATGTTGTTTTCACTTAGCTTTTTATGCGGGTCGACAAGTCCAAGCATTGCGTATTAATCCATTTTTCAACAAAGCCTCCGCTTCGCGAGCATTGCAATTAAGCCAATCTGAAACCGAATCAGCCGCGAGCAGCGCTGGCATACGGTGATGATAGCGTAGATACTTCTGTGTCGGTGCAGTGGTGAGTGTGATAACCCGCTTCGACTCCGGATAACCAATAGCTGCCATATACAAAGGCGAATTATCTGCTGCATAAAATGAACACTTGGTTTTGTTTTCAGCGCAAGAGGTTCCTTGACTCCATTCATACCAACCAGAACATGGTATAACGACCCTATGTAGAGCAAAAGCTTGTTGAAAAGTCGGTTTAATAGATACTGTTTCGGCTTGAGCATTAATAATCAACTTACTACTCCAGCTTGTTCGGAGCCCCCAACCAAGTGGAAACTGAAACAAGTCTTGTTCGGGAGATGCAACAATGCATTGGATCTGTTCGCTCGGCCGAATGTCTTGATTCGGCTTGGCATAAAAAGTAATGCCAAGTTGACGTGATACAAGTTGGCTAAATGGATCATCGATAATGTTAAGTCGACCGCACATAGTAAAACTAAACCAGTATTTTTGGATAATTATAGAGGATCACGTGCGATTTCTCTTGACGACGCAAGCCTTGGCTCTTAGTTTTGTTTACGGAACGCCTTTGCTTGCGCGTCTGGAACGGCCGAGATTAAGCAGTTCTCGGCCAACCCCTTTCTTATCTGCATCTAAGATGAAAAATATAAAAAAGAAGCCAGCTCATTTGAGCTGGCTAAAGTGCAGTGTGGGCTAAATTGCCCCTCCTGGTATAAAGTAGACAAGTAGCGACCATGCGCCTATCCAACTCAGTACCACAAGCGTATCAATCCAATCTCTGTTCCACATGGTTCCTCCAGTGAATGTGGCGCAATCTGTTTCGATAGACTGCAACCGCCAAGATCAGTTCAATAAAAGCAATTTACGTTCCATTATTTTGGAACCGAGTCTTTGTTTTCTCGGTTTATTCTATTCACTACATACGGTCTATCCGATAAAAGCTTTATAAAACAATCAGCCATAGACCAATTTGTAACAGTACCTGTCCCTTCCATATTTAATATGGCGTCGTAGCCCTCTTTTCCTTTCATGGTGTAAGCGCTTGAACTGCCAGTATATATTTTGTTCAACTCGATTGGCTGGTTAGCAATCTTAATATCTGTAACTCGAGCCCCTTTAGGTTTGTCTTTGTCATAATGAAACTCAAGTTGCGACGTATATGGATAACTGCCTGAACCCGTTCCTATAACACCATTACCTATTGCGTTGTCGATTGCGCCTTCGATGATACGTGGAATGTACTTCCCTTTTATCTCATAGATGCCTATCGGCACGGCAAAAGGCAATAATTTTCCGGCAATGTCCGCCACCGAAATAGCGCCGCGATTAAGTGAATTTCGCACGCCACCAGCATTATGAATAGCAAAGTCAACCTGATGACCAAGCGCTTTCATGGTGTGTAAAAATGACGCAGCGACGAGAGGAGCAATCTCACTACCGCCCTGTTCGTCTGGAAGCCTAATATGTCGAAGAGTATGATTCAGAGTCGTCACTTTTTGCTCTTGTAATGCCTTTACTCTAGGACGGTACTTATCATTCATTATCTGTTTGATTGACGGATGTTTGCGACAAACTTGGACGTTCGGATGCGATTGAACTCTATCTCGAATCGCTTCATAAGGAATGGATGATACCTCACCGTCTACATCCATAAACACTCGGCGTCCGACTAACAGTTCGTTTTTGCCGTTAAAGCTCACCACTGAACCGTCACTATCAAACTCAATTTCACAATGGCCCATCATCATCGCATGGTAACCCGCTTGAACCACATATGTGCCATTCACATTAACGCCATAGTGGTCTTTGGAAGCCAATCCTAGTTGAGAAAAGTCACCCTGTAACACATGACTATGTCCGCCGATTATGAGCCCAACACCTTCCAATTGGCCCGCTATTTCAAGGTCGGCCTCATAGCCCATATGGCTTAAGATAATGATTTTATTGATGCCACTTTGTTTAATGGCGGCGATAGTCGCTCGCGCAACCTCTAGCGAAGACTCAAAGCTTGTATCACAGTCCGGGTTCGCGATGTCAGCCATTTTGTCGATAGACAAACCAAAGATGGCCACTTGTTCGTTCCCAACACTCTTCACTATCCATTGTGCAGTTTTTTGCTCCACATCATATTGGTATAGATTCGGATGCCCATTTAGCGGAAACTCTTTGTCCCCCTCTCTAGAGAGGTTCCAGTTACCCGCCAATAACGGAAACTCTATTTCTCTAATGAACTTCCCGACAGGTTCATTACCCATATCAAGTTCATGATTACCCAGTGCCATCGCATCTGGTCTAAGTTCATTGAGTAATTCAGCGTTTGCTTCGCCCTTAAATAAGGAGAAGTACAGCGTCCCTTGAAAACAATCACCTGCATGTAGCAGCAAGAATGCCTCATCATCAGCCTGTGCTCTCAGTTGTTCAACTCGAGTTGCAATGCGTGCAAAGCCGCCAGCGCTAACAAATGGTTGATATACAGTTTCGTTATGGACGATGGTTAATGGAAGAGACGTTGGTTCAAAGTATGAGTGAGTATCATTGATATGAGCAATCGTTAGTTTGAGAGGTTTATTGTTTTTCTTCATAGCGTTTCTCTGTTATCTCCCCTCTGATGTTAGACCGCTTTATGTGACATTCCAATGAAGTTCTTGAAATGCAGAGCACATTATACAGGTCTGTGTTTGATATACATCACATAAATTCTCTAGGGATATTTGAAATTAATATGAGCTTGATTACAGCTCAATCTCGAAAACCCTCTTATAATTGATTGAGATAGTTAGTATTTTCGATTCTACGTACTAACTACAACTTAAGGAGAATTGGATGAAGTTAGAACGCATTGATATATCCGGTTTTCGCGGCATTAAGCGCCTCTCTCTCGCGCTCAATGACCTAACCACGTTGATTGGTGAAAATACTTGGGGTAAGTCTTCTTTACTTGATGCCTTGTGTGTTGTGCTTCCTGCTGACGGGGAACTGTATCAGTTCGAAATGAAAGATTTCCACGTAGATTACGCCGCTTCACATCCCCAAACGAGGCACCTACAGATTATTCTCTCCTTTGTAGCCACTGAAAGAAACGAAACTCACTCAGGCCGCTATCGCAAGCTCAAACCTATTTGGCAGCAAGACAGTAATGGAGTAGAACGTTTCTATTATCGAATCAGTGCTACATTAGAAGGCTATGATGTCACTCAGCATTATGCCTTTCTTGATTTAAATGGCTCTCCTCTACGGTTACACCATTCAGAGAAATTAGCGCAAGAGTTGATGACACTTCACCCTGTCATACGGCTTAGAGACTCTCGTAGATTCTACCATCATGAGATCGCTACTAATGGTCATAACTCACGCTCTGAAAAGCGAATCAACAACACAGTGCGTCGATTAATGGCGATACCTGGCCATGTGAATAAAGGAGAAATGAAAAGTAGTCTCAACTCGATGAAGGTGTTGGTAGAGCACTATTTCTCATTTAAAAGCCATTCACGCGGGCTTTCCAAAAATGGCAATCGCGATGGCGTATTCTTCTCGCGACCTTCGAATGAGCAAAATCTCTCCCAAGTGATCGATGAAACGAAGAACCATCAAACGCGGTTACTTCTATTAGGATTGCTCAATGCCTATTTACAGGCAAAAGGTCCAACTGAACTCAGACGTTGCGCACGTCCAATACTTATCATTGAAGATCCTGAAGGTCGTTTACACCCAACTCACCTCTCCCGCGCGTGGAGCTTATTGCAAATGCTTCCGATGCAAAAGATCCTCACAACGAACAGTAGTGACTTACTCGGCGCAGTCCCACTGGAATCTATCCGTCGACTAGTCAGGCAGTCTGATAAGACTGTTACGACAAGTATTTCTCCTAACAACCTAACTAAAGATGACTTGCGGCGCGTTGGTTTTCATATCCGATTTCATCGCTCCCGCGCACTATTTGCCCGTTGTTGGTTACTGGTTGAAGGCGAGACTGAGGTGTGGCTTTTTAATGAACTCGCTAATCTTTCGGGCTATAACCTATCCGCTGAAGGAGTTCAAATCATTGAATTTGCACAATCAGGTCTTAAGTCTTTGATCAAAGTTGCCCAAGCATTTGGTATAGATTGGCATGTTGTAACGGACGGAGATGCTGCTGGAAAGAAATATGCAACAACTGTTATCCATCAATTACACGGCGACCATCCGCGCCACCATTTAACTGAACTACCCGATAGAGATATTGAGCACTATCTGTATACACACGGCTTTGAAGATTTCTTTAGGGATCTCATCAAGATTCCTCATGATCATCCAATCCCTCCAAAAAAGGTAGTCACGCGCGTACTCAAAAAGTTTGCGAAACCCGACCTTGCACTGGCGATTGTCTCAGAATGTGAAGAGAGAGGACCGGACAGTATCCCTTTATTGATAAGGTGGATCTTGAAACGAGTTGTGACTATGGCGAACGGTAATACTTGAAGAAAAGCCTGATATCAATTGTTTTGATATCAGGCTTTAACTTTGAAATTCAGTCTTTTACTAACTCTTGAGTCGTTTTGACGGAAAGCTGTTGATGTAACCAAAGTCCACTGGCTTTCATTGAATAGCCAAACAATCCACCAAGCACTAAAGACGGTACAACGATTTGCCAGTCACCATTAGCCGCGAAAGTTGCGCAAGCACCGATAAACGTACCTGGAATGTAACCTAACCAATCGCGTTTTGCTTGAAAACACATAAAGAATGAAACTAAAGCCGTCATTAAATAGCCAACGATCTCTAGATTGACCAGTGAAGAGCCATGAATAATCACTAAAGCCCAAACAACACCAGACATATTAGTTAGTAAGCTTTGTGCTAAACCTTTTATGCCATCTTTCGGTGATGCAAAGTAACTTGTACACCCTAAGAACCCAGCCCACGATAACAAACCTAACGACATCGCTGTCCATCCCCAGATGCCAGAGAGAATACCTGTGGTAATTGAAATAGCGATTAGTGGGCTCATAAAGGGTTAACCTAGCAAAATGATTATTTATGCTAGGTTAACAAATACACTGGATATTGGCGTGACAAATATCACGTTAACATTATTTAAGTTACATTGTGTACATTTATTATGTGACAAAGATCACTACAATACCGAAGGGCGACCTTTCATCATTCTTAGCCCCTCTCTCTTTGCACATTCAGCTAAAGGGTTCTCGGCCATATCAGCACGCCAGATGAATGACAGCGTGCGTTCCATTTCTAGTTCGGGAACGTTCAACGCAACCAATTGACCAGCTTCAATAAAGCGCTCTACATCAAGATATGGTAAACAAGTTAGGTACTGGCTATTTGCGACCATGCTACGAAGTACGGGTACGTGCTCGTATTCGCGCCAGACATCTAAGTCTGCAATGAGATGGTGGATGGAGCTATCAAAGATTTTACGGGTACCGGAACCATGTTCGCGCAATACCCAGCGCGCTTGCTCTAGTTGTGCGAGACTCACTCTATCTCTTTTTGCAAAAGGATGATGGGCAGATGCCACGACAGTCAGGTGGTCTCGACACCAAACTTCTTGGTGAACTCGATTATCGTCGCAGCGACCTTCTATAATGCCAAGGTCGTATTTGTAATCCAAAACACCTTCGATCACTGAGTCCGTACTCTGCACTCCCAACGTAATTCTCATCTCAGGGAAATCGTTGTCGATGGCACTAATAAGATCAGGGACTAAGTGTTCTGCTGGTGTTTGACTAGCGCCAAGCTTTAATTCGCCACTCAATAGATGCTGTTCGTAAAATCCCATCTCAATTTGCTGGGCGTCTTGTAACAAGCGTTTCGCTTTTGGACGCAGCCAGACTCCCCAATGGGACAACGCCATCTGCTTACCCTGACGTTCAAATAAAGGGCGGCCAAGCATTTTCTCTAATTGCGCTAACGACATGCTAGTGGCTGATTGGGTTAAAGACAGCTTTTCAGCAGCTTGACTGACACTTCCTGTATCGGCTACTGCATCAAATACTGCTAACTGCTTTAATGAATATCGCATCTGCTTTCCTTCCACTACTAAATCCAAATTGAATGCCGCAATCAATTCTCAGGCGTCGACCGGACATCATCAGTTTCCCTTATGCTGCCCGTCAGGTGGATTTTTGTGATTATTATTTCACCACCAAGAATCTTATTAACCTGCCAATCTCTCACTTAAAAACAGTACGTTATGGACAACAGCCCTTATTCTACCTTGTGCAGATAAGTTATCAATATTTCTGATTTAGATTTTAAAAATTATCAATTTTACCACTAGGTACTCTACCCCTTAATCTAGATTCGAACACGGCAAGGGGCCTTGTTCTCGCACTTTGATTAAGGAGTTATGAAATGCGCGAAACATCCAATACGACAAGAGTAAGGAGTCATTAATGGCATCAGCTAGCTCCGACAATCATCTGCTCTTTTCGCCACTTGAAATGATGGCAGAAGCTGAAAAGTTTGCCTTAAGTAAAGCGAAGAAAACCAGTGGGATGACGATGAGTCTGGCCATCATGGCCGGGGCCTTCATTGGGCTTGCATTCCTTTTCTACATCACAGTTACGACTGGAAGTGCAGATGCAGGATGGGGACTAAGCCGATTAGCGGGTGGACTCGCATTCAGCATGGGTCTGATTTTAATTGTTATTTGCGGCGGAGAGCTATTCACCAGCTCTGTTCTCTCGAGCATCTCGTGGGCAAATAAGCAAATCAGTTTCAGAAAAATGCTGTCAATTTGGGGAAAAGTATATGTCGGCAACTTTATCGGCGCAATGTTCTTGCTGTTGATTGTGTCAGCTGCCGGGCTTTACCAAATGGACAACGGTCAATGGGGTCTTAACGCACTGAATATCGCCCAACATAAGCTTCATCATACGTGGATACAAGCTTTTGCATTAGGTGTGCTTTGTAACCTACTTGTTTGCTTGGCGATATGGCTAACCTTTAGTTCAGCGAACGCTATGACGAAAGCTGCAATGACCGTCTTACCTGTCGCTATGTTCGTTAGCAGCGGTTTTGAACACTGCGTAGCAAACATGTTTATGGTGCCACTTGGAATCGTTATTCAGAACTTTGCGGGCAGCGAGTTTTGGGCGGCAACGGGGACAACCGCTGCACAGTTTAGCGACCTAACCCCAATGCACTTTCTCACTAATAACCTAATACCAGTCACGCTAGGTAACATCATCGGTGGCGCGGTTTTGGTAGGACTTGCCAATTGGAGCATCTACCGAAGACCACAACTAAAAGCAGCAAATGTCACTGCAATCACAACAACTACTGCGCTAACGTCAGTAAAGGAGACGCAAATGAACAACAACATCATCGTAAAAGACATCATGAACACTCAACCGGTAACGCTTAGTGTTGAAATGCCTACTGCTGTTGCACTTGATACGCTTTTAGACCACAACTTAACAAGCGCACCAGTCACCGATATTGAAGGACGTTTGGTTGGTTTCTTCTCTGTCCACGACGTAATGGTCGACCTTTGGTGCCAAGACTACATTCCTGAGCAAGGTCAGAAAGTAGTGGACTTAATGAGCCGTGATGTCGTCGCCATCAATGCTACCGAAAAGTTGGTTGATGTGGCTGAGTTTCTTTGCATCGACAAAGAGCAGCTATATCCGGTGAGCTCTATGGGCATCGCTACGAGTTTCTCTACTCTATCACTAGAAGAACGTGCTAAAACGATGAAGGTCAGTAAGCCACATGTACTACCGGTTCTTGAAAATGGTGTCTTAGTAGGAGTGCTGTCTAGAGCAGAAGTTATGAAAGCAGTTCGCCCAATCTATGGTGAACGCCTAAATATTGTTGAACGTGAGCTTGAAACTGCATAGTTCGACACAAAAGTTTTTGGCTAGGAAATAAGTCGTTTGGCCGAAAAAAGCCCCGGTGTAAAAACCGGGGCAATCTTATTCGTAAAGACTTAGTTATTATTATTTGAATGTATAAGTTACGCCACCTGCGACCATGGTATCTTTGATTTTACCAGCATTGCCTTTATTCGTTTCAGCGTAACCAAATGAACCTTTAATAATCCACTCTTCTTTTTGACCAAAATTATATCCTGCACCGATCGCAATTGCGTTGGAACCATTAAAGTTCGCTGCACCAGCACCGATACCAAAACCACCCTGACCAAATTGCATTTGGCTCATTGCACCTACCATAGCGACACCGTTAGATACACGCCCCTCTACTTTATCGATTTTGCTGTCTAGGCGCTTAACTTCTTGGTTGAAGCGTTGTTCTGCTTGTACAGCCCAAGCACGTCCATCGGCGATAGCTTTTTGGTTGTCGGCTATATCATTGCGAGTATCAGCTCTATCTTGATCTGTAGGGTCAATCGGATTCGGCATAGGTTTCATATCATTGTCTACAATTTTGGCGTTTGTGTTGTTCCCTTGACCATCACTATAGTTTACATGTGTTGCATTTCCTTTATCATCCACTTCCACCCGGATCGACTCACCAGTAGTTGGATCTGTAATAGCGTAGGATCCATCAGCCATTTTCTCGCCTACTTTTGCAATTTCTCCATGGCGATTAGTCGCGATGATATCATCTCCTTTAATTTCTAAATTATTTGACTCTACAATGTGTGCGATTGCATGTTCAGCAGTAACGCGCTCAACATTAACTTGTTCAAATTCAGATTCTCCTGCATCAATCACTTTGTTATTTGGCTTCCAAGCTTCTGTATAAATATTACCCGTCGTTTCTTTGTTTAACTCACCATTTGTCTCAGTAATTTTGTAGGACATATCATTTTTGTCCAACGTTACAATTGCACCCTCTTTTGTGCGAATTTCAACAACGCTATCAGTACTCGAATTCGTTCTGATAAGACCAACTTCTTCTTTCGTAACTTTGTTATACACGCGCCCATTTTGAACAGCGAACTGACTCTCAAGAGATTCTACGCTAACATCTTCACCTAAGATTGCAGCATATGTAGAACCAGTAAACACAGACGTAATTGCGGTAACTAATAGTAGCTTTTTCATTTTTAACTCTTTGTATCAATAAGGAAAATAGGATTTATTATTTGGCGACTATCCCTTCGCCCTATCGAAACATCAGCCACTCACCGTAGACCAATCATTTCGCCAATTACCGAGCCGTTCCGTTGGTAACTGGTGCTCATTGCTGAGAACGAGGCGAATGTTAGATACAAAGATTTTTCTAATGTAGTTAAAGAAAATTGGTTATTTATAGAAAGCAGTTAACGAAGCATTAATAAATGACTCGTAACTTACGAGAAAAGAAAATCTGACTATAGTTATCAGTATTTTTGATTTAGTTTGGTTCACAAAAAAGCCCCTTAAAAAGGGGCTTGAAAAATCAAATTAGCATGTTCATGAGAAATAGTTATTTCTTCACGCCTTCTACGTGAAGTTCCATGTCAACATAGCTTGAATCGCCCATGACTGGAATCTTGAAGTCAGCCAGTTCTAAACGGGTAGTACCATTAAAGCCAGCACGCTCACCACCCCAAGGGTCTTGACCTGCACCGATAAACTCAGCTTCAATCGTGATTGGTTGTGTTACTCCGTGAAGTGTTAGCTCTCCCATCACGTCAAGTTTGCCGTCACCTTTATCTTTTACACCAGTACTTTTGAACGTTGCTTCAGAGAACTTGCTTGCATCAATGAAGTCTGAACTGCGGATGTGCTTGTCACGCTCAGCATGGTTTGAATCTAAGCTTGTCGTATCAACTACGACTTCTACCGCTGATGCGTCAATGTTTGCTGGATCATAGCTGAACTCGCCTGAGAAGTTGTTGAATCGACCTTTAATAAAACTATAGCCAAGGTGACTCACTTTAAAGTTAATAGAGGCGTGTGCACCTTTTGTATCAATTACATAGTCTGCAGCATTTGCACCTAGCGGCAACATCATTGCCACTGCCATTCCTGTAGCGATTAGTGTCTTTTTCATTTCGAAACTCCTAACATTTTTCGAAGAGTATTATCTTTGTTAATAAAGTGATGTTTTAACGCGGCTAGTGCATGTCCAGCGGCGGCAATAATAACGAACCAAGCAGCATAAAAGTGAACTTCGCCCGCTATGTCAGATTGGTTAGCAAATAACTCACCTGCACCAGGTACAGTGAACCAATCAAATACTTCTATGCCTCTACCATCTGAGGTAGAGATTAAATAGCCACTGACAAATATAACAATCAGCGCTAGATACATCAGTAAGTGGCCAACTTTCGCTCCTAATTGCTCAATAGGATGGCCTTCAATCTTTGGTGTGACAGTGGCACTTTTCCAAAGAAGACGAAAAACCGTCAAACCAGCTAAAAGAATACCTATCGACTTATGCCAATGAGGAGCTGTTTTGTACCATTCGCTGTAATAGGTTAAGTCAACCATCCATAAGCCAACGGCAAACATTCCTATAATCACAATCGCAGAAAGCCAATGCAGTGCTCTCGCCACAGGGTTATAGTTTTTTACTTCGTTTCCAGTCATTACCAATTCCGTTACTTGATATTGCATCTCATTTAGCATCTTAACAACCATACAACCTTTGAGATACAGTATTTACTTAAATTGACACTTTAACGATAATCACTCTTTGATAATGTTCTTCAGTTTTTTCGAACAAGATATTTATTTACCAATTAGTCACTTAGCTATCTTCTGGCATTTCTATCTCATACAACTCATCACTAATGTCCATAACTTTCCGTTCAAGTACCTGTTTGGCATCATCTAACCCTTTGTTATAGAAGGCAGGACCTAGTTTTTTGATCAGGAAATCTAGTAAAAACTCGGCGTCGAACTGCCCTAACTCGTAATCGAGCTCATCACTAAAGTAGGTTTGTAAGTCACTAATGAGCTCTGCTCTTTTCTTGGTTTCAAACATGTTATTCCTAATTATTTGTTACAATTAAAGGGTTAACTATAACACTGCTCCATTTAAGGCAAGTATTCCACCGTAGATCTCAACCTCGCTTTCACAATTTTCCACGCAAGTCTCATAATCTTTGATTATTTCCCTTATAAGTTTCATTTTTGAAACCCATAAACTATCATAAAGACAATTTTATGGAGGAACCATGACCGACGGATATCAAGAACGCATTTCTACACTGCTAAAAGAAAAAAATATTACCAATAACGAGTTGGCCGAAGCGATCGGAAAAGGTAAAGCCACGATAGGACGTTACCTCACGAAAGGCCCAACACGTACTTATCCGTCCATTGAAGATCTTTCATTAATCGCTGATTATTTTAAAGTGCAAGCACATTGGCTTTGCTTTGGTGTTGGCGACAAACACACAGATGCTGAAGATATTACCCATGCAGCAAACCAAAGTGCGATCACTGTAGCTGTTTATAATCGTACAGAGGTCAATGCACTGCTAAGCGGAGACATGCCACCTTCAGTCGGATCTATACCTGTTCCTCCTGAATACAAAGAATGTTTTGGCGTAATGTACCCAGTTACTGGGTCCGTCTCCTATAAATGGGATTGTATCGCGCTCGTTAATCCAAATAAGCCTTGGGTTAACGATGACATCGTACTAGCAAGACTTCCAGGTAACCCCTATCCGGATTTTTTTACTCTTGTTAAAGTTGGTACCATCATCCACGTCTGGTATGGCGACGACACAACCAAGAATGCGATCCATCAAGTCAGTGATAATGATATTGATGTGTTGGGTGTCGTGCGTTGGGGCACTTGGGAAAAACGAATCTAATAAAGATTCCGTTTCAAGGAAGAAGGATTTTTCATTGTTGCAAGATATCGTAGTTCATAGTATTCGCAACTTTCAAGCAGACTGCCAAAAACTCTGCCACCAGCACTACCCTGCCGTCCATAATGGTGGAATGACCGAACATCACCTCGGACTCGCGTTTGCTAGAAGAGTTTCCGCAAGCTTTATAAGCTTGGGCCATGAGGCAACACTAGCACCGTTAGATTCAAGAAACGATTCAGCAAGCTCATGTAATTATCGGGTCAGTTCTTCTTTGGGGACTATTTGGATAATCACTCATCATTTCATTAATGCCAACTCTGCAAGTAAAGAGCGCCTATTTACTCACCTTCAACAATGGCAAGCAGAGAATCATTACGCCATTCAATCTAAGGATATTTTGGTGGTTGTCGCCGACCACTGGATCAATCGATGTGCTCAAAGCAGAGGAATTATCCATTGGTGGCAAAATACACTGCCACACGATCTCGACAGTTATGTCCGCCAAGGAGTTAAATTGCTTGAGGCAGATAGTTCACTTAGTGGTTCACTTCGAAATCGACTTGCGATGACACCTAACTATATTAACTTCACTCATCCCTTAAAACGGACAGCCAACCAAGAGCCAGTATTAAAGTACGTTCAGCTCTACGCCATTATTTATCCATAGCCCCCTTTGTTTTTCATGGTAGTTGTCATCAAACTTTAACTACAATTTCTCATAGTGGTTCCGTTACTAACCAAACCAGAGTTGAAGTGAAAAGTCTCAAACGATACCAATATGAAAAATACGCAGTGTTGTGTAACTTGGCATATCCTCGAGTATTCAAGCAAACACGCTACGGTTTCGACCCTAACGGGCAACGAATTGTCGCCAATAGATCTGGAAAAACCGTCGTTCGCATTCTGTGGAGCCAAAACAAAGAAGAAGCGGTCATCGTAATTAAAGGTTCTCACAGTCCTACTGATTGGTTATTAAACTTCGCTATGTGGCAAAGAAGCTGTCAACACTTTGGGCTGAACTACTCTATTCACGCAGGCTTTCACTTTATTCTTAACCAAGAAAGCCAACCCACGCACAAAAAAGACCAATTGGGCCTTTCTGTGTTCGAACGCACAATAAGCATCGCTTCCGAATTGATTGAGAATGGTAAACGTATCGCGATTACAGGCCATTCCTCTGGCGGCGCGATCGGATGTGTTATTGCAGACGCACTTGAACAAAAATACCCAAAGTCGATAAAACGCATTGTTACGTTTGGCCAACCGGCTATTGGGGGTTATGGATTTAAAAAGCACTTTAAATTAGCTCATAAAACCTACCGAATCTGTTGTGACCTCGATGTTGTCACGTTCTTACCACCCATTCCATTCGCATACTGGCACGTGGGAAAAATGTTATGGCTCTACAACGGGCGCATTTATGAAAACACACCTTCATTGGTGAGATTCGGGCGCTCATTAATATCCTGGTTAGTCCGGCCTTTTTCTTATCATTTAATGAGTAAATACATAAGGAACAAGGATTTCTTTGATGAGCGTTAAAATGAGATGTATTTCAAAAAAAACAGACAAATCTCCAAAAAGTTAATCGATTACATTTATCAATACTATTGCTATCGCAAATATGAGACAGATCAATGTAGTTAAGGTTATTAGCCGAGTTTTGTCTGCTTTTTATACACGATTTCATCAAATTATAAACACTGACACTGATTCACTTTCAAAAAACGTTAATAGTTCACATTGACTTAGCCAATAATAGTGATATTTATCACAGATATCATTCAGTTACTGAATTTGACATCCGTGATCAGCGTGCCATCATAGTTTGAATTTCATTTATAAAACGCTGTAAATGCTACTAACCGATAAACATCAATTTTCCCAACGGATTAGACTCGATCGTTCCGGGTGCTGTATTGCAACCTATAAACACTTGACCTTAAAAAGTGTGTTTCAGCCTATATTCAATATAAGAAATGAAATAATCGGTATGGAAGCATTGGTTCGCTTGTTTGATCAAAATGACGAACCAATTCCACCCAATCTATTTTTCCAGAATGATGAAATTTCATTAGCCGATCAGCTCAACGTGGACAGATTGAGCCGTGCCATTCATTTGCGTAACTTTAGTATGTCCTTGTACAACAACAGACTTATATTCCTCAATTTTCTACCGATATCCAGTGAAAGGCTGGCGGCTGAAGGATTAAAATCATCGTTGTTAATGTCTCGACTTAAAGCACTGCAAATCGATAATAAAAGAGTCGTTGTCGAGCTTGTGGAATTAACGGCCTTTAGTGCGAGAACATTGGCTTCAGCTGCTCACCAGCTAAGTAATGAAGATTTTTTGATTGCTATCGACGATTTTGGATGCAAAGAATCAAGTCCTGAAAGGGTCAAACAAGTTAAACCTAATATACTAAAATTGGACCGTCAGTTGTTAATTGAGTATATGGATGGAAATCAACGTCCCCTACTCACGGGTTTAAAACTTGCTAAACAATCAGGGGCCAAGACCGTCATAGAGGGCGTAGAGACCGCTGAACAGCTCGTTGCAATGAAAGCGCTGAAGATAGATTTCTATCAAGGATATCACCTGGCTATGCCAACTGCTTTGCTTCCTCGATTGCAACAAGTGGTTTAAAACCGTTTACCTAACATAAACGTCACGCCCTCCCTCGTCTTACCGCTCTGCGCCATTAACGAGGCCTCCCAGTTATAACTGAACTCTTTTTGCATTCCAACCATTGTCGACCATCTACTTGATGTTTGTTTGGCACTAAACCGGATATCTGCAAGCTGTCCTTTAAGTTGCCTTTGATAATCTTGGTACTGTCCCCCGACTACAACTTTCCAACCGCTGTCCCCAATATTAAACCCTACTAACGGAGTCACCACCAAAGCATCCAAATCGACACCTACACCAGAGACAGCTGTAGAGACATATTGTGCATCTATGGTCGTAAAAAACTGTTTATGCCCATACGCTAAGGTTGTACCTATCGATGTAATGGTCGACGTCGTTGCCATCCCATTAAGTTCCAGCTTTGCAATATTGTCGTTAAGTAAGTCATTAACACCAATAGATATGTCCGATGTGGTTATCGCTTTGCCTATCATAGCGTTAAAGCCCCAGAACGGCATCAACCATACATCACCTCTCACCGCAATAATACTCGTTGTATTTACCGTTTGACTTGCTCCGTCGGGCAGTAAGTCCCCTACAGATTCACCGTCAACTTTAAAGTCGCTCAAGTTCATTAAGTCTTCTTGCTGATGAGTAAACAAAGATATCCCGATCGGTTTGGGCAGTCTAATTCCAACGCTACGTATTCGATCTCCAAAGAAAGGCAGAGTACGGCCAAAATCTTCGTCGTTTACTTTTAAATGAGACGAAACGGCTGATTCATTGGCTAGGGCCATGGTGCTTATCAATGTCAAACAGAAAACAAGGTTGCGCATGAAATTAGATGGAGCTCTAGAGATATTAAGGGAGCAAGATATTATCAGGTCATCAAATACAAAAATAATTTTGATTTCATATATCTACACACTTGAAAATTGACACTCCAAATACAATCTCTTGCTTACAAAGGAGTGTTATATGGAAAGTTCTACAACTACATTCAAGAGGCTCACCCAAGGAACAATAGCGATGATGCCGCTCAGTCTAGCGGTAGTACCATGGGGTTTTCTAGCCGGTTCATTTGCGATCGATTCTGGTTTATCACCACTTGAAGGACAAGCGATGAGCGCAATTCTTTTTGCAGGAGCGGCTCAACTTGTTGCTATGGGTATGATTAAGTCTGGCGCGACCTTGTTGGCTATGGTCATCACCATTTTCTTTATTACCTCTCGACATTTTTTATATGGCCTCTCAATGAGAAACCATATTTCTGTCTTACCGTTACGTTGGCGAGTCGTGCTCGGCTTCTTGCTCACCGATGAACTGTTCGCTCTTTGCGGCCACCACGACCCTAAAAAGTTTGACCGTTGGTACGCACTCGGAGCGGGGCTATCATTTTATTTGATATGGAATATCGCAACCTTCATCGGTATCGTCATAGGATCACAAATACCAG
Organism: Vibrio sp. CyArs1; assembly: GCF_022432925.1. Classification (NCBI taxonomy): domain Bacteria; kingdom Pseudomonadati; phylum Pseudomonadota; class Gammaproteobacteria; order Vibrionales; family Vibrionaceae; genus Vibrio; species Vibrio sp. CyArs1. The sequence goes on along the minus strand of NZ_JAKRBO010000001.1, from coordinate 338,062 downwards.
ATTTACAGCAATACGGTTTAGAGTTCGCGGTAGCGGCAACGTTCATTGCTATTGTAGTGCCCAATATAAAAACGACGCCAATTTTCCTAGCAGCATTGTCAGCTCTTTTGGCATCTGTCGCGTTTGCCGCGCTTGATATTGGTATGGGTTTAGTTTTGGCAAGCCTAATTGGAATGACAGTCGGTTATGTAAGTGAAGAGAGACTCAAACGATGACGTATTTAGTTATTTTAGTATTGACCGCCGTAGTATTTCTAAGTCGTTATTTGTTCTTAGAACCTACAGTACCGTTGCGGTTGAGTAGTTCTGCTCAGCGATTTTTAAGTTACGCGAGTCCTGCTGTTCTAACCGCTATTTGGGGGCCTATAGTATTTCTACCTCATGGCGAATTGTCACTTGCGGATAACTTACCTTACATGCTCGCCGCAACGTTTGCTGTTGCTATGGCATGGGTAACCAAAAATGTTTTATTAACGACAATAGTTAGCATCTTAGTATTTCTCGTCTTAAACTTGCTGATATTCAAGTAATAATAGGAAGCCACCATGACTGAAAAGGAGCGACTCCAACTTGTAAAGATGATGAACTGGTTGGGTTATCTCGGATTAATCCCCTTTGCGCTTTGTATCGCTAGTTTTAATGCCAATGCAGAACTTTTCGGCATAAATACCAGAATAGTCTTCATCGCGTACAGTGGGATTATATTGAGCTTTTTGTGTGGCATTCTGTGGTCACATGCCTTGTCCGGAGAAAACCAATCCCTTTCGCTTCCTATGCTTTTGCTCAGTAATCTGATTTGTTTGATGGCTTGGCTGGTTATTTTGATTGCTCCAAAACAGTTTCAGCTAGCATTAGTAGTATCAATGGTGGGGTATATCTTTGTTTGGGCCGTAGAAAAAGCCAAGTTATCTACGGCAGGTTCATCCTTCCCTTCAACCTACTCGACTCTGCGCAATCATTTAACATTGGGTGTCCTTGTTTCACACGTTATTGCGCTCGCAGGCTCATAATTCCATTAGCTATCCAACGCGCTTACTTAACTTTACGCTTCGCTCGATTAGACTGCCCCGCCTCGGGCTTCTTAGGAACATCTCTTCTCTCGTGTAAAAGGTGTCGAATTGATAAGATCGGGTGTGGCAGTAACATTCTTGGTCCAGAATAAACCATGACTTCTTTCATCTGAGCTTTAGGCTCTGGTTTATAGCAGTGTATTGGACATTTATTACAGGTCGGTTTTGACTCACCATATGGACAACGATCAAGTTTCGTCTCAGCATAGACCAGCAATGATTTGCAATCTTCACACAACTCATCATTACTTCCATGATGCTTTTTGCAATAAATGCGCATCATTGCAGAAACCGTTTTGAACTCTGTGGCCAGTGCGCCGACGAGAAGCTTACTTTTCATTCTGTTGACCTATCAACAAATCAGAATCAATTTCAATATAGTCGTCAGCTGCTTGGATTAGGTTATTGGCCGTCAACGATCTCACACCAGCTACCGTAACTTTGGTGTTAAATCTCTGCTGAATACGTTCCACCAAAACTTGAAAGTCGCCATCTCCAGATATCAGGACGATTCTATCTACACTATTTGCGGTTTCGTACACATCCAAAGCCAACCCTACATCCCAATCTCCTTTTGCGCTGCCATCTAAACGCTGAATAAAGGGCTTTAGCTGAACATTAAAACCAATGCCTCTTAAAATGTGATGAAACTGCCTTTGCTTAGGATCAGTTGACGAAATGGCGTAGGCTCTCGCAATATCAATTCGATAACTTTGGCTCAGCTTAGCCCAAAGCGCATTGTAGTCAAAGCGGCGACCGAACGCCTGACGAGTGGTGTAGTAGACATTTTGTACATCTACAAATATCGCTATTGATTCCATAATGAACATCTTTATCAATTTGCCGTCCATGATACCAGAAATCATGTTTGATTGTTTTAGCAATAGAAAACTCAATTGCTAAACTTAACGTATAACCACTGAGATAGCTTTAGGAGGTAACGATGAGAAATGTTGGACTAATCGCTCTGTTGACATTGTTGAGCGGCACCGCCTGTGGTTATCCAGAATATGGGTCAAAGCGCTCTGGAGAGGTTCATTACGATATGTCGCATCGTAGCGTCATGTACTTTGCACCCAGCAATGACGACAAAGTGAAGGAATTTTTGCTGGGTACTCTTACTAATGAGTGCTCGTTAGACGAAAGAGATGTAGTTACTCTGGTTATTACCGAGGATGGTTTCTCCTCCCCTGCATGGGTTAAAGAGACGTTTGACTACTCCACACTGATCAAAATGTATGGAATCAACAAAGGCGAGCATGCAGCTGTTCTAATCGGTAAAGATGGCTCGGAAAAACTTCGCTGGGGAGCAAAAACAGATTGGGCCTTAGTAAAGGAAACCATTGATGCTATGCCAATGAGGCAAGCTGAAATGAAAAGAGCAGCCAGTCGCTGCTCTATCTGAGTACTAATGGACTTCCTTTTGGGACAGATGGCTGCTCACTAAACTTGCAACCATTATCGCTAGATAGAAGCTACCCGTAATTGATTCTAGAAACACAAAAAACTTCGGAATCGCAAGCGCTGGAGAGATGTCTCCATAGCCAACAGTCGTTAATGTGATAAAACTAAAATAGATAACTTCGAAAAGGTTATCCAGCCATGGCTTCGCCTCCAAGCCGTTAAAAGGAGCAACGAACAGCTCAAGCTGAATCAGGTAGATAAATGCAAATGACAAACCAAAAAGCAAGTAAACGCAAATAGAGCCCACAATCTGATTTAGCGTAACTTTCTTAGGTGTCATCACCTGCTTCAGCGCGGAAAAGGTTTGCGCTAAGACGAAGAACAGCATTGCAAACATGGTGATTAGGGACAGGTCATAGTCTTCAAAGATAGAGATACTACCTGAAATCACGACCACAGTTATCATTACCGCATACCAAGATCGATAAAATGTCTGTTTTCTGTGTACGCCAACGATCGACGTACTCATACAAAGGATGAGTAACGCGAGAACATAGTCTTGAGCTTCATCTTTAAATTGATGAACGACCGCACTTAAGAAAAACAATACCAACAGAGAACCAAGCAAGAAAAAGAAATTGTCGTCTTTAGTCATCAATTTCATTGTTTAATCCCTTAGCTCTATAGCATTTCTTTTGCGATCAAGTGTAGCAAGTAGGTTTCCCTTTCAATGCTCATCCCTTTTTTATCGCTTTCTGCAATGGTCTTTTCATTAAAGGCGATTGCCTCGTGGATGTTTATCCAAACCGCTTTCATACCATTCTTTACTTCATAATCTTCGTAAGCAGTCGCACCAAGCTCTCGGTCGACTTTGCATGAATAACAGTAAGAAATCATATGCATTACATCTGCATCATCTTTATACCATGGACGAAATTCTTCATAAATTCCAAAAGGCTTTATGGAATGGATATTTTGGGCACCCGTTTCTTCTTCTAGCTCTCTCACCATACCTGCAATAACGTCCTCGCCTTCATCTAATCCACCGCCCGGAAGAGAGTAATCATGATAACGCTCAGTAAACAACAGCAAAATATTTTCACCATCAATCGCAATAGCGCGAGTTGCATTTCGTTTGATAATCTTTTTGTCATCGAGATGTTCAATATCAGGATGAATAGCCGTGGTAATTTGTCTCACTTGTAACCTGCTAACCTATGAAATATTGCGAGAAGTCTATCACAAAAACATTCATTTACACTTAGACACAGTTTTGTCCTGACTAAATAAGCGACTAACATAAATGAACGCTGTATTATTGCTCCCTCGCTTAAAGGGACCTTAAGCAACTAATATTATAAATTCGTTTGCCAAGTTCCTCTTACAATATGAAACTTCAAAAATCGTTAATCGCATTATCCATCTTAGTCGCCGTTCCAACGACTTTCGCTCAAGATGACACATTATCCTCTGATAATCATAGTTCTGATAATCATAGTCCTGCTATTTCTCAGCAAGATTTTGTTCAACAAGCCATCGCAGAAGATCACAAGCTATCTGACTCAGGTCTCAGTTCAACTCAGTCTGCAAAACTGAATAGCCTTGGATACCGTTCCATATCCACTAACAGTAGCTTTGAAGAGTTGCGTATAGCAAATGAGTCTGACAACCCAACAAACTTCTATGATTCTCCATATCGCGTTTCTCTGTTTAACCCTCAAAATGGCGAAGACAGTGAAAGGCTTTGGTCTCAAACTAAATCTATCTTTGCGTATGGCGTTGGTGTAGCAGGTGTCTTAGCACTGATGCCCGAATCTATTACTAACTGGGAAAAAGATGATATTCAATTAATGAATAAGTGGTGGGATAACGTGCGCTCGGGGCCTGTATGGGATCGCGATGATCACATTATCAACTACATCGGACACCCATATTTTGGTGGTGTTTATTACCAAGCTGCTCGGAAATCTGGTTATAGACAATGGGATGCGTTTATGTATTCCACACTTATGTCCACCTTTTATTGGGAATATGGTATCGAAGCCTTTGCAGAGATCCCATCAATTCAAGATTTGGTTGTTACCCCTACCCTTGGCTGGGTATATGGTGAATGGGCATTCAACAAAGAAAAAGAAATTCGCTTACGAGGAGGAACTGTTTGGGGTTCTGATGCCCTAGGCTCAACAGCTTTGTTCTTCCTAGACCCTGTCGATAGTCTGGGGCGAGGCGTAAACAACATTGCAGGGCGCGAAGTAATTAAAGCTGGTACTGGTTTCGTCGGCGTTCATTCCAATGTCATGCGCAATGGTGAAGTAGAGACTAAGTACCAAATGCAAGTTAACTATGCCTTTGGTGCAGGTGAAACGGATGACAGCCTTAAACGTAGACAGAAAAAGAACTACCACCAGTACACAGACGACCCCGTTACCTACGGTATCGTTGGTGTGAGTGCCGGCTTTGCGTATCCGCAATTGGATAATGAACGTAACCTGAAAAACGACTTTGCTCCTGCCTTTACATTGGGCTTGTACTTCACAGAGCAGTTTTCTACTCGTTTAGGCTATATGCAAGGAAATTATGACTCGACGGTAAGCAACGAAAAGCACATCTATGAGAACTATAGCTTAGATGTTCAGTACTACTTTATGCCCGGCAGCGCATTTAAACCTTATTTAAATGCTGGCGTAGGTGAAGCCATGTTGGATAAAGACCGCGATACTAAAAAGCTACAATGGAACATTGGCACTGGTGTTCACTATTCCCTCAATGCCAATTGGTCTCTGCAGGCTGACTGGAAATACGCTTACCATCGTAATTCTGGTGCTCGAGACCAACTATGGGGAACTCGACTTATCTACCGTTTTGGTGAAGGTAACAAGTATATTTAGCGCTTCGAAGCGACTAAACGGTGAGTTTCATACTCACCGTTTTGTTCTTATTTAATCAATGAAGCACCGTTTGTAGGAATTTTGGGAACGAAACGACAATTGACCGGTCATTCTCATAAAATATTGAATAATTTGACTCAATCAAAACACTTTTCCTTTGAAATCTCCTACACTTAACTCAAAGCGTGAATTCCAACTAGGAGAAAGAATGAAAAAGTTACAATGGGTGATTGGCGCATTAGCGGTGGGAGTTATGGCTGGTTGTGCGAGCGAGCCAGATAAATATGATGTAGACGAAATAACGGTTGAAAGTGACCCTGCTTATGTTTACTGCGTTGAGCAAGGACATAAATTAGAAAGATTCTCAGAAGAAGGTAAACGTGTACCTTATTGCGTTATCTCTGACGACGAACGTTACACCGTTTGGGACTACTACGAAAATAGAGATAAAGAGCAAAACAATTAGTCGCCATTTATTAAATAAAAGAGCCAGAGAATTATCTCTGGCTCTTTTATTTCACAATATGCCCTAAAGTTATTCCCAATCGAGAATAACTTTTCCAGACTGCCCGCTGCGCATGACGTCGAAGCCTTCTTGGAAATCATCAATCTTATAATGGTGAGTGATAATTGGCGTCAGATCTAAGCCAGATTGAATCAAGCTTGCCATCTTATACCATGTTTCGAACATTTCACGGCCGTAGATACCTTTGATCACCAGACCTTTGAAGATCACTTGGTTCCAATCGATACCCATGTCTGATGGTGGAATACCTAGTAGTGCGATACGACCACCGTGGTTCATGGTTTCAAGCATTGAACTAAATGCCGCTTGAACACCAGACATTTCAAGACCTACATCGAAGCCTTCAGTCATGCCTAGTTCTGCCATCACATCTTTTAGGTTTTCTTTTGCAACGTTTACGGCACGTGTTACACCCATCTGTCTTGCAAGATCTAGACGGTATTCGTTAACGTCTGTAATAACTACGTGGCGCGCACCTACGTGCTTGGCAACCGCAGCGGCCATAATGCCGATAGGGCCAGCGCCTGTAATCAGTACATCTTCACCAACTAGGTCAAAAGACAGCGCAGTGTGAACAGCGTTTCCGAACGGGTCAAAAATAGATGCTAGATCGTCAGAGATACCTTCAGGGATCTTAAACGCATTGAACGCTGGAATAACCAAGTATTCAGAGAACGCACCAGTGCGGTTTACACCAACACCAACTGTGTTGCGGCATAGGTGAGTACGACCGCCACGGCAGTTACGACAATGTCCGCAAGTAATGTGACCCTCGCCAGATACGCGGTCGCCAATTTCGAAGCCACGAACTTCTTGGCCAATACCAACTACTTCACCTACATATTCGTGGCCGACAACCATAGGAACAGGAATCGTGTTTTGTGACCACTCATCCCAGTTATAGATATGTACATCAGTACCACAAATTGCCGTTTTCTTAATACGAATTAGAATGTCGTTGTGACCAAGTTCAGGCTTGTCCACTTCGGTCATCCAAATGCCTTGCTCAGGCTTTAGCTTAGATAGCGCTTTAATTTTCATAATGTAACCTTAAAGACAGGTTTCAGGTTCTAAACCCGAAACCCTAAAAACCTTAGATAAGACCCATATCCTTGCCAACTTCGATGAATGCATCGATAGCGCGGTCAAGTTGCTCACGAGAATGAGCCGCAGACATTTGAGTACGAATACGAGCTTGGCCCTTAGGTACTACTGGGAAAGAGAAACCAATAACGTAGATACCTTTCGCTAACGCACGCTCAGCAAACTCTGCAGCCACTTTTGCGTCGCCTAGCATGATTGGAATGATTGCATGATCGGTACCACCCATAGTGAAACCAGCACCTTCCATACGAGTACGGAAATGAGCAGCGTTCTCCCATAGGCGTTCACGTAGGTCACCACTCTCTTGTAGCAAATCTAGAACACGGATAGACGCATTGACGATAGCTGGTGCTACAGAGTTAGAGAACAGGTATGGACGTGAACGCTGACGTAACCAGTCAATCACTTCTTTCTTACCAGAAGTATAGCCACCTGACGCACCACCCATTGCTTTACCTAGCGTACCAGTGATGATGTCGATACGGTCTACAACGTCGTGGAACTCATGTGTACCCGCGCCGTTTTTCCCCATGAAGCCAACTGCGTGAGAGTCATCAACCATCACTAGCGCATCATACTTATCTGCCAAATCGCAGATTGCAGGAAGGTTTGCGACCACACCGTCCATTGAGAATACACCGTCAGTTACGATTAGCTTATGGCGAGCACCTGCTTCGTTAGCTGCGATCAGCTGCTGCTCAAGCTCTTCCATATTGTTATTAGAGTAACGGTAACGCATTGCTTTACATAGACGGACACCGTCAATGATAGAAGCGTGGTTTAGCGCATCAGAAATGATGGCATCTTCTTTACCCAAGATAGTTTCGAACAAACCTGTGTTTGCATCGAAGCATGATGTGTAAAGGATAGTGTCTTCTTTACCTAGGAATGTAGACAGTTTCTGCTCAAGTTCTTTGTGAATGTCTTGAGTACCACAGATAAAACGAACTGAAGCCATACCAAAGCCGTTTTTATCCATGCCCGCTTTACCAGCGTCGATAAGTGCAGGATGGTTTGCAAGGCCAAGATAGTTATTCGCGCAGAAGTTTAGTACTTCTTCACCTGTTGAGATTTCAACAGCCGCTTGTTGTTGAGAAGTGATGATGCGCTCAGACTTATAAAGTCCTTCAGCTTTTACTTCTTCAATTTGCTCTTGGATTTGCTTATAAAACGCAGAAGACATAGTGGATTCCTTTTTCTATCCTATTTATCAATAGGTTATGTAGGGAGGTGATATTTACAGCGTATTGATTCGCCTTATATCTAGATTGGAATCATTTTAGTTCATTGTGGTGCAAACGATTATCCCTTAAGATGGAAAACCATTAGTGAATCTGAGGCAACAATAATGTTCAGCCATAAGTTATTGAGTTTACTACCTGACCTCGCGTCTTTTATTTTGGTGGTAAACGAAGGCAGCTTTACCGCTGCCGCAAAAAAGCTGGGGGTCACGCCGTCTGCGCTATCTAAAACCATTACTCGTCTTGAAAGTGCGCTATCGGCAAAGTTGTTTGAGCGCACTACGCGCAAGTTGGTTATCACTCAGGCTGGGCAAAAGGTTTACGACCAAAGTGTGTTAATGGTGAACGCGGCACAACAGGCCATTGACGTCTCTCAATCCGACCATACTGAGCCAAGCGGGTCTATTACTGTCGCCGCACCGGAAGCGTTTCTTAACTCAGTATTACAACCTTTTATTACTCCCTTCCTAGTGCGATATCCGGAAATTCAATTGAAAGTTCGCGCCGTTGATGGCGAAATCGACCTGTTGCGCATGGGCATCGACGTTGCATTCAAGCTTACTGACAAACCAGACGAAAACCTCGTTATGAAAGAGTTAGGACCAACCAACCTCGTACTGTGTGCCAGTCCCGATTACATTGCTAAGCGTGGACTGCCCTATACACCAAGTGATCTTGAGAAACATGACTGCCTCTATCTTGCTGAAACGGAACGCGACAACATTTGGGATTTTCTCAAAGACGATGAGTTTCATACTGTGAAAGTAGCAGGACGCTATGCCATCAACCACTCTCAGATGCGCCTCCATGGCGTTAAACAAGGTCTCGGCATCGGAATATTTCATGATTTTGTTATTTCTGAAGCCATAGAAGATGGCAGTGTTGTGCCCGTCCTCTCGGATTGGACCATCAAGAGTAACTACCATGGAGCCGTTGCACTCCAATACGCACAAACCAAGTATATGCCGGCCCGCTTACGCGTGTTTATTGACTATGTCGTCAAGGAACTGCCATCCAAGCTAACCAATTAACCAATCAACGACGGAAGACAAAATGCTTAATGGGATCCATCACACCGCCATCATTTGTTCCGACTACGCAAAGTCGAAACACTTTTATGTCAACATACTAAAGCTGGAAATCATCGACGAGAACTATCGCGAACATCGAGACTCCTACAAACTAGATCTCGCCTTACCTGATGGCACGCAACTTGAGCTGTTCACTTTCCCTGGAGCTCCTGAACGTCCTAGCTTTCCAGAAGCTATGGGTTTAAGACATTTAGCATTTAATGTCACCAAACTAGAGCAAATTGTCGATTATCTAAAAGCAAATGATATTGACGTAGAACCAATACGAATTGACGAATACACTGGTAAGCGTTTTACGTTTTTCCAAGATCCTGACGGTCTACCACTCGAACTATGTGAAGAGATTTAGAGCTCAAGACCCACATATGGCAGAAAACCTGTTGTAGTTGCCCAACCTCTACATGAAATTACAACAGGTAATACCAGTGACATATATCACACCAAACAATCGCGCTCGTTCAAAACCAGTCGATATCCCCAGATTTGATTTTCAATTCCATATATTAATTCACATAAGTACCCCTGTAAGGTTAATTTTACTAGTATCAGGGCATCTAAATGCGGCACTTTTTAACAATTTGATTACACTTATAGTATCAATGATTCTTTTGTCTTCAGACGATTACCATCATGTCTGAAAACAAAAATCAAGGTTGTACCCTGGGATTTTCTAGCACTAGCTCTTATCAGAGCGTGCGAAAAGGAGTTCGAGATGAACGTACAAGCATTACCCATGCGTCGTTTTATCGACTACCAAGGTAATCTCGTTAAGCCGTTGCCCCAATGGGCAGATGAGAACACCTTACTTCAGTTCTATCGCGACATGGTAGTTGCGAGAACATACGATGCAAAAGCCGTTGCTCTTCAGCGAACCGGCAAACTTGGTACCTACCCTTCCCATCTTGGCGCAGAAGCCATCGGTATCGCCATCGGTCACGCTCTCACAAGATCAGACGTCTTTGTTCCTTATTACCGTGATATGCCCGCTCTCTGGGTTCGTGGTATCGCTATAGAGAAAAACCTCCAATACTGGGGAGGCGATGAGCGAGGCAGTGATTTCGAATTTGATGATGGCTCACCATGCACCGATCTTCCCTTCTGCGTTCCTATCGCCACACAATGCACTCATGCCGTAGGAGTGGCGTCCGCGTTAAAAATTAAGGGGAACCACGATGTCGCTTTGGTAACTTGTGGAGATGGAGCCACATCTAAAGGCGACTTCTTGGAATCACTCAACTGTGCTGGTGCATGGAACATTCCTTTGATTTTTGTCGTCAACAATAACCAATGGGCGATTTCCGTCCCTCGCTCGCTACAATGTGGCGCAGAATTTTTAGCAGACAAAGCGGTTGGAGCTGGATTACCCGGTCTCACAGTGGACGGCAATGATGTTATAGCGATGTATGACACCATTTTGCAAGCGGTCGATCGAGCGAGAAAGGGCAAAGGAGCCACTTTGATTGAAGCTATCAGCTATCGACTAAGTGACCACACAACCGCTGATGATGCTAGTCGTTACCGTAGTGATTCAGAGCTACAACAAGCCTGGGACTATGAACCAATAAAACGTCTGAAATCCTATCTAATCGCGCTAAGCCTTTGGTCTGATGAACAGGAACAGTTACTGGCTCAAGAAGCCAAAACCATCGTTGAAGAAGCTGTTACTCGTTATTTAGCCACCCCACCTCAACCACCAGAGTCGGCGTTCGATTATCTCTACGAAACCCCAACAAGCGAGCTAGCACCGCAAAGAGATACGCTGATTAATAAGACGTTGCGAATGCAGGGAGGCAAACATGATTAATCAACAAACTCCCGAAATCACGCTTATTGAAGCGGTTAACTTGGCACTTCATTATGAAATGGAGCACGACAAAAACGTCGTGCTACTAGGCGAAGACGTTGGAGACAACGGCGGTGTGTTTCGCGCTACTGTCGGTTTAAAAGAGAAATTTGGATTAAGAAGAGTGATTGATACTCCCCTTGCCGAAGCCCTAATAGGAGGCGTCGCGGTTGGCATGGCAACACAAGGGTTAAGACCTATTGCCGAATTTCAATTTCAGGGCTTTGTCTTTCCTGCGATGGAACACCTCATTTGCCACGCTGCAAGAATGAGAAACCGCACTAGAGGTCGGTTAACCTGCCCTGCGGTATTTCGGGCACCGTTTGGTGGCGGCATACACGCCCCTGAGCATCATTCTGAAAGCATCGAAACCCTGTTTGCTCATATTCCTGGATTAAAGGTCGTTATTCCCTCCTCTCCTCAACGAGCATACGGACTTCTGCTAGCTGCAATTCGTAGTAACGACCCTGTAATGTTTTTCGAGCCAAAGCGAATCTATCGAACAGTCAAATCCCCCGTAGTAAACGATGGACAAGCTCTGCCTCTTGATACCTGCTACACACTAAGAAAAGGACGGGATCTCACAGTCGTCACTTGGGGAGCTTGTGTAGTTGAAACCCTGCAAGCCGCCCAATCGCTTTCGGAACAAGGAATTGAAGCAGAAGTCATCGATCTCGCGAGTATAAAGCCTCTCGATATGGACACCATTATTAAATCACTGGAAAAAACAGGACGTTTACTTATCGTCCATGAAGCAAGCCAAAGCTGTGGTGTCGGAGCGGAGATCATTACTCGAGTTTCCGAACATTCTATGTGTCTTCTCAAAGCCCCACCTAGGCGTGTTACTGGGCTCGACACCGTTATGCCATATTACAAAAACGAAGACTATTTCTTAATTCAAGAACAAGACATCACACTTGCCGCACGCGAACTTGTGGAGGGCTGGAAATGAAGTCATTTTTATTACCAGATTTAGGGGAAGGACTCGCTGAGTCTGAAATTGTTCAATGGCACGTTAACGTTGGTGAACATGTAGACGTTGATCAGGTGATCTTAACCGTCGAAACCGCGAAAGCCGTTGTAGAAGTGCCAGCACCTTACAGTGGCAAAATCGTCAGCCGTCATGGGGAGGAAGGTGACGTCATCAACATCGGCAGTTTGCTGATTGAGATTGAAGAAGTGGTCACGGAAGCGTCTGCGACCCACTCTAAAGCCACATCAAGCGATGCAGCAACCGTTGTTGGCAATGTGTCAAATCACACACACCACGTTGAAGTTGATGACTTTTGGGTTGGGCCTGCTCATCATTCAAACTCAGAACAAACAGTCACGGCGATGCCGTCTGCTCGGCTTCTCGCTAAGAAGCTCGGTGTTGACCTATTAAAGGTGAAAGGAAGCGGACATGACGGTGTTATCACTGACACAGATATTTACAACGAACTCGACCGACAGACACCCGGAACGGAAGTGCTTAAAGGAGCAAGACGCACCATGGTCGGCACTATGGCGGAGTCACATCACAACGTTGCTTCTGTGACGATCACTGAAGAAGCGTTGTTGTCCAATTGGTCACAAAAAGAGGATATCTCTGGCCGTTTAATTAAAGCTGTTGTGTTTGCTTGCCAAAAAGAACCGGCTTTAAACGCATGGTTTGATGCCGATACAATGACTCGTTGTGTTCATAGCAAAGTGAATATCGGAATCGCGGTAGATAGTAGCCATGGATTGTATGTCCCAGTACTCAGAAACGCCGACAGCTTTGACCAACAAGGAATTCGCCATTGGTTAAATGACACTGTAGAGGGCATTCGGGCCAGGCGAATAGGCAGAGAACAACTACAACACGCGACGATAACACTGTCGAACTTTGGTGCCATTGCTGGAATTTTCGCGACTCCTGTCGTCTCACCGCCTCAAGTCGCTATCGTAGGAGCTGGTCGAATTATCGAAAAACTAGTTTTACAAGACGGCCAGCCAATAGTCATCAAAGCGCTACCTTTGTCGATCACATTCGATCATAGAGCCTGTACTGGTGGCGAAGCGGCGCGATTCGTCAAAGTACTGGTTGAACACCTCCAGCAGCCAACTATTGACTAAACGTTAAACGGGGTGAGTTAGTCGTCAATCACGATACCTAGCTCACCACGTTTTTTCTTACTTAGACCTAACGCCACCAACCGATATGATTCTTTAAGGTAATATTGTAATTCTTCGTCAAGTCGACCTGACGTCTCCACCTGCTGTATCCACTTCATTCCACGACTCGCAAAGTATGGCGCAGGCCGATAGCCTTCACTGTCACTAAGAAAATCAAAATTCAAATCCGACGTTTTGAAAGTAAACGCTGCCCCGCTCTCTTTGTTCCAGCCCCCAATAGCGAAGACTTTGCCACCGACCTTCCAGACATGAGCATCACCCCATTGAATAACATGACTGGTCGCTGGGAAAGCGCCGCAAAATTCGTTGAATTGGTCGTAATCCATTGTGGTTTCTCTATAGTAATTCGGGTTTATGAATAAATAAGGTTTATCGCAATATTACGTTAATTACTCAAACTCTAGCGAGATCTCTGAGTATCTTTTCTGCCGATACTTCTTTACAACCGTCAGTGCTTTCTCCACACCAAAGCGGTGAGAAGTCTGCGCTACCTTGCTGCTCTGCCTGTCCTCTGAGCTGCGTGATATCGATAGACGCATAGGGAAATTGCGGTGCTTCCTGTGTTACAAAGCCAAGCTCCCTCATTGCACGATTGACTATTCCTCGTGCCGGTCGGCCCGAGTATACATTGGTAATTGCAGTATGCTGAGACTGAGTGCTTTTGATAGCATCACGATGTAACGTCGATGTCGTGGCCTCATCGCACAATAGAAATGCGGTCCCCACCTGAACTACCTCAGCACCTATGTTAAACGCGTGTTCAACCTTGTCAGCAGTGCTGATACCTCCAGCCGCCACGACGGGTACAGTAACATTATCAACAATTTCCTTGATAAGATCTTCGACTGGTAATTGAGTATCAAGATCATCCGTTAGGAACATTCCCCTATGACCGCCCGCTTCCACTCCTTGAGCAATAATCGCATCCGCCCCGTTTGTCTCTAACCAAACCGCCTCTTCGACGGTAGTCGCCGAAGACAAAATACATGTCCCCCAGCTTTTTACTCGTTCTAAAAGAGCCTTCTTCGGCAACCCAAAATGGAAACTGATGTAAGGAGGTTTAAATGCTTCAATAGCATCAGCGATATCCTCGCTAAATGGCATGCGCGTTGCCATGCTAGGTTGAATGGCAATATCGAGTTTCAACTCTTCAAAATAGGGTGCAAGTCGATTACGCCACTGAGCTTGGCGTTCTTGATCAAAGTTAGGCATTAAGTGGCAGAAAAAATTAAGATTGTATGGTTTATCGGTCGCTGATGTAATGGACTCTAACTCTTCTACAATACGCTCTTTAGAAAGCATGCCACAAGGTATGGAGCCTAAACCACCAGCTTCGCTTACTGCTATCGCAAGCTTACTGTCTTGCACTCCGGCCATAGGCGCTTGAATGATTGGCAGTTCAGTATGCAGCCATGATGAAAACGTCCTTTGTTTCATGTGTAATTCCTTATTAGTCTATCCGGCTATCCCGTTATTTGTAATATCCTTTGATAAATGGAGAAAGGTCTATTTCTTCTATTTCACTGACTGCTTTAATCGTTGGGTTAGTAGACAATCTTTGTAGATAATCCGCCAAATGAGCAAACGTCATTGGATTTCTTTCTACAGGGAGTGACCATTCTGCCAGCATAAATAAAAAATAATCACAGGCAGAAATGTTTGCACCTAATAGGTATTCGTTACCCTCAAGCTGATCATTAATAATGCCCAGCGCCTCTGCAATACGCTCGTCTTGGGCCGACAAGAGATTGGGAATGGTCGAATCATCATTGGTATGACGATGTGGATAGTAACGCACCATCAATTCGGCTTGCAGTGTATTGTTTAAATAGGTTAACCACTGAAAAAATAGCG
Organism: Vibrio sp. CyArs1; assembly: GCF_022432925.1. Taxonomy (NCBI): domain Bacteria; kingdom Pseudomonadati; phylum Pseudomonadota; class Gammaproteobacteria; order Vibrionales; family Vibrionaceae; genus Vibrio; species Vibrio sp. CyArs1. Next base: position 322,885 of record NZ_JAKRBO010000001.1, on the reverse strand, counting down.
GACGCAACGGACTCCCAATCGCCGGAATCAACTTGTGTTCGGGGTGACTTTCACATAGGTGAATACAAATCGCTGGACTTTCAAAAATAGCCTGACCGTTCGCTACAAGAGTAGGAATTCGTCCCGCAGGATTCAGCTTTAAATAATCTGCAGACTTTTGAACCTTCTCCTTTTTGTCCACCAAGAGCAGTTCATAGGGAAGCTTCATATGATGAAGCAAAAGATGCGGTGCCAAGCTCGCATTGTTAGGGTAATAATATAATTGATACAAAACAGCGTCCTTTCTTCTTTTCATTCCTTACGTTGGTAACATCTCTGAGATACCCTCTGGATAAATCGGTATCTTTCCTGCCAGTAGCTCGCTTTCTTCAACCCATTTAACGACAAATTCCACTCCATTAGTTTCAACCCCGTCGATATGCGTCTTTTGATAGTAACCTTGATCAACAAATCGCCCCTGATAGACAAACACAATCTCATGTCCAGAGCGTCCATCGAAGGTAAAGAGGTTCTCACTAACGCCAAGAAGTTCAAGGGACGTTACATCTGCGCCGATTTCTTCTTTTACTTCTCGTTCAGCGGCCTCTCGCGACGTTTCGCCAAACGCAATGCCACCACCAACGGGGATCAGGTAGTGCTGGTCTTTTGCAGGGTCGTAACCTTCTGCAAGTAACACCTTTCCGTTATGTCGAAAAAGACAAACGGCTTTAGCTCTAATGGCAGCGGTCATTAGATGCTCCATCATTGCTGGATTTGTCGTCACTAAACTCTTGTAAAGCTAGTAAAGCTTTTTGAGCTTCTAGTGATGGCACGAAAATATGGTCGTGATAGTAGGCAGCAATGACGTTGGCACTAATGCCTTTGCCCGCCAATTTTGAGGCGACGGCTGCGGTTAGACCTACAGCTTCAAGGCTAGAATGAACATTAAGCGTAATTTGTTGAAATACTGACTCAAAACTCAATTTCGCTTTGACAGCTTCGGCTTTAGGTAGGACAAGTGTGAGGCCTTCCGCTTCAATGAAGGTAGCAATCAACTCGAGTTTTGTATATTCCTTAAGCGCCCCTTTCACATGACAGAATACGACTTCGTCTTCGAGAAGACATGGACTCATAGAGCTCAATAACTGCTCTAGCTCGGTAATACCAGCCATCAAACATTCCTTAGTGACTTAAAACAGAGTGCATTATCCTGCAAGCGAAGTGCACTCGCTTCAAGTTAAGGGTGTTCAATATGATAGCTAGGTTGCATATTTAACGAGCTTTGATTTATTTACTCTCGATGCAACCTAGCACGACGCTGTTACTTCTTAACGCAAACCGCTAGAACATTGCCCGATTGCTGATCCCAAGGCGTTATTTTTTCATAGTCATGTTCAAACAGGTGTACGTAGAATAGCGGTTCTAATAGTGCTTTTAGTTCTTGGATAGTGAAAGCCACCATCGGGTGTTCATCAAACCAACTTTGCGTTTCGTCACCTGTGGTTTTTTCAATGTTAAGCTTAAGCGCCTGACGCTCACCTTGGCCTTCATAATACCAACCTGAACGAAACGTAAATTTACTGCCTTCGCTCTCTACGGAATGCTGAACAAAAGAATGGTTATTGATTTTTAACCTATCAACCGCATTGAAGCAAAATACGCGACCGACTGATAGAGCATTAAATACACTATTGATGCACTGTTTAAGCCTTTCTATCCCGTCACAGTAGTGAATCGAATAGAGAAAACAGGTAATCAAATCAAGTGGCTGTGTAACAGTAAATTCGCTCATATTTTGTAGCGAAAACTGAGCTTCCGGACATCTAACCGACGCGAAATCCAACATAGGTTGATTGATATCCAAACCACTACTTTGATAACCATAATCAATAAAGTGACGGACATGAGGGCCAGTGCCACATGCTAAATCAAGATGAGTATTTCCTTGGTTTCCAAACAATTGATGCAATCGTTTTACGTTATGACTCTGCGCTTGGTAATCAATATCGACACACATTAGGTCGTAGTAACCAGAAAGGTCAGTATAGAGAGAAGTGGCGGACATGTTTGCCTAGTCGTTGCCGACGAAAAACTGCGGGTGGAGCATCCTATACGAAATCAACGATATTCATAACAAAAAGTTAGCACCCAAAAACAACTTCTCTACCAATTCATTTTTAAGAGCAAAATAGTCTTTACTATTCAATATATTGGAAATACATTATCGAGTAACAACCAACCTCATACGCGCTGTAGGAATTGTCCTAACAGCAAAGTAGCGAGTTTGTTTTTAACCTAAGCTCTTAGGGTACTTTGTCGATAAGCTCCGGCATAATGTCAAACAAATCCCCTACTAATCCATAGTCCGCAACTTGGAAAATGGGTGCTTCAGGATCACTGTTTATCGCGACGATCACTTTAGAGTCTTTCATCCCTGCCATATGTTGGATTGCACCTGAAATACCGATAGCAATGTACAAATCTGGCGCGACTATTTTACCCGTCTGGCCTACTTGCAGGTCGTTAGAAACAAATCCCGCATCAACCGCGGCTCGCGACGCACCAATAGCACCACCGAGTTTATCAGCGAGTTGTTCCACCAAAGCGAAGTTGTCTTTACTGCCTACACCACGCCCACCAGAAATAACCACACTAGCAGCCGCTAATTCAGGGCGCTCGCTCTCATTTTGTTGCTGAGAGACAAATGCCGAAAGGCCATTCCCAATATCATGACCGCCGACCGCTATCACTGGCGCTTGATTCGCGGGTTCAAGCCCCACAGCTTCAAACGCTGAACCGCGTATCGTCATGAGTATTTTTTCCTCCGTCGACTTCACTTTCGCTAGCGCGTTACCGGCATAGATTGGGCGGATAACCGTATCTGCCGTTACAATTTCCACGACATCAGATAGCTGGCCTACGTCGAGCAACGCAGCAATACGTGGTAGCATATTTTTCCCAAATGTCGTCGCTGGAGCCAAAATATGTGTAAAGTCTTTGGCAAGCTGCACCGCTATTGGCGCTCCGTTCTCAGCAAGTAAATGACTAAATTGTTCATTGTCTGCGACGATCACCTGCTTGACGATATCGCATTGGCCAATACACTCTATTACCTCCTGACATTGATACCCCATGACAAGCACCGAAATGTCTTCACCTATTTGCGCTGCTGCGGATAGCGTTTTAAAGGTATCAAGCGCTACGCTGTGGTTATCGTGCTCTGCAATAACAAGAATTTGCGTATTCATAATCCCTTCTCCTTGATACTCACCGGCTTAAAGTACTTTTGCTTCATTCGTTAACTTATCGATCAACTCATCTACAGTTGCGACTTTCACGCCTGCTGGACGCGCTTTGGGAGCTAAGACTTCCAAAACCTGATGTTTCGGACTCAAGTTCACGCCCAATGAGTCAACATCGATAACATCCAGTTGCTTGCGCTTGGCCTTCATGATGTTAGGTAAGGACGCATAACGAGGCTCGTTCAACCTCAAATCGGTACTGATTATGGCTGGTAACGTCAGCTTCAAGGTCTCCAGTCCCCCGTCTATCTCTCTAGTGACTTCAACATACTCACCCGACAGTATGACTTGCGAGGCAAACGTTCCTTGAGGTCTACTCGTCAAAGCCGCTAGCATTTGCGCAACTTGATTGTTGTCCGTATCGATCGATTGTTTACCTAGTAGAACCAATGTTGGCTGTTCTTTCTCAACCATCGCTTTCAAGATTTTTGCTACAGCTAAAGGCTCAGGTGATGTTGCCGCTTCTATATGAATCGCTCTGTCAGCTCCCAAAGCAAGGGCATTGCGCAAAGTTTCTTGCACTGTCTTATCACCAATACTCACAACCACTACTTCGTCTACAGAGCCAGACTCTTTAAGTCTTATGGCTTCTTCCACGGCAATCTCACAGAAAGGATTCATCGACATTTTGACGTTAGCGGTTTCAACGCCACTACCATCTTTAAGTACACGAACTTTCACATAGGGATCAACGACACGCTTTACAGCAACTAACACCTTCATACCGACTCCTTGGATAAAACGAACAAGCCTAATGGTTACTATTTGAGCTTAGTAAAGTTTACGTTTACGTCAACTGCACTATAGTTATACGTAGAGTTCCAAAATGGATCCATTTTGCAAAATTAGGTGGTGAACATGGAAAGAGAATGCATGGAATTTGACGTGGTTATAGTTGGTGCCGGCCCTGCGGGGCTTGCTTGTGCCATCCATCTTACACAGCTTGCGACGCAAAACGACTCAGAGCTATCGGTATGTGTGATTGAGAAAGGTGCCGAAGTTGGGGCTCATATTCTCTCTGGTGCTGTGTTTGAAACCAGAGCGCTTGATGAGCTTATTCCTGACTGGCAATCGCTAAACGCACCTGTGAACAATCCTGTGCAGCAAGATGACTTCATCTATCTAACTACCCAGTACAATCATCTAAACATACCGCCATTTCTGACGCCAGCCACCCTACACAACAACGAAGAGAATCACATCATCAGTCTTGGCTTGTTGTGTCAATGGCTTGCGGAGCAGGCAGAACGCCTTGGCGTTGAAATCTTTCCTGGCTTTGCAGCGCAGAACGTTCTTTATTCAGATACAGGCGCAGTAGTTGGTGTTTGTACTTCAGATATGGGATTAGATAAGCAAGGAAAACAAAAAAGCACGTTTGAAGCAGGCATAGAATTAAAAGGTAAGTACACCATTTTCGCTGAAGGTGCGCGTGGCCATTTAGGCAAGGAACTTATTCATAGATTTAAGCTCGATCAGGGCAAGCAGCCACAGCATTACGCTCTTGGATTCAAAGAAGTTTGGCAACTACCCGATGAGCAGCCCCACTACGCCAAAGGCAAAGTCATTCATGGCGTCGGTTGGCCCTTGCACGACTCTAAAACCACAGGAGGCACCTTTGTCTACCACTTGGACAATCATCAAATCGCTGTAGGTCTTATTGTCGACCTTAATTACACCAACCCTCACCTAAGTCCCTTTGACGAATTTCAACGCTTCAAACACCACCCAGCCATTGCGAAATACCTTCATGATGGAGAACGTATCTCGTTTGGTGCAAGAGCCATCGCTAAAGGTGGTCTTCGTTCGCTCCCCAAACAGCAATTCCCTGGAGGGCTGCTCATTGGTTGTGACGCTGGCACACTGAACATGGGCAAAATAAAAGGCACTCATACCGCAATGAAGTCCGGCATGTTATCTGCCGAGGCGGTTTATCAGCAACTCGCGAAGGGATGCGCGCATAATGAAGCGGATTATCAAACCTTGTTTGAAGCGTCTTGGCTCCATCAAGAACTCAGCGACACACAAAACTTTGGCGCTAACTTGCATCGTTTTGGCGAACCTCTAGGGGGCATGCTCAATGTGCTCGAGCAAAATGTGTGGACCCGTTTATTCAAACGCCCGATTCCTTGGACAGTCACTGATACCAATGACGATCATTCACAGTTAGCACATAAAGCCAACGTTCCTAACATTAGCTACCCAAAACCCGATGGCGTCTTGAGTTTTGACAAACCCTCATCCGTCTATTTGTCGGGTACCCAGCATGAAGAGAATCAACCGTGTCATCTGCAACTTCTCGATGTCAATGTGGTCACCGATAGCCATATTCCACAGTTTGACGAGCCTAGTCAGCGCTACTGTCCTGCTGGTGTGTATGAGATTATTGAGGTGAAAGGTCGCAAACAGCTGCAAATCAACGCCAGTAACTGTCTGCACTGCAAGACTTGCGATATTAAAGACCCATCAGCCAATATAAAATGGACCCCACCAGAAGGCGGTGGCGGTCCAAATTATCAAGCTATGTAATAGTTATCGAGAACAAAGGCGGTTAAATCACTAAGCCGCCATCCACTTCGATAATGCGGCCATTCACGTATTCATTTTCAAGTATAAAACGCACCGTATGAGCGATCTCTGACGGATCGGCCATTCGTCTTACGGGAACCATATGCTCAAGTCTTTCACGAGCTTCTGGCTTCATTTGCGCGGTCATTGATGTCTCAACGACACCCGGAGCAATGGCAGCAGCGCGAATGCCATAGCGCGCAAGTTCTTTCCCCCAAACAGAAGCCATGGTCGCGACCGCCGCTTTAGAAGCGGCATAGTTGGTTTGCCCCATGTTTCCCGCCCTCGACACGCTTGAGATGTTGATAATCACACCTCTTGAGTCCGTTTCGATCATTTTTACTGCGGCTTCACGGCCACATAAAAACGTACCGGTGAGATTGACGTTAATGACCGAGTTGAACTGGTCTAAAGACATCTTAGATATCTCACCATCTCTCGCTTTAACTAGCATGCCATCACGAAGAATACCGGCATTATTGATTAAACCATTTAGCGCACCAAAATCAGTGACAATGTCACTAAATACAGATTCCACCTGTTCTTCATTGGTCACGTCAACTTGGTAGATCTGTGCTTTAACCCCTAAATCCTCACACAACTGTTTGGTCTGTGCCAACGCTTCAAGGTTCACGTCCATCAATGCGAGATGCGCTCCTTGTTGTGCGAGACTTGTCGCCATTGTTTGACCTAATCCTTGGCCAGCACCAGTAATGGCGATAACGCTCTGTTTCAGTTCCATCTACTTCTCCCTTTCACTACGAAAATACTCAAACAGACTGGAGAAATCTAACTCTGCATTGCCATTATTGTTATGAAATGCATAGAGATTACGCGCTAATGCGCCCATAGGAACAGCCGATTGGCTATTAGCCGCTGCCTGCATCCCTAACCCCAAGTCTTTTGACATCAACTTACTCATAAAGCCCGGAGCGTACTGATTGCTCGCTGGAGCGGATTCCATTACTCCCGGACAAGGGTTATATAGTTCTAAAACCCAGTTTCTTCCAGAGCTTTGTTGCATAATATTTGAGAGTACCTCAGGGTTGAGACCGTTATCGATACCAAGGCTTAAGGCTTCGCAGGTGCCGGACATTACAATACCCAATAACAAGTTATTACAAATTTTGGCCATTTGGCCATCGCCAGCTTGTCCGGCATGAAATATGTTCTTACCCATATGAGCCAAGATTTGTTTGGAGGTTTCAAACGCTTGATCAGTTCCACCAACAATAAATGTAAGCGTTCCAGCCTTGGCACCTGCTACGCCACCAGAGACAGGCGCATCAACAAAACTCAATCCATTTTTGGTCGCCTCTTTAGCAACTAACTTTGCGGAATCCGGCTCGATTGTCGAAGAATCTATAAGGAATGTACCCGGTTTTACCAGTTTGAGTAGCCCTTCTCCTCCATGGTGGTCACCTAAATACACCGCTCGCACATGCTCTCCCGCAGGAAGCATGGTTATTACAGCATCAACATTTTCAACCGCAGCTTCTAGGCTGATAAATGCCTTCGCACCGACAGACTCAAGCTGCTTAGCAAGCTCAGGGACAAGGTCAAAGACATTGACGGAAAAACCCGCTTTTAACAGGTTTTCCACCATAGGGCTGCCCATGTTACCAAGCCCAACAAACGCAATGGTATTACATTCTGACTGATTCATAGCGCTTCTCCTTAAACCCGACCAAGCTGAAATAGCGGATGTTCTTGCTCTCGCCACAATGAGGTAAACAACTCGTCAATTACGGCTTTATTAACTGAGTTGATGTTTGGATACTTCCAATGCGGTGCGCCGTCTTTGTCAACTAGACGTGAACGCACCCCCTCTTCAAACTCCCCCAATGTGGCACTCCTAACACCAAGAATCAGTTCGAGTCGAAAGCAATCTGCAAGTGTTAAATGACTATAATCGTTGATTTGTCGAAAGCAGATGTGAGCTGTGATAGGGCTGCCTTGTGACAGGTTATGCTTTGCCGCCACCAACCACTTATCGTTACCCGGTAACGCCATAATGTTGGCAAACACACTACCAATGTCAGTGGCGTTACACGCTGCACAGATTTCATCCAAACGTGGTTTCAACTGTGATGCTGGTAAACTAGTGTCATCTTTTTCGGCCAATTTCTCCAAGCACTCAGAGAGGAATTCGTAACTGTCGTCAACGCAGCTCCAATCGGTTTCCTGCAATTGATTAATCAGTTTCTCTTTTGCATCTGGGGCAACTAGGTGATCTGCCATATGAATGTCCATCGCATCCGTGGCATTAAACATGACGCCGGTCAGTCCTAAAAATAGGCCCAAGCGGTCTTCAAGTTGATTAAGAAAGTAGGTAGCGCCTACATCGGGGAACAGACCGATGCTGATTTCTGGCATGGCTAAGCGTGATGTAGGCGTGACAACCTTATGGCTAGTTCCCATAAAAAGCCCCATTCCTCCGCCCATTACAATGCCGTCCCCCCAACCAATGATAGGCTTACAGTAGCTATGAATGAGGTAGTCGCATTCATATTCCACGCTAAAAAACTGCTCGCAATACGCTTTGGCCACATCCGCGGGTTGTGTTTTCATCATAGTGTGCATGGCTCTGACATCGCCACCGGCGCAAAATGCCTTTTCTCCCGTACCATCCAACACGACACACACAACTCGCTCATCCTGATGCCATTGTTCAAGTTGTTGTTTTAGTAACACAATCATATTGTGAGTAAGTGCATTCAATGAGGCGCTATTGTCTAGAGTGGCAACTGCGATAACATAACCACCTTCACCACAAGGAATTTCTTGAAAGTTAACAGTATCTGACATTTTGCTCTCCTAGCTGTTCTTCCATTCGGGTGGCCTTTTTTCTAGAAAAGCATTCACCCCTTCTCGCTGATCTTCAGTATCAAACAATCGGATGAACAGTTCTCGTTCTTTGACTAAACCATGAGAAATAAAATCGTGGCGATTTGACTGAATCAATGCCTTACATGCCGTTACCGAGCTCGGTGATTGATGAGCAACTTGCTCTGCCAATGCTACCGCAACAGACAACGCCTTGCCCCTTTCGACAACCTCTTCAACCAATCGTATATCCAGTGCTTTTTGTGCCGACACTTGTTCTCCACACAAAATGATTCGTTTTGCCCAGCCTTCACCTACCAGAGCCGTAAGGTTTTGCGTTCCCCCCGCACAAGGTAGTAAACCAACTTTAGCTTCCGGAAGTGCTAAAACGGCCTGTTGCTCTGCAATTCGAATATCACAAGCGAGCGCTACCTCTAAACCGCCTCCCATCGCGTAGCCGTTAATAGCGGCAATTGATACGCCGCGAAAACCGGACAACGCCTCAAACGCTTCTCCGAACACTCTTGACATGGTGCAAGCACTTTCTTTATCCCCTTGAGCAAAAACCTTCAAATCAGCACCGGCGGAAAAGAATTTGTCTCCGTTGCCTGTGATAACCAGCGCATAGACATCTTTGTTATCGTTTAGCTCGAATATCAACTGTTTAAGACGAACTAAGCTTTCACACGTCCACGTATTGGCGGGTGGATTGTGCATGGTTAACACAGCCACGTGATTATCAATGGTATAAGGAATCGAACTGACCTCTGACATTTTGTCTTCTCCGTGTTGAATGCGTTACTCAATAGCGAATGCGTCGCTTAGGACTCGTCTTGCGATGATCATACGCATGATCTCGTTGGTCCCTTCTAAGATTTGATGCACTCTGACGTCTCTGAAATGACGCTCAAGCGAATATTCTTTGATGTATCCGTAACCGCCAAAGAGTTGCAACACACCATCGCACACGTTAAATCCAACGTCGGTAGCAAATCGTTTCGCCATCGCGCAATAAGTTGTCGCATCTGGATGTTGGTTATCGAGTTTAAATGCCGCCAAACGTACCATCTGTCTCGCCGCAACCAGCTCCGTTGCTAAGTCTGCCAACTTAAACTGTAAGGCTTGAAACTGACTCAAACTCCTTCCAAACTGCTTTCGTTCATGGAGATACTGAGCAGCTTGGTTTAACGCATGCTGTGCCGTTCCTACGGAACAAGTCGCGATATTGATTCGCCCGCCATCCAAACCTTTCATAGCAAAGGTGAAGCCTTGCCCCTCTTCACCCAAGCGATATGTCGCAGGGACAACAACGTTATCGAATGTGATGGCTCGCGTTGGTTGACTATTCCAGCCCATCTTAGGCTCTTTGCGCCCATAACTGATCCCATCACAATGTGCAGGTACAACAAATGCCGAAATACCTTTAGCACCGGTTTCCCCCGTTCTTGCCATTACCACTAGTACATCGGTCTCTCCACCTCCTGAGATAAAGGCTTTTGAACCGTTAATGATGTAACTGTCGTCCTGTCTCGTAGCAGTTGTCAGCAGAGAAGCCGCGTCTGAGCCCGCCGTTGCCTCCGTTAGGCAGTAAGACCCCAGCCAATCTCCACTAATTAAACTGGGACAAAACGCTCGCTTGGCCTCGTCGGTAGCAAAACTGGCTATCATCCAAGTCACCATATTGTGGATGGTCATAAAGGCCGTGGTGGAGGTACAACCCATGCTTAGCTTTTCAAACACAATAGACGAGTCAAGGCGGCTTAATCCTAAGCCACCTTCTTGCTCTGGTGTATACAGTGCCAAAAAGCCCAATTCACCTGCTTGCTTTAACACATCTTTAGGGAAGATACATTCTTCGTCCCATTGTGCTGCATTAGGCATTAAGTGCTCATTGGCAAACTGAAAAGCCGTCTCCGAAAACGCTCGTTGGTCTTCATTCAGTTCAAAATCCATAGCATTACCTCACCATCTACTGTCATGACTTAATCACTCTGCGATTTTCCGCAGTGAAACTACTTAAGTTGAATCGTCAGATTCGGCCCATCAGGAATATCATCGTCAAACCAACGCGAGGTGACTGTTTTGGTTTCCGTGTAGAACCTTACGGCTTGCTTACCGTAAGCATGCAGATCACCATAAAAACTCCCACGCCAACCGGTGAAAGAGAAAAATGGTAGTGGCACGGGAATAGGAACATTGATCCCCACCTGACCGACAAGCACTTCGTGTTGATATTTCCTTGCGGCAGCACCACTAGCAGTGAAAATTGACGTACCGTTACCGTAAGGATTTCGATTTACTAGCTCAAGCGCCTGCTCGAGCGTCTCCACTTCAATGCACACTAAAACCGGACCAAAAATTTCTTGTTGGTAGATAGACATATCAGTCGTAACCCCGCTAAATAAGGTGGGTCCAACCCAATTGCCTTTAGGATAGCCTTCTACTTTACAGTGGCTGCCATCCAGTTCGCATATCGCTCCAGCTTGCTTACCTTCCTCAATAAAAGACAAAACCCGCTGCTTAGCCTGTTGGCTGATTAATGGACCGTAAGTAGCTTCAGGATCCTCTTTGGGTCCAGGTTTAATCTTCGCCATTTCAACTTTCAGTTCGGCTATCCATTGTTTAGAGGGACCGACAAATACCGCGACTGAAATCGCCATACATCGTTGCCCCGCCGCGCCGACGGATGCTCCCACAAGGTTATTTATTACCTGAGCTTTATTTGCATCCGGCATAACCACCATATGATTTTTAGCCCCTGCAAATGCTTGAACCCGTTTATGGTGTTGAGTGCCTACTTGATAGATGTATTGAGCGGTCGGTACCGAGCCTACAAATGATATGGCTTTGATATCTGGATGTTTCAGCAAATAATCCACTTGAGGCTTAGTACCGTGAATCACTTGAAGAACTCCGCTAGGTGAACCCGCCTGTTGAAATAACTCGGCGAGCATAATCGATGTTAGCGGCACTTGTTCAGAGGGTTTGAGGATAAAGCTGTTTCCGGCTGCAACTGCTATAGGAAACATCCAAAGCGGAATCATAGCTGGAAAGTTAAAAGGCGTAATACCACAACAAACGCCAAGGGGCTGAACAATAGAACAGCCATCTATATCTGTCGCTACGTTCTCGACAGTCTCTCCCATCATATTGCTGGCAATATTGGCGGCTTGCTCGACGACCTCAATGCCACGCCAAACATCTCCCTTGGCATCCGCCAATGTTTTGCCTGTCTCTTTTGAAAGCAATTCAGCGATATCATCATGATGTTCCTTGAGTAAATGCTGATAACGAAGCATCACTCGCGCGCGTTCAGAAACAGGTACGTCTTTCCAATCCTTTTGCGCTTGTAAGGCACTTTCAATAGCACGCTGCATCTCAATGTCTAGCGTGACTGGTACCGAGCCAATGATTTCATTGGTCGCTGGGTTGGTGACGTCTAGCCATTCAGATGCTAATGATTGACGGCATTCACCGTCGATAAACAAAGGCACTTTCTCACTCATGATCTCCCTCTCCGTATTAACGTGGAATTTCCACAGCTATTGCGGTCGCTTCCCCACCACCAATACACAATGCAGCTACACCTTTGAGCGAGCTTTTCTCGCACTCTGAATTCGCTAATTTTGCTTTCAAACTATGAATTAGAGTAACCAGTATTCGTGCGCCACTTGCACCAAGAGGATGACCTAACGCACAGGCTCCTCCATTCACATTCACTTTGTCGCTGTCTAATTTAAAATGATTCACCGCTATTTGCGTTACGACAGCAAACGCTTCATTGATCTCCCATCCATCTACGTCATCCACGCACCATTCGAGTCTAGTAAGTAATTGTTTGATAGCTCCAACAGGGGCCAACGTGAATTCGCTAGGTTTTCTGGCAAACGATGCGTGCCCTTTGATGATGGCTAAAGGCTTGAGCTGCAGAGCTATAGCCTGCTCTTTTTCCATCAGCAGAAGCGCAGCCGCCCCGTCAGAGATAGCGCTTGAGTTTGCTGCGGTAATGGTGCCCTGTTGACTAAAGGCGGGTTTCAACTTTGGAATTTTGTCGAGTTTGATGGTTTTTGGTAATTCATCTTCATTAATTGGCTCATGGTGCTGGCTATCTAGTGGCGCTATTTCGCCGCGAAATAAACCTTGTTGCTGCGCATTGAGCGCACGTTGTGCTGATATCGTCGCCCAGCTGTCCATTTGCTCGCGAGAGAAACCAAGCTCATCAGCGACGGCTTGACCGTACACGCCCATTAACTTACCTTCATAGGCATCCTCTAGGCCATCGGTAAACATATGGTCACAGGTAGACTTGTGCCCGATTCTCATCCCTTGTCTTGCGCCGGGCAACAAGTAAGGCGCGTTGGTCATGCTTTCCATACCACCAGCGATCACACAGTTTGCCTCGCCAAATTGAATCATTGAATGGGCAAGCATTACCGTTTTCATGCCAGAACCGCATACCTTATTAATCGTGGTACAAGGAACCGACTCCACTATTCCCGCACCTAGAGCAGCCTGTCTCGCTGGCGCTTGACCACACCCAGCAGGCAACACACAGCCCATTAAGAGTTCATCAACGGAGGATCTGTCTAACGAAACATCATTCATCGCCGCTTTTATCGCGGCACTTCCCAATTGTGGAGCAGTGAATGACGATAGTTCACCTTGAAACCGTCCCATCGGTGTTCGTTTTGCAGCGACAATCCAGACTTCTCGTTGATGCATTACTCTCTCCTTGTGCTCTTGTGACGACGTTGGTCTTTAAACTGCATTCTCGACTATTTCCTTGACGTATGAGTAAGCATAGCACTAACATTTACGTAAACGTAAAGAAACAACTTAATAACGTATCATTTTTTCATTACGACAATGTCGGACATCACCACATCAAACGACTGGGTAATGACTTTTAAAATTAATGCAGTGGTCGCGAAGCCTGACCAAAACATAGTTCGGAGAGCAGTAACCGATGGAAACTTATAAGATCAGCGAGCTCGCAAAAGAATTTGATGTAACAACTCGCAGCATTCGTTTTTACGAAGATGAAGGATTAATACAACCTGACCGTAAAGGCACGATGCGAATCTATCAACGAAGGGACAAGATTCGCTTGAAGTTAATACTGCGAGGTAAAAGACTTGGATTCTCTCTTGCGGAGATACGTGAGTTGTTTGAGCTTTATGACACACATCAGGGAGAGCATCAGCTCACGCAAATGCTCAACATCATTGATGAAAAAGAAGCGGTTTTGAAACGCCAACTTGAAGACATTAATGCACTACTGGAAGACTTATCTGTGGCAAAAAAACGTTGTATCGAAGCCTTAGGAAAACAGAAAGCAAGCTAATGTTCCTAACGCTGTGATTCATTGCCAAAGTAACAGGATGTAGAGTCTCTTCCAGATAAAGGGAGGTTCTATGATTAATCAGTACAGCCCACTGAACTTTGGGCTTGATGAATCCATCAACTTACTGCGCGAGCATGTCAGTGCTTTTGCTCGCGAACGCATCGCCCCTATCGCTGCACGAGTGGATGCGGATAACGCATTTCCAAACCACCTCTGGCCAGAGCTTGGTGAGATGGGTCTACTCGGCGTAACCGTTGACGAGCAATATGGTGGCGCTGCCATGGGGTATCTTGCGCATGTCATCGCTCTAGAAGAAATCAGCCGCGCTTCTGCTTCCATTGCCCTCAGCTATGGCGCTCACTCCAACCTTTGCGTTAATCAAATCTTTCGAAATGGTAATGATGCCCAGCGGGCAAAATACCTCCCAAAACTCGTTGATGGTACTCACATTGGTGCATTAGCGATGAGTGAAGCAAATGCAGGCTCAGATGTCATAAGCATGCAGCTTCGCGCAGAAAGACACGGTGACCACTTTGTGCTTAATGGCTGCAAGATGTGGATTACCAATGGCCCAGATGCGGATGTGGTTGTGGTTTATGCCAAGACTGAACCTTCAGCGGCTCAACACGGCATTACTGCTTTCATTGTTGAAAAACAATTCGAAGGATTCAGCCACGCACAAAAACTCGACAAGCTTGGCATGAGAGGCTCCAACACCTGCGAACTTGTGTTTCAAAACTGCAAAGTACCCTTAGAAAATGTTCTAGGGGAAATCAATCACGGTGTTGAAGTACTGATGAGCGGGCTTGACTACGAGCGTGTCGTACTAGCAGCGGGTCCGTTGGGTATCATGCAGGCCTGCCTTGATTTGGTTGTCCCCTACGTTCACGAACGAAAACAGTTCGGCCGCTCTATTGGTGAGTTTCAATTGGTTCAAGCAAAACTCGCTGATATGTATACACGCTGCAATGCAGCACGTGCCTATTTGTATGCGGTCGCCAGCGCTTGCGATAGAGGCGAAATTACTCGAAAAGATTCTGCTGGTGTCATTCTCTACAACGCTGAGCTTGCAACACAAATGGCGTTAGATGCGATCCAATTGTTAGGCGGGAATGGCTATATCAATGAATATGCAGCAGGACGTTTGTTGCGTGACGCTAAGCTATATGAAATCGGTGCCGGCACATCAGAAATCCGCCGCATGCTTATCGGCCGAGAGCTATTCCAAGAGTCTCAATAGCGGAGGGATTTATGACTAAAATTGTCAGTAAAGTGAAACCCAATTCAGAGCTTTATCTAAAAAACCAAAAAGCAATGAATGCGCTTGTGGCACAGCTTGAAACCGACCTTTCAACCATCGCGGAAGGCGGTGGCGAAAAAGCCATTCAACGTCAACGTGCAAAAGGAAAGCTTCCGGTTCGCGAACGTATTAATGCCCTGCTCGATCAGCATTCTGATTTCCTTGAAATTGGTCAATTTGCAGCATGGGAGGTATACGAGGACAAAGTACCTTGTGCAGGAGTCGTCGCTGGAATTGGTACGGTTTGCAACACTCAATGTATGATCATTGCTAACGATCCCGCCGTTAAAGGCGGAACCTACTACCCGCTGACCGTCAAAAAGCACCTTCGAGCCCAAGAAATAGCGGCGCGATGCCACCTTCCCTGTATCTATCTTGTTGACTCTGGGGGAGCAAATTTGCCTCACCAAGCCGAAGTATTTCCAGACAAGGACCATTTCGGGCGCATTTTCTTTAATCAAGCTCGAATGTCGGCAAAAGGCATACCGCAAATCGCTGTGGTTCTCGGCCTATGTACCGCTGGCGGCGCGTATGTTCCCGCTATGGCTGACGTATCCATTATGGTCAAAAATCAAAGTACGATTTTTCTCGCAGGCCCCCCTCTCGTAAAAGCAGCGACCGGAGAAGAAGTGACCGATGAAGAACTCGGCGGCGCGGACGTACACTGTAAAAAGTCCGGTGTCGCTGACTATTATGCCCACAACGAACAACACGCGTTGGAGTTAGCACGACAAGCCGTTTCGAGCACTAACACAAACAATACGCTACCAGCCACTCATACCGCGACAAAAACAGGATCACCTAGTTATGACCCAACTGAGATATATGGCATTGTAAACTGTGACTTAAGGCTGTCCTTCGATATCCGTGAAGTGATAGCTCGAATCGTCGATGACTCTGAATTTGACGAGTTCAAAGCACTTTACGGAGCAACCTTAGTCTGTGGTTTTGCTCGAATTGATGGACGACTCATTGGAATTGTTGCCAACAACGGCATCTTATTTTCCGAGTCAGCCCAAAAAGGCGCGCATTTTGTTGAACTGTGTGCCAAACGTAAAATCCCGCTGCTGTTTCTTCAGAATATCACCGGTTTTATGGTCGGCAAGCAATATGAAGAAGGCGGTATAGCAAAACATGGCGCGAAACTGGTCATGGCGGTCTCATGTGCCGATGTGCCCAAGTTCACTATCATCATTGGGGGTTCATATGGCGCAGGCAATTACGGCATGTGTGGCCGAGCCTACGACCCAACAATGATGTGGATGTGGCCAAATGCGCGTATCTCAGTGATGGGGGGATTACAAGCGGCCAACGTACTCACTCAAGTAAAACGTGAGGTGAAGAAACGTCAGAATCAACAATGGCCTGAACAGGAAGAGCTAAGCTACAAACAAAATATCGTCGACCGATATAACAATGAAGGCCATCCCTATTACGCCAGTGCTAGGCTTTGGGACGATGGCATTATCGACCCCAAAGACACACGCCGTATTTTGACACTTGCATTGCATGCTACTGATAACGCTCCTATCCTCGATAGTGAATTTGGCATCTTTCGAATGTAACGGGCGGCGGCTATGACTGAACTTAATGCTATTCAATTTACCGTCGACACTAAGGGAGTCGCTCATCTGACGTTAGATCGTCAACATAAAAGCAATGCCTTTGATGACGCGATGGTTGCCGATCTGCTCGATGCACTGCATCGCGTTGGGAACGACAAGAATATCCGCTGCTTAGTGTTACGTGGTAACGGAAAGCACTTCTCCGCAGGGGCTGATTTAGCCTGGATGAAATCCATGGCTAACAAAAGTCAAAACGAAAACTTGGAAGATGCCCAAAAACTTGCCGAACTAATGAAGCGTCTAGACACGCTAACGATTCCAACCGTAGCTGTCGTTCAAGGTTCGGCATTTGGCGGGGCTTTAGGGTTGCTGTGCTGCTGCGATGTAGTGGTTGCCCATGCCGACTGTCGATTCTGTCTTAGCGAAGTGAAACTTGGACTTGTTCCTGCAACCATTGGACCTTACGTCATTCGTACCATAGGTGCCCGTTATGCTCGACGTTATATGCTGAGTGCTGAAGTCATGGGCGCCCCTCAAGCTCTGGAGCTTGGAATTGTCCACGAGGTACTACTAGGTAGTAAAATTGACCCCTTCGTAGATGCACTGGTCGATAAATTCGTTGCCAATAGCCCAAACGCAATAGCAAACACAAAGGCCTTGATTCAGCACTGCCACAACCATACGATCGATCCTCCATTGATCGATTTCACAAGCCAAGTTATTGCCGATGCTCGTACCTCTTCTCAAGGTCAGAAAGGTCTGCAAGCCTTCTTCGACAAAGTGCCGCCTATTTGGAAAGAAGAGGAGTAAATTCTAATGGCTACCCTTACTAATCCTGTCCTTCCTAGTCACGTTAATATTGTTGAAGTGGGTCCGCGAGATGGATTACAGAACGAAAACAACGTAGACACGTCACACAAAGTGAACCTAATCAATCAACTGACAGCCGCTGGACTAACACATATTGAGTCAGGAGCGTTTGTGGCGGCAAAACGTATTCCTCAAATGGCGGACTCATCTAACGTTTTTCAACTAATAACTAAGCAAAATAAAGTCACCTACTCTGCCCTAACGCCTAATTTACAAGGCTTCGAAGCGGCTCTCACGGCAGGTGCTGACGAAGTGGCCGTATTTACTTCCTGCTCTGAGTCTTTTACTCAGCGAAACATCCATTGCTCAATTAGAGAAAGCATTCGACGGTTCATTCCCGTCATTGAAGCTGCTCATCAACACAATTTAAGAGTTCGTGGCTACCTCTCGTGCATCGTTGATTGCCCCTATGAAGGTAAAACCACGCCTGAGCAAGTGGCAGCGATCAGTGACACCCTAATAGAGTTAGGTTGTTATCAGGTGTCACTAGGCGACACCATAGGTACAGGAACACCACTGAGAATAGCTAGGGTGTTAGAAGCTGTCTTGGAGAATGTCCCCACATCGCAATTGGCCGTTCATTTTCACGATACGTACGGGCAGTCGCTTGCCAATCTTTATCAAGCGCTACTAATGGGTATTCAAACCATAGACAGCAGCGTCGCCGGACTTGGGGGATGCCCTTACGCCGATGGAGCGTCTGGAAATGTGGCAACTGAGGACGTGCTCTATCTCTGCCATGAGTTGGGAATCGCAACAGGCGTAGACCTTGAGTCTGTCGCCCAAGCTGGTTGGACAATCTGTAACGCACTGAACAAAGAGCCAGCATCAAAAGTATCACTGGCTCTAAGGGCGAAGCAAAGTCAACGTTAATTAGTAGCTATTGCTTAAGTCATAGACACGTAGCGTCAATAGCAGTGTCTCTAACTCCTCACCAATATAGTTAACCTGATAAGGCTCATTGGGCAACAAAGTAAAACTGGAATCACTAAATCGCCCAGAATCGTCGTGCTCCAAATGAACGAAAAACGCTGGTTTATCAGCGGTTAGTATTATCGCACTTCCGTCGATATCCACTTGAATTTTCGCTTTGCTAATGGCCAACTGTTTCACCTCGGGTTTAGCAAACCAGGTATTCTGACTCCACTCACCTTGAGATTCGAAGCGGACAAAGAAGAAACCATGGTCAGCTCGCGTCTGCCACTGCGATTTGTTCAACGACCAAACTTCTTGATTTTCATCCGGTGCGATATCAAGGTTCAAATTCCAGTTGCCAAGTGGTTCACCATTCCAACTCATCCACATCACTTCAGCGGTGACCTTTTCTTGAGTTCTTCGATTGTTAACCAGCCTCAAGGTCAGGGCATCATCAGTCTCAACAAATGGTACATAGGTAGGGGCAAATACACGTTTGGCATGATAATGAAGTTGTTTCCAGCGACCGCTGTATTCAATACTCGACCAAGAGCTTACCGGCCAGTTGTCATTTAACTGCCAGTACAACATTCCTCGGCAAATCGGAGATATAGAGCGCCAGTACTCACAACCGGTTTTAATCGCAATGGATTGTTGAACTTGGCTTAAATACAGCATCTGCTCAAAGCTAGCCGGAAAGCGAAAATATCTGGTAAACATCTCGGTAATAATGCTATTACCAGAGGCATTCTTTTGGTGTCCTTTAAATGTAGGTGAGGTTACGTTCCAATCTTCTTGCGGTACAAAGGTTTTTACTTCTGATAATGAAGGCCACGACTGAAAGCCAAACTCCGAACAAAATCGGGGTTTAATATTATGGTAAGCATTAAACGACGCACCAGAATGCCACACTTCCCAAAAGTGCATATCACCTCGAGCGTCATCGTGCCATGAATCGCCATAATCGAGTTCTCCGTTACAAGGAGACGAAGACCAAAACTTTCGTGATGGATCTTCTTGAGTGACAAAATCGGCGAGTTTACGATTTAATCGGTCATAATTTACGACATAGCGATCTCTGCTGTTTCTCGATTCTTCATACCAATTTAATGCACCTATTACTTCATTATCACCACACCACAAGGCAATACAGGCGTGGTCTTTTAACCGCTGAACTTGGTAGCGTACTTCGGGTTCTACATCGTCAATGAATGTCTGAGTGGATGGATAAAGCGAACAGGCAAACATGAGGTCTTGCCAGACTAGCAAACCTAACTCATCACATGTTTGATAGAAGATATCGGCTTCATACTGGCCGCCACCCCAAACTCGAATCATATTCATGTTAGCGGCGACCGCATCACCCAATAAGGACTCATAACGAGTTTTGCTTTCTCGCGCAGGCATGGCATCCATAGGAATCCAGTTCGCACCGCGCGCTGTAATAGGAAAATCGTTAATACGAAATTCCATCGCAGAGCCAATGTCATCTTCTGCATTGTTAAGCTCTAGCTTACGCAAACCAAGGCGTTTGTTTATTGTTTGACCGTCCATTGTGACGTTTAAATCATACAGTGGCTGCTCACCATATCCGGCTGGCCACCAGAGTTTGGGAGTCTCAATGGTAAAACTCACTGAAGTCACCTCGCCGTCTGAGCTTTTAACTCGCGTTTCAATTTCATCAAATCCAATCGATATCTCTACGCCAGAAACAGCTTGGTGGTAAACCTGTACCACAACTTCAACTGAGCCGTCCTCTTTCCAGATTTGCTCCGTTGATACGCGATCTAAGCTAACTTCGTTAACCACGCTGATGAAGACATCGTCATAGATGCCGGAAACAACTAGGCAAATTCCCCAATCCCAACCCGAGTGGCACTGGGTTTTACGGAGCAAGTTCATATGAGGAATTTGGTTATTGCTTCCCATCGAAGACGGTATTGGGAAAGGTAATGATATCGATCTATTTTTAGCTTCAAGATGGGCTGGCGTAAAAGTGATACAAATGGTGTTAACGCCAAGCTGAACATATGGCTTGATATCTATCCTACGCGAGACAAACATATTGGAAAAAGTGTCGACTTCTGTTCCGTTGATGACAAGCTTCGCTACCGTATCTAGGCGAGACAAGCACAAGAGTAACTGCTCAGAGGATAACTGCTGCTGACTCAATTCAAAAGCGCGACTAATTTGCCACTCACAATCCCGAACCCACTGAACCTCTTGCTCGTTACAACCCCAATATGGGTCGTTAATCACACCGGCTTTAAGTAGAGCAGAGTAATTATCGCCTGGTACTTGCATTGTTACTTCAACTTCCGGTTTTTGTTTACTTGTTAACAGCCAATCACCGTTCAGATTTATTCTCGTCATACACTTTCCCTAATATGCTTCAGACTTAAAATAACTATATAGTTTTATATTTACTCTTAAACTATATAGTTATCTAGTGAAACAAATGGGTTATGTGAGCTGTTTATTTGTGGAGTAACAAAAGTTTGAACTCATACCCAAACCTTGCTTTGATGCGCATTTTAATCTCACTCAGTGAGAATATTCTTACAGCCCAAAAAGTCTATCGTGCGGTTTTAGTCGCTCCCGATCACACTTTTGGCTAAAACCATGTATAATGCGCGGTTATCAAACCGGTGATACTCAAAGTAAGTACCACATAACTATTCGGACGGAGGCTTAGGCCCGTCTCACCAAATAAAAGGTATAAGTATGTCTATTGAAGCAACTATGCTTGAACGCTGCGAAAACAAATGTGAACTATGTGGTGCTGAAACAGCACTTAAGCCTTTCGCGGTGGCTCCACATACCCAAATCACGGTTGATCACGCGATTATGCTTTGTGACACTTGCACAGGCCAAATTGAAAACCCAGAAACAATGGATGTTAACCACTGGCGCTGCCTAAACGACAGCATGTGGAGTCAAGTTGCTCCTGTTCAAGTTATGGCTTGGCGTCAACTTAAACGTCTTTCTGCTGAAGGCTGGGCTCAAGATCTTGTTGATATGATGTATCTAGAAGAAGAAGTAGCCAAATGGGCAGAACTTGGCCTAGATGAAAACATTGAAAAGCCACGTGATGTAAACGGCGTAGAACTTAAAAAAGGTGACGACGTAACGGTCATTAAAGACCTGCCAATCAAAGGTTCTTCTCAAGTTATCAAACAAGGTACTGTAATTCGTGGCATTAGCGTTAACGCAGACGACCCTAAACACGTTCAAGGCAAAGCAAACGGCCAAGCTATGTATGTGATTGCAGAATACTGCCGCAAGAAATAAAGATGTTCAATTTATAATGAACGGAAGAAGAGCGACCTTAGGGTCGCTTTTTTGTTGCTCCCCTATAACTTAAAACGTGTTTCGACCGGAACATGGTCCGACCCTTGAATCTGTTTTAAACTCTCTCGAAAGCAAATAGTATTTTGCGAGCCACCAACACGCCGAATCCAAAAATGATCTATTGCCACTACAGGCACAAAAGGTATCGACCAACGTTTAATGAATTTAGGCCAACTGGCAACGGGTTGCTTATCAAAGCTTGGTAGTATTTTATTGAATCGCTTTGTCGTACTCGCCAAATTAAAGTCCCCGACCACAATAGTCACATCTAACGGCGACGCTTGCGCCATATCAACAACATCTTCAATCACCTCATTTCTTTCACGCCAGAGTAGTTCCGATCGCGGTGATGGCGGATGGGCAGCTATCAAAAACAAATCTCGTTCGTTGGATGCTCGCCAAACCACTTGAATAATGTTGTGCCCCGATATCGAGGTGGTGGTATTCATACCATACAACGGTGCGCGGCTAAGTATCATTTGACCACTTGGATAACCGACTCGCCTCTGACCACCATATTGATAAGGATAAAGGTCTTTCAACAGTTTAAGCTGTTCCCCATGTTGCGGGGACACTTCTTGTAATACCAAAATATCTGGACGTCGCTCACGAACAAAATCAATAAAGTTCCCAAGCTGTTGATTGTCATAATAGGTGTTGTATTGCATCACACTGACGTAATTCTCATCACAACCATCAGAAGTAATAAACTGTGGCGTCGTTCCGAATAGAACCAATGAGATAACCGACAACACCGCAGCCATCATTGCTGCTGACGTCTGTTTAATAATAATCAGAACAATCGTGAAGATAAGATAACACGCGGGAATGAAGACAATAAATGCGGCCAGATTTTCCAGCTGCCAGTTCAGGTCAAAATAGTAGAGATAACACCCCGAAAGTATGGGGAATAGAATAATGCAGAGTAGTAGTAATCGTTGCAAACCATCTCATCTCCAACCGAATTCATATATTCAGTGTAGCGGCTTTAAGTCTATGTGCTCACACAGTTAATTGGTACGAGCTGGTTTGCATGTAGTAATGTTGATTAGTCTTCCGTTTGCGACAATTCTTCGCAGTCAGGTAATTCGAAGCCGATCTCCATAGCATCAAGCCATTCGAGTGCTTCTTCGTTTGTTTGTGTTTCCATAATGTCATCCTGTTTTAGAACAAGCGCCTTTGTATTCATAGCCCTAAACACCAGACCGCTAACTACAAATCGCTTGAACACTCGTCATAGAGTTTTATCTAACGTATATGACAAAAGTAAGAAACCCAAGAGAAATCGACATTTATTTTGATACAACTCATTGTTAAACGATTGCGGAGCCAATAAATCTCCTACCCCAACACTTGCTGTAAACATAGTTTTACACTAGATAAATTTATGTTTACATTATACTTGTTATTTGGATTATTACACTGCATACTCTTCGAAAATTCAGCATTAATGACTCAAATTTGAGTGTTCGTTAAAACGATAATGCAAAGTAACCTACAAGCTGTAAAGTAGACTGTACAATGAAATCAAAAGTTCTCGGAAGCACACTTATTATTGCCGGTACAACCATTGGTGCTGGTATGCTCGCCCTTCCAATAGCCTCTGCTGGTATTGGTTTTGGTACTTCTTTAGTACTCATGTTCGCCTTATGGGCCTTAATGGCTTATACCGCTCTGTTGATGGTAGAACTTCACCAGTACGCCGATCATTCCGCGACATTACACACACTAGCTAAACAAGTACTTGGGAAAAAAGGTAAATACATCGCGAGTTTCGCCATGCTATTTTTGTTCTATGCACTTTGTGCGGCCTATATCGCGGGTGGCGGTGGCCAGTTCGCTGACCGTTTAGATATGCTTTTTGGTATTCGTTTGCCAGGAACCGTGGCCACTCTTCTTTTTACCGTTTTAGTCGCGTTAACAGTTACCATTGGTACTCATGCGGTAGATAAACTCAATCGAGTACTCTTTACGCTGAAACTGATCGCAATGGGCAGTGTTCTATTTCTACTAGCTCCCAATGTCACCCAAGGCTACCTGATGAGTATGCCTGTTCAGCAAGGTCTCATTGTCGCTTCTATCCCAGTCATTTTTACTTCTTTTGGTTTCCACGGCAGCATTCCTGCGATAGTGAACTACCTCGAAGGCGACACAAAAGCGCTGAAAAAAGCAATTGTTATTGGCTCTAGCTTACCCCTTGTTATTTATATTTTCTGGCAAATTGTTACCTTAGGCGTGGTACAACAAAGTACACTGATTGAAAACTCTGGTTTGTCTAACCTAATTGGCTTATTGGCGGAAGCAGTCCATGTCGAGAAGCTCGCTACTATTATCGGTGTATTCGCTGATCTAGCCCTAGTAACATCATTCTTGGGTGTGAGCTTAGGTCTTTTTGAATACTTAAGAGATTTGGGCAGCAAGTTCACTTCAAAACAAAATGGCACCAAGCAAACAGAAGGCCTGTCATTCTCTCAACGCGCAATTGCTGCGCTAGTGACATTCCTTCCACCGCTATGTTTTGCTTTGTTCTATCCACAAGGTTTCATCATGGCACTAGGTTATGCAGCGATCGCACTTGCTGTACTGGCTATCTTCCTACCAACCATCATGGTGGCGAAAACACGTAAACAGTTTACAAGTGAAACGGGCTACCAAGTCGCTGGAGGGCACATTGCACTTTATTCCTCGATGTTGGTTGGTGTAATTATTGTGGGTTCTCAGTTACTTGTAACATTTAAGATCCTCCCTACACTTGGCTAGTTAAGTGATCGTTATCACATTTAAAATGAATGCCGCTAAATGTATTTCATAAAATGTCGATATCATACCAAGATTGAAGGTCCTCAATGAGGGCCTTTAATTTTATCAGTCTATTCAAATAACAATATCACTCCCGGAGTTATCATGAGAGAAGTGAAATTTAGAAAGATCGACGCCTTGTTCATCAAGATGTCGATTAATGACAAGATGTGGGTACTATTTGCCCTATTTTTCGCCGCACTTACCTTTTCTGCGGTCAGTCGTTATCAAGACAGCGTCTCAAATGCAGAGCAACAAGCAATCGTTAGTGCTGAAGCCAAGCTATCTAGTTATTTAGAAGTAAGTTCAGCAACGGGTAACTCAAGCATTTTGAAAAACTTCAACGTTATAGAATCCACAAGCCAAGCATCTTCGATCAATAACGGTCAGGTAACAGCAACAGCTCGCGGGTTGGATGGCAAAAATTACAGCCTAACCACTTCAGCTTCTATACAAATAGACAACGCCAAGTCTCAAGCACTTACCTCTCTTGCTCTCACTTATCTCTGGCTACTGCCTTTTTCTATCTTTAGCTATTGGTTGGCCACTTTCCTCGGTGGTGCACTATTTACTCTTTACTCCACCACTCAGAAAATTGCCGACGGCGACCTAACCTCTCGTCTTAATTTTGTCGCTGGCCGCGATGAGTTTGGAACCATAGGTGTGGCATTGGACCGCGCTATGGACACTTTAACTGAGCTAGTCACCACCGTTAAGTCATCTGCAACCAGCCTGGAAGAAACAGCCTCTTCTTTTCAAGAGGAAATGGCGAAAAGTAACAACCAAATCAACAATCAATATGCGTCACTTGACTCAGTTGCTACCGCTATGGAACAGATGACGGCTTCCGCTCAAGAAGTGTCGAACATTTCTCGTCAGTCAAATGAACAAGCAGAAGAAGATACCAAGCAAGTTGAGCTCAGCTATCAACGCGTTCAACAAGCTATTGGTGATATCAATCAATTGTCTGCGTTTATCGAAGAAGCTTCACATTCTGTAGCGGCTTTGACGGATAATACGACCCAAATTAATGAAGTAATTACCACCATCAATGCAATCTCTGAACAGACTAACCTATTAGCGTTAAACGCAGCTATTGAAGCTGCAAGAGCGGGTGAACAAGGCCGAGGTTTCGCAGTCGTCGCAGATGAGGTTCGCACGTTAGCTGGTCGTACTCAGACAGCCACGGTCGAGATTCAAGCTATGATTGAAAAGCTTCAATCTGAAAGCCAAAATATTGCCGCCATTACTCAACAAACGGTAGAACAAGCCGAATCCAGTAGCGCACTGATTTCGGAGATTGGACATGACGTCAATTCTATCGCCGACTCATCTCGCGCAGTAATGGACATGAGTACTCAAATTTCTACATCAGCGGCGGAACAAAGCGCGGTAGCTGCTGAAATTGCGGCAGAGCTCAGTGATATTCGAGTTCAGTCCGGTACCATTCGCGAAGTAGCGGAACAAAGCGAGGTGGGCGTATCAAACCTTACTAAAGCGACGATTACACTGGGAGAAGTACTGACTCGTTACCGCACTTAACGTGCTCTGCTCATAAAACAGTATTTCAAATTAGAAAGCCAGCATAGCTGGCTTTTTTGTTGGCTTATTTTCAATATACAAAGAAACACCAAATACAAACCTAGATGCATATTAAATTACACATCAACACGCATATTCATTCGTTGAACCAATATCTCATCTGTACAAATAGCGACCAATAATGACTGTTAGTGACATAAGTCGCATTAGCGCGTGAAATCGAACAGTTTTCCACACTAGATATTTGAGCTCGTATTACTATTAGGAGGGTCAAGGTAACTTCGAGTAGTTAGGAGAGATATGTCACATAGCAAATCACAAGAACCATATACAGGACTATGTCCCGAGTGCGGAGCTGATGAAGGCCTGTTGTCTGAAGATAACGAAACGTTCTTGTGTGCGGAATGTGGCTACTACACCACAGAATTGACGAAGCAAACAACTCGTAGCTACCAACAAAAGTTCAATGCCACGTCAATCAAACCTTTTACGCTAAACTGTTCTGTTCATTAATGTGTTCAATGACCTGTTTCATTGATGTCAAACAGGTTGCATTTTTCTGTTCGTAGTCACAACTGGTGGCAAAGTGTACAGTTCTAATACCCGCTGCTATGCCCATTTTGACGCCTTTCGATGTGTCGTCAATATAAACGCACTCATCCGGTAGAAAACCCATCATGGTTACTGAGTATTGAAGCAAATCGGGTTCAGGCTTCCAACTGTTTGCATCAAAAGCAGAAATCACTTTACCTCTGAATTTATCACTCAAGCCAACAATAGAGAGCATCTTTTGGGCTTTAGAAAGTGGACTGTTGGTAACAACACAATATTCAATACCTTGTTGATCCAAGTGAGAAAGCAGCTCCAATGCTCCTTCTATAGGTCTAAGCTTCTGCTCAAACAAGCGTTGAGTTTCATTACGATAAATAGGTTCTAGTAAATCCAGCGAAACATGACTTTGTGCCAACGATTGAGCGGAAGATAGAACGTCCGCTATCTTGCCGCCCGAAAAGTTATCCGATACCGCTTCTATACTTAGCGTTACCCCTACCTGCTCAAACGTGGCAACTATCGCCTCACAACACAATCTTTCACTATCGACCAGTGTTCCATCACAATCAAACAACACACATTTTACTTTTGACATCAAACACCAAGCCTTACAACACTTATTTTTCGTAAAATATTAATATACTTCCCTGATCAATATGTGGGGCTAGGCGTGAGTTTTTATATATTGTTTTACTTGATGATCGAAACTTCCAAGCAGATCACCGTTTTTCAATCCAAAGGTCAGATTCTTTTGCAATATCTAAGGTTTGTATTAGAGACGCTATAATGGGCTCCGGGCTTAAATCCTGTGCGCTATGACAGGTAACTAAGTCCGAGAAAAGAACAACGGTGTCTTCTTTACTCACTAACACCGAGGCACAAGCTTCGCCACCCTCAAAGCCCAGATATAGGTCATGCGACTGGTCCAAAATAATTTGTGCGAAAAATTCCACTATCGCATTCTGATGGTGTTCAACCGCCCACCTTTTCGCCTGCAATAGAGCAAACATGACTGTTAATCTATGAAAATCAACCTTGTGCCACTCGATGTTCAAATCGCTTTCAGAGTCCACCTTAAGCGACTCTAAGTTGTTGCTCGACAACGACTCCTGATACAGTTCCCTTCCCTGTACGCTTTCAGGTGTTGGGAAATCAACGTCTATCTGGCTCGCTAGCCATTGATTTTTGTTGGTATAAAGTCGTTCTGCGACATCTTTCATAATAATCCTGTTCGATTTTTCGAGTAACCTTGGTTATGGTATACAAAAGCGTTAATAAAAAGGAATGCTCTCTATGTTTAAAAAGCTCTTGCTGGTCCCTGCTCTGACACTAGCCTTATACGGTTGTGGTGATAAAGAGGTAGGTGATGTATCGCTGGGTATGTTCACATTAAAAGATATCAAACTCAATACTCTAACCGATCCTATTGTTACCGGTGTTACTTGCCATATTGCCAGCATTGAAGCTGACTTAAGCCTATCTGATCCAAGTGATAGCTCTATCTCATGTCGACAAACTGGTGAGATAACACCAGAAATGATCGCGCAAATCGATAAGTCGAAGTCAGGTGAAGTGGTCTTCAAGAAATCTAAGAGTATTTTCTTTAAGAGCATGAAAGTACGTCGCATCTATGACAAAGATAACCAAACGCTTATGTATCTTTCATACTCTACCAAAGAAACGTCAGGTAGCTTTAAGCACAGTCTCTCAACTGTTCCACTATGGAATACTGCTGCCTATGTTGAGCCGGCCACTGAAGTAGCCCAATAAAACATAAGCGGGTACTTTAATAATTAGAAGTACCCGCTTCCGCCAATAGTCATTATTTACATTGACCCGCTTGTATACAACCATTACAGCTTGTGACGGAATCTAAATGGTCACAAAACACGTAACTGGTATTCTTCCCTTTAGCGTTGAGCTTTACTTCCATTAAGGCTTTATCTGCCAATGCCAACAGTTGATCTTCCAATCCTTTTTGCAGAGATGCGACCCCAAGACTTATCTTGATCTTGAACGGATGACCAGTGCTCGAATAGAGGGTTTTACTTGCTACCGATTCACGTACTCTTTCAGCCAATCTATAAGCATCCGGCAGCGAGGTTTTTGGAAGTAAAATAGTGAACTCATCTCCACCAAACCGAAAACAAAAATCCTCTTCTCGCACCGTCCCTAACAGGGTCTTCCCTATCGACTGGAGAACGTAATCTCCAATACTATGCCCAAATCGGTCGTTAATGGATTTAAATCCATCCACATCCAACATTAAACAGGACATGTCATGGCCATGTCGTTTAAACGATGCGATCTCATGCTTTAATTGGAGTTCAAGAAATCGACGATTGTACAAGCCGGTTAGTACATCCCGAATAGCGAGGAACTCAAGTTCATTGTGGCGCGCCACGGTCTTTGAAATATCAATCGCTAACCCAAATATGCCGACCACCTCATTATGGCTGTTGAAAATGGGTGACTTCATATTTTGGTAGTGCTTAACCTCACCCGATTTCAACGTGTTCACTTCAACGTTTGAAACCGTTTTTCCATTCAGAACCGACACATCATTTTTGATAAGGTCACTTGCCTGCTCTATCGAGAAAAACTGATTGTCATCAGCACCGATAATCTCTTCTCTAGCACGAGCAAACAATTGACATACCGCTTCATTGACGTAGGTGTAACATCCGTTTTTGTCTTTAATAAAGAAATAACAATCCATGCGATCAAGCACTTCTTGAATTTTCTCTGGGCTTAGGCTTGAAATATTCAATATGCAATCCGTGTCATTATAACTAGTCTTAGGTTAGTCGGCTGATAAACCATGTCAAGACTATGGTTATGCATTGGTTAACAGTCTGATTAAAGATTGGATTTCACCCCTTTCTGCATATGGTCAAAATCACACAAACGCTGCAATTTTATGAAACATTATTGAAGTCATTGTGATATCATGCCGCCAAATTTCGTTCCATCAGCGTTTACTATGAGATTCCCTGGACAACGTAAGTCAAAACACTATTTCCCAACTAGCAAGAAAGATCTGTCTGTTAGCCAAGCTCAGTCAGCTCCAAAGCTATTCCGACCGACTATTATTGGTGTTGGTCAAACGATCGTTGATATCGAAGCACGAGTTGACGATGCTTTTCTTGCTAAATACGACCTAAGTAAAGGTCACTCTCTGGTACTTGAAGAAAGTAAAGCAGACGCGCTTTATGAAGAACTGGTTGCTGAAGGACTAATTACTCACCAATTCCCAGGTGACACTATTGGTAACACGCTACACAACTATTCAGTTTTGGCAGATAGCAAATCTGTTTTACTGGGCGTTATGTCAAAGAACATTGAAGTAGGTTCGTACGGTTACCGTTATCTATGCCGAACGTCTTCACGCATGAACCTGAACCATTTACAAACTGTTGATGGTCCAATTGGCCGTTGCTACACGCTAATCACCGACGATGGTGAACGAACATTTGCGATCAACGAAGGTGAAATGAACCAACTTAAGCCAGAGAGTATTCCAGAGTCTGTGTTTAACAAGGCTTCAGCTTTGGTTGTTTCTTCTTATCTAATGCGTGGTAAGCCAGAAGATCCGATGCCTAAAGCGGTTGCACGTGCAATCGAGATCGCAAAATCTAAATCGGTACCCGTGGTGTTAACGTTAGGAACTAAGTGGGTTATCGAAGGCAACGAAAAGTTCTGGCAGGATTACATTAAAGACAATGTCACTATCGTTGCTATGAATGAAGAAGAAGGTGAAGCACTCACTGGATTCTCCGACCCACTACTTGCCGCCGACAAAGCGTTAGACTGGGTAGATTTGGTATTGTGTACAGCTGGCCCTGACGGCCTATATATGGCCGGTTATTGCGACAATGTTGCGCTCCGTGAAACGACGCACGATATTCTTGAAGGCGAAATCGATGAGTTCAACAAATTTGAATTTAGCCGAGCAATGCGTAAAGCGGATTGTGCTGACCCGCAGAAAGTCTACTCTCATATTGGCCCATATTTAGGTGGCCCACTGGAGATTAAGAACACCAACGGCGCAGGTGATGGTGCTCTTTCGGCTCTACTTCACGACATGACAGCCAATGACTTTCATTGCCAGAATGTTCCAGAGTCAGATAAACATGTTGCACCTTGCTTAACCTACTCTTCTCTTTCACAAATTTGTAAGTATGCGAACCGAGTGAGTTACGAAGTCCTAACACAGCACTCGCCACGACTCACCCGCTCTTTACCAGAGCGAGAAGACAGCTTGGAAGAAGCATACTGGGATCGATAAAAAAGAGGCTTCGGCCTCTTTTTGTTTTCAAAACAATCAACTAAATAAAGAGTAATTAAAAATAGAACAGATTGCTGAATATTTAACTTTACAAAGGATTTTTAACCAGTATTATCCTGACGCAAACGTTTTCCTCAATAATTTTGTGGCTTTTAAGGACCGTTAATGCTATCTGATATTGATATCTGTCGTACGACGTCTCTTTCCCCTATTTCTGAGATTGCTAAGCAATCTGGACTACTCGACTCTGAGTTTCATCCTCAAGGTTTTCACAAGGCAAAAGTATCCTTAAACGCGGTAAACCGACTCAAAGACAATATTGATGGCAAGCTTGTTGTCGTCACTGCCATCACTCCTACACCACTAGGTGAAGGCAAAACCGTGACAACAATTGGTTTATCACAAGGTCTGAAAAAGCTTGGTCAATCGGTCATGGCGTGTATTCGTCAGCCGTCAATGGGTCCAATTTTCGGTGTGAAAGGTGGCGCTGCAGGTGGTGGCTACTCTCAAGTTGCACCGATGGAAGAATTGAACCTTCACCTGACGGGCGATATTCACGCGGTTACCGCCGCTCACAACCTTGCTGCTGCCGCAATTGACGCTCGTATTTACCACGAACAACGCCAAGGTTATGAAGCGTTCGAATCTCGTACTGGGCTTAAAGCATTAAAAATTGATATCAAGAATGTCGTCTGGAAACGCGTAGTTGACCACAATGACCGAGCACTTCGCATGGTGACAGTTGGCCAAAACGAGGTGAACAAAACCATTAATGGTTATGAGCGTGAAGACGGATTTGATATCTCCGCAGCCTCAGAGCTGATGGCGATTTTAGCACTATCGAAAGACTTAAAAGATCTGCGTTCACGTATCGGCCGCATTGTCGTGGCTTACTCTTTAGATGGTGAGCCAATTACCACCGAGGATCTTCAGGTTGCAGGTGCTATGGCTGTTAGTATGAAAGAAGCCATTGAACCAACCTTAATGCAGACTCTTGAAGGGGTTCCAACACTTATCCATGCGGGTCCTTTTGCCAATATCGCTCATGGTAACTCATCCATTATCGCCGATAGCATTGCGACAAAGTTGAGTCGCTATACGATCACTGAAGGTGGTTTTGGTTCTGATATGGGTTTTGAAAAAGCGTGTAATATCAAAGCCTCTGCAACAGATAAAAAACCTGACTGTGCTGTGATCGTGGCGACACTTCGTGGCTTAAAAGCGAACTCTGGACTCTATGACCTCAAACCAGGTACGCCTATTCCAGACTCTATCTACGGTAACGACTCGAACGCCCTGAAAGCTGGGTTCGAGAACTTGAAATGGCATATCAACAACGTAGCTAAATATGGTGTACCAGCGGTCGTCGCTATTAACCGCTTCCCTCAAGATAGTGACGAGGAACTTAACCTTCTAAAATCTTGGATTGAAGCGCTTGAACAAGATTGCCGAGTAGCAATTAGTGAAGGATTCGCAAAAGGTGGCGAAGGCACTAAAGAACTCGCACAGCAGGTTATAGCGGCCTGTGAGAACGAAGCGAACTTCAAACCACTTTACACACTCGATCAATCCATTGAATCTAAACTAATGGCCGTATGTGAAGGTGGTTACGGTGCCGCTCGAGTCACTCTGTCTTATCAAGCGCAAAAGCAGCTTGAACTATATGAAAAACATGGCTTCAATCACCTCGCCGTATGTCTTGCTAAGACCCCTCTGTCTATCACCACCGATGGCAGTATCAAGGGCGCACCAAAAGACTTTGATGTTGTAATACGTGAACTGCGTTTGTGTGCTGGTGCTGGTTTTATCTATGCACTTTGCGGCAATGTAATGACGATGCCAGGCTTACCAGACAAACCAGCCTTTATGTCTCTTGATCTTGATGACGAAGGCAACATCATTGGACTAAGTTAATCTATTTATCTGATTTAGCTATAAAAAAGCGACGTTACAACGTCGCTTTTTTAATCTATTAACTATCTACTGCGCTACTATCAAGGTCAATTCGACTCGCCTATTACAAGCCTTCCCATATTGTGTTTGGTTCGTGCACTCTGGAACATTTTCGCCATAACCACGCGTATAGATCATCTGCCTAGGCACTCGTTGACTGATCAAGGTTTGGCGAACGGACTCAGCACGTTTGTCAGATAGCTTATCGTTGATTGCCACAGTTCCGGTATTATCTGTATGTCCGCCGATTACAACATCAATCCCTTGCTGTCCAGATAAAAAGCTCGCCAGTTGTTGCAGCCACTGTGCAGAGGTGCTAGCTACATGTGCAGAGCCAGTATTAAAGTGGATTTTTTGCTTTAAACGGATCATGACATAGTCACCAGGAACTAACTCATAGTCGAGACCATTGTTGACCAAGTAGCGCTCAAGAACATTCCAAGACTCGGTGCGCATTTGCCCATAAGGTCCTTGAACGCTGGTTGAGGCGATTTTTGGCGCATCCGCCCATTCTGGATGCATCACATCAAACTCTGACTTCGGAGCCGTTTGCAGCATGTCTGGAAATAGTTTACTTGTTGTCGATGACACGGCACTACATCCCGCTAGTAAGGAGGCAGCCAATACCATCCCTGCTTGTTTCAACGTAAACATGTCACTCTCCAATTATTCCTTTATACGCTGTTAACTATCGGCGATTAATACAGAAACTTTATAGCGAAACATAAAAAAACTGACGGAATTTAGGTTTCTCTTTGTAACGATTTGACGAGCTGAATTGCTTGTAAGCAGACTTAAATAAACGTTAAACTCTGTGAGTTATTTTCATATAGAAGCTCAAACATGTTTAAAACTCTTACTAAAACTTTATCCGTGATGGCCTTGGCTCTTGTTGTTTCGGCTTGTAGTGACTCTGATACAACACCCGTTGAGGGCAAGCAATATCGCACACTTGATGCCAACCTGAGCACACTGCGCTTACCTCAAGTTACCGAAGTATTCTCTCTAGGCTGTGGTCACTGTCGTAACCTTGAACCAATGCTCCCTGAGTTAGAGTCATTGACTGACAGTAAACTTGGTAAAGTCCATGTGATGTTTAATGAAAGCGCACAAATCGCTGGTATGTTGTTCTACTCTGCCGTCATGCAATCAGAAAACAACGTCGTTCCTGCTGACATGAAAGACGAGCTATTTGCACTCGTTCAAAACCCAGATATGGATGGCAGCGCAAAGAAAGTTGAATTGGATCGAATCTTTGAATCTCGTGGAATGGTTAGCCCATACAACCTGAGCGAAGCGCAGCAAAAAGAGCTGTTTAATTACATTCAAACTGCAGAAACCGTATCGACTAAAGCGCAAATTAATGCAGTTCCAACGTTTATCGTTAATGGTAAATACGAGGTGATGCTAGCGGGTCACCAAGACATTAATGAAATCGCTGAAACCATCAACTACCTAAAAACAAAATAACAATAAGGAATTACTGTGTCTAAAGTCTTAATCCCTCTCATTGTTCTGCTATTAGCGGCATTCATGATCTATCGAACTTGGACCAACAGCAAAGCTGGTGAGGAGAGCTTTCAGCAAGGCCAAGCATTCCTTCTAGAAAACGCTAAGAAAGAAGGCATTATTACTACCGAGAGCGGCTTACAATATGAAGTGCTTGAAACTAGTGGCAATACTGAAAAACCAGGTCCTAAAAGCAAAGTTAAAGTGCATTATCACGGCACGCTTATCGACGGTACTGTGTTTGATAGTTCAGTTGACCGTGGTACACCAATTAGCTTCGGGCTGAACCAAGTTATCAAAGGATGGCAAGAGGGTCTTCAACACATGTCTGAAGGTGACAAATATCGCTTGTACATCCCAAGTACATTGGGTTATGGCAAGAAAGGTACTGGCCCTATCCCTCCGTCGGCAGTACTGATTTTTGATGTTGAATTGATTGAAATTCAATAATCAAAACTATAAACAAAAAGAGCACCTATAAAGTGCTCTTTTTGTTTCGTTCTCTATCGAAAAGGTCACTGTACCGGATGAAATTCAAAGCCTGACTCAGTAACCAAATAACAGTCCATTCCACCAGCATGCGCAGCTTGAAGGCCCAATTGAGTGTCTTCAAAAACTACACACTTCTTAGCGTCTACACCCATATTCTTAGCCGCTAACAAGAACGTTTCTGGATTAGGTTTGTGACTCTCAACATCGGTTGCCGACACTACACAGTCTAAGTCATTCAAAACTCCAGCGTGCGTCAATAGCTTCAAAGCAGAGTCACGTTGGCTCCCTGTACCTATCGACATGGGTTTGGTGCCTTTATATTGCTGAAACACTTCATAAGTGTGTGCTATTGGCTTACCTGTTAGTGGCAATTGTGCAAAAGCATTCATCTTAAATATCGACACTTGTTTCGGATCCAATTCGATACCATAACGCTTTGACACCTCACCCGCGATCTTGACACTTGGCATACCTCCCAGAGAATGCAGCCAATGGCGATCAAATGGAAAATCGAATTTCGTTGCCGTCATTTCCCACGCTAAGACATGGTTTGGCATGGTATCCAACAACGTGCCATCCATATCGAAGATAATTCCATCATACAACTCTAAATCTAACAACTGGTTAACCTCTTGTGGTTCATTAAGGGCATTAACATTACAAATTTATTACTAAAGAACGGCGTACGCTTACCGATACAATAGTAAATAATAAAAAAACGGCTTAGTTTTGTGTAGTCTTTCCATTTTTGAGTTTAGAAAAACTTTTATAAGTGACTAGAAATCAACAAGTTGATACATTCCACGCTCAGAAATATTTAAGCACACATATTCATATTGCCAATCCAATTGCTGGCAATATCTTTCTCGCGAATATGAAAAGGTTGATAATGAAGATCAAGCACCAACTTCTACTTTTAGGGTCAATAGCCGTATTGGCTATCGCCTCAATGTTAATGTCTAGTAGCTACTTTGCGAAGACTACAGATAACCTTACCAATGCTCTCACTAAACTGAGTCAACTTGAAGTCACTTTGTTGAATCTTCGTAGAAATGAAAAAGATTTTTTGTTACGTAAAGACGAAAAGTACCTCGCAAAGTTCAGAGTCAACGCTGAACATTTCCGTAATCAACAGAATGAACTTCAACTCACCCTTGCCAACGCAGGTGTCTCTCTTCCAAATCAACTATCAGCGGAGCTTGCAGCGTACGAACAAGCCTTCACAAAACTGGTAAATGGTTACGTTGTACTTGGTCTAAACCTTTCACAGGGTCTGTCTAATCAATTTCTTGAAGTATTCCATCAAGAGCTTGAGCGAGACATCACTCATGAATTATTGCAGTACCACGATGACGTTATGTTTGGCAATGTTGCGACCGTGAAACCAACCAACAACCCATCACTTAATACTGTTGGTCAAAATGTCCTTAAGCAACGTGAAGTCATTGGCTTTGCCTACGACCAAGGTTTGCTTGGGCTAACTCGCAGCAATTCTCATAAGATTGAAACAGATTTTGAGGATTTTAATGCTCAATTAAACCGTGTACTTGATGACAAAATCCAAACCATCATGACCGCAAAATGGACCATTTCTGTTCTATTACTTGTTGTCATTGCCGCTCTCATCACTTACATAGTCAGAGCAATCAACCTTAATGTAAACCGCTTGCAGTCGACTATCTCGGATATTGCTGAACACAATGATCTAACCAAAAGAGTGCCAGTTAAAGGCAACGATGAGATAGCCTCGATTGGTAAAGCCGTCAATTCATTGCTAGATAACTTTGCTTCATTAGTTGGTAACACACAGAAGCAGTCTTCAGAGCTTAGAAGCAGCAGTACCAATATGGAAGATGAATTGGAGAATGTGATTCATCAATTCCATAGTCAAAGTGACCACACTAACTCAATGGCAACGGCGGTTCAGCAAATGGTAACCACCATTGACGAAATTGCACAAACTACTCACAACGCCGCTGATGTTGTCAACAAAGCAGCGGACAACTCTCAAAACAGCCGCGCATTTGTTGAAAACACTGTCGGTAATATTGAGTCCCTTTCTTCCGTACTAGCGGAAAGTAACAATGAAATCCGTTCCTTGAATGAGCATGTTGGCAAAATTGGCGGAGCGGTTCATATTATCCAAGATATCGCGGAGCAAACTAATTTATTAGCACTAAACGCAGCTATTGAAGCAGCTCGCGCTGGCGAACAAGGACGTGGATTCGCAGTGGTCGCAGACGAAGTTCGTGCCTTGGCTAGCCGAACACATCAATCAACGGAAGAGATCACTAACCTCGTCAGTGCGATTCAGGCTCAAATGACAACGGTGGTTACCGACATAGAGCAATGCAACGCTCAAGGAGCAGAAACATTGTCTGCCTCTGCGAAGCTTGATAGCGCACTACAGCAAATCTCTGAGGACATGGCTGAAATTCAGACCAACTCCGATCAAATTGCCGCGGCGATTGAAGAGCAAGGCATAGTAATGGGTCAGGTAGGCGAATCCATCACAGAGCTTAATGAAATTTCTAATGACAACATGTCGAATGCACGTAACTGCTTAGATGAAGTGAAAAACGTGTCTAGCCAAACCACCAAAATGGACAGTGCCATTTCAATCTTTAAGATTTAGGGAACGGTAACTAAGACAAAGGCCACGTCAAAATGTGGCCTTTTTGTATTCCATTACTTTTTAACAAGCACTTGTTCGTGCTCCATAAGTTCACGTACAAATATCGATGGTGAGGATTGATACGTCACCCACACTTTGTTTTTTGCTCTTGTTAATGCAACATAGAACAAGCGCCGCTCTTCAGCGTGTTCATAAGTATCTGTGCCTATGGTCAGGGCATTATTTAGGTGAACGAACTTCCTTTTCGCTGGGAATTGTCCCTCATCAGCGCCTACTACAATAACGTAATCCGCCTCTTTGCCTTTACTAGAGTGACAGGTCATAAACTCCAACGACAAGTTTGCAAACTGCTTACACCAATCACCAAGCAATTCCGGTTTATGATAGTGGTTACGTCCTAACAGCAACACTGATTTACCTTGTTTGGACTTGCTATTAAGTTCCTCAAGAATTTTCTCTACACGGCTGCCCTGCTCCACAATCACTGCCTTTTGCTTAGCGGATTTGTGGCTCTTAATATCTTTAGTCAGTTGTGTCGGATTGGCTTGAATGAAGTCAGACGCCACTTCCAACAACTTGTCATTAAAACGATAAGTCGTATCTAACAAGTGGATAGAGGCGTTAGGGAATCGCTGTTCAAAGCCTGTCGTCAAATCCACATCAGATCCAGTAAACTGATAGATGGACTGCCAATCATCGCCCACAGCATAGAGTGTTGCATTGGTACCATCTTGAAGCTTTTGTTCACAAAGGGCTTGAACCAACTCTAAACGATCAGGGGAAATATCCTGATACTCGTCGACCATGACAAACTTCCAGTTCGATTTGAAGCGCGAAGCAGAAACATGTTTAGTCGCTTTAGTAATCATCGAGGTAAAGTCAATTTGCTCATTCTCTTTGAGCATTTTTTGCCACGCTTGATAACAAGGCCAACATAGCGCCAACTCACTATTAAGCCGCGCATACTCTTCTTCGTCTATGATCTTTTCTTGAATCGCTTTCTTCGATAATCCAGCAGAAATCAATTGGTCTAGTTGCTGTTCTAGCCACGCGATGAGCTTAGGGTTTTCACTTTGACTGCCAAGCTCCTCATCTCCTTTTAAGTAGGCAATAGGCCATTTAGATAAGTGCTTTTGCCAACGTTTGAAGTTGGTTGGTGTCATCCAATGCTTCTTCAGCCAGTCAATGCACCAGGCAGTTTTTTGTGTTTGCTCAGTCGCTAATGGCGTTAATTGAGGTGGTTGATTCTCAGTTTCTTTGAGTATCTTCAGTCCTAATTGATGGAAGGTCAGCACCGAAATAGCGTCAGCCGTTTGCCCCAGCTTTTTCTCAAGACGTTGCTTCATTTCATTAGCAGCGTCCCGACCAAACGCCACCAATAGTATCTGGTCAGCCTGTGCGAGATGACTTTGCAGCAGATAGGACACACGCGCCATCAGCACACTCGTTTTACCTGAACCTGCTCCGGCAAGGATCAAATTTTGATCATTGTTATGCAGGACCGCCATTTGTTGTGAGTAATTAAGTGGAGATGACTCAGATTGCGAGAATAATACTTGCCAATTCTCACGCTCATTTTCCAACCATGTTTGGTTTCGTTCTGCTAGCACTGTCGCTGTATCATCCAACCATGGAATGAGGTTGTTGATTCGCTTTGGCATTGTGCGCATCGCTTCAGACAGTGACATGTTGATTTCAAGAAACTCGGAGTTTACTTCATCCGCCCATGACACCATTTGTGATTGAGGCAAAAATTGTGGCAGAGAACGCAAGCGTCGTAACTCATCTTCCCATTTCGGTAGATAGGTATTCAGCAAACCGCATTGTTTATGGTGCCATTGCTGATAACAACTCACAGCATGTTTGGCAAAGTCCTGCGCTTCTCTCCAAGGTACCCCCTGAACCACCCAGCACACCTGTTTGCCATTCTCTTCGTGCGCAAACACCGACACGGATGACCATACTAACCCTCGCTTAACACTTAATTTTCCCGACCATTCACTAAACGGAATTCGAACCTCGGCGCGCACCGAGTGCAGCACAAGGCTATCGCCATTAAGTTCAAGAGAGCGAAATTCGTGTTGAGTAAATAACTCAGCGGTTGGGGAGGCAGTTAGCAGCATGTTGTTCTAAGGGTTCTAATCAGCAAATCTCTCACTAGTCTACTGTATCAGCCAATGATTTCCAGATAACTTTATGTAAAATCTGCGAAAAGGAATCCAAACTCGAATTACGATTTCCTATTATTCTCTAACAGACAGAGTGCTTTTCATTACGAACATGCACAAAAAAGCGCCCAATACTTAGGGCGCTTTCCGGACACAGATTAACTACTTATTCGTCGGGGTCTGAAGTTTGTCCATAACCTCATCCAAGTTAAAGCTTGCTGCTTTTTGCCTTGGCGGGAATTCTTTAAAGGTCTCTAAGAACTTCCCTACATAGACTTGAGCCGGAACTAACAAGTAAACACGATCCAACATCCAGTCATAGTAAGTATTGGAGGTAACATCAGCGACCTCATAAGGGTCCATTCTCAAGTTAAAGATTTTTGGCACGCGGAGTGTCACGAAAGGTTCTGCCCATATTTGCAACGTCCCCTCTACCCTCTGCTCCATAAATACGACTTTCCAGTTGTTATAACGCAGTGCGGTTAAATCACCATCGTCTGAGAAGTAGAAAATCTCCGCACGCGGTGACTCTTCACTTTCACCTGTTAAGTAAGGAAGGAAGTTGTAACCATCAAGGTGAACTTTAAAGGTCTTGTCACCGGCTTTGTGCCCCTTAAGAAGTTTCTCTTTTACATCAGGCTCACCAGCCGCTGCTAACAACGTAGGCAACCAATCCATGTGATGCATAATATTGTTGGAGACCGAGCCCGCTTCGATTTTACCCGGCCATTTCACCATCGCAGGGACACGATACGCTCCTTCCCAGTTAGTGTTTTTCTCACCTCGGAAAGGAGTAAGACCCGCATCTGGCCACGTATTCATGTGCGGACCGTTATCCGTTGAGTAAAAAACAATTGTGTTGTCTTCGATTCCCAACTCATCGACTTTTTTAAGGAGTTCGCCTACTTGGTTGTCGTGCTCAATCATCCCGTCAGCATAAAAACTAATGCCTGACTTACCGAGGTTTTCATCTTTCACATGAGTACGGAAGTGCATGCGTGTCGCATTCCACCATACGAAGAAAGGTTTCTTTGCGGCTACCGCGCGATCCATAAAGTCTAGAGCCGCGGAAAGAGTCTCTTCATCCACGATTTCCATACGCTTACGAGTTAAAGGGCCAGTATCTTCAATTTTGCCGTCGGCATAAGATTTGATAACCCCTCGAGGTCCAAATTGTTTACGGAATTCGGGATCTTTCGGATAGTCGATATTTTCAGGTTCTTCCTCAGCATTTAGGTGGTAAAGGTTACCAAAGAACTCGTCAAAGCCGTGATTGGTAGGTAAAAACTCATCTTTGTCGCCAAGGTGGTTTTTACCAAATTGCCCTGTCATATAACCATGAGGCTTTAGAAGCTCCGCAATGGTTGCATCTTCCGCTTGTAACCCAAGGTCAGCCCCCGGTAGACCCACTTTACTTAAACCTGTGCGCAATACACTTTGACCGGTTATAAATGTCGAACGTCCTGCCGTACAAGATTGCTCGCCGTAGTAGTCGGTGAACATCATGCCTTCTTTCGCAATGGAATCAATATTAGGCGTTTTATACCCCATAAGACCAAATGTATAAGCACTAACATTGGACTGACCAATGTCATCCCCCCATATCACCAAGATGTTGGGCTTATCTTCTGCATATGCACTGGCTGATATACCAAATAACGCGGTAGCCAAAACTGCTAAGCTCCGCTTAAACCTTCTGTGTGTTGTCATGTAAACCTCTACGTTAGTTGGTCGCATCCTGCCCATTAACGTATAGTCGCAAACACTCATAAGCGCCAAAAATCTAAGGCAATTTTCACTATTAATAGATTAATAAACATTAGCCAGATTTTTTGATTAATCTCACATAGCACTAAAGTTGTAAGTGACCACCCCATTGGAACTCAACCTTATGATTTAGATAAGAATATTTACCAGTTATAACTTTTTTTTATAGTGTTTATAAGACGACACCATCTCTGACCTCAAATAGAGTGCGAGGCAAATAAGCACCTCACTGGGTGTTTACTGCAAAATCAATGAGTAAAAGACGATGGAGTCTAGAATGGCAAACCACTTAAGTAAGATTGCAATGGGCGTTGGGCTTATTGCTACATCTTCAGTTGCAGTTGCAGCAGATAAACCGAATATCCTTGCGATTTTCGGCGACGATGTTGGTTATTGGAACATTAGCGCGTATAACCAAGGCATGATGGGGTATGAAACTCCAAATATCGACCGTATCGCTAACGAAGGTGCACTTTTCACTGACCATTATGGTCAGCAATCTTGTACAGCAGGTCGCGCAGCCTTCATTACTGGTCAAGAACCTTTCCGTACTGGTCTATTAACAATCGGTATGCCAGGTTCAACACACGGTATTCCAGACTGGGCTCCAACCACTGCTGATCTACTCAAAGAGCAAGGCTACATGACGGCACAGTTTGGTAAAAACCACTTAGGTGACCAAGACCAACACTTGCCAACTAATCATGGTTTCGATGAGTTCTTTGGTAACCTTTACCACCTAAATGCTGAAGAAGAACCAGAAACTTACTACTACCCTAAAGATCCAGAGTTCCGTAAGAACTATGGCCCTCGTGGTGTAATCAAGTCTTTTGCTGATGGCAAAATCGAAGATACTGGTCCTATGACGCGTAAGCGTATGGAACATGCTGATGAAGAGTTCCTAGAAACGTCTCTCGCGTTTATGGAAAAGGCAGTAAAAGCTGATAAACCATTCTTCATCTGGCACAACACCACACGTATGCACGTTTGGACTCGTCTGCAAGAGAAGTATCAAGGTAAATCTGGTATCTCTATTTATGCCGACGGCATGCTAGAGCACGATGACCAAGTTGGTATCCTGCTAGACAAACTGGACGAGCTAAACATCGCTGACAACACGATTGTTATCTACTCTACTGATAACGGTGCTGAAACAGTTAGCTGGCCTGATGGCGGTGCGACACCATTCCACGGTGAAAAAGGCACAACTTGGGAAGGCGGTATGCGCGTTCCTCAACTTGTCCGTTGGCCTGGCATAATTGAACCAGGTACTAAGATCAACGAAATGATGGCTCACCAAGACTGGCTACCAACGCTTCTTGCTGCAGCAGGTGTTCCTGATGTGAAAGAAAAGTTAGCTAAAGGCTACAAAGCAAACGGTAAAGACTGGCGCGTACATATTGATGGCTACAACTTCAAACCATTCTTTGAAGGTAAAACTGACAAAGCACCTCGTGAGTCTCTACTTTACTTCACAGCAAACGGCGAATTGAATGCGGTTCGTTGGAATGATTGGAAACTACACTTCGCAACGTTAGAAGGTAACATCACTGACGCGGTACGTTTCTCTCCTAACTGGCCGAAGATCATTCACCTACGTGCTGACCCATTTGAGAAAGCACCACACGAATCTGGCATGTACCTACGTTGGATGGCAGACAACATGTGGCTATTCGTTCCAATTCAAGACGTACTTGGCGAATTCTTCCAAACTCTGCCTAACTACCCAATGCAGCAAGGTCAGATGATGAACCCTGCTTCGATTGACTACCAGTCTCTGGGTCTTCAAGGCAAGATGAAGCAACTTGACCAGCTTCAAAAACAAGTACAACAAATGAAGTAATCACCTCAGATTCTCTTCATAAAAAAGACCAGCGTATGCTGGTCTTTTTATTATTGGTCAATCAAACGAAAGGGTTAATCAAGATTGTCCATGTCTTTCCATAAACGAGCTGCGACTTCCCTCGCCTCTTTATAGATAGGCTCAACGTCGAATGGGAACTCACGGTTTAGATAAGAGAACTTACCTTCCACCATCACACTGTTTACGTTGCTCGCATTGAGTGCGAATGCAAAGTGACCCGGCAAGTTATCAGCAACCAAAGGTGTTGGTGAGGTGTAATCAAGAATCGTTAGATCCGCTTTATATCCTGCTTCCAAACGACCAAACTTAGCACCAAAGTTACGACCAAGAATCTCGTTGCCGTTCCAGAGATGGCGCATAAAGCTATCAGGCCACATTTGACCACCAGCATCACGATGCTTGAAGAACGCAAATTTTAGCTCTTCGAACATATCCGCACCAATGCCATCGGTACCAATCGCGACATTTTTGAACTGACGTAACTGATGGTTATAACCTACATTGTTGTTCATATTCGAACGCGCATTATGAACCAAGAAACCATCGTGTTTGTTCAAGATATTAATGTCCTTCTCGGACAAGAATAAACCATGAGCAAGCAGTGTTTTGCTATCGATTAAGCCAAAGCCATCGAGACGCTCAACAATATCTTGGTCGTAATGATGATGACTATGAGTCACATCGTAACGGTCTTCTGCAACGTGAATATGTAAGCCACGCCCAGTCGCTTTCACCGCTTCCGACAGCATTGCCATACCTTCATTCGACACGGTAAATGGAGCATGAGCGCCGATATGAGCTTCAACCAGATAAGGCTCAACACCTCGCTCTTTTTCTGCATCCACAAGTTGTGCGAAGCGAATATTCTCTTCTACACCTGCCGCCATTTCTTCAACGCCGCCGTTACGGTCAGTCGTCTCAAAACAGGTCATACCGCGAAGGCCAGCTTTTAAGAAGCCTTTACGAAGTGTCGCCAGTGACCCTTCAATGTAGTTCGGTGAGGCGTGATGGTCGATAACCGATGTACAGCCATGACGAATGGCTTCTAATGAACAAATCAAACCGCTGTAGTACAAAGCTTCTTCATCCAACGCACGGTCCATTCGCCACCATAGGTTCTTCAAGATGGAGATAAAATCTGGACTTGGTTTAATGTCCGCCATGATGCCGCGAGCCAATCCAGAATAGAAGTGGTTGTGAGAACAGACAATGCCCGGCATTACTAACTTACCAGTAAAGTCCTTCACTTCAGCGTTTGGATACTTGGCAC
Source organism: Vibrio sp. CyArs1 (assembly GCF_022432925.1). Taxonomy (NCBI): domain Bacteria; kingdom Pseudomonadati; phylum Pseudomonadota; class Gammaproteobacteria; order Vibrionales; family Vibrionaceae; genus Vibrio; species Vibrio sp. CyArs1. The sequence goes on along the minus strand of NZ_JAKRBO010000001.1, from coordinate 278,029 downwards.
TAAGAGACTCACCGACTTCTATGATACGGTCGTTTTCAATCGCAATATCAATCCCTTCCTTAATAAAGGCAGGTTCCATCTGTACTGCTGTTGCGTTCTTAATTATCAACATAATTCTATTCTCCTTTTACACTTCTACAGCGCCAAGCAAGTATTTGTGGTTCGATAGAACGTACTGAATAATAGTGGCTTCATCAGCTAACGTTTCTGGCAACTCGATTTGACCATTTTGATTAATTGGATACGTTGCGACTTCCCCTTTAGCTCTTAGCAACAGTTCATCGCCTTGAACCAAGAAACCTGGGTTAGTGCTTGAATCAAAGTCTTCTTTCAGACTGAACAACGTAAATTTGTCTTTGTATGGTTTGCTGTCCCAAGGGCAGAACTGAGCACAGTTGCCACACTCGTTACAGTAAGCATCAAGGTGGAGCGTTTGATACTGGTCTTTAAAGCCCGGAATCGGCAGTGACATGTTGGCACGGTTCGGACAAACATCTACACACTTACTGCACACATAAGAACACTCTAAGCAGCGCTCTGCTTCTTGCTTAACAAACTCATTGCGGTCGTTTTCTTCTAGCTTGTTCGCTTCAAGCAGTGCAACTTTGATTTCGCCCTTCTTACGATAAACTTCTGCGGCCGTTACTGAAGACTCAACTTGAGCTAACGTTTCAGATTGAAGTTCACGTTCGATAATTGCTGACGCCGCTTTGCGACCACCAGAAATTGCCGAAACAATCGATGATGGACCGGTTTGCGCATCACCTAACAAGAACACGTTTTCGACCTGAGTCTCACAAGTGTCATTGTTGACTGCTGGCCAACCGTCGTCACCCATTGGTACACCGATACGCGTTAACACATCACGGTTCGCTTGCTCACCTACCGCTGTAATGACTGCGCTGGCCTTGAGTGAAATAGTTTCATCGGTTGCTACTGGACGTCTACGGCCTTTCTCATCAGGCTCACCCAATGTCATGACACGCGCTACGATAGTGCCATCTTGATGGAACTCTTCTGGATTGGTTAAGAACTTGAAGTTCACGCCATCTTCGACCGCTTCGTCATACTCTTCTTTGTATGCTGGCATTTCAGCTTCAGTACGGCGATAAAGTACTGTTACTTTCTCAACACCTTTGACTTTAAGCGCGGCACGAGCACTATCCATCGCGGTATTACCTGCCCCAACTACTACCACATGGTCACCAAGCGCTAACGCCTCGCCATCGTTGTAGCGACGTAAGAAGTCTAGAGACTTGTAAATGTTGTTATTGTCACCCGCTAACTTGATAGGGTTACCTTTATCTGCACCGATACCCAGACAGATATACTGATAGCCCTGCTCTTTCAGTTGGTCGATAGTGATATCTGGATTCGCGCCATACTCAAATTCCACACCATGAGCTTCAACAAACTCAATGTCATGTCTAATGGCTTTCTCAGGAATTCTAAATTGAGGAATAATGTGTTTCACCACACCACCTGCGCTCTCTTCTTTCTCGAAGATTTTCACAGGGTGACCAGCTCGAGCAATGAAGTACGCCGCTGATAGACCTGCAGGACCTGCTCCAATAACCGCGACTGGCTGTTTGGTTGTATCCAGATTTGGATGATGCCATTTAGATTGGTAGCCATCCCAACCTTTATCCAGCGCAATTTTCTTCATTTCACGAATGTTCAATGCACCTTCGTAATCGCGACGAGTACAGTTGTATTGGCATTGGTGATCACAAATATGACCTGTGATGGAAGGCAGAGCGTTTCGAGCGTAAATGACTTCCAACGCTTCGGTATACTTGTGCTGACCCATTAGGCGTAGGTATTCAGGGATATCTTGGCTGATAGGACACGCTGTTACACAAGGTGCGACATAACAATCCGTTAGTGGCACTGGTTGTTCGACAGTAATTTCTTCTGGACCACGCCACTCTTTTTGCGTGTATTCAGCGCACAAAGACTTCTCGGCCAGTTTTTCCAAACGCTCTAGGTTAACACCACGCATTGCCCAATCAGTGCTCTCTTCAAGCTCTTTGGCACAGTCAGCAAGGCGCAAGTAGCCGCCTGGTTTGAGCAGGTCTGTCGCCATAGTGATTGGGCGAATACCAGTTTCAAAGATCTCTCTGATGTTAAACTTACTTGCACCACCAGAATAAGAGATTGGTAACGTGCCATTAAATTCGCGAGACAGTTCCAACGCCACATTGATAGATAGCGGGAACAATGCGCGGCCAGACATGTACATTTCTTTGTCAGGAAGACGGCCTTTATTGTTCAATGTACCAAGAGTGTTGGTCAGTTTGACACCAAAGCCGATGTTCTTATCTTTACCAAGCTTAACTAAACGATGAAGCATGGCCTTCGCATCTTGCAGTTGCAAGTCGTGAGAGAACGCTTCTTTGCTAAGGGAAATATAGTCAAAACCCGTTTGATCAAGAATGCTGCGAACACGGTCATAACCTAGCAGCGTAGGGTTTAATTTAACGAAGGTATTGATACCCTTATCTTCCAACATATAACGACAAATCGCTTCGATTTCGTTTGGTGGGCAACCGTGCATGGTTGATAGTGTTACCCCTTCAGTCAAACTAACCGGGATATCATCTACCATTTCGAATAATTGTTGCAGTTCAGTTTCTGATGTTTTGCTATTCAACAGTTTATTATTGGCAATAAAGTCTTTTAATTCTGTTGAATATTGTGCAAATTTTGGATGCTTTGAAGAATCGAGCATATTATCAATATACTCTTGCATTGGCTCGGTCAGAATACCATCTAAATCATAGCCAACACTCATGTTAAAAATAAATGATTTCGCTTGCTTCGCCGCTTTACTATCAAATACTGATTCCAGTAGATGGAGCGCAAACCATGCTTTCAAATATTCGTCATACGCTTTGTGTAACGTAAACTCGGTTGACCATTCTGTATTAAAACACTCATCTTCTGCATCAATACATGGTTTAGCAATTTCAAGACGATCTAACTTCTGAACAGTCTTAAGCTCCATGAAGCGACCACCAGCAAGCCAAGACGTAACTATATTCTGAGCTAATTGAGTATGAGGTCCGGCGGCAGGTCCTACAGGGGTTTCGCAGTTTTCACCCCATACCGCAAGGTGTTGGTTTGTCTGTTTTTTATAGAACTGCTTTTCTGGGATGCCGAAAATCGATTTGCTTTGATGATACTCACCAAACATGCGTTCAAGCAGCTCGGTGAATGGAATTGGGCGCATGATATCTCCCATGGTAACACTCCTTTATTAATTCGCTTGTACTTCTGTGTAAATGAATTAATGAGATAAGAGCAATCACTAAGCCAAGGTTGTCTAATTACTTAACATGAAGACATTTTAACTGCTATTTCGTGACAGAGGTCTGATAATAAAGGCTATTGAGAATAGTTATTAATTTGATTAAAGTGTAATCTTATTTAATACAGTTTTTTATGATAGTCAGTTCGAGTGTTTTGTTAATTACATCTATCATAACAATAAAAAAGCTATCATATTGATAGCTTATTATTCTCACATTAATTGCCTACTAAATGTTTAGCTTTCTAATACGACTTCTGACTGGTTAGGTATATCGATAGCTTTCGCTTTGCGCTGCCGTTGAAGTACATTCTCGTCCTGCTTCGGCTCCGCATAACCACCTTTCTCTACATGCTCCAACCAAACTTTCAAATGCGCTGTGGTTTGTTGTCGTTGTTCCAACGAAAGACCGGACACCAACTGTTTTTGCTTATCAACGTGAGCATCAATCAGAGCGTTAGCGATGTCATATCCCGTTTGTGTAAGTTGAACCACAACACAACGTCTATCGCAGTTCGAATGGTATCGGGCAATCAGTTTTTTACTCTCTAAACGATCCAGCCGATGGGTCATTGCGCCTGATGTCAGCATTAAAGACTGTGTAAGTTCACTGGGAGTTAAACGATAAGGTGCAGAAGAGCGCAGTAGTGAAGCTAGCACATCAAACTCTCCGGTTTTTAAACTGTATTGACGGCATAAACTCGCGAGTTCTTGTTCCACACATTTACTCACTCGCATTAATCGCCCAATAAGAACCATTGGCTCTGTATCTAGCTCCGGTCTCTCGTGTTTCCACAGTACAGCAATACAATCCATCAGGTCCATATTAATCCCCTTCCAACCAACAATAAGGGCACCAAGAAAGTGATTCGAGGTGCCCTTGCTTTTATATACTAATAATCACGTTCATCGAGCTCATCGACATGCGTCTTAAATCGCCCAACCGCCCGCGTAGAACACCACCAATACGATAGTAATCAACACAGTACCAACGTTAAGTTTTTTCCATTCGCCTGATACTACACGGCCACATACTAGTGTTAGGAAACCAAGCATGATACCCGTCACGATGTTACCAGTTAGTACGATGAATACCGCACAAACAAGACCTGATAACGCATCAACAGAGTCATCGAGATTAAGCTTGCTGACGTTACTCATCATCAATAAACCTACATACATCAGCGCAGGTGCAGTAGCGTAAGAAGGAACAAGGTAGCTCAATGGGGCAAGGAACAGTAGCAATAGGAACAAACCACCTACCACAACGGCTGTCAGACCCGTTTTACCACCCGCTGCAGTACCTGCTGCAGATTCGATATAAACCGCAGCTGGCGCACCACCAACAAAACCAGAGAAAATACTACTGACTGAGTCAGACGTCAGTGCTTTACCACCGTTGATGATGTTGCCATCTTTATCGAGTAGATTAGCTTGTCCCGCTACCGCACGAATCGTACCAGTCGCATCAAAAATCGCTGTCATAACCAAGGCTAATACACTTGGTAGAACAAGTGGACTTAATGCACCCATAATATCCATTGAACCAAGTAGTGAGCTTTCACCTGAACCAAACGATGGCATGGCGAATACACCTTGGAATTTAACACTTGGGTCAAACATCAGACCTAGCACAGAAATCGCAACAATAACCAGTAAAATGCCTCCAGGAACACGACGCTTCTCTAAGCCGAAAATCGCGGCTAAACCAAGTACTGACATGATTACTGGGAACGATGTAAACTCACCCAAGCTAACAGGTAGACCTTCAACTGGGTTTTTCACCACAAGTCCAACACCATTCGCTGCGATAAGTAGCAAGAACAAACCGATACCAATACCCGTACCGTGTGCAATACCAAAAGGTAGGTTTGTTAGGATCCACTGCCTTACCCCTGTAACGGTAATCGCAGTAAAGACCACACCCATTAAAAAGACCGCTCCCAGCGCAACAGGTATAGATATTCCTTGCCCGAGCACCAAGCTGAAAGCGGTAAAGGCGGTTAGGGATATCGCACAACCAATAGCCATCGGCAAGTTAGCCCAAAAGCCCATGAGCAGTGAACCAAATGCCGCAACCAAACAGGTGGCGATAAAGACGGAGCCTTGATCGAACCCAGCAACACCAAGCATGCTTGGTACTACGATCACTGAGTAAACCATGGCTAAGAAAGTAGTAAGCCCAGCAATTAACTCTTGCCTAAAATTACTACCACGTTGTGAGATTAAGAAGTAATTGTCGACCCAACTATTGTTGGTTGACGTGGGTTTATCTTCAGCAATCTCCATCGTACTTTGCTGATTTGAGATATTTTCGGACATGTTATATTCCTTTTCATTAAGTCTTGGTCATCCCTTGTATTGAGACCAATGCATCTGCTGTATTTGCTATATTTGCCATAAAATCAGCTGCGCTCATAAACCAAACACCCGTCAACGTAGGTACGATAAATACTTCTATCGTCGCCGAGGGTCATGAGCACAAACAGTTTTTCAATAAGTTCAGAAGAGTTGTCGTATCGAAGTTGCTGGAGCGGTGTCGCACAAGGATCAATCACAACAAAGTCAGCTTCTTTGCCAACCTCAAAGTTGCCCAATAGGTGGTCTAGTGAGAGTGCTTTCGCTCCACCTAATGTCGCCAAATATAATGCCTCAAACGCCGAGAGCTTCTGCTGCTGCAATTGAGCAACTTTGTATGCCTCGTTTAACGTTTGCATCATATTAAAAGTGGTTCCTGCGCCGATATCCGTCCCGATACCTACTTTCACGTTTCGTTTCCACGCCTCCTGCATTTTGAACAGGCCGCTGCCTAAATACAGGTTGGAAGTTGGACAAAACGCGATAGCTGAATCCGTTTCTTGTATGCAGTCCCACTCTTGGTCCTCTAGATGAACACAATGTGCGAATACACTCTTTGATCCAGTCAGGCCATAATGGTGATAAACATCTAAATAACCGTCTTGTTCAGGGAAAAGTTCTTTAACCCAAGCAATTTCGTTCGTGTTTTCTGACAAATGCGTATGAATATACGTATCTGGGTATTCCTCTCTTAACTTATGCGCCATTTCCAACTGTTCCGGTGTGGAAGTGGGTGCAAATCTTGGGGTAATCGCGTAAAGCAGACGGTCCTTTTTATGCCATTTCTCAATCAGTGTTTTTGTTTGGTTGTAACTTGTCTCCGGTGTGTCTAGTAAGTAGTCTGGCGCGTTGCGGTCCATCATGACCTTGCCCGCGACGATTCTCATGTTGAGTTTGTTTGCTTCAGAGAACAATGCATCTACGGACTCTGGATGAACCGTTCCGAATACCATGCCTGTTGTCGTGCCATTTCGAAGCAACTGCTTAATAAAGAACTTAGACATCTCCTTGGAGTAGTCTCTGTCTTTATAGCGCGCTTCTGTTGGGAACGTATAGTTGTTCAGCCATTCAAGTAGCTGTTCACCATACGCGCCAACCATTTCTGCTTGTGGGTAATGAATATGGGTATCAATAAATCCTGGCATGACAATTTTGCCTGGATAAAAACGAATACGTACTGAGTCTGGGACTTTATCTTTGCCTTCTTCCCACTCGCCGACCCACTCGATACGACCTTGGTCAACAAGAAGAAGTCCATCTTCAATAAAACGTACGTGCTGTTCGATATCTTCAGGCTTATCAACTACTTTTGTGATATCAAGTATTGAAGCCCTAATAGCCTTAATTGATTGGGTATATTGCATAATTACCTCGACCTTAACGCCCCTATTCACTACTTTGCTCACTAACAGAGGCATTGCTTCCCGTTATTTGGAATAAATGTGCGACAGCGTTTTTTGGTCTCCGCTGCCGCACTGTTTGTTATAATTTATTGAGACCTTTGAGGATTTTCTCTGGAGTAAAGTGCCACTCACGTAGCCATACGCCACAAGCATCATGAATTGCTGTTGCAATGGCAGGCGCTGCACCGTTTACACCAATTTCAGAGATAGATTTCGCACCGTATGGTCCAACTGGATCATCACTTGGCACCAACACCGCTTTGAAATCTTTTGGAATGTCACCAATCTTCGGCGCACCATAGCTCTTAAGATCGGTGTTGATTGGCACACCGTTGTCGTCGTAAATAAGCTCTTCAAACAAGCTGTGACCGATAGCGCGCATACTCGCACCGTAGATTTGACCAAGTGCCAAATCAGGGTTCACTGGAGTACCGCAATCGAGCAATGCATGGAACTTATCAAGTCGGATTTCACCGGTTCTAGTATTGACGGCAACTTCTGCAAAGTTTGCCCCGTAAGGGAAAGCGAACTCAGCAGTAGTGAAGCATCCTGAAGCCAACAGTTGTCCCCAACCCGTTCCGCTTTCTGCTTTATGCGCGATGTCGAAGAAAGTTACTTCACCAGCAGGCCCTTTTACCAAGCCAGGTGCGACGATTTGTACATTTTCAACCGACTCTTCAAGCATTTCCGCACCGTACTTCAAGATTTTCTCACGCATCGCTTCTGCAGCGCGTTTTGCTGCATTACCTGAGAAGCAAGTGCCAGAAGAGGCATACGCGCCTTTATCGAAAGGTGCATGGTCAGTGTCACCAGAATGAATCGTAATATCTTCCAGTGGACACTTAAGAACTTCAGCAGTTAACTTGGCGATCACTGTATCAAGACCTGTACCGATGTCTGCGCCACCTGAATGAACGATGAAAGTACCATCGGAGGCCATCTTGATGCTGCAGTTCGCTTGGTCGATATCAGGAATTCCTGATTTCTGTTGAATGATCGCTACACCTCGACCCACTTTCCAATCACCTTGATGATCTTTTGGTGAATCCCATTCGATGAGCTTACGACCTTCACGAAGAATTGCTTCTAACGCACAACTGTGTACCTTAGGAGTGGTGGTAGGCATTTTACCTTCGCCGATAGCACCAAGAATCTTAAGCTCTTGGCCTTCAACGACTCGGTTTTTCTCAATCATATCGAGATGGTCAATACCTAGCTCTTCCGCAAGTTCCGCCATCGCCATCGTCAATGCGTAGTTACCTTTCGGCGCACCATAACCTTGATAAGCACCTGTTGGACAGATATTTGAATAGTACGTAGTAACTCGGAAATCGACGTTGTCACAAGGGTAAAGCGGCAGTGACAAGGCAGGACCATTTGATGGTACCGTCAATGCGTGGTTACCATAAGGGCCAGTATTCGCGAGGAATTCCATATCAATAGCGGTAAGCTTACCGTCTTTGGTCGCCCCAAGTTTCACGGTCACTTTCGCTACGTGACGAGTGGAGTTACAAATAAACTCTTCTTCGCGAGTATGGTGGAAATATACTGGACGACCCGTGGTATAGGTTGCCCAAGCACAAACGTCTTCAAGAAGGATATCTTGTTTTGAGCCGTAACCACCACCGACACGCTCTTTAACGATGTGAACTTTGTTCTGTTTCACATTAAGGATCTTGGCGACTTGGCGACGTACGTGCCAAGGCACTTGTGTAGAGTCGTGCATGATGACGCGATCGCCATCCATGTAGCTATAACAGATATGGGTTTCGACTGGCAGTTGCTGTACCTGCTTCGACTCATAAGTACGCTCTAAAATAACGTCCGCTTCTGCAAAACCTTTGTCTAGATCACCAATGTGTCCACGAACGCCTGCTGCGATGTTCTTTCTTGGCTCACAGCCAATTGGGAAATTCACAATCAGCTTACCTTCCCGAGGATCGGCGTTGGCGTTTTGTTGCTCTAGATCGTCTGGTGCCCCTACTCCATATTCAATAGGCTCATTATGGACGATTGGTGCATCTGGAGCGCGCGCTTCGTCGATACTCATGACAGGCTTGAGTACTTCATACTCAACATCGATCAGTTTCAGCGCTTCGTTCGCAATGTCTACTGACTCGGCAACAACAGCAGCAACACGGTCACCAACGTGACGCATTTTTTGGCCGAACATACGTCGATCAAGCGGTGAAGGCTCTGGCGCACTTTGACCACCCGGCGTATAAGGAATATCAGGACAGTTAAGGTGAGTGATGACACTTACTACACCTGGTAAGGCTTCTGCTTTAGATACATCTAGATGCGTGATCCAAGCATGAGCATGTGGGCTGCGCAGCATTTTGATGACACAAGCATTTGCAGGAATTCTATCTTCTACATAACAAGGCTTAGCCTGAACCATTTTCGCAGAGTCGAGTTTTGGACAGTTCTTACCAACTACATCCAAGTCATCTCTAAACTCTGGCGCAAACATCTCGGTATATTGCGGATCAGCTTGGCGTTTCACCGCCAATTCAACAACTTCATAGAATTGTTGGTAACCAGCGTCACGGCTAAACAAACCAGATAGAGCATCGTCTATTTCTTCGCGTGTAGGTTGTTGAATACGCTCTAGTAAATCAGTCAACAGCAATGCCAATGCTGGGTCGTTATATCCCGATTGAACAACACCAACATCGATCATCGCTTGTTGAACTAAACTGAGTTGATTCCAAGAAGACAGTGCTTCGGCCGTTTTGACTTCACCACCTTCCAATTGAGCTGCAATAAGCAGTGATGCGTTGACAAGTTTACCGTTGAACAACACAACATCTGAGCCCGCGAAACCCCAACCATCATCACTATTTCGGACCGAATGCAGTCCCATAGAATGCAATAGTGTTTGAACGTTGGTTTCTGGTGCGCAATGAGCCGTTTCAGGTCGGCCATTAAGATTAAATTGAATAGACATTACGCTACCCCCTTCGCCATTTCACGGCATTCAATTAGTAGGTCAGAGATCACGATGGCACTTAGGTAAGTTTTGTACTCAGCGCTACCACAAATATCCTCCACGGCGTGAATTGAATTCTTAATGGCTTGCTCTAATTCATCACCACTAAATGTCAGACCTTCAACATCGCGTAGTCTTATTGGCTTAGCGATTTCGTCAAAACGAGTCGCGACCCCTTCCATAGCAACAATCTGTTTGCCTTGCTTATCTACAGACACCGACGCATTGATTACGCGTAGGCCATCAGCGCTTCTTGCTACTCGTTTGCTTAGTGCAGCAAGCGTGATGTCAGGAATGACGATCTCTTTAATAAGCTCATCACTTGGTTGCTGAATGTAAGCTTCCAATTCAACCTGCTTGTCATCCGCGAAGCGAACTAAAGCATTGAGAGCCATAAGGACAGGAACTAGCGGAGCTTCACACTGATGCGCAGCTATTTCACCACCAATCGTTGATTGATTTCTTAGATGTCTTGAATAGATGAAGCCCGCAGCTTGTTTAATGTTGCTTGGGACTAACTCACTATCGACAAGATCTTGAATTCGGCTCATAGCGCCCAAAGTGAGGGTGTTGCCATCTAGTTTGATATAGTCCAAACCCAGTTTGTCGATTGCGACAAAAACACCTGCATCACTGCGAGTCGGTGCTGCGTTTAACTTAGACCCTCCGGCAAACCACACCGCTTGACTTCCATGGTTAGCTTTAAGCTCCAACGCTGCACTCACTGTGTCCGGCGTGAGGTATTTAATATTCATATTCTTCGCCTTTTAGCATTGATTAGATTGAATTACAGAAAAACTGTTACTAGGTAAAAGGCAACATTTGAGCCAATGCTTACTTTGTTATTTAGTATTCGTGAGCTCGGTCTAATATTGAAAGAATTTGCGATATAGATCGTGATTTTCAATATCAAATTAAACTGTACAGACCAGCCAAGTGTTATTTATTGTCATTGATTTTAACCATCAATTAACAAATTAATTATTCATTATCAGGTGATAGATGAATATCAAATTGATACTTTCGATACTATTTTATCAAGTTGATAGTTAATACTTTGATTGCGTTAACTTAAGCAGTTTTTGGTAGGCTTCGGGAGTATCTACATCTAAATGAATAGTTGGGTCGCAAAGTCTAAGGTATGCCATCTCTCCTAGCTTGAGAATCGACTTCATCGAATCAAAGTTTCCTTGGTCTCGTTGAGCCTTAAAGCTTGCCGTATGTATCAACACAGGGTGGCCTGTTGCGTATGGTTCACCCGGGAACAACGTGCCAGTAACCTTATGTTCCCAAAGAGTTTTATAAATTTCTTTTTCGATACAAGGCATATCACCATGGCTGATATAGAAGAACTCTGTGTCGACCTCATTAATGCCTAATTGAAGTGAAGAAAACATGCCTGAGCGGTAATGTTGGTTTCGTACAATGGTGACCTTTATGTTGTCTTGAAACTGCTCAATCAATTCGTCTTCTCTATGCCCAACCACTAAGATCACACGAGTACAGAATGACAACGCATTTGTGATACTTTGCTCTAAGATCGTATTGTCTTTATAAGGTAGAGTTAATTTCCAGCATCCCATTCGAGACGATAATCCGGCTGCTGGAATGACACAGTCAATGTTATTTTTATTTTTTATCATACGAAATTCGAATTGAGTTTTTTGTATTTTAATCTATTGAATTGGGTAAATATGCCAATGTCGTCAAATAATTCTTTTTCCGAGTTTGTACATTCATTAATTTCAACAACCACCAGTGCCCGTGAACCAATAACTATTTCCTTAGTGGGTGGCGGAGGAAAGACACAACTCTTGTATCGGCTTGCTAATGAATACCAGCAACTTGGCCACAAAGTATGTGTCACGACAACCACCAAGATGTACTTTCCTAATGCGCCAGAGCTGAATCAAGTCACGGACTTTGCCTCTCATTCACCATTACCATCAACGGGTATTGCTTTTGTTTATAGTGAACGTTTATCTCCAAGCGACAACGATGAAAAAGTGAAAGTTCGTGGCCTATCTAACGAGCAGATTGAATCCCTAAAACGTCAGCAACTTTACTCTGTTTTTATCATTGAAGCAGATGGTTCACACCGACTTCCTCTTAAGGCACCTGCTAGGCATGAGCCTTGCATTCCTAACCATAGTGATGTGGTAATTGGTGTCACTGGTGCAGATCCGATACTTAACCCGGCTAATCCTGAAGCCATTCATCGTTGGAATGAATTCAGTATGTTAACGAAATGCAACGAAGGGTCAGTCATCGGGAAAAATCAAATTCAAGCATTGGTGAATAGTGACCAAGGTCTGTTTAAAGGATGCAGTGAGCAACAACAAAAAATATGGGTCATCAATAGATTCGATTTGGCTAGCGATAAAGTACAACTGACTGAATTGGCCAAGCAGATATTTGATGAAGAGCCCCAGCTCGCTCAACTTGCGATAACACAAATGACGGCAGATAACCCAATCCACCACATTTTCAATCGGACTCTATAGCATTTACACAGAGGTAGTTTGGATGAACATTTTCGCCAAGGCAGCACAGTTAGAGCAAACCAATACACCATTTGCGTTTGCCAATATCATTGAAACAAAAGGCTCTTCTCCTCGTCATACTGGAACCATGCTCGTAGAACAAAGCGGACAAATTCATGGCACGATTGGTGGTGGCATGATCGAGCGCTACGTGATCGAGCAAGCTATTGAAGCAATAAAAGAAAACAAACCTCGAGTCGTTACTGGACGAATGACGCGTACCGGCCCTGAAGCCATGGGAATGGATTGTGGTGGCGCAATGACGCTTTCAATTGATGTCTATGGCTCTCGCCCCCGCCTTTACTTAATAGGGGCTGGTCATGTAAACAGAGCCGTTGCCCAAGCCGCCGCTCCATTAGGATTCGATATTACTGTTGTCGATGCTTATGAAGGCAGCTTAGCAGAGGAACATTTTCCCCAAGGCACTCATCGAGTACTAGGCGACACCATGCTCAGTGCTATCGACTCTCTTGATATCACACCAGATAGCTACGTGATTATCGCCACCAACCACCAAGATCAAGACGCTATCAACGCAATCGCCCAGAAAAAGACCACGTATACGGGTTTAATGGCCAGCCGCAGAAAAGTACAAACACTATTCCAAGGCTTACGCGAATTAGGCACCAGCCAAGAAGAAATCGATCATATCCACTCTCCTATCGGCTTTGATATTGGCGCTGAAACGCCTGAAGAAATCGCCATCAGTATTTTAGCTGAAGTACTTAATGCGAAAAATGGCGCTTCAGGGGCCAAATTGAAAGAAAGCGTTGGTAGCTTTAATCAAAAACTGGTGCTAGTACGAGGTGCGGGAGATATCGCAACTGGAGTCGCTGCGAGATTGCACAATTCCGGCTTTAAAGTAGTCATGAGCGATATTGAAAAGCCAACGATGATTCGCTGCTCGGTTTCATTCGGCCAATGCCTCTACGGCAAACCTGTCACGGTAGAAGGCATTACGGCAGAAAAAGTTCAGTCTTTTGATAAAGCCTGCCGATTGTTAGAAAAAGGCAAGATTCCTGTGTTTGTCGACGAAACAGGAAAACTCGCCGAAGCCATCAAGCCTGATTTTGTCGTTGATGCCATCCTTGCGAAAAAGAACCTTGGCACACACAAAGGAATGGCACCCGTCACCATTGCTTTAGGCCCTGGCTTTACCGCTGGTGAAGACTGTCACGCTGCGATAGAAACCAATCGTGGACATCAACTCGGTCGAGTAATTTACGACGGTCCATGTCAGCCTAATTCAGGTATACCAGGTAGCATTCTAGGTTATACAGAGCAACGGGTGATTAGAGCGCCTGGCGTAGGTATCTTTACTGCGGAAGTAAAACTTGGCGATTTGGTTGAAGAAGGACAACCTATTGCGAAAGTCGATGACATGGTCGTCTACTCGCCATTGAGCGGTAAAGTGAGAGGCTTACTCAACAACGGATTGAGTGTTCATCAAGGCTTTAAGGTGGGCGATGTCGATCCGCGTGGAGAAAGCGTTGATCACTGCACGATTTCTGATAAAGCGCGTGCGGTTGCAGGCGGTGTTCTTGAGGCAATGTTGTGTTTAAGTGGTCGGTAGTGGGTATTAATAACCCATCACCCACATAACGAATCCTTATTGGCTTACGTCCGTCACCCTCATGAAAATGAGGACCTTCTACAACGCGTAGAAAACCAAACGTGGTGAGCACGTTAAGTAAATTGAGTTTACGATGCGCTAGCGGAGATTTCCTTTTTCAAGGAAATGACGAAGGTTTTTGATATCACTACATTTCAACAAACAACGCCTGATGGTCTCATCAGGCGTTTTCTTTTATTAAAACTTACAGAGCTAACTCACCTACTTTCCGTAGAAGTTACGGTACATCATGTAAGTGTGGGCTGCTGACCAACTGAAGTTGCTGGCACCTTGAACCGCACCTGTTTCTGGGTTGTAGTTTTCACGAATTGCGCCGTCGCTTCCAAAGCCTTCACCGTTTTGGAACAGGTCTTCAGCGATACGTACCGCATCATTATGGCGTCCATACTTCTCAAGAGCTTGAAGGCCGAAATAGAATTGATCCAACCATACTCGCCCACGCCAATAGATATCAGCTCCGTAAGCTGGGTTATCACGACTTGCCGTCCCTAATGACACCCCTTCACCTTGATATTCTGTAGAACTATCAAACTTACTCGCATCAAGCATGACGTCCATGACCTTGTCCGCGTTCGCTTGAGTCGCCGCACCGTTAAACAATGGCGACCAACCGTCTGGAGCCTGACCGCGCTCAGTTAGTACGACACCCGCACAGTAAACATTTTTACCTTGATAAGGCGTATCCACTCGCTTCAAATCAGCCCCAGGTACTGGATTTCCTGAGGAATCTAAGAAACTCTTACCATCTTTATCAACAAGTCGAATGTCGTAGTAGAACGAGGTAGCAGAATCAAACATACAAGTGTTGATGTAGTCTTTAATAAACTCTGCATGCTCCACAAACTCTTGTCCACGGCCTTTCCCTTCAACGCCGTCAGAAACTAAGCCAGCCATTTCAGATAAATACTTATTGTCACTGTACATGTAAGACGCTTGGTCTACCGACTCTTGCAACATAGAGAAGCCAACTAGATTGGTGTTGCTATCGTGGTTCTCACCAAAACGTACCTGCCAGTCTTTACGTGCATCACGCAATTTCGCCATGTTTTCATCAGAAACGTCACTGTAGGCCCAGTTTTCTGACGAACCAGTAATCGTGTTGTCGAAGTTATAATGCTGCTGAGCATAACGACCTAACTGATCGTATTCCGTTGCTGCAGATACTGTTGTGATCCAGTCACGAGAGTTGGTTTTCGCTAAATCATAGATAAAGCCAAAACGAGCGGCATCATCCATACCGGATTCCCATGACGTCGCTGTTTGTGAACCATTTTTGTAACCAGTGATAGCCAGCTCTTCGTAGTTATCCAGAACCAAGTTATACGAGTCCACACCGATGACTTGATACTCCTTCGATGTGCCGTTGCTATCAATCTCTTTCACGTTCTCAGCACCTACCAGAGCTTTTAGATCATCACCTAGCTCTGTCCACACTTCAATGTACATATGTCCATCATCGGTGTTGTGCGAAGGATCAACAGCCGCACCATACTCAGGAACTCCGTTCGAGTTGTGGTCACGGTTTGATAACCACCAATCATGATACGCCACCAACTTTGGATACATTTCATCAATCCACGATTGAGCATCATTAGCACGGTCAAATTCGTTGATAAGAGAGTGGTAGATTTCCATTACAGCCCAAGCCGCTAGCGAAGGCTTAGTATTACGCTCATTCCAGTTCATTGACGCATCGTTTTGTGCCGCAGAAGGAATGTCGTATTTGTCGTCGTAGTAACCAGAGTCAATTCGATCTTGTGGTAGCGAGTAGTTTACAACATCCAACAGATAGCCCGCGTCTTGCGGTCTGATTGGGTCATCATCTTTCACTTGGAACTGGAACACAGTACGAATGTTCTCCATTGCCACATCTGGATTAAAGTGAGCCATCGCATACGCGTGTTTCCATGTATCCCAAGGCCAAGTGTTGTTACCAGAGAACCAGATAGCCGTTACCGATGGCGTAACGGTCCCGTGCTGAACAATACCCGCCGGTGAGCGCCAGTTCCCATTGAGTGTCATCATGGCTTTCACTGCAACATTACTTTCTGCTTTAGTTGCTGAGTCGTTGGCCAAACCATGTTTTAAATATTCATTCCAGCGAGCCTTCGCTGTGCTCATTGCTGTTGCACCTTGCTGCAACAACGTGCTCACCGCACTCGCTTCGCTAATAGCTTCTGTCGGGTTGTGTACATAAGAGTACGCATTATAGAAAGTAGTATTGCCATTCGCGTTAATAGTAACCGAACCTTCAGAACGATAGTTATAGTCGGTCACTGCAGTAGTTGCATTACCGATAGAGCGAGTCACAAAAAACTTAGCTCCCTCTTCACTCTTTAAGCCCGACCAAGACGCTGCTTTTTTAAACGTCAGCTCAACACCACCGTTTTCGCCAGTAAGCGCGTTATAAACCGTATTAGCGGCGACATCATCCCCTACCGTACTAAAGTCTCTTAGGAAACCACCCGTCCAAACAAGTTTAAGATTACGCACTTGATCTGACTTGTTGCTGATTTTGGTTTCAATAATAGATGAACGATTAGTACCAAAACGTGTCGTCATTTCTATCTTAAATTCATTATTTTCGATAACTTGATGTAACGCGTCTGGTGTAGAAAAAGCCTTAACCTCCGCAGATAGTAAATTTATTTCTTGATTGTTATCTGCGTCAATTAGAGTAAGTTTGTCAAAGTTTTCATTAGCTATATAACTAGAGTACTCCTGGTCAACAATCATAATACCACCAGCAGAACCTATCGCAGAATCATCGCTTGGTAATAAATGCCCATGCCACGCACCTAAGTCTGTAAATGCGTTATAACTTAAGTTACTTTGCGCATCACGGTCTTTCATTCGATCCGGATTACCTACTCTATCTAATACGTTAACAAAATTGCATACGTCTGTTGAAGGTAGTGTTTCTGTCGAATCTGAACTCGAACTGTTGCAACCAGAGAGGGAGATAACCGAACCTACAAGAATAGCCAAGATAGTCTTTTTCATCTTTCAATCCATTTATTGTGATATTTATCACTATTATTAATTGAGATTTGCAGAATAAATCTCTACGCAGGGGATGTGGGATGAATAGTACGCACTAGCGTTATTCACTCAATAAATGTCGAAGGAAAATTTGTGGTTATGGGGAAAGATTACTTTCGTTGCACTACATTACTTGACAATTTAAATAGTATTATTCGCCAAATGAATATCAAACAAACCAATATTTATATAAATACCGAAATAATGTTAAGCTATTTACGAACAATATGATAATTTATATTTTCAGGCCAACAAATATACTAAACAAGCGCCATTCACTAATAATAGAATGGTAAATGACACTCGTTAAATTTGGAATAAATATCATATTCCTTTTCACAACTTCGATAGAAACTTTTAATCTATTACGCTTGTTTTTACCAAGTTCTGTCGAGATCATCTGAATACAAAGAGATTGCTCGTTTATATTCCTTTATGGCTTCGCTATTGGTTGTCGATAACAAGAGATTCAATAGCAACTGAACAGCCTCTTTGTGCCGTCCTAAGTTGTACAAGCACATTGCATAAAATGGCTGGACTTCTTCTGCTTTTGGGTATTCAGACATAGTTTGTTCAAAGTAATGCAACGCCTCAACATATTCCCCTAAGCTTCTGTAGGTGCAAGCTAAGCCAAACAGTGTGTCAAAACGCTCTTGATCCGCTAACTTGCCAAGTAATGCCGATTTATAGTGTGGAATCGCGGATTTTTCTTTGCCTTCATTGTCGTATGACCATGCAATCTGTAAATGCGCAGATGCAGCGTACAGTGGGTCAACAAGTAATGTTTCGAGGAGTTTACGAGAGTCTTGATGCTTTCCGGCTTTGCGAAGCGCTATGGCTTCTGAAATGACGGTGTTCATGGGGGAATAACGAGTCCTTATCTTTTATGTACTTCAGCCTTACCGCATCGGTCGCATTGATACAGTTGTTCATCATCAGGATAGTCGACTATTTCGATTTCGCGACTCGAAAACAGACTGATAAGTAACCCAAACAACGTGTTAGGTGTCGAATCATTGGCAGCTATTCGCTGAAGTTTTAATTCTGAGTTGGGGCTATAGATCAACAAATGTGGCGTTAGTTGATTACAATGGCGGCAGAGAAATGGGTGCGTCTGATAGTCGCTATAGAGCTCCATGACCTAACCTTCCTTGAGATCTCATTAGAACATTTCAATTTAACGTAATGTAGATAAGATAAATTAACATATCTTAATCTGAGTGATCGTAAGGAACTGTCACGGTAGACAAGGAATAGCGCAGAACTTGATGTGGAGTGGAAAATGGAATATCAACACATAAAGACATCGGGCGATACCTCTATGTGTTGAACAAGCAACCGTGGTTAACGAATTAAACGTAGTACGCTTCCACAGTGCCTTTTAATTTGATTAGTATAGGTTGACCGCGACGATCCAGTGCCTTTGGTGAAGGGATTTTTACCCAACCTTCGCTGATGCAGTATTCTTCAACATCAGTACGCTCTTTACCATTTAGGCGAATACCAATCTGGTGCTCAAAACACTCAGCTACGTGGTGTGGGCTGCGTGGGTTACCTGATAGGTGATCGGGTAAAGCTGGCTTTGCGTTGTTGTCGCTCATGATTATGACCTAGTGTATTTAAGAAGTGGCTTATTGTAGTCAATACCGTACCAGCGCTCAAGAAAAGTCATGGCATACCGAATCTCGACTGCTCTAATAATGCGCAAACCAGCAACACCAATCTATGGCTCTTCGAACTATACAACTTAATGGAAGGAAAAGCGTCCCCACCCTGGTGCGCAACCAAGCACATATTTTTACATTTCAATTACAACATCGATCTACATCACAGAGATTCTGCTACAAAAAAGGATAAACTTGGGGTCCCCCGAAGCTACACACAAAATAATGAACCATGGATACTACTAAAACTCTTATTTACGATACTTTAATTCGTCTTGCTGATCATGCCCCGGAACAACATGCACAAATCCGTCAAGATTTGTATGAGCAACTAGAACTGCCCTTTAGCAAGCAGGTTGCTCTCTATACCAACGTACTTGCTCCAGCCAGCCTAGGACGACTTGACGACAAAGAACGTCTCGACAATGCCGTTAATCTTGCCGATTCAATCTTAAACTCATAAAAAATAAGCGTTGATTCTCAAAATGTTAGAATCAACGCTCTGTTTGTAGTCATACTCCATCACCCACTTTTTATTGTTCACAGCTTCAACACTCTTGGAAATTTAACGCTGGCCATCTCATGGTAAATATCATCTAAATAGGTGACTAAATCCTCTTCCTTTAAGTCAGAAGGTATCACGACATCATAGATCTTTGCCCTAATACCCACTTGTGATTCTCGATACAAAACCCAAGTATCGTGCTCTCGTGTCACTGACATGATTTGACCAAACACATTAAACTTTAATCGCGTCATCGAATCACCCTGTTATTCCCCGGTTAACCTACACGTGGCCAAAACACTGCCTTGTAACCAAACCCCACTTGTGGTCTTGATACTTATCTTCCACATAGTTTTGTGAGGTGTACTCACCAACGACATCACGCCAGAAACTCACTGCGTGATCAGCTCCGGCGACTTGTTTGATTTCCCACGTACCTTGGAGTTGCATAAATAATTGAGTAATAAACTGCTTACCGACTTTATTCTTACGAAAACAAGGAAGTACATAGAAATCACAGATTTCATAACATTTTGGTGTTTTTTCTTCAATCGCAGCTAATGCCGCGAGTATTCCATCCAAATAAAGTAAATAGCCTGATACCTTGCCCTCGATTTTTGGATAAATTTCGAACAGTCCACTAGCATCTGGTTTGTCATCAATGATTCTTGAAAATTCGGCCGCATAACCCTGATATAAATTTGCGTATATCTGCATATTTGAGCTATCAACTTTTACAATCTTCATAGCGTGCTCTCAACAATAGCCAATCACATTTTGATCGCCTTTATGGCTTAAGCTCGATATCCAAACCTCGCTAAGTAGTGCCAGATTTTCTTAATATCTTGCTCGTCAAAGTGCTGCTCCGTTACCGCCAAACCAAGTAACTTTGCATCGATCATTCCATCTCGCGCTAGTTCTCTCGCTAATTCGATAAACTGCACACCTCGATAATCGGGGTATTGATTCATTGTTTCAATAGACAGTTGATAGCCGTTATGCCACTGGATGGGAATACCCAATTCAAGCGCATATTGTTCAATCATAGTGGCTTGGAAAACAGGATCTAAGACTAAGCACTCAACGTCATCTTTTAACGATACTGTCCCGTGAATGTGTGCTTCAATGTAGTCATCAAGTAAGTCTGCAGAAGAAGACGTTGCTATATTGATCAAGTTATTAAGTGTTTCTGAAACAGCAAAATCTTCTGGTTCAAAAAAACTATCTGGGTAACAATACGTCGCTCGTTCGAGCACATGCGGTTTTAACTCAAAAAACGCCGACCCAAACCTAGGTGATGCTCCGTTCGCATAGTTTCGGAAGTTAACCGCGCCGTACTTCGGCCTCAAATTCATAGGTGCACGGTCATAAGCACCATCAAATACCCGTTGTTCCCATAACCAACGGTCGCCACCTTCAAAAGCCGTCAAGCCACCGTTACTCGTATTGGTTTCAAACTGGGATTTCAGCTCACCATCTTTGGCGATGGCGAGCAAAAGAGGCAGCCCTTCAGGCGTGTATCTATCAGGATGAAAGTTGATCGTAATGCGGCTAGTATTCGCGGATGGCTTACCCTTCGATTTAGCTCGTATATTATCCAGTGCTGTACTTATGATGTCTTTATCCATGAACTTCCATCCGCTCATGCAACTCCAACGTTTCCAACTCATGTTTGAGATTGGCGAGAGTATGTTGACTATACACCTTGATGCCTTCCCTAATTAACATGGCGGTAGTCACTCCTTGCCCGGGAATTTTTACGCCTGTGAATGTGCCATCATAAATCTGTACGCTGCCACATGACGGACTACCCTCTGCTAGTATGGCGTAACGAATACCCTGTTCACGACACTTCTTAAGTGCAAGCTCTGCACCGTGCAAAAATTCAGCGGTCACCTCATGACCGTCATCCCCAACAACAGAAGCTTTGCGATCAATAACATCGGCACCTTGTCCTAAAACAATTTCTGCTGGCGGTCTCGGCGTAGGAAGACCTGCCGAGACTTCGGGACACATAACTATTAATTCGACATTCAGCTTGAGCCAAACTAAATCTTGCTCAGAAATAGATAACCCACTCGCATTGTAGCGAACCTTGTTCCCTAGCAAGCATGAACTAATTAGGACTTTTTCCAACGTTTTCTCCTTGATGGGTTGTAAAGCAAGGTGATAATCAATTGAATGACGTGTACTAAGCATAATCGATAATTGGAGTTAGATATTCAATCAGTAAATCAAGATCTTGTCGAACTTCTAACAATTGTGTATTTAAGGGTTTCAAGCTCTGTATGCGATAAAGAAAAGACGCTTTGAAAAGAGAATAATCTAAACGCAAAAACGGAAGCCACTCGGCTTCCGTTATATTGAGAAATAATCACACTTAGACGATTAATGTGAACATCAAGTAGGCGTTCAAAGCAAGCACTAAACTTACAATCACCATACCCGCATAAGAAACCCATTTGTTATTTCTGAACTCTCCCATTAAACGTTTACTGTTGGTAAAAATAAGCAGTGGGATAATGGCGAGCGCGATCCCAAAACTCAAAACAACTTGGCTCATCACTAGGATATCAGTAGTGTTCATCCCCATGCCTATGACGACAAACGATGGCGCCATAGTAATAAAGCGACGTAACCACATCGGAATAGAAAAGCGAACAAACCCTTTCATCACGACTTGACCCGCCATAGTACCAACGACAGTAGAAGATAAACCCGAAGCAATTAGTGACACACCAAATAAAACCGACGCTGCTTTACCGACTAATGGTGTTAGTGTCATATAAGCCGTTTCAATTTCAGCAACGTGTTGGTTGCCAGAGTAATGAAAGACCGCTGCTGCCATCGCCACAATGGCGATATTGACGAATCCTGCAATAACCATCGCGATCAACACATCAAATCGAGTACTGCGAAGGCGAGTCTCAGTACTTTCCCCATAGCTGTTCTTAAACAAAGCAGAATGAAGGTAGATAACATGAGGCATCACCGTCGCCCCCAGAATCCCCGCGGCAAGGTAGATTTGACGAGAATCAGTAAAGCTAGGTGTAAGCAAGCCTGTCATCATCTCACCACCTGCTGGGTGAGCGAAGAAGAGTTCGGCAATATAAATAACCGCAACAAGCATGAGTAAAGACCCTATCACTACTTCTAAAGGCTTTTGTCCTTTTTGATGCAGCATTAGAATCATAACTGTCACAACGGCGGTTATCAGAGCCCCTTCCATTAAGCTTATGCCAAATACTAATTGGAAACCGACTGCGGCGCCGATAAACTCGGCTAGATCAGTGGCAATGGCAATGATCTCTGCTTGAATCCAGTAAAATCCAACCGCCCATTTATTCGGTAGGTGATCACGTAAATGTTCGGCTAAGTTTTTCCCTGTAACAATACCCAGTTTGGCAGACAAATACTGAATCAACATCGCCATTAAGTTCGCCCAAAGCACTACCCAAAGTAGTTGGTAACCAAATGAAGATCCTGATTCAATATTTGTCGCGAAGTTACCTGGGTCGATGTAGCCAATGGCTGCAATAAACGCCGGCCCTAACATCAGTAACTTACGTTTTATTTTGGCAAATGATGATGCTTTTTGTGCCGCATTAGCATCTGCGTATATGGATGCGCCATTCATAAGTATCATTCCTCTTTCGTCTATAGAGAAATGATACTCGCACGCAAATGATAATCAATCGCATCTTTGTGCATAAAAATGATAACTAAGTTTTCACCACTTAATTACCAATAATTAATACATATTACCTATCAAAAATCAGATGCAACTTTAACCATCACGATCAGTAAACGATGCTTGCAGCTATATCTCCCCAATCGAATCGTCCGTATTCTTTAAACCCAAGTTTTTGATAGAATTGTTGGGCTACCTTATTCTCATCACAGTAGCCTATGTGTATCGCTTTAGGTTTAAGCTCTTCAATTTCTTTGATAAGTGCCTCCATCATCAAACGGCCATACCCCTTTCCTTGATACGACTTATCCGTCATCACACGAAAAATATAGTACTCACCAAGTTTGTCACTCGTTGCCCATGGCGCATTTTTCCATTCGCTATACATGACAAATCCTATGACTTCACCATCAACCATAGCAACTCTCGGTTGATAATCCGGATTCACCGCAGCTTGAGCCATTGAGACAACATTTTCTGAGACGAAATCGCGTTGTGCTTCATCCAATTGCAACGCCAATACCGCATTTAAATTGTTATTCGTTACTTTTTCTAATTGCATGCTTTGATCGTTCCTATTACAGATATTTTGCTATTAACACGGCATTCCTCGTGAACCACGTTAAGCCTTTCTTTGAAGTAGATTAACCACTCATAATGTCGCGAAGCTTGTGAGCCAGAAAACATGAATTGATAATCACTTCCTCCGTGCAAACACACTTCACTAATCAGCATTATTGAAGTTCGAATCCAAAGAAAACACCAACTCAATCTCTCGCCCTTCCACTAAGGTGCCAGTCTCGACAAAACCACAGCTTAGGTAAAAGTGCCTAGGCCCTTTTTCATCACGAACGACACTCGTAAACAAATCTATTGTTCCAAACTCTTGTCTCAACTCCTGATAAAGCAAAGTGATAGCTTGTCTACCGAAGCCTTGCTTTTGATAGTTTTTATCTACCATAAATCGCCACAGTGAAAGTCTATTGGATTGTGAGTCGACGTTAACCAGAATAAAGCCAATGGGTTGTTCTTTGACATAGATAGCTCTATACCACGGAGACGCCATAAAATTTGCTTCCGCTAGAGAGATAGCATTGCTATCAATATGTGAAGTTTGATGAGGGGCGACTTCAAGCTGACAGATTGCGTAGAAGTTGTCACCCGTGATGGTTCTTAACGCTATGTTCATGTTTCAGCTTCTAAAAAGGGACTCGGATGGAATGAAAATATCATGGTAAGTAGAGCTTAAACATAGTTAATTTCAACATTTAGATTTTTAATACCTAGAAAACAAAAAAGGTTCAAAACCCACGTTCCGAACCCTTATTGATATATCAAGCTCTCCAAATCAAAGCTCAATTCATGGCTATATGATTGTACCTAAGCCCTGCTTCTTGAAGAATTTTCTCTAGTGCCTCCTGAATCATCAGATCAGGATCTTTTCTAGCTAATGACGTACGGTAAGATTCACCCGTAATCAATAGTTGCCTACTTGCTGCTTTTCTAAAATCAATCTTTATTTTTATCATGTAGTTTGTAATGTCCCACTGCCAGTTATCAACATATGTAATTACAATGTCCGCATCATCAGGGATGTTATCGCTATTAAGTGGTGTAGCAGGATAACCCAACAAAGTTAACTTATCGGCAATTACATAATTCAAGTGTCTTTTGTCTGGCGAGAAATGCTGGACATATACATTCCCCAACTCACTTAATGACTGTCCCGGAGCAACCGTGGCTTCCAGCCTAGTCGCACATCCCGTTAATAACGCAAAGACACCTAATGACAGCAGTAATTTTATTATTTTCACATTCATTCTCATATTGTTATGTTTTTGGGAAACAAATACTAAACCAAGCACTTATGAAACTGAATGACCTTGAGCAATTTTTTCAAAATAACCTTATGATTTTATGACGATTCTATCTTTTCAAGACCAGCAACTCCCCCTTCCCAACAGGAACCAACGACGTAGTTAAGTTACTTTGACTCTCTACCCAAGCGACAAACCCTTCTAGCTCTGAAGCATGAGATATGGCATTGTCACACACAAGCAATCCACCTGGTTTTAGGCGTGAGAACAGAGGCTCAGCAATGGACAAATAATCGCTTCTGTCTGCATCGAGAAAAATGAAATCGACCTGTTCCGGTGTCTGCTTTAGAACCTCACAAACATCGCCTGACCATTGGGTAATATTCTGCAAAACTTGAGCTTGTTCGAAGTTGTCACGGGCCTCTTCTATCTTGAGAGGGTTGACTTCAATGGTGTGCACCATTCCGGTGTTCGGGATTGATGCGGCTAACCAAATCGTTGAGTATCCATTTGAGGTGCCAATTTCTAAGATACGCTGAGCATTCGTGGCTTTAACCAGCACTGAGAGAAACTCACCGGTATCTTTTGTAATGTTGAGGTACTTTTTCGCTCGCTCTGACTGCAGACGATCGTTGTCATTGCCTAATCGCTCCAATCGTTCTAAAACCTGTTGCGTCTTAGTATTCATATTTCAGCTTCCTTGTAATGTGGCGCTAATTAAACAAGACCAGCTCAGATCTGAACTCCAGATCTGAGCAAAAACGATTATCCGTTAATCTCGTATGCCTTCGGGTTACTACCATACTGATTGGACTCTGGTTTGCTGTCCAACACCAAGAAGTACAGTAGTATTAAAAAACCGATTATTGGAATGATATACAGCAACATCCACCAGCCAGAGCGACCGGTATCGTGTAAACGACGTGCGGTGACAGCTAAGCTCGGTAACAAAATCAACAGCGTGAACACCCCACTCAAAATCCCGACTTCTTCCGCAGGGTTGTACCAGCCAAGTGCATTATCTATCACTGACAAAATGATCGTTAATATCAAACTGTATAAAAAGAAATACCAATACTCTTTCCGCCTGGCGCGACCTTTAAAATCAACAGGCCGTTTTAATACGCTTAGAAACCAATTCATAGACCACTTACCTTTTGTTTGTTATCTCATTAAAGAACAGATTTTACTTAAGCTGCTTTTCTATCTGCCCAATCTCACTTATCAGATCCACACCAATCACTTTCTTGGTCTCGATCTTACTCAGTTCGATAGTTTCAACAGCAGCTACAGATTTCAGCTGCGCCAAAATTTCACCACTGGGCGATATCACTTGGCTATTACCACAATATTCGCCAACGATACTCTGGGTTTTATCTATGCCGACTCGATTACAAGTCGCTACATAACAGTGGTTTTCAATCGCTTTGGTGCGAGAGAGAAGTAGGCTCTGTTCGCCACCAAAGTTTGCTGGATGCAACAAAACATCGACATTGGATATTGCGTATTCGCGAGTAATTTCCGGAAACCACAAGTCAAAACAAATCGCGACTCCGAAAACATAACCTTGGTATTCAAACGTCAGCAATGAATCACCACGAGAGAAGTACTGTTTGTCGATATTGGTTTGGCTGATTTTTCTATAGCGGTGCTGTAGACCAGCGCTATCTATAACTGCAACGCTATTGCAGAAACGCCCTTCATGATGCTCTGCAATACCAGCAACGATGACTGATTGATAAGTCGCAGCCAGTTGCTGTAACGTTTCAATGGTGGGACTGTGTTGATACTCCTCACACAACTCATGGATATCCTGAGGCGAGTCAAAAATATAGCCAGTAGAAAACAATTCAGGCAACAAGATGACATCTCCAACCTCTTGAGTTTCTGAGAGAAGTTGAGTGACTTGAAGTAGATTCTGATGTTTGTCTTTATAGACCACATCGGTTTGAACAATAGAGATCTTCATCACTGAATAGCCTTGTCCTTGTTAAACTTGATCTAACATACGATAGCTATTCAATGAATTGTATAGTGGTTTTGTCGGGTATTGTCAGAACTCGATCGGACGACACCAATCCTTAACTAATTTCGGTCACAATTTCAGTCTTTACAGAATTGGCGATAAAGCAGTTTTCATGCGACAAATGGTGCATTTTTTCAAGCTGTTCTCGGGTAGGTACACGCTCTCCAGAGAACACTACATCCGGGCGCAAAATGACTTTGGTGACTGCCATTCTTCCCGCTTCATTCTCTGCAAGTATTCCAACAGCTTTATCGATGTAGCTGTCGATAACATATTTTCGTTTTGCAGCAATCGATAAGAAAACCAGCATATGGCAGCTTGATAAAGCAGCAATATAGGCTTCCTCTGGATCAATGTTTTCTTCTATAGAGAGAGGCAATGGCACCACATGAGGTGAAGGTGATGCAGGGACCGTCAAACCGCCATCAAATTCCCATACATGACCACGGCTATAGTTATTATCACTAAATACTTCGTCCTGTTTTCGCTTCCAACTTATCTGTGTGTAATGCTCTGACATTTCATCCTCCTGATAGCAATGGCGATAATTAAACTAACCTTGAATGCATTCAACCCAATATCTCGCAATTGGGTTAGGAAACACCTCTCCCATGACGATATTTTCTAACTCACCGCCATTGGATTCAATAACGCGTCTTGAAGCGACGTTATCTTCATCTGCGGTCACCAAGGCTCGTTCTATGCCTAAGGCATTCGCTTTAGGTAAAACAAGTTTGAGCATATGCTTTCCATAGCCTACCCCTCGATATGAAGGGGCAATGTCGTAACCAATATGACCACCTTCTGATGACAGAAATTCATTATTAATATGATGACGGACACGAATCGCACCTAGAATTCTCTGTTCAGAATCTAGCAACCAAAAATGACTGCAAGGCACATAGCCTTGGCGTAAATTGACGCCCTTTTCTTCATCGATTAAACGCTGAACATATTTCGGAAAATCACTGACGCCTTCGCGGTAATACTCCGCATTGTCCACATCGTGGATCTCAAAATCTTGATAGAAAACCGCAAAGGCTTGCATCCGTTCTAACGAAGGAGTAACCAGTTCCATGTTATTGATTCCTTTATGTTTGCAAGGTGCTAGTTCTTTATGCCAACAACCATAGCAGACATAATACCTTCGCTTCTAGACAGCTGAGTCGATTACTTCAAAAACTCCGTGACTTTTTGAAGATTGAATCTCAGTAACCGCTTATCAAAATCGCTGGCACTTTCGCTATCCACCACACCATTTTTGAATTCATAGCGAGAGCCAACTTTTTCGATGTGTTTATTAAAGTCGACCGTTTGCTCGTACTCCGTGAATATCTGTTGCAGTTTCGCATCGTTTATCACTACGTCGTTGATTGTCCATTTCCAATGATCACGCCCCATCACAAACAAGCCATCGATGTAGTGTTCTTCTGGCTGTTCGACAAATGGCAACCAATCAAAAGAGAACCCGTTATTCTCATCTTCTTTTTGCAGCCGAATGCTCACGCCAACTTCATCCGAAAACAGAAACGGTATCCAAAAACTATTGCGCTTAATCTTGAGCGTATACGCACTGCCATCCATTAAATCGAAACGCTTCAACAAACTAATGTAGAGTAAAAAGTTTTGGTTGTTACAAGTCTTAGACTCGTCGATATTCACCAAATGCGAATCAACGGCAATAGGAAAGCAAGGCGCAGAAAAATCTTCGGTTTTGAACCTCTTAAAGCGCTCGTTGAGCACTTCATTGATTCTATGATTCTCTCCCATCAAACTCGCTCCCGCGAATATAGTAAGAAACACAACAATCAATGAGAATGTCAGAAATAAAGGAATGGTTCGTTTAGATTTGCCCATCAAACACTGCCTACATTTTGCTGCATGATCTGTCACTTTCAACCTAAGCTGAGTGTTGGTGCCATTGACGCTTTCGAATTGCTCAACAAAAACAAATCCAGAGCCAATCTACCGACAGACTTACGTAATTTTGTTCGCTGAGAATATCATTGTGAGAGCTCTCAATATGTATGAAAGGGTATTCGTGTGTATGTTAGAGGACGGAGAGAAATAAGCCCTTATTTTCACAAATAAGGGCTTATTGTCTTTTTGTCGATATTAAG
The DNA here is from genome assembly GCF_022432925.1 of Vibrio sp. CyArs1. Taxonomy (NCBI): domain Bacteria; kingdom Pseudomonadati; phylum Pseudomonadota; class Gammaproteobacteria; order Vibrionales; family Vibrionaceae; genus Vibrio; species Vibrio sp. CyArs1. The sequence continues at coordinate 248,925 of NZ_JAKRBO010000001.1, read as the reverse complement.
TGCTATTGGTATACCTCACCTTGGTGCTTTAACCAACCATGCTCATGCCTATTTCTAGGGTCGTGATGAGTCCAATGAATAACACCGCCTTTGTTATTCCATTCATATTCACCGTAAAACTGCACTCTATCGCCCACTTTCAGATCTGGGATGCGTGGTGCCAAATCAATATTATGAGCAACCAGCAACGTTTGTCTGCTGTCCAAGCGTAATATAAACCTTTGATGTCTCGAGCCTTTGTTATCATCAGAAAGTACTCTAGACACTGTGCCCTCGCCTTTTACCTGAAGATCACTCTGTTGATTTTCATAAGCACGTCTAAGCTGAACATCGTTCGCATGTATAATGGGAGAAATTAAACTAAGTGCTAACGCGAATAGGGCTAGATAACGTTTCAATGTTTCATTCCTTTGATTACGCCGTAAAAATAAACGGCTGTATCCTAAATAAATCGCAAATCAATATGATACTAGTTGAATTTACAATCTCAACAAAGAACTAGGGTTTTGCGACATAATCAGTCAGTCATAGCGCCGTAGAACTATTAACAGAACAGCAATCTCATTCGCTTTTTATAAGTACGCCTCTATTACCGACATACAGTGTCTAATCGACTCTTCTTTCTCTCCAACCGGAGCTACGTAATGAATCGCGGACTCCGCTTGTTCTCTATCGGCTAACTTAGCGATCACCCAAGCCGCTAAGTACTGCGAAGACATACAACCACCGGATGTAGCCACATTACCGTGTGCATGTAGAGGTTGTTCCAGCACCTCGATGCCTAGATCTTGGACCCAAGGTTTCGTGGTGAGGTCAGTACAAGCGGATACTCCATTCAGTAAATCCAACGCAGCCAGAAGCAACGTACCGGAACACTGTGCGCCAATGATTTGCCTGTTAGGATCAAGAGAAAGCCGTGACAGAATGGTTTGGTCCGTTGCAATTTGTCGCGTCAACATACCGCTGCCAAACAACACGGCATCGGCTTGATTTGCAAACTCTAACGGCTGCTGCGCTACCACCTCTACGCCATTCATTGATGTCACCACATCCGTCGGACACGTTATCTGAACATTCCACCCATGCGGTTTCATTCGATTCAAAATTGCCGAGGCAATAAAAGAGTCCAGTTCGTTAAATCCATCAAACGTTAGTATTGCTATATCCATATAACCCAGCTCCTAAACAACCATCGCTTTCTATAAACTGATTTTTGAGTAAATCACGGTGTTACATAGCTCACCGTTTGGCAATCGACGTTCATTGAGCGCAATGCCCTCTAAGTGATAGCCGCAACGCTCAGCAACTGAACGACTTTTTGCGTTCGTTTCAGCAGCTCTGATAATCACCCGGTTCGCCTTTAATGATTCAAAGGCATACTGCTCCACAAGCTTTACCGCCTCAGTTACATAACCGGAGCCTACGCTTGATGTATTCAGCCAATAACCAATTTCGAAAAATGGCACCGCCTTATCACGAATGATCAATCCTACAGCGCCTACCAACGTATCGGTCTCTTTATCAATGATTGAAAAGCGCAGTTCATTTTCGAAGTTTTCAAAATCTGCCATCGCTTGTTTGGTGGTCTCCACCGATTCTTCTTGGGTCAAAGCATATGGTACCCAAGGAAGATATTCTCCAAGCTCCGCTTTACTCGCTTGGATTGCCGCCAACATTTTAGGCTGGTACTCCAATGAAGGAGGAACGAGTTTTATTCTGTCTGATTCCACGGGCAATACTCCTTAATAAACACCAATTTGGCCTAATCATTTTTCAGTAACATCTAATACCATTGGGATATCAACCATACCTTTCTCACGTCTTACTCCGTCTATACGTTTAAAGCCAAATTTCAGATAAACGTTCTCTGCACTAAGCGCAGAATTAACGGTAAACCGGCCTTTCATTCCGTTTTGTAATGCAACCCCTTTCACCTTCTCCCAAAGTTGACGCGACAAACCTTTCCCTTGATATTCATCATGAACAAACAAGTGGTACAAGTGCGTATTATCACGAACGCCACCAACGCCGATAACCTCGTTACTTTCCGATACAGCGACAACGTAGGAATAATTGCTTGCCATATACCCTTCAATGCGTTCTGGAGACATAGAGCCTAGCAACACATTGTGCACAGATTCATCGCAGTCAGGGCAGACGTATTTCTTGGTTAGAGGGATAATTAACTGACTGATTGCTAGTGCATCACTTGCTCGTGCTTTTCTGATTGTGAAGTGCATAAGGGCTCCAATTTGGGGGTGAATATTCGTTATAGACTCTATTAACGCCGAAGCGTTATATAAGAAAATCAATCTAAATAGTCAGGGGTATGCAGGTAGGTTCCACAGTTCTGGCATTTATAATCACCTGTCGCCTCTCCATCCATCAAAGACATTAATATCGCTGAGAATAACCCAGAGAAAAAGCCCGTAGCTTCACTCTTATGTTGTTTACTCTCTGTACCAAACAAGGTGTATTTATGCTGTGTTAACGCCTTGCAATTACAACAGAACGCCTTCATCTTCTCCGTACTGTACTGGCTCATTAGTTGTTCTAGCCCTCCAAGGCATTACGCCAATATTGGATCGTTTTATCCGACACAGTGCCGTCTTCATTAGCTGCAGTAAAGAGAAACTCAGATAGGTTTATTGCAACCTGTTCATTGCCCAGTAAATACAGACTGCGAATCGCTCGTGTTAGTCTCAATTGATTATGATCGTGGCTTTTTAACCAAACGTGATTCTTCCCACTCAGCGGCAAGACAGAGGTGATTTCAAATCCATTTCTCTGCATTCCCCAAAAATCCAACATGACATCAAGTATCTTCAAATGAGCAACTCGAAGTGCTTCTGAATTGGCAAACAAGTCTCTATCTTTCTGTGTTACTAAAGGAGCATGCTGATTAAACTTGGTGCCCTCGTCGATTGGGAAGAACACCTGAATATACTTATGATCATGCTCCAACCAAAAATGGTTATAAGCCAATAGCTCATCAATATAGCGACCAAATTTATCTGGACTTTCTCCAGATATAAAACGAGCAATCTCACTCATTTATTCACCCTGACAATAGTTATTGTTGTATTTTTAGCTATAAACCTAATAGCTTATTTGAGTATGTGACACAGCCTTTGGCACCAAAGCCATGTTCCGTCTTTTCATAGTCGAAATAGGTGATAGATTTCTTGTTTCGCTCTGCTTCAACAACAAGATTACCCTGTTTATCGATAACTGCCGTCGGAGCGGTTTGCTCAAAGGTTGTCGAGTTAACCGATATCACTGTAAACACATTTTCAATCGCCCGAGTCACAAGATGCGATTTAATAATTGAATAACGATTGGCATCAAACTCTTGTTGGACATCACATAAGCTCACGATAGCGACATCGACCTGTTCTCTATAGAGTTCTCTAAAGTACTCAGGGAATCGAATTTCGTAACAGATTCGAACACCAACCTTAATACCCTGAATATCGACAACACCATTGAAGTCATTCCCTACGTCAAAATTCTCCGCGTCCCAACCCCACAGGGCTCTTTTGTCGTAGTAAAACACCTCACCTGAGGGTTGGATGATCGCAACAGAATTTGCTGCTTTATCTCCAAACTTGCAAATAAGCCCAAAGAAAACAGTGATTTGCGTGTGTTTAACCAAATCTACAATCTGATTAAACGCAGCGTCTTGAAGTTCAAAATCAATATCGGCAACAGCACCAATTTCAATTGGTGGATAACCAGACAAGGCGCATTCTTGAGTAACTAATACATCTGCACCATCGCACTTAGCTTCGAAGATAGCACGCTTGATTTGTTCATGGTTTTCGGTTGATTGAGCACTAATTGGGAACTGTAATAATGCAAACTTCACAGTGTCTACTCCTTGAAATCGTCTTCGGTGCTTAACAAAGAGGCCGCGAACTCGCGCATAAGACGCGCATTGTTAGCACTATTTTCATTACCACATGCTTTGCCGTAGTACTTAATATCTGGTGATGAGTAAACTGGCAATTGATTCTCAGCATAAGTCATAACGGTACCAGCATCACCGCACAACGCCCCTCTGGCATATGACCTAATATGTTTATGAAACTCAGGCAGTAGTCCCCCTTTCAACCAGTAATCTGGCGTATCGTTATGCCATGCCCAAGCCAAATGCCCAAGTTCATGCTCTAAAACATGCACGTCACTATCTGAACTTAAGATCAAGAATCGACGACTAAAGTTCACATGGGCGATCCCTAACGTCCCATCTTCTGTGAGCTCGTGGCTGCTCGGGAGCACCAACACATAGTAACTATCGGTTTGTTTGAGCTTTTCATGGTCATTTGGTGTCATTTGCTTTAACAGCTGTTGATGCAATTTCCCAACCTCATTCCCTTTAAATTTGCCGGTATCGATGTTGGAGACGCCCGCCAAGGTACGCTTAATGGGAACACATGAGTTGCTTAATACTAAGTTTGAATAGTCGATATATTCCTGTAACCGATGTTCATCAATAGAGTCATCGGTAAAGAAAAACACTGGCGTTTCAGCAACCTTAGTTAGCTCACATTCCGGCAAAGACAATTCTTCTCCACTTCGCTTACCAAAGTAAAATAGCGATACGACGACAACAATCGAACCCACTACCAACACACTTTTATTCATCTTTTTATCCAAGCTGTACTGCACGACCCACGTAATTAAACGGTAGGTTCCATTTGGTACTTCATTTCAATAAGCTGATGCTCACCAACAATCTCAACTTCTCTGATATATTCAAATCCAAAGTTCTCGTAGTACTTTCTTAAATAAGCGTGGGCGTGGATATCGATACATCTCACTCCGATATTGCTGGCATGTTTTATTAGGGCCCGGACTATTTTTGATGCAACGCCATCACCACGATATTCCTCAGAAACCGCCACTCGCGCCATGGTCGACGAACCGTCTTGATTCACCGTTAAACGAGCGGTCGCGACAGGCTTACCGCCATCCCAGACTAGAGCGTGAAATGAGTCATTATCCAACCCATCCAAGTCCAACTCTGTTGGGATATTTTGTTCAAGCGTAAATACTTGATAGCGTATAGCTTGACCCATTGAAATCTGTTCAAGACTCTTGCCAATAGTAACGTCCATGGTCATTCCTTTGTTTTACTGTATGGTTGGTGTGGCGTTTTCAATACCACTTGCCACTCTATGCTATGTCGTTCACCAACTTACTCAGTCAAACAAAATACTATGAAAAATGGCACTAACACCTTGTTTATAATTACTTTTCTAACTTAAGGCAAGCTTCGTAGTTTTTTAGCCGGATTCCCTGCGTAAATACCTTTCTCGGTAATGTCCTTTGTCACGACACTTCCGGCACCGATAACAACCCCTTCACAGATATTGACCGACAGAACGGTAGCGTTTGACCCTATCGTCACGTTGTCGGCAATAACAGTACGTCCCCAACTCTCTGGGTTTGGATCGGGTTGACCGCTCTTAAAAAGGTCATTGGCAAACATAACCCCGTGACCTACAAAGCAATCCTCACCGATAGTCACATATTCACAAATAAAGCTGTGCGATTGGATTTTAGTTCGAGCACCGATAACTGAGTTCTTTTGTATCTCAACAAATGGGCCAACAAATACTTCATCTTTTAACTCACAGCCATAGACATTCGCAGGTTCGATAATCGTGACGTTTTCACCACAAACAATGTCGGTGATTTGAGACTTTAATAGTCTTGGGTTCGCCATTAGTACTCCAGAATATTTGGTTTTAAAAGATAGATAGGTGTTAAACGGATGGGTCGGATTTAGAAGGGTTAACGGCTTGGTCCACGCAAGCCAATCAAGTTACCAAACGGATTTTATACCTTCACTATGTTCAAACCTTCATCGTCCGTCGGTTCTTCAAAGTACTGCGTCACATGATGAAACACATCCTCTGTGTCAAAATGTGCCCTTTCTGGCTGCTCAACCCGACGCTTGCCGATTTGAACCAAACAAACCTCATCCGACACATCGAGATAGCAAAGCTCATGAGCACATTGCACTTCAGAACATAGAGATGAAAACCACGAACGCTGTCTAACTGTATTGGCAGGAAAGTCCATTACCACATCAACGCCCACCGTTAATAAGCTCTGAACATGTGACTTAATAAAAGGTTTAATAAGAGTAGAGAACTTGATGTAGTCCTCAAACGAGTGGATTTGACTGGGATAGTGTGCGGCTAACCACTCATCCTCAGAAATAAGTACCGCCCTTTGCTTGGCCGCAATCAGCTTGGATTGTGTTGTCTTGCCAGCACCCATTTTTCCACAAAAGAAAATCAGTTTGCCTAAACTTTCCATGTCGTCCCCATTAGGTTAATCACACTTAGTCAAAGTTGTGGTAAAACCAACTATGTGCACAACGTTATCTCTACGCGTTCTTTGCCTTTACCTAAATTTTTACGTTTTAGCCGGATCTGCCCTACTTCAGATGTTCTATTTAAGTGGGTACCGCAGCATGGTACCTGAGTAAAGCCTTCTACTTTCCAGTATCTGCGCTCGTTTTCTTTGTCAGAGAAATCACTGATAATTCTTGCGTCAGAATCAATGAGCAGTTGCGACTCTGTTTCGACTTCCTTCAATAACGCGGTTAAATTTTCTGGCCATTCAACGTCAATACGACTCTTATCTTGTGCAATATGAGCGCCTATTCTCACAATGCCACTACAGCGTTGATATAGTTTTTCTAACACAACCTCCGCAGCAAAATGCAGTTTCATTAAGGAATAGCGACGCTCCCAATCAATACACGTTACAACCGTATCCCCAACTTCAAAATCTGGTAGCGAGGCTAAGGTATAGATAATACGTGAACCGTTTTGGGTAGCCTGTAAAACGGAGACATCGTGAATCGTCCCACTATCGCTTTCTTGTCCCCCAGCCGCTGCGTAAAATATCGTCTTGTTTAATTCAACGTTATTGCCTTCAATATGAGTAACTTCGGAACGCAGCTCAGTTTGGTATGGGTTAATCCAAAATACTTTTTCAGTCATCCGCAACCTACAACTTAATATCTACGTTATTTCGAACATAAGTAGGAGTCGACAACTCCTCGTCTAAATCCTTGAACTTCGGTTGCTTTGGCATTGACTCAATAATCGAATTCAATTCCTGATAACTGATACCTACCACACGGCAGGCCGTCATGATTCCACCGATAAAACACTTTTTATCGCGCTTTTGCTGATGCTCACTGGCAGGTATAGACGTGTATAGCTCACACTCTTTAACTAATAAAGCTAGAAGTTCTTCTTTTGGTGCTTCCATAATTCAACTCGGTTATCAGACAGTCAAAAGCTAGTATTAATGGTTTTGACAACAGTATGCAACACTGACGGTAATTCTATGGCGTCGCTAGCACTTTTTAGCGATGAGCAACCCATGATTACTACTACCTAACAAATATGGCTTGAAGCATGTCACCCAATTAGTTATTAGGTGACGTATAACCCGTCGTTGTTGCCACCACTTTAAAACCACGCTTTTCAACAATAGGCTTACTCATATCCGAGGCATCAATAGTAAGATATTTCATTCCTCTAGACTTGGCTTCAGCGATACGCTTGTTGAGCAACTGGCTATAGAATCCTTTACTTCTAAACGCTTTCACCGTACTGCCGCCCCAAATTCCTGCAAATGGGCTGTTGCCATTAAACGTTAACCATGCCGATGTCACTGGGTGGCCATCGACATAAACCACATAAATAGAGATTGAATCTGGCTCCTGTTGCTTAAGCTTAAACAAGTAGTTGTATTGCCACTCATAATCGCCACCCCAGACTTGTTCCTGTACCCTGATGGCATCCCGAATGCCTTTGCTATCCGAAACTTCAGTTATGAGTGAATCATCGAACGCTCCATTTTCGGCATTTTCGAGGTCCAACACCATAAAAGACTCGGTTGCCTCTTGTTGAAAACCATATTGCGACAAAATTTGCCCCAAGTTAACGGGCACATCACTACTATAAGTCTTCCATTCAAAGCTGAGATTTCGCGCTTGAAAATACTCAAGCTGTTCCTTAACAAGGGACTCTGCTCGTTGTTCGTCGAAATCAAAATAAGAAATATAGCTGCCATAGTCGTCTTCAGAAACAAAGCGCGTGATTTCATCGTTAGACTCTTGCACACCATTAAACGAGTTAATGGCTTTTCGCTCAAACTCGTTATATTCCTTCATGACATTGATGATATTCATTGCTTCCTCATAGGTATCAAGCTATCGACTTGAATCTCCCACTCCATTTACTTCTCAAACGACAGCGATTGGATAGCCTGCTTCACAGACGCAAACTGTATTTTTGTCAAACACACTTCAGCCTTTGAAAACTCGTGCTCTTGAATAAGTTGAATAATTTCAGATAACGACAAAACAGAGTCGTTCAGTTCGAATGTATAACGTCCGCTCGCCTGGCAAATTATGAAGCTGTGACCATCACTATCGATTAAGCGATCAGAACTACTCCAAATCAAAGACTCTAATTCACTCGCTAACGCTGACTCAGAGCCAAAATACATAAGCTCTGGGTCGCCCTCTAGTTTGAAAATACACGGCCATCTAACCATTGTTGTTCCTATACACTTATGCCATCAGCACTAACGATAACAAGTGAGACAAGCCATTGTAGCGTTCGCTCAATAGTGATCTAAACCTCGTCAGCAAAATAGGCCATGATCTCCTCAGTGGTCATTTCCTTGGTCTCATTCGCAAAGCAATAATACTCAGGGCGCATATCACTAAAATACTGCATGTCCATTTCCAACCCTTCTACGTTAGCAAACAGACCTAATGACATATTGTAATCACCGGTTGCTTTAAACTTGTAGAAAAGATGAGTGCCACATTCTGTGCAAAAACCACGAGAAGCCCAAGACGATGACTGATACATTTTAACTTTATCACCACCTTCAATCTTCACTTGAGTACCACACTTCACTGCAAAATATGGAGCACCGCCCCACTTCCTGCAGGATTGGCAATGGCACACAGTAAACTTGGGATTAACATTTTCGGCTTTGATTGTCACCGCGCCGCAAAGGCAACTTGCTTCTGTATAAGACATTGAACTACTCCTAATTTAATGAAATAGACTGTGATTTTTTCGAGTGACTGGCTCACTTAAATGGATGTTTGCTAACTGAAAAGTGGCTTTGAGGGAAAGTAACTAAAATAATGTACTCAGCACTTGTCATTGATGTTCATCTTCGCAGAATCGGAATAGGTAGCCATCAGGACTTTCGACAATAAACTGAGCTTGTGTGACCGTTTTACCGTCAACTGAATAAGGTTTGCTTTCCATGGGAAGAAAGATCGAACTGGGTGCTTTAGACTGCACTGTTGAATATAACGCGTTGATATCGCTTACATCCCATTGGAAGTTAACACCTCGACCAAATGGATGCTCTAAGTTGCCAGTTAACCATTTTCGGGAGTCGCCACCTACTCCTTCAAGCATCAAGTCAACTCCCTCACGCGTTAAGTAAACAAACTTCTCTTCTTCTCGTTGGTACTTGATAGCAAAGCCAAGCACGTCGACAAAGAACTTGATGTTGTCCTTGATGCTTTGACAATAGAGTTCTGGGACGACTCTCATGGTTGGTTTTCCTTTGTTTGGCTCATGCTTGAGATGATATTAATGTGGAAGATGATGAGCGTAACATCGCCATAGTAGTTGGTATGGTAAGCTAACGCTTTACTAAACGGCGCTTACGAAAAACCCTACCAATAACACAGAGTTTCAAGCCAAAATAGCGAACCTAAGCCGTCCGTTGAAGTAATTTGTTAGCTGCATTATCCCAATGACTTTCAGATTTCTGATAATTGGATCTGCTTCCTTAGAAGTCATGAATCCATTTGTTAGCCCACTTTCTTGAATAAAGAGCTAACAATAGGCCAATGAAAGCGAACAAACTTGTGGAACCGCCACCACCACTAGCATCACCAGAAGGTGGGTTGATAGGACCTGAATCATTTGTAAACTTGACTCCACCATAGGTAACTAAAGACGGATGATTAGCATCTACAGTGACCAATAATGATGTAAGATCAGAGCGATTGACAGGTACCGTCTTCGCAGTTTCCCCTTCTGCAAACACTACATTCTGCGTATCTACGACTTTCCCATCGTTCGAGAGAGTAACCGTTGCGGTTATGGACCCCTGTGTTCCTCCTTCACGCAATAGATTCACTACTCCAGATTGGCAGTCAGTTACACACTTAGCAGTTGCGTTTAAGATTTTTACTTTACCCATATCTCCGTACTGTGAAGGAACATAAGGTACAGTAATACTTGCTACCGTTCCCAAGTCCATTTGATATGGAGAATGGAGTACGATATCTACAGTGCCTGTATTTCGCATCAAGCCAGAAGCAAACGTGTTAAGTGTGACTATTTTCTGAGACTCACCAATTGCAAAATCAACCTTCGCTTCACTGTCGAAGTCGGTACCACTGTATGTATTACTTTTACCTAGAATACGCACAAGTGCACTTCCCTCTTTTGAAACATCAGTCCTTGATACTGTTACTGTAAATGTGCCATTTTGGTCAACAATTGAATTAGGAACGGCATCAATACTGACGCTACCAGACTTCACCATATTTCCATGACGTGCATTAGTTAGGTAGTTCCAAGTTGAAGTATCACCTACTTGTTGGTGATCTCCTGCATCTATCACCCCTTGATAGGGAGTTTGACGTGGACTATTGTGCAAAATAGAAATACCAAGGTTGAAATGCAACGTTTCCACACTATTAACACCCCAACTGCTCCCCTCAACACCACACTTCACACCGTTTATCGTAATGTCAGGAGTAGATAGGAATGGAACATCCCTTTGGTTGTTGATTCCAGAGTACATTAGTGAGCGTTGACCACCGCACTCATAAGCAAGTCCTAATGTATCTTCGAGATTAACTGCTGGTTGGTTTCCTCTTTCGTGAGCAAGACCATTTGTGTGGTTTATCTCGTGAGCAATGAGATCTTCGCTAATACAAACTGGGTCATTATGGTAGGCCACCGTTGAGAAAATATCCGAACTTGGTGAGTTCTCACCCCAACTATTATAGGGAGCATAGCTCGCCAATTGAGGAGCAGCATTGGGTCTACTCCACTTTCCATTCGCTACACCACAAACAGTATTACCTGAACCACTTTTTAAGTAATAAGGTCTGACAGAAACAACTCTATCGATAGACCTTTTCTTCCAATCATCTAGGATCACTGAACTTGTTCGACCCATAGGTGTTGTCACCCCTAGGGGTCGTGAAGAATCAATGTCCAATCCAGAAATCCAGTCGTTATAAGTGACTACAGTCATTTCGTTTGTCTGCAAAGTATATGAACCGTCCCTACTCAACTGGTCATCGGGACTCTCCACAAAACGTACTATTGCAAGTTCTTGCTGCATTTTTACACAGGAGTTTTGGAATGTCTTATTAGAGTATTCAAGTTGCTCGTCTAGCCAATTCAACACATCTTCTCGGGTGGCATACTTCAAGACATCATCGGTTACGTAAACAGCAACCCGCTGAACAAACTCTTGGCTAATGTTTGCGTAATCAAATGTGCATTGAGGTAAAACAACCTGATTCGTAGAAGTACTAGCATTAGCTTGCGTACTGAAGGCAGCCGCCGCAACTAAAGCTAGTGCTATTCTTTTTTTAACCATCCTACTACTCCTTGTTAAGATTATATAAGGCAATTATGGGGCCGATAAATGTGAGGCTTTTAAATAAACTCCCGTCCAAACCATGAATAACTTTTCTCAAACGCCAATTTTTCTCCCCCCTTCACAAACTCCACTCGCCCGCTTCTTGACATACAATTTTATGGCTTCGCAACGGTAACGCACATGAATGACCTGTTCTATGATGTCTAAGTTGATCGGAGCAACGGCATTAGCGATGTCACGTAATTCTTTTAGTGACTTACTTCGAGTTGGCTATGTCAAATAGGATTTTTTCGAGCTTTCTAATTTTGAAAGCCTGGATTGTTAAAATACATCTAAATAAAAAATGAACCCATTACGAAGCTGACCATTATTGTCTAGACGTTGCTCAATACGGTGTTCAGTGTAATTACTCACTCCGAAAAAACGGATAAATCCTTTCGAGGTCGATTCAAACAGCAATATTTCTTTTTAGTTTTTTTTGTGATCGAAGATTGCCAAATTACCTTTTACCGACAGCATATCAACTTCCTGACCTTCTCTGGCATACCTAAATGTAACATCAGAGCCAAAGCCATCTTATATAACCGAATTCTTCGCCTGCATCACTGGTAGATATAAAAACATCAGGATGTTGAGTCGGTGTTGCAATACCACCGTATTGTTGTCCTTTATACACTTCAGGTCGCCGGCTTTAGACTTTTCCAACTTCGAACAATGAACTCTACCTATTCGTCTAACGCCCAATTTACTTGCCGCCACCTGCACTAAAAATGCCAGAAGTAGTGCTTCAGGCTGAAGTAATTGTTATGTTTTGACTATGTTAGCGAGGCTAGAACTACTAAAACTAATACACCTAAAACGATATAGCCCATTATATTAGAACGGAAGTTTTTAACTGTTGCAGCACAATAAGGACATACTGACTTATCAGGCTCACCTCGGTAAGTTATCATTCTAGGTACAATTTTTTTATCGCAGCTTGGGCAGTTTATTCTATCATCGTTTCTTGAAGCATATTTACTTTGTCTTACTGCCTTACCGGTAATTACAACATCAACAGCTCTTAGCCCTTTATTTCCTTGTTTTGAGTTGAATTCAACCTGATCTCCATTATTCGGAAGAGAAGAACCAACAACGCTTTGAACATTGAAATAATGGTCTTTCCCGGTGTTTGCAGTGATAAAGCCATATCCTTTTTCGTTACTAAACCACTTAACTTTGCCTTCCATGCATCATCCTTAACTTATTGTTTTATATAAGATACAAAACAATTAGCGACTTAAAAAGTAAGTAATCCTAAGATGTGACTTAGTTAATACTTTCAGGTAAATAACAAATGACATGGATTCCCCCTCCCGAGGATCTGCCACACTCTTGTGGTACTTGTTAGAACCGGAGGCACCATGTCTGATTATTCGTATTTTGGCGGTATCGACTTAGCTAAGAACCACTTCAGTCTTCATGTCGTTGACCAAAAAGGCAAAGTTATTCTACATAAGTCAGTTACACGCTCTAAGTTGTTGACTACCATATCAAACCTTCCGCATATGCGTATAGGCTTGGAAGCGTGCGGTGGTGCACATTACTGGGCAAGAACACTCAACAAACTTGGCCACGATATGCGCATCATGGCGGCTAAATATGTGGCTCCATACAGAACTAAAGGAAAGAACGACCTCAATGATGCCGTCGCGATATGTGAGGCTGTTCAACGTCCTGCGACTCGTTTTGTTCCAACAAAGTCACCTGAGCAGCAGGCTATATTGTCGGTACATCGTATGCGTGAGCACTGGGTTCGTGAACGAACAGCTATCATGAACCGCATTCGAGCTTTGCTTTCTGAGTTTGGGCTTGTTATACCCGTCGGCCGCTCGTCAATAATGAAGCAGGTTCCACTCATGCTCGAAGATGCAGAAAACGAACTGCCTCAATTGGCTAGAGTCGTCCTCCATGACGCATACCAACACCTTGATGCTCTCAACCAACGCATTGCGGATACCGAACAAACATTCGAGTCCTTCGCTAAGATCAGCGATAACGTTCAACGCATTATGAAAGTTCGAGGGATCGGCCCTCAAACCGCGACCGCCATATTAGCCTCGATAGGCAATGGCGCTGAGTTTGATAAGAGCCGAGACTTCTCTGCCTGGCTCGGCTTAGTCCCCAAGCAATATTCTACGGGTGGTAAACCCAAGCTAGGCAGAATCACCAAACATGGGGACAAATACCTTGGTACACTGCTCGTTCACGGGGCGAGAACTGTCATAGCCAACCTCGGCGATAAGCAAGACAGGCTGAGTCAGTGGTGTCGAAATGTATTAGAACGACGAGGCATGAACCGCGCAATTGTCGCTTTAGCGGCTAAGAACGCCCGTATTATCTGGTCACTGTTACACAATCAAACGGAGTATAAAAACTACGCTGCTTAAGCTCTGACGAGCTCAAGCAGCGAGAGTATTACACCCACTGGGTCATAGCAGACGCAATGGATGGAGATAGGTTAAGACCACGTGCGGAGAGCCTGTTAATGCGGCGGACATTAAAATGTCATCTAACGAATAAGGCACCGCAGTCGCGCAAAGTCATCAGGGTCACGATGTTGCGAACCATCGATAAGTAGACCGAATGTAGAGCGGCAGTCCAAAACCCATCACTTGAAGTTTAGCGGATGTTTGACAGCCCGGGGAATCCATGTAGCCCTGTTAAGGTGTGAGCAACGTAATACTGAAGCTACCGCATACCACCTTAATCACTAAACACAACGCATAGCAAAAATGCCACGCGTTGCGAATCACTCTTAAACAGATTGTTATATTTTATTTCCGCATGAGTTTTTCAATTGTTCACGAAAACTGCGTAAATCTGAGTTTTTCAGATAAAAGTATAGTGTTGAGTCTGAGATAGATAGTAACTCTGCATTTTCATCGAAATACAAAATAGGGGGCATGATATCTTTGTCTGCTTGTACTCTATGCAGAGACATCAATGAGTTCTTGACCATTCTAACCTTAAAGTTATTCTGTTTTGATCTGTTTTTTAATGCTTCAAACATAGTATTCAGGTGAATTCCATCGGCAATTTTGGAGTATCCACCTTCCAGTATGATATCTATAATGCAATAATAAAACTTTTCGTGTCCCCTATTTTTTGACGACGCAGCAATGGCTTCTAATGCCCTCTTATGTCGGTCACCGTAACTCGTAGTTTTTTCTTCTACAATAAGATCCAAAGAATCTGTTCTAGATAAATGCTTAAAAGAACTTTGTTTCTCGTATACTTCAGAAGCTAAACATATACCTAACAATAAGTCCTGAAAAACCCCTACACTACTAAAAGCTAAACCACAAGTATGCTTAAAAAGCCCTTCTGAAATACCTATATTCAGCAGTTCAGAGCCTTTGTCCACAATTTTTTTAAAATCGCTCTCATTCCATGGTTCAACAGGAACCTCCTGAATTCGATCAAGAAGATCTCCGTTAAACTGTAGCATTCTGTTCCTTTCTCGCCAGACTCCAAGAATGATGAATCTCACTCCTAGTTCCTGAAAGGCTCGAAGGTCAAAGGCAAATCTTTTTTGATTCTCATATGTTAAGTAGTGGAAGTTTTCGAGTATTATGAACTTTTCATTTTTAGCGCGCTTTAACAAGTTAGCTATGTCTTGTGGTTGGCTAATATTGAATGGTACTTCATCATACTTTACAGATTTTGTCTTACTATCAGTCGCCTGAAGATCAGTTTCAGCAGACGCTTTACCAAACAATGCGATTGAAGCTATTATTTTAGCTCTAAGCTTCAACGAGCTGGACTCACCAGTTCCTTCTGTAACTTCGGTTTTAAGAGCTATGCCAGCTTGCTTAAGTATACCTTGGTATATGTCTATCAACTCCGTTTCAGGTGTGAGTTGGTAAACAATGTTTTCGTCGTACCCACAATACTTGGATACAAGTGCGGTCTTTCCTTGCTTAGATGCACCATATACTAAAATCTGTTTTTCGGAATGCAAAGCCATCTTGAACAGGCGATCGACATGGTCTCTAGCAACATAAGTTAATACATTTTTATGAATACCAAACACTTCTGATGCTTTCAACTCAGACACAATAACTCCTTATATACAAGATCACATTAAGACTCTTACCAACTAAACCATCAAGCGGTATGAGCTTAATTGCTCTAAAACCATAAGCATCAATATAGTGAATAGCTTTTAGCCGGAAAAGACGAAAAGCCAATAATTTTTAATAACGTGATTCATATTACATATGCATCAAGTCATAACCATTAATTCAAGTGAAAATTCTTGAATAGACAAAAATCGATGAAAAATATAACGCCCCCTTAAGCTGTGAGCGAATGTGTGCCATGTTTGAGCGAAGCGAGTTCGGCACGCGTTTACGAATCAGCTTGAAGGCTTTGTTAATTGGCGTTTCTAACTTTTGCTAGCACTTCTGGCTTTTTCAATTCTGTTATTAGAAATGTAACCCATTGGTTTGTATATAGGTATCCATCAAAACCTTCAATGTAGGAAGCAAACTCACCTTTGAAAGTTGGTTTTAAATCACGAGGTCTAGCTTCGAAGTGTTTCCAACATTTGGTGTGTAGCAACATATTGAAGTCAGGCATTTTCTCCTTAACCAATTGCATAACTTTTTTAGGTTTGAGCTTAAATGGATTCTCAATGCCTTTGATGAACGCAACCCCTTGCTCGTAGTGTTTCAACTCATCTTCGGATAGTTTATTTACATTGATAAACTCTACTGCTAAATCTGCTGATGTAGCATGATTACCTAATTTAGGAACAAGCATAGCTCGAAGTCTATATTGTTGACTTTCAAATATGTCATCACTTAAATCTGCACGATAACTTTCCATGTAATGCCGTACTACTTTGTAGTTATCCCGTTGCAGTTGTTTCAAAGCGTCCAATTGAGATTGTTCTGAAGTACGACTCAATTGCATTGCAATAGCTAAATTTGCACACAAAGCATGTGAATCCCCAAACTCTTCAACAAGCAAATTTTCAAAATTCATTAACGCTGACTGACACTCACCAGCAACAGCCAAATCAATTGCAGGGAGACTTCTATGTTCAATCTTGTTACGCAAGCCTATAAGAAATTTAAGGTTGTATTTTTCAGGGCGCTCTACGCCTTTCCAATACTCGTTGCAGCACTCCATCAACTCCCATGCTTTTTCTTCACCGTCAATAATAACCGGTTCACCATCCTTTAAATGAAAATAGTTAGCCCCTTTCTTTTCAAAAATCGCATGAAACAATGCTGTATAAGCTATGACAATATTTACTATATAACCGTAGGTTTTAAACTCTGTATAAGGATTGTTATATGTCGAGACTGCAAGCAATGCGAACTCTCTTGCTTTATGCAGTAGCATTCCTTTTGTCGATTGATCAGTAACTTGTTGGAGCTTTTGGCTATGAACTGCACGAAACTCTTCTTTGCTTAACGACTTAATTCCAGATGTCAGGTAGTGCGAACCATCTTTTTGAACATATTGGTGCCATCGTTTTGATGGATAAGTGCCGCACGTTTGTTTTTTCCAACCAGTAACACTAGCTAACTCTTCGATTGTAAAAGATTCACCTGCATTTTCTTTAGCCGCAAGAAATGTATAAGCTAAATCTACCTGATCATATCTACCCAACTATTATTCTCCTTCGTACCGAATCCAAATTAGCCAATTAACGCCCAATTAAGGGGTGAGCCACGCGACCACGCCACTCAATTTGAACACCGTAAACACTAAACTTGACCCAAACTAAAAATGCCAAGCGTGGGGAATCCCTCTTAAATTGTTTGTTAGGGTAATTTACCCTCGTACTTCAACCCCGTGGAGTCTATTGAGTCACTTAGAAGGTTATCCTCATAGATGTAGAGGTCGTCAAAATCCAAATTATCCAAGAAATGCTCGTGAAAAAAATGCACCATTAAAGGATCGATAACTTGGATACAAAAACGGAATACTAAATCATTGAAATCATCATCAGGTACAGCTAAATGCTGAATACGGTTTCGCTGTTCACCCATTTCTCTATAAACATCGAGATGCTTGATTTCATAACCAGTAGCAGCCCATAACAAATCCGGAAGCTTACTATATTGAACAGTTTTCGCTTTTGCCATCAACTGAGAAGTTGTAAGCCGTTCTTCGGTATTTTGAGATAGTTTCGGCAAATCCGTGAAAATTAACAGCGGATGCTCTTGAGCAATTGCCGACTTTATTAAAATTTCCGCCGCCTGAGCAACATGTAAGACACCCATCGATGGCCAAAATGGATTCCTCATGCCAGTAAAAATCACATGCTCTATGCCGTGAGCCAATAGGTATTTTCCAAGGCCATACATGTGGCCTGATATTTTTCGAACTTCAACGTCCATACGACTTCCAACAATTACCCTAACGCCTGCAATAAGGTGCCCCGCACTGAACTAACAAAGCACACCGAACTCCATACCAAAACCGCCGAGTATAGTGGGTCACCTTGATTGCCTTGTTATGTGCGCCGATCTACTTAATACTGAAATCCCATAAAAGACTCCAAACATATGGATTAAATTTATACCCTTTATACAGTTCAACATCAGCTGTTGGAATATAAACATCCCAACCTTTTGCATAGGAAAAATTCGGTGAAAAACTGTAGACAATGATGTCTTTTGAGTAAATTAACCCTATTAAGTACTGGAAAAAACCTTTACTACGTCTAACATCTATAGCTATATCCTTCCCGTACCATTCCTTTATCCACCATTCAATACCATTATTATCCCTTACATCAACACCTCTATATTTTAACAACCACTTTCTTTCAGCATCCTTTTTACTAAAGGTTGTTGCTTCTATATCAATACCATTCATAGCTGAATATAGAACTGGGAAACCTTCACCATAATCGACCTTAGAGGAAAAGGCTCCATCCGTTATCGAAAACTTACCTCCTTTTGGTAAGTATTTAACTTGGTAGGTTGAAAAATCGTTTTTTGATGATGAACTTAACTCATGGGACACCTCTGATTTCAATCTACTACCTGAGTGAATATTAAATTTCTCATCTAATATTGACCTAAAATTTTCTTTTTTATATTTTAACGACAAAGTTACATCATCAACAGAAACATTTGAATCATTTATAATAGTTAACTGCACTGGTATCATCAGGTTCTTGTCTTTAGCTTTCTCTGGCGTAGAGTAAAATATATAAACCACTTCATTTTCTGGTATATCTGCACTTAATATACTTAAGCCAATTCCTCCCCCCCACTTTCCTTCAGCGTAATCCATATAATACGGATAAAGCATAGAAGCAAAACCTATAACACCAGTGATTAACATAAAAAATCTATGCTTCTTTATTTTTTCAAGAAGTGTGAGGTTTTTTTTATCTTTTCTATTTTCCACTCTATTATTTTTTTGGTTTCTTTTATTTCTTTTCTTAGCCAAAATCCCACCTAATTACTAATTTTCACAAAAACTATATAGCACATAACGCCGCGTTAAGTAGTGAGCAACGCCACCACGAAACCTAACCATACCACCTTAAACACAAAACCCAACGATGGAATGAAAAATGCCATGCGTTGGGAATCTGCCTTAAACGCTTTGTTATGTGTTTTTTTCACAAATGCCAATAAAGGACTTATTCGTAGTTCCATATGCTTTTTTCACATACATTCGAATTTCATGCTCCTCGATTGAACTTAAACTGTGGAGATGTTCAAAAAACTCATACTCTTCAATTAACAGCTTAAACTTCGTATTACCCAAGTCGCTGATACAGTTGTAAAATAACAAACCTAATTCATAGTCCGACATTTGAGCTCTAATCAAATTCGAATAGAACTTTTTGTCTTCCACTGTTGACTGATCGACATACTTTAAAATTTGGTAAATATTTCGAAAGTAATGACCAACCAAATGCCCATAAACCCGATGAAACTTTAAATAGTGCCCGTTTAAGTCATCACTAAAGTCTTCACTATCACCAAATTGATGATAATACTCAAGTTCATAATCTTGGCTTACAAATTTTTCATTAAATAGAATACTAAAAACATCACGACCATGAACCAACTTTCGATTTGTACTGAAACCTGTTTCTATTTGCAATGATTGAACAATTTCATTATGCAGTTGGAGTAATTGAAAGAATGTTGTCTCAAACACTTGCTTATTCATAGCTTTGGTTTGAAGTTCAAACTCTTCTTTTTGTGCCTTTATTTCAGCTCTAGTTTCTCTCAATTCTTGAGACTGTAGAAATATAGATGTAATAATGCCAGCAAAGGCTAAACCTGAAAACAAAGTATTTAGTGAACCATAGGAATCACCAAACATCGCCCTTTTGCTCACTTCCGACACGTCATTACTAAATATCATTTGTATCCACATTGGATACTGATACCAGGCAATAACGATCGAAAAAACAAGAACAATAATCGCTATAATTGATTTTTTCATATCACCTCATAAAACACATAACGCCTTGTTAAGAGGTGAGCAACGCAATACCGATGCCGCCGCATACCGCCTTAATCACTTAAAGCAACGCATACTGAAAATGCCACGCGTTGCGAATCCCACTTGAACAATTTGTTATGCGTGTTGTTCCAGTGATTTTGTCATTGGAATACAATCCAAACTAATACCTCTTGGTGAATGGTAAGTAGATACTTTATCTCCCATAAATCCAAAGGAGCGATAGAAAGGTGCAGCATTTAAAGTTGATTCTAATTTTAGTGAGCACAAACCATTTTCTTTGGCCAAGCTTTCTAGAAAATTCAGCATTTTTTTGGCCGCACCGACTCCAAAGTATTCGGGTGCTACAAAAATAGCGTCTACCATACCGGTTTCGATATTAAGCTTACCACTGCCAATTACTTGACCATCAGTTTCAGAAACGTAAAAAGTATTAATTACATCTTGAACAAAGCCATCCGAAACTCCACCAAGCGTCCACAAGGAGAGTTGTTCTTTCGTATAATGGGTTGCACATTTGTCTAAAATAGCGCGTCTTCTTAATTCATAAATTATGTGAACATCAGCTTCAGTAGCTTTTCTAATTACGATCAAAATAACTCCTACGATGCTTTACGCATAACGCCTTGCTAAGTTGCAGTTAACGAACACTACACCCAAGCAAAGCCACGTAATCACTGAACTCAAACAAACCAAAATCGCCGAGCGTTAGCTGTCTGCTTGAGCAATTTGTTAGCTGCTAGCTCGGCTGCTTGAGAAAGACCTTTACATTATTTGGTATCTGATACCAATCCAGTTTTTCACTAACCCAAACATGCGCTTGAGGTTCGAAAATATCAGCTGAAGATGGATCAATTGGTTTTAGCTTCAACTTAACTGTTTCCGGTGCATCTGGGTTAAAGTGATAAATTCTGTTTCCACAACTTGCACAGAACATTGCACAGTTTCTATTACCACTATCAGCTAAGCGCTCCCAGCTTCTCAGTTGACCCGAAAACTCTATTTCAGATACATCAACAACCGCAGTGATACTAAATGGACTAGTAGATAGCTTTTGACACTCTGTACAGTGGCAAGCAAAGACCATTAATGGTTTTTCATGTAATTCATAGGTAACTTGTCCGCACTGACATGCTCCTTGAAGTGGATAATCCATTTGTTCCTCCTTTGAACATGGATGGCAGCTAACGCCTTGTTAAGCGGCAGCTAACTACCACCACACTCAAGCAAAGCCACGTAATCACTAAACTCAACCAAACCAAAATCGCCAAACGTTAGCTGTCTGCTTGAACAAATTGTTAGGTCACTGGCGCTGCAAATGTTCTAAAATTTGACGGCTATTATCAGCATTATCTACTGTAGCTCTAACCACTTGAGCTGTTGCAACTAAGAACAACCCAGAAACCATTGTTCCTGCACCCGGAGCTATTGCACTTAGGAATAACCAAAAGTTCACACCATATCGACCCCCCAACATACCTAAGCTCAACAATAAAACTATTATTCCGACTGCAAATACAGTCCAGCCGATGACACTGATCAAAGACGATATTAATTTTGCTGTTGAGTAATTAGAATCTGGGTTATTAACCGTTTTTTTTCTGGTCAACGCAGCAATAGCAGCTTCTTTACTATTCGCTTGTATAGCGTTGTTTACTATAACAAAACCCTCATTTTCAAGTGCTCTTATCTCATCTCCCGCGTCATCAGATACAATATTTACAGCCACTCTAATTCCAGACTTTTCTAATACAACGTAAGTATTCATCTTTCTGTCTCTCCTTATACTAATGATGTGACCTAACGCTTTGCTAAACGGCGCTTACGACCAACCTTACCAAGTACTCTGAACTTCAAACCAAAAGTGACGAACGTTACGCGTCCGTTTGAGCAATTTGTTATATGAACGAGTAACTCTAAGCTAACTCACATGCATTTACGAAGTTCAAAGTGCCGCTATGGCGGACAACTACCACCGCGTTGCTTCCTAGTATGACAATGATATTCGCCAGTTTTTCGATTGTAATGGCAACCACAGCTATCCGTTCCACCACTATGAGACAACTCAACTTTACCAACAAGACTTACTGGCTGTGCATATAGAGTTCCTGTAAAGATAGCTACCAGCATCATAAGACAATATTTCATAAACTAATCTTCCACTTCTTCCATTAGTGAATGATTAGTCTAAAGAAGTTCTAAGACTAAAAGAGTGATATTACTCGCAAATAATATGCAACTTGTAACATTATCATCTTAAGCTAATTACAAAGTCTATTAAGTTCATATAACGCTTTATAGACGGATTTAATCCACCTAACTTCCCCACACAATGCAAAACTTACCCCTAATTTTCAATCACCTACAACAAAAAATGCAAATACAGTTGCATATTAAACAGAAAAAGCGGAATTATTCCGCCTAATGTAGGTAAATACGGATTTCTAGTCCTGCTAAGTACGCGTGCATGGTTAGTGTCAGTCTTCGATTGTCTTAGTCCCGCACTGTTCGCAAATACAATGACGTGAGAAATCGTCCATCGAGGCCAGAAATGCGCCAAATGCCCAGCCTTTTAAAAAGCCAGTCAAAAACTCTTTGCGTTTACGCTTCTTGTCTTCTTTGAATGGGCTTTCTTTGCGTACCAATACGACGACGTGGTCAGTGTTTTTTCCGCAAACACTGCAATAACGGTTTTCTCTTTTTTCCATCACGGCTACCGCACTCTTTTTAGCAAGAGCAAGCTGTTGATTTTGTTAAAGTCTGTTAATGAGCGTTACTTTATGAAATTGTGGCGAAGGATACTGTTAACTTGGTTGCATAATTGATATGCAACCAATGTCGATTATTCGTACATAAGTGAGATGGGACTGATTTTAGCTAACGCTTTTCGCAGTCTTTCTTGTTTTTGATGAGATTAGTGAGTGCGGTGGCTTCGGTGCGTTCAGCGTCTTGGTAGGCTTCGAAAACGTCGCCGTTGTGGTAGCCCATAATGTGTAACGTGACTTGAATGATAAAAGTGAAGAAGCCGATAATCAGAGTCAGGAAAGGAACTACGCCAAATTGTTCAAACCACAATAGCGCAGCGGAAATCATAACGACAACCAATGCCGTTATGGCTTTGTTTTTACTAGACAGTGTCATACAACCACCACTCTACTTTTCGTCTGAGTTCATCCTAACGCCAATGCGTTGCACATAATTGGGGTGAGTTCACGAAGCCGAAATACAGAGTACGGAATAGGAATAACTGTGAGCTAAGCCGCTTTACAACATACTTTACAATCGAGGCTTTAAAATTAGGTTTAAAAGCGGCGCTGCTATTAGAGAATGGACACATCCTGCCAATTGCCATCAAGTAAGATACGCTGCTGTTGATACCCCGCTTCTAATAGGATTTCTCGACACTTCTCGTGATACACGCCTAAGTGATGAGGCGCGTGAGCGTCGGCGTTAATCTGTACTGGGATATTCTTTGATTTGGCATGCTTAAGTAGCCAAGGGGACGGATAAACATCGTCGGTTGCGCCGCGCAGCATACCGCCATAATTGACTTCCAATATCACGCCAGCCTTTGCAACTGCGTCTAGTGTGGCAATGGCGATCTCTTGGTACCAGCTATCTTGTTCGTCAAAGAAAGCGAGCGCTTTATTGTGCTTTTTGACCAAATCGTAATGACCCAAAATATCAAATCCACCAGCTTCGCATAACTCTCGAACGCGCTGGTAATAGACTTCAATCATCAAGCGCGCGCTGCCGTTGTGCACTTCATCCAACAACACTTTAAATTCATCGTGTGGGCCGTCGACACTAAGCATAGAATAACGCTCGTTTGGGGCGTCTAATGTATGAACCGAGCCAATCTTATAGTCGAGGGGATACGCGTCCCACTTCGTATCGCTTGGCGCAGTCAAACCGACTATAAAGTCGATTTCTAATCCTAAATACACGTCAATGTCAGAACGATCTTTTTGCTGTTTAATGTCGGCAACGTAGGCCTCTAGGTTTTCCGCTAACATGCAGAAATCGTTGCCGAAAGGCAAAGGAGCGTGAGAGCTAAAGCCCACCGATTTAAAACCAAGGGATACGGCTTTATCCACCATCTCTTTTGGTGTTCCTTTCCCATCACAATAGTGACAATGCATATGGTAATTGCTTAATAACATGGTTGACTCTCCAAACCCGTTAATCCTTATTTTAGCTATGGATATAGTAACCCTGGTTATCATCCAAGCAAGCGATAACTGCCTTGGTTTAGCGTTGATTTTGTAAAGTGGTGTGATGAGCCAGCACGCAAAAGTAAAGCCGCAGTGTAAACACCGCGGCTCTTATCTAACTGATTAGCAAGAAAGGATTAGAAGTACTGAGTACGCTCCGCTAAGCCGAATTGACGGCGGAAGCAGTTTTCACTCATTGGATTGTTGGAATATTTTCCTAACCCGGTTGTCCAGAGTTCTTCATCTTTCCCATCCATCTTTGTACCTTGAAGACAATGGAGCGAATGAATGAGCTCGTGAGCAAGTACGACATAAGGTTCCGCTTTTTCACCTTTGCGCGTCATCACCTGCACGTTAGTAAAATGCATATAACACACTGAGCCAGTGGCGTTGGTGGCTGCGGTTTGATTGACGGCGGAGTTATGACTACCACCAGCCATCCAGAACGGACAACCTTGGGGAGCAAACCTTGCTTGATTACTCGCAGTCATGCCCGTAACGTTTGCTTGACCATCGCTGTCATAGAGCACATCACGCTTAAAGCCACTTTGAGTGAAGTTAAGGTGTGTTGGCACACAAATAACGTTGATGTTGTTAGGAAACGACCCCCGCGCCGCAGGCTTAGCCGCTTGAATTTCAGAGAGCAGCGATTTGCCCGCTGATACTTGTTTAAGTTTTCTTAGGTTCTCTTCCATGATTGGTCGAAAAAAGGGATTTTTGCTTGGATCGTACTGAACAGCGAATCCGGGGAAGTTATTAAGTACTTGCGTAATTAATGCCATAGCTTACCTCTATTTGAATACTCGACTACTCACTCAATGTTCATCCTGAACCGATCATTGCGATGATCGTATTGAGTTAATACTTAGTGTAGTCACTATTCAGAGGTTGTAGGTATAAAATGGAATTTTTCGTGCTAGATCATGAAGATTGGTATATCGACAAGAGCCAGTGGCATTCTGGCTCCTATACGCTACTTCTGTTTGGGGCTAAGTTTACACAGCGACTTGGTTAGCAAATAGCGACGTTACGTAGCGGTAAGATTACATAGCGGCAAGCGCAACTTTTCTTTCCTTATTCACCACACAGAAGTTACCGCGCTTAGTACGACATTTTGAGCAGCGCTCACACTCTACTGGCGCTCGATCACCCTGTTTCCAACGCTTAACCAACTTAGGCTCTGACAACAATGGGCGTGAAAGTGCGAAGTACTCAATACCAGTATTTTCTGCAATGGATTCAATCGCAGCAATATCCGTCAAACCACCAACCGTAATCACAGGAATGTTCACTTCTTGGCTGATCGCATGACCGTATTCGTGAAAGTAGCCTTCCTCTTGAATGGTATAACCATCGTGAGTTTCGCCAACCATAGTGTTAGCTTTGCCGTGGATATTGCCCGAGATAACCAGCGCATCAACACCCATCGATTCAAGGGTTTTACATACCACTCGCGTTTCGTCGAACGTTAAACCGCCTTCAAAAAACTCAGTGGCTGTCAGTTTCACCAAAATCGGGAAGTCATCACCAACTTGCTCGCGGCACGCTTGATAGATTTCAACTAAGAATCGCATGCGGTTTTCTAAGCTACCGCCATATTCATCATCGCGACGGTTATAGTACGGGCTCAGGAACTGGTTAATCAGATAGGTATGCGCGGCATGCAGTTCTACCCCATCAAAGCCTGACTGTTTCGCTCTTAACGTTGCTTTAGCAAAGGCATCTACAATGTAGTCAATCTCTGCTTTGGTCATGGCTTTGCCTTGTGTTTGCGTACCCATTTCAGGGATATCACTCGGCGCAAAGATCACCCTTTCACCAACGTTAAACGTGGTTTTCGTGCCGCCGTAAGCCAACTGCATTACAATCTTCGAATCATGCTGATGAACCAAATCAGTCAGCTTTTGGTACTCGTCGATAAAAGAGTCATCGTACATCCCCATCATGCCTGCATTGGGTTTTTCTTCTTTTACGATGTTGGCATAGCCAGTCACAATTAGACCAACCTCACCTTGGGCAAGTTCTTCATAGATGGCGTAAAGCTTGTCAGTCATATGACCGTCTTCTGTCGCCATATTTTCCCAAGTTGCACTTCGCATGAAGCGGTTTTTCAGCACCAAATTGCCGATGCGACTCTCTGTGAACAAGTGGCTCAACTCCAATCTCCTCAATGTATTGTTATGCTTATTATTGGTATCAAAAGCGAGGCGCGATAATACAGAGAATGGACAACGCAAAACTTAATCTAGATTAATATATTGGCGTGCAATCAATGGAATGTTTGATTACTTCATTGGAATAGAAACTAGAAAAGTCAGCCAGCCATAAACAACGGCCTGACTGACTCATCATTTTGTGACACTGTCACTCTAAGCGCTAGTGCGATTTTCTGATTTGGAATCATCATCGTCTATCTGACAATGAGATATCCAACGTTCCAGCGACTCACCAAGTGCTTTTGCGTTAATAGGTTTAGAAATATAGTCATCCATCCCTGCTTCTAAGCATTTTTCGCGGTCGCCTTGCAGTGCGTTTGCCGTCATTGCAACAACAGGAATCGAATGGTTGATGTTGATATTTTTAGTATTTCTTATCTCTCTCGTTGCTTCATAGCCATCCATTTCTGGCATTTGGCAATCCATATAGACAAGGTCGTAGTTGGCAGGTGTTCTAAGAGCAGCTAGTGCCTCAAGTCCATTCTTAGCTTTATCGACTTTGATACCAAATTTCGACAGCAGCGATTGCAGCACGACTTGG
Organism: Vibrio sp. CyArs1; assembly: GCF_022432925.1. Taxonomy (NCBI): domain Bacteria; kingdom Pseudomonadati; phylum Pseudomonadota; class Gammaproteobacteria; order Vibrionales; family Vibrionaceae; genus Vibrio; species Vibrio sp. CyArs1. Next base: position 221,761 of record NZ_JAKRBO010000001.1, on the reverse strand, counting down.
TTAGTGGTGACATCATCCACAATAAGAATGCGCGCGTTGTATTGGGTTTTCTTCGCCGGCGTATGTCGTGTCACAAACGCTTCGCTTCTATCACTTCCCGACAATCCCGATACTTTTTCTAACACACTCAACAGGTCAGCTTGCTGCATCGGTTTGGTGAGGTAACCGCTAAAGCCTGCCTTCTGCATTTTCTTCGCATCGCCACGCTGCACTACCGATGAGAACATCACCAAGCGAGTATCATTGTAATCAGGGTTATCTTGGATTTGTTTGGCTAGCTCGACCCCGTCCATATTCGGCATTTGATAATCAAGAATCGCAATTGTGAAGAATTGCTGTTGTTTGTGGTTATCAGCTAAAACCCTCAACGCCTCTTCACCACTATTAGCTACCTGATATGGAATCTCCCAACGAGTGAAGATCTGCTCGAGTAAATTGCAGTTGGTATCGTTGTCATCCACCACTAAGATACGTTGTTTTTTCAGGTCTCCAGTAGGCAAATAGACCACGGACTGTTTAGATGAGTTTTCCAGACAAACTGTAAACCAAAATGTCGATCCTTTGCCCGTTTCACTGGTGACACCGATCTCGCCACCCATAATTTCCGTTAAGCGTTTGCTGATGGAAAGCCCCAAACCCGTCCCACCATATTTTCGAGTGGTTGAACTGTCTGCTTGCGAGAAACGCGAGAACAGCTTTTGTTGCTGCTCTTCACTAATGCCAATACCGGTATCGCGTATTTCGAATCTCAGCATACTGTCGGTGAGTCGTTTTTCTTCCACGGTCACGTACACCGCGACTTCTCCGTCTTCAGTAAACTTAATCGCATTACTGACCAAATTGTTGAGCACTTGGCGAATACGACCAGGGTCCCCTCGGTAAAAAAGATCCATCACCGGTGTAGCCGGACATACCAGCTGAATCCCCTTCTGCTCTGCCGCAAAATAGAGCATAGCCCCGACATCCTCGACCACTTCACCCAAGTCAAAATCAATCAACTCTAAGTCAATCTTACCTGCTTCTATTTTCGAGAAATCGAGTATGTCGTTAATAATAGAAAGCAATGATTCAGCGCTATTTTTGGTGGTTTCAGTCATTCGTATTTGCTGCTCGTCGAGCTTGGTATCAAGTAGCAAGTTAGTCATGCCTATAACACCATTCATTGGCGTTCTAATTTCATGACTCATGGTCGATAAGAACTCACTCTTCGCTTTGGCTGCAGCTTCTGCGCGGTCGCTTTCATCACGAAGCTTCTGGTTGTACTCCTTCATTTTTTGATCATTTTTCAATAAGTTGAACGCCATATCTCTAAAGCTCGATGTGAGCATAGCGAACTCGTCTCTTCCTTTTAAATGGCGGCTACGGTTGAGTGTTTCTAATCCATTTTGAAGTTGTCCTTTAGCAACGAGTTGGGTTGCACTCAGTAATGTATCCATACGTTGCTTAACACGTTTAGAGCTCCATGCCGCCACAAAAAGTGAGATCAGTGCTGCAAACAAGGTTCCAAAAAACAACACAAAGGAGGTTTGACTCGCGGACTTTGACGACTCCATACTGCGAATGGTGATAAGCTCTTGCTCTATTTGAATAAACGTTGCAAATTCCCCACGTATTTCATCAATAATACGTTTACCTTCTTTCTGTTGTGAAAGGTCTTCGATGCTGTCTTGCTTCGCTAGTCCGTTCTCCAACAAGCGTCTTTGAATAATGGCTTTATCTGCAATGTCTCTGAGCCAAGTATTATGCAAAGTATTGATTCTGGTGAGTCGTTCGACTTGAACGGGGTTATCACTCACCTGTTTAGACAAGGTAGTAATTTTTTTATCCCACACCTCTAACGATAAATGAAAAGGTTCAAGAAACACTTCGTCACCGGTGAGCAAAAAGCCTCGTTTACCCGTCTCCATATCCACCGTGAGGCTCAGCAGTTCCTGCGCGCGACCAATAGCTTTGTGTGTGTGCTCAACCCAACGAGCGTCCTCCTCCATAGATTGAGTGTTTTGAAACACGGCTACAGAAACGGCAAGCATCAACAAAACAGGCACAGAAAAGCTGAGTAATAGCTTCTTGGTAATTGAGATGTCATCGAACCATCGATTGAGACTCGGCATAATCAACCTATCGCTACTGAGGTAATTATCTTTAGTCTAGGATAGGAAAATTGGATTGTTAGAAAATCGAAAGGACTGTAATAACTAATCATCTGAATTAGCAAAAGAAAACAGAGTATCGCTACTCAGTTTTCTTGTTCTCTATCAGCAGGGTTTACTCGTCTTCAACAATACGAATCTCGATAGCAAAAATGCCATGCTGAGGTATCATTTCTTTATATTCATGGAAGCTGTATAACATTTCTATCCCTTCTTCAATGGTATTGCACAGCTTGGAGAGGACCTGCATACCTTCACTCGTCAATAGCGCTCTTGGATCGGGATATTGACGTACTTCGACTACTTCTACGATTAACGCATTTGGCTTAATGACATCCAAACCAACAAAAGGAGGGCCGGAAATCACCTGAAATGCGATTCTGTCTCCCGGCATTAGTTTGTCGTATTCAATCGCTTCATAGCTATTATTGGTTCGAATCTCTACTTTCTTAACACCAGAACGTATAGCGTCTAACGGTGCTTGATAAATCTCTAATGGGTATTCAGTCATCGGTCTCTCATACTGTCTTTTGGCCTTTAAACGTTAAGATAGAAGGTGTAATTATTTAAAGCCATCCTTCCTTAACAAGACATTTCTCAAATAAAGTCCAAACCAACCTTAAATCATAAACATTTATGATTTAAATCAAACACTAATCATCATTTCTGTCTAGCAGTCACATAGTTTTAGAAAATGATTAGGCGTAATCTAGATTGGTTAATTTGACATGATTTACACCGAATACATTCCGTGATTCGGCCCTTATGTTTTCGATTAAGACAAAGGAGTAGTTATGCGTTTTAAAACTGGTTTCATCAGACTGTTAGCCTGTAGTCTGTGCTTTATTCCAGTCATTAGTCAGGCCGCAGATACCGATACATTTGCTGGCCAATCAGGCACCATTAATATTGCTGGCGGCACCGCACATATTCCCGTAATGAAACTCGCATCGCGCGCGATTATGAAATCCAACCCTGATATTCGTATCACCATTGCTGGAGGTGGTTCTGGTGTTGGGGCACAGCAAGTTGCCAAAGGTTTGGTTGATATCGGCAACACCGGTCGCGCATTAAAACCTAGTGAAGCTGAGCAGGGTTTGGTCACCTTCCCTTTTGCGATAGATGGTGTGGCTATCATCATTAATCCAGAGAACCCCGTTAAAGATCTAACCCAACAGCAAGTTATCGACATTTATTCTGGAAAAATCACCAACTGGAAAGCGCTGGGTGGTGAAGACCGTTCTATTAACCTTTTTACCCGCGATGAAGCCAGTGGCACACGCGCGGTATTCTTTAAAAAGATGCTCAACAGTACTGCTATCGTAACGAACGCCAACGTTATCCCATCAAATGGTGCCATGAAAACCGCCATTGCCCGTGACCCTGGCGCCATTGGCTATAGCAGTGTTGGTTACATCGATGACACAGTGAAAGCCCCTGCGCTCGATGGTGTCCACCCAACCAACGAAGCTTGTGCATCTGGCGAATACAAAATCGTCCGCAAATTATATATGAACACCAAAGGTGAACCTCAAGGTTTAGTCAGCGAGTTTGTTGACTTTATTTATAGTCCTCAAGGCGCAGAGTACATCAGCGCATCTGGTTATATCCCATTAAGCAAGCGTTAACCATGCACCATTTGGTTGCACCAGAGCGGGTACTACTTTCCCTAGTGATGGTAGTGCTCGTTTTGATGTCATTATTGTTTGGTTTTCTGATTTGGTTTGCATTGCCTGTTGTTACTGACCCAAGCGTCGCTGTCTTTTCTCTTCAATGGCAACCTGATCAAGGACACTATGGCATTTTCCCAATGGTATTCGGCTCTGGTGTTCTTGCTATTACAGCCAGTTTAGTTGCCTTCCCTTTTGCTCTTGGCATTGCCAGTTTCTGCCAATATAGCCGTTACCAACCTATCGCTATTTGGATTCGCCGCTTAGTCAGGCTAATGGCTGGCATTCCGACTGTGGTCTACGGTTTAGCCGCGGTTTTCTTGTTGGTTCCATTATTAAGAGAGACCTTTCGTAGTGGTTCCGGCTTTTCCTTACTTGCTGTTATGTTGATGATGGTGCTGTTGATCTTACCCGTCATGATCATGATGTTGGACTCTCGGTTTCAATCCTTGACGCAGCAGTTGCGATTAACCTCTTGTTCACTTGGCATGACCGACAGTCAGATGATTGCCCACGTCATCGTACCAAACTCAATGCACGCCGTAGCAAGCGCCGCCTTGTTGGGGTTTAACCGAGCGATTGGAGACACTCTGTTACCACTGATGTTGGCAGGCAATGCGCCACAAATCACAGGAAGTATTTTAGATTCTGTTCGCACCCTCACCGCTCATATTGGCTTGGTTCTCGCCACCGAAAATAGCAGCGCTATGTACAATTCGTTATTTGCTGCGGGCCTACTTCTACTCACCATTAGCGTTTGCGTTACTGTACTGATTCGCAAACTGACTCACTCAACTGATAGAGGAATAAACGGATGAAAGCTCGCTTATTCCATCTCTGGAGTGTGCTGTGCACGTTACTGTTACTCGCGGCTTTGAGTGTTTTTATCGGCTTTATTATTTATCGCGGTGCACCAACGATAAGTACTGAGCTGTTTTTTGGTGATGCATTACCCATTGATGCCATGTTAGGTCGGGAACCTATCTGGGATGGTATATGGCCCGCATGCGTTGGCACACTGTCGGTCATCTTATTGGCGCTAACACTAGCCCTCTTGCCTGGACTCGCTACCGGAGTTTGGCTCGCGACGAGTAAAACTTCGTTGTTAAAACGTTGCCTTGCGATTGGCATCGATATTCTTGCAGGCATTCCGTCTATTTTGATGGGGCTATTTGGTTTTACTCTAATTCTCTCTTTGAGGCATTGGTTTTTACCCTCTGCCAATGCTTGTTTGCTGTTATCCGCTTTGTGCCTCGCCATGTTAATCATCCCTTATTTGGCCGTTGCTACACGAACGGCTTTACAAGCTCTTCCGTCATCACTCAACGTCACAGCTCTTTCTTTGGGGATGTCGCAATGGCAGGCGTTACGAACCGTTTTGTTACCACAAGCGAAAAGCGGCATTATCGGAGGCATTATGCTCGCCATAGGCAGAGCCGCCGAAGACACAGCAGTCATTATGTTAACTGGGGCAGTTGCCAACGCTGGATTGCCCGGTGGTATTTTTGAACGCTACGAAGCGCTACCTTTCACCATTTTTTACTACAGTGCGCAATATCAAAGTGAGACTGAACTACATATGGCGTTCGGTGCAGCGTTTACCTTACTTTGTCTAACTGCCAGCTTGTTTTCGTTAGCAGGACTCACTCAGCGTAAATCGATAAGGAGAGCCTAACATGAGCTTTCAACCCTCTTCACAGCTTGCTGGTTCAGTCTCAAATTTGACCATCGCCTTTGGCTCCAATCAAGTTGTCAGCAACGCCAATATGGATTTTTATCGGAACCAGATCCATGTGCTTACTGGAGCTTCTGGCTCTGGAAAAACCACTTTTTTACGCGCTCTGAATCGCCTCAATGACTGTTTTGCCGAGTGTAAAACTACAGGTGATATCAAACTTACACTCAATGATACTCAACATTGTGTTCAGAAAATGCCTGAACACCAACTTCCCCACCTTAGGCAAAAAGTCGGTATGGTATTTCAACATCCTCAACTGTTGCCGGGTTCAATTCTCGATAACCTGTTACTGCCATTGAGAGTAGTCAACTCAGTCACTGGACAAAAGGCACATCAAATCGCCCAAACCGCACTCAAACAAGCAGCTCTTTGGGAGGAAGTCAGTGATCGCTTGAGTGATCATGCTGCTTCGCTATCGGGAGGACAGCAGCAACGGCTTTGTTTGGCGAGAACGTTGGCTTTGGAGCCAGAAATTTTATTACTTGATGAGCCTAGCGCGTCATTAGATAAACACACGGCGCAGCAAATAGAGGCGTTGATTCTCGAATTAGCCAAGCGTTACACCATTATCATGGTGTCTCACTCAGCCAAACAAACGGAAAAGTTGGCTAACCGAGTTAGCCATTTTGAGTCAGGAAAAGTGTTTACACGTTAACCACATCGTCACGAAGTAAACTAATGTGTTGAGTAGAAATAAGGTATCGAATAAAAGTAAGGAAAAAAAACAGGCCGTAAAACAAACACGGCCTGAGTGGGTTAAGTTAAATCGTTTAAGCCGGAACTGCCTCAAAATCTAACGATACACAAGTTCCGCAATTTTCAGCCAGTACATCTAAGCTCTCATCAAGTGCACCGATATACGCTCTGCCACCAAACTCTGCGAAGTCCACAACCGCATCCACTTTTGGTCCCATGCTACCTGCTGGGAATTGGTATTGTTTCAACTCACTTGGGCCCACACTGCGTAGTGCTTGTTGGTTCTCTTTACCCCAGTTTAGGAACACAGCTGGTGCGTCAGTTAGGATAAGTAGCTTCTCTGCCCCTAGCTGTTTCGCTAACAAGGTTGCGGCTAAGTCTTTATCAATCACGCCTTCAACACCTTTGAAGCCAGATTCGCATTTACATACTGGGATACCACCGCCGCCACAAGCGATGACAACTTGTCCAGCTTCTAGCAAGGTATCAATAGAGTGTTTGTCGATGATGTTTTTCGGAAGTGGTGAAGGCACCACTCGACGCCAGTATTCTCCATCGCGCTTCATCGTCCATGCGTTCTTCTCGGCTAACGCGCGGCCTTCTGCTTCATCGTAAACTGGACCCACAAACTTAGTTGGATCAGAAATACTTGGGTCATCACAGTCGACTTCGATACGAGTCAGTAGCGTAGTCACGTCTCTTTCAGGCAATTTGTTTTGTAGCTCTTGAGCTAGCATGTAGCCGATCATGCCTTCACTTTCTGCGCCCAATACATCCAATGGATAAGGTGATACTTTGTCGTACGCTAGGTTTTGCAATGCTAACAGACCGACTTGAGGGCCATTACCGTGAACAATCACCACGCGGTATTCTTTGGCAATTTCAGCGATCGCTTTGGCGGCAATTTTGATGTTGTCGAGTTGGTTAGCGAAGCTTGGCTCATCGCCACGTCTTAATAGTGCGTTACCACCGAGGGCAACCACTACAGTGCTTTTGTTTGTTTTGCTTGCGTTCATAGGGACTCCTTGAAAGACGCCGATCATTCGCTGTGCTCGGCCTCCACATTCTGTATAAGTAATAAATCGTGTGTTATTTGAGTTGTTTCTGTCGTTATTCTGCTGAGAAAGGTTGACGGTGAATAAACTGCCCGTCCCCCGCTTCTCCGGTAAATTCACCATCGTACGCAACTAACTTACCTCGGCTGAACGTCATGAGTGGCCAACCTTGACACGCAATGGACTCGTAAGGCGTGTAGTCTGCATTGTCATGTAAGCTATCGTGTCTGATAGTTTGTTTCTTGTTCGGGTCAAACAACACCAAATCGGCATCCGCGCCACAGCCTAGATGGCCTTTTTGTGGATAGAGACCAAACAATTTGGCAGGCTCATAACTGGTTAGAGACACGAACTGATTGGGGGTAATTCGTCCGGCTATGACACCTTCTGAGAACATCAGAGGCATACGAGTTTCGACGCCAGGAATGCCGTTTGGTGTTTTGGTAAAATCTTTTGCGCCTAGCTGTTTTTGTTCTGCATACGTAAACGAGCAGTGATCAGTCGCGACAGTATCAATCGAACCGTCCGCTAAGCCTTTCCAGAGTTTTTCGCTTTCCGCTTTGTCTCTTAATGGTGGACTAAGCACGTATTTCAGCGCGTCTTCACGTTCGTAACGGTCATTGTTCAACACCAAGTATTGTGGGCAAGTTTCAACCCACACTGGCTGGTTGTTCTCTCTTGCGAGGCGGGTGTAATCCAGTCCTAGACCGTTAGAGAGATGGACGATGTAGAGCGGCGCAGAATCAGCTAGTTGGGCAAGGTTGATCACTCTTGCTATCGCTTCCGCTTCACATTCTAGTGGACGACTTAGCGCATGATATTTCGCTTCTACTTTGCCCTGCTCTATGAACTGTTTGCGTTTCAGTGACAGTGCTGCATCGTTCTCTGGGTGAACCGTTGTCAGTGCGCCAACTTTTTTCAATTGCGTTAACGCTTTAAGGACCGAACAATCATCCAGCTTGTAAGAGTAAGTTAGGTACAGTTTGAAGCTCGGAATACCGCGCTCATGTACCATGGCATGCATCTGTTCCAAAATCTGATCATCAATGTGCTGAATAACACCATGGAAACTGTAGTCAATGACCGCTTTATCAGCCGCGTAACCATGGTAAACATCCAGTTGATGGAACAAATCACAGCCTTTTGGACCAAAGCCCATATGATCGATGATCATCGTCGTGCCGCCACAAGCCGCCGCTCTGGTGCCAGTAAAAAAGTCATCACAGCTTCGAGTGATTCCTGCATCAATGTTGAAGTGGGTATGTACGTCAATACCGCCTGGCATGACGTACAACCCTGTTGCATCCACCACGCGAGTATCTTCACTCACGGGTTTTAGGTTTTCAGCGACTTGCTCAATCTTTCCATCAATGACCAAAACATCGGCTTTACGAATTTCAGCATGGTCAACCACAGTGCCATTTTGAATCAGCAATGGCGACGATGAATTATCGAGAAGGGATTCGATATTGTTGAATTGTTCAAAAGTCATAAGATCACCGGAAAGTTACATGTCGCATCAAGATAAAGGAGTCGCGATAAGCTGTGACGGAAAATCCCATCCTAGAGCGGACTCCGCCAACTTCAGGCAGACACAAGTTGGCACTCTAGGATGGAGAACGACGTGAGTCGTCACGCGCTAACTGCTACAACTCAATGTGTTAGCGCGTGGTACTACCCTATTGGTTGCGTTTTTTCTCTAGATACATTTGAGGGATAACCGCGTACATTGCTGCACAAGTCACCAAATGCTCTTTCCAAGTCTTTTCGTTTGGCGCATGAGCTTCTGGCTCTTTACCTGGGCCAAAGCCGATAACTGGAATGCCGTAACGACCCATGATAGATACGCCGTTAGTAGAGAACGTCCATTTGTCGACAAGTGGTTTTTTGTCGAATAGTAGCTCGTAAGATGCTTCTAGAGTCTTAGTTGCAATGTGGTCTTCGTCGATCTTCCATGCTGGGAAGTAGCACTCTGTTGGGTAGACCAAACCGGTGTATGCAGGACGGTCATAGTTGTACATAGTTACTTTCGCGCCATACTTCTGAACTGCAGGTAGGTTTTGAATCTCTTCGATTGCGCCTTCCCAAGTTTCACCCCAAGTGATACGTCTATCGATAGATACTGCACAGCTATCTGCTACCGCACAGCGGCTTGGAGAAGTAAAGAACACTTCAGACACAGTTAGCGTACCTTTACCCAAGAATGGGTCGTCGCCAAGGTTGCCAGCCAATTTCTCGATATCGTTAAGAATGTGGCCCATTTTGAATATAGCGTTATCACCACGCTCAGGTGCAGAGCCGTGGCAGCTGATACCAGACACGTCTACGCGGATTTCCATACGGCCACGTTGACCACGGTAAATTTGGCAATCAGTAGGCTCAGTAGACACAACGAATTCAGGGCGAATATCGCTTTCTTCAATGATGTACTGCCAGCATAGGCCGTCACAATCTTCTTCTTGAACCGTACCAGTCACAAGCAATGTGTACTCGTCTTCTAGGCCCAAGTCTTTGATGATCTTACCTGCATAAACCATAGACGCCATGCCGCCTTCTTGGTCTGATGCACCACGACCACCGATAACTTCATCATCTTCCATACCTTCGTATGGGTCAAAGTTCCAGTTGTCTAGGTTACCCACACCTACAGTATCGATGTGTGCGTCCATTGCGATCAATGTAGGACCGTTACCAATCCAGCCTAATACGTTACCCATCGGGTCGATGTCGACGCGGTCAAAACCTACTTTTTCCATTTCTTCTTTGATGCGAAGAACGACTTTTTCTTCGTCGCAACTTTCGCTTGGAATCGCAATCATATCGCGAAGGAAACGAGACATATCAGCTTTGTATTCTTGCGCTTTTTCCAATACGGTTGCAAAAGGGATACTTACAGTCATTGTTACTACTCCAAATTCTGTTCCCAATGGAGCCTTGCCCCACCAGGAATGTTAATGCTTGAAATTACTAATCTTTCTTTGTCACTTTTTTCTGCGTTGTTTTAGATTGTCGCGTGCTTACCTTGCCAAACGACTTCGCGATAGTGCACAGGATCTGTGTCGCCTTCGGTATTGATAACCAAAACAACAGAATCTTTATTAAGCGCTAAATGCTCTTTTAGGCTCTCTTTTTCACGGCTGTATTCCACCGCTGCCAATAGACCCAAACCAACCGCACCGGACTCACCAGAGATAACCGCAGGATCGCCACTTAGAGGGTTACCCAATACGCGCATACCAAACGCAGCTACACGGTCTTCGCAGGAAACAAACTGAGTGGCACAGTTTTTAAGCACTTCCCAACCCAATGGGTTTGGTTCGCCACAAGCTAGACCAACCATGATGGTGGCAAGATCGCCGTCTACGTTGACCATGTCGCCAGTCTCAGCAATACCTGAACGATAAATACAGTCTGCTTGGTTTGGTTCAACAACGACTGAGCGAAGCTGACCTGGGCCACAATATTCAGCCAGATAGCCCAATACGCCACCAGCCATTGCGCCTACACCCGCTTGTAAGAACACGTGCGTCGGTTTATCCAGACCTAGCTCAACCATTTGTTCAACGGCTTCCACTGCCAAGGTGCTATAACCTTGCATGATCCACGTTGGGATCTCGGTATAGCCTTCCCACGCCGTGTCTTGAACCACTTTCCAGCCATGCTCGTTAGCAGTTTTGATGGCTAGTCTTACGGTATCGTCGTAATTCATGTCAGTAACAATGCACTCTGCGCCAAGGGCACGAATGTTGTTAACGCGCTCATCAGCTGCGCCTTTTGGCATGTAGACAACTGCGTTTTGACCCAGTTGATTCGCCGCCCAAGCGACACCACGACCGTGGTTACCATCAGTAGCCGTTGCGAAGGTCATTTTGGTTTTGATTTGAGTTTTGAAAGTTTCGAAATTGAAACCGTCGATGTCCATCTTGTATTCATCACACAAGAGTCGTGCGATAGCGTAAACGCCGCCTAACATTTTGAATGCGTTTAGGTCAAAGCGATACGCTTCGTCTTTAACAAGAATGTTCTTCACACCAAACTCTTTTGCAAGGTGGGTTAGATTGTGAAGAGGTGTTGGTTGATAGCCATCTAATTGCAAATGAAATCGGCGCGCTTTTTCGGCTTCACTGATGGAAAACAGATCGGAGAGGCGTCCATTAAAATGCTGGTTATCGGCAATATGAATATTAAAATTCAACTTTGACATAGCGATACCTTATTTAATCCATTTACACGCTCGCCTTCGAAGGAATAAAGGCGAGGTGTAATATTACGGGAGTACTTTATTTAACTCTTTTTTCTGATTCGTTTAGTAGCTCATCAAGAACGCCTGCGACATCTTGATATTTTCTGTTCAGAATCATTGCCGCGATAATATACGGCTTCCAACTTGCTTCTTTATAAGTTGCAATGCGGTACTTCTCGAATACAGACTCTTCTACTTCACCTTCTTCACAAGACACGCCTGTGATATCTGCAGGTAGACAGTGCATGTACAACGCTTCACCGCCTTTAGTTAGCTTCATCATCTCTTCAGTACAGTGCCAGTCTTTGTGCTGTGCGTTTTGTGCCAAGCACGCTTTCTCTAGCTCTTTTAGTCCATCATGGTCATTAGCGCGTAGCAAGTCAGTACGCTCGCCCATAACTTTGTAAGGTGCCCAAGATTTTGGATAAACGATGTCTGCATCTTTGAATGCTTCTTCCATAGAAGTTACTTGAGTGAAGCTACCGCCAGACTCTTGTGCGTTTTTCTTCGCTTCTTCAACAACTTCAGGAATTAGGTCATAGCCTTCAGGGTGCGCTAGCACGACATCCATACCGAAACGGCTCATAAGACCGATGATGCCTTGTGGCACAGATAGAGGCTTACCGTAACTTGGCGAGTACGCCCAAGTCATCGCTATCTTCTTGCCTTTAAGTTGGTCTAAGCCACCGAAGTGCTCTTCTAACCATGCTAGGTCAGCCATAGACTGTGTTGGGTGGTCGATATCACACTGTAGGTTAACCAATGCTGGACGATGAGGAAGTACGCCTTCTTTAACACCATCATCTAACGCTTCACCTACTTCACGCATGTAAGCATTACCAGCGCCTAAGTACATGTCATCACGAATACCAATCGCATCAGCACAGAAAGAAATCATGTTCGCAGTTTCACGAACTGTCTCACCGTGAGCAATTTGAGATTTACCTTCATCAAGATCTTGTTGCGCTAGACCTAACATGTTGATAGCGGAAGCATAAGAAAAGCGAGTACGAGTCGAGTTGTCTCTAAATAAGGAAATGCCTAGGCCGTTTTTAAATACATTAGTGGCGATATTTTCACCACGCATGGTTTTTAGTACTTGTGCAGTTTTTAATACTCTTTCTAATTCTTCTGGGCTTTGCTCCCACGTTAATAGAAAGTCTTTATCGTGAAGTTTTGATTCTAGTTGAGAAATTTCTTTAATCAGTTCATTCATATTTTTCATTTGCTATCCCATTATCCATCTAGATTAACTATAAAAAATACAACTCAAGATAATATTCGCATGCTATTTATATTTAACAGGCTAACAAAGCGTATTTGCCCTCTTGTTTGTATTTGTATTTACTCCTAACTGGCCGATCGTCTGGCCTTCAGATTTCTGTCACTGGTTCTTATATTCCAAGTTCTGTGCCAATAATTCGTATCAAATAAAAAAGAATGAAATTTCTTTGAAAGCCCCGTCTTATAAGGGTTCGTCGTTTGACAATGGAAGGGATGAAAACGATGACAGTCTCAACTATCAGTCTGATTAGAGCACCGAAACCAAATTGATAGCGATAGTAAAAGGGTGAGTATCATATTGATATTGGGTGATAGACACTCTTCTCAGGGCGAGAAGAGTGTCTTAGAAGGGCTATTCTTTGCTAGCTTTTGACTTAGGAAGGATAAGGTTTAGCGTAACGGCAGCTAGGGTGCCCGTGGTGATGCCAGAGTGGAAAACAAGTTTTAAACTCTCTGGGAAATGACGCAGTAGATTAGGCTCGTAGGTAACCGCCAAACCTGATGCTAACGCCACACAAACCACGATCGCATTGCGTCGGGAATCAGTGGCTTTCATTAGCATTCGAATACCCGCGTAAGCAATCATACCGAACATAACGAAGCCAACCCCACCGAGCACAGGTTTTGGCACCGTCACCGCTAATGCTGCAAATTTAGGGAATAGACCACCAAGTACCAACAAACAGCCTGTCACTGCAACGACAAAGCGGCTAGCGACTCCACTAATACCAACGATACCAACGTTCTGACTGAAACTTGCTACTGGCATGGCTGAGAAGAACGAACCAAAGGTACTGCCTAAACCATCGGCCAACAGTCCTTTTTTCAAGTCATTCCCTTTCAGCTCAACACGACAGTTGCTCGCCAGTGCCATAAAGTCTCCTGTTGCTTCTGCAACTACCACCAAATAGACCAAACTCATGGTAATAATGGCTGGGATGGAAAAACTCATCCCAAAGTGCAGAGGCATAGGAGCTGCCACCCAATTCGCTTCGCCAATTTGAGTAACATCGACCATACCCAGTGGAATAGCCATCATATAACCTGCGGCTAACCCAATGATGATACTCGATGCGGCGACAACGCCTTTACAGAACACTGATACGCCTATCACCACGGCTAACGATGCGGCAGCCAAGAATATTTTCGGCAACGTCGCGAACTCTGGGTGACCTTGAGGAGCATCACCAATCCAGTTCATTGCTACAGGTAAAATGGTCAAACCAATCAAGGTTACAACCACACCACTAACAATGGTAGGAAATAGCTTGCGAATATGGCTCATATAAAAGCTTGAACCTACCACCAGAAATGACCCTACAAATGCGGCTCCAAGCACTGCATCCAACCCTTCGGTTTTGCCAATGGCGATAATGCTGCCAATAAAGGCAAAACTCGAACCCATAACGACAGGTAGCCGGATTCCGATCTGCTTAAAACCAATACATTGCACAATAGTGACCAAACCCGACACAAGCAATGACGCGCTGATTAGCGTGACAATGTCTTGAGGCGGCAAGCCAATCGCGCTCCCCGCTATAAGCGGCACTGCGACAATACCTCCTATTGATGCCAACATGTGCTGTACTGCGAGAAATAAGGTAACGCCATACGGGGGTTTTTCGTCTAGTTCATAGAGGAGTTCCATACTGCTTCCTTTTATAGGCTGTGCTCTACTTGAGATTGAGGAATGTTGCAAAACTCTGTGGCGCGCCTAATTGCTTCTACAATCGGCTGATAACCAGTGCATCGACACAGGTTGCCTTCCAGAGCATCACGAATTTCTTCTTCAGTCGGGTTTGGATAGCGTTTAAGCAACGCCCAAGCACTTATGATCATGCCTGGCGTGCAGAAACCACACTGTGTTCCTCCGGTGGTCAAAAACTCATCCATAAGAACCACTCCCAGTGGGTCCTTTCTTAACCCTTCAATGGTGACGATTTCACTGCCTTCGCACTGAATTGCCAGTGCCAGACAAGAACAAACCGGCTTGCCATCTTTAATCACGGTGCATGCACCGCACTCACCTACCGCACACCCTTCTTTCGTGCCAGTAAGTGACAATTGCTCTCTTAACATGTCGAGTAGCCGTGTATTACCCGTGACTTCGAGGTTATACACACCGCCATTCACCGTTAGCGATATTTGTTTTGTTTCTTTAACCATTGAAATGCACTCCTATGCTAACGACTGGTCATCTGACAGTTTGGTTTGGATTTCCGACATAAGCTCTCGGAACATGTTCAGATAAACAGGCTGTTTGTATGCAGCTGACCAACGTCCACCAATTTCTGTTTCGATAATGTCTGATAGCACGCTGATAGCACGGCCAATAACCTGCTCGTCTAACGTGGTTTCACACAACACTTCTTCTACTTGATACAAGCGTCGTGGATAGCTAAATAGCGCGCCATCAACAAGACGACACTCTTTGACTATGCCCTGTTCGACGTTCATCAAACAGCTCAAGCTCAAACGTGTGATGTTCAGTGCATTACGACGTCCTAGTTGAACGTACTCGGTTAGCTCAAATGGTTTATCTGGAATCGTAAGAATGATCTTAGTCAGTAGCTCATCTGGTTGAATGTCCGTGCGATAACCGCCTTTAAGAAGCTCAGCTATAGGTAAGCGTCTCACTTGTTTTTCAGACGCTAGCTCAATTTCTGCCTTGTAAGCGATCAACGGAGGAATTGAGTCGGCACATGGTGCTGCATTGGCGATGTTGCCGCCTAATGTTGCACGGTTTCTGATTTGTGTTGAACCTATGGTTTTGCATGCGGTTGCTAATAATGGGAAGTGGTGACGTACTTCTTCGTGCTCCACGACATCAGTGATGCATGCACCACCACCAATCACTATGCTGTTACCTTCGTGAGTGATAGTTTTTAGCTCTTTGAGGCCCGTGATATCGAGTAGTGGTGCTGCGGTTTCTTGCAAACGATGCTGAACAAGCACATCGGTACCACCCGCTAAGATAGTCATTGAACCTTGCTGCATTAACGACAACGCCTCACCCAAGGTTTCAGGTCTAGTCACATTGAGATCGCACAAGCGGTTCACTTGATGATGGTTGTCACCGCTGCATAAGAGTTCGCTTTGACGCACTGGCTTTTTAAGGTTGTAGCCTAAGTACACTTGCTCCAGTGTCAGTGGTAACGTTCTATGACGTTTTTTAGTGGCAAACGCAACAGCATTAACGATGGCAGCAGCGGCGAGCTCTGCGGCAGGTTCACCAATACTTTTCGCGCCGTAAGGGCCTGCTGGGTCGGGATTTTCTATCGCGTGGATATTGAGGTTGGGAATATCTTTGATGGTAGGCATTAAGTAGGTGTCGAAGTTATCGGATTTCACTTCGCTCTGTTCGATATTGTAGTCTTCTAAAATACCGAATCCGATACCTTGAGCGATACCGCCCGCTACTTGGCCTTCAAAACCGACAGGGTTAATAACCTTACCTACATCGTGTACTGCGGTTACCCCAAGTACATCTACTTTACCGGTTGAGGTGTCTACTTTTACTTCTGCAACTTGGCAGCCGTAAACCCACGTAAAGTATGGTGAGCCTGTGCCCTTCTCTTCATCCCAGTGAATCGGCGGTGGATCGAACCAACCATAGGCCGCAAGGTTAATCCCTTGCTGACGACAACGTGAAATCGCCTCTTGCAGTGGCACTTGAATATCAGACTGTAAGTTCGATTTAATCTGACCGTTTCGCCATGTGGTATCTTCAATTCGCGTGACTTTGAGGTCGGATTTTATGGTATCAAACAAACGAGCTCGGATGGTTTCTGCGCCGAGTTTCACCGCATTACCGCCTGTCATTGTGGCGCGAGATGCAACGGTTGGTCCGCCGTCAGCGATTAGGCTGGTTGGCGATTCTGAGAAACGCACCATATCCAAAGGCACACCTAACACTTCGCCCGCTATCATCGCCATGGTAGTTTGCAGGCCTTGTCCGTTTTCGCACACACCAGTTGAGATATTTAGACTGCTGTCTGCATTTAACGATAACAACGCGGTGGAGTTATCCGCACCTTCCGCACCTAAAGAGCAGCCACGATAACTAAGTGCTAAACCAATACCATATTTGATGGGCGAATTGACGTTGTTCTTAGCGTTCATTTCCGCCATACGCTCATAGAACTGAGATTTTTCCGCTGCGGTTTTCAATACTTCTGATGCTGAAACCGTATGCTGGTCAAAACACTGTCCTGTCATGCTCAAAGAGCCTTGTTTCAGAACATTGCGTTCACGCACCGTAATTGGGTCGATATCGCATGTTAGTGCTATCTCATCCATCAAGGATTCGTGAGCGAAAATAATCTGAGGAGAACCAAAACCACGCATTGCACCCGATACGCTGTTGTTGGTGTAAACCCCTGTCACGTCTACTCGAACATGGTCAATATCATACGGACCCGCGGCTTGAACTGAAGAGCGCCAAGTTACAAACGGCGTACAAGTCGCGTAGGCACCAGCATCCGCGATAATATTGATTTTAATCCCTTCAATTTTACCCTCACGCGATACGCCGACTTTGTAGCGCATAGTGTATGGGTGACGTTTGGTACTTTCGATAAGTGACTGCTCTCTGTTATAGGAGAACTTGACTGCGCGTTTGGTAAGGTAAGTGGATAACGCCGCTCGACAAGCAAGATGATCAATGGTGTCATCTTTACCACCAAACGAACCACCAAGCACAGAACGCTTCACGTTGATAGTTGCTTGTGGAATACCAAGGAAACCGGCGACAAAGCTTCTTACTCTATGAGGGTTTTGAATTGAACCAACGATAGTCAGCTCGTTATTATTGGGGTCTAGATAAGTGGTTATTGATTCTGGCTCAATATAGCCATGTTCTTGATAGTGCGTTTGATAGGTGTGTTCGATAACCACATCGGCCTTCGCAATGGCCTTATCTGCATCACCTTTAACGGTGTGGTGAGTGTTAACGACATTAGAATCTTTATCCGGATGAATCAGTCTTGCATCACTTTCTAACGCTGACTCTGGATCAGTAACGGGCTGAAATGGTTCATATTCGACTCGGATCTTTTCACTTGCTTCACAAGCAGTCTCATAACTGTCTGCGATAACGAGTGCAATAACATCACCACTAAAACGTACCCATTCCTGACATATAGGGTAAAAGTCTCGAATGATCACCCCAACTTTGGGATCTCCTGGAATATCGTCATAAGTAATGATTCGTTCGACTCCAGGGACTTTCATTGCGTCCGAGGTATCTAAAGAAAGAATTCTACCCGCAGGTATATCTGTGTAACGGCAAACTCCGTGAAGAGAACCCGATATGTGAACATCGTCGCCGTAAACTGCCGTACCTTCTACTTTGGCTCGTCCATCTACTCGAGGCATTCTGCTGCCTAAGCCAGCTTCATTCATAATAACTCCCTCTTGGTTGAATGAGGTGTGCATCACGATTCGCGGCACGCCCACGAAATAGAGCAGTAAAGCAGGCGTGCCGGAAAGCTAGATCAAAGCATTTATCAAGCCATTAATTCCATAAAGTCAATCGTCAGCATAAATATTCTTGTTAAAAATGAACTACCTAAAAAACTGTGATGGAGATTTTATTTATCGGTTGATATAACGGCGATATATATCTTAGCTATAAAATACTCGAATCTAAGTTAATTTATTTATAAACCTGAAAATTGCAGATTATCATTGTGAGACTATCAATTTGATAGCCTTGCGGGTTGATAGACTCATTTCGAGAAACTCTCATTTTCTGACATCAAATGGGAATAATGCTTATTTATTCAAAAGTGCGTATTGATAAATATGTGACCCAGATACCAAAGCTCTGAAAATTGACAGGCGTGTACATTTGTCTCTGACCTAAATCAAACTCATAAGGAGTAATTAAAAATAGAATGTCATTCTCTTAATAACGATTAAAACATTATGCCTGAAACTAAGAACGCTTCCGAACTCATGGCTATACAGCCAACCATCATCCGATTCACCCAGATGCTGTCTACCGTTCTCAAGGTGGATGCTGAAGTGGTTGACGCGGATTTGGTCCGTATCGCGGGAACAGGCCCCTATAGCCAATTTTTTGGAAAAAAACTCAACGCCAGCTCACGACTTTTTAGATATATCATTGAAACAAAAGAAGAAAAAACACTCATCAAGTCTCAAGCCGATCCGCTCTGTGCCGAGTGCACAACTAAGGATGCGTGCCGAGAAACTGCCTTCCTAGGTGTTCCTATTCTTCTTGAAGATCGTTGTATTGGCGTAATGAGCCTTGTCGCTTTTACAGAAGAATCTCAACAGACTATTAAAGACAACGCGAAGCTTTTTTCCGACTACATTAAACATACCGCGCAACTTGTTGTGGCAAAAGTCACAGAAAACCAAACACCGAATAAAGGCCTTGAAGATGTCTTTATTAACTTAATAGACAATATGGACCAAGGAGTTTTAGTTCTTGATGAAAATAACTACGTTAAATATGGCAATCAACCTGCCCTAGCTAACCTGAATATTACTATTCAAGAACTGCCAGAAAAGAAAATAAATATTAGACCTCTATCACAATGTCGCGGTAGTAATGATCATCAACAGCAACATATTGTTTCGATTGGTCGTCGAGAAGAATTATTAGTGGGGCAATTTTATAATTGTCGAACTCATAAACTATTCTTAATGTCATTCTACCAACCACATAACCCTGTCCTACCTTACGAGACCAATGCCATATTTGCCGAAGTCATCGGTGAAAGTGCAAAAATGCAAAAGCTGAAAGGACTCATGTCACGCATTTCTAAGAGCCCATCGAGTGTTCTTATTAATGGTGAAAGTGGTACAGGTAAAGAAGTCATCGCCAACGCTGTTCATAAGCTCAGCGGACGAGCACAAAACCCGTTTATTGCTATCAACTGTGCAGCGATCCCGGATCAGCTACTGGAAAGTGAACTATTTGGTTATACCAAGGGCGCCTTTACCGGTGCGTCCAGTAAAGGCCGAGTCGGTTTAATCCAAGCCGCAAACAATGGCACACTTTTCCTAGACGAAATCGGCGATATGTCGATGCAGTTACAAGCGAAACTGCTTCGTGTACTAGAAGCGCGCGAAGTCATGCCAATTGGCTCTAACAAAGCCACTCCAGTGGACATTCGAATCATTTCTGCGACCAACCGAAACTTCGCCGAGATGATTGCTACTAACAAGTTCCGTGAAGACCTTTACTACCGACTTAACGTTATTCCTTTGCAACTACCTGCATTGCGTGAGCGCGAAGGTGACGTACCTCTGTTGGTTAATCACTTTATGGACATACATACCCAAAAACTGGGTACCAATTACCCAGGTATGTCTGAAGAAGCTATGAGCTGTTTAACCAGTTACCACTGGCCGGGCAACGTTCGTGAATTGAGTAATTTAGTAGAGTATCTGATTAATATCGTACCGGAAGGCGAACAGATTGATGTTGACCTTCTCCCCCCTCACTTTGAAGCACATCAACCCGAGCCCAAACCTAGCCCTATTCAGGATTCAGGAATGAGCTTAGAAGACATGGAACGAGTCAGAATTGAAGAAGCAATTGGCCGACTAGGAAACCGCAAATTAGTTGCGGAAGAACTAGGCATAGGAATTGCTACTCTTTATCGAAAACTCAAAAAATATGGTCTGAACGAGAAGTGCTATAGCTAACTATTTTCGACAATCTCTTGTTGAACGCTCTCAATAGCTAAAATGGGGCGCTGTAATAACCAAGTCTGTACTTGGTTATTGCCTCATTGATGCTTCTCTCCCTAATTCACTTACGTACGGAGTTGTTGCTATGGAAAATATCGCGCTTACCCAATACAGTCATGGTGCCGGTTGTGGCTGTAAACTGTCACCGAAAGTCCTTAACCAAATTCTCGCCTCCTACACACCTACGCCAAGCAGTGATCAATTAATCGTTGGCAACCTTAGCCGTGATGATGCCGCGGTTTATCATATTGGCGATGGACACTGCGTTATCAGTACCACCGACTTTTTCATGCCAATAGTTGACGACCCGTTTGATTTTGGCCGTATTGCTGCCACTAACGCTATTAGCGACATCTATGCGATGGGTGGGAAACCTATTATGGCGCTAGCGATTTTAGGCTGGCCTATCGACAAATTGGCTCCAGAGATTGCAGGAAAAGTTATAGAGGGAGCACGCAGCGTCTGCCAAAAAGCAGGTATTGAGCTTGCGGGCGGCCATTCCATTGACTCCCCAGAGCCGATATTTGGCTTGGCCGTAACCGGAACTGGCAAGTTAGATCAAATCAAACAGAATTCAAAAGCCACCGCAGACTGTGACCTCTTTTTAACCAAACCTCTAGGTATCGGTTTATTAACCAGTGCTGAGAAGAAAAAGCAGCTTAAACCAGAACATAAAGGACTAGCAGTGAAATGGATGTGTGAGTCCAACGTGATTGGTCAGCAGCTTGCTGAGTTTTCACAAGTAAAAGCTATCACAGATGTAACGGGG
The DNA here is from genome assembly GCF_022432925.1 of Vibrio sp. CyArs1. Classification (NCBI taxonomy): domain Bacteria; kingdom Pseudomonadati; phylum Pseudomonadota; class Gammaproteobacteria; order Vibrionales; family Vibrionaceae; genus Vibrio; species Vibrio sp. CyArs1. Next base: position 200,431 of record NZ_JAKRBO010000001.1, on the reverse strand, counting down.
TTTGGCTTACTTGGCCACCTTATTGAAGTCTGTAATGGTTCCAATCTAGATGCCCATATCGATTTACCTGCGATACCTCTGCTACCTGGCGTTGAGGAATATATTGAGTTAGGCACCATACCTGGAGGCACTCACAGAAACTATGACTCAGTCAAACATATGCTGGGTGAAATAAGCGACTTTGACAAAGCCATCTTATGCGATCCACAAACTTCTGGTGGCCTGCTTCTCGCAGTAGAAAAGAGCGGCGTAAACGATATGCTGAACTTCTGCAGAAGTTGTGGTGTTACGGCAACAAGAATTGGGTCACTGACTCAGCCAGCCAATAGTCAGCAACCACAAATTAAAATAGAACGTTAATAGTCACAAGATGGGAGACATTTGTACTGCACTTGTCTCCCAAAACAACCAGCCGACCATGATATAAAAGCTTGAAATAGCGAAAACCGCGACATAACCCCACATCCATTGTTTCTCTTGGTTTTTATGTCGACGATGAAGTAAAGATTCCAGTTTAAACCAAGCGCTTTGACCGAATACGACCACTAAGCTTAATGATAGAAAGCTACCGAAAAAGCTCGCCAGCATCAAACCTAACGACAACTGCCAGCCAAACCAAAGCATACTGAAAAGCCCTATCAATGCCGAGCTGCTGCAAGGTCGCAATCCATATAATATAACGTTTGAGAAATTCCATGTCGCCACGGTACTGACTTCAGGTTCGTGTGGCCGTTTTTGTTTGATACAACCTTTAATCAAATAAACGACGCCAAGCACCACCATACCAGCGCCAACAAACTGATTAATGGATGCAACCCAGCCTATGGAAGCCCGATACCCAATAGATAAGAACTGGTTGGCAAGCAAAACAATGGAGATCGTCACTGCTGCTTGCAACATATTGATAAGTAGGCTTAACCAAACTAGTTTCCATCGGCTTAAGGTTGAGCTTGTTGCGAGCAACATCACCGCACTTTTGCCATGCCCCGGCCCCAAAGAATGAGTAAAACCATAAGCAAAAGTACACAGTGCAGTAACAATGAGTGCCTGCCAGTCGCCAGAGTCAACCAGATCCAAGTAGTCAGATAGCTGTTCTAGTAGCGATCGCTGTATCGAAACAAACACCCATCTAAGGGAGTCAATGTTCTCGATCACACCCATAATCACGGCGACAAAAACGGCCAATATTAGTGCCAGCGTTAAAGCTTGAATCCAACGGTTCAAGCTATTCACAATGTATGCTCACTTTCTGACTAAAATGAGCACCAAGGTCGTCATCCCCTTGTTCATCAATGCCTAATGAGTTCGCGTAATCAAGGATTTCTTGAGACGGATTTGGGGTTTCAAGGGTAGTCTTGCATTTGCCACTTACGTCTGGACTAAGCGTAACGGTCGACGGGTCTTTCCAAGAAATATCGATGAAGTAGGTATTATCGTAAACCTGAACATCCAGCTCCTGAGTCGATACATCGATAGCGCGAGATAACGGCAATGTAAAAGTCAGTACCATACGTCGTCCTCGCTTAGTTAATGCGTAGACCTCTGGCAAACGAAACTTAAGCGGTTCGCCATCAACATACAAATAGGTAAAGTAATGTGTATTCAAAAGATTCGACATCAACCTTACCGCTTCTTTATGCGCTTTTTCTTCGCTATCAAACACTGAAAAATCGCCGTCTAGCGCATAGGCGCTGGTGAAAGGATCAAACACCCATTCCATGCTGATGCTATCCACCAGTGTCCCTTTGCCATTGATCGTTAACTGGTTACCTATCCACGAATGTGGGTGTGCGTTGACGTTGGTCGCCAACGTCAACAAAACCACAAAGAATACTCCCTGCCAGTTGAAAGCTCTCAATGCGAACCGATTAAACATGGCGTTTTTCTTGAACCGCCGGAATATCGCCTTCGTTACCAACAAGTTGGTCAAATTCCGAAATTCGCGCAATAAACGCAGGCTTATCCTTTGGTGGTATCGACGTTGCCATCGGCAAGTTAGCTGTAATTGGATCAACTGCACGATTTCGTACTAGCACTTCAAAGTGTAAATGGGGCCCCGTTAAGCGCCCAGTTGCTCCAGATAAAGCCACTGTCTGACCACGCTTAACATGGTCACCACGTTTAACAAGAATACGCTGCAAATGTAAGTATCGTGTTTTGTAGACACTGTTATGCTCAATAACTAAATACTTGCCCGCGTAAGGGTGGTTGCGCACGGCAATTACCTTACCATCACCAGTCGAATGAACGGGTGTGCCGACAGGTGCTGCAAAGTCAGTACCGTTATGTGGTGAAATACGTCCAGTAACAGGATGGATGCGTCGTGGATTAAATGGTGAGGTAATTCTTCTGAACGGTTTCGCAACGGGGTAGCGGTCAAAGGCTTGCTCTAAACTGTTACCTTCACGATCATAGAAACGACCGTCTTCAGCCAAGAACGCAGCGACTTCTTTTCCTCTAATCGTAATCGAGATACCTTGTACTTCGGTATTGCCTGTTAAGTGGTTACGCAGGTATTGCTCATTGACCAGAATGTTAAAGGTATCACCCGCTCTGAAATCTTTGGCGAAGTTTATTTTGTCTCTTAGGACTCGGGTAATGTTGGCGATCTGTGTGATCGTTAACCCTGCTTTATGGGCAGAGCTCGAAAAGCTGCCAATTACTTCTCCAGAGAAGAGATGTGTCTTCCACTCACCTTGTTCTTCAATAAATTCATAGCTGTAGCTGCCATCTTCCAAGCGTTTGTATACAGCCCTTTCCACTAAGCTTTCATGATAGGTTAATTGCTTGAGCTGGTTAGTGTTTCGATCTATCACCATTTCTAGGTGGTCGCCAGGCTTAATAGTGTCGAGTTTCAGCGAGTTTAAATCGGCCTCTAGTAGACTTTGCAGAGTGTTATACGACAAGTCCCAGGCATTAAAAATGGTGCTTAACGAGTCACCAACTTTAACGATGTAATGGACTTTAGCAAGGTTAGGCTTTTCTGCTTGCAGCGATGTCGTTGGGGTTGAAGCGCTAATTTCAGGGTTATCGAGCGTAGATTTGTATGGTGTAATTTTAATGGTTACAGGTTCAGGTTGAGGCTGTTCTTGTTCAAGTGAGAGGTACGCTGCGAGGGAAAATGAGACAGCAGCGATAGCAAACAAGACGTATCGTGGAGACTTCATAGGATAACAATAACTAAAACACAATTGTTATGTTATAACATCACTCTCGCTAATAATAAACACTGTTTATGTCAGAATATGTATCATAGTAAGCACTACTCACCAAGTCAGCGATTGTTAGAAAAAAACCTTGCTATGAATCAAAGCAAGGTCCTCGTCATTTAATACGGGCGACTTAATGTATCTATGGCACACCGTGACCTTTTGCTGCAACCCAAACTCTGAACCACTGTTCACGAGTAAGTTCTATTTCTAGAGAAGCAACGGCTGCTTTAACTCGTTCAATTTTGCCTGAACCGATGATAGGTAAAGGATTCGAAGGAAGACGCTTAACCCACGCATAAATCACCTGATCGATGCTGGCCGCCCCTACTTCGTTGCGAATTGCCTCAAGTTCTGCTCGGACTCGCTTCGCTTGTTCCGATTTGCCGTTGAAGATTTCTCCACCAGCAAGTGTTGACCATGCCATTGGCAACACACGAAGTTGTTGCAATTGATCTAGCGTACCGTCATGAGCCACTTCAAAATTAAGCGGGTTAATTTCTACTTGGTTAGTCACTAGTGGTTTGCTCAAACGCGATTGCAGCAATTCAAACTGGCGTGGCGAGAAGTTTGAAACGCCGAAGTGTTTGACCTTACCAATCTTGTATAGTTCATTAAACGCATCAGCAACTTCATCAGCATCCATTAAAACGTCTGGACGGTGAATTAACAGTACATCTAACTCGTTTACGCCCAAGCGTTGTAACGAGTTATCTACTGACTCATAAATATGTTTTGCACTGGTATCGTAATGGTTGATCTTACGATCCGGGTATTTATCTGAGCACAGTTTGATGTCGCATTTTGAGACGATTTGAATCTGTTCACGGACTGAGCTATCTAGCGCTAACGCCTCACCAAACAAACGTTCGCACTCATAGTTACCGTAGATATCAGCATGATCAACAGTAGTAACACCGAGTTCAATATGCTGTTTAAGGAAGGTCAGACGTTGTTGCGGTGTCATTCCCCAATCGGCTAATCGCCAATACCCCTGAACCAGTTCTGAAAACTCTGGTCCATTTGGCGCCATTGTCACTTTCGAAACAGCTGTAACATTCGAAACCATTGGTTATCTCCTTATTTAAGTCTGCCAACATCCTATGCTTGTTTTACCTAGCTCTCAACGGGTAAACTTCGAAAAAACGAACTAGAGTACGAAGTTGTGAGCTTTGCAGACAGACTACAAGAATTGATTGGACAAGAGAGTGTTAGCGGATTTGCTCGACGTGTCGAGCTATCAGAAGCACTCATTCGCAAATACTTAAAAGGTAGTGAACCAAGCTTAGCAAAAGCAAACCAAATCGCCATGAAAGCCAACTGTTCACTCGAATGGTTAGCGACAGGATGCGGATACCTGTACCGCCAGGCCGAAGTTGTCGATATGGAAGCTTACCAACTGGCTTACGAGGCCGTTAACGGCACTCGCCTAGCTGAAAAGGACATTTTCGAGCATCGTAAGCTCATCACTGCTTATCAATATTTACGCGCGACCAAAAAGCCAGATGGATATTTGGATCAATCAGGCATGAAACGACTACTGACTTCGCTTGCTGAGTTATGAATACACTCAAAAATCCCTCATCTTTATTACCGAAATACCACTAAGAGTAACATTTCACTAACAACCATTCGTTTTATAAAAAGTACAACCCTCCTTCTATATGCCTAGCTCATACATGAGCAATCATCGGTCCTATAAATGTGACCGAGGTTAAACACACGTTTGAAAAAAATATCTTACACTAAATATAAATAACGTATTTATTAATAAAGTGGGAAACCATCAACAAAGATTAATTAATCTGCTCCAAACTATGTCCCCTAATAGTGGTATTCAAAAATAGATTTATTTTTGAATGGGGATTCTTTTATCCAAAAAACGGAAATTATAAAAAGGAATAACTATGAAAAGTCTATTCAAACTTTCTACATTAGCTGTAAGTGTATTTGCTGCCTCTCAAGTTAGCGCTATCGAATTATATAATAACGAAGGCACTGAACTTACTATGTATGGTGCGATTGCTGCACAAGTGAGTAAGTACAATTATGATGAGTCCACACCAATGGGCTCCGATCTGGCTTATGGTCTAAATAACGACTCTACATTTATCGAAGATCCGGGGTCTTACGTTGGATTTGATATCAGTCATACACAGGGAAAGTTTAAAGGCGTAGCCAAGATTGCGTTCGATGTTAATTTTGGGACGCAAACCGACGTTAATGGATATGGAGATAGTTTAGAGGCACTTACCGCAAGACAAATTTACGCTGGTTTCGGTCATGAGGACTTTGGTACCGTGACGATTGGCCGTCAGGAAAGTCCTTATATGAAAACTGACAAAGGCTATTACTCATACTGGGCTGGTGGCCTTAATATGATGCAGTCTGATGAGTTAGGAAGTCGTCGTGCTCCAAATACTGTCGTTTGGCAAAACGATTTCGATAATTTGTATTTAGGATTGCAATATCAAGCACGCAGAGATGTAGAACAAATTGCTTTTGGTAACGGATTAAACTTTGGCTCATTCATAGTTGGTGGCACGCTAGATAGTAACTTTGATTTGGAGTCACGTTCTAAAATCACCATTAAAGATGGCTTTGGGGGCGCAATCGCCTACACCTTTGATTTCGGAACATACGTGTCTGCTGCTTATAACCAAGCAAATGATATCAGCGGGAATTTTATCGATATCTTAGGCAGCGCCACCGGTACAGCAGACAATGCCGAAGTGAAACAATATGCGTTGGCTGCTGAGCATCACTTCATGGATGGGGCAATTTCTGTCTCTGGACGATATGAGCACTTCGAAGCAAAAGATGGTAGCAGCAGCCCAATCTTCGACAGTAAAACTGACAACTTCGGATTAGGTGCTAACTTTTACTTTACAGAATCAATGCGAATCTACGGAAGCTATGAATACGCGAAAGAAAACAACAATCTGACTGGCAGAACTCAATCTGAAGCAAACATCTACAACGTCGGTTTTGGTTGGGCTCCAGTAGCATGGGGAGAAGTATATTTAGAAAGCTACTACGACGATGTGCAACTTAACGACAGTATCGATTACGAAAACTTCCCTACAAGTGCAGACACTGAATCCAAAGGCGCTCACTTCTTCCTAGGCGCAGCTGTTTTCTTCTAAATAGTGACTAAAATGTGACCTACTTAATGCCTCCTTCTCTGGAGGCATTTTTACATTCCAACCACATTTCACCCCTGATATTTCAACATACCTAAATCAGCGACAGATTTCTTTACTCCCCTCAACCCTAATCCATTCATTAATTCTATAAGTAACAGTCATTACCATAGTCTAATTAATTACATAAAAAATTATAAAACTATAAGTTGTGATTTGTACCATGAATAATTCCACACCATTTAATTAAACTTCGGTCAGCCAACATATTAATACAGAGGGACATAATAACCCAAACAAAAACATAACAAATTCAAACATAACAAATATAGAAAAGATAATTAAATACTATGACACGCTAGCGTTTAAAACGTAGGCAGTGACTTTTGCAACCTAATTATAAGCTTAAGAAACATGACTAAACTGAACCCTATTTTCCTAGCACTTTTGGCAACTTTTTCTTCCAATGCAATAGAGCTTTACAACGATGAAGGTACCGAGCTATCAATTTACGGGGCGATAGCCGCGCAGCTTAGCCGTTATGATTACAACTCAGCTACCGCCATGGGTAACGCCAATGGCTACAACTACAATAGCGATGTTATCCACGTAGAAGATCCTGGCTCATATTTGGGCTTCGATATCTCCCACACCCATGGGCACTTTAAAGCCCTCGTAAAACTGGAATGGGACGTTAACTTTGGTACTCAATCAGATACATCGGACATTGCATTACAGCAACGCCAAACCTATGTTGGCTTCGGCCATGATATTTACGGACAAGTAACTATTGGCCGCCAAGAAAGCCCTTACATGAAAACAGACAAGGGCTATTACGCATATTGGGCTGGTGGCTTAAATATGATGCAGTCTGATGAGCTGGGTAGCAGACGAACCAAGAATACTGTTGTGTGGTCAAAAGAGTCAGAGAATTACTATGTTGGACTGCAATATCAAGCCAGTCGTAATGAGGACCAAATCTCGTTTGGTAATGGCCTTACTTTGGCTCCGTATATGCGCCTGTTGAGACGCGCCCTACTATCACCATAGATAATGGCTTTGGTGTCGCTGCAACCTATACTTTGGATTTCGGTACTTACCTAGCGGCGGCATATAACCAAGCCAATCATATTAATGGCGAGTTTATCGACTTACTCGGCATACCAGACCCAAGTGCCAGCCTGACAGCAACGGATGCAACCATTAAGCAGTATGCCGTTGCTTTCGAACATCATTTTTCTGAGGGATTACTCTCTGTCTCCGGACGCTACGAACGATTTATGTCCGAAGATGGCGCAACCAATCCGGCGTTCAAAGGCACCACGGATAATGTTGGTCTTGGTGCAAACCTATATGTAGCCGAAAATATCCGTCTCTATGGCAGTTATGAATGGGCGTTAGATAAAGATGACTTGGCTAACAAGACCAATACTAAAGTGGCGATGATTAATTTAGGTGCAGCTTGGGCTCCTGTTCCGTGGGGAGAAATCTATGTTGAGGGTTACAGAGACGATGTCACACTCAACGACACGTTAAATTGGAATACGAATCAACCGACCGACTATCGGGGTTCATCCAATCATTTCTTCTTAGGCGCGGCAGTGTTGTTTTAAAAACGAGGGATAAACAAAGTGGAGCAGCTTAGCCTCTGCTCCACAACATAACACCATTCAAACCACCATCATTTATTGGTGGTCTTTCGAGTAAGATCACAACAACCTGCTATTATTTTACATAGAGTTATATTGAGCAAATAATAGACAACAAGGAAGGTAGGTATGTACGATCTAAAGAAAGAGTATGACCAGTTTGGCCCCTGGTTGATCGAAATAAAATCGCAAGAAGACATTCCACCCCAGTTCTCAGAACAGCAGCATTTCTTTGAAGACGCGGTATACAGCTTTAAGATTCCTGTGCATCAAGAACGTAGAAATATGAAGCCAGGCATGTTGCTTTATCCCGAAGTTGTCATCATTCAACAAGATTTCATCATGCATTTGAAGATTGATGGTGAGCGGATTCAAGCCGAGAAAATGTGGTACACCGATGTGTTGTTCCTCACTCATGGCGGTGATTTGCTCGACAACTACATTGGCCTTCAATCGATTCAAGGCGAGATGATCATCAAATACAACCTCGTATCTCAAGACGTTGCCAGCCATGTGATAAAACTATTGCGTGAAATTGTCTCTCCGAGAACCAGTTACCCTATTTCTACAGAACTAAATGACGCGAGTTTGTTGGACAAAGTGACCTACAGTTTCTATTGTGGCACCGAAAAGCTATTAGAGCCGCTGCACATACTGGCTTACCAAAGCGAAATGATGCTCACAGAGAGAAAACGCACGAGCATCATGGATCTTTACCATAATTTCGTGCAATACAAACTGTTACGCTCAATGATTATGACCGATGGCGTTGATTTGATTATCGCTAACCAAGGTAAACACATCATCGATGTTAAAGATGCCAACTATAAATTTGGTCACACCTTTATTCGAATCGGCTTGATTGAAAAAGTATCGCTAGAACCTCATCCTCACTTCCCTGAGCTAAACTCGCTCATTATTAAAGTAGGATTATGCGAGTTTACTTTAGCTGTCGATAAAGCCTTCTCTATCAATAAAGTCAATGAGCTACTTCTTGCCACTAAGCAAGTGAACGAACCAGCCTAATATGTTAACTACACTAAGCGTTCTTCCTAACCGAATTAGGGAGAACGCTAACCACACTGCTGTTGTAGCCAACTTGCCAGCTTCTTAATTTCTGGCTGTCGGGCACGACTCTTCTTGTAAACGAAATAGAAATTGTCGCCCGTTTCTAATCCATGTGATGGGATCACGACCAAATCTTGTAAGTCTCGCTCAGTCATCATGTAACCATTAGCGAACGTAATTCCTTGGTCATACTTCGCCGCTTCTACGGCCAGCAACATATGGCTAAAGTGCTGCATATCAAGGTCTTTTGGCATGGTAATACCGCCTGCTTGACACCATTTTAGCCAGTCTTTACCTCTTTCTCTAAATACAGAATCCGTCGACAAAATGGGATAGTTCCAAAGCGCCTCAGGAAGGTTTTTTCCATCTATCTCCTTCCAGATTTTATGGCTACAAACTGGGTAGAGAACTTCGTTGTACAAAGACTCGGCAACAAAATTCCTTCTAGGTTTCTCTACAGTAATAAAGCAATCACCTATGTTATCTGATAACTCAGGATCTTCCGCTACCATGTTTAGTGTCAGCTCGATTTCAGGATATAGGCGCTTAAAATCAGACAACCTTGGAATCAACCACTTTACGGCTAACGAACTGTATAGCGCTAAACGGATCGTGCCACGCTCCCCTTCCCTAATTCTCTGGCTGGCCTTCGCAATAGACGCAACGGCAGGGCTAATCTCTTCCAAATAGCTTTCGCCAATTTGAGAAAGTGACAGCTTTCTCCCTTGTCTAATAAACAGCACTTCGCCTAAATACTCTTCCAATAAACGAATCTGATGACTGATGGCACTTTGGGTCACATTGAGCTCTTCAGCGGCAAGTGAAAAGCTTAGGTTTCTTGCTACAGATTCAAAACAATGGACAGCACGTAACGGAGGAAGTTTCATTATCTAAATAACTCATACTAAGTGAATATTTATCATTTCACTTCATCCTAGGTCATCTCGTATGCTCTCGTAAAGAGGAAGAGGAGGATAAACATGAAACCAATGACCGTCGGCGTAGCGATGCTTTTGCTCGTGTTTGGTAATCAAATTGCTATTTTGTCAGACGCACTGATTAAAAGTGTGGGTAATGACGTCGCTGTTTTTCAGTTCGTCTTCTTCCGTCAGTTGTCAGCGGTTCTGATCTTGTTGCCTTTTTTCCTATTTAGTAAACCAAAAAACATCACTGAAGGTTTGAAGTGGCATGCTCTGCGAGCACACGTGTGGTTGTTTGGCGCCATATTCATGGTTTACGCCATTTCATCAATGCCATTGGCAACAGCCAATGCTATTTTCTACGCAGCACCGCTGATGATGTTACCTTTAGCTGGCCTGTTTTTTGGTGAGAAACTCTCGCGCCAAACCATAGCGGCAGCGATTATGGGTTTTGCCGGTGTGTTAGTCATTATCAGACCTGACCAAGTCGATTTTGCCGCCTTATCGGCCTTGGTGGTTGCCCTTACTATAGCGGTAAACAATCTACTAATTCGCAAACTGCCTAAACAGCAATCGGTCGTGCACACGTTACTCATCACTAACCTTGTTGGAATGCCAGTCTCGTTATGTTTGGCATACATGGAAGGTCAATCTTGGGATTGGAGTTCGTTTCCTGTGGCCGCCGCATCAAGCACCTTTATTTTGATTTATGCGGCGACGTGCGTGTTAACCTATCGTTCTGTAGATAGCAACAAAATTGCCAGCGCAGAATACAGCGGTTTGATTGGCGCAGTGGCAGTGGGCTTACTGTGGTTCGGTGAAGTTCCCGATATCTTTATGGCAATTGGTACCTTGATGATCGTCGTTCCTATTGTCTGGTTAACCAAACATGAGAAGAAACGCAAACGAATGCATAAAGAGACCGCGATTGTTGAAAGCTAGGTCACAGCAATGTGAACAGTTTGTGAATGCAATTTGTAATATTTTTTCCATTTCATATACTTAATAGCGAACTCTGAAATGGAAAATCACTATGAAACACTTAACTAGGACGTTATTGTTCTCATCTCTTTTAGCTACATCAAGTCTTCAAACAGCCTCTGCAAACGAGTGTGGTACTGTCACTATCGCTGACATGAACTGGAATTCAGCCACACTCATCGCCAACATCGATAAATTTATTCTGGAACACGGTTTCGACTGTGATGCAGAGCTTGTTCCCGGCGATACCATGCCAACAGGCGCATCGATGATTTCAAAAGGACAACCTGATATCGCACCTGAGTTCTGGAGTAACTCAATGCGTGAAGCCTTAGATCTCGGTGTTAATGAAGGCCAGATTCAATACGCCGGAACCACGCTTACCGATGGCGGTGAAGAAGGCTTCTGGGTTCCTGAATACATGGTTAAACAAGATCCTACTCTCGCAACGATCGAAGGCGTACTTGCCAACGCGAAGAAATTCACTCACCCAGAAGACCCAAGTAAATCCGCATTTTATACTTGCCCAGCAGGTTGGAACTGCCAAATTTCTGCTGGTAACTTATTTAATGCACTAGGTATGGAACAAGCGGGATTTGAACTAGTCGACCCAGGTTCAGGTGCAGGTCTTTCCGGCTCGATTGCGAAAGCCTATGAACGTGAAGAAGCGTGGTTTGGTTATTACTGGGCACCGACTGCGGTTCTTGGTAAATACAAAATGGTCAAAGTAGACTTTGGCAGCGGTGTCGACGAGACCATGTTTAAAGACTGTATTACCCAAGAAGAATGTCTTGATCCTAAACCTACGATGTACCCACCTTCAGCTGTTGAGACGGTTGTTACCGATAGCTTTGCGAAGAAGTCACCAGAAGCGATGGCGTATTTCAAGCAGCGTGAATTCACCAATGCTCAAATGAATGGCCTACTTGCTTGGATGGAAGACGAGCAAGCAGATGGTGAATATGCCGTTGAGCACTTTATGAAGGAATACAAAGATACGTGGGCAGCATGGCTGTCACCTGACGTAGCCGCAAAAGTACAAAAAGCGGTTGATTCACTGTAAAAGAGATAAAGCTCTAGAAGGATTGCCTCTTCGGATTTAGAGGCAAATTAGAGTCAGAGATTGATCCAATACTCGCCATGATGGCATTGGTTGGCGTCAATCACACTAAAAGAAGATCCCTAAGTTAGGGATCTTCTTAAATGGCAGAAGTAATCAAGGAGTAACAGATGTCTAATGCCAGTTGGTTGAGTGAAATACCTCAGCTCGATAGAAAACAACTACTCGATATTCGTAAAACCCTCGACGGCGCATATCGCGACTTCTCTCGCGAATATGGCGACGCCATCGAATCCATCTTTGACCCTCTCTTGAGTTTTTTAATCTGGTTTGAAAAGCTGCTTCTTTCTAGCCCTTGGTGGCTCATCCTCGGTATTTTGGTCGGCCTAGCCTACTTAGCCAGCCGCTCATGGAAGCTTAGTGCTTCTGTTGGTATTGCATTCTTTCTAATCGGCTTCTTCGGAATGTGGGACAATACCATGCGAACCATGAGTATTATTCTCGTCTCCACCTTTGTCGCCATCGCGCTCGGAATACCTACCGGTATAATTATGGCTCAGTCTAAGAAAGCACGAGCCGTGATCACTCCGATACTCGATATTATGCAAACCATGCCAGCGTTTGTTTATTTGATACCCGTGGTCATGCTGCTTGGCATTGGTAAAATTCCGGGCGTTATTGCCGTCGTCATTTATGCCATTCCGCCAGTGATTCGACTGACAGATCTCGGTATTCGCTTAGTAGACAAAGAAGTTCTTGAAGCTGCTACTGCGTACGGCGCAAGTCCGATGCAGCGCCTATTTGGCGTGCAAGTTCCTTTGGCAATGCCAAATATTATGGCAGGTATCAACCAAACCATTATGATGGCGCTCGCCATGGTGGTCATTGCCTCTATGATTGGGGTGAAGGGATTGGGCCAACCTGTGCTTAAGTCCATTACCAACCAATACTTCACTTTAGGTCTTTTAAATGGTCTAGCGATCGTGGCACTTGCTATCATCTTCGACCGCGTTTCCCAAAGCTACGCTAAGCGTACCCAAGCTCACTTAGGAGGAAGAGAATAATGACTCAACCTCAGCCAATTATTCAAATTAAAAACCTCTATAAGATCTTTGGTCCTAAAGATAAGTCGTACTTACAAGCCGTCAAGGACGGTGAGACCAAAGATGAGCTACTAGCACGTACTGGCCATACTCTTGGACTTCAAGATATCAACCTTGATGTCTACCCTGGCGAAATTTTCGTCGTCATGGGGCTTTCCGGCTCGGGTAAATCCACATTGATTCGTCACTTTAACCGCCTCATCGACCCTTCTGAAGGTGAGATTATCGTTGATGGATCTGACGTGATGAAACTATCCGATAAAGACTTGCGAGATTTCCGCCGCCATAAGATGTCGATGGTATTTCAACGTTTTGGATTACTTCCGCATAAGTCAGTCATCGACAACGTAGCGTATGGGTTACAGATTCAAGGCTTAAGCAAAACAGAGCGCTTAGCCAAGGCAAAAGAATGGATTAAGACCGTGGGCTTAGAAGGCTATGAAGAACAATACCCTAGCCAACTTTCAGGAGGACAACAGCAACGTGTTGGCCTTGCTCGCGCTCTATGTACCGATGCCGATATCCTTTTAATGGATGAAGCATTCTCAGCACTCGATCCGTTAATCCGCAGCGAAATGCAGGACCAGCTGATCGAACTTCAGGAAAAACTGCACAAAACCATTATCTTTATCACTCACGATTTGGATGAAGCACTGCGCTTAGGTGATCGCATCGCAATTCTTCGCGATGGCGTGGTTGTTCAACAAGACAAACCTGTCGACATACTGCTAAACCCAGCGGACGACTATGTTGAAGCCTTTGTTAAAGACGTTAATCGTGCGCGTGCGTTAACCGTAGAGACAGTGATGCAACCTCCTATTTCGCGCATTACTGCCGAAACTCTTGGTGAAGCGCTGACACAAATGCGTCGTTCAAAACACGATTATGGTTACGTTGTCACTGACGAAGGATACCAAGGAGTCATTACTCAAGAAGCGTTGGAGCAAGTTGAGCGCTCTGATTACCATAAGGAAATTCCTGATGAGATGTTGGATGATGTTCCTGCGGTGAAAAGCGATGCTTTGTTGGAGGAAGTGATTCCAGAAACGCTGGATAACGATCACCCTCTTCCGGTTGTCGATGACAACGGCGACCTTCAAGGCCACCTATCTAAGTCAACGCTTGCTGATGTACTAAGTGATAACACCAGCGAAAATGAAATCTCGGAAGAGGAAACGTCTGAGCCAAAAAAGGGCGCAGCCTAACTTAACTAATGGCGCAAACCCAGCGTTTGCGCCATTCTGCCGCCGGATAATCGTCTGGCCAATATTCTACTTGCTTGACGATTTCTCCATTTTCAACGGTATGAAACGTAATGGCTTTTGCTTTGATCTTTCCATCAGTGACATTAACATCGGTAACGACCGTATTACCCTCTGCAACAATAGAAACAATATCAAACTGCCACAACCCATTAGCGGGATACTCAGTGTTTACCGCAGCAAAGTTCTCTCTTCCCACGATTTTTTCATTCGACTGAGGCCAATGAACTTCAATACTTTCTGCTAAACACTCACTCGCATAATAGAAATCATTCCCTTCCATTGCACGCCAATACGCTTCAACTATCTGTTTAACGTTTTCCATAAATCTACCTTCCATGTTGTTACTGGTGATAATCTAACGCAGAAACAACTGTATACATATACAGTTTGGTGAATTTTGAGAACTAAGGTAGAGAAGAAGCGAATGGCATAACGTCAGCTACACCGTCGTCCTAGGTTGAATGACGAAATTGCCCTCCTGAGACTCGGTATAACGATAGCGACTCTCTTTTAACAACCAAGACAGCGGATGGCGAACCCATGGCTGTGGGTCAGTTGGAGCAAAAGCATCGACACCCCGCAAGGAAATACAGTGCCAACCACATTCTTCTGCCTGACGAATACAACGGCTTGCATGCCAAAGTTGAGCAACAATATTCACCTTGCGAACTTGGGTATACTGAATAGCCTTCAAAGCGACTTCTTTTGTTGTCATATAAGTCTCGTTATGCCCGAACTGAATGGAAGTAACGCGCGACTTAAAATTTGGCTGCGAGTCTAAAACAATGTCGCAGATTTCCCATTGCAGGATAGCTTGAATCCTTGGCTGACTGAGCATAATAGTAATGACTTGCTCGGCAATGAGTTGATTAACCTCTCTGCCTTCTCCATATGAAAAGGCTAAAATGGGAAATCTAGGGTCAACGACACCACGAGGTTCGGTGAAGTATTGGTATCGTTTAAGATAGATATCTAACTCACAAAGAGCCCTAGTTGTTACGGGCTGTTCGCAACGAGGGTAGTACTGATGATGGGTCAAAACCCACGAAGTATCGGACGTTATCAATTGATTATCAGCCCATGTTAGAACGGTACAAGGCTCTAGCATTTCCATTCCTCACGATATTCAGAAATTGCATTGAAGCATTCGACAACCTAAAACAGTTACCTTTACTACAAACTTAAGCCATCTCGGTAAAGCCTTTACCAACTAACGTTCTGAACACGTACCCTAATGAATGTAGCCGCGATTCATTATTCAAGTAAGTAGCAAATAGACTGAAAACTAATCTGTCTCAATCTTGCATCAAAACTAGAACTTAACTTGTTCGCTGCTCACGGTTTGCCTCTTTACGTTTTAGCAAAGTCACGCTTCAGTTTTATGAACAGTGAAGAACCTCTGCGTTAAAATCGTTTCTAACCGCACCATAACTCCAACCTCACTCTCACAAAATTTGTAACGGCTAAGAATTTGGAACAATTAATGCAACTGTAATCACAGTTTCTTATCGAAAGCGCAAATTGCCCTATTCGTAACACATTCAAGGAGAGAGATGATGTTAGATAACTTTGTAGACTCAATACAGGCGTACACTGAGCTTAAAGAGATAAGCATCCGTTCTGTATTTGGCGGGAAAGGCGTTCTGTCTAATGGTGTGATGTTTGCACTAATAAAGGGCAACAAGCTCTACCTTAGAGCACCGAATAGTAAGTTTAAGGACGAATTTTCGCAATTAGGGTGTACGCCATACGAGTTTCATTGGCGCTCATCGTCTCGCAACTACCCTAGCTTATCTAGTTACTATTCCATTCCTGAAGCTGTAAAACATTGCGATAAACAAATTGCAAAGCTCTGCGAAGAAGTTTGGAGTGTAGGTTTGGAAGAAAAAAGGCGTAAAGAAACGCCCACGCGCATCAAAGACCTTCCTAATATGCAATATAAAACGGAACGAATGTTACGTAAGGCGGGCATCCACTCCATTGATGAATTAAGAGAGCAAGGTCCTGTGAATGCTTATAAAGCAGTGTGTGGTAGCCACGATAAACAGCCGGGAATCAACTTACTGTTTTATATAGCTGGTGCGTTGGAAGGCATACATTGGAGCATCCTTCCTGAAACATTGCGAGAGACACTTTCTCGCCAAGCAGGCTCCGACTATCTTACTCATTAAAAAAACGCCCTGCGGCCAAAGGCTGCAGGGCAAAACATTAATACAATGTCTATGTTGGATGCATGTGTTAATTGAAAGTGGACAGGACAACTAAGCACATACCGTTATTAAACCACGTGCTTCAGTGGTTCGATAGCGAATAACCTTATCAAGTGATTGCAAACCCACTTCAATAGATGACCAATTGTTTCGAAATGTAGATCAAGCCCCGTCATATGTAGGCTACCCGACCCAAATCACACTCCACTGTACTAATTTGTAAATTAAATCATTAAACTTATTGCGGTTAATTGTAGTTAAGTTGTTTAAATAGGAGACAATTTTAGTTATAAATGGGAGTTATTACGGACAAAGTTTTACGTATAGGATGTACTCAATGAACAAAAAAACGCTCCCCCTCACCATTGCCTCTTTACTTATCGCGACGTCTTTTCATGCACTCTCTGCCAATGTTCCGGATGGGACGGTATTAGCAAATGAGCAATATCTTGTTAGAGGAAATGGAGCCGAGCCTAGCACTATCGACCCAACCTTCGTTAATTCGGGCATGCCGGGCGACATTATTGCCAACGATATGTTCGAAGGATTAATTATCGAGGACCAAAATGGGCGAATGATTCCAGGTCAAGCCAAGTCTTGGAGTGTCTCCGACGACGGTTTAACAGTGACTTTCCAACTAAAAGAAGATCTCAAATGGTCTGATGGCTCGCCGCTAACAGCAGAAGACTTTGTCTTTGCTTGGCAACGCGCGGTAGATCCTAGTACGGGTAACAACACTGGACACTACTTCAAGACCGCCAACATCGCTAATGCTGGCGCTATCTTATCGGGAGACGTTAAAGCTTCTGAATTGGGTGTAAAAGCGCTTACAGACACTGCTCTTGAAGTAACCTTAACCAAACCAACACCGTATTTCTTAAGCTTGATGAGTGTGAAGACCTTCTTTCCTCTTCCTGAAGCAGTAGTAACAAAGTTCGGTAACCAGTGGACTCGTCCAGAGAACATGGTCACCAATGGTGCTTATAAGTTGGTTAAGTGGGTACCTAATGAGTATGTTGAAGTAGAGCGTAATCCACAATATTGGGACGACCAACACACTGTCATTAATGGCGTGACCTATCTTGGTCTTGCTTCTCAAAATGCTGAACTTGTGCGTTATCAATCAGGTGAGATTGATATGACCAACCGAATTCAGTTGGAGCAATATCAACGTTTGATTAAAGAGGATCCATCTCAAATCCAAGGGTTGCCACTACTTGGTTCGTATATCTACTCTTTCAACACCCAAAAAGCGCCGTTCGATAACGCCAAAGTTCGACAAGCCCTTACCGTTGCTATCGACCGCAACATACTGGTTGAGAAGATCACTGGTCAAGGAGAAGTCGCTGCTTATACGCCCGTTCCATCTATCATTCCAAATTACGATGCTCCACATATGGCATACAGCGATAAGAGCATGCAGCAGCGTTTGGAAATGGCAAAACAGTTGTTAGCAGAAGCTGGATATAACAAAGACAAACCGCTCGAATTTACAGTGACTTATAACACCAGTGAAAACCATAAAAAGATAGCCTTGGCCCTCGCCTCCATGTGGAAGCCGCTTGGCGTCAAAGTTCACCTGCAGAACATGGAATGGAAAGCCTATGTCTCAGCTAAATCTTTAGGAGATTTTGAGATAGCGCGTTCATGGTCATTTGGAGATTACGCTGAGCCCTCCTCGGTGTTAGCTTCATACACTTGCAACCACGTTGAAAATGAAAGTGGCTTCTGTGATGCGAAATTTGATGAGCTAATGCAACGTGCTAGCGTAACCGCAGATAAAGCCAAACGCTACCAACTGTTCAACCAAGCAGAAACCATATTAGCCGAGGCCGCACCGATGATTCCACTCTACTATTACAAGCATACTCGACTGGTTCGAAATACTCTGAAGGGCTTCCCGATTAATAACCCGAAGGGCAATATTTACGCTAAAGACATGTACTTTGTTCAACCAAAGTAAAGTAGCGCCTACGCGCATTCTTTGATAGTGCACCACTATCACTGTTTTCAAACCATTAACCTCATTGATGCTCATTGTTTATACAATGAGCATCAATTTATAGCCTTGCCAATCGCCATTCGAAACTATCCTAGTTTCAGATAGATCCCCTTTTTTCGCTAGTGACCTCAACATCCCTGCTCTATAGAATCCGCGCCAACCTCTTTCACTACACCTTATTTAGAGAATCCAATAATGAATCAAGTATTCAATTCAGCACATATGACAAAAACGCTAATGCTAACAATCTGGATCGTAGCCGGTACGGTTATTCTTCAGAAGTTAGGTATTCACGATAAATGGCCTGCATTCCTTGCGCTAATCTTTTTCTTTGAAGCAAGATTTGACCTAAGCAAACTTAAGAACATTTTCGCAGCTGGTATTGTAGGTATCGCCATGGGAATGCTAATCCCTGCAACCTTGGGAGCACTGGCGCCTATCGTTGGCGGTGAGAACGCGTTTTACATTTACGTTGCTGGTGTTGTTCTGATTACTATTGGTATGGGGCCAATCGCGCACTTTGCATTTAGTTATATTACGTTCGCTTATGTGGTGATGTGTATTCTTCACAAAGACCACGTTGTTGAGCATGGCTTATCTTGGATGGCAGTAGCTCTTCTTGGTGGCGCTATGTACATTGCTGGTGTTACTGCGATTGCTAAATTTCTTGAGAAAAAGGCACTCGTGGCTCAGCAAGCATAAGACTACGTGGGAGCGGTCTGTGACGGCCGCGCTCACTTATTTATTATCTCTTTGGTGTAATAATTATTTACCCAACCAACACTACCAAAGTTTTTGAAATTATTTATACTCTCGCCCATCAGAGTACGAGCGGTTTCGTATTCACTTGTTTGGTGGTAATGCAGTATGTTTCAAACTCTTGTTTCTCTGCCTCCAGCTATTGCACTTTCAATAGCCATTGTAACTGAAGTGATCGCAACTTCGTTTATTCCTAAGACAGAACAATTTACCAAGCTGGCTCCCAGCCTAGTGGTTGGTATCGGCTACGCCGTGGCTTTCTTTTTGTTATCTGTCACCGTTAAAAGTATGCCGGTTGGTGTGGTTTATGCGATCTGGAGCGGTGCAGGCATTGTCTTAGTAGCGACGGTCGGATATTTTGCTTACGGGCAGAAATTGGACCTAGCGGCAATTGTCGGAATCGGGCTTATTCTATCTGGCGTTCTTGTCGTCAACTTGCTTTCGAAAACCGTAGGTCACTGATCTCAACCTCATCAACGATTTCACTAGGGGCCCTGATTCGGGCCCTCCGTTATTTGTAATAACCTATGCAGGCTTACCCCATACTTCAATTTCTTGGAAGTTGTTCCATTTGACCAGCTTGCTGTTCACAGGGTCATTATTGCCGTTACAAGTAATTCTTAGGGTACGGGCCTGTTGACCACCAAGCTCTACGTCCACATAGCCAGTTGTATCTCCCGGTGTTTGGTAACTCATGAGTTTAGTGAACTGCACGCCATCGCTACTTACCGATATATCCATAAAGTACTGCCTTACATCGCCCTTAGCTTGTGAAAAACGCAGCACATCAAGGCTAGATATCTTTGACAATGTAATATCAAAATGAATCCCTTCGCCTTTCGCCGTCCATTTCGTCGTAGGGTCACCATCAATAGCCATCTCTGGTGTATGATCTACCCGAGTCACAGAGGCCGCGACACCGGCGATTGCTAGATTTTCGCTTTCCGTTAAATCCTGCCCTAAGAAACCTAAGTAACGGCTTGGGAAGTGATTTTCCTTATCTGGCGACAAAGTGGGGAAGATATAGTCAACTCCAGATTCCGATAATCCAAACCATCGACATAATGTCGCAGCATACTGTTCCGACGCTGTGGTAGGTATAAACTTGTTACCTATTGCGTCTGGACCATCCTTAACAAACTCTGGATAGCGACCATAAGCTTTGCCGCCTTTTACACTACCGCCTATAACTAATTGGTTACTTCCCCATCCATGATCTGTACCTCGATTACTGTTATTTTGAATGGTTCTACCGAAATCAGACATGGTGAAAGTTACTACGCTATCTTGCAATCCATCAGCCTCAAGGGAGGCATAAAATGCGGAAACAGCATCGTCAATCGTGGTCAGCAAACCATCATGCTTGCCACGCTGGTTGCTGTGATTATCGAACCCACCTAGCGAAACAAAAAATACCTGACGTGCTTGATTAAGGCCGCCACTAGATTGGATAAGTCTTTTGACCATTTTCAACTGAGATCCAAGGTAGCTGGAAGGAATGTTTGGATCTTCTGGGTATTGGTCGAGCAAATCTCCCAATGTATCTTGAAAATCTAAGATGTCTTGGAAGCTCTGCAAGTATGCCTTACCGAACTCCGATGCATTATTATCAGCAAGTAATTTGGTAATATTATTGTTTACTGAGTTTACCGACAAAGAGGACATTGCACGAATTCCCGATGAACTCACTCTAAGGTCTTGCACTCCCGAACCATTCATTAGCTCGTTACCACTGAAAGAGAGATTAGGTGAAATGGATTCAGCCCCAGTCGCTAGTAGGTCCATCATCATTCCAGCCCAACCGTAAGGATGATACTGACTCGTCGCCCAGCTTCGCTGCCATGCCAGTTGCTGCTTATTATGCGCCCCCAAATTGGGAGAGCGTTTGACAACGTTGTAGTTTTCCTTGGTTGTTGGTTCGATTAATGAACCGACATTAACGATACTTGTCGCCACTTTGGTCTCGAACAAACTGGATATTTTGGGCATAGCGGCATTGAGGGCTAAGGATTGCTGATTGTCGTCCATAATATGACCAATTTGCGACACCTCATGATCCCATAACTGAATATCTGGCCGGGAATCTCTATAATTATTTAAATTTTCTCCATATTTTGGAACAAGCATATTAAAAGAATCATTACCACCATAGAGAAATAAACAAACCAAGGCTTTATAATCACTTCCATCATTTGCTAAAGCGCTCGACGGCAATGATAACGTCAATGGAATAGAAGTTGCTGCAGAACTATAAAGAGTGCTTTTAATAAAATTACGTCTTGTTAATTTCATAGTACTTTACTCCTGAACCATAAAGTTGGGAGAGATAAATGCAAAATAAAGCATGGCTGATACCGAGTAGGGTTTATTATTATCGCTTTTCGCATTCCATAAACCTTCAAATCGAGGCGCTAAATCTGCAGGAACTTCTCCTCCAAAGAATCGATTTGCAATTAAATTTATAAGCTGTGAGTAGTCTCCAGATGCCGACACAAAATCCGACACATCCGGATAGAGTTCTCCAGAACTATTTGAGCTAGTTTTATAACCATTATCGGTAACCAGTTTCCAAGCAATATTGCTCATTTTAACGGTTTGGTTCCAATCAATGATCTCAAGCTCAGGAGCAGTTAGCCCTTGCTCGCCAAGACCGCCCATTGGTAGGTAATCTGGAGAGTAGAAATTAAATACCGAAGGTGAACCCAGTGGATATTGACCAAAAGTGTCTTGATATAGCATGGCATTTGGTGTGATAGTTGCGCCTGCCCCCGGTTTGCTATCCAGAGCACGATACAGGTAGGTCATGGCCAATATGGGCTCGCGAAGTTTCGCGCGAAATAGACTTCCTTCTGCATTTACTTCGTCATCAAGTAATACTGCTTTAATCACTGCTGCTAGGTCTCCATCCGTTTGTTTAAACACGGATGAGACTCGCCCCACATAGGCAGGAGTCGGGTTAGAGGTGACAAATCGCTTAATCAACAAGGTAGAAATATTCGGGGCGGTATTAGGGTGTTTGACTAACACTTCCAGCACGTGATCGAGTTCTTGTTCCGCTCCAACGCCAGCCGGAAAGCTCTCTCCCAACACCTTTTTTGATTCCATATCGTGGTAAGAATTGTTTGCTTCCATAGGAGCATTCATGCTGCTATTAGACATAAACCAACCAGTAAATATTCTTGCCATATCTTCTACATCGGCATCGTCATAATTAGCTTCGGGGTTACCTTCCAAATCTAAATAAAGTGTTCCGTCTGGATTAAGTTTATTTAGACCTATCGTAAACAACTGCATGATTTCTCGTGCATAGTTTTGATCTGGATTCACACCAGTTTGAGACTTGGGAAGGTTACCCACCATCGTCAAGTAATGTCCCATGATGGGTGAGCGTGTGACATGATAAAGCAGCGTTTTGTAGTCGCTGAAAGCGTATGTTGTCAGAATGTCATAGTAATTGGCTAACTCTAATGGATACGGTGCCAATTGCGCATCGCGGTCGCCCACAACCAGAATTTGACTTAGTGCGAATGCAACTCGTTGACGTAACTGAGCGTCATCTTGCAAAGCAAGATCAAACCAAGCACAGACTCTCATTTCCTGAGTAAGGGTTGTTTGACCACGCTGTTGCTGCTGTACTAACGTTTGTGAAACATGGTTTGTGTAACTGAGGTTAATCTGTTGGTCGATCCAGCCGTTTCTATCATCACTAACTAATAACGCTTCAACATCGCCTTTCTTAATTCCCATCGTCGCTGCATCAAGAAATTTAGATGCCTGTTTATATGATAAACCATCCATAGTTATTCCTTATATTATTCCCTAGCTCGCATTTATAAAACTAGTACCCACAAAATATATTTCAAACACAAAATCCAGATTTAAAATAACCCTTCCTAAGCAAAGTTGAACATATAAAAATCAATACAAACACTTATAAAGAGATTATATTAATCACAACAATTAGACTTTAAACAACATAATAAAATAAGAATAATTACTTTAATAACAAATAGATCAGAATAACTAATGAAAAATAAAAGTATTTTTTAGATGATTATCAATCTTCGATAATTTAGATTGAATATTCCAATTTTCATTGAAGAATTTTATAAGGTGAGCAAATAGCCGATTTTTAAACAAATTACAGATTGCTTTTCTAGCCAGTTCCTGCACCATAGAGACTAAACTAATGTGCTACTAGTAAGAAATATCATGAGAACTCTGCCATGGAATGCTTGGTTACTTGCCACAGTCCAACCTTTTGTCCTCTCTGTAGGCGCTTTAAACGTATTTTTGGGAGGCATTGTCGGTACCAGTCTTCATAGTGACCCGACCCTCGCTACTTTTCCGGTCACTGCTTTGATTTTAGGCGTATCACTTAATATCTTTCCCGCTGCTCGTATCCAAAGAAAAATCGGTCGAAAACGCGCTTTCGTTATCGCTGCGCTAGTAAGCAGCGTCGCGGCCTTCTTTGCAGCTTGGAACATCGATAATGGCAGTTTCTGGGGATTCTCACTGAGCACTTTTATTCTTGGCACTCAATTAGCCTACGTCGGTCAATATCGATTCGCAGCAATAGAGAGTTGTGCAAACCCTTCCCAACATGCCAGTGTTATAAGTTTAGTTTTGGTCGGAGGTATTGCAGCAGCATGGGTTGGTCCTGAACTGCTCAATTTGGGCCAGTTTATCCCAATGTTTGAGTCTGATTACGCTCGGGCATATGCGGCACTAGGGACTCTAGAGATCGTTGGTGCTCTCATTCTGGCTATCGCAATGAAACCTCTAGAGATTCACGATAGCAATAACGAGGTAGGTGAAGCGCGCACCCTTTCACTTCTATTTAAACAACCCCTACTTTGGCTCGCTATCGGTGCTGGGCTTACCGCTTATGCAGTTATGGCTTTCTTAATGACTGCGACACCACTTGCGATGTCAGGTCATGGACATGATATCCAAAGCGCAAAATGGGTCATTCAGAGTCATGTCATGGCAATGTACTTACCGTCATTAATCACTCCGCTGATCATTAAGCGCATCGGTCTCTACAAGTTGATATCCTTAGGTTGCATTATATTCCTTGCTTGTATTGTCATCGCTCTACTAGGACATTCCGTACACCATTATTGGTGGGCATTAGTAGCACTTGGTGTGGGTTGGAACTTCTTATTTATCGGAGGGACAACATTATTACCTCAAACATACAAGCCTAGTGAGCGATTCAAAGTGCAAGCTGTAAACGATTTCTCTATCACTGGATTTCAAGCGGCGGGTTCATTAGGAGCGGGATTCGTCCTCTATACTCAAGGCTGGGCGTGGATGTTGATTGCCTCACTATTTCCTATCGCGCTGTTGTTTGTCCTCAATTTAGTCGTTAAGAAATAGCTCAAGTAACCATGTTTTGACACACAAAACCATATAAGGCCGTCAATGACGGCCTTATTCGTACTTAACAATAGGTACCAAGTTGGCAATGAGAGTAGCTAGCGTGCATGTCATTGACTTTAACAAGACGTTGATTTATATCGCCCTGCCCCGCCAATTGAATCTGGTACCAACGGTTATATCGCTTTTCGTCGGAAGTAATACTATCGGCAACGTACTTAAGAACCTGATCATACGTAGCGACATTTTTTTCTGAAAAGCGATAACTATCAATAACGTCCTGTCGCTTTTCATCCAGCTGTTTAGCTAACGCAATACGGTCTTTTTTCATTTCAGTATCTTTTTCAGTAACTAAAATGGCTAGATAGTAGTAGGTTAATGCCGCATTTAACTGGCTCTTGTTAGCCGTTAAAGTATCCAAATGATATTTCACGTCATTTTCATCGGGGGATTGCTTATCAAAAGAGGCGACAAAGTCTTCGCTGTCCAACGCATCCCTTGAAAAAGACCAATCATAAGCCACCAGCAACCCCAAAATCACGGGTAGTATCCACTTTTTCATCTAGAGCACTCTTTCTACTTGTCCAGAGCGATACTCGAAGCTCTCCTCAGCCTCGACCCAACACTCCACCATCTCACCTTCTAACTCAAGGCTTTCGCAGTCCTCTAACACGCCAAACTGGCCACTGGTAAGCATCACGACAATATCCATATGCATTTCCTTATGCAGTATCTAGATATGTTCAAAATTAGTCGCTATACCCCAACTCTTCAAGGAAACAAGACTAAAGTCTTATCGACTAATGGGCTCAACGCTATCATCCTCCCAAACGAAATGCATTACTTAAACTAATCCATAAATCATTGAAAATTTATTTTTTAATTGAGAGTGGAATAATTGTTTAAAGCTAAATTGCATTTGAGATCTCAATCACGGATATACTTGGAATTCAAATATAATATAAGCATCAATATGGAATTGGATAGATAAAATGAAACCAACAATGAAATTTAAACTAAAAGTTACGGAGTGCATCAAGCTGTTATTGCTTGCACTTCGTTCTTTTTGTTTGTTTTTCATACCACAATCTATTGATTCCGTAGATAAACTGACGAACGCATCTCAATCAGAACTCGCAACAGACGAGCTCAATCTTGCAGAGCAATACTCTAATTTATGGACTAAGAGCGCCGAACTCATTCCTCCATTTAGAGCGATTTCTCTTCCAATGGCAACGACTCGATTCAACCATGAATACAAGTACGCGGTGCAACACGCTCGCTTACTACGTCTTGTATTGAGCTTTATTGCCATTGTAGGATTTACAGAGATTTTAAAAGCATGTCAGTACTCTGTACTTGAGAAAGCCTACGCTTTTCTTACATTAGTTGATAGAAACATCAAAAAACACACAACTAGCGTTATCGCAGTTGTGTGTTTTTTTTTACAATAAAAAGAGGATTACATTATGTTCATCGTGTGCGTTGCCGCTTGCCCTACTGGCGTAGCTCATACCTATATGGCCGCTGAAGCGCTTGAAGTTAAAGCCAAGGAATTGGGACTCGAAATAAAAGTCGAGACTCAAGGTAGTATGGGAGCTGAAAACGAAATTACTCCTGAAGATATTGCGCGAGCTGACGCTGCTATTATCGCAGCTGATGTGGCAATAAATGGTGTTGAGCGTTTCGCTTCACTTCCTAAAATTGAATGCAAAGTAGCAGATCCAATTAAGCACGGCTCTGCTTTGTTTGAGGCGCTAACAGCGGAGGTGTAATTATGAGCCAGTTCAATGCAGGACAAAAATCAGTAGGTACTGAAATTAAGAATGCCATCATGACCGGTGTGTCATATATGCTCCCTTTCATCATTGCCGGCGCGGTACTGATGGGAATTGCTCGTATCGGTGCCTCGTTTTATGGTGTCGATAACATTTGGGATGGCAGTCACGCCGAGTCGGTACATCAACTAGTCAGACTGTTCCACGATTTTGACGGCTTCGGTGGTATGGCATTATCGCTAATGTTACCTGTTGTTGCGGGATACATCGCGTTTGCTATCGCTAATAAGCCGGCGATAGCCCCAGGTATGATTGGTGGTTTGCTTGCCGGTAAAATCGGTACTGGTTTCCTGGGGGCGCTTGCAGCAGGCCTTCTCGCAGGTTATATCGTCAAGTATCTAGCAACCAAAATTAAGCTACCAAAGTCACTAGCCTCCGCCGGACCAATCTTTATTATTCCTGTTGGCGGTACTCTGCTCGTTTGCGCACTAATGTCTTACGTAATCGGCGACCCAATGGCGGCATTGAATAGAGGTCTAGAAACATGGCTACTCTCTATGTCTGACGGCAACAAAATCGTTCTTGCGGCGGTAGTCGGTGGTATGGTTGGCTTTGACCTTGGCGGTCCGATCAATAAAGCGGCAGTAACTACTGCTATGGCTCTATTAGCATCCGGCATTTATGACCCAAATACAGCAGCCCAAGTCGCCATTATTATTCCGCCAATTGGCATTGGTGTTGCGACGTTAATCTGGAAGTCTCGCTTTCCCGCATCACTTCAAGAAGCAGGCAAAGCCTCAACATTGATGGGGCTAATCGGTGTGTCAGAGGGCGCTATTCCCTTTGCACTGGCTAATCCAAAGATCATCGCAGTAAACGTTTTGGGCTCTGCCGTTGGTGCCGCTATGGCTGTAGGCTTAGGAGCCGTAAACAAAGCGCCAATCTCAGGATTCTACGGCTGGCTTGCTGTTGAAAGCTGGTTTGTTTACGTCTTAGCAATTGCAACGGGTTCAGCCATCATTGCCGTAGGCTCCCTGTTAGTTTTCAACGGAGAACAAATGACAAAGCAGGACAAAACGGAAAACGCACCTAAATTTACCGTTTCCCGTTAAGCAAATTCTTCTTAGTTCAGGGCTAGTCACCTAGCCCTGAGATATACCTTCATTATAAAACTATTAGAGCCCATGCTCTGGGGTTAATCACGCCTTATGAAAACTATTCATTTAATTCAGCATACCCACTGGGATCGCGAATGGTATTTTACTGAGAACGATTCAAAAGCACTACTTTATTATTTTATGGACGATTTAATGTCTAATCTGGAACGAGATAATAATATAGGACCTTTTGTATTAGATGCTCAAACTGTTGTATTAGACGACTATTTACAAGTTGCACCAGAACACAAAGAACGATTAGAATTTCTTATCAAAAACCAGAGAATATTGATTGGCCCCTGGTATACTCAAACGGACTTTCTCACCGTCAGTGCTGAGTCAATTACGCGTAACCTACTACTTGGGATGAGCGACTGTGAGAAATATGGTCAAGCGATGAAAATCGGCTATGTTCCTGATTCCTTTGGGCAAACAGAACAACTACCAATGCTGTTAAATCAATTCAATATTGATAGAGCAGTTTTATGGCGTGGTTGGTCTGAACGACTCGTCGCCAATACAGAATTTCAATGGCAGAGCCAAGACGGGAGTAAGATAACAACAGCAGTCTTTCCATGGGGTTATGGGTGTTCAAAATGGTTACCTACTGACCCTATGAGTTTTACCGAAGCTATTACTTCCAATGCACGAAAGCAATGCCAGTTTGCAGCGAGTGAGCACGTCATGCTTCCGAATGGCAATGACCAATCACCTTTTGAGTTTCAGGTAGTTAGCCTTCTTGATCATGCCAACCAAACCCAAGATGAATTTCACTTTGTGAACAGTTCTTTCGATGACTATTTCGATGCACTTGCTACATCGGCTCCCACTCTAAATTGCTTCAAAGGTGAAATGCTCGATCCTAAGTATATGAGAATTCATCGTGGCATTTTCTCGACACGAATGGATATTAAGCTCGCGAACGAAAAGTTAGAAACCCTAGTCAGTCGTTATTTGGAGCCTTTGCTGGCATTAAACTACACAAATGGACTGCCTTACCCACAAAATGCCGTTAATCAGATCTGGCGTGAAGCCATGAAAAGTCATGCACACGATAGTATTGGTGGTTGCAACTCAGACCGTGTAAATGCAATGGTTCTTAATCGTCTTTTGTCAGGCATCGAAACCGCTGAGCAATTGTTAGAACTCAACTTCAGAAAGTTAACGCAAGGTATTCAAGCCTCTGTCGATGGCACAAAAATCGTAGTCTTCAATAGTATTCCGAAAAAACGTGACAGTTTAGTTGAAGTTACCATCTACACCCCGTCTGACCAATTTAACATCGTCGATCAGCAAGGTAACGAACTGCAATATCAAATCATTGACGAATCACAACAAGATATGTCGACGATCATTCAGGAACTCTCGAATAACACAACAACAACTTGGTATAGAAAGATCTCCATGATGGTGAGTGTTAAAGATATCCCTGCATGTGGTTATACAACGATTTACCTTCAAGAAGATAAGCTAAGTGCAACTAACTCTGACACAATCCGCCGCAAAGAATCAGTAATCAGTAACCAATGGTTCACGCTTGAATACCAAACTAACGGTACACTGCATCTTGTCGACCATAGGAATGGCGCTCAATACCCGAACCTGTTCGAAATCTGTGATGGTTCTGACGAAGGTGACAACTACAATTTTTCTCCACTCCTCAATGATTGGATAATTAGCAGTAAGAGCGCCGAACACACCGTGTTTGTAGAAACAGGCGTATTAACGTCAACCATGACATTAAGTTTCTCCATGGTGCTTCCTAAAAACCTTGATGAGAGAAAGCAACACGTTGCTTCAACTCGACTTCCTATTTCTCTCAAAATCACTCTACGTAATGACCGTCCTGCCATTGATGTAGACGTTGATTTAGATAACTGTGTTTTGGACCACCGCTTACAAATCAACTTCCCTACTGGTATAGAGTGCTCACAACATGTGGCAGACCAACCATTTGGCTTGGTCACTCGAGAGAACGTACCGGGTGAGCTTGATATCTGGCAACAAGAATCGTGGACCGAAGCACCTGTTGCTAACTATCCGATGCAATCAATGGTGCTACATCGTAATGCGTCGCGAGGGTTAGGTGTTGTCACGAAAGGCTTACGCGAGTATGAGTTTCATCAAGACACACCTAACTCTATTGCTATTACCCTACTACGTAGCGTTGGTTGGCTTGGACAAGCAAATCTCACTTATCGACCAGGTCGTGCCTCTGGTATGGTCCTTCCTGCTCCTGACTCTCAAATTCAAGGCCGTCATCAGTTCTCTCTTTCTCTGGTTCCTTTCTGTAGTGAAAGGGAAACTGAGTACTGGCAAACCGTTGAGTGTATCAATACACCCGTCATCAGCCATGTCGGCACTGACTGGGCAAGATTCAGACTCAACCCTACAACGCTTGTCGTCCCAGAATCACAAAGCCTAGTCGAATGGAACAACTCTCTGCACTTCAGCACATTAAAGAAATCTGAGCACTCCGAACAGATTATTTTACGGGCTTTCAACCCTACTTTATCTTCGTGCGAATTTGGCGATATTCAAACTCTTTACTCATACCAAAATGTTCAACTAGACGAACATAGCCCAGTAGAACAAACGGCAGACATACCACCATGCCGACCAGTAACAATAAGCCTTGCAACCAAAAGCACTATGAGAAACGACAATGACTAATCTTAATTTTATCTGCCCACTACCAAATGGTTTACATGCGCGACCTGCCAAAGAAATTGAGCTACGAGCAAATCGATTCAACTGTGACATTCTCTTAGTCAACAGCTCAAAAGATAAAACTGCTAATGCGAAAAGTGTCTTGTCTATGATTAGTGCCGATATCTTGGAAGGCGATCATTGCCAGTTTATTTTCACTGGCTCAGACGCCAACGAGGCACTTATCTTTTTTCAAGCATTTGTTGATACTGAACTCAGCCATATCGACAATGCGATAGACACACAGAATGTCCAATTAAGCGAACAACCACTTCCTGTGGGTTTAATGCGTGCAGCACCTCGTTATGTACGAGGTACCGTTGCTTCAGTCGGTTTGGGTGAGGCTAGTGCTACTCTCTGGCAACAAACTGACCTTAGAAAAATGGCCGCTGCATTACCAAGCCAGACGTCATCTTGTATCGAGAGTGAATTACAGAGCGCTTTGAAAGCGTTACAACTAAACCTTTTGAAGAAGCAAGCTAGCTCTGAAGGCGAATGTAAAGAGATACTCGAAGCACATTTGAAAATTGCCCAAGATGAAGAGCTAGGTCGTGCTCTAATGATGCATAATAATGCGTTAAACACTCTTGATGCGATCGCAAATGCATGCGACAAGTTATGTGCGCCACTAGAAAATAGCGCTAGTGACTATTTGAAAGAACGAGCGCTCGATATCAAAGATATCGCTCTTCAACTTGCTAATATCGTTCGCGATGAAGATCTGAGTCAAATGCCGACGATCACAGCACCAACTATTTTGGTCTCAGACACGCTACTCACCCCAAGTCAGCTTCTTGCTCTTCCAAAAGCACTAATTCAAGGTATTGTGATGGGTGAAGGAGGCAGCACTTCTCACACTATAATCTTGGCACGCTCTTTTAATATTCCTGTTTTGGTCGGAATAGAAAACCTCACTCAGCAGATTATCCAAGGCCAACGGCTCGTTGTTGATGCCATTAATGGCGCATTGATTTTAGAGAGTAACGTGGCTTGTGATGCGTTCTATCAACTAGAGCGCAAAAAACTCAACGCACTTTCGGCTCAAACCGCAGAGTTTAAGGATCTTAAAGTAACGACACTCGATAAAGAAAAGGTTAACGTTCTCGCCAATATCGTCTCAAGCGAAGAAGCTGAGGGTATCTATTCGTCTGGTGCAGATGGTATTGGGCTATATCGAACTGAGATGCTGTTCTGCGAGCGTACCACTCCACCTTCAGAGGAGGAGCAATTCCAACATTATTCAAATGTTGTGAAACATAGCCAAGGTAACAAGGTGGTTATTCGAACTCTAGATATAGGCGGTGACAAACCTTGTGCTTATATGGGTTTTCCAGCAGAAGACAACCCTTTCTTAGGTTATCGTGCTGTCAGAATGTACCCTCAATATGACGCCATTATACGCTCTCAGCTTCGTGCATTACTTAGAGCCAGTTGTTTTGGTGAAGTGTCTATCATGGTGCCTATGATTTCTAAACTTAACGAAATCATTTGGTGCAGAGAACTCATTGACGAACTGGCTATCGAACTTGCCAATGAAGGGCATGAGTTAGGCAATATCCGTCTTGGTGCAATGGCTGAGGTTCCATCCATTGCTTACATCTTCGACCAAGCATCTGAGTTCATCGATTTCATTTCTATTGGTAGTAACGACCTAGCACAATACTTCTTTGCGTGTGACCGAGGAAACAAAACCATCGCTGACCTATACGACCACTTAAACCCAGCCTTTATCGCATTTCTAAAGCAGCTGATTGGTTCGGCAAAAGTGGCCAAGTTAGAGGTTAGTCTGTGTGGCGAGTTCGCTGCTGACCCTATCGCGCAACCCTTGTTATTGGGTTGTGGGCTCACACAGTTTTCTATGGGAGCCTCGAAAATTGCCACAAGCAAACGTGCCTTAACTCGACTTAACGTAAACGAGTGTGAAGCTTTAGTTAATGAAGTACTTACCTTAACGAATAGCGAGCAAGTGAAAGCGCGTGTCGCAACGTTTTACAACAGCAGTGACGGCAAAGAAACACTCGATGAAGCGCTCGTATTTACTCAACAATCTACTAGATCGAAAGAAGAAGCCATAAAGCTACTTTGCGATAACTTAGAGATTAACGAACGCACAGGTTGTGCAAATGAGGTTGAAAAAGCGATTTGGGACAGAGAAGCCGTGTTTTCAACCGCACTAGGATTTTCAGTAGCGATTCCTCATTGTAAATCTTCCAGTGTCTCTCATAACAGCGTCTCCGTTCTCACCTTAGACAACTCTATCTCTTGGGGCGAGGATGTCGATGTTGATATTATTATCATGCTTACTGTCACTGAAGAGGGTAAGGATTCACATATGAAGATTTTCTCTAAAATCGCACGCAAACTCATGCATGAAGACTTCCGTACCTCTTTGCAGCAAGCCCATGAACGGAAGCAAGTCATCGACATTTTGAATAACGCAATCAACGCCTAAAGCTTGTTCTTATCTGATTGCTGATAAGCAATTAACCATCAGTATTCATCGGAGGAGGTCCACAGAAATGTGGGCCTATGTTTCAGTGGCTTCCAAATCATCTCAATCTTTAATTTTGTTATCTGCTGTGTTTTTCAGTTGGGGTCTACTAACTTCTGCAAACAGTATATTAGTCCCCTATTTTCAATCGACATTTTCACTAAGCTACGAACAATCGATGCTTGTTCAACTGGCCTTTTATTTTGCTCCGTTTGCCATAAGCATTCCTACTTCTGCTTTAATGGCCCGTAAAGGGTATAAATTAAGCCTGACGGTAGCGCTTATGCTCACATTTTTGGGCTCGCTCTGTTTGTGTATCAGTCTTTATGCTGAAAGTTTTGTCTTCGCGTTAAGTGCCGTTTTTATAACCGCTATGGGAGTAGCTGCTTTGCAGGTTGTTGCTAACCCGTACATCATCAGAACCAGTAACGACCAGAACGAAACTAAGAGGTTAACGATCGCTTCAACGTTCAATTCGTTAGGTACAACTATCGGTCCTATTGTTCTTGGAGTCGCTATGATTTCCATCGGACTATCCAACATTTACTTAGTTTTATCCGCATTGCTTGTTTTGCTTGCCTGTACTTTGTACTCCTCATCGATAACCGATTATCGAAGCGCAGAGAGCGTGAAAATTCTATGTCATCTGGCTACCTTACGTCACCAGCCTCAGTTTATTTTTGGTGCTGCAACTATCTTTGTTTACGTAGGGGTCGAGGTGTCGATTGGTACCGTCACGATAAGTTACCTTTCTGATCCCAACATTGGAGGATTCAGTGCTCCAGTTGCCGCTACATTAATGAGCTTATACTGGGCTGGCTCCCTGCTTGGTCGTTTTGGATACAGCATTTTTGCCCAACGTCTTTCTGCGATGAACACGTTGTTCTCTGGTGCGTGTATTGCGATGATATTACTTTCAGTTGCTATCTTATCGCCGTCGCTTTTTGGCGGAGTCGCTCTAATAATGATTGGTCTGTGCAATTCATTTATGTATCCAATCATATTTTCTCGAACGGTTTCAGGGCTCGGTGATGCAAGTGGTGCAGCATCAGCGATTCTCATCATGTGCGGTATTGGTGGCGGAATTATCCCTATGATGCAAGCAACGCTAATTACAAGGTTTGATGTCCCTACTAGTTACCTCATTCCTGTCCTCTGTTATGCCTTCATTGCTTCGTTCGCCTTCATCGCCAAAAAGCGAGGACTGTCCATCGTGACCGCATAGCAACGTATCTTATCTCACTTGAACTGGTATCCGCTTTCTTCCCCACGGCTTGTCGCATTTCGCGAAACGTCCTGCAATTTGGTGGCCACAGTGGTGGCAAACGCCAGAGCTAGTTAGTGCGCAATCGCCGAGTTGGTGCCAGTTACGTGAGAGCACTTTATTATGACAACTTGGGCAATAGGTACTGCTGCAAGCTTCATCGTGTACATTGCCCACATAGACATAGTGAAGACCGTTATTAAGCGCTATGTTTCGCGCTCTGACTAAACTGTCCGCTGGTGTTCTCGTTTTATCGAGCATTTTGAAGTCTGGATGAAATGCAGTGAAATGAAGTGGCACTTCAGGTCCCAAATTGTCCATGACCCACTGGGTCATGGCATCGATTTCAGCCGAGCTGTCGTTTTCGTCGGGGATAAGCAGAGTGGTAATTTCAAACCAAACATCGGTTTCATGCTTAAGATACTTCAACGTATCTAATACCGGAGCAAGTTGCCCAGATAGAAACGCTCAGTAAAAGCTTTGAGATCAATGTTGGCAGCGTCCATCACTGAGTAGAAGGTTTCTCGTGGCTTCTCACACATGTAGCCTGCCGAAACTGCAACGGTATTTACTCCTGCCTCCTTACATGCAAGCGCCGTATCGACAGCATATTCAAGAAAAATCACTGGATCGTTGTAGGTAAAAGCGATGCTGTCACTTTGGTGTTTCGTCGCTGTTAAGGCTATTTGTTCAGGACTTGCCTGACTACCTAACGTGTCAATTTGACGAGACTTACTGATATTCCAGTTCTGGCAAAACTTGCACCCTAAATTACACCCAGCAGTCCCAAAAGAGAGTACTGAACTACCCGGATAAAAATGGTTGAGAGGCTTTTTCTCTATAGGGTCAATGCAAAAACCACTCGAACGCCCATAGGTGGTTAACACTATCTCACCATCAATGGCTTGACGAACAAAGCATGCGCCGCGCTTGCCTTCTCTGAGGGTGCAAAAACGAGGGCAAACCGTGCACGTGACTCTTCCATCGTCCTGCAAATGCCAAAATTGTGTACGGTGATTGGCGTTAACTGGTTCCATCTCACACCTTCATTCAGTACAAAAACTATACTAATGAGTATATACATTTGATGTTATATGAGTGGAAAAATGACGATTAGACCTCCTGCTGTCGCGGGCCGTTTTTATAACAAGGATACCGAGCAACTCACTAGACAGGTAAACCAGTTATTGACTGGCCCTAACGTCAGAGACGCAGAGACATGTAACGTTCAGAATGATCTGCGAGGACTTATTGTTCCACACGCAGGCTATGTATTTTCAGGAGAAACAGCAGGATTAGCGTACCATCAGTTGCAATCTGTCGCACAGCAGTTTTCACGAGTGATTTTAGTTGGTCCTAGTCATCGAGTCGCGTTTCACGGATGTGCATTACCTTCTGTGGGTGCCTTTGAAACACCTCTAGGCTGCGTGAGTATTGACCGAGATTGTGTCAAGTTACTTGCCGACAATTCCATGGTATCGATTAACGATCAAGCACATGCTCAAGAACATAGCTTGGAAGTACAACTTCCCTTTCTTCAAACGGTATTGGATGACTTTCAACTGCTGCCCATCGTCACAGGACAAGTTAGAGCCTTAGAGATTGCCAAACTTATTGAGCCAATATGGGACAGCAAGACCTTATTGGTGATCAGCACTGATCTTAGTCACTTTCATCGCTATTCTGAGTGCCAACTACTTGACCGGCAGACCTGCAACAAAATTGAGTCAGGCATGACGACGATTACCCCACACGAAGCGTGCGGTTCAACCGGTGTTAATGCCGTAATCCATCTTATTTCAACCAAACAATACCAGTTACAGCGTCTCACTTTGATTAATTCCGGAGACACTGAATATGGTGATAAACAAAGGGTCGTTGGTTATGTCAGTTACACAATCTGCCGCTAATCCATCGAAAAGTACTCTAACCCATAGCGAGCTTTCTATGTTGCTCGACGTGGTTGAACACACCATTCATTGCTATTTGAATGAACTACCGCTACCGAAAGTACTGGTACAAGATTACCCAGAAAGTTTGGCTTTACCCGGGGCTTGCTTTGTCACGCTAACCGTAAACAATCAGCTGCAAGGCTGCATTGGCACAACAGTGGCACAGATTCCCTTAGTACTAGAAGTAGAGAGAAAAGCTTGGGCAGCGGCTTGCCAAGATAGACGATTTACCCCTCTTCAAAAACATCAAGCCGAAGCGCTTAACATTGAGGTTTCCGTACTGACACAACCCGAACTCCTGCACGTTGATTCGGAACAAGACTTACTACAGCACCTTTCCTTGCACCAGTGCGGCGTGACGTTAAAGGACGGAAAAAAAGGCGCGTTATTCTTACCCCAAGTTTGGGAACAACTCCCTAATCCGGCTCAATTCTTAGGACACCTAAAACAAAAAGCCGGGTGGTCTCTAGATTTTTGGAGTGATTCGATACAAGTCGCCACTTTCGAAGTGCAAGCATTAAGCCGCCCATTCCGCAGGCTATAGATATTCTAACGCTTTGATTAATAACCAGTGAGCTCCATATATCCTCTACCTTGATGAGAGCCTTCAACGATAATTGGGCCTTCCCAATATGGGACGGAAAGTGGCATTTTGGCGTTAGGATTAAGTGCTGAAAGCTTTACGTCAATACCCTGCGACACGACTATTAGTTTCCATTGCGTCGGGTATGATTGGCCTTCGATTACGGTTTGTTGAACGGCTGACAGTTCTAGATCGTTTTGAGTCAAAGTAATGCCTCGACCATCTTTATACATTAATCGCCCATAGGAATAAGTCGCTTGTCCGGTCGCAGCATCACGCAATTGAAAGACCACCAAACTCGTTGCTTCGTCTAACCGTATTGCGAACCAATCCCATCCTTGTTGAGAATCGAGCAAAAATTGAGAGCTCCACTCTCGGTCTATCCAGCCTTGTCCAGATACGTGATGGCTTTCTCCATTAATCGATACAGTACCATGAACGTCGATAAAGGGCTGGCTGTAATAGTACGATGCAACCTTTCCGTCAGCGCTTTTCTCGCTATAACCCTCATCACCTTGTTTTTGATAGGGAGCGGTTCGAGTCAATGACAATTGATAGCCAAATTGGTTTGATGCGACATCAAGGGTCGCAGGGAAAATATCGTTGGTTGTGGAAGTCCATTGCCAATCATCAATAAAGACTCGAAACGGTTCGCTTGATACGTCCGCTATTTCTGGGTGCTGGCGAGACCACTTCTCATCTGCAAGATGAATATCAGGGGTAGTAATCGCACTGTGCGCCATAAAGATCTGCTGACTCTGCCATCCATTTTCATTCGCTGGTGCCTCAGAACTCACCGCCAAGCGAAACTGTGTCCATTGAATACCATATTCTCGGCCTTCGGCATCCTGTAAGTTTGCCGTGAGATACCACCACTCTTGACGAAAGTCGTTGTGGGCTTGATGATCTTCTGGAAAAGAAAGGATGCGACCACCTTTGACCTCTTCAAATTGACCATCATCGGAGCCTAACATTTGACCAAAACTTGGAGCGTCAGGTTCACCGCAACCAATAAGGATTAGAGCCGACAATATCGCCATCATCTGTTTGAACATTACAGTACCTCGCTTTGCAAACTTGCGACCACAGGACGTGTCACCAAACGCCACAAAGGAATAATGGTCGCGACGATGGTCACGACTACGGTTATAGTCGCAAGGCGAGCCACATCCATCCAGCTCCAAACAAAGTTCAAACTCCAACCAAATGCTCTCAATGTCACAATATCAGTCAGCACATAACCGACTAATGCGCCCAGTGGCAAGGCAACCAATAATGTGAACAGCACTAAAGTGACCATTTGTCCTACCACCATAACAAACAATTGCGATTTATTGACGCCCAGTGCATAAAGCCGAGCGATAGCTGCTTTGCGAGCTTCCAGTAGCATAAAACAGGAAGTAAATAAGCCGATAACAGCGACGAGTAACGTCACACCATTGAGAGCGCTGGTAATAGCAAAGGTTTGAGCAAATATATTGAGCGCAATCGCCTTAATTTCTGCCTGATCAAACAATTGACTGGAGTGTAAATTCAGTTTGGTTTTTAATGCTTGCTGCATAGCTTCGCGGTTACCGCTCACCTTCACACCTAAACTGCTTGGCACCATCGAGAACCCTTGTGATTGCCATAACTCAGGCGAGATAAGCACTTCGCCATCGGGCGAACCATAATCATAAAAAATGGCACCGACAGTCAGTGTCATGCCAGACATAAAATCTCCTGGCAGCTCACTTCCCAGTACTAACCCCAGTTTCACTGCCATCGGCTCACTGATAGCCACGACATCCCCAGCATAGAAACGGGACCAAAAATCATTGACTTGTGATTGAAATACCATGGTTTGTTCTAAGGTTATACGATCTTTGGTACCTAATCGTGTGGGCAGCCCACTGACGTTAGATTGCACATAATATTGCTTATAGACCTCTTCCACGCCGTCGAAATGAGCTAACGTCTGCTCGACTTTAGTCATGTCACTTTGTGCAGGACTGACATAAATATCCGCATGCAGGCGCTGCTCTAGCCAATGTTTCAATGTCGACTCGAAACTGCCCACCAAGGTGTTCATTCCTATGTTAGCGGTAATAGCCAACAACAGCGCCATCATAGCCAAAGACAAAGGTGCAATCAGTTCCCGCAATTCCGCAAACAGGTACTGGACCAACCCTGTAGAGGTTTTACGTTCTGCTATTCGAGCCAGCAGGCCAAGAGACTTGGGCAGCAACATTGGAATCGCAACAATAAACACACCCAGCCAGAACATCGTTAAGCGAAAATAACTACTCAACCAAAGGCCAATGAGTGCCACCACCACAAGTATCAGCCCAACGATCATCAAGCGGTTTTCATTGCTCTGTTCAGGAGATTGATAGAATCCGCCGTGGGAGGATAAGGGTTGTTGTACCCTCTGTTTAAAATGATGCCAACAAGCGAACAATGCCGCTACTAACGTAAGTAGCAATGCCTGAGCCCACCATTGCCATTGCCATGTTCCCGGCAATAACGTTGCGCCGTAAAGCTGCTCTAAGGTGAGTGCTACCGTGGGATGTAACCAATGACTTAATTGGATACCAAAGATAAACCCAAGACTGGTGCCTACAGTGACCAAAAGCACCAGTTCTAAAATCAGCGCCAAGAAAACCGTGTTAGGTGTGAGTCCCGCTTGCTGCATTTGCACTAACAGCCGATTGCGTTTCAGTAAGCTGTATTTCACACCGTTGTAGGCAATGAATAACCCAACCAGAAATGCCAACATACTCATTGCAGTGAGGTTGAGGTGAAAGCTCTCTGTCAGTGAACCAAGGTCTGAGCTTTTTGTATTGGCAACCCATTGTGCTTCGCCTGATATCAACGCTTGCCACTTAGTATCGTCCGCCACCTTGTTATCTAATATTGCAATGTAGCTGAGCAGCCCCTGTTTGTTCAGCAAACGTTGGGCAAAGCTGATATCCACCAGCAAGCGACTTCCCAACTGCCATTCGTCGGGTACTACAACAAACTGGATAGCAACGTCGTCCAAAACCGCAGTCTTAGTGCCGCCCATCCTTTGATACTGAGTTTCGCTTACAATGACAAAAGGTTCGCCATTCATCAAATTAGCCAGAGGCAATGCTGAATTAGATAAAGACACATCATCACTCTCGGACTGTAATCGAGAGCGTGAAGTGACCGCCGCTACAATGTCACTTCCTTGGATAGAATAACGTCGCCCAGTATCATCTCTCACTCGACCCTCAAGTATTGGCAACGATTGGCTCAATCCAGATTGACGTAATGAAAAATACACGGATTCAGGAAGATAGCGCTGTCCAGACATTGGAATAACTAGATAATGCGCCTTGACGCTAAGCGACTCTGCCGATTCCGCGTAACTGCGTTTGGCGTTTAAATTGATCGCTTGCACGGCCACAAACAACGTCACTGCCAAAATAATGCCGATAAGAATAGCGAGTGCCTGTAAAGGCGCTTGACGATAGTGAGCCGCAGAAATGGACAGAGCAACGCGTAGATGGGTTCCTTTACGGTGTTTCATAAAGCAATCCGTTTTCTAAACGGCAACGTCGCTGCATAAACGCTGCACATTCTTCGCTGTGAGTGACAAGCAAAACTGACGTATTTCCTTCGCGGGTAATATCTTCTAACAGTCGCATCACTTCCAAACCCGCTTTCTGGTCAAGGTTTCCGGTGGGTTCATCTGCCAAAAGCAATGCGGGTTGATGCGCCAACGCTCTTGCAATCGCCACTCGTTGTTGCTGACCACCTGATAACGCAGAAACATGGCGTTCAAGCAGTGGTTGAATATCCAATTTAGCGACTAAATAGTCGCACCAAGCGTTCCACTTCCGTTTGTTTAAACTTAAAGGAAACTCAATATTCTGTCGGACATTTAACGGCGTTAGCAGGTTAAATTGCTGAAAGACTACGCCAAGCTTGTGGTGACGAAAATAGCCCCATTGCTTATCGTTCCACGTTTGCGCCAATTCACCAGCCAACTCTAAGGTCCCACTGGTCATTGGCTCAAAACCACCCAAAATATTCAATAGCGTGCTCTTGCCACTACCACTTGCGCCAGTGAGTGCCATGCTCTCTCCTTCCGCCAGCGACAAGTTCACTCTGTCCAATACGTGATGAGATTCTTTGCCGTCAATAAACGTTTTGACCGCATCTTTAAGTACAACTACCGGCCTTGGTAAAACCATCGCTCTTGGCACTATCGAGCTTTCCATCCAGATTCCTTATTTGGGTTTGGATACTTTATACGTACTCGTTAAGGTAACGGATGCTTACCTTGTTGAGCGAGCTAATTATCGAAATTATAACGGATATTTCTTGTGCATTGCGCCCACTCATTAGCTAAGTCATTGTGTTTTCGTTAATCCGCTGCATCATTTCACATATTCCTGAAAGAAATCGTTCTTTGAACCATAAATTAAACTATATTGATACAAAATGTATCAATATGGATAGTTAAAATGCATTCGGTAAAAGGAATTAGAACAACCATTGGCGAGTCGCCTATTTGGAAGCCCGACACCAATAGTCTCGTCTGGGTCGAAGCTGCAGGTAGTGAGATTTTTGAGTATTCGATTCACAGCCAGAGTACCCAAGTCTTTCACGTACCTTTTGATATCACGGCGATTGCACGATGTGAGGGCAATGGTTGGATTTGTGCTAGCAAACAGGGACTGTTTTATTGTACTTCGAGTTTTGACGATTTTACTCCTATCGCTGATCCTTGCTTTGGTTCAACTAAGCTTCATTTAAATGATGCGGTTACGGCGCCGAATGGTCATTTATGGTTTGGTTCGATGAACCACAAGCAACTTGAAGCTCCTGATGGCAAGCTTTACCGACTAACGGCGAACACCGCGCTTGAAATGGATTCTGGATTCAGCGTCGCCAACGGCATAGCGTTTAACCCAGCACTCAAACGCGCCTACTGTTCAAATATGTTCCAAAGAAAAGTATATGAATATCAACTCGATGATTCGATGACCCAAATAATTGAAAAGGCGGTGTTTGTTGAGCTCGATGAGTGCAAGGGCTATCCTGATGGGCTGTCCGTTGATCGCCACGGAAACCTGTATATCTGTCACTGGGACTGCGGCATCATTTCCTATTACACTCCATCACAGGACAAAATAGGTCATGCCACACAACTTGGTGAAATCAATCTTGCAGTTAAGCACGCTACGCGCTGTACTTTTGGCGGCGAAGATTTCAATACCTTATTCGTCACAACAGCAGATTATGAGCTCACCACTCAAGAGTCGGTGTTATATCCCAGTTCAGGAGAACTCTTTATTCTCGATGCGCCAACTCAAGGACGAGAAGAGTATCGGGTCAATACCGACATTTTGCCCCACTCAAATCAAGTCAATGTCTCTTTAACCAGTTGAAACTCGTAAAATACTTTGGGAATATAAAGCCTTGCTGCCCAAATGACTGCGTTAACGCAGTGAGATTGGATATTATTTTAGGGTGAGCGTTTAAAAGGAATCTATGGTGTCGGAAAAAGTAAATTCAGTCGATCGTCTTATCAACGTTATTGAACGGATTGGCGAAGCAAAGAGTCCTATCTCAGCTTCTGATATTATCTTCGAGTCAGGGATTCCCAAGCCTACTTGCCACCGATTGTTGCAGCAACTCGATGACGCAAACTACATCCAGTCCGATGAACGCGGTCATTTCTATCCGGGTTCACAAATGCTGTCTATTGCATTAGATGTAAGATGGACCAATCAGCATAAACTACAACGACAGGCTATTCTGCACGGCCTTTCTCGTAAACTAGAGGAAACCTGCGGTTTGGCCTTGGCGAATGATGACCCTAGCCCGCATATGGTCTACTACGACCGAATTCAAACCAATTGGCCGTTGCAGATTGTTATTCCGGTTGGTTTTCCCACTCCACTTTGGGCATCCGCCAGCGGCAAGCTTTATTTAAGTACTTTGACGCCACCTCAATTACGTCGAGTATTGAGTAAAATTGAACTGAGCCAGTGTGCGAAAAACACCATTATCGACAAGCAGAGCCTAAAAAAGGAGCTAAACGTTATTCAGCGCAGAGGATACAGCGTGGATGATGAAGAGTTCATTGATGGCATGGTGGCGATAGCACTTCCTCTTTATGACCAGTTTGGCAACTTTATGGCAGCCTTATTTTGCCATTGTCCAAAGAGCCGTAAAACCGTTGCCGATCTCGAAAATTACCTACCTATTCTTCGTGTCGCCCAACAGAGCCTAGAAGCCGTATATCAGGAAATGAAAGAGCTAGCGGATAGTAAATAGTAAACAGCAAGGTGTGACTCATCTTTACCTAATCATACAGTCACATAGCTAAAGCTTCCTTAAACTGGGGCACAGTAATTACCAAACTTAGCTCTTTTTCACTAAGTTCGTTAGCTGCTCACGCTCGCTATCTCGCCATTTCAAGGAACTCATCAGATTATGAAAAAGCTCTGCTTTTTAGCTGCGTTACTCATCACTGGTCATGCACAGGCACAATGGGACAACCCTGTCGACCGTTATGCCAACGAATATAAAAACCATATCTCTGCTAAATGCCCGATCCCAAAAGATAATATTCAGCATTTTGTGTACTTTGCACGTGATCGAGAAGCCATACACAATCACCCATTGCTAAACAACGCTCGCTTTTCTGGTGCGCAAATCATGTACTCGTGGGCAATGTTAGAACCAGAGAAAGATCAGTACGACTTTTCTATGATTCAAGCCGATTATGACTATCTAAAAGCACATGGCAAAAAGCTCTTTATTCAGCTTCAGGACGCGACGTTTGATCCTCGCTACAAAGGTGTACCTAGCTACCTATTGTCTGAGGAATACGATGGTGGTGCGGTTTACCAATACACAGACGACGGTGAGCCAGAGGGTTGGGTGGCAAAACGTTGGGACAACAAAGTAAGAGCGCGTTTCGCGAAACTCCTCAACGCATTAGGAAAACAGTTTGATGGAAAAGTTGAAGGCATCAACCTTCAAGAAACCGCTATTGGCGTTGAGAAAGATCCAAGCTTTACTGAAGCGAGTTATGTCGAAGGACTCAAGGATAATATGCGAGCCATGAAACACGCGTTCCCAACCTCCACCACGATGCAATACGCCAACTTTATGGTTGGTGAATGGCTACCATGGGAAGATAAAGGTTACTTAAAGAGTATTTATCAATACGGACAAGAAATAGGCGTTGGCCTTG
This sequence comes from Vibrio sp. CyArs1, assembly GCF_022432925.1. Classification (NCBI taxonomy): domain Bacteria; kingdom Pseudomonadati; phylum Pseudomonadota; class Gammaproteobacteria; order Vibrionales; family Vibrionaceae; genus Vibrio; species Vibrio sp. CyArs1. The sequence goes on along the minus strand of NZ_JAKRBO010000001.1, from coordinate 156,527 downwards.
GCGCGCCTGACCTTATGATGCGAAAACGCGGACAATTAAATCACGCCCTAGCAATGATGCATGAGAATGACTATACCGTGCCACTTGGTATCGCGATACAAGATGGTAACTACATTGGCCAAACCAACAATACTGACGTCGTGGATAAACGACAAAGTCTTGTTCCTGCCCTCCACTCATTCGCTCAGTCGTTTCTTCATGTTAACTATATGTTTTGGGTAAACCAAGAACCCTATTTTGAGCAGGATGTATTACCCTGCTTTAAGTAATCGATAGCCCCGCTGTAAAACCTGCCTGAGTCTGCTTCAGGCAGGTTGAAATCTAAAGGTGCTTGTTTCCTGAGCATTTGGTAACTGCACATGAATCAATCCATGACATTCACAATAAATCTCGCTACCATTCACGCAATGTAAATAATTCTCATTGGCGACTAACATTCTTGTTTGCTGGTGCACCGCTATTTTGCTATGACTATTTCTCATTCAGATTACTTCAAAATTGCTCTGCCCTTTATTATCTCCACAGTCACTCAGCCTCTGCTGGGTGCCGTCGATACTGCTGTGATTGGCCACTTAGGTATCACAGAGCTGATTGGTGGCGTTGCTATCGGGACGGTCATTATGAACACCCTATATTGGTTGTTCGGTTTTTTCCGAGTTAGTACAACGGGCCAAAGTGCAATGGCATTAGGTAAAGGTGATGACGCATTGATGACAAATAGTTTGATGCGCCCATTTGTTCTTGCTGCTGTTGTCGGTGCAAGCTTTATCCTACTACAGTCCGTCATTTGGCAAGGAGCACTCTGGATAATAGAGCCCGAAAATGCCGTAGCTGAACAAGCCCAAATCTATTTTGGTATTTTGATCTTCGGTGCTCCGTTTGTGCTTCTCAACTACACCATTATTGGTTGGTTGATGGGGCAAGCGAAAGCGAAAGAAACTTTATACACCCAGGTCTTTGGCAATGTCTTGAATATTGTCCTTGACGCAGTATTTGTATTGTATTTTGACCTTGGTGTAGCAGGTGTGGCTTATGCAAGCTGGATTGCACAGATCGCGACATTTGCGATTGGAATGACGTTAGTATTCAATACACAAGGAATGTCTCTAACTCGCCTTATTTCCTCCGCCAAAATGAGTAGGCACGACTTCTCAACGATCGTCTCATCGAATACTGATTTGATGTTGAGAACGGTCTGCATTTTGGTTTTCTTCAACATGATGGCAAGAGTTGGCTCTCAACTAGGGGCTGACGTACTTGCGGTTAACGCCATCCTTATGCAAATTACTTTTATCGTCAGCTACATGTTTGATGGTATTGCTAATGCCTCTAGTGTTTTCGCCGGTAAAGCCGTCGGACAAAACAATCCAAAGATGCTAGATCGAGTGCTAACACTCAATTTCCAGTGGACATCGGGCTTCATCGTAATTCTCACTCTGTTGGTGCTGATGTTCCAATCGCATTTAGTTTTACTGTTCACGACACAAACAGAACTCGTCAGCTTGTATCACCAAGTGGCAGCTTGGCTAATTGTATTCCCCTTGGTTGCCGGGTACGGCTTAACGGTCTACGGGATCTTTACCGGAACCGGAACAACCCGACCGGTCAGAGACTCCAGTATTGCAACACTGATGGTGTTTTTATTGGCGCAGTTATTGGCTGTTCCACTATGGGGTAACCACGGTTTATGGCTTGCTTTTACTATTTTTTATTGTGGTCGAATCGTCTTTCTCTATCCATTCATCGGTCAAGTTAAGCAAAAGTGTGGTCATCAAACCATTTCTTAGCCCCAACCGCAAAACCATACTATTCAAGAAGCACTCTTTTGAGTGCTTTTTTGATTTAATCTGGTGATACACCAGCTAGAAAATCTACACCGTAATCTGTGCATTGCTCTTCTCTTACCTAACTCGTGATGATAACATTGTTATGTTATAACGTATTATTAAAGAGTTTTTTCGTGACACCTCCTCTCCTCGCCATAAATCAACTATCCATAAGCAGTAAAGATCGAATCCTATTTCAAGGCATTCAGTTTGACGTATCTGCGGGGGAAATGCTGGCCGTAATGGGTCCTTCAGGTATTGGTAAGTCCATGCTATCTAAAGCCATTGCGGGCTTTACTCCAGACACCATATCCGTATCGGGTACGATAACAATTGCGGGCAGTGAAGTCTGTAAGATTCCATTGCTTAATCGTTCTGCACAACAACGGCCAGCCTTCATTTTTCAGGATGCCCTTCAAGCGCTTAATCCTTTAGTTTCTGTAGAGAAGCAGCTTTGTCTCGCTCTCACCGGAGACCAAACAAAGCCAAGCGCTAGAAATCGGAACACCATAGTTAATCTACTTGTTCGTCTTGGGTTTCCCGATCCGGCCATAGTATTAACCAATTATCCTAGCCAACTCTCTGGTGGGCAGAGACAACGCATTTGCATTGCTATTGGTTTATTAAGCCAAGCTCAAGTACTAATTGCAGACGAACCGACAAGTGCTCTCGATCCTGTCACTGAACAGGAAATATTAATTCTCATTCGCCAAAGCGTAAAGCAGTCCAATATGGCGGGTATTTTGATTACACACGACCTAAATAGTGCGTTAGCTTGCGACAAATTACTGGTTATTGACGAAGGAAAAGTCGCTGCTTATGGTGAACCGCGAGTCGCTCTTGAATCCAGTTCTCATCATTTTTGTCGTTCACTGAAAGGACTCCTTCAATGACTGCCATTATCGAAGAGACTATCATGAGTTGTAGTAAGGTAAGTTCAACTTTAGTGAGCTTTAGCAATGTCAGTGTGCACCACTACTCTACTCCTAGATGGTTGGGTGGAAAACCATTTAAAGCACTCAGTAATGTTTCCCTCCAGATCGAGAATCAAAACGTTGCCATTGTTGGCCCATCGGGTGCCGGAAAGTCTACGCTTATTGAATTGCTCTTTGGTTTACGGACACCTTCACTAGGAAACGTTCAAATCGCGGGAAGGACACTCCCTCTCCACAACGCAAGCGAGCGTTTGAGGGTCTGCAGTGAAGTACAAATGGTTCCCCAAGAGCCACACACAAGTTTAAATCCGTATTACACAGTCGAACAAATCCTGATTGAACCACTAGAAAACCTCAAAATTGGGGGGAACCACCCACAGCTCGCACAAATTGCACTGAACGAGGTTGGCTTGACCACGGACTTGTTGTCACTCTACCCACAACAGCTTTCAACAGGTCAGGCACAGCGAATCGCCATCGCTCGTGCGCTCATTGTAAAACCCAAGTTACTTGTTGCAGACGAACCTACCAGTAGCTTAGACCCAGTAAATCGCCAACGAATAATCGAACTGCTCAACTCGCTAAAGCAAAAATATGACCTGCAACTACTTCTTGTCAGTCACGACCTCAAGGCAGCAATCGCGCTATGTGAAGAGATAGTGGTCTTAGATCAAGGAGAGATCGTCGAACACGGCTTTGTTAAACAAATCATGGAACAACCTGTTCACCCAACAACACAGGCACTGATTCATGCCCAAATTCATTCAAAAACGAATACTTAACACAACATCACCGAGACATAATCATGCGTTTTCACTCAATTAAATTGGCATGCGCGCTTGCGCTCGCTCTACCGTTAACTGGCTGTTTTGATTCACAAAATGAAAACAGTGACTCAAGCGTCAAATCCGAGATTCGTGTGGCAATGATGCAGCCACCTCGCACTGGACTATCACCATTATCTGACGACGCTTTCAAATTATCACGTTGGAGTACTGCGGAAACGTTAATCAATCTTTCCCCTGCTTCTGAGGTTGAACCAATGCTGGCTACCGATTGGAAGCAGATTGACTCACTCACATGGCACTTTACTATTCGTCAGGGTGTGAAATTCCACGATGGTTCCATGCTAACCGCAGAAACAGTGGTTAACTCACTGCAACAGGCTTTGAGTGCGGCACCTAAGCCTCGTATTCTTGATGGTGTTGACCTCTCTGTTAGAGCCCTTGACTCGTCGCACGTAGAAATCAAGACAACATTTAATGACCCTTTACTACCTAGCCGCTTATCAAGTCCTCAACTCGCCATTTTGGCGGCAAATGCATATAAAGAGAATGGTCGAGTCGTACCTACTGGTGCAGGCACTGGTCCATTTGAATTAATCGAAATTAACGGCACAACCAGCGCCAAACTAAAACGATTCGATGACTACTGGGGTGAGAAAGCTCACATAGACACGGTCATCGCTGAGTATGTTCCAAATGGCTTTGCACGTGCAGCAGCACTACGCACAGGTTCCGCTGATGTTGTCGAAGCTGTACCTGTCTCTCAAATCGCAACGATTGATAGCAACCTTTTACACGAAGTGGCTATGCCGCGTACTAACACGCTCTACTTAAACAATAAGTCAGATGTTTTTAGTCAATTAGAGTTGCGCCAAGTTGCCGCCGCGGCGGTAGATAGAGAGCAAATCATTAAAACTGTGTATGAAAACCATGCCGATATTGCAAAGGGTTTGTTAGGTCCGGCACTTGCTTGGGCTGCACCACTTCGTCCCGAAGCATCACCGATTGAAGCTAAAACAAAAGCAAATGGTGAGAAAATCGTCATAGGTACGTTCACTGACCGTGCTGAACTTCCTGAAGTCGCCGCTTTGCTCAAACAGCAGCTTGAAAGCGCAGGCTTCCAAGTAGAACTTGATATCCGTGAGTACGCTCAAATTGAAAACGATGCATTAGCGGGTAATTTTGATGCCTTTATTCTTTCTCGAGCGACAGTTTTGGATTCAGGCGATCCTATCGCATATATGATGAGTGATTTTGGCTGTAAGGGATCGTTCAACTTAGGTCAATTCTGTTCTGAGGAAGTCGACAACGCTCTGACTTACGCCGATCTACAGCCTTTAGGACCAAAACGTCAACAAGCCATCATTGCTGCAGAACAGATCATTTTGAACGATTTCGCTGCCATTCCACTGCTACACGAACGTGTCATTCAGGGTGAAAGCCTTCGTGTTTCTGATGCTGTTCGTGACCCAAGCGAACGTCGCCTTATCAATGCGAACACTAAGGTGAACTAACTTAATGTTGTCTGTTGATACTTCTCGACGAATATTCGATGTGCTAACACCTTGGTTATCAAGACTTATCTCATTGATCGTCGTCGTCATTTTAGTGGGTTTGATGCCAGATATTGCTGGCATTGACCCAAGCCAATCGATTTTGCGTGCCCGCGCCGGACAACAACACATGTTAACGCCGGAAGCACTTGCCGCGGTAAGAGCCGATTTACAGCTTGACCGTAGTGCAATGGAACGATTAACAGACTGGCTTAGTGACGCTCTGCATGGTGATCTAGGCTACTCATGGATCGATGGCTCACCGGTCATAGCTGGTATTCAACAGACAATGTCGACCTCTCTGTTACTGATGTCGATGGCATTAGGTTTAACCTTTGTACTGTGTGGGTTTAGCCTAGTTCATACCTTGTTTAGCTGGAAACAAAGAAAGCTAAAGAAAACCCATAATAGCCTGAGTACGGTGCTCATCTCGTTACCTGAATACGTAGTAGCGTCCGTTCTCATCCTTATTCTATCTATTTGGTTGGGTTGGTTCCCCCCCTACGGGTGGCAAAGCTGGCAACATATTTGGCTGCCTAGTCTGGCACTTGCGCTTCCCGCTAGCGGTCTTTTGAGTCGCCTGTTAAGGGACAGTTTGCAGCGCGTCCTCAATGAACCATGGGTGATCACTTGGCTCAGTGCGAACATCAGTTCCTTCCAGATCATGCGCTTCGCATTAAAACGTGCAATCAGCAGTTTGATCCCGCAAGTCGCGATGATAATGATCGGCCTGACCGGTGGAGCGGTTGCTGTAGAGCAGATTTTTTCCATCCCAGGAATAGGACGACTAATTTTAGGTGCAGCGAAAGCACAAGATCTACCAGTGCTCCAAGGTGGTTTGTTAGTACTTCTATTTATTTCGATTTTCATCAGTAGCTTGAGCTTGCTTGTTCAACAGTTGTTGTTAGGCCACAGTCTCAGAAACGGTAAGCTTATCAGTAGTCATTCATCTTTTGCGTTTACCTCGAGTAATAACAAACGATTGACGGCGGGTTTAATCTTTTCACTGTTGCTGGCTGTTGTTATCTGGTCATTGTTTCGCGACCCGTTTAGCAGTCAGTTCATCAGACTTGCTGCTCCGAGCTTGCAGGCACCCTTAGGTGGCGACGGCATTGGACGTGACCTTCTAGCCCGCATTGGGTCTGGTATGTTATCGACGTTTTGGGCAGGGTTTGTCGCGACAGTGCTAAGTTTAGTTGTGGGTATGGTTCTTGGGTTCAACACTCGATACAGCCAAGGTTTAATCGAAATAACCAAGGGTATTCCTTATATTATCGCTGGCTTATTGGTTGCTGGAATGACGGGGATGAATCCAAACAGTGCCATGATTGCCATTGTTTTGGTGTCTTGGGCCCCTCTTGCGGCTCACTGCTCAAGTCTTATCGTTGAGGCTAAAGCGCAACCCTACACGCATCTTGCGCCGATATGGGGAACGAGCAAATTCAAGATACTTAGGTACTATCTCCTTCCTTATGTGCTTCCGCCATTATTGAGACATGCACTACTTAGAATGCCAGTGATTACGCTAAGCTTAACGTCGCTGAGTTTTATCGGTCTTGGCGCTAAGCCACCCTCACCCGAATGGGGGCTGATGATTGCAGAAAACCTACCGTATATTGAACGAGCACCGCTTGGCGTACTTGGTCCAATTTTCGGATTAGTGCTGTTAGGCATTGCTATTAACCTTTTGTTTGACGATTAATTGTCAACCGAAACGCTAAAGCAGGTAGTGCTGTGAAATTCGTTTCGACCATTTAGCACTAAACAGAGAAGTATCTATAAGAGAAATACCCTTTGTTATGACTTCTTTCAATATAGCGCCCAAAAGGTGTCCTATTTGTGTTAAAATCCGTCCTTCAGGATTAGATGTAAAACGGACACTTTCATCATAAACTACTGATTAACATAATGTTAATTGGAAGAATTTCGAATTCTAATCAGTTATTAATTAAACATGGAGTTGGTCTTTATATTCGTTCACACGAATATGTAAACCTCATAATTATGGGTTTTAAATCTCAAAAATACAGTATAGATTCTACAGATTATCAAGTCGGTCAAGACAACATCACTAAATGGGGCATGGATGTTCACAATACAGTGTTTACCGCTTCCGCGGGCTTATCCATCCTCTTCATCGTCACTCTCTTAGTACTTTCCCCAGAAGACGCAAAAGCAGCCATCGATGCCGTTAAATCCGCTGCACTATCAAAGTTTGATTTTGTCTTTATGTGGGGCGCAAACATTCTTCTGATTTTTGCCTTGCTGATTGCTTTATCTCCGCTCGGTAAAATTCGTTTAGGTGGCGACAATGCCACAACAGATTATTCAACCATTTCCTGGATCGCCATGTTATTTGCAGCGGGTATGGGTATTGGTTTGATTTTTTGGGGCGTAGCAGAGCCGACCGCCTTTTATACCAATTGGTTTGGTACACCGCTAGGTGTTGAGCCGTTTACACCAGAAGGGCGAGAACTAGCCTTAGGTGCTGCTGTATTCCACTGGGGACTTCACGCTTGGGCTATCTATGGGATGGCCGCATTATCGCTAGCATACTTTGTCTATAACAAAGGTCTTCCGCTCTCAATGCGTTCGGTATTCTACCCTCTACTTGGTGACAGAGTTTGGGGAAGAGTCGGTGACGTTATCGATGTAATGGCTGTTCTGGTAATCCTATTTGGCCTTGCAACATCACTTGGTCTGGGCGGCTCACAAGCTGCAAGTGGAATCAGTCACGTATTCGGACTAGAAAACAGTCTTCTGCTTCAGATTGCCATTATCCTGACCATTATGGGTTTGGCTATTGTTTCTGTTGTTCGTGGAATGGACGGCGGCGTTAAGGTATTGAGTAATCTCAATATGATTATCGCATTCGTTTTCCTTGGTTTTATCGGTATTTTGAACTTCACAACGGTATTGGATTCAGTTTCGACCGCAGTAGTTGGTTATGTGAAAAATATTCTTCCACTAAGCCAAAGCGCTGGCCGTGAAGACACCACATGGCTTCATGGCTGGACTGTGTTCTATTGGGCTTGGTGGGTTGCATATGCGCCATTCTTCGGCATGTTCGTTGCACGAATTTCAAAAGGCAGAACAATTCGCGAATTCCTATTTTGCGTACTAGTTATCCCTACTCTTGTCACCACTGCATGGATGTCTTTCTTTGGCGGTGTCGCGATTCAACAGATCGTTGATCATGTGGGTATACTTGGTGCCGCTCAGGGTATCGGAGACGTTTCACTTAGCTTGTTCTATATGCTTGATGCGTACCCTATTGGTAACATCTTATCTCTGATTGCCGTTGCGCTGATCATTGTTTTCTTTGTGACCACTTTGGACTCAGGTTCAATCGTAGTAGACAGTATGACTGCAGGTGGCAAACTCGAGCTTCCTATCAAACAGAAAGTGGTCTGGGCTGTGATTTCAGCCGTCATCGCCGTGGTCATGTTGTGGATCGGTGGTACTCAATCGATTCAAGCACTTCAATCGATTACCATCATTGCAGCGCTGCCATTTACACTGATTCTAATTTTAGGTTGTGTGAGTTTGATTAAAGGCTTACTGACTGAGGTTGAACAACCTCAAGTAGCTAGCGACAAGTCTGCACAATAGATAACTTTAGGCTTATCGTAACCGGGTTACGGTAAGCCTTTTTAGCTCTTTACTCACATTCCCCTTTGCCCTCACCGTTCAAGATCCTCCTTAATAAAACGACTGTTCGACATGGCCCTGCTCTCCAAATGGGATATCAACAGAATAAATACCACACACCAAAGCCATAGCCTCAACTAATGTTTTATCAAGTATATCTGGGTATAATCTCTATCAATTTAAGGATATTTCCTCAAAACGGTGTACTTAACACCCCGTAGCTGCTTTTCGATACAAATCATCAATGCGGCAAGATAAAGGACTATTGAACACATGAATTCCGATTTATCTATCCATGTATTGCTCATTGAAGATGACCGAGACTTGGCAGCCTCGATTGCAGATTACTTGGAATACGAAAACATAAAATGCGATCACGCCTACGACGGACAGAGTGGTTACAATTTAGCCAGCGAGAATTACTACGACGTCATCCTTCTTGATTTAATGCTACCCAAGGTAAACGGCTTTACGGTTTGCCAAAACCTTCGAAAAGCAGGTATTGACACACCTATTCTCATGTTGACGGCCAAAGATACCATTGAAGACAAAGAGGCTGGGTTCAACTCAGGTACCGACGATTACCTTGTAAAGCCATTTATGATGAAAGAACTGGCTTTACGGATAAAATCTCTATCGAGAAGACGAAGTGGTCAAATAACTAAACTCGTTGCTGGAGATCTGACCTATGATCTTAAACAAAAACGAGTAACGCGTTCAAATCAACCTATTGAACTCACTCGACTTAATCTTAGGTTGTTAGAGCTGCTAATGCGTAAATCTCCTCAGTTGGTCTCGAGAGAAGAAATCGAACAGACGCTATGGCCTAATGAAATACCTGAAACCAACAACCTAAAGGTTCAGCTTTATCAACTTCGACAGAAAGTTGATAAGAATCATAATATTAAACTCATCGAAACCGTTGTGGGCCAAGGTGTAAGAATTCAGGTTACCAGCAATGCTTAATAAGAGCTTTCCATTAAAAAACCATCTCACCTCGTTTTTTGTTGGAATCGCGATTATCACTGCCTTCATGCTTTTCGAGCTGCTAGTTCGCTACTTTGAGTACGGCATTGAAGATTCGGTGAAGATGAGAATGTTAACGGAGTGGCGAGCCTACTCAGAAGCTTACCAGTTAGACCCCAATATCGAGTTGCCAAGTTCTTATGTGATTCGATTCTACCTAGACGACCTCCCCGTTATTCGTGTGGAAGGAACGAATATTTTGGAAAATGTTCAACTTTCCAACAATCGATTCACTGTGGTTTCAGTGGATGAAACTTTTTCCGATGACCCAGAGAAGGAAATCACTTTAGGGATATTTAGGTTTCTTCGCGACGACGAAAGAACGGTATACGTCATCGCGAAATATGACTACCACCTAATCAATGACACAATCGATATATGGTTTGATAGCCGATTCAATTTTATCTTGCTAATCGTCGGTGGTTATATCTCTATAGTGCTATTGGCACTCTGGTTTTATAGCTATCGAATAGGAAAAAGAACAGAGCAACTGGTTCATTGGTCTGAACTGGTATCAGAGAACTTAGAATCAAACCCCACTCCCGATTTTACTTTTCAGGAATACAATCGCGTCGCTTCATATTTGCAACGAGCACTATCGAAAAATGCCCGCCTGCTCGCTCGGGAAAAGGACTTTTTATCTCATACCAGTCACGAACTTCGCACCCCTCTGGCCATCATCAGAGCTAATATGGAGATATTGGAAAGAATAGCGCTACCAGAAGCATCAAAAAACGCGATTGTGCGCATAGACCGAGCAAGTCAAAATATGCAACAAGTCGTTGAGACGATGCTTTGGCTTTCTCGTAAACACAACACCCCTCCACCACAAAAGGAAGTTTCAGTAGCCGCTTTATTGAATGAACTGGTCGAAGAGTACTATCACTTCATTAACGGTTCTGATGTGTCGTTAGAGACTGATTATAGTAACGCTCCAGTACTAGACTTACCGGAAACCCCGATACGAATCGTTATAAGTAATCTATTGGTTAACGCATTCAAATACACCCACGCAGGGCTTATACGCATTTACTGCAAAGACAACACCGTCATCATTGAAAATACCACTACGGCGGACCACGAGCTGCAGGTAACAGACGGATTTGGTTTGGGACAAGATCTAATATTCAGAATTTGCGATAAGCTTGGTTGGTTTATGGAAACTAAAAAGACCGAGACAGGCTTCATTGCTATTCTTCACTTGCCAACATAATGTCATGTACTCGCAACAAGCCGAGCCGAATTTTCCAAAAACGAGAGTGCCACCATTTCACCTCTGTTTCACCTCCCTTCCGATAGAATGGACGGTATGTCAGATTTATAGGCTAAAGATAGTTCCTTCAAAATAGTTTTGGTTTCTTAGCCTAGAACTCTGCTCGTATTTACCGCCTCTCGCTGCATCAAGCGACTTCTTATGGAGCCATTTTTATGACTTTGCAATATCCCAAAGCCCTTCCGATAGCAATGACCGTAGCTTGTCTCAATATCAACGCAGTCAACGCGGGTTCATCCAGTGTTGGTTTTTCTATTTCAACACAACAAGAAGCACTCGGTATTACTGAAGTTCCATTACAACTGAAAAAACAGTTTTCGTCAGAGTTACGCTTTAATCGTTACACTTCGGTTGTTGCACCGAATGGAAAGTCGATTCACATTGTTGCTCAAGACCAGCTATCTGACGGACAGATAATTCGAGCCAAATCGGTGCTTGTTCATTATCTTACCGACTTTTCCGGATCCAAGTATGGAAGCAATAAGGGTGCTGTTGCGAATAGAATGGCTGAGAATGGTGCTACTTTACTCCTTTTAAACGGACGAGATGATGGCACTAATAACGCTGCCGAACTTGAGGGGCAGCCTTTATATGAAGAGGAAATTCAAGTTGAGGGCGGACCTTGGTACATGGCGCAAAACTACCAGCACCGAGACGCGACTTTTGAAGAAATATTGCACCTCGTTCATGATTATGGAATCGGCGTAGATGGGTATGACAAATTCATAGGGGTTCTCCCTGAGTACCAGACTGAAATACGCAACGCTCAAATCAATGCTTATGCCAAACAAATTTGGGCTATGACTCCAGAAGTACAAGATTGGATCGACGAGCTAACGGAAGAGAACAGTCTAACTCAAGAGTATCTAGCATCTGTTCTAGACTCATATTACGGCTTGTGGGGTGCTTATCCGAAGCAATCTTTTAGGATGATGGACAAGTTTACCGGCGGATGGGGTATGTGGGGATTTTACATTGCTGGAACTAGACACGAAGTTCAACTTCGTGATCCAAAGGGCTATCAGTTAATGACAGAATTCTTCCATCCCTACTTAACCTATAACGCCCATCTAGACCCTAATTTTAAAGGAACGTTTAGTCTCCAGTACCGTGAAGACTTGCTTTATACCAACCACTCTCGCTACCTCAAAGACATAACTTTGACAGGAAGCCATCCCGTCGAAGTAATCGTCAATAAACTTGACAATAACATTACAGGCAATAATTCCAATACCATCGTTACGTTCTCAGGAGAAAAGAATGATTACAACATCAACTATCAGGATGATGTTGTGATTGTTAGAGACTCTCTTTTAGGACGAGATGGTAATAATACGCTACGGTCAGTCAGTACAATACGTTTTGCAGACCAATCCGTTGACACTCGTAGAATATATTAGCTCTCCGACTCGTCATTAATTCTCAACTGACGAGTAGACGATGCTCTCAGACACTGTGAATTAGATAATAATACCAAAGCAATTACAATCACATACATTAGGTGAACAAGAAATTACATACAAGTTACTTAGATAGACTTAACCCACAATTATCTTACCAACCTTATCACAATGAATATCAAAAGTGGCGTTCAAGTCTAAATAATATATTTATCATCTTGATATGCTATATATCACCAAAAATAAATGCACTCTTTCATCAGAGAACATTGACAATTGAGGCAATCAATAGAAACTTGAAGACAACCCAATTAATATGCAACAAAAGTCGATGCTGCACACAAAAAGATTGGGCTCTTCACTATGCAATAACTGTTACCCTAGGTTTGTACTTGCATATAAAAATGTCAATTGAAATACAACACCAGCGGTAAACAGCTAAGTAAACCAATATTGCTTTACATTAAAACCTATCAGAAAGAATGAACCAATGTTGGTTTATTTAATGCTAAACCAACAAGTAAATATAGATAAATCCAAGGTTACTTTATGAGCTTTCCACCAAAATCTGCTGTCGATGTTTTTGCTTTATTAAAGGAAAAACATAACCTCAGTACAAGAGAGTTGGCTCGGTCCATCGGTGTAAGTCATGGTGGACTTGCAATGGTCTTATGCGGAAATACGAGACTCTCTCCTAAACTAGCTATGAGGCTGTGCTGCTTCTTCGCACTGGACATAGACAGCATACTTGAGGCACAAGCAAAATATGAAGCATGGCAAGTTAAACAGGACGGCTTGTCGATTGAAGCCACATTGACCGAAGTATTGGAAAATCGGCAAGAAAACAAATAACCTGTGTTTTGCTTTAACGCTTAAGGTGATCACCTTTTAGATGATCGCCTTACTATCGTTTCCTATCACGTTTAGTATTGTCGTCAATTCATTATTAAATCTCTACCTACTAATAAGATTCTCAACCTCTTTTCACTAAATACCTCAACTCTCACCATCTCGCGATATAGCACCCTCGTTAATTATATTATCTATTCTTTATTACATTCCAGTACACTATCAACATAGAAAATGACATTGTAAATAACCCATCTGACAAAGAAGTTATATTCAAATACAACCTTCCAGATTAAAAAGGGCATTTAACTGTTCAAGTCTAAATATTAATATTATCAACTTGTCAATAAACATCTCTCACATAAAAATAATCATCGTTGAATAAAAACACAAGAAAGGACAAAAAGGTAAATTATGAAATTCAATATATTAGCAGTGAGTATTGCATGTGCGACTATGTCATTTGGAACAATGGCAGCAGACATTAAAGCTGGCCCTGGTACATTAACTCTTGGCGGCAATATGCGTATTGATATGAACGCTACGAAACAATCTGTTGACTTAAAGACTTCGACAACAAAACTAAAATCGGACAAAACAACGCTTAATACAAATGGGCGTCTATCATTTACTGCCGATTATATTGTTGAGCAAAACGGGTATAAAATGAAAGCTCGTGTTAATCCGTTACTGAAAACGGACGGTACCGTCACTATGGATGACGCTTACTTAGACCTTAAGAAAACTGGCAACACTTATCTGGGCGCTCAGTTAGGTCGTTTCGAAGCACTGGATCTCTCCCCTCTTCAAATTGATATTTTCGTAGATGATGCTGATACAGCCAGTCTAGTCGATGGTGAACTATTCGCAGGTCACTATCGTGGTAACAAATACCGCGGACGTTTTGATGGCGCAGCGTTACTTTACGCTGGTAATGATTTAATTAAATTTGAAACCAACGTTGTTTTCGTTGACCAAAAAGATAAAAACAGCAATGTTGCGTTACGTCCAGTATTAACAGTGACTCCAAGCAAATCGTTCTCAATCTCAGCAGGTCTTGAGAAAGGTTTTGAAGACGCGTCTAAAGACAAAGATGAACTTGGTTTAGCAACAACTGCTAATGTTAAATTTGGCCTAGCAAGCTTAAACCTGAGTTACGCATACAAGACATCTAAACCTCTCTTGAAAGGTACCAGTACCCGTGTAGACACAAAACTACACACGTTCGGTACTAACATTGCAGCGTATGGTTTCGGCTTAGGTGCTTTCTATACAACAGCCAACAACGAAGTAAAAAATGGCAGCGTTGGCGATGTGAATCTATTCACTACCTACGCTGGTTATGAGCACAAAGACTTTTTAGTTGACTCATTGACAGCGTCTACAGGTGCTTATTACACCTCCGCAAAGGCTGACAAAGTAAGCGGCGATGTCTCTGAATACGGTGCTCGTGTACGTCTTCAGTACAACTTCTAAACAAAAAGAATCAAGACTTATAAGGAAACTGCCTTTTCGATAAGTCCTGATGCTCCCTTGCAAACTTAATCTCACTTGCAAGGGAGCCCCTCCTTCCATAACTCCTAACGTATCTCATTGTTTTAAGTAGGCTTACGTAGAGTTGCTAAGATATTTCTATACCAATTTACCATCTACTACCTAAAAATTATCCAAAATAATATTTGACACATACTCAAAGTGAAATTAACATTCGCACCCACTGACTGACTGGTCAGTTAACAAAGTGAGTAATGTGATGGACAAGAAAGACAAGATCATTGAAGTTGCCATGCAGCTATTTGCGGAGCATGGGTTTGAAAAAACGCCTATTTCAACTATCTGTGAGCATGCAGAAATCTCAAAAGGCTTAGTTTTCCATCACTTTAAAAATAAGAACGAGCTACTAAGAGCAGTGTTCACCCATATGACTGACATCATCAACGGAGTTGACCAACAAGATGAGCACTTAACTTCATCAGAAGGGAGACTTGAGGCGATGATTGATTCGATATTTGAAGGAATGATGATCGAGCAGCACCGAAAGATGTATCAATTAAACTTCAGTGTTATGGTACATCCGACCACGCGTAAGATCGTCTTAGATCTAATTGAAGAAAGATATCAAGGTCTGCAGGCATCAACCGAAGAGGTGTTTCGTTCTCTATCGCACCCAAATCCATCGGTTGTGACAAGAATGTTTATCGCTGAAATCGACGGCATCGCAATGAACTATTTGTTGAATGTTGACTTCCCTATAGAAGAAATCAAACAAGAATTCATCAACAAATATTGTTAATAGATTCACTCAATATCACGCACAGTTAACGGCGTGATTTTTTTAAACACAACAACCGACTGCACGGTCAGTCAGTTCCTTTTTAAGGAGCAGTATCACCAATAAACTAACTAGTGTGAGGTATTCATTATGACTAGAACGAGAACTTTAAGAGCTAACCCTAACGAATCATTCCTTTGTGCATCATGTGGTTTAGGCGTGACACCTATTCAATACGGTGGACAACATCGTAACCACTGCCCTCACTGCCTAAGCAGCGTGCACATGGATATTAAAGCGGGAGATAGACGTTCGAGTTGTCGTGGCATTATGGAACCGATCAGTATTTATGTTCAAAAGAATCGAGAATGGTCTCTGGTCCACAAATGTAGTAAGTGCAGCACGATTAGAACAAACCGAATCGCAGCAGACGACAATGAATTTTTGTTAGTAACAATGGCAGCAGAACCGATGATGTCTCTACCATTCCCATCAAAAACTATTTTGTCTGAACTGAAACAAATGAGCATAAACAAAGGTAGTGAATATGTACTCGAATAACCTACAGACATACCGAGTAATTGAAAGAAACGCCAATAGATACAAAGTACAAACCCCTGACGGCATTAGAACTGCCCAATTGAAGGGTAGCTTTATCCATTTAATACAAGACAAGCAAGGCTATCCTTGTGTTGGCGATTGGATAGAAGCCAGAGATGACAACAATATTATATTGATCGAAAGCATCAAGAAACGGAAAAGTTTGGTAAGCAGAAAAGCCTCAGGTGAAGCAACAGTCCAACAAACTATCGCTGCAAACGTAGATTACACATTCATAGTGATGGGCTTAGATGGTGGTCGAAACTACTCAGACCGTCTATTAGAAAGACTTCTGACCGTTGCTTGGAACAGTGGTGCAACGCCTGTAGTCATACTTAATAAGTCGGATTTAAATGAAGACGCTGAATTAGTGCAAATGCAAGCCGAAACGATCGCGCTAGGTATCGACATAATTACCTGCAGTGCTCTAGACGGCACAGGTATTAACGACGTTATGACATACCTAGCTAACGGTAAAGTCGGTGTCTTCATTGGACCATCTGGTGTGGGTAAATCGACCTTAACCAATACGTTATTGCAATATCAAGCGCAGAAGACTAATGGACTTCGCTTGCAAGACATGCGAGGCAGGCATACCACGTCAAGCTCTTACCTATTTGAGTTAGAAAATGGCGGTTTCATTGTCGATACATCTGGTATCAAGGAAGTACAAGCGTGGGCAAACGGTAACGATATAGACTCAGTTTTCGAGGAAATATCTCTTGTTGCCCAAGATTGCAAATATAGAAACTGCCAGCATGAGGGGGAACCTGGTTGTGCAGTTCAGAAAGAGCTTGAAGCAGGTAACATAACCCCTGAACGTTATGACAGTTACCTAAATTTAAAACAGGAACATGCTTTCTTAGAAAGACGAAAAAAGGACAAAAACTCGAATGTAGAACGTCGATATGACAAAGATATGAGCAAATTGATCAAAACGTCTTTAAGTAGAAAAGAACTCGTCAGACAAGCAATGAGGTGAACCGTGAACGCTTGGGTTTGTGCTCTGACAACCATGAAATTTATAAGGTAAATCGAATGAAAACGCCGTACCAAATTCAATATGAAGCCTTCGCTGCTGCAGGAGGACTATATGATGAAAGACATGCCAAGCTCTATGCTGAGTTTGCCGATAACTTAATTCTCGATGGAAGTTACTCTATCGTTTATCAGGGTGTCGCTCACGCATGTTATACGCCAATTACCATTGATGCTGCCCCACATCTCAAATGTTATGTGCTCGCACCATTAGCTGTACTGCCGGAATATCAAGGGAAAGGCTATGCGACACGATTGATGGAACAAGCCGAAAGTGAATTGGATGCAGACGTTATCTTTGTTATGGGAGAACCCTTCCATTATGGTAATCGCTACAATACACCGCATAATGTTCTACCGCCGGTGAGAACACAGGCGCCATTGGAATGTTGGTTTGCACGTGAACTGACACCGAACGCTTTGCAAGGTATTGGGGAGTCCACATCATCGATAACAGGCCCTTACGCTGAGCCGCGCATGTGGGGACACCCAAGCGAACAGGTATAAAGTAGGCCTTCGAACTTCAAGAGCACTCAAATAGGTCTAGCTTTCAAGCTAGACCTATTCCTTATACGTAGGTATCAACGCCCGCTTTTTTCTCCGCAATTTTCTCACCGTCATAGGTTTTGACGACCGCTCCCTCAGAGTTGCGAATCTTGATTTGGTTCTGACTATCCAAGGATGCAGTCAAGTCTTCTTTGCCTGATTTTAGATACCCATTAATGAACTTTGTGGTGTCTTTTAAATGCTGCTGAATATGAGGTTGGTACATTGCGTTGCTGGTTTTCAAAGCCTAATGCTCCCTTGGATTGGAAGTATTAACATACGCGAGACGGATGAAAATTAATATCTCAACCAATCACAAATTCTCACTAACGATTAATGCCGTACGGTAATTTTTGGCAAAGATCAAACTACTCGGTCTTTAGCTCGCCAAGTGTAAACTCTAAAATTTCTTGCGCAGCTGAGCGTAATTCTGGGAGATGTGTTTTCAGCTTATCCAACGAGGTACGAAAGCTCGGTGCATGGCAAAATAGATAGCCAAAACTTAATGCATCGGAGCCAATAGGCACAGATATCGCCACCATACCGTCGACAAATTCTTCATTGTCTTCACCAAATCCTTGTTCAGCAATCCGGCTCAGCTCTTCAAGAAACAGACCATCATTAGTTATGGTCTTTGGTGTGTATTCGGTTAACCCCATGTGTTGTACGACGTTTTCACGAATTGAAGTGTTCAATGAAGCGAGATAAAGCTTACCCGATGCGGAAGCTGCAATAGGGACCGGACTCCCCTCTGCCAAATTGATTTGCAGTGGCCAGTTGCAGTTCACACGCTCAAAGTAGATCATTTCAATACCATTAGGCACTGAAATTCCGCACGTTTCACCAATCGTGTCAGCAAGGCGTTGCAACACCGATGTTCTTTGTTCAGAAAAGCGTTGGTTCTTTAAAATATCATGAGATAAAGACTGCAGGTTCGGCCCCGCAATAACGCGACCAATGATATTTTCTTGGAGATGGCCTAAAACGATAAGCTGGTTGATCAGTTTGTTCGCAGACGCAATTGGCATAGACAGTTGTTCGGCAATAGACTCTCTATTGAGTTGGCCACGGCTGTGAGCCACGATGGCGAGCACTTGTAGTACTCGGTCTAGGGTTGAACCTTTAGTAGTATTTGCCGAACTAGAGCTTGTCATAGAGCTACATTCATCCTTGATACGGTATTCGATATGCTTTGAATAGCCTATTGCTTTTACTGATTAAGTGCAACCGTGTACAAAGCCTAAGTGACAGATATTAAAAGGGCTTGCCGGAGCAAGCCCTGTTCAAGCTAGTTTTGCAATAGTTTCGCATCCCCCCAACTCGCGTGGTCATAACCATTGCCATTTCCGGCATCATTCGCCTTAAGTGTGATGGCCGTAGCGTCTACTGGAATATCAACAGAAACGGATTCTGCGTTATCTGAACCGGTCAACGTCGCACTTTGATAGTACAACACGCCATCTAGTTCTACTTGGAATACTACCGAGCCAGAGTTACCCACTTCGTCATCAACACCAACACTCGCAGTAAAGCGACTGTATTGACCTGCAGAGATGGTATAAGTGATCGTTGAGTTCGCATGTACCCCCAATCCTTTGGCGAAGGTTTGCCCGCCTATTGAAATGGTGGTGCCATCTTGCGCTTCTCGCTCACCATTACTCATATCTTTTTCGATAGAGCCCCAGCCATTGGTCGAGCTGTCTTCCTGTAAGTCACTAAGATAAACGCTCGCTGGCGGTGTGGGCGAACTTCCTGGATCCTCAGTCATAAATAGATTACCCGAACCATTATCGGCTGGATGAATCCAATTGCTGCCACCGTCTGGGTCATAGGCAAAAGCCAATCCAGTATGAGGTCCGCTGCCACCATTGCCATTACTTAGCCTCAACTCAAACTGATGCCAACCAGGAGATAAGTTTAAGTTGCCAGTCGAAACCCGATCACTCCAGAGGTCACTACTTAGCACCAACTGTCCATCAATCCATAGACGCGTTTTGTCATCATTGTTTTCACTGAAAGAAATCTGACCGTCGGCATCGTAGATATAACCGGTAAACACCTCGGTCGTATTACCAGCAATCGCATCTTCCGTTTCGCTTAATGAGGTTGTTATGGATGTTTTCGGGTTAGCATCGGTTTCATTAATATTGCCCGAAACGGTGCCATAAAACAGCCCTGGAACAGCGGCACCGCCACCTTCACTTGGTGTGCGAAGCTTAGCGTCTCCCCAAGAACCATGGTCACTACCGACTCCGTCACCCGCATCACTCACCACTAGCTTGAGCTCCTGCGCGCTACTTGGAATGTTCACTTGCACGTACTCGGCAACATCACTTCCTCGTAATACGCTACTTTGATAAGCCATCACGCCATCCAACCAAACCTCGAACACGACGGAACCTGAACTGCCCGTCTCATCATCAACACCGATGAAAGCAGTAAACTGATCGTAAGTGCCACCCGTCAGGCTGTACGTCACCTCTGAATAAGCATGAACACCGAGTCCTTTGGTAAATTCACTACCACCAATGGATATCGTTTGACCATCACCCGCAGCGTTTTCACCAACACTGGTGTCTTTTTCAATCGGTCCCCACCCATTGGTTGCGCTGGTTTCCGAAAGATCACTTAGGTAGGTATAGGTTGTTGCTTGCGGTGGTTCGGGTACCACTATATCGGGGCCTTCGTATTCAATCTGTTCTAGATAAGCCACCAATGCAGCGCGTTCTGAGTTATCCGCCACGCTATGTTGCGAGCCAATTTGTAACACATCATCCAGCGTTGCCGCTTGACCGTTATGGAAATATGGTGCGCTACCCCAAAGACCAATCAAACTCGGTGTATCAAAACCCGTACCTACTAATGGAGCTCCGATGCCTTGCCCTGAAGAGGCATCAATGGTATCGACATCGTGCCTTTGCATGTCGGTGTAATACACTCCCGCATGACAAGTGTCACACCCTTTCGAGGTGAACAGCGCCTGCCCCGTTAAGGCTTCAGCTGTTAACGCGCCAGAAGAATCTCGGTGTGGACTTTTAGGGAATTGATTTAAGCTACTGACGTAAAACGCGAGGTTATCTAAGTCTTCACTTTTACCTGATTTCGATGTTCCTAATGGGTTTTCTGACAGGCTAAATAAGGCGTCTACCATAAACCCACGACCACCGAACGCGTAGCGAATATCGTTTTCGAAATCCTGTATCTCGTCAAAATTCGCGGTCCAATGCACTCGACCATTGCCTGTGCCTGTCTTACCCAATAACGAGATAGTGTTTCTTAACCCTTCACCACGGTCGGTAAAGTCCCACACCCTATGGTCGCTATCGCCATCTGCGTGGCAGCCGGCACAAGATATGTAGCCATCTTGGGTCATTCTCGCATCGGCTGCGTTGTAGAAGATCTGTTTGCCGCGTAGCACTCGTGGATGCAGTGTTTCATTCGCCACCACAGAGACTTGTGCCAAGGTTGGAATGTCACCTCGATCGGTCAAAAACGCATTGACGTCATGCACAGACACCGTTCTTGACATAAAGTTGTGAACAAATAATGTCGACCCTGATAGTACGAGCCCTCTTGGTGCTAAGCCAGTATCAAAAATCTCCCCAGCTCTGTTTAAATTGTAGGTATTGCGAATCTCAATGCTATTTTGACCTTCTACCGCAATAAAAATTAGGTCGCCTATATCGCTGAATACGGCCGCTTTGGGCTGTGCACGATCATCAATATCTAAGGCATTATCCATCACTGTTTTCGAATTGAGATCGAGTCGGTTAACCACAGCTCGAATCGTCGTTTCAAACGTCAGCGTTTTGGTTTCATCGCCTTCTAAATAGGGACCACGATCAACGTTTGCTTTATTAGATGGCAGCCAAGCACTATATCCATCCGGCGAAATTGCGACGGAACCAAGGTAGTTAGCAATGCCTCGGCTTCTATCTGGGCCATCTATTGTTGTCGTATCTTTAGCGATAAGATAACTCTGGTCGATGGTCATACTGGATGCATCAACTGCGACAACTTCCGCGTTAGTTTGAGGCGAAACAAAGCGTGTCACCAGAACTTGTGATGATGAACTGTCAACCGCAATGCCTCTTGCGCTATGACCAACATCCACTGTTGCCACGATAGCTTTGGTGCTTGGGTCGATCTTGAGCAACTTACCACTTGCCTGCAGCGACACAAAAGCGTTAGTGCTATCTGGGGAGAAAGCGATGCCGTATGGCTGAGACGCTCTTGGCAGCACAATCGTATCCACAAACTGGCCAGTATTTGTCAGCACAGTGATACTAGCATCTGCCTGATTAACTACCCATAAATTGCCATTAGGCGCTACCGCTAGAGTTCTCGGCTGATCACCCACTGCAGCTTCCCATAATTTGCCGTACGGAGCTGTGTTTTCGATAGCACTGACGGTATCGTTGTCTTCGTTAACCACAACAACCTGGCCATTGGCTTCCACTATGGTTGATGACGCCGTTGGCGAGACCGTTGTTGGTTGACGATATACTGTGATGGGTACCGACTTACTACTCTCAAACACGCCATCAGCCGTGGTTTCTTTAATCGTCACCACCGCAGACCAATGGTTAGGCTGATTGTAGGTATAACTCGCGTTTCCGCTGGTCGAAAACGGTGTCGAACCACTACCATCGCCAAAGTTCCAAGAATACTCCAGACTGCCCCCTAACAAAGGTGTCGTAGAAGCAGACACATTAACACTACTACCTAGTGTCACTTTATCATTGGCTGACAAGCTCACATCGTGGCCGACTTGTGATCCCGTCGCAAAGCGATATTCAGTACGAGCCATTGGGTTGCCAGCAAAGTCCTCTATACCTTCCAGTACGACTTCGTAAATACTGTCCGCTTCCAGTGCTTGGGATGGAGTAAAGTGGATGAATCCGAGGTTGGTGCTGTACTCCCCTTGAAGCGGGGTTGAACTACCGATTTTGGTGACAGTAAACGAGCTACTATTGACCGATTCCATCAACACGCTATCTGATAACGCCACACCAATACGTGTCGATAAAGGTTGCAGTGTCGCGTCGATCGCTGGGTTAGCGGCGGATATATAAGGAGGAACATTGTCCGGCATACTTTGATGTGCAATCAAACCACTGCCAGAACCATGGTCGTTTCCAACCCAAACTAGGTTACCAAATGGGAACACCTGACCATGGTCAGTGTTGCTGCTTGTGGCATTCAATGAGCTGCGCCCAAGTTCACGTATATTGTTGATATCACTGACATCTAATACCGCAATATCGTCTTGGTTACCCAGAAACAACTTGTTGTCTTGAACGTTACAATAAAGATTTTCGAATCCAGTCAGTTTTTCATTAACTAACGTCATCGGGTTAGTAGTCGTGTCATAGACACGCAAATAGTCATTGGTGCTTCGCGCTCCGAAATACGCATATTTGCCATCCCAACATGAAGCATAGTACTTCTCTGGTAGGCGATTAACCGTCTTAACTAAGGTTGGGTTAACCGGATCATCTATGTTGAGCATGGAAAAACCTGCCGTCCCTTCCATGCTGGAAATGAACATTCGGTTACCCAGCGCAAAGAGTGGTCCTATGTTGAATCCGCCCAGTTCCGAGTTCGGCACCGTTTTCACTAGTGTTGGGTTACTCATGTCACTGGTATCAACAATGGTTAACCCTGCATTGCCACGAGCAATATAAAGATAAGGAGCTTGCCAAAAAAGCTGCCAAGAGACGTTGTTGTAATCACCGAAGTTCACGCCAGAGATAGCCAATTTCGACAAGCGTACAGGATTAGTCACATCCGACCAATCCCAGATTTCTATCCCCTTTCCCGTTTGGATGGCAATGGTGTTATTCTCCCCCAAGCCAAACGAGTGCGGCTCTCTGAACTCCGCTGTTCTTAACCCATCACCAGTACGGTTTAGATTGGCAAGATCCGGTTCATATACTGTTTTAACGAGTTGCATGGCTTTGGGGTTAGAGACATCCAGTGCGATCCAACCTCCCGGCCCACCGCCACTATCAGGGGCAAAGACGCCAACCATATAGCCGTTGAGCATCGTCATGACGTTTACGCCATAGTGTTTTCTGCCGGGATAGTCGGGGGGAAGAAAATTAGTGGTATCGTCAACGAGTGGACTCGATACATGAGTAAATGCCTCTGATGATCCGTAGGTAAGGTTACCCAATCCAGGGCCTTGTGCAGCATTTGCTGCGGCAATAAACGAGGTACTGCATAGTCCCGCTAATACACTGCTCACAACAGGGCGACGCCAAGTCTCAAGAGACTTTATCAAGCGATTGGCTTTCATCGCCTTCTCCTTGTTTTTTATGGTCACTAAACAAAGCTCACTTCTCATAGAAAAGTGAGCACTTAAAAAACATGAAGAGGACAGGCTCGCCTACCCAATCAATCCAAAAAATAGACAGTTTATCTTGTTGACTCGCTGCCCAAATTTAAGCAAACCTACCGCACACCTCCTCACGTCAATGCGTTATTTCATAGTTGGCATGACGAATTCGGCTTGAGTCTGTGTGCTGTCCTTTGAACCGACTTTCACATCCGATTCGGGCCAACGTGTGGTGATGGTTTTCATTCGAGTAAAGAATCGAACGCCGTCAGGACCGTGCATATGCAAAGGGCCAAACAGTGAACGCTTCCAACCGCCAAAACTGTGGAATGCCATTGGTACTGGAATAGGCACATTTACTCCGACCATACCGATCTGAACATTGGCGGAGAAATCTCTTGCGGTATCACCGTCTGCAGTAAAGATAGCCGTGCCGTTGCCATATTCGTGGTCGTTTATGATTTGCAGGGCTTCTTGATAGGTTTTGACTCGAACAATGCAAAGCACTGGACCGAATATTTCTTCTTGATATACAGTCATGTCGGTGGTCACATGGTCGAACAAGGTACCACCAACGAAAAAGCCATCGCTGGACTTAGCCAGTTCTAGATCTCGACCATCAACAAGTAAAGCCGCGCCCTCTTCCTGACCCTTTTGAATGTATCCGCAAACTTTTTGCTTATGCTCTTTGGTAATCAAAGGTCCCATATCGTTTTCAATCGCTTGACCGTAACCGGGTCCTACTTTTAACGTGGCTAACTTATCTTGAAGGTGACGAGCCAATGCATCGCCCGTCTCATCACCCACAGCGACGGCAACCGAAATCGCCATGCAGCGCTCTCCAGCTGCACCATAAGCTGCACCCATCAGCGCATTCACTGCACCGTCAATATCGGCATCCGGCATGACCACCATATGGTTTTTCGCACCACCAAGGGCTTGAACGCGCTTGCCGTATTTTGCGCCCTCAGAATAGATGTATTCCGCAATCGGCGTTGAACCGACAAAACTAACAGCTTGAATTCTTGGGTCTTGCAGTAACGTATCTACCGCTTCTTTATCCCCTTGAACCACATTAAACACACCATCAGGTAATCCCGCTTGTTTCAGAAGGTCAGCAATAAACAGAGGCGCAGAGGGATTTTTCTCTGACGGTTTTAAGATAAAGGTGTTGCCCGTTGCGATGGCAATGGGAAACATCCACATAGGAACCATCACTGGGAAGTTAAATGGTGAAATCCCGGCCACCACACCAAGTGGCATCATTTGCGAGTGCGAATCGACACCAGTTCCAACATTTAGGCTGTGCTCGCCTTTTTGCAGATGTGGGATTCCACAGGCAAACTCGACCACCTCTAGCCCTCGAGTTATCTCACCTAATGCATCACTAAACACCTTGCCATGCTCACGGCTGATGATATTCGCCAGTTCATCACGATTTTGTTCTAACAGAGTTTTGAACTTGAACATCACTCTGGCGCGATTAAGCGGTGTGGTTTTTGCCCAAGAGTCAAACGCTGCCTGTGCAATGGTAATTGCCTGCTCTACTTCCTGTTTTGAGCACAGTCCAACTTGGTTCTGCACTTCACCTGTAGCAGGGTCATAGACAGGCAAATGTCGTTCGGACTGACTTTCAACACATTGATTATTAATAAAACTACTGATCATGTTTTCATCCTTGTTTAGTATTCTGAGGCTTAATTGAGGAAATTCAGGCGCTACCAAGCGGCTTTATACAGCTCGATCACTTCTTCTTTGTTCGGAATTCGAGGATTGTTGTTAGGCGATCCAGAAGCCAGAGCTTGTTCAGACATGATGTCGAGATTTGACCAAAACGCCTGTTTATCAATGCCAAAATCGCTCATGGAAGGCACGCTTAAATCCTGATTGATCTGCTTAAGTTCCAGCAGTAGCGCAGCGACTGCATCGTCGTCATTGGTACTCGCATCAACCACTCCCATTGATCTTGCACACTCGGCATAACGAGTTTTAGCCGCTGGAATCGAATATTCCGTTACCGTCGGCAATAACATGGCGTTGCTCATACCGTGAGGCACATGAAAGTGCGCGCCAATTGGGCGGCTCATGCCATGTACCAAGGCAACAGATGCGTTAGAAAACGCAATGCCTGCGAGCGTCGCGCCGAGCATCATTTGCTCTTTGGCATCTTTATTGTCGGGATTATTGACGGCTTCACGCAGATTTGGCGCGATAAGTTTCATCGCCAATAGCGCTTGCTGATCAGTAAACAGACCCGACTTTCCACTGACATAGGCTTCAATGGCGTGAGTTAACGCATCAATTCCGGTATCCGCTGTGATGCGCTCCGGAGCCGTCATTGTTAAAGTAAAATCAATGATGGCGGCTGATGGAATAAGACCTGGTCCCATACAAAGCAGCTTTTCGTCGTTGGTTTCGTCGGTAATAATGGTCACTTTGGTGACCTCCGAGCCCGTTCCCGCCGTCGTTGGAATCGCAATCAACGGCATAATTGGCGAAGTCACGATATTAGGTACACTGTAATCTCGAATTCGACCTTGGTGCTCCGCAAGCAAAGCAATCGCTTTAGCACTATCAATCACACTGCCACCGCCTAGCGCGATGACGCCATCATAATGCCCATCAATCACCTTATTTACCGCTGGAAGTATCGACGCCTCTGTTGGTTCTGGAACGGTATCCGTGAAAACATCCGCCTCAACACCAGCTTGATTCACGAAGGACTTTAGCTGGTCGACCTGGCCTAAGGTTTTCATCACTGGGTCAGATACAATCATGACTCGGCGACAACCCAGTTGGATAGCTATCTCTCCCGCTCGCGCTGTTGCGCCTTCGCCTACCTCTAAAAGCTTTGGCAAAACAATAGATTGACTCATAATTCACCTCACAATTTATATCGATACATTTCGTATCATTATTTAAATTAGTTTATTCAGGACGTAACAAGCCCCCACAACTTTGCTGTGGCAAATCCTTGTTAGTCGCTAACTAGCTAGACCTGTCGCTTGAGATAATCAAGGTTCAATCAACCCAATGAACGTAATGCATCTCTCAGAAGACAGTACTTACTATATCGAGTCGCAAAGAACTCCGAGCGCTTAGTATTAGGCACATAACGCTTATCGGGCTGCGGCTGAGGGCTTACTCGCTCAGTCTGACTTTCAGTAACGGAACTCATCGCCAGTTGCGCCACGCCTTTTGCCCCGACCTCGTTACAATTTGTCGACGTCACCGTGACGCCCAATATGTCTGCAAACAACTGACACCAATATTCACTTCGAGAAGCGCCACCGCTAATGGCAATTCGATCCACGTCATACCCTGCCGATCGCAGTCTTTGGATATGCTCAAGGTGGGCAAATACAATACCCTCATAAAAGGCGTAGACCACGTGAATGTCCTGATGCCAACCCTTCAAACCAAACAGATTGGCCGATTGGCTATCTTGCCCGGTCGATCCGTAGAGGTACGGATGGAACATGGGTAACGTTGGCATTAATTCGACATCTTCCAATTGACGATTAAACTGTTCGAAAATATTATTGCCAACGCTTGCTTCACGCTCTCTTCGCTCAGAGAAGAATCGCTCCACCAGCCACTCTAGATTGGATGCTGAGCAGGTGCTGGACTCTATGGCTAAGTATCGATTCTCAGCAAATTTGCACGCCATAAATACCTCTTCAGGCGGCAGTTCATCAGTCACTACCTGATTGATATTCCATGTGCCAGCGACGACCGAGGTATCAGCTAACGCACTGGCTTGTGAACCATAGGCGCATGCCACTACATCGAACAGACCCGCAATGACAGGTGTCCCCGCTTTAAGCTTTGTTATACGTGCAGCGTCTTCAGTGACTGTTCCTATCACTTGATTACTTTCATAAATCGGCGGCAACTTGGTGCTAATGTCTGCCAACTGGTAGTGATTTAGAAGCTCAAGAGACACTGAGTCGGTTTCAAAATCGAACAAACCCGATGCAGTGATATCT
Source organism: Vibrio sp. CyArs1 (assembly GCF_022432925.1). Lineage (NCBI taxonomy): Bacteria > Pseudomonadati > Pseudomonadota > Gammaproteobacteria > Vibrionales > Vibrionaceae > Vibrio > Vibrio sp. CyArs1. The sequence goes on along the minus strand of NZ_JAKRBO010000001.1, from coordinate 128,444 downwards.
CCCCATTCTGTCGCGCACTGCCCTGTAAGGCAGTAGTTCACATAGTCTTTGCAAAACAGCACCTGACCGGTTTTTTGAAACGTTTCTGGCTGGTGCTTCTGTAGCCACGTAAGTAACACTGCTGTTTGAGATGACCACACGCCTTGTCGATTACGCTTTTTGAGGTCTGTGAATCCCTTAGATGCCTGTAGCAAGGTGACTTCGCTGGCAGCACGATTATCCAGAGACTTAATACCAAGTAATGGCTTTAGTTCAGTATCAAGCAGATACAGTCCATTCCCATGACCGCTGGTTCCTAGCGCGATAATTTGACTGCTGTGCACACCGGTTTGCTCAATCAACTTAGCGATCACCTCTGCGCATAGCGACCAACATTGGTTTAAGTCCGCTTCGGTGTGGTCTGGTTGAGGGATATGAGTCGGATAATTATTGGCTACAGCACCTATCTCGCAGCCATGCTCATCGAACAATGCCGCTTTGATCGCCGTGTTACCACAATCAATTCCTATCGCATATGACTTCATATCCCCTCCTTGCTTTAGTTCTGTATCTGCTATTTATCGCCAATGTAGATGTTCATTGCTTCTGAGGTAGACGCACCATTGTGAATCATAGCCATCAAAGCATCGACAACGCGGCTTGGATTGGGGTGTTGATAAATATTGCGTCCATACACCATGCCAAGCGCACCCTGATCGAGCAGTGCTCGCGCTTTGTTAAACACAGATTCAATATCTTCACGTCCACCGCCACGAACCAATACCGGGCACCTTGCCGCCTCAACCACTTTATGGAAGTCTTCTGCTTGGCTGGTTGGATCGGCCTTAATAATGTCAGCACCTAGCTCACGTGCCATACGCACCAAGGTGACAATCTTTTCGCAGTCACCATCGACCATATAAGCCTGTCCTTGGCTGTTAGGCTGCATCACCAAGGGTTCGATCATCAGTGGCATACCGTATTTCTCACACTCAGCTTTGACCTTACTTATGTTGGCAACACATTGCTTAAACAAGTCAGGTTCATCAGGCAGCATGAATAGGTTCACTACAACGCATGCCGCATCCATTTGAAGGGCTTGAATAAGAGGCTGCTCCGCATTTTGTAGTAGTGCCCACATGTGGCGGTGACGCTCTGCGTTATATGGGTTACCCAAATCGATTCGCATGACCAGTGCAGGTTTGTCTTTGCCATCGACAGTTTGCAGTAAGTCAGCTTGACCCGCATTCATCTGAATCGCATCTGGCTTGGCATCCACTAGTTGTTTTACCACTGAAGACATGTTTTCTAGCCCATCTAAAAATGAAGGCTCGTTGCACACGCCGTGGTCGATAGCCACATCCAAACAACGCCCTTGCTTAAATAGGCGATTCATCCTGACTTTACTGGTTAAATACATACTCTTCTCCATCTAATAGTTGTTCATTTTCCGTAACGGTAGGTTGTAATGTGGGTTTTGAAACTTTTGGTAAGGCGTCCAATTCAACGCCATGGAAATCCAGCAACACTTGCTTCGATTGAGCTCTATCTTTATCGCGTTCGCTTTGACTCCAAGAAAAGTGGTCAGCGACCAAATTGGAAATCTCCTCGAAGCTTTCCTCAGTTAACTTGCCTTCAATCGCTATCGAGGTACGGCGAAGCAGCACATCCAACGTTGTCGATACATACTCACGTTCCAGAATGAACTTGAGCTCGCCTTGGGTGTAGTCATCGAGTGACGACAGCGCTTTATCTTGTGTTCCTTGAAGTGCACCAAGCAGTGATTCACAGGCCGTGCCGTAGCGCTGAAACCAAGTTTCCATTTGGCGTTGTGAATATTGCGGATGACGCTCACTTAATGAGGCTAAGTAAGTCGCTTTTGATGAATCAGTGACAGGGTAACCCTTACCACCACCTATTGCTCTTTGTTTGGTATCGCAAACTCGCGTTTTACCTAATGATGCTAAAAGTTCATCTGCCACTTCCTCACCAAAGGCACGGAACGTTGTCCACTTGCCTCCGATAAGCGAATAGATAAGAGTGTCGCCAATCTTGTCTTGTTTCAATGAATGACTGCGGGGGATTTGCCCTGTGGTCGAGGTATTGACTGAAGGAAGTGGTCTCACGCCACAGAACTGATAGACGATCTGCTCACGACTGATATCCAGCTTTGGTAGCACGCCTCTAAGTGATTCGATAATGTAATCAATTTCTTCGTCCGTACAACGCACCGATTCAGGGTCGCTCACGGGGATATCCGTCGAGCCGATCAGTACTTTTCCGAAATACGGGAACAAGATACAAACTCGTCCTTCGCTGTTTTCATAAAACAGCATATTGCCATCCAGCTCAGCCAGCAGATCTGCGTTATCGACGATGATATGTGACCCTTTTGTCCCCTGCATATACTGGCTAGGTGCAGTCAGTAATCCATTGGTCGTGTCGACCCAAGCACCTGTCGCGTTGACCACATGGTGCGTTTTAACTTGAATAGACTCCGCAGCGTCGTGATTAGAAATCGTCAACTTCCCCTGCTCTAACCCAGAGACCATAGTGTAATTGAGTGCAACGCCACCCGCTTCTACCCCTTCTTGAATCAATTCCAAGGCGAGGCGCTCGGGTGAGCTAATCCACGCATCAAAGTATGTGGCACTGCTCTTTACGTCCCCCCCCATCATAGGCCAGCGTTTTTGTGTTGAGCGAGATGAGTGCATCTGGTGATTTGGCATCAATTGATCACGCTTGGTGAACCAATCGTAAAGACTCAGCCCAATTTTGATGACCACAGAGCCACGCTGTGAAGGCTTGTCTTTCAATCCTAAGAACTTAAACAGGCCGTCAAACATACCCGACCAAGTAGAGAAAATAGGAATGGTGGTTTCTAAAGGAGCAACAAAATGAGGCGCGTTATCAAGTAGGCGATTTCGCTCATAGAGTGCTTCTTTCACCAATTGAAACTCACCATTTTCTAGATAGCGAAGTCCGCCATGTATCATGCGAGATGGCGCAGCACTGGCCTTAGAACAAAAGTCATCTTTCTCGACTAACAAGACCTTCACACCTTGCAATGCCAGTTCTCGAAAAACGCTAATACCATTGATTCCTCCGCCAATGACCACGACGTCAAAGTTACTATTCTCTTTTAATCGCCTAAAGGCGGTTGAGTTGTTATTCATTGTTGCTCCCTGCCACTGTTTTCCGCTTTCCTTACGATGCGTCGCTACGCCAATTCCAACTCGCCAAAAAACTCATGGGATTTTGCATCAATAAACTTCACCTCTTCCTGAGATAGCACCACACTTCCTGCTGCGGCATTTTCTATTGCTTGAGCTGCATTTCGTGCACCACAGAGAGCATAAGTGATGCCTGGCTGTTGCAGTGTTGCGGCAATCACTAGCTGTGCAACACTTACATTTTTCTGGCGAGCAATCGGCTCAATGGACTGACAGAACTTTTGTACCCAACGGCGGTTTTCGATAGTAAACATAGGATCAGTGATGCGCTGGTCATCGCCAGTGAAAACACGTTCAGGGGTGATTTTTCCGCTCAGCAGCCCCATAGCAAGTGATGAGTAACTAAGACACGCGACATTAGTTTTGATGGTTGATGGCAACAAAGTTTGTTCTAACTGACGCTCGATGAGGTTATATTTCTCCTGCACCGCGTCCACAACGCCTGCTTGTTGATACTGTTCCAACTCCGCTTGATTAGCGTTGCTGATCCCGATGGCGCGGATCTTACCGGCTTTCTTTAGCGCCAATAATGCTTCCATGGTTTCAGCAATCGGCGTGGTTGGGTCTTGCCAGTGGGTAATGTAGAGATCGAGATAATCCGTTTGCAGACGTTTTAGGCTTTGATCCACTTCATGTTGGATAGCATCAGCACCAAGATAACGATGCACTGGCTTGCCATTCTCATCAAAAAAGTGATTACCTTTATTCGTATGCCAAACCAAACCACATTTAGTTGCCAGTACTACCTTGTCGCGGCGTCCTTTGATTGCCTTACCCACTATTTCTTCAGACACACCAAGTCCATACGCTGGAGCGGTATCAATTAAAGACACGCCGTGATCTAAAGAAGCATGAATGGCATCAATGGAGGCTTTCTCATCTGTTCCACCCCACATCCAACCACCCATTGCCCACGTGCCAAGACCGATGACTGATGCTTCAATTCCTGAATTTCCAATTTCTCTAGTTTGCATGTTGATTCCCTATTCTGCTTGTTCTAATACGCTGGCGACGGTGTCTTCGTCCGAGACTAACCCGTTGATCAATCCGCCTCTCAATGCCGCTAACATGGCGGACACTTTAGAGCGAGTTGCTGCTACACCGAAACTGTGTTCGATGCTATCGAGTTCTTGAAGATTGAGGCCGATAAGTTTTTGGTTGATGTGTTCCGCACATTTATCGCCTTGTGCATCATAAAGATGGGCTAGTACTTCCCCTTTACATTGGGCGCTGATCAGCGTTTCAGTTTCATGGCCACTTAACGAGCGCAGGTCATAGTAGCTGTCACTTTCACTGGCGACGGAACCAATACCCACCAAGGCAATATCTGCGTTTCGAGCCAAGTCGAGAACATCTTTAATACTACGCATCTCCATCAAGATGTTGCGCTGTTCGTCGGTATCTACAAAAAGCGGCGCGTGGAGTTGGGTACTTGTTCCACCCAGCTTTTCTGCCAATTTGCTTGCTAGGTAGTTCACGTCTGTGAAATGGTGCCCCTGGATACCCCCTGTAGCCGGAACCACTCTCACATTCGGAAAGTGCATGGGTTTTAGCTGCTCAACAATCTGCGCCATGGTTTTACCCGCACTGATGCAAATAATGCTGTCTGGCTTGATGGTTTCTATAAGTAGTTCACCTGCTGCCTGTGCCACTTGGCGAGTAACGACTTCGTCATCCTGGCTGAGACTTGGCTGAATCACCGCAGTTTTCAAGCCAAATTTTTCCAACAAGCGTTGTTCTAATGTATGCGTTCTTTCTTGTGGAAGCTTTAAGGTAATCTCAACTAGACCATCATCATGCGCTTGCTTAATGACACGATTCACTTTCGCTGTGGACAACCCAAGCTGCTTAGCAATATCCGACTGGCTGCGATTTTCCATGTATCGCAACGTTAAGATCTTTGCTGTCTGTCTCAATATGTCGTCACGTTCGTTCATCGTCATATCTCTACCTTTATTACTGCTTTCTGCCTTTATATAGGCCTCACATTTCGTTAACACTCAATAGCTTTTTATCTTGGCAATCTTGGTTAACAAGGTGTGAAATTTATTTCATCTGAGTAAAAAGTAATCATAGAAAAAGACTTTTACAAGTTAAAATGATACCAATCGTATCGTTTTGACCATTTAAGTGCGTTAGATCACAAATAATGACCAAAGTGATACGTATTGTATCGATATAGCATTGACCGGCTACATTTTGTTCACTACCTTTTAACACGTGAAATATATTTCACCTGTCTGAAAGATAATTCACATCAACGAGAACAACGTGTTGTGCTGCTTTTGGCTTAATAAGAACCAAGCTGTTTTATAGAGGCGAAGCAGATGTTGCTCCAAAGACGACGAGTGAATAGCAAATAAAAATGGAGAAAATTATGAAGTCAGTGACTTTGAAAAAGATATTTAATAAAGGACTTATCGCTACGAGTATTATTGTCGCTTCAAGCCTAGCAGCCACAACACATGCAAACGAACGAATCGCGTTTTTCGTTTCTGATTTGTCTAATGTATTCCACCAATCTCAAGCGACGGAAGCAAAGCGCTACGCAAAAGAGAAGTACGGTGCTGAAGTGGTTATTTTCGATGGTAAAGCCGATTCAGCGGTAATGACGCAAAACGTTGACCAAGTAGCAGCAGGTGCATTTGATGGTGCCTCACTTCATATATGGGATGGCGAAGCAGCGACACCAGGTGTTGAAGAAGCATTAGAAGAGAACATCGCTATGACGTCTTTCTTTAGCCCAATCACTGATACCGGCATTCCAACGGCTCGAAGTGATGAAGCGACCGTTTCTTTCGATATGGGCGCACAAATGGCAAAAGCATGGAAAGAAGCGAATCCTGACAAGCCAATCGTCATGGTTCAACTCGGTTGGCCAAACCATACCGAGGTAAGTTCTGGTCGAACTAACCCATTTGCAGAAGGTGTGCTTTCGGTTGATCCAACAGCGAAAAACCTAGGCGCTCTTGATGCTAGCGGCGGCCAAGAAGCTGCGAAACAGATCATCGTTGACCTTCTTACTCAACAGCCAGAAGTTAACTTAATTTATTCCGAAGCCTCTAACCTAACCGTTGGCACAATGGCAGGTCTTAACCAGCTAGGTCGCGGCAAGTTCAAAGATGGCAAACCGGTGACAGAGATCGTCGCCAGTGTTGACTTTGACTCGGTCGAATTTGGTCAAATCTATGACCCTGAATCAAGCCTAAAAGTCTCTATGGGTCTTCCACCGATTGAGACAGCACGTGGTCGTATCGACTTGGTTATGGACGTAATCAACAAAAAAGTCGCTCCGACAAAAGATCAAGCAGAAGAGTTCTTCTACAAGGCTTACACCATCTCTTACTGGTCAATGCCAAAACCTGATGCAGAGCAATGGCTAGACGCTCAGTTCAGCAACTAACCTAGGCTTAAGGTCGGCGGCTAGACCGCCGACCTTATATGTTACTCATTTATTCAAAATCTCAGTGTTAAGGAAAAACTCGCTTCATCTGTCATGTCATCTGTGGCCTAGCAGTATCGAAGGTGCAACCACTGAAGGAGAGATCATCTTGAATAGTCACAATTCAACACCTGTATTATCAATTGAAGGGCTGATTAAAGACTACCCCGGTGTTCGGGCAGTTAACGATGTGAGCTTTGCAATTGAACGAAGTACCGTTCACTGCTTGATTGGCGAGAACGGCGCAGGAAAATCCACATTGGTAAAAATGATCACCGGTGCTATTCAGCCTACTCAAGGCGCAATGAAAGTGAACGGTAAGGATTACCGACCTACTGGCACTCAGTCAGCACGTGAATCGGGAATCGCCACTTTATTCCAAGAGCTACACGTCGTTGATGAATTGACTGTACTTGAAAACTTAACGCTGGGTATGGAACAGAGCCGATTCGGCTTTTTAATTAAATCAGATCTAGAGGATCGCGTAATCGAGACCTTAGCGACCATCGAGCCGTCTATCGACCCATATGCTCGCGTCTCGACCCTAGGTGTCGCTCAAAAGCAGATTATTGAAATTGCCCGTGCCGCTTCATCTGGCGCAAACGTCATCATTATGGATGAACCAACAGCTGCGCTGTCGGAAAGAGAAGTCGAAAGACTTTTTACCGTTATTCGTAGGCTGCAAGAACAAAGCGTGACGGTTATTTATATCTCTCACAAACTGGATGAGATTTTGACCCTAGGCGACCGCGTCACCGTCATGCGCGATGGCAAACACATCGCAACTAAACCCATGTCTGAAGTCGATGGCCGCGCAGAGCTTATCGATATGATGATTGGTCGCAGCATCATGCACGATTATTCCCCGCGCGACGCCATTACCGATGAAGTGTTCCTGGCGGCGCAGCGCCTTAATAACCACCGCCTCAAAGATGTCTCGTTTGATATCAAAAAAGGCGAAATCGTTGGGTTTTATGGTTTGGTTGGCGCGGGAAAAACAGAAATCGCACGAGCGATATTCGGCGCCGACAAAGTCTCTGGCACAATTCGCCTCAATGGCAAAGATGTGGGTAATTCGCCACGTGAAGCCATTGCAGCAGGTATTGCCCTCGTCCCTGAAGAGCGTCGTACTCAAGGCTTATTTACCAATTTAACCATTCGAGAAAATATCCCAGTGATGAATCTGCCAAGAATGTCTGACTTCGGGGTATTCAGAGAAAATGATGAGCTGAATGCGGCGATCGATTACGTCGATAAGCTCTCTATTGCCACCAGCTCAATAGAAAAGCACACAGAGAAACTCTCCGGTGGTAATCAGCAAAAAGTGGTTATCGCTAAATGTCTGTTCTCACAGGCAAAACTTCTTCTACTCGATGAACCCACTCGCGGCGTCGATGTGGGAGCGAAAAAAGAGATCTATGACTTGGTGAAAAGCCTCGCCAACGAAGGCAACTCAGTCGCGGTGTTTTCTACAGAACTCGAAGAGATCTTGGGTGTTTGTGACCGAATCTTCTTACTTTATGACGGTTCACTGGTGTCTGAAATCAAGAATGGACCGAACGTCGACACTAACTTTATTTTAAATGCCGCTACGGGTGGCCTTGAGGAGGCAGTATAATGAACACGTCAGTAAAGCCTAATCACTCGCCAGTCGAGTATCGAAGGGTGAGCGACCAAATGTACATCACCTTGTTAGTGGCATTTGTCGCTATCGGGCTGTTTCTTGTTGCGTCAGCGTTTGTCCCGAACTTTTTCCAAGTTCAAAACATGCTTAACCTGATCACAAATAACTGGGCGGTCATTTCTCTTGGTGTTGGCGTCTCTTTCCTGCTGATTTCTGGCAACTTTGACCTATCCGTTGGCGGTATTGTAGCGCTTTCGGGTGTGCTGTCGGTTTGGTTTGCTCAAGCTGTAGGTGGCGGCTCAGCGCTATCGACAGGCTTAGGTTTACCTTATTGGTTAGCCGTGGTCGGCGCTTTAATGGGCGCACTGGCTATCGGTGGCCTAAACGCTCTGTTCGTCGTGAAGTTTCGCATCCCATCAATCATCGTCACGCTGGGTACTATGATGGTGGCGAGAGGTATCGCTCAGGTGATTACTCAAGGTTCGCAACGCAACACCAATTTGCCGGAGGAGTTTGGCTTGCTAGGCAATTTGAAGGTGTTTGGCACCTCAATGCAATTCCCCGTGCTGTTTATGCTCATTCTATTTTTTGTCGCCATTTTTATTGAGCGTAAAACCGTGTTTGGCCGCATCACCTATTGGATTGGCGCCAACCCTGAAGCCGCCAAGCTGTCAGGTATCGACAATTCAAAACACATTACTTACCTCTATCTATTTAGTGCACTAGTAGCCGGCATTGTTGGCATCCTGCTCTCCTCAGAGTTTAAGTCAGGCTTTTCTAATCGTGGTTTACTGATGGAGTTTGACGCATTGGTTATTGCGCTACTTGGCGGTATTGCTATTGCTGGCGGCTTCGGTTCTGTCATTGGCATGTTCTTTGGTGCCATTATCTTGGCGGTGGTAACCTCGGCTGCAACTGGGTTAACTCTCTCACCGGATTGGCAATTCATACTCAAAGCAGTCGCCGTTTTCTTAGCAATTACTGCTCAAACTTGGGCACTGTCCCTTAGAAACAAATAAAGAGGGGAAACGTTATGTCCGATTCAACCAAATCACTTAATTCATCATCTGCCCCGTCACCAGTACCATCACCTGCACTGGGCGGACAAGTGGCCGAGTTTTTCCGTAACTATTACATCTACTTTGTATTAGCAGCGATTGTTATTTTTCTAAGTAGTGTTAACTTAGATCAGTATGCACTGTTTGAGCGCGGAAACTTTCTTTATAAGAAAAACGTCATCAACATTTTACGTGTCTCCGCCCCACTGTTGGTACTAGCCGGCGCATTTACCTTGCTAATGGTTTCGGGTTACATCGACTTATCCGTTGGTAGCACCATGGGACTCACTGCGGTCATATATGCCCTCCTCGCCATCAATGGTGTTCCAATGTGGGCAGCTTTCTCCATTACCGTGTTTTGTGGTGTATTGCTGGGCGCTTTCAACGGCTTGTTAGTGGTGAAGTTTAATATCACTCCCGTTATTGCCACCTTGATTACCTTGAGTCTGTATAAAGGTATCGCACTGCTTCTAGTTGAAGATGGCGTGTCAGCCATCAAGTCCATGGGCGATCTAAAAATGCCAGCATGGTTTAACGACTATGGTCGCGATGCTGTTTTACTTGGATTGCCAATGGCATTTTGGGTCGCGGTGGGGGTTACGGCTTTGCTCATCATCCTACAAAACCGTTCTTTACTAGGTAAATACGCCGCAGCGACGGGTGGCAACCCAACGGCGGCTAAATTATCAGGTATTAAGACTGGGCTAGTCGTCTTCACGCTCTACGCCATTGTCGGTGCAACAGCTGCGCTTGCGGGGATTGCTCGTTCAAGCTTTATGTCGCTGGGTGACCCGTTGTCGGGTGATGGTATGGAGTTGACCGCGATTCTTGTGGTGTTAATTGGTGGTACAGCGTTTAGTGGCGGTGAAGGCAAAGTACTGCGTTCATTTGTTGGTGCATTGATTATCATGACCTTAACCGTCGGGATGCTCACTCTCGTACCTGCCTACTACCAAACCTTGGTAATTGGTGGTGCGCTATTAGCAGCGGCGGCGTCAAATCACTTGGTAAGCCGAAAGCGTAACGAAGGCTAATATTCATTACAACCTAAAGAGCCAACACGTGCGCCTAGCCCTGTTGGCTCTTACTATTTGGAAAGCCTTTCCCTACTTCTATCTATCTACTTCTACTTCCATTCTTTTACTTAAAATGTCTACTACCCTGATTTTTCGAATAAAATTGTATATGCTTAATGCAAGAAATTGACATTCAACAGGTGAAACATGGACGTTTTACGCATCATTTTACTGTTATCGACGATACTGCTGACAGGCTCATTAAGCGCTGAAGAAAATAGCTATTGGCAATTTGACAGTGATAATGATGGAATCACTATCTACACTCGAGAACACACCGATGGTTTAGTCGAAATCCGAGCGCAAATGTTTACACCAACAACTTATAGTGCCTTCTTAACCTTATTAGAAGATAGTGAAAACGTCCCCAACTGGATAGATAACGCCAGCCATAGCCGAGTGTTAAGGCAAATATCAATCAGCGAAAACATCGTTTATACCCAGTTTAAAGCACCTTGGCCAGCGAGAGACCGCGATATGGTTACCTACTCGAAGTATTGGGTCGACGATTATGGTTTCACTATCGAAATTAACGATGCGCCTGAATCCTCATTACCGAAACAAGAGGGTTATATTCGAATTACTTCTGTCGATGCGAGTTGGAATCTACAAAAGCTGACCAACGGTACGACACTTATCGAATACAAAGCCTATGCAGACCCTGGTGGAATACTACCCGACTGGTTGATGAATAAACTCTCTACCCAAAGTGCTAGAGCGACGTTCAATAATCTAAGAAATCAGTTACCGAGGTACCAACGCTACTCTCATCCACATCTGAAAGAATGAGCCCAATCAATACATTAATGATCCATCTCTCTTCATCTTTAGTATCAATGTTGTGAATTAATCTCCCCTCCACTCTCCATCACAGGGTCTTTTGTGCTATGATGCGCGCCCTCGCTGGTTGGCGCAGCAGTGAAATAAGAGAAAACCGCAGTGTTCAAAGCGGTCATTAAGCAAGCGTGAGATAGAATATGAGTTGTGAACTGGTTGTTGTCGTCGATAAATTTGGGAAACCAATCGGTACCGAAGAGAAGCTGGAAGCCCACCGTTTAGGCCTTAAACATCTGGCTTTTTCAGTGCTTATTTATCGTTATAACGCTGGCCAACTTGAGTTCTTACTTCAGAAACGCGCGATCAATAAATATCACAGTGGTGGATTGTGGAGTAATACCTGCTGTTCACATCCACGTCCAGATGAAGAGATTATCTCGGCTTCACAACGTCGTCTTGTCGAAGAGCTTGGCATAACGACCCCACTCGAACTCATCGATATTGGTACCGTTAGTTATTGTGCTAAATTCAGCAATGGTTTAACTGAGAATGAACTTGATCACGTGGTTATTGCTGAATCGAACAAAGTCGAGTTCAACCTTAATGCAGACGAAGCAGAACTGTGTGAATGGTGGCAGCAGTCTGATATCGAGCAAACGATGAAGGCGGAGCCAGCAACCTTCAGTGCATGGTTTCGGTTAGTTCTAGAGAAAACGACTCATCATCTAAGTAATTAGAACGACCATTTGATGTTGGCAAACAGCAGTGTTGAAGGGGTTGCTCCAAACAAGCTTCCAGAACTGCCATCAAAACGCTGTAATACGGTAAGCAATTGCCAGTCGTCAGACAATGAGTAGCTGTTCGATAAACCAACGAAAAAAGAGCCATCTTGATAGTAACTACCAGACATAGTAAATCGCGACAATGGTGTAATGTCGAAACCTAAGTCGGCGTAGCCCGTGAATTTAGTAAAACTCAGAGTTCTCGCGGTGAGAGGTAAAGTTAGATATACCGCCGCATCAATCGCTTGTTGTGGTTCACTAATATAAAGTACCGATGCTCGCCCTATCCAATTGCGTCTTCCACCAAAACTATAGTCAGTCTCAATACTTGATACGATGGTCTTTTCATAAGATTGACCTTGATACTCGGATTTCCATGGGTCAAACCATGTCAGCTCCCCTCGAAACCCAGCACCATTAATATCACCTGCAAAACCACCACCTAGAACGTAATCCAAACCTGATCGTCCAGCTAGAACCTGCATGTCCCAACCGTTGTGATTAAATAGATAGCGAGCAGAATATCTCTTTAAATTGCTGTCTTTGTTGGGACTGTAGACAAAGTCTATACTGCTCGCAAATCCAAGTTTGCGGCTGAGCGATATCGCATCGGTTCCTGGTCTTTCTTCATAGTCAAAGTCGTATATCGAGTACGAGTTATACAGATCGTTAGGATTCCAAATGGTGTTCATCGCCCAATTGACTCGATAACGTCCTATTCTTGAGCTCCAGTCATCCCCTTTCCAATCAAAATACAAACGGTCAAACTGACTGTTGATGATCATGTTGTCGTTATCGACCAGGTTTCTTGATAGGTCAAAATATCCGTTGTCCGCCGCAATAATCTCTGAATAGAACGGCGCACTCAAGCTATCGCCAGCGAGTACTCTATTGCGCATGCCTGCATTAAAACGAAATGAGGAAGAGAAGCGATACTCGTAGTTAAATCTCTGATGTATAAGGTGATCTAAGGTATTCTCTCCGTGATCTGGAATGCCCCCTGTCGCCATGTATTTCACATAACCGGTTAGGTCCCAGTTCTTCTCTGGCTGTAACCCCGGTATCTCCGCTTTCACTTCTACCATATAGACAGCTGCGCCAACGATAAAAATGGTGGTGACTAACTTTTTCCACATAACTAGTGTTCGAGCTCCGTGGTAAGCTCAGTTTGCAGTTTGTCGGACGCCAGTTTGCCATCTTCAAACACAATGACGCGCTTTGCCCTTTTTATCACTCGAGGATCATGGGTGGAAAATATAAATGTCGTTCCTTCCACTTCGTTCAGATGTTGCATAATATCTAGCAGTTCTGCGGTACTTTTGGCGTCTAGGTTGGCTGTCGGTTCGTCCGCCATCACAAATCGTGGTCTTGGCGCTAGAGCACGTGCGACGGCTACACGTTGCTGTTGTCCCCCAGACATTTTTGGTGGCCGTTTATCTTTCTGATTTTCAAGCCCCACTTGGGCCAATAACTCACTCGCACGCTGCTGACACTGCTTCTCTGCTACGCCTTGTAGTTGCATGACAAACTCGACATTCTCTTGAGCAGTCAGGACAGGTAATAAACTATAGTCCTGGAAGATAAACCCGATGTTGTCACGGCGAAATGCAATGAGTTGTTTCTCAGATAGCTGACAAATGTTGCTTTCCTCAATCCATACTTCTCCAGATGTAGGGGTATCAATGCCCCCTAACATATTGAGGATAGTAGTTTTTCCTGATCCCGAAGGTCCCATAATGGCGACAAACTCTCCCTGCTCAATCGTCAAAGATAAGTCTTGAACCGCATGCACCGGAAATTCACTTTTTGGGTTATAGATTTTATTAAGCTGCTTAATCTCTATGGTCATCTCAATTCACTTACCTTTTGATTATTTCTTATCAGACATGGCTTCAACGGGCTTCTGTTTAAGGATTTGTCGTGCAGGATAGAGCGCAGCCACTATAGAGGCGATAAACACGGTAACAAATACCATCAGGTATTGTTCATTGGAGACCGTTGGGAACAGTAACGTATCTACACCATAAGCACCTAACCCTTGCGCCATAGAGCCAAGTGACAACCCCGTGTGACCTAAAATAGCAATAAGTGCTTTGCTAAATACAATACCTAGAATGGCACCTAAGCTACCTAGTAACACAGTTTCTAGCATCACCAACATAAAAATTTTGTGCTTTTGCATTCCCACGGCCATTAAAACGCCAAATTCTTGAGTACGTTCAAAAACCGACATCAACATGATATTGACGATACCAAACGCCATCGCCACAACAAAAACCGTCAACATCACTTGATTACTGATTTTCATCGTATTAATCATGGTTGCCAATAGCGGTTGCAATTGATACCAACCTTGTACCACGTTACCACTTGGAATGAGCGACTGCAGGTCTGAGACAACATGTCGTACTTGCTCCTCACTGTTAGCGTTGGCCTTTGCGGTTACTTGGACGGCATACTCATGAACTCCATTAAGTTTTGCCAGAGATTGGATGTCAGACTTTCGGACTAAGACGTGACCATCATCGTAAGCAGATGATGGCGTTTTAAAGATACCGCGAACTCGGAATGCGGCTCCCGTTACCTCTCCTTCAGGGTCGGTAAACGTAATCACCACCTTAGAGCCCACTCGAAGCTTTAGACGCTGCGCATTTTTGGCCGACACTAATATCGGATTGCGACCTTTTTCATCAAGCCACTCCCCATCAACGAGACGTTCCGCAATTGGTGTAAAGTCAAGTTCATTGGCCGAGTCTATGCCCAATACCGTTACACCACGGGTGCTGCGAGCTGATGCCATCATGCCATCCACAACGAACCTAGATACCCACTGATTGATATTCGAGTTTGCCTCAAGTGCAGCTTCAATTTGCTTATCACCAATTACGGTGTCTTTAATATCAGGATTCTCATCGAACCTTTGATTATGGATCTGTAAATGACTGGTTTGCCAAGCAATAGCATTATGGACCATGTTGTCAGTCATACCATTCATGAATCCCATCATGGCAACCACCCCCACCAGTCCGAATACCATAGCGCCCGCCATGATCCCGGTGCGAATTTTGTTGCGCCATAGATTACGCCACGCCAATTTAATGAGCATGTGCTCCCCCTTTTAGCGCAGAAACCAGATTGAGACGATAGAGACGCCAACTTGGGTAGACTAGACACAATAATAAGATGAACGTGACAGCCACGGCTTGGGTCATAAATAACGAAAGATCGAGGTGAACCGGAAGAATCGGCTCGAAGCCGGCTTCAAGCATCATTTGAGCAGCATCACCTGTTATCTCGATAGGATTTAAGAAGAAATAACCTAGAACTGGCATGGTCAATAGCGTACCGATAACAATACCTAAAAGACAAATGAACGCCGATTCAATGAATAACAACCCCAGTAGTTGACGTCGTACCATGCCCGTTGCAAGCATAACGCCAAACTCTCGCTGCCGTTCCAGTGTCATCATCATGACAGTCGCAAACAAACCAAAACCAACAATGCCATATAAGATGTAAATTAAGAAAATTCCACCTGCACGATCCAAGGCAATTTGTTGCGCCATTTCAGGGGATAGGTCTTGCCAATCCCTAACTTTCAATTGATCCTGATAATGATCTTTAAGCTTTGTTTCGACAGTTGCAACGTCATCAAGGGAGTCGGTGTGCAATACCCAAGAAGTGACTTGATCACCAGTACTGTATAGCTCTTGTGTAAGCTTGATCGGCATATAAACCATTTGGTTATCCAGTGCTTTCACTGGGAAATGAAGCAATCCATTTACAGTGTAAAGCCCCGCAGCAGTGTGTCCTCTGTAACCTTGCCCGTAGAGTATTATTTCATCACCTACGTTCAGTTTTAAGTACGAGGCTAGTCCTTCACCCAATAAAACACCGTTACTGTCAGAATCGATAAAATTCCCAGAACTGACTTTACTACTAATATGTGAATAGCGATCTTCTGCTTCTGGATCCACGCCCAAAACCAACACACCCTTAGAGCGGTCATCGGCCGCAGCCAATGCTACAGACTCAAGTCTCGGCAAAATATAGCTAACACTGTTCATGTTCTTTAGATAAGGAAACTGCTCCAGGTCACCCGATATCACATCATCGATACTATTGCTTTCGGCATATTCTGGGTGCTGTAATTGAATGAGACCGGTATAAAAGCGTGCCGCGTTATCTATGTTGGCGTTGTAGCTTCCTTCTTGAAAGCTACGAGTTAACAGAGACAAAAAAAGGGCTAATGCCAACGCCGATGCGGTTAGCAAGGTTCGGCGTTTTTGTCGCCACAGATTTCGCCAAGCCAGTTTTAATAACATGATGAACGCTCACTCCTTGTTTTCATGTGGGCCTTAGTCACGTAACGCTTTCATTTGGCTTTGAGAGAAGAAGCTGTCTTCAATAGCAAAATTAAACTGTGCTTGATGAGTGATCATTTCTGTCTTGTGTCCGGGTTTGTCAGCTGGAATCATCTCCATACGTGTTGCCACTTTACGTCCACCTAATTCCTTGATATCAAAGGTTTGCATTGTATTTACCTTCTCATCAAACTCGTCATAGAACTCCGCTTTACGTTGTAAGAAAGTCTCTTTTGAAATCCACAGTCTTACCTTACTCCAAACTACTGGCGCATCCGGCTTAGTATAAGCGTCAATGACCCAAGTTTGCTCACCATCGAAACTCTCTTCTTTTACTAACTCATGTGTGTAATCAACCACAATAGAAGACTGGTTTATGAGGTCATCATTGGTAAAGTCCGATCCCATCCATGACTGTCCCAACATAGATGGCGCAATCTTTACCACCCTCTCAATATTCGGTAACCAGTTCCACATTTCCCGTTGACGTTTTAGCGAGGCAGAGCCTTTATCTTTTGCAGGTGCTGTAACCAAAACAAGGGAAAGATCTTGCCCTTTGGTCCAACTCTTCATACTCATTGTTCTCGTCCAATCAGGCCTGATAATACGCATGGTCAGTTCGGTATAGCTTGAGTCGCCTCTCATAGATTGGTCAGATTTGATGACGATATCCGATGGGCTTAATGCCAGGCTCGGTAGGGAAAACAGTAGTAGTAAGGCAGCAATAGCGCGCAATATAAATCTCATTGAGAACACCTGTTCTTATCGGTTTGGAAGACTATATCAATTCTTTAAATATATATTTGTGACACATGACATTTCCATAACTATCGAAGTTAATATTCTGCAATTTGCACCATATTGAGTCAATGCGATATCACTGCTGCTATTCGGGTGCAATTTTCGAATAGACATCACTAAAATGGTGCAAAACTCTATTTAAGGAACTCCATAGCTTTGAATAATCAGTAAGTTACGGTATGGCGTAGATCTTGTAAGGATTAATAGACCCCCATAAAAATTGCACACATTCAGGGAGAAGACGATGCAAGATGTCCTTACGATTGTTCTCGCAGGAGGCATGGGTTCACGGTTAAGCCCTCTAACCGATGACCGCGCTAAACCTGCCGTACCCTTCGGTGGCAAATACCGAATTATCGACTTTACGCTAACCAACTGTTTGCATTCTGGACTACGGCAAATTCTGGTTCTCACCCAATACAAGTCTCACTCCTTACATAAACATATCCGAGACGGTTGGTCGATCTTCAATCCTGAACTAAAAGAATTTATTACCGTCGTACCACCGCAAATGAGAAAAGGCGGCAAATGGTATGAAGGCACTGCCGATGCTATTTATCACAACATGTGGCTCCTCTCACGAAGTGACGCTAAGCACGTAGTTGTGTTGTCAGGCGACCATATCTATCGTATGGATTACGCAGCTATGGTTGAAGAGCACAAACAAACTGGCGCTAAACTTACGGTTGCTTGTATGGACGTACCTCGAGATGAAGCCAGTGCGTTTGGAGTAATGGCGACCAATGCTGAGTTGCAAGTAACAGCATTTGCTGAAAAGCCAGCAGATCCAGCGGCCATGCCGACAGACCCTCATCGTTCCCTTGTCTCTATGGGCATCTATGTATTTGATATGGAAACACTTCAGCAAGCTCTAGAAGATGACGCTGAACTGGATAGTTCAAGTCACGATTTCGGAAAGGATATCATTCCTAAGTTGATAGACTCACAAGGTGTTTATGCTTACAACTTCGGCCAAGATAAAGGCCGCGTGGCACGAGATTGCTACTGGCGAGATGTCGGCACTATTGATTCGTTCTATGAGGCGAATATGGACTTACTAGAGCCTGTTCCACCAATGAATTTATATCAAGAAAACTGGGGAATACGGACATATGAACCTCAGTTGCCTCCAGCACGCACTGTCCCTTCTGCGACTGGGAACGAAGGCATATTTATTAATTCGATTATCGCCAACGGTGTGGTCAATTCTGGTGGTTCAGTCCACCACTCCATTCTGTCATCCAACGTAAGAATCAATGATGGTGCGACCATTGCTGACAGTATTTTGTTTGGAGAGGTTACCGTCAGTGAAAACTGTCAATTAGCAAACTGTATTGTCGACAAGCACGTTGTCATTCCTGCCGGTACAGTGATTGGCCTAAACCCATCACAAGACGCGGAGCGTTTTCATATTTCAGAGAAAGGTATTGTTGTTGTACCGGAAGGCTATGTATTTGTAGACTAAAAATCTATGACATAAATTACAAAAGCCGCCAATATAACTTGGCGGCTTTGCTGTTTAGTTGCTATCTATTAGATAACGCAGACTTGTTCCCAACTACCGTCACTTCCTGGCACCGAGTTCGTCCACCATTTCGCTTTGTAAACCACTCCGTTGTGACTCATTTTATCACCACCACTCGCGTGGCTAGGGTCACCTTTCCAGTCCGTTTGAGGGAAGTTTGGATAAGCATTTACTCCGGTGGTATTACACGTTCCAGAGTTACCACCTCCATCGCCACCGCCATTATTCCCACCACCAGCGTTCAAGTCAGCAAGAGGAAGATCAGGCTGCTCGAACTTAAATGCATAGTCGACACCATTAACATTGACTGCATAATTAGCAGGACCTGAGATAGGTAGGTAGTACACCATATCCAGTTCATAGCTCGCCCCAGCAGCTAAACTCTTCCAGCTTGGTAGCGTAAAGGCGACGCGATGCATTGGTCCGTCTAGACCACCGATATTATTCGCTCTAGTATGACCAGAAGCGATAACTTTTAGTCCACCGCCAGACTGGTCTTTAGCGTTGTCCGGTGCCGATACTGGAATATCAAATTGAAACTCAGTGCCACCTGGAATGTCGGTGCCTGTATTGTTGGTGAAAGTGATTTTAGGATTGATTGGGTAATTTTGGTCACCTACTTTGAAACCATCGATAGAAACAGCAATATCAACAGCCTCAGTTGGTATCGCGCCCGTAGCAACTTTATTGCCATACGGGCTAGCACTCAAGAATTTGTCGTACATGGCTTTGGTCATGCTATTACCCATATGATATTCACCATTACCAGTTGCACATGCTTGTTCCGTAAGATCAACCGCTCCACGATTACCATTAGCGTCTAGTACATAACAGTTGTAGTCACCCGCAAGTTCCCAAAACATGATGCCACCGATTTCTTTATCAATAACGTATTGCGCTTTTACATCAATAGATTCTACATCTTCAGTAGAAAGGAAAACGTTCTTTTCTGCATTCCACAACCAAGGTGCGACGGCAACGCTGTCATAGTTACGAGTGTAGGTTCCTACAAACTTATCGCTTGGGTCGTTTACAGGATCTAAACCATAGGCTTGTGCATAGGAGCCCCAGATACCCTTTTCTAAGTTCTTCGCATGCCACATAGGGTTAGAACCTGCGCCCATTTCATTGCCGTTAACGTCCTTATCATGCCACATATTGTCGATACCTAAAGCACCGTATCCACAGTTGTTTTTCTCTCCTTCTCCCGTTCCCGCTGGGCATTCAGATTGATTCGGAAGTGGTGCTCGTCCCCATAGGCCGTTGTTGCCACCAGAAACGTTTTGCCATCCTCGGGTATAGTACGGAACACCAATATTGATTCGACCAGCAGGCATGGAACCACGGAAATAATGATAAGCCCAATCAGTGTTTAAGTACCCGATGCCACCATAAGCTGCTGTTCCATAGACATTCCATTGTGCCAGTTCAGAGTCTTCACCTGTGTCATAAAGGGCTGCGTTATGGCCTACATGGTCATTCCAGGCTCCGTGGAGGTCGTAGGACATAATATTCACATAATCAAGATATTGGGTCACTGACATGGTTTCCATACCACGCAGTAAGTAGCCTGAGGAAGGTGCCGCAATCGTCAACATATAATGCACACCATCTTGAGCACTGACCGCGTCCAGTTTCTCACGCAGTACTTTCATCAACACTTCATAAGACTTCCAAAGATGCGCTCTTCGGCTTTCTGCAAACGCTTTGTCATCTGGGTTACCCGCGCCTGCCATTGAGGTAGGATATTCATAGTCAATATCCAAACCATCAAACTGATACGTTCTCATCATTTCAACGGCTGAAGTAGCAAAGGTTTCAATTCCTTGATGATTAATCGAGCCATCAGCATTAGTGGTCATAGTATAGAAACCACCGTCAGCAACTCGTGTACCGTCGGTAGCGAAATGACCACCGGTCTCAGCCCAGCCGCCTATAGAGATAAGGGTTTTTACACCATGTTTCTTTTTCGCTGTCGCTAACGCCCCAAAATGGCCTTTAAAGCCAAGCGCAGGATCAACTTCCACACCAGGCCATTCCTGACCTACAGCTACATTGTTCGGATCATTAACGTCACCAATATTAACTTTGCCATCTGAGCCTATACTGACGAACGCGTAGTTGATATGAGTCAATTGGTCCCAAGGAATATCTTTAACTAAGTAGGCAGCCTGAGGATCATTCCCTGAACGCCAACTCGTAAAGTAACCAATTACTCGACGTGGGTGGTCCGCCCCCATCAACTCTCTCCCCTCTGCATCATAAATAGTGCAATAAGGTACCGTTATGCCTGGTGTCTGATATAAGCCATCTGGACGACAGTCAGTTTGTGATGTGTTCGCTTGAGCATTATTACCATATAGTGAAGCAGCACAAACCAGTGCTAATAAGCTTAGAGAACCTACCTTCAATGTAGGTGTGAGATTTCTAGTATGTTCCATTACGAATCCTTTCTTAACTAGTAGAAAATTTCACAATGATGCAATGAATCACAAGGACTACGACTTTTTTGTGAATTTACAATTCAATTACATCTCAGAAACACACTTTAGATACGACAAAAATAAAGTGTAACTTTTGAGCCGTTATTGAGAATTCTATTGATGGTTTTTAAGAAATGTCTCGCAATTAATTGCTGTTACACTGAAATGACGGGACACTTATTTTGCGTCAAGAATACAGATTAATAATGATTCGATAGGTTAAATAACAGAGTTTTATATTTCTTCCCAATACCACCGAAGTTAATTAAATAATGAATCGATCTTGCGTCAGTTTAATATGTTAATTACTTCGCTAACATACTAATTAAATGGAGAAAAATTTGCAGATCCATCCTATACTGGCCCAATAACTATCAATGACAAGGAATTGATCATGAAAGTACGTTCGTTATTAGCTGTCGCCATTTCTTCTGTCTTACTATTGGGCTGTGGCGCCAATACTACACAAGGGGCTGCAGAAGGCGCGGCAGTTGGTGCGGTCTCTGCTGGTATGTTGGGGGCACTTACCGATCTAATCGTTGATGGCGAAGTAGACACCTACCGATTGAGTCGAAATGTTACGGCAGGGGCTCTAGCTGGCGGTACTGCCGGAGCCGTAGATGGATATGCCAAAGACCAACAACAAGAAGCACAACAGCAGAAAGCACCTGCACCCGCTAAGCCCTCGTTAGATTTTGGTCCCGATATCGATGCTTCGGTGAACGCATTAATTTCCTGTCAACACGATAATGCATACCGCTCAGCACTTGCTGCCGAGAATGCATCTCAAGAATCTTATAAGGAAGCAGGAGTCGCTATGCAGGCTCTGATCGACTTTGACCGTGATAATACTGAAGGCGTTGATCGAGCGGTGAGCAAATTCGTTAAGATGAGTTCATCCATCAACGATCCAGCCGTCGCACAAACCCAATTAGAAGCATTCCATAAAGAACTACAGCAAGAACGAGAGATTGCTGGCCTATCCCCTAATTGCTCTTAACTGCGCATTAATTCGCCCATCATTACAGATAGATCAGGTTTAACACTTGAAGCCTGATCTATTTGCCCCAAACATAAGTAGCATAAATGCAATGCGCCCTCTTCATAATTAAGGTGCATTTACTACATTGGAATGTGAGGCAATACTATGAAATTTAGCTACGTAAACCCTACAGTGATTCATTTCGGCCAAGGCCAAATTGCACAGATCTCTTCTAGCATACCAACGACCTCCAAAGTACTCGTTATCTATGGCGGCGGCTCCATTAAAAGCAACGGAGTCTACGATCAAGTCGTTGAAGCTTTGCAAAATCACACATGGTTAGAGTTCTCAGGCGTAGAAGCCAATCCTACTAAAGAGACCTTAGATAAGGCTATCGAACTGGTTAAATCTGAAGGCGTTAATTATTTGCTCGCAGTGGGTGGTGGTTCTGTTATTGATGGAACTAAGTACATCGCCGCAGCGTCATTGCACGATGGCGACAGCTGGGACTTAATTACAGGCCAATATAAACCTGAAACAGCTGTGCCTATCGGGGTAATACTGACGTTACCAGCAACAGGTTCCGAGTCAAACATGGGCGCGGTTGTCACCAAGAAGTCGACTCATGAAAAGCTGGGCTTCATGACACCACTAGTTCGACCTCAGTTCGCAGTACTCGACCCGGATGCAATGAAGACATTGCCAGAGCGTCAACTGATTAATGGGCTTGTTGATGCATGGGTTCACGTTTGCGAGCAATACATCACTACTCAGACAGGCAACATGGTTCAGGAAGGGTATGCTGAAGTGCTGCTACGTAACCTGCTCCAGCTCGGAGCTAAGTTTGAGCAACGCGATGATGCGTGGCGTGAAAACTTAATGTGGACAGCTAACCAAGCACTTAACGGCTTAATTGGTACAGGGATGCCTCAAGACTGGGCTACTCATATGATCGGCCACGAACTGACCGCTCTTTGGAATGTTGATCACGCTCGCTCACTGGCGATTATTCAACCGTCACTGCTACGCAGTCAGATGACTTTCAAGCGTGGGAAAATTGAGCAGATGGGACGCAACGTCTTCCAATTAGAAGATAGCGATGATCTTGCGGAGCGCACCATCAGTGCAATTGAAGCTTTCTATGCCAGCCTAAATGTTGATGCTCAACTATCCGAAGTAAGCGGTGACAAGTCTGATGCAGTAGAGGCAGTCTTAGCGAAGCTTGAACAAAATGGCTATGTTAAGTTAGGTGAGAATCAAGCAATTACCCTAGACGTCAGCCGAGAAATTCTCACTAACGCGCTGTAAATTCTCAGTAGAACGCTGTAATTGAAACACATACCAATAACATCAAAAAAGCACCTGCCAAATGCAAGGTGCTTTTTTTATTTTGTCGTGAACAGCCTACAATACTGACTTTACACTGTTTCTCACCACTAGGGTTGGCTCTAACTGTACTACGTCAGGAACCTCTGTCGTTTTATCTATTTTGGCTAACAAGGTTTCAACTGCAGCTTTACCCAACCGATATTTAGGCTGGTGAATCGTTGTTAAAGCAGGCGTCATGTATTTTGCTATGTGAATATCATCATAGCCGATTATAGACAGCTCTTCGGGCACCTTTACGCCTTTGTCATGAGCGATATTTATGGCGCCCATCGCCATCATGTCATTGCACACAAATATCGAACTCGGTAATGCACCACGAGACATTAATATCTCTAGAGACTTAGCTCCACCATCACATTCAAAATCTGACTCAATAATCCAGTCGGGATTTAGTGGCAGCGAATGTTCTTTTAGAGCTTTTTTGTAGCCCTCGTAACGCATCAAAGCCTGATGGCGATTCAATGGTCCAGTGATACAACCAATTTCCCTATGCCCACATTCGATCAAGTGCTTAGTCGCTAGATAACCTCCTAGATAAGAGTTATCTTGAATTTTGTCACTTTCAAAATGGATAGGGCCCCAGTCCATTACTACCACCGGTATAGTTGGGTACTGGTCGAAAATATCTAGTTTCTCACCTTCTAGTGTCGAACACATAAGAATCAGCCCATCAACACGCTTTTGCAGAAGCGTATCGATGGATGCTCTCATGCGCTCAGTATCCCCTTCTGTATTGCACAGAATAAGGTTGTAGTTTTGATGATAACAGCTACGTTCTACCCCTTTCACCACCTCGCCAAAAAACGGGTTGGTTGAGGTTGTCACTAACATTCCAATTGTTCGTGTACGGTTCATTTTTAAGCTACGAGCTAGTGCTGAGGGGGCATAGTTCAGCTCTTTCGCTGCGCTATTCACACGCTCCGAAATCTCTTCACTCACAAACCGTGTTTTATTGATGACATGACTCACTGTCGATGTGGATACGCCAGCTAGTCTTGCTATGTCCTTCATCGTTGCCATTGGGCAATGCTCTCCGCTACTGCTTATGCATTGTAGTCGCCTAATATCAGCGCCTTATTTTAAGCTTTTTGCTCTAAAAACTCTTTTACTTCATCTAACGAAGGAATGGAAGTCTGAGCACCAAATCGAGTCACCGAAATAGCGGCAGCAGCATGAGCAAAAACGATCGCCTCTTCAATCGATTTTCCTTCAATTAAACCAGTAACCAACGCGCCATTAAATGTATCACCCGCAGCCGTGGTGTCCGTTGCATCTACTTTAAAACCAGGGATACGCACTCCACGACCATTTTGACTTAACCATACACCTTTTGAACCCAGCGTAATCATGACAATTTCAATGCCTTTACGGTGAAGTTCATTCGCTGCTTCTTGTGCTGACTCATCGTCAGTGACTGTAATACCAGTGAGTACTTCCGCTTCTGTTTCGTTTGGCGTGATCACATCAACACACTCAAGCAGAGAGTCTGGTAACGCCATTGCAGGTGCGGGATTTAGGACTACGTTAGTTTTCGATTGTTTTGCCAGTTTTGCCGCATACTCTATACCTTCAATAGGAGTCTCAAGCTGTGTCAGCAAATATTTTGCGTTTTCAATCATCGTCCTATGTGGTTCAACGCGAGCAGTAGTTAACTTTGCGTTCGCTTCTGCAGAAATACAAATACTATTCTCACCGCTTTCTGCTACTTGTATCATCGCGATACCTGTTGGGGTTCCTGGCTCCAATTGCACACCCGCGATATTGATACCGTCAGCTTTGAATGCTTCGCGAATGTTAATGCCAAACGCATCATCGCCTACACAGGCAATAAAGCCAGTATCTCCACCAAGGCGCGCCGCGGCTACAGCTTGGTTTGCACCTTTACCACCTGGAATCACTTGGTAATTCATACCGTGCAAGGTTTCACCCGGTCTAGGGAAAGAAGGAACTTGCAGCACATGATCTGCATTCACACTACCCAATACGATGAGTTTATTCATACATTGTTCCTTTTTACTCAAATAAATTAACTTGGGGTTGCCTTGATATGACAGGCCGAAATTAACTTGGACGAGACAGGCTTGCTTTATTCAAAGCTCTCCTTTTGTTAAAGGAGAGCTTTACTATCCTCAAAAGAGGGAGTCTGGTGATTATTCAGTCACTACTTTAAGTGGTACAGGAATGTACTCTTCGACTTTTTCGCCTTTCAGTACTTTATCTGCTGTTTCAACACCTAATGCACCGATCATGTCAGGTTGCTGAGCGATAGTTGCAGCCAGTTTGCCACGTTTAACCGCTGCCATACCGTCTTCTGTGCCATCAAAACCAACAATCATCACGTCTTTACCAGCTGCTTCAACCGCACGAAGTGCGCCCAGTGCCATTTCATCGTTCTGCGCGAATACCGCTTGAACATCAGGGTTAGCTGCTAGAAGGTTTTCCATTACATTCAGACCTTTAGTACGGTCAAAGTCTGCTGGTTGGCTAGCAAGGAGCTCCATTTGAGAACCTTTTACAGCGTTCATGAAGCCTTCACCACGTTCGCGAGCTGCCGACGTGCCAGCAATACCTTCAAGTTGGATAACTTTCGCTTTCTCACCTACTTTTTCCATAATGTAGTGACCAGCCATTTCACCACCGACTACGTTATCAGACGCGATATGACTAACTACGTCACCACGGCTTGCACCACGGTCAAGAGTGAGTACTGGGATATTAGAACGGTTAGCCATGCGAATTGCGTTAGATACTGCGTCAGAGTCTGTTGGGTTGATCAGAATCGCTTTGACGCCACGAACGGTTAAATCTTCGATGTTTGACAGCTCTTTGCTTGGGTCATTCTGAGAGTCCAAAACGATCAGGTTATAACCCAAATCTTTTGCTTTTGCCTCTGCGCCTTCTTTCATGGTTACAAAGAATGGGTTGTTAAGAGTAGATACAACAATTGCCATCGTGTCTTGTGCAGATGCCGTTGCAGACATCGAAGCAGAAAGTACCGCAGCAGAGATAAGAGTTGCTAGTTTTTTCATCGTTTTAGTCCTTTGTGTAGGGGGTGGCTCAACTTAATGTCGAGCCAGTTATTGTTAAATTGTGTTTACGAGTTGTTACTTGTTTTTGTTATCTACCAGTACTGCCAGCAGAATTACCACTGCTTTAGCAATCATTTGGTAGTAAGAGGAAACATCTAATAAGTTCAGAGCATTGTTTAGGAAGCCAATAATAAGAGCACCGATTAAGGTTCCCATGATTCGACCTTTACCGCCCATCAAGCTAGTGCCACCAAGAACAACGGCAGCGATAGCATCTAACTCATAGCCCATACCTGCCGTAGGTTGTGCTGATGATAAACGGGAAGTCACTATGATGCCTGCTAGTGCTGCTAACAAACCACAGATGGCGTACACACCGATTTTTACTTTGTCGACGTTAATACCAGACAAACGTGTCGCTGATTCATTGCCACCTAGTGCGTAAACATAACGACCAAATCGTGTATGGTTAAGTAGGTACCATGCTGCAGCAAATACAATCACCATAATCCAGACCGGTACCGGAATGCCCATAGCGTAGCCTGTACCAAACCAAGCGAACGCATCAGCGGTATCAGTGAAGCCAGTTGAAATAGGACGACCATCGGTATAAACCATAGTGACACCGCGCAACAAGGTCATCGTTACTAATGTTGCTATAAAGGCTTGCACTTTACCTTTCGCGATTATAATGCCACTGATCGCACCCAACGCAGCACCAGCAAGTAAAGCAGTAGGAACGGCGATTAATACCGGCACTTCCATGGCAATCAAACTTGCTGCAAACGCACCGCAAAGTGCTAATACCGAGCCAACACTCAAGTCAATACCCGCCGTCAAAATGACCAAGGTCATACCAACCGCGATAATAGCGTTAACAGAGGTTTGACGTAGAATATTCAGAATATTGTCTACGGTGAAAAAGTTAGGGTTAAGGAATGACACCACGACAATCAAGAAGATCAAAGCGATCAGCGACTTCTGCTCGATTAACCACTCTTTGTTAAAAAGAGGCTTCTTTTTTTCCGTGTCAACGCTCATTGTTTTGTTGCTCATGCTGCTTCCTCACTTACATTTTTGCCGACAGCGCATGCTAATAGTTTTTCTTGGTCTGCTTCGTGTGCCATAAACTCTCCGCTTATATGCCCTTCATGCATAACCAAAATGCGATCACTCATACCCAATACTTCAGGCATTTCTGATGATACGAGAATGATGCTCATACCATCTGCTTTAAATTTGTTGATAAGCTGATAGATTTCTTTTTTCGCACCAACATCAACGCCACGGGTGGGCTCGTCCAGAATCAGAACTTTTGGTTTGGTCATCAGCCCTTTGGCAATAGCTACCTTCTGCTGGTTACCACCCGATAAGTTACCGATGATCTGATCACGAGACGGTGTTTTGATGTTAAAGAGCTTAATGAAGTCCTCTACTGCAATCACTTCCTCACCATGTTGAATCTGGGCACCTTTAGACAACTGTTCTAGGGCACAAAGCGACATGTTCTCTTTAACGGATAAACCGAGTACCAAACCGTCACCTTTACGGTCTTCGGAGATATAAGCGATACCATTTGCCAAGCCATCCTGAGGGCTACTTGGATTAATGGTTTTGCCATTCAGTATCACAGAGCCCGACTCACGCTTGCGAGCACCATAAATAATCTTCATAAGCTCGGTGCGCCCTGCCCCCATAAGCCCAGAGATTCCAAGAATTTCTCCTTGGTCTAAGGTAAAGCTGACATCATTCACGCCTGGGCCTGACAGGTCTTTCACTTCTAGGCTCGTTTTGCCGTGAACCGCATCAATGCGAGGGTATTGTTCATCTAACTTACGACCAACCATCATTTCAATAAGTAGGTCTTCATCGGTTTCCGCTACAGTGCGTTGACCGATGAACTTACCATCACGCAATACCGTGATGTCGTCACAAATCTCAAAGATTTCTTTCAAACGGTGTGAAATGTAAACTATGCCGCAACCCTGATCGCGCAGCTCATTAATGACGCTAAATAGCGACTCAGTCTCAGTGTCAGTTAATGCGTCGGTTGGTTCATCCATAATGATGACTTTTGATTCGAACGATAGTGCCTTGGCAATTTCCACCATCTGTTGTTCACCCAGACTCAACTCACCCAATGGTGTTTTGGAGCTGTGCTTTACATTCAAACGAGCCAACAAACGATCGGCTTCGGCATACATCTCATTCCACAGAATGCGACCAAACGCGTTCGTTTTTTCTCGACCTAGAAAGATGTTTTCCGCAATAGTAAGCTCGGGAATTAGATTTAACTCTTGGTGGATAATACTGATGCCGGCTTGCTGAGAGTCTCTTGGACCTTGGAATGCAGCCTCAGTACCTTGATAGCGCAAATCTCCAGAATCTTTGGAATAAATACCCGTTAACACTTTCATTAATGTCGATTTACCAGCGCCATTTTCACCTAGCAAAGCCATGACTTTGCCCGGATACACATTCAAACTGGCTTTATCCAAGGCTTTGACCCCTGGGAAAGCTTTTTCAATATCGCTTAATTGTAATATTGGTTGCAGCATGTTAGTTGTCCTGTACTGTCTGTGCTTGCCGGACTAAAAGACGACGCCCGCTTGAAAAATCACGTTAGCATAAGGCGTACATTCACCTGTTCTTACTACCGCTTTTGAATCGTGTGTTCTTACTTTGAACTCTTCATGTGAAACGTATACAACTGAAATCGCTTTGCCCGTTGCTTGCTTCTCTTCTTCTATCGTCGTAATCAGTGCGTCATGGAGTTCAGGGCTTACTTGTTTAAATTCCTCTGCAATTACCACACCTTCGATTTGCGCTTCTGCAAGATAAACTTTAACCGTATCCAGGAAGGCGGGAACTCCGTGAGTTAACGCAAGATCGATGCGCTGCACGTGGTCTGCTATAGGTAACCCTGCATCACAAATAGTCACTTCATCAGTGTGACCTAATGTGGACACTAAGTAAGAAAGTTCAGAGTTAATTAGAGCACTTTTTTTCATGTCTTATACCTGCTTCATGCGGCTTTATCGAGACTGTATTCTGGATAAATGTTTTTTGATAATTTTGTCATCGAAACGTTTCGATAATAATCCTAGCGTAGTTAATCAAAAGATCGAGGGAGTGAATGGTCAAGTGTGAGCCAGATCGGACTATCGAAACGTTTCGATGAGTTTTCCGTGAATGGTTTCAAATTGTGACAATTGGAATTAAAAGAAGGAAATAGGCAGCTTAGCTACCTTGTTGCATACGAAATGAAATGTAAGGACCTGAGGCAAAATGGCAGCCAATCGTTTTTAACGACTGTAATTGCTGTTCAGTCGTAACCCCTTCCGCAATAGTCTCAATATTAAGCACGTTAGCCAACCCAACAATCGCCTTAGCTACCTGCTCTACTGACGTATCTTGCGCAATTTCTTCTGTCAGTTGAGCGCCTACTTTTAGTTTTTGAATAGGCAGCGCACGCAATTCGGAGATGGAGATATGACCCATACCAAAATCTGCGACGGTAATTTGACAGCCGAAATCGACTAATTGGTATAGCTCATCAACGCAGCGCTTTTTAGAAAGCATATCTTCAAACACTTCTAATACTAGACACTGAGGAGGTAATTTAAAGCGCTCAAGAATTTCAATAACTTCTTGAACAAACAAACCGTGACCAAAGTTCTTCGAAGACACTTTAACGGCAACCGTTTTTAGCTCACCTACGGTTGCGTATTTACAAGCCTGCTCGATAGTAAATAGATTAAGTTTGCGAACCAACTGCGATTCTTCCGCAATAGGAATAAACTCAAAGCGATCGACGTTACCAAGAACTTTATCCACCCACTCTAAACGGCTCTTATAAGCAACCACCTCATTCTTATGAAGATCGATGACTGGCATAAAGCTCACTTCTAGCTTATGAAGTTCTATCGCTTCAGCAAGCCTTTGAGCTAGGGCTTTTTTACGTCCCCACTGGGTTCCCATCTCTTCGTTATAACTTACCCACATCGTTTGGCACTGTTTGGCACGATACATGGCAAGGTCAGCCTGCTTAAGAAGCAAACTTGTTGGAATGCGTTTACTTTCATTCGTTGTAATACCAACCGCAGCCGAGCCGCGCTCGGATTTATTACCGATTTCGATGTAAGCTATGGCATCTAGTAGATTTTGGGCGACGCGCTCTGCAACGTCTACACCAGACTTGGGCAATAACACGACGAACTCATCGCCCCCTAGACGGGCAACAACTCCACCTTCCCCCACCACATTCTTAAAACGTCTGGCGACATTTTGTAGAAAGAGATCACCATAATCATGTCCTTTACTGTCGTTAATTGATTTAAATTCATTTAAATCAATTAACAGCAACGAATATGGTTCAGTTGAGTCTTGGTGCTCTACTAAGAAATTCTGAAGATGATCGAAAAAAGATGTTCTATTCGGCAAGCGAGTGAGTGCGTCAAAATACGCTAAGTCACTTAGTTTTTCAGTTAAGTTCTTTTCGGAGGTAACATCTCGTTTGACCGCAATATAGAATTTTTGGCCTTGATACTCGAATGGGCTAATGTGTGCTTTTTCAACAAACAACGTACCATTCTTCTTTCTATTTATCAGCTCACCGTACCAATCCTTGCCGGAAAGAAGCTTCGACCACATATCACGGTAGGTTTTTTCGGTTGTTTTTCCAGAGCGAAGAAAATTAGGATTTTTCCCAATCACTTCTTGCTCACAGTATCCGGTAAGATTGTAGAATTGTTTATTAGCATATTTGATATGTGCGTTGACGTCAGTAATTAGGACAGCAGCAGAGGCACTTTCCAACGCTTTTTCCATCAAACCTAATGACAATTCAAAATCCGAATACTGCAACGCCAAATCCACTACAAATAGAAACTTATAGAACTAACGCCGTTATGATAAATTTTTATGGAATGGACATCAAACAAAACGTCAAAAAATCGTTATCTAATCAACAATTTTTTGACGCAAAGTTAAATTACTGTTTTTGCGTTATTTTATTCTTGCGTTAAGACGTAAATTAGGCATTTATTGACTGGATCGTTGGCCATTATCGATTTCTTTAATAACCTTACAAGGATTACCTACCGCCAAACTATTTGCCGGAATGTCCTTTGTTACCACGCTTCCTGCACCAATAACAGCGTTGTCACCAATAGTAACGCCTGAGCAAACAATAACACCGCCACCTAACCAAACATTGTGCCCAATTTTAATTGGTAGGCCAAACTCCACTTCATCCTCAACTCGACCTTTAACATCCAATGGATGGCCTGCGGTATATATTTGTACATTAGGTGCAAAAAGAACATTGTCACCTATCTCGACCACGTTGACATCTAAGATGACGCAATTGAAGTTTGCGTAAAAGTTTTTTCCAACATGAATATTTTCACCATAATCACATCGAAATGGTGGCTCCAAATATAGATTGCCAGAGCGATTAGGAATTAACGCCTCTTGTGCTTGTTTCCAATCCTCTGTATTAGGAATACTATCATTGAGTTTTTTTAGGATTTTTCGGCAGTTTACACGCGCTTGAAGCAGCTCTTCATCCCAAGCTTGATAAGCTTCACCCGCTAACATCTTTTCACGTTCCGTTTTTGTTGTCATTGCTAGAACCAGTAGAGTAATTAACTAAAATATATTGCTCTAATTGAATCTATTGCACTATTTACTATGTCAACAAAACGTCAGATATAGAGCAACGAAAGCAAACAATCTCGCCGTCATCACACTTTGTAGTGAGTCTTTCAATGGTAAAAGATAGTTACACATCATATCTAACGCCCTGAATTAAGATAGTCCACGACGGCTTCTGCGGTAGCTGCAGAACTTGCAGGGTTTTGGCCTGTGATTAATTGCCCGTCTATTTCAACGTAACAGCTCCAGTCATCGCCTTTAAAATATAGCCCTCCGCAATTGGTAAGTTCTTCCTCAACAAGGTATGGCACAACTTCACTCAAACCAACGGTTTGTTCTTCACTATTACTAAAACCTGTAACTCTTTTGCCCTTTACTATCGGTTCTTCGTCTTCTCCAACAACATTGATAAGAACGCCGGACGCATGACAGACTGTCGCTACGGGCTTACCTTGACTGAAAAAATCATCGATGAGAGAAACAGAATCAGGGTCACAGGTGAGATCCCACAGGGGACCATGCCCACCAGGATAAAAAACAGCATCATAATCTGACGCTTGAACTTCTACTAATCTAAGAGTCTGAGCTAGGTGGGTTTGCGCGACTGGATCTTGCTCGAATTTGGTAGTGGACTCAGTTTGAAACTCTGGAAGTGCGCTCTTGGGGTCAATTGGAGGCTGTCCCCCTTTAGGAGAACAAAGAGTAATATGTAAGCCAGCGGCCTTAAAGACATAGTAAGGTGATGCGAATTCTTCAAGCCAAAAGCCCGTTTTCTCATCCACGTCGCCTAAACGGTCATGAGACGTGATTACCATTAGTATTTTCTTTTGACTCACTAAGAATTCTCCTACTAGAGCTTTCTTTTAAACCTAGTGAGTTTATGAGAATTTTCAAATCCAAACGCTAGTTGACTAAAGGTTGGCACCTTGCCTAAGGCGCTGGACACCAACCTAAACTACCTTATCCTTACACGTACGTTAGCCTTTCATTGCAGGCCGAGACGAGACGACCTCAAACCAGCGCTTGATATGCGGGTATGGCTCTAACACTTCGATCTCCAGTGCATTGATAGCCACAACAACAAATATATAAGCACTAATATCGGCGATGGTATAGCGCTCTGTCGCTACGTAATCAGATTGAGAGAGTTGCTTATCAAGTTTCGGTAAAAAAAGCTCCACTCGATGCTTCGCTTCTACGCCCCAAGCCTCTATACAATTCTCTCGATCTTTATACAGCCCAGTCGTGTTTCGAAACGCTTGAAATGCGTTTTGAATTCCATCGATTTCAACGATGCGATTCCACATTTCAACCTTGGCACGAGCTACCACGCTATCCCCAAACAAGTTCAAGTCATTCGGTTGCAATTCATCAAAATACCGGCTGATAGCAACGGTTTCACTTAAGAAACTACCATCATCAAACTCTAATAATGGCACCTTACCATTGGCACTTTTTGCCCTGTAGTCATCACTTAGGTTGTCTCCTTCTCGAACATTAATTTCAACTCGCTCAAACCCTGTCGCATCAATTTCGCGTAAAAATAAATTGAGTCGCTTGCAGCTTACAGTTGCTGCCTGTTCGTACAGTTTCATCACTATCCCTTTTATCTAACCGATCGTTCAGATATAATCTACGAGAAAACTAAACGATCGGTCAAGAATAATTTTATGTAATATTGAACGGTTAAAGCGCGTTTAAGAGTATTGAGATGGCAAGAAAAGCAAACTTCTGCAAACAAGAGAAACTTCAGCAAGCAATGACGTTGTTCTGGAGCAAAGGGTACGCAAACACCTCTATCAATGACCTCATCGAAGTTCTAGGAATCAATCGATTTAGTCTGTACAACACGTTTGGTGACAAAGAAACGCTCTATTATCTAGCACTCGACAATTACCTAGAGCAGATTTCGTTCCCCAAACTTACTACACTGCGAGAACCCGACTCCGGCTTGGAAGCGCTCCAAGACTTCTTGCTACTTTTTGCTGAGAAGCAGAAAGACAACACCTGTGGCTGTTTTATTCAAAATGCTGTTGTAGAACATGCCGCTACAAACGCCATGGTACTCAAACGTAGTGATTCCTTATTTGACACATTGGAAAAGGCAATCGCAGAAGTACTTAATAACGCCAAGCTGCGCCAAGAACTGGAATCGGACACAGATGTAAGTGCTCTTACGCAGTTCATTATTTGCCATATGCAAGGTATCCGAGTATTAGGAAAAGCAAAACGTTACGACAATATTGATATCGCAACCAAAATGCTAATTAGGGCAATCAAATAACGTCTATTGTTGATTAGCTGAAGGTCATCGTGTCCTAAGTGAACGTTTGTAAAGGGCTTCAAGATACTGAGTATCTCTACAAGGCATTTCTTGATATTCCTTTAAGCGTACTTGGTTTACCGCTGACTTGAGTTGTTGCAGTGAAATATCGTGCTCCTGACAAAGCTGATGCCTATTCAAACCTTGATAGAGTTTGTCAGCAAGCTGTTGTGCTAGTGTACTGTCGAGTTGATGGTGAGTGTTTAGTTGTCTGTTCATCATGGCTGTATCCCCTAGGTCATAGCACCTAGGGTATACAGCGTAAGATTTAAGTTCTAATCAGATAACGTTCAATAAAACTTACATAAGAACACCCATGAAATACGGGATGATAAATGCGTTGGCAAGGTCAATGAAAAATGCGCAGACCAACGGAACAACGATAAATGCTTGATGAGAATTGCCATACTTTTGCGCAACCGCGGACATGTTTGCCATTGCCGTTGGCGTAGAGCCTAACGAAATCCCACCAAAGCCTGAACAAATAACCGCTGCATCATAGTTTTTACCCATTGCTGGAAAAATAACGAAAAGATTAACTAATATCGCCACAATAAATTGCGCTGCTAAAATCGCGAAAATTGGTCCGGCTAGATCCACTAATGTCCATAGCTGCATACTCATTAGTGACATCGCAAGGAAAGCTCCTAAAGACATATCCGCAATCAGAGCAACAGCAGGTTTGTTCGCAGGCCATGAGGTTCCGGTAATTCGCGGATAATTATGCGGTACGAGATTAGAAAGAATGATGCCAGCAAATAAGCAGGTAACAAAAAGAGGAAGCTGTAACCCTAAATGCTCAATACCTTCATTTAAGAAAACACCAACAATGATACAAGTATGAATGGCCAACATGGCATCAAGAAAATCATAGGAGGTAATTTTAGGCTCCGGCTGATTTTCGGAGACACCTACATCTAACGACTGTTGCTCTTGTGGTTTAAGGTCATATCGCTTGATAAGGAACTTAGCAATTGGTCCCCCCATGATACTCGCAAGAATAAGACCAAAGGTTGCACTTGCAATTCCCAGTTCCATTGCTGAATTTAACCCAAACTGCTCCTGGATTTTTGGAGCCCAAGCGATGGCAGTGCCATGTCCACCAATAAGAGAAACAGTGCCACTGAGTAGCCCTGCTACTGGTTCCAAACCAAAGGCCGTAGCAACGGTAATACCAGTTAAATTCTGGACTATCATGTAGGCTATTGTCACTGCCAACAATATGACGAGTGGTTTTCCACCTTTTTTGAGGTCACTCAAGCTAGCGTTAATGCCAATGGTAGTGAAGAAGTAAACAAGCAATACATCGCGCGCCATCAGATCGAAACTGACCTCAATTGATGTCGCCATATAGAACAGAGCAAAAAGAACCGAGAAGACGATTCCTCCAGAGACTGGTTCAGGAATGCTGAATTCTTTTAGGAACCCAACAACCTGATTCAGTCTACGACCAACAAAGAGAACAATAATACCCAGAGTAACCGCAAAAAAAGAATCAATATGGACAGCGCCATCTTCAATAATCATGTATTCCACATCCTGTTAGAAAACGATACAGAATAGAATGCCTTTATTTTGCGCGCTATCCAACTCTTTTTAAAAAGATTTTAACCTTGATAACCAATACTTACTTGTTCTTTCCGTACCCTTACTTACCTTTATTCTTCAGTTCTTCAATGACGTAAGGCGGTGCGACTTTTTCTAGCTCCGTCAGACAGGCGTCAGCTTTCTCGTGCCCAGTTCGCACATAAATGTCGCAAACTGCGTAGAGTTGTTCTGGCGCACCAGAAATCAAGTACGCTTTTTCAAACGAATCCGTCGCTTTCGCTACATCAATCGGTTCTTGAAGCACACCGTTCAAGTACCAATAATAACTGTTGTCAGGCGAGTACTTCGTCGCCTGTTCGATAGCATTAGCCGCTTCGTTCTTGTTGCCTATCCTGACTAACGTTAACGCTTTTGAATAGTATAATTGAGCTGAAGTGCTGTCGTTTTCTATGGCACGATTTAACACTTCTAGCGCATTCTCATCTTGTTGTTGCGCTCCATAATTATCCGATAGACTCAGAGAGACCTGCGTCGCCATTGCAGGGTTCGTTATCAACTGTTGGTAGATTAATTCAGCGCTGCTGAAGTCTTGATGCCAACGGTAAACATCCGCTAGAAGTAACTGCTTTTCACTACCAGAATGCTGCTTCAACTGCTTAATAGCGCTTGGATAAATCTTATCAAGCTCTTGCTGCTGCTGCTCATGCATATTGGTGTAGTCAGGGATCAAATTTACCAAAGCTGCCAACTGCACGTCACTGCTTTCATCGTTTAACAATGGAGCAACCAACTTCCATCGATATTCAAACTGATAAGGTTTGGCACCTACGATGGCTGCTTGTCGAATATCAGAGTTTGAGTCTTTAAGAGCTCTTGAAACTGCAACCAGTGCATTCTGGTTTGGAAACTGACTAAGCTGATGCAAAGCATCAACGCGACGTTGTACGTTCTCTGA
This sequence comes from Vibrio sp. CyArs1, assembly GCF_022432925.1. Taxonomy (NCBI): domain Bacteria; kingdom Pseudomonadati; phylum Pseudomonadota; class Gammaproteobacteria; order Vibrionales; family Vibrionaceae; genus Vibrio; species Vibrio sp. CyArs1. The sequence goes on along the minus strand of NZ_JAKRBO010000001.1, from coordinate 91,416 downwards.
CTGATTCTGCGCCGTATAAGACAGGCGCTGAATTTGTTGCGCCGTAGTTTCTTGAGCTGAAGCAGCGACGCTTTGTGGTTTGGTTTTGGTAACTTGATCTTTCTGTGGTTCGGCACTGACTGCCGAAAGACTAAAGATCGTTGCCATCGCACCTAAAGCGATCAGATGTCTATTTTTCATTGGTAGGCTCCTAGAACTTGGTTGCAAATCCAACATTGCGAATCGCTTGGTCGCTGTACTTTCCATGAGCTACCGGATTGCCGGTGGCACGTAAGATATAGGCAATCGCTTTATCTGCGTGCGAGAAAAACTTTTTCCACCCTGCACAAAGGTAGTTGAGCCCAGGCTCACCTGTACGGGTCTTAATAAATCGGTTTTTGGGACATTCGCCATAGCATGCAAACTGATAGTCACACTGCTGACACTGCGCCGTTAGCGTCTTAGATTTAGCGAATCCGAAATTTTGTTGGGCTTGGCTATAAGCCATTGTTTCCAATTTAGTTTCGTTAATATTGCCAATTTTGTACTCGGGGTATACATAATGGTCACAACTATAAACATCGCCATTAGGCTCCATTGCTAAGCCTTTGCCACACAATTGACCAAGCGTACATAACGGATTTTTTCGTCCCATCCAAGTTTCTACACTCGCTTCAAAGTACTGAACAAACACACGGCCGATATCTCGTTGAATCCACTCATCGAAGATGGCAATAAGGAAATTACCCCAAGCTTCATCAGAAACGCACCATGATTCCATAATCGAGTTGGCGTTACCGGGAATTAGTCTTTTGTCTCCTTGCTTGAGCTGCTCATTTGATTTCCATGTTTGCGGTGCGGTGGTTCGGAACGACTTCTGCTCAACAATTGGAATAAACTGCATTTGTGGTGAACGCACTTCATCACGCAAAAAACGATACACTTCTAAAGGATTCTTGCTCGTGAGGTTATTAACGCAGGTCAAAGTGGCAAAGCTCACCTTGTGTTTGTGCAGCAGTTCAACTGCCTTCATGACTTGCTTATGTGTACCACGCCCTGCTCGGTTGGTTCGGTAAGCATCGTGTAGCATCTGTGGGCCATCAATACTCAGTCCAACAAGGAATTGGTTCTTAGCAAGAAACTCACACCATTTATCATCAAGCAGTGTACCGTTCGTTTGCAGGTCATTTGAAATCTTAATACCTACAGGCTGATATTTCTTTTGTAGTTCAACCACTTTTTCGAAGTAACTGAGGCCAAGCATAGTTGGCTCCCCACCCTGCCACGAGAAGATAATTTCCGGCGTATTCTGTCCTTCAATGTAGTTTTTGATGTACTGCTCTAAAAGCTCTTCGTTCATCTCTGGAGAACAGCCTTTTTTGTATTCCAACAGGTCTTGTTTACTCAGGTAATAGCAATAATTGCAATCAATGTTGCACACAGCGCCAATGGGCTTCGCCATCACATGCATTCTTTTGGAAGCTTTCCCTTGGAACTGGGGACCTTGCGATAAGTGGATTGACTGTGAGGACTCTGTCTTTCGGGAATCGCCTATCGACTGAGCTGAATTCACACTTAATACCATAACTCATGCACCTTTTATGTTGAGACTCATCGCATTTTATATCAGGGCGAAATACGCGGGCGTTATAGTGCTTATAACCAAAAAGAAAGTGGGCAGTCGTTAAAATTGAGGAGATGTTTCTTAACACTACAGAGCCAAACTATGACTGATTACTCAGAGGAAAAAAGGGCATGGAATACAACAAAACTACTTGTTGTTTTAGCCATCATTGCGCTACCTATACTACTTTCTGGCTGCGCGAGTCCGTCCAATCATCCTATCGCGATGAGTATCAACCAAGATATGGTTCTCGTTGAAGGTGGTGAGTTTACTATGGGCTCAGATTCCAAAACTGCTGCGAAATCAGAGCGTCCAGCCCACTCTGTTCGAGTCGATAGTTTTTACCTATCCAAATTTGAAGTCACCCAAGAGCTGTTCGAGTCCGTCATGGGTTCATCGATGAGTTACTTCGCAGCACCTAATGTGCCAGTTAACAATTTAAGTTGGCAACAAGCCAACTACTTCGTTGAGAAACTCAATGAAATGACCGGCGAAAACTATCGTTTACCGACAGAAGCCGAGTGGGAGTTTGCAGCGAAAGGCGGTATCCACTCTAAAGGATATATCTACGCGGGTTCCAACAACATTGATGACGTCGCCTGGTACTCAGAAAACGCTAATAATCGCGCTCACCCAGTTGGAATGAAACAACCTAATGAGCTAGGTTTGTATGATATGACAGGAAACGTAGGTGAGTTTGTTCAAGATGCTTTCGATGACGGCTTCTACCGTTTTTCTCCTGTTAACAACCCAAATAACGCCAAACATTCAGACTCAGGGCTTTCACATAAATCCGTAAGAGGTGGCAGTTTCTCTTACGACGCGAACGAATCTGAAAACTTCCGACGCGACTTTGCGAGTCAATCAATCATCATGTCGGATATGGGCCTTAGACTCGCGAAAGACAAATAAGCTTTCATCGTCACGGCAAGGACAGACTATGCATAAGAATAAACTCATAAAACCAATAGTGACAGCATCACTTTTGGTGACTTTGTGTTTCAACGCTAGCGCGGCGTTAGCAACAGAGTCTAAACCCAATCTCGTGCTGCAGATAACCGTTGATGGGTTACGTGCAGATCTGATTGAGCGTTACAAACACAATTTCTCAGACAATGGTTTAAAATACCTTATGGACCAAGGCGTTTATTATAAAAACGCCAATTATGAACATGCTAATACCGAAACCATCGTAGGCCATGTTTCCCTAGCAACCGGTGCACCACCAGCCGTACATGGCATGGTCGGTAACGTTTGGTTTGACCGAGGATTAGATAGGCTTGTCTACAACGTCGAAGATCCCAACTATTCAATGTTAACATCTGGTGCAGGCGTTGATAAATCCACTGAAATAGACCCAACACAGAAAGCAGCTGCAGGCGATGGTCGTTCACCTGAACCGATTCTTTCGACCACATTTAGTGACGAGCTCGTTATCAGCAATAATGGACAATCACGCGTTTTCTCTGTTTCAGTGAAAGATAGAGGTGCAATTTCCCTGGCTGGACATGGTGGTAAAGCCTTTTGGTTCTCAAAAGCACAGTCTCAGTTTGTCACCAGTGATTATTATTACGACACCAACCCATTTTGGGTTGATCGATGGAATGAGAAAGCCATTCCTGCCAAATACTCAGGAAAGCGATGGGAGTTGTCACTACCTAAAGACCATTACTCTCTGCAAGAAAACAGCAAAGATCATAAAGTGGATTTAGGCGGATTTGCCCGTACCTTCCCTCACCCTTACGGGCCTGCATCTTATAAGTACTACTCGACGATGTTGACAGTAAGTCCAGCTGGCGATGAAATCACGGCTGACTTCGCCAAGACACTGCTGGCACAAGAAAAGTTAGGAAGCGGAGACGCTACGGATTATCTGGCTATCAGCTTTTCTTCCAATGATTACGTCGTTCACCTTTATGGCGCATCGAGCTTAGAAACCGAAGACAACCTCATCCGATTGGACAAAACACTCGCTGATTTATTCAAATTTGTTGACGACTCGATTGGTCTAGAGAATACCCTCATCGTGCTCTCTGCGGACCACGGAGTCCCCGAGGCATCTCCAACTGTAAACACGCTTGGTTTTAGACAACCTTTTTACTTCAATAAGGATGCATTGTTGACTGACGCTCTTATTACACGACTTAAAAACGAATTTGGTCTGGAAAAAGACGTAATTAAGCTTTACGCACAGCCTTATATTTACCTCGATCACGACCTCATTGCTGCTAAAAAAGTATCACTGAGGGATGTGCAAAAAGTTATCGCTGAAGAGGTAATGAAAGTAAAAGGGGTGGCGACTGCAGTAACCAGTGAGGATATCGCAAGCAATCGAGTTGCGGACTCACGAGTTAATGAACTGATTCGCAACAACTATCACCCTCTTCGTTCCGGCGACGTCTATATGGTATTTGGTCCTCGTACTTATATTAATGATATGGATGGACTCACCATTGCATCAACCCATGGTTCACCATGGCGCTACGATACGCACGTTCCCGTCATCTTTGCAGGGCATAATCTTAAGCCCCAAATTGTTACGCGCCCTGTCACGCCTTATGACATCGCCCCAACACTATCTGGATATTTAGACGTTAGTGCACCAAGCGGCGCCACAGGCGTGATGTTAGAAGAAGTATTTCAAGATTAACTTATCCTAACCACCAAGAGAGCATTGAGCTCTCTTGGTCACAACTTTCTCCTTGAGCACACCCAAAATCATGTAGGAAAACATGAAGTTTTCTCCGTGTTTAGTGTACAAAACACCGTCACCCTATTCAGCAAACCACTTTTAACACCCTAATTTAAAGCCCAAATAGTCCTTAAACGCGCTCTTCGGCTTTTTTGGCTTAAGCATTTTCGATACCATCGTGCATCACTTGTCATCACAGATAGTCCATGATGCCTAGCAACCAAATCGAGCTTTTTCCTTGGAACACCAATTTCGAAACCGGAATAGCCAGCATTGACGAGCAACACAAAAACCTATTTTCGTTGATTAACAAACTCGCTAATGCCTTGGTATACGATAACCAGCTTCAAGTTTCTACCATTTTTGATGAGTTAGCTGACTATGCTCTCTACCATTTTTCGGAAGAAGAGCGCGTGTGGCAGCAATACTTTGAACAAGATTCTTGGTGTGTACTTCATAAAGGTAACCATGAATCCTTCGTACCTGAGATTATTCGACTTCAACATCGTACGAAGAGTGTTGGTTGGCATGAAGCGACCGAGCAAATTCTACATTTTCTTATTCGCTGGCTGCTACTACACATTCTCAACGAAGACAAAAAAATGGGCTTAGTGATAAACGCTCTTTCAAAAGGTGCTCTTGACTTAAACCAAGCAAAAATCGAAGCCGAAGTCGCCCTCGTTGGAGAACATGGAGCACTCACCGACACTATTTTAAATATGTACTTTGAGCTCTCCTCTCATGCGATTGAGCTTATTAGAGAGAAGAATCGTCGCATCGTTGCCGAGAAAGAACTAAAAGCGCTCAATGATAAACTCCAGCAACTGGCAGTCACCGACGAGTTGTCCGGTTTGTTCAATCGCCGATATTTTATGATGATGACACAAGAGGCCTTGTTAAGAGCAAAAGTGGAGAACAGCTACCTAAGCTTCATTTCTCTCGATCTCGATAATTTCAAGCATCTAAACGACACGCTTGGGCATGCTCGAGGAGACGAAGCCATCATTCACTTTAGTCACGTATTAGCATCAAAGTTCTGCCGCAAAAACGACTTTATCTTTAGGATGGGCGGCGATGAGTTCCTGGTAGTTGTATGCTGTGCTGAACATCAACAGGTAATTGAAATAGCGGAACAAGTGAGAAGTGCGATCGAACAACAATGTCTAATTGATACGTCAAGCATTAACGCTATAACAACATCCATCGGGGTATTCACCCACATACCCGAAGAACACGAAGATTTTATGTACTTTATGGAGCGCGCAGACCAACTGCTATACAAAGCAAAAGAACAAGGCCGAAACTGCGTGCTTTCAGCTTTGGAGTGACGACCCTGACTTCAAACCTTATGGCACACCTTCCAATCAGGAAGCGAGTCCACTAGTATGAAGACGTTTCCCCCGAAAATAATTGGTCAAAATGTCTATTACTCATCAGCTTCGGCTCTTCGTGGATGTCGTCCAGCAAGGTTCATTCGCCAAAGCTGCGACGCTCAATAATATGGATAACTCCTCGCTTTCTAAGCAGATAAAAAAGCTCGAGGAGACATTGGGCGTGCAGTTGCTCAATCGCTCTACTCGTTCGTTTTTTCTTACCTCTGCAGGGGAAGACATTCTTGCTGAAACTCATGTGTTGTTAGAATCATTGGATAACATAAAGGGAATTGCGGATTCTTACCAATCTGAGCCAAAAGGAGTCATACGGATTGTCTCCGCGGTGTTCTTAGGACAGCAATATGTTCAGCCCGTTATTAGTTGCTTTATGAGAACGTACCCAAACGTTCAAGTAACTTTGCATTTAGACGACAGAAAAACCGATATCATTGCTGATCACTTTGATCTGGCTATTCGGATGGGTAAGTTAACGGATTCGAACTTAATTGCTAAAAAGCTGGCTAAGACTAACTTTGCCATCGTTGCCTCTAAAGAGTTCCTTAAGCAACATGGAACACCACAAACACCGGAAGAGCTCATTACCCTGCCCGCCGTCATCTATAATAACGGCGATGTATGTCTTGATAGTTTTAAAATGAGTAGAACACCGAGTTGCCAAGAAATGACTAGCTATAAAATGCAGGGTAACTATAAGGTCAATGACGTTCGAACCATGATGTCTGCAACGCAGAATGGAATTGGTTATTGCGTTATTGACCTATTTAATTTGGAAAAACCCATTGATGAATTAGGGTTAGTACCATTACTCACCGACTATTCCCTATCTACTCAGGACACAGGGATTTACGCTATTTATCCACATCGCAAACAAACCTTACTGGTTTCCGAGTTCATTAATCAGTTGAAGAGCTACATTGGAGAGCCAGCTCGCTGGGAAGCCCATATTCCTGACTATCAGCATATGTACAAGCAATGACCTAAATTAATTAACTTGAGAGGCAATCTTAATAATCTGTTGTCTTAACCATTGATGCGCCGCATCCGAGTTGCGACTCGGGTGCCAAACCATGCTTAGTCCATAATCTGATGCGCCAAATGGCATCATCAATGCCTTAACATCTAGACCAACAGCAAACTTGTTGAATGTTGAGTGGGTAATAATACCTATTGCGTCAGTTTGGCTAATCGCTGGCAACATATCTACCTCACCCGCCGCTCGGTACATAATTTTACGTTTACCGAATTCAGGGAAGTCCTTTTCATTAAAGAAGCTTTTACGAGTCTGCCATTGAGACATCACCACATGCTGCTCCGCTAAATATTGCTCGGTAGTAATCGTGTCTCCGGTTATACGTGGGTGATTATTGGCGACTACCACGTACAGCTTTTCTCTGAAAATCTCTCTAACTTTTAATGTTGGAGTTTCACTTCGAGTTCTATCAATGACCAAATCGTATCGCTGTAAACGCAAATCAGACTCATGGTCCTCAGTAAACAAAGGATGAACTTCTAGAGATACTTTGGGTGCAATTTTGGAGATACGAACCAATAACTCTGGCAATATCGCATAATTGGCTGCAGACACTGAAGCTATCGAGAATGTCTTGGTCGATGTCTTTGGGTTAAAGTCTCTAGAAGCTTCTAAAGTCGAAGTAAAGTTCTTCAAAGAAGTGGCTAGCGCTGGATAGATATCATTGGCAAACGTAGTCGGCTCTACACCACTTGCGTTTCGATGAAACAGCGAGTCATCATAGATTTCTCTTAATCGCTTTAAAGCCTTGCTAACGGCAGGCTGACTAATTCCCAACCTTGAAGCCGCGCTAGAAAGACTTTGCTCTTCATAGATTGCAACGAATACGGGAATTAGGTTTAGCTCAGTATTTTTCATTATTACCTTAACTTCACTCGCAGCACTCAACCCCATTTATCAAGGCCTTTTAAGTCACTTGCGCGCTGTTGTTGTTTGCTACTTTTCAACTGACGCCACAGCCAAAAGCTGCTTTCTTTGTTTGGCGTATGCCTCTGAATGTACTCACTTTCCGCTCGCCACTTATCACTGTCGTGCATTCGCTTTAATTCTAGTGTGGCAGTATGCTTTCGACCTTTTAAATAAAGTAACGTTCTTACCTTAGGCCAATCTTGTTTTCTTACGGCTTGTTGGAACAGCCACCAAGGCGGTTTAGGGTGAAACTTATAATAGCGATTTACAAAGATCGTCAATCCTATCAATACAATAGAGGCACTTATCAGTATAGCTATCTGCGACCAATAGGTATTCAATAAAGATCGCCAAGTGTGAGCAACGGTTATTTTTTTAGTTTCTAGTGTTACTTCTTTGACAGATTGTGACTCGCTATCCCACCAACGAATCGTCTGCTTTGGAAACGTGACCTCACCACCTGTTGTCAGTATATAAACAGTCTCATCGGTTCGGGTCGATTGATAGTTTCCACGAGTCTGACTATCTGTCAACGCACTTGGTTTGGGATAAGATTTCGTGCCAACGATGGATTGTTCACTGTCTAGTGGAGGCAATAGTATGGATAACGTGTCATCAGCCGTAATGGTTACTTTTCTTGTCAGGCTATCTCCTGCTTCCAACTTCTCAGATGACTGCTGCCAATCTTCCGAAACCTTGACGTTACTGGCAACAAACCAAGGCTTGTTTGGAGTGAAGGAAGCATCTGGAAGTTGAGTAAAAAGCGACATCGGTTTGGTATAGAGTGTGCCTTGCACGTTAGTCCCATCAGATGCTGACACTTGAACTCTAACTGGAACTTTAGGTAAACGATATTCACCACTTTGCTGAGGGTAAAGCGTAATCTCCCAACGCTGACGTGACCATGTTTGGCCATTTTTTCTCTCAGTATAATTGGTCGCAAGCTGGTTTCGCTGTTTGACAATAAGATCGGGCATACCAAAAGCCGAAATGCGAGTACCACCTGTAAACCAACGAGGTGTCGACACCTCAATGTACAATATCACCTGTTCTCTAATGGCAGCAGGTTCAGACGCGGTTGCTCCTTTACTGAGCCAAGATTTGATTTCTACGCCTCCTACACGTTCAAGTTCGTTGATGGACATAGCCGCATTAGATTGTACAGAGAACATCAGTAAGAAAGTGCTAACAAGCAGTAAGCTCAATCGTTTTACATAGCAAAGTCGAAAAATCATTGAGTTTGACCTCTTTGAGTGTCACGCAGTTGAATCTGGAATTTATTGCGTAAGAAGTTTTTAGGATCGGCTTCCACTCGGCTTAGCCATTTATCAGCCAGTTCTTCACTTCCTAGAATTTCCCGTGCATTGAGCGTCTCTTTTAGCATCATTTCCGATGTCGTCGTTTCATCAGCGCCATCTGCCGTTTGAGGATTATCACCAAGCTCTATAGATTCTTCTGGGCCATCTGTGGTCCCTTTTTGGCTTTCACTGAATCGGTTTATTTCGTCAACAAGCGATTGCATCACCTGGTAGTTATGGGTCGCTTTTTCTGCAATATCCGCGGATTGTGTGTCCTTAGCAAGCGCGTGATAGAGGTTTCTTGCTGCCAAGTATTCTCGTTGTCGTGCTAATGCATTGCCTAAATATAGGGTACCTAGTTCGTTATTCTGAACTTGCAAAAACTGCGCTTGTGCTGACTTAAAATCGCGCCCGTAGTAATAGGCAATGCCTTTATTCATGGGCTCTTGATAATGCTTTGCCGCTTTTAGAAACTCTCCACGCTCAAAATACCACTGACCTTGTTGTTCGGGTGTCAGCCAAAGATTCATCCACGCTTGTTTCGCTGAGATCCAGAGTTGATCCACTTGTGACACAGATTGTGCAGTTGTCTCAGTTTTTGCCAGCGACGACACCGTTTCCGCGTGTGCTTCTGAGACCAAAATATTTGGACTTAATAAGGTTGCGACGAACATCCATTGCACCAACCAACCCTTTCTGAACCAAAGCAAAGCTAGCAGCATAATCGGAAAAACCAGATAGTAGCCCATATCACGCCAAGGCATAGCTGACTCTCCAGAGATTTGCATGTGCCTTTCAACATCAGTAGCAATTTGTTCAACATCAGTGTTGTCGATACTCAACGCGTAGTACCTTCCACCAGTGTCATTGGCAAGCTGCTTCAGGCTGTCCCAATCTGTTGCTGCGCTTGATTGGTTGCGTTCACTGCCTACCGCCATCACGATGACGAGCACGTTTGAGTCTTCAAACGCCTTCTTATACTGTTCAATCGCCTCTGATGCTACGCCATCTGAAATAATGAGCACTGAACCCGATGAACTGCCTTTAAGCTGTGACTGTATCTGAGGGATAGCGGCTTGGGCACTCTTACCCTGAACAGGAATCACTTCTGGTGAAATAGCGTTTAAGAACGGCAAGAACACCTGATTGTCTTCTGTCATTGGCATCGCGGTGTGAGCGCTGCCAGCAAAGACAATAAGCGATGTTTTTCCACCTTGACGAGCTTGCAGTAAGTCGCGAATTTTGTACTTGGCACGCTCGAGTCGAGAAGGAGGTAAATCACTTTGCATCATCGATTGGCTGGTATCGAGTACTATCACCAATTCGCCTTGATCCTCACCAAATGGTGAGGCCTCACGCTGCCAAGTCGGCCCTGCGCAAACAATAATAGCTAAGCTAAGAATCGCACTAAGGAGTTTAAGTGGCAGCTGGCTTTTCCACCCTTTCTCGCCAATAACCAACGCCTTTTGCAGATGCTCAGGAATTATGGTTTTCCAAGCAGCAGATGATTCTCTGCGCCAACGAAGTAACAACAGCAAGGCTAATGGCACAAAAGCAAGCAACCAATAGGGACGCATAAAATGGAACTGAGAAATAATTTGCTCGACGACTAGGGAATTCATTAGATGTTTCTCCCTGTTTGATTGGTCTCGTTAAGTTCGCGAGGTTGACCATACCGACGCCGTAGCGTTGCGGTTGAAAAGGCAATCAAATACAAGATGACTACTACCATCAATAAATACTGGTGCACAGTTTGTTTAGGTCGGTATTGAGTACTTTCGTACAACTTCGGCTCTAACTCACCAATCGTTTGGTACGCTTGTTGAAGTGCTTCTTGGTCTAGGGCCTGAAATGCCTGACCACCTGATTGGCTAGCAATATTATCGATCGTTGCCATATCCAGAGCCTGCTCACCGATGGTGGCGGGATCGCCCATCGCAATCACGTGAATACGCACACCTTTTGCCGCCGCGACAATAGCTGCATCTTTAGGTTCTACAAAACTGCCAGTGTCATTACCATCGGTCAGTACCACGACTACTTTCTCTTTGTCTTTTGACGATTCAGATTGTTCAAATACCTTAATCGCCAGACCTATCGCATCCCCTAGATGCGTGCTCTGCCCAGCCATCGCCACTTCAGTCTGATCAAGTAACGCAAGCCAGACATCGTGATCCGCGGTGAAAGGCGTTTGAAGATAAGCCGCATCACCAAACAGTATCAGACCAAGTCGGTCACCTTCTCGCGTTGCAACGAACTCATGCAGGACACTTTTGACAGCATCAAGCCTTGAGACCGCTTGACCATCTGACGAAGAGAAGTCCATCTCAGACATAGAGCCCGATAAATCAACTGCGACCATCACATCTCGACCAAGCTTCTCTCTCGTTTGTGGCTCGCCCAATACCGTAGGTTTGGTCATTGCAATAACCAATAAGCACCATGAAACGATCAGTATTCCACGTTGCCACCAAGACGGTTGCAATTGGCTGGCACCAAGTTCTGGCTGCTCACCCAAAATATCCAGCAACTTATTAAAGAAAGGGACTTTGATGGCACTTTGCTTGGTCTTGTATGCAGGTACAAATCGATAGACAACCACTGGCAGCGGCAGAAGCAAAAGCCACAATGGATACGTCAATGTTAAGGTAGACCAACTCATTGCTGGCCTCCTTTAATACCCATTCTACTAAGACTGCGAGCAATCACTTGTTTTGCCTGCCAATACTGTTTAAGCCAATTAGGTACGGGGTGATGTTCAATCCACCTATGTACTTGTTGATAAATATGTTCTGATTCCGAAGCGTCTAGTGTCACTTTTGAACTCAGTAAAGTGCGTAACCATTTTCCACCCAACTCAACATTAAATTGAGCATCAGGACTGACATAGCGGTTCAATTGCTCTATCCATGCCGTTCCATATTGCTGAGATTGGGAGATTTTAAGGTACTGCGTGACACTTTTTAGTACGTCGTAACACATCTGGTCGCGTTGTGGTGATGTCTTGTTGCTTTGCAGAATAGCGAGTGCTTCTCTTCGGTAACGAAGCATAGAATGGCGACAATAGCCGCGAAAAAGTTTAACGCCAATGAGTAGAACGATGAGTAATCCGATAAGTTGCCATCCAATGGTTTGTGGCAACCAACTAACCGAATCAGGATTAGGAACTTCGAGCATGTTACGCAAAATGTAAGAGCTAGGTGCAGGTTGAGTCATGAGCTAAACCCTCCTACAGCTCGTTTAAACCTGGCAATGTGGTCACCATCGGTCGTCAGTTCAATCACAGGTAATTCTTTTATCGACATAAGCTGGCGTAAGCTTTCCAGTTTGCTTTGAGATTGCGCTGCCAAACCAGCATTAGCGGTATTGAGTTTATGTTTCTCTGTCACACTTAACTGATACTTACCATCGCCAAATACTAACGTTGACGCATCAAGAATCTCATCAGGTAGTCGACGTTCTAGTGGGTCCGAGATGATTACGCTGAGGATGTCATTGTGCTGTTGTAGGTATTTCAGTCGGTCAATATCATGCTCTGTAGCATCTGACCAATCCGATATGAAAACTACGGTGGCGTTTTTTAACCCCAGATTACCAAGCATAGATATGGTCGCCGTAAAGCCTACGTTGTCACTGTCTTCACTGTGTAAACCAAGGGATTGATTTGCGTGACACAAGCGCTTAAGTCCATGTAGCAGATGATTTTGCGAGCGCTGTGGTTTTATATACTCGATGTGGTCACTATGATTAATGATAAAACCCACACGGTCGTTGTCTTTTATGATTCGCCAAGCAGCCAGTGCGCCAACTTCAGCTGCAACAACCGATTTCATCGTATCGACTGACGAAAAATACATCCCGCTTCGCTGGTCAATACACAGAATAAAGTTACGATCTTTCTCTTCGGTATAGGTTCTGACATGTGGTTTACCAGTACGCATCGTGACCTTCCAATCGAGATTACGAATGTCATCACCAAGCTGATAATGTCGCAATTCTTCGAAGTTAAGACCACGACCGCGAAACGGAGAACTGTGTCTGCCAGACATTGCCGACTGCGCCATCAAGTGTGGCAATAGTGAGAAAGCTTGAACTTGCGATTGCAGTTTCACCAATCGGGCGTATGGAGTATAAATGCGAGTATCGAGTGACGCCTCGGTATTGTGAGCCATATTATCTACCTCTGCGGTTAGCCAATAGCCACAACATCCAATAGACGGTCGACGACATCCTTCTGAGTGATTTGCTCTGCGAGCGCGTTGTATGACAGCGCTACCCGATGACCCAGAACCATATGAGCCACGGCACGCACATCATCTGGCTCTACATGAGAGCGGCCTTGTAACCACGCATAGGCTCGACTGCATTTATCCAGAGCGATAGACGCACGAGGCGAAGCACCCACTAAAATCCAATCTTGTAACGAGGAATCTGGGTAACGGTGTGGCTGCCTCGTAGCCATCACTAACCCGACAATGTAGTTTTCAACGATGTCAGATACTTCTATCTTTGCCATTTCTTCACGAGCAAGAAACACCGACTCCGGTGAGATGGAAGATTCGGAGCCATTGTTGTTTGTTGTGTTCGAACGCGCTCCCAGCTCTTCATCACGAACAAGGCGAATGATGTCTTTCTCGGCTTCGTCTTCTGGATAATCCACCGTCACTTTCATGATAAAGCGATCCATTTGCGCTTCTGGTAATGGATAAGTCCCTTCTTGCTCGATAGGGTTTTGTGTCGCTAACACCATAAAGAGTTCTGGGAGAGAGTGGCTTTCACCACCTACGGTGACCGTGCCTTCTGCCATTGCTTCCAACAAGGCGGCTTGAACCTTAGCAGGAGCTCGATTGATCTCATCCGTCAACACGATGCTGTTGAAGATAGGTCCGGATTGGAAATGTAGCTGAGGTTTTCCATCCACATCTTGATAGATTTCGGTGCCTGTCACGTCGGAAGGCAACAAATCAGGAGTAAACTGAATACGACCAAAACTTGTATGTAGACGATCCGCTAACGCTTTGATAGAGCGCGTTTTGGCCGTACCTGGCAAGCCTTCTAGAAGAATATGACCATTGGTAATAAGCCCAACCACCAGTGCAGTGACCACATGCTGTTGTCCGATCACTGACTCACCAACTTCAGATATTAGGCGATTAAGCTCTGTTTGTGCTTGATTCATTCGTTTACCCTTCCAGCTACACTTAATTTAGGCGATAACACATACCCTTCATACTATCTTTAGCGGTCATAACTTTTAGTTATATTGATAATGCTCATCGCACTTTAATAACGTGATTGTAATTGCTCTATTACTTCCTTAGGTGCGAATTGCGACAATTGCTGCAAACAAGCCTTCGATTCAGGCTTTTGGTATTTCAACAGCATGTCACATTGTGCGTATAACTGTTCTGGATTTCGACTGAGCTTGAACGCTTGGTTCAGAGCAGAGATTGCCTGCCCTAGATTAATAGACTCCATCGATAAACCATAAACGTACCAGTACTGAGCATTGTCTTTTTCTAGGTCTACCGCTTGTTTTAATAAGTCAGATGCTGCCAGTTTTTCACCCTGTCTTAGTTTGGAAAGCGCGGCGCTGTAACGAATTGCCGCTGAGTTTGGCTGATTTTTGATGCCCAACTGTAGAGTCTGCTCGGTTAATGCCTCTTGACCCTGAGCACGATAAAGGTCCGCCAGATTGATATAACTATTGGCAAAGTATGGTTCAACAAGAATGGCACCTTCGTACTCTGCAATGGCCAGCTTTGTCTTACCTTGAGCGGCGTAAACGTTACCTAGATTGGTGCGACCAAAACCTCTGTCAGAGTTAAATTCTTGTACTGCTATATATTCTTTTAACGCAGGCTTTAGTTGATCTTTTTGAAGAGGATTTAGCTCCTGCCAATAACGCGCTAACGCACCAGCGGCTTCAGTTCGAACAGCTAGCACTGAATCAGTCAATAACGGCGAGATAATTTGCCAGCGTTGGTGTGAAGGATAAGGCTCACTGCCTTGGATCGCCCCGACCCGTACCATAGCATCGCTGCTTTTTACAGCACGCCCAAGCGCTATCAAACTATTTTGGCCAGGATAATTGGCTAAACGTTGCAACGCTGATGCTCTTACGATTGAAGCTTCAGAGTTATCTTGCGCAATGTACGATAAGGCATCCGCTGCAGCGCGGTGCCCTATGGCACTTGCATAGAAGGCAATTCCATAATGCTGGCTGTTTTGGTATTTAGATTCAGGGAACCATACCGCAAGCGCTTTACTAGCCCACTCAGGTGACTCACTTTCATGGCATGTCGTACAGACATTGGGCGTTTTGATATGTTGTGTGAGGTCTGGACGAGGAACGTGCCAACTGTGGTCTCTTCTTGGGTCGACCTCCATATAAGTAGTTTCTGGCATGTGACAAGTCGTACACTTGTCTGCTTCACTACCTTTTTGATGGAATGTATGATTTTCCGAGCTATATTCAGACGCGATGTGACATTGTAAGCAAACACTTTCTTGCGGGATTTTAAGCTTAGCCGTATGTGGATCATGACAATTGGTACACGTGACGCCCATCTGAGCCATTTTCGATTGTTCAAATGAACCAAGCACATACACTTCATCGTAGATTTGACCATCAGCGTGATAAAGTTCTTGAGTAAGGTTTGAAACCAAGTAACGATCCAAAATCTCGCCTTGTACATGATCGTAGTCTTCTGTTAGCTGAACACGTCGACTATGACACTGAGCACATACATTTACCTGTTGGGTCGATTTAATATCACTAGGTTGTAACGTCGATTTCCCTTGTTTGAATACCCAGCTTGTCACCGCTTGAGATAAATCACGATTGAAACCGTAGTGGTCAACAGTCTTAAAGCCACCCTCGCTGCCTCGCTTTGCAAGCTCTATATGAACGCTAGCAGGACCATGACAGGCTTCACAACCGACGTTAATCTCAGACCAAGTGGTTTCATATTGATTGGTGGCTTTATCGTAACCTTTGAGTAAATTTGTAGAGTGGCAATCTGCACACATGAAGTTCCAATTTTGACCAGAGTTGGTCCAATAAAACTCATCGTTTGGCGTCGTATCTGGGTAGAGATGGTACCACCTTTGACCGCCAGACTCCCTGTCTCTCGAATCCCATGTAAAAGGTATCAGTTGTACACGACCGTCATCAAACTGGACCATATATTGTTGAAGTGGATAATGACCGAAAGTGTAAAGAATTTGATAGTCGTGGAAGTCACCGTCAGGTCCCTGAATATTGACCCAGAATTCGTCGTCTTTCTTATAGAAGCGATTCGTTTTCCCTTGATACGTAAACTGAACATTATTGAAATCGGCTAGAACACTCTCCGATGTCGCGTGATCCATGGCTCGCTCATGGTCAGAGCCCGTCCATGACTCGACTTCCTTAGCATGACATTCAATACAAGCATCACTGCCAACAAAGGAAGCCCCTTCAAGTTCAGAGCTAACTGACGACGATGTGAAACCGACACTAACTAGTGCTAATAAAACTCTTACCATCACACCCATTTAGCTTCCCTTCTAACACGTGCAAGTTATTGTTATTTCAATAATAACAATAGACTACTGAGTTATAGGTGCAAGGTGTTCTAAAAAGATAAAACCCGATCAGTTTATTAAGACAGCAAAAAGATAGTTTATCGACTATTCAATAGCGATTTTGGCGACTCGCCTGTCCAACGCTTGAAAGCTCTCGAGAAGGAGCTGAGATCTTTAAAACCGACTTCTAAAGCAATTTGAGTGAGGTTTGTACTTGGGTTGGCGGACAACGAAATCGCTCGTTCTAATTTGTAACGGTCTAGCAAAGTTCGAAACGACAAAGACTGCGCACTGAGTTTTCTTGTTAGCGTTCTACTACTCATATGAAAATGCCGAGACACAGAGTCAATCGTTATATCTGTGACCTCATACTGCTTAAAAACGGAAAACACCTGCTCAGCTAAACTCGAATCCATAGTGCTTTCGGCACTGTAATGCATCGGTGCCACTAATGTCGCGTTAAGCTCAGAGTTGGCGTAGGTGCATGGTTTATTAACAAACCAGCTTGGTAAGGTAATACGTCGAATCTTATGCCCATAGAAAATTCGGCAATTAAATCGTTGTTCTAATGACTCTATGACGTCGTCATCTAGAGGATCTCGTTCAAAGAAAAACTCTACGGTGCACGCTTCTTTTTGTGTCGATCGAATAAAAGTAATTAACGCGATACAGTAATAGCTAAAACCAAGGTTGGAAAAGGTCGGCATACCTTTATCGTTGTCGTGTCTGAGCATCCAAAGTTCAGACTTCTCATTAAGGCGATGAATAAACACCAACTTTACAGCAGGACAAAACACTAACGAAAATGCTTCGAAGAACTTCAACATGACATCAACGCTGGGAGCGCTATATAGAAACGCCCCAAGCACACCGAGATGATTTGCCGTAATACTGGTACCAGCATCTATCACAATATCAAACGCGGCAGGATGTGCTTCCACTAGTGCAATCGCTTCCTCCAACGCATCAAGGGAGACCTTTGGCCTCTCCATTTGCTCGTGCCAATCCTTGATGCCGCCGCGATACGCAGCAATATCGAGACCATAGCGCTTAGCAGCCTCGTCAAGAGACCGAAGCCACTGCACATCAATGATTTGTCGGGTCGAAGCCGTCTTTAGAAGTTCATTTGAGTCCATACCCTAACGTAAGCCACACAAGCGAAGGAGTACTGTCTCCAATTGCTCCCATGGTAGAAGTTCACTATCGATGACTTCGATTCTTGATTCATAGCCTTCTAACGACATTTGATTGACAGAAACAACACGATTAGCAACGTTAAAGGCATAACAACCTTTATCTGTGTTTACTACCGCCTTAATGCGCTCTGCATTCAAATCACTGAACATTGAGAATAACTGGTCAAAATCGAATGTATGTTCCGCACCAACAATCCAACCACAACTAAAGTAGCCTTGTCCCTGATTCTCGCGGCGAATAAATGGTTTTTCAGGAGATAATTCAAATACTGGTTCAAGATCGCTATGGTCGTGAAAGTCGTGAGAGTGGGCAGAAGATTCCGTCTCTTGAATTCGTCGCTCTATATCCAACACCTCTATCGGAAGCACGCCGTTTTTTACCAGTTTGTGGAAAATCTTGGCAGGCGTTTGATCCGTAACCCAATCATTGAACACATCGACATCTTCAGCGGTGCATTGATCCACTTTATTACCGATCACAACCTCAGCGACACTAAGTTGATCATTAAAGTTAGCATTAGATAAATGCCTATCATCGGATAAATTACGCGGGTCCACCAACGCAATCGTCGCTTTTAAATCAATATAATCAGTGTACTGCTCTGATGTTAACGTCTTAATGACCTGTTTGGGATGCCCCAATCCTGTTGGTTCGATTATCAAACGATCCGGCTTTTGTCTTAACAGGACGTTGATACCTACCGACATCGGAACACCTGCAGTGCAACACATGCAGCCTCCCGGGACTTCTTTAATAAGTGCACCACCCTCAGCCATCATTGCACCATCAATACCGACTTCTCCAAACTCATTAACGAGTACCGCCCAGTTCTCATTCTCGGGTTTTGATTTAAGTAGATTAAGTATTGTGGTGGTTTTACCCACACCAAGAAAACCAGTGATGATGTTGGTAGGCACTTGATTTGACATGATGAACTCTCTGAATATTGCTTTGGTATGAGTATATACCTAAGTGACTCGTAGGTTCTATATTGAATAGGTTTAGGGATGAGTATAAAAGACCAAAAGACAAAAGGCGCACTTTGCGCGCGCCTTGATCCCCCGTTACTCAATCGTGAGTTTGCGAATCTCTGAACCTTGTTAACGCGGCTGAGATAATTTACGGGGCAGTAGTATGTGTTTGTTGCACATCCAAATTGTACGTAGGGTTTTCAAATCCTCCATGCTCGTCGAATACAATCCCTACGCTTTAAATATGGTACATATCTGGATTATTGCAAGTAGAGAACATTGAGGTGAATCACAAAACGCTGCAACACTAGGCAACATTAAATTTGGAATACTACTTTTCATCTTTACCACTGTTGCCAATTGTTCTAAGTCGTATAATTTTACTTATACATTCCCGCCAATCCGAAGAACCAAGGTCTTTAAATACAATGACAAAGAGAGAAAGAATCAAACAGTCGTTACTTGCCCATGTGCCACGCGGAACGATTAATCAATTTCTCTCGAGAGACACGACCCCTATCTCAGTGCTTTTGCTGTCTTGTGTTGTGGGTGTACTTGCAGGTTTAGTAGGCACATTGTTTGAGCTTGGTGTTCACTTCGTAACTGAGACCCGCACAGAGTGGCTTCGCGACGAAATCGGTTCAGTCCTTCCTCTGTGGTTATCAGCTTTTCTAATTAGTGCATTACTCGCCTTCATTGGATATTTTTTGGTCCATAAATTTGCACCAGAGGCCGCTGGATCAGGTATTCCTGAAATTGAGGGTGCGATGGATAATATGCGACCAGTTCGTTGGTGGCGCGTGTTACCCGTTAAGTTCTTTGGTGGCTTAGGAGCTCTCGGTTCAGGTATGGTACTAGGTCGAGAAGGCCCAACGGTACAAATGGGCGGCAACTTAGCTCGGATGGTGACAGATCTCTTTCGAGTAAAAAACGATGACAGTCGCCATACCTTACTTGCGTCCGGTGCTGCAGGCGGTCTCGCAGCTGCTTTTAACGCCCCTCTTGCCGGTATCATGTTTGTTGTCGAAGAGATGCGTCCACATTTTCGCTACTCTCTTATTTCTATTAAAGCCGTACTTATCTCAGCAGTAACCGCGACTTTGGTTTTTCGCTATATTAATGGCCAAAGCGCCGTCATCTCCATTCCACAATATGGCTCACCAGAGCTCAATGTGTTGTGGCTGTTTCTAGTTTTAGGTGCACTTTTCGGTGTATTTGGCGTTGCTTTCAATAAACTTGTTACTGTGTTTCAGGATCTGTTTGTACGCATTCATAAAAACGACCTTAAGCGTTTCCTGTTTACTGGCTCTATTATTGGTGGATGTTTCGGACTACTCCTTCTCTATGTACCAGAATTAACTGGTGGCGGTATCGGTATTATTCCTGATATTACAAATGGCAGTTTTAGCGCTTCCATCTTGGTATTGCTGTTTATCGGTAGAGTACTTACTACCCTTATTTGCTTTGGCTCTGGTGCGCCTGGCGGTATTTTTGCACCTATGCTGGCACTGGGAACGTCCTTCGGTTATGCCTTCGGATTAACAGCGAAAGCACTATTTCCTGAATTACCAATAGAACCCGCTGTCTTTGCAATCGCAGGGATGGGTGCACTCTTCTCTGCAACGGTACGAGCACCGATTACTGGAATTTTACTGGTCATTGAAATGACCAATAACTACCACTTGATCTTACCACTTATCATCACTGCGTTGGGTGCAACAGTAATTGCTCAAGCAATGGGGGGGCAACCTATTTATAGCCAACTACTCCACCGAACCATCAAAAACGAAAAACTACGACAAGAAGATCTACCACGAAAGGAAAACTGAGCGCATTTTCTATCCAAACTGTGTATAATTAGACGGCTAGACTGCTAGTTCTCCCAGAAGAGCTAGCAGATAATAATAAGGATATTAAAGAGAGCTCTCCTCGTGACAACAAGTCTTGCTGCCCTAAAACGACTGACACAGTTTCACAGTGTCCCCACCTCTCAAGCCTCATTGGCTTTAGGAATAATCGGCCTCGGCCACGCTTGGGCGATGTATGTACCAGAACTTGGTAAGACTATTCAGCCAATCTTAGCCACTATCGGGGCCCTACTGTTAATTCCCGTACTGTTAAAATATTTGCTCAATCGCCATATATTTTCTGCTGATATAAAGCACCCATTAACAGGCAGCTTAATGGCTCCAATGAGTATGGCGTTATTAATCCTGTGTGATTACTTAGCCGTTATTAGACCGCTCATCGCCTATCCTCTTTGGTTTGCTGCGTTGATGTTGCATATACTCATGGCGATATTATTCTTTTTCTATCAAATTAAGAATTTTAAAATAGCCAATATAGTTCCAAGCTGGTTTCTTTATCCTGTTGGACTAATTAGTAGTTCATTAGCAGGAACTCAATTTGGACATACGGTATATTCTGAAACCATTGCTAGTGTATGCATCGCAATATATTTCTTTATGCTACCACTGGTTCTATATCGACTGGTGTTTGAAGGTATGCTTCGCAAACGTGCCAGGCCTACTATCGCTATCATGGCAGCGCCGATCAACCTCACATTATCAGCATACTTAGTCAATTTCCCTGAACCTGATCCTATACTGACGGGTGCGCTAGCTGGTATCGCCATCACAATGACATTACTTATCTATTTGTGTTACTTCAGATTATTAAAACTGAAATTTCAACCATCTATCGCTGCGATTACCTTTCCTTCAGTCATCAGTTCTATCGCGATGTACAGGTTAACGGATTTCTTCGAGGGCGAGTACCCGCATTGGCATTGGCTTCACAACTTCGGCTTTTTGGAGTTATCTGTAGCAACTTTGGCGGTTATCTGGGTGAGTTTTGGTTTTATCAAAATGTATTGGCCGGAGTTAATGTCACGACAATGAAAAAATGTGATACATATATCAATAACAACTAAAAAGAGTATAAAAAACCTCGCACAGATCCCCAATGGGTATAAGCAAGATGAATATATCGCTATGTAGTATAGTGAAGATTGCTAGTAACTCCAAAAAATAAAATAGTCACTAGTGACTATTTTTGCATATTGGGCAATATTTCGTTCTGTCGGCCGACAACCCATTTTAAATGTCGAGAGAACCTAGCTATGCACTTAGAGAAAATAACAAAAACGTTGCCTAAATTTATTGAACAGCAACACGATATTTATATCGCTGAAAATATCCATTCAACCAAAAGTAAAAAGCATCTAGTCTCTGGGAAAAGACCTACGGCAAGTGATACTAGTTACCAAACAAATGACTATCTATGTCTGAATAACAACGCCTATATTAAGGAGAAGCACATAGACGCTATACGAGCCAATACGGAAAGTATGTTGATGTCTGGTGTTTATACTGCTGAGGCGGAAGACAGTTCTGCTTTTGAAAAAAAACTCGCTAAACTAACAGGATTTGAAGAGTGTGTGGTATCACAATCAGGTTATACCGCAAACCTGAGCTTACTACAGGCTATCTGCACGAAAGACACTAATGTGTATGTCGATTTCTTCGCTCATGCTTCATTATGGGAGGGTGCAAGAATTGCTGGCGCTATGGTTCATCCATTTATGCACAACAATATCAGGCACTTAAAGCGACAGATTCAAAAGAATGGCCCAGGCATAATTCTAGTTGATTCTATCTACAGTACGTTGGGAACTATAGCACCGCTTGTAGACCTGGTATCAATGGCTTATGAGTATGACTGCGCATTGGTCGTGGATGAATCTCATTCACTTGGAACTCACGGTCCTAAAGGTGCTGGTTTGGTTGCTGAATTGGGTTTAACTGAGCATGTCGATTATATTACTGTGAGCTTAGCAAAAACATTTGCATATCGTGCAGGCGCAATTTTATCCAACAAAAAGACCGCACATTGTCTTCCATTTGTGGCATTCCCTGCAATATTCAGTTCCATGCTACTACCGTATGAAACTGAACGGTTAAGTGCCACTGTCGACGTTATCAAGAGCGCCGACAGTGCAAGACGCTCGTTGTTCTCAAATAGTGACTATTTAAGAAATCAGCTAAGAAACTTAGGACTATCTATTCGTAGTGAATCTCAGATCATCGCTTTGGAAACAGGTGACGCTGAAAACACTGAAATTGTTCGGGATTTCTTAGAGAGTAAAGGCGTTTTTGGTTCAATCTTTTGTACACCGGCAACGCCAAAAGGAAAAAATATCATCAGATTTTCAGTCACTTCAGAGCATACTCTCGAGGATTTAGATCGAGTAGTACAAGCATGTAAAGAAGCAACGGAAAACAAAGAATTCTATTTCTTATAGGTAGTAAATCGGATGTGGAGCTCAACATTTAGATCTGAGCTCCCTCATCTATATCCAAGACGCCACTTTATCAACTAGCTCGTCTTTCGGTGTCGGTTTAATGAGTAAGTCATCCATTCCAGATTGCTTGATTTTTTCACGAGTTGTTGGATTCGCATCACCAGTAAAAGCAATGATAGGCACTGTGTTGTACTTTGCTGTCGATTTTCTTATCTTATCCGCAGTGGAAATACCATCTAGAATCGGCATCTCTATATCCATAATAACTAAATCTACGTTTTCTTCATCAAGCATAACTAGTGCGTCAGCACCATTGCTAGCCTGAAGCACGACCAAACCTTCTTTTTCCAACATTATGCTAGTAATTGTTCGCAATGAGTGATTGTCATCGACTAAGAGAACTGTTTTTGTAGAAGATATTGTGTTGTATGGACGAACCGTCGCAAGCTCTTCCACTTCTCTAAAAAACAACTTATCTAACGTGTCTCTAATATCAGAGGTAAACTCGTCATAATCCATTAGTTCGACATTAAGATAGCGCTTGAAGTATAGATTTCTCTGGTCATTTGCGGAGTGAACGAGAACAATTCTTGCCTCAGTAAACTCAAGCTTAGCCTCTAGACTCGAAAGGTAGATCCACCCTTCTCTCGATAGATTACCGTCGATAATAATAAGGCTATACTCGAAACTATATTCTTCGCGATAACTTGCCGCTTTTATGTCTTCAACTGTCAGCTTGAATTCTCGGTGATATTGAGCACTCTTAACCAAGTCCAACATGCTAGATGACTCACCAATAAACAACACTGACTTATCTTTAATCAGTTCACTCTTAATCTGTGCCACTTCAGCCGACTCATACTTAGGAAATATTAATTTAAACTCTGTCCATGCACCAAACTCGGATTGACATACAATCTTACCGCCAAACGACCTCATAACCTTTTTACAGAAGGCCAACCCTAGACCATAGGACCCAGATTTACCGGTAGTGTAAAAGTCTTCAAAAATATACGGAAGTAGTTGCTCTTCAATCCCCTTGCCGGTATCTCTAAAAATAATGATATTGCAGTCGTCTTGGGTTTGAGAGTCAATTGTTATGATGAACTTCCCTGCCCCCCGGTGGCGAAACGAGTTTTTCAGTAAGTTAAACAACACATACTTCAATAAAGTATCACTGCCAAAATAGTCGAAACTGTTCGGGATATTGACCGAGACAGCTTTATTGTCCAGTGCTGTTTTATATGCAAACGTTCTGATTGCATTTTCAATTACTTCTTTGCCATTATTACGGCAGAAAGTCGATGTAGATACTCGACTTTGATCGATAGAAGTCAGTAGTAAGTCAATGGTCTCATTGCCATTCATGATCGTTTTCATGGAATCATCTATGATTTCATTCAAACGTTGAAGCTCTTCGGTGTTCAATTGGTGAGAGTTACGAAAGATAGCGCTCTTATTAGGAATAATCGCTCGCATTACCTCTAACGAAGAATACATAGCACTAAGAGGGTTTCTCATTTCATGAGCGATACCAGCACCGAATGACTTAGCAATCGCGAATTTCGATTCATGCTCGTTTTGGTTACGAAAGAAGAACAAACTGCCGAAAATATAGGTAAACGCAAATATGGGCAAATAAGTAAGGCTCTGTTCCATATAGATCCCTTGCCCACCCATAATGTAAGCAAGTATAACAGCAGATACAACAGATATTACCGCCTGAGCGACCATGATTCTTGTATCATAAATAAGCAATATATGAAGAAATATAGATGACATAAACGACATAACCCAAACTGTCGTCCAGTTATTCATCAACATCATGTAGCAAAAGAAGAATGGTAAAGTAAAGCCAATGACTACTAGGTAATAGTATGGGAGGATTCGCTTAGTTTTTTCTGAAAAAGCACGTAATAAGATAAACCCTATTAACATGATTGCGCCAATAGTTCTTAAAAGCTCACTTTCATAAGGCTGAGGAAATACATACTTCCAAATGACGTAATAAAGTGGAAAGCCCAAAATCCCCATCCATGCGACAAGTGTAATATTTGGCGCAGCATACTCGTAGGTTCTCTTTATCCTTTCCATCTGTGCAATCAATCCAGATTTAAAACTTATTACTATTGGTTAAGCATAACATTGGCTTGATCGGTAAGAAAGCTTTGTAAAACAACAACGCCCTCGTAATCAGAGGGCGTTGCAAACGAATATGTGATGCGTCTTCCAGAAAGAACTATCGCAGTCCATGCAAAAACTCATGTCGAGTCGCTGGTTTGGATTTAAAGATGCCACCCAATGCTGTAGTCGTCGTTTCGCTGGTAGCATCCATGACACCGCGAGACTTCACGCAGTAATGTACTGCATCAATTGTTACTGCGACATCGTCGGTTTCAAGCAATGCTTGTAGAGCAACCAGAATTTGTTGCGTCATGCGTTCTTGAACTTGTGGACGCTGTGCGAAGAACCTGACGATACGGTTAATTTTAGACAAACCGATGATTTTACCTCGAGGGATATAGGCGACTGCCGCTTTACCGTCAATGGTAACAAGGTGGTGTTCACAAGTGCTCGTTACCGTGATGTCTTTAACACGAACCATCTCACTAACGTCCATCTTGTTTTCGATGACGGTGATTTTAGGGAAGTTCTCATAGTCCAAGCCAGAGAAAATTTCATCCACATACATCTTGGCAATGCGATGCGGCGTCTCCATCAAACTATCGTCTTGTAGATCAAGCTGTAACAACGTAAGAATTTCACGCATATGATGTTCAATACGCTCTTTCTTTTCTTCACGGCTGACTTCATTTGGCAGCATCGGTGTTTCTAGCCCTCGCTTTGACAACGCGGCTTTCACCAATTTTGCTGATTCACTTAATCCTGACATCTTACTTCCTCGCACTAACACCCGTAAGGGGGCACAAGGATACTCGGAATTTTCATCAATTACACCCACAAATTCTGTATTGCTTTGTATGCATTATGATTTGAAGCATGTTTTTGGCTATTTTATCCATAGGAGTAAGCCTCTCTTCAGACAAAATGTGTTACATTCCGAAGACTTTATTGAATTAAATAGTTCCACTGAATCAATTAGGACGGCTTATCTTATGGGTTGCTGCGACGCACCAGGCTTAATGCCTATAGAAGAAGCATTGGATAAAATGCTCACACCAATTACTCCTGTTACTGACACTCTCACACTGCCGTTACCTGACGCGCTTGGGTATGTATTAGCAGAAGACATTCTTTCTCCTATTAACGTGCCTCCCTTTGATAACTCCGCAATGGATGGCTACGCCATTCGTCTCCGTGACTTAGAGCAAAGTACCACTCTATCAATGGTTGGTAAGTCATTTGCCGGCGCACCTTATGAGGGTGACTGGCCTGCAATGACAACGGTTAGAATTATGACTGGTGCGAAAATCCCAGAGGGTTGTGATGCCGTTATTATGCAAGAAAACACCACGGTAGACGGAGATAACATTACGTTCAACCAGTGTTCTCCGAAGACAAATATGAACATTCGTCCTACTGGTGATGATATTCGAGTGAACGATGTCGTATTAAAAAAAGGGGCTCGTTTAACCGCACGCGATATTCCTATGATAGCTACGTTAGGAATTAGCCACATCAGTGTCTTCCGTAAACCAGTTGTTGCTTTCTTTTCTACAGGAGATGAATTGCGCCCGCTTGGTACTGAGCTAGAAGATGGACAGATTTACGATAGCAACCGTTACGGAATCAAACCGCTTATTGAGAACTTCGGTTGTGAGGCTATTGATTTAGGTATCATTCCTGATTGCCCAGAAACACTGAAAGCCACATTCGAGCAGGCGCAACAACAAGCCGACGTTGTTATTACCTCGGGTGGCGTAAGCGTTGGTGAAGCTGACTATACTAAAGATATTCTTGAAGAATTAGGTCAAATTGGCTTCTGGAAACTTGCTATCAAGCCCGGTAAGCCTTTCGCTTTTGGTGAGCTGGACAACGCTTGGTTCTGCGGATTACCAGGAAACCCTGTTTCTGCAGTATTAACTATGTATGTCCTAGTACAACCTCTCATCGCTAAGCTTTCCGGTCACTCAGAATGGAAAGAGCCGGAGTCTATTCCTGCCATCACACGCAGCGCTTTCAAAAAAGCTCCTGGAAGAACCGATTATCAACGCGGTATCTATACGATTGAAGATGGCCAGTTTGTAGTCGAAACAACCGGAAACCAAAGCTCAGGAGCCTTTAGATCGATGAGCTTAGCAAACTGCTTTGTGGTGCTTGAGCGCGACCGCACGTCAATTGATGTGGGAGAAACGGTTCAAATCCAGTTGTTCAACCCAACTTTATTCTAACGAGGCTATTGTGGACATACTGTCTGATGAAGAGATGCTTCGCTATAACCGTCAAATTATATTGAAGAACTTCGATTTTGATGGACAAGAAGCACTCAAACAATCTTCAATTTTGATTATTGGAGCCGGTGGTTTAGGTTGTGCCTCTAGTCAGTATCTTGCCGCAGCGGGTATTGGTTCACTCACCTTAGTCGATGACGATACGGTGGAGCTATCAAACTTGCAACGACAAGTATTACACAACGATGACTCTATTGGTGTCGATAAAGTTGAGTCAGCCCGAACTGCGTTAAGCAAGATAAACCCTAATGTGATGATTAAAACCATTAATCATCGCTTGGACGATGCTGCTCTCGAAGCACAAATTAAAGAGCACGACCTTGTTCTTGATGCCACTGATAATGTAGATACTCGTAACCAACTCAATCGCCTTTGCTTTAAACACAAAAAGCCGCTGGTCTGTGGGGCAGCGATTAGAATGGAAGGTCAAGTCTCCGTCTTTACATATCAAGACGACAGTTTACCTTGCTATGCTTGTTTAAGCGCACTGTTTGGAGATACAACGCTGAGCTGTGTTGAAGCTGGCGTCATGTCACCTGTCGTTGGCATCATTGGTGCTACGCAGGCACTAGAGGCGATAAAAGTCCTCGCTAACTATGGGCAGCCTAAAATAGGTAAGCTATTAATATTTGATGGTTTATCATTAAGCTGGCGAGACATGGGGTTGCCTAAATCCAAGGCCTGCAAAGTTTGTGGTGAATAGAGAGTAGTCTATGGAGAAGTACTAATGAAACAACTAACCATCGCATTTGCTATTCTCGCTGTGGGTGTTGGATTCTTGTTGCTTCTCCTATCTTCAGATTCAAATACAGAAAAAACAGAACAAGCCAAAGTAATAAGCCATGTTCTCACACAATCTTTAGACGGCAATCGTTACTACCTCATCGTGGAACATAGAGACGGTAGTAACAGCCGTGTCGCCACAGATAAAGCAACATTATGCCCCGTAGGTTCAGAAGTCACACTAAGCTCACAGCAGAGCTCAGTTTCTAATACCAAGACCTATCGCCTTCAGCATTGCCTCAACAGATAAGGAAATCATTGATGACACAACCTATTGTTTCTCCTCAATGGCTAAAGCAACAGCTAGATGCTAACAACGACATTATTGTTCTTGATGCCAGTATCGAATTTCAAATTCCGCTAGAGCCTGAAAAGGACAAAAGTGGAGTAATTCCTGGCGCTCAGCGCTTTGATTATGACAACGTCTTTTGCGACCCAGACAGTTCTCTTCCTCATATGATGCCAACTGAAGCTCGTTTCAATGAACTAGCTTCGAAACTGAGCCTTACTGAAAAAAGTACGATAGTTGTTTATGATAATTCCGGTACTTATGCTTCACCTCGTGCGTGGTGGATGCTTAAAGCAATGGGATTAAGTGAGGTTTATGTGCTCTCCGGAGGCTTACCTGCTTGGAAAACAGCTGGTTACGATTGCGATGAAGATTATTCGATTGGAGCGCCCACCTCCCCTTCTCTGTCACTAGATCAGCATTACTTCCTATCAGCAGAACAAGTTCTTACGTATTCCGAAAAGCAAAACGCTCATATCGTCGATGCTCGCTCTTTAGCACGCTTTAAAGGCGAAGTGAAAGAACCAAGAGAAGGTGTCAGAAGCGGCCATATTCCAAATTCTGTTTGTCTTCCTTTTGCTGAACTCATCAACGATGGCACCCTCAAACCGTTAGAAGATCTTGCTCCTTTGTATTCAGCTATCTCAGCAAGTAAACGAGAGCATATGGTGTTTAGCTGTGGTTCCGGCGTAACGGCTTGTATTCTCGCTCTTGGCGCTTATGTCTGTGGTTATCATAATTTATCTGTCTATGACGGTTCATGGACTGAATGGGGTCAACGTGTTGATCTACCTGTAGAAAAGTAAAATGAAGATAAGCAGGTCTATGGGACCTGCTTCCTTTCGCTAGCCGTTATAAGCACCACTTGAGTAATGAAGCTCATAACTATGTGAGTAGATCTCTAGAATATTACCAAACGGGTCTTCCATATAGATCATTCGATACGGTTTCTCTCCCGGATAGTAGTAACGTGGCTCCTTCATTCGTCGTTTACCACCTGCCGCGACAATTTTGTCAGCTAACCCTTCAACATCTGGATCTTGTACGCAAAAATGAAAAATGCCGGTTTTCCAATATTCAAAGTTGTCTTCTGGATTTCGCTGATCTTTGAACTGAAATAGCTCTACCCCGATTCTGTCACCGGTGGACAGATGAGCAATTCGAAAGTGGTCCCACCCTTCCCCAAAAACGTCTGTACACATTACACCGATAGCAGAGTCGTCTTCAGTAACATCAGTCGGCGGCATAATAAGATACCAACCTAATACCTCGGTATAAAACTTGACGGCAGCCTCCAGATCAGGCACCGATATTCCAATGTGGCTAAAACAGCGTGGGTAGGTGTGGTTTGTGTTTGCTGAACTCATAAGTCGATGTCCTCTAGATGATAACGCTTGAGTATTTCATTGTGGATCAGCCGATAGTTATCATATAACCTAAAAACTATAATTATTTGTTATCTACGAAACCGTCATGATAAATACGACTTGGCTCAATACTTTTAAAACTCTAGTAGAGATCGGGCACTTTACCCAAACCGCTGAAAAGCTCTTCATGACACAACCTGGTGTCAGCCAACATATTAAAAAGCTCGAAGCTAGCCTTAATGTTGAGTTGCTTACTCGGGAAGGCAAGAGTTTTGAGCTCACGGAGCAAGGACGTTTAATGTATGAATACGCCCTTGAGCTAGCCAGTCGGGAAAACATGTTACTAGAGCGTCTAAGATATGATGACCCTGAGTCAGGTAGCCTTAGCTTTTCAGCTTCGGGCGCTATCATTACCGCACTCTACCCAAGTTTGCTGGATCTGCAGCAACGATATCCGGGGTTGAAGGTCAATGTTGAAGCTGCACCAAACCGTCGGATCATAGAAAGTATTAGTAATGGCATTATAGATTCTGGCATGGTCACGGCTTCGATTCAGAACCCTGAACTTTCAGCAGAGTACATAGGACAACTAGAGCTATGTCTCATTGGTAGTAGAGACGCGGTAGCTAAATTTTCGGCGTCAGAAGCGATCAACCAGCTTGGCGTAGTCGACCATCCTGATGCGCAATACTACTTACAAAAATACATCGAAGACAGCCGACTCAAAGAACTCACTCAAGCAGAGTGGCAAGATTTCAATAAAGTCACCTACATTAACCAACATAGTCAGATATTACAGCCTGTTTCTATGGGTATTGGTGTCACTGTATTACCCAAAGTTGCCATTGAGTATTCAGGCTACAAAGATAAAGTTAATGTCTGGCCCACTGAACATTTAGTCAGTGAACCGCTCTATTTTGTGAAGAAAAAACGAAAACAACTTGCCGCTCGGTACTTATTTTTGCTGGAACTTATCAAAGCCACAGAGTTCGCGTAGTCTGCGATTAGCTCGGTAAATTCTTCATTTGCTCATCAAGGTTCAGCACCGTTAAAGCATTACTTACACTGGTTGCAACCACATCGATTACGCCAGTACGCAATGCTCCGAGTAACGCCATTGGTTTGCTATTTTCAGAAGCGATCGCAATCACCTCTGATATCATACGAAACTCTTCAAGCCCCAAGCCAATCACTCGATCACTCATCACTGTATTGGCGGCTTGCCCCTGGATATCGAAGAAATCATAACCAGCAAAATCACCAACTACTCCCTGATTCAATCTCGATTGAACAACTTCGTCAGCGGTAAACCATCCCAAATCAACCATGTAACTGTTCTCACTCATATCACCGACACCTACGATAGCCATATCGGCTTTACGCGCTAAATCTAGAGTCTGTTTGACCGTGGCATTTTGCATAAACGCTAACTTTTGATCTTTATTTTCAGCGTATGCCGGTGCATATAAGGTTTCAGAACTACCACCGTATTTTTTCGCCAACTGACGACAAATATGGTCGGCATTAAAACGCCCCCCACGTGGATGAATTCCCCCAATCCCACAAACAAACTTACAGTCTCTAGGAGTAATAACCCCCATATGATGAGCGACAGCCGAAACGTTTCTGCCTTGTCCTACTGTCACCACAGTTCCACCTTTCAATGTCTGTGCTAAGTAGTTTGAGACTAGCCCTCCCACTTGCATACGCTGTGCTTCTTCATCAGCTTGGTCCAATGCAATGAGCGCTCGCTTAACTCCAAAACGTTCAATCAGACGCTGTTCGATCTTAGCACTATATACCGGATGGTATTTGACTGTGATCTCGACAATTCCTTCATCTCTTGCTTGCTTGAGAAGACGACCAATTTTTGCTCGCGACACACCAAACTTCTTAGAGATCTCCTCTTGTGTTGCACCATCTTGGTAATAGGCGACAGCAATTTCTGTCAGCAAGTCATTGCCAGTTTCGCTAATTTCACTTTTCATTATCACTTACCTAATCGGGAAAAATAGTGGCGCTCATTGGTTCACACCTTATACATATGCTCAATCATAAACAGAACTAAGCATTCGCTCAATACCATTACATTTTCTCAGGTCAAGATTTCAGCAGAAAAAGCAGCCCACAGACCTTATAAAACATGGAATCGACATTGAAGTACGCTTGCGTTATCAAAAAACAAAAATAACCTTATGAATACTACTTTTCAGACCAGTATTTGATTGACATTATTTCTGCATAGGGTAAATATGGGTTCAACATTTACTCAGAAGTGATACATATGTTCACGCATATTTGTTCACTAACACGGAAAAGGTTTACGAGCTAATCCTACGTAAAGTTGAAACTTTGGCTCGTAACATAACATTTGTAGTATGAGGCCATTCCTCACAAATTTATGCCCTCAAGAATAGGAACGTACCGATGAGCAACAAATTAGAGCAACTTCGCAAATTGACTACTGTAGTAGCGGACACTGGTGATATCGAAGCAATTCGTAAGTACCAACCAGAGGACGCAACAACTAACCCATCTCTGATTTTGAAAGCAGCACAAATCGCTGATTACGCACCGCTTATCGACCAGGCGATTGAATACGCTAAAACTCAAAGCGACGATAAAGCACAACAAGTTCAAGACACTTGTGACATGTTAGCGGTTAACATCGGTAAAGAAATTCTTAAAACTATCCCAGGTCGTATCTCCACTGAAGTGGATGCTCGTCTTTCTTACGATACTGAAGGTAGCGTTGCTAAAGCCCGTCAACTTATCAAAATGTACAATGACGCAGGCATCGCCAATGACCGTATCCTAATCAAACTGGCTTCTACTTGGGAAGGTATTCGTGCAGCTGAAATTCTAGAGAAAGAAGGCATCAACTGTAACCTAACACTATTGTTCTCATTCGCTCAGGCTCGTGCATGTGCAGAAGCTGGTGTTTATCTAATTTCACCTTTCGTAGGTCGTATTATGGACTGGTACAAGGCGAAAGAAGGCCGTGACTTCGAAGCATCAGAAGACCCAGGTGTTATCTCAGTATCAAGCATCTACAACTACTACAAAGACCACGGTTACAACACCGTTGTAATGGGTGCAAGCTTCCGTAATATCGGTGAGATCCTTGAGCTAGCAGGCTGTGATCGTCTGACTATCGCTCCACAACTTCTAGCTGAACTAGAAGCAGCAGAAGGTGAAGTTGTAGAGAAGCTTGTCGACTCAAAAGGCTCTAAAGAACGCCCAGCAGCGATGACTCATGCCGAGTTCCTATGGGATCATAACCAAGACCCAATGGCAGTAGAGAAACTGGCAGAAGGCATTCGCAACTTTGCCGTAGACCAAGGCAAACTAGAAGCAATGATTGAAGCTAAGCTTTAATCCACACGATTAATAAAAGGGGAACGTTTGCGTTCCCTTTTTAATTTCCCCCTCTCCAATATCAAATTTATTCGGTGTTTATTATGGATCGTAAAAACCTAGCAAACGCTATCCGTGCATTAAGCATGGACGGTGTTCAACAAGCTAACTCTGGCCACCCAGGTGCTCCGATGGGCATGGCTGACATCGCTGAAGTTCTTTGGCGCTCTCACTTAAACCACAACCCGTCAAACCCTGAGTGGGCGGACCGCGACCGTTTCGTACTGTCTAACGGTCACGGCTCAATGCTGATTTACTCTCTACTTCACCTTGCAGGTTACGAGCTTTCTATTGAGGACCTTAAGAACTTCCGTCAACTGCACTCAAAAACACCAGGGCATCCAGAGTATGGCTATGCACCAGGCATTGAGACAACCACTGGTCCTCTAGGCCAAGGTATCACTAACGCTGTGGGCATGGCGCTAGCTGAAAAGACACTTGCAGCACAATTCAACAAAGAAGGTCATGACATCGTTGACCACTTTACCTATGCGTTTATGGGTGATGGCTGCTTGATGGAAGGCATTTCTCATGAAGCGTGTTCTCTCGCGGGTACACTAGGCCTTGGTAAGCTAATCGCTTTCTGGGATGACAACGGCATCTCTATTGATGGTGAAGTGGAAGGTTGGTTCTCTGACGATACTCCAAAACGTTTTGAAGCGTATGGCTGGCACGTTATCCCTGCAGTAGACGGTCACGATTCAGATGCGATCAACGCGGCAATTATCGCAGCGAAAGCAGACCCTCGCCCTACTCTTATTTGTACTAAAACCATCATTGGTTTTGGCTCTCCAAACAAATCTGGCTCTCATGACTGCCACGGTGCACCACTAGGCGCAGAAGAGATCGCGGCAACACGTAAGCAACTAGGCTGGGAGTACGGTCCTTTTGAAATTCCGACAGAAGTTTACGCAGAGTGGGATGCGAAGGAAGCGGGCGCGGCTAAGGAAGCAGCGTGGAACGAAAAACTTGCAGCGTATGAAGCAGCTTACCCAGAGCTAGCCGCAGAATTCAAACGTCGTGTAAACGGTGAACTTCCTGCTCAATGGGAGGAAAAAGCAAGTCAAATCATCGCCGATCTTCAAGCTAATCCAGCAAATATTGCATCACGTAAAGCATCTCAAAATGCACTTGAAGCTTTTGGTGCAATGCTACCAGAATTCCTAGGTGGTTCTGCTGATCTAGCACCGTCAAACCTAACTATGTGGTCAGGTTCTAAGTCGCTAACAGCTGATGACGCCTCTGGGAATTACATCCACTATGGTGTACGTGAGTTTGGCATGACTGCGATTATGAATGGTATCGCACTACACGGCGGTTTTGTTCCTTACGGTGCTACTTTCCTTATGTTCATGGAATACGCTCGTAACGCTATGCGTATGGCAGCATTGATGAAAGTGCAAAACATCCAAGTTTACACTCACGATTCTATTGGTCTGGGTGAAGATGGCCCGACACACCAACCTGTTGAGCAAATGGCATCACTACGCCTAACACCAAACATGAGCACGTGGCGTCCATGTGACCAAGTTGAGTCAGCGGTTGCTTGGAAATTTGCTATCGAACGCAAAGATGGTCCAACGTCACTGATTTTCTCCCGTCAAAACCTAGCTCAACAAGAGCGTAGCACCCAGCAAGTTGCTGATATCGCGAAAGGAGCTTACGTGCTCAAAGATTGCGAAGGTAAGCCTGAGTTAATCCTGATTGCAACAGGCTCTGAAGTTGAGCTAGCCGTCAGTGCCGCTCAACAATTGACTGAAGCAGGTAAGAAAGTACGTGTTGTTTCAATGCCAGCGACAGACGTTTTTGATAAACAAGATGAAGCGTATCGCGAGTCTGTACTTCCTTCAGATGTGACAGCAAGAATCGCTATCGAAGCGGGTATCGCTGACTTCTGGTACAAGTATGTTGGTTTTGGTGGCAAGATCATCGGTATGACAACATTCGGTGAATCTGCACCTGCAGGCGAGCTATTCAAAATGTTTGGCTTTACGACTGAAAATGTTGTAACCACTGCTAAAGATCTTCTCGCTTAAGACTAAGCTCTAAAACCTAAACGACTAAGCCGAGCATAAATGCTCGGCTTTTTTTGTTGTCGTTATCTACTTTCAATAAAGCGTTCAAGGTGAGGTTCGCTTTATTATCAGATAGTTCCTTGGTTTCATCTTGTACCTGTCTCATATATGAAACACCTCCTGCATTGATTACGCAAACATGCTTCCTACACTATCAATGTGGCAACGAAAAGGAACTTCATTATGCTCAAGAGTACGATTCTATTGTTTGCGCTATTCTCTTCCCTAGCTTTGGCCTCAAATTTAACGATGAAGAGTGAAGGTGTCACTTTCAAAACATACACAGACGAAGACTTAGCGAATATGCCACAAACTAGTATTGCAACTGAGCTACCTTGGTTAGAGGGTGAAAATCACTTCACCGGAGTTTCACTTATCGAACTTTTTGCTCAGGCAAACGCACAAATCCCAGACACGATTACCTTTATCGCACTGAATGATTATAAAGTCGCAATTACCCTTAAAGACATCCAAGCTTATAACCCTATCGTCGCTAATCGGAAAAATGGTGAAAAGATGTCTGTTAGGGATAAAGGACCTTTTTGGGTGATATTCCCCATTTCTCAATTCCCTGAAATTGATACAACTGACTATCACTCTATGATGATTTGGCAGTTAAAAGAAGTCAGCTACTGAGATGCTAAATACTTATTCTATTCGTCAGTTTCCTATCAATCTGGCCAAGCTCATCCTGATCATTATCACTTCCTGCGTTTTGGCAGTGAACGTTATTACTATCGACCGTATTAACCATATTAACGAAGACCTGTCTGAGCGCAAAAATGAGGCAA
Source organism: Vibrio sp. CyArs1 (assembly GCF_022432925.1). Classification (NCBI taxonomy): domain Bacteria; kingdom Pseudomonadati; phylum Pseudomonadota; class Gammaproteobacteria; order Vibrionales; family Vibrionaceae; genus Vibrio; species Vibrio sp. CyArs1. The sequence goes on along the minus strand of NZ_JAKRBO010000001.1, from coordinate 55,316 downwards.
CGTGGTTCATACTGCAGCTCGTCAAAGAATATTCTAACTTCATTACGCAAACCCATATTACACCACTCGATACAGACAAGATTTGGCTCTCTTATGACCTCACTTGGAGTCGTTTTGACATTATTCTGAATAGCAAAGAATCCGCTAACTTTATCAGACAAGCCAACTATCACAGCTTCTTCATTGCTCAATTCGAAAAATTCAAAGCCCTTGAGCGCTCCTTAAAACTATTACAAGAAAAACCTGAACTCCAAACTGCACTAAACCAACGTATTAAGCTCAACTTCAATGAGGTTATTCATTTTATTAATAATAAATTCCAAATAGAGAGCCCTCTAAGTGAGAAGAGTCGTACTTTAATAGAGCGTTTATTAGTACTTCAGAAAGTAAGTACTGTGGCGTTAATCGTATTGTTCATCGTTATATCAGTGATTTTCTGGATTGAGACCAAAATGAGGCAAACTATTCAGCGAAGAGATCCTCTCACACGTTTGTTAAATCGAGTTGCTCTTACGACGGACATTAAGGCGAACCTCAAAGCCCCGCACTACAATTTACTATCAATAAGAGTGCAAAATGTTGCAGAAGTGAATCAAAAATACGGCATCGATTACGGCGATGTCATTATCAAAACTGCGGCGCAAAGGGTGACTAGTTTTCTAACTGATGATTTACTGCTATATCGCTACAGTGGTGCTCAGTTCATTATTCTCGGCAAGGCAGAAGGTTCATTAATTTCCGATAAACTAGTCCAAGGAATTAAAGAAGAGCTGTCAAAAACCATCGAATTGAGTGATATGGAGTTGGTACTCGATGTTTCTCTATCGCAAGAGGTTAATCTTAAACGAAGCAGCCTAACTGAGACACTGACGCAACTATCACGTAAAGCACTATCCACTTAACCTTTTAAGATTTATGGTCAGCAACTTTGATGCTGGTCACCTTGGTAGACAGTGTTTCATGTCGGCCATTCTTATAGAATTTACAGAACTCGGAATAACCAAGTGGTTTACTAAAGAAGTATCCTTGTAAGTAATCACAACCAATTTCAGTCAGATAGCGGTATTGATTAGCATTTTCGACACCTTCCCCTACTACTTTAGCGCGACAGTTGTGACCCAACGCTATAATCGAGTTAAGCATGCGATCTTGATTTACTTCGTCACTAATTCGGTCAACGAAGCTCTTATCAATTTTCAGTTCATCAACAGGGTAATGCAGCAATTGATTGATTGAAGCATATCCTGTTCCAAAATCATCCAGCGACACTTTAAAGCCAAACTCTCTAAGTCCTGAAATAATAGCCACCGTATCCTGAGTACTTCGGACATAACTGGTCTCCGTTACTTCTAAAGTAACTTTATGATGCTTGACACCATAACGACTACAAAGACTACATATATGCTCAACAAACTCATTATTGTAGAGTTCCAATGCGGAAATGTTAATCGATAGGCTTCCGGTATAGCCGCAATCAGATTCCATTTTTTGCATATCTTTCAATGCATTATCTATGACCCAACTATCAATAAGGCCTATAATATTCGCCTTTTCTGCCACAGGGATAAACTCATCTGGTCCGATACCTTTTGTTTGTAGCACTGGACATCGGACTAACACCTCAAGACTCGATATCTCCATCGTTTTTGAATCTATAAGAGGCATGTAACGTAGTTCAAAACCATCCGTTTGAGTACATTTGAGCAGTACTCTCTCTATATCATCAATACGGGACAAATCCTTCAATAACTGGTCGTCAAATAGTACAAGAGAGCGTTGATTTTTAATTTGCTTAGCTTTGTTTAAAGCTACTTCTAGCCCTTTTTGCCATAAGTTTGCTTGCTCCTTGCGACACAGAGGGAAAACAGCCATTGCCAGTTCTAAATTAATTGGCAGAGCATCAAGTACCCCCGCTCGCTTGAGCGTCTTCTCACTATTGACGATTTGTGATTTCACCTGGGTTTCATCATTCGCATCGATAAGTACACAGAATGTGTTACTACCATAGCGGCAAACTGAATAATCACTGCTCGCTGTCCCCCTATGTTCTTGATAATGGCTGACAAACATCTCTATTTCTCTCGCAAGGTTTTTCAACACTTGGTCTGCTATTTTTGCTCCATGAAGATCATTGATTCGCCTGAAGTCTATGATGTCCCATGCAACAATATAAGTCTTTCGAGTCGAATAACTCGCGATACGTTGCTCTACAAAGTGAATAAATGACCTACGATTAGCAAGACGAGTAAGACCATCAAACTCCGCTTCAAATTTCACCTTACTCAAGCTATCTATATAAGCGTTTTTTAACACTGATACTTCATCGGTTCCTTTAGCTCTTTTGAAATACCTCAGTTCCAAGCCACCTTTATGAATTTCTGACAGCAAAGCATCAATTGGATAGAGTATTCGACGGCGTATATTGAAATGAATTACAACTAATAGTACGAGCATTACCAGAACCAAATACCCGAATACTTCTATTACAAGTTCCTTTTTGATCGACGCGTAATGAGAGTCAAGTATATTCAAATCGACGACTAACCCAGACCCAGCAATACGTATAACGTTGCCATCAATAAATTCGCTACCCAACTCTGTAACCACAATGTTGGAACTACTATTGTCTTCTAAGGCACCCTTGCTAAACTCCAAGCTAATATAAGGATACTGGGATGCTTTGCTAAACAAAGCATTGATTTCTAAAAGACTGCCATCAACAATTAATAAACTGCGATCTGATCTAGTTACCACATATTTATCATCAGGTGGTAATGTAGGGTCATAAGCTCCTGTAGAGCTGTACCTGACCTCTCCTGTTAAAGATTGATAGATATTTCCCGACTGATCAAAAGGTTCCCCAAGAGAAACTTTAACGTGGGAGTCAAAGACATGCTGGTAAAGGTCATCAGGCAAAGAACGAGCACTAAATGGATTCGACTTAGAAGAGGCGGCTGTCATGGTAAACATTTCATCTAGTACATAGATTGCAGTGTTGCTCTCTTGCCGACTATGATCTCGACTTAGTACATAGTTGATATGTGACTCAAGGAAGTTTCGGCCACTGAGCTCACCTGTGTCTTGGATGTGACGCAGAAATTGCGTACTGCCTGATATCTCATAACCTAAAGCCTCTATACCTTTTATTTCGAATCTGGTCGCTTTTAGAGCCGCTTCTACATTTGCAATCCACTTGGACCGTTCAAGTTTCTTATATTCATCGAGTTGCATCTGATAAAGCAAAGCTCCTGCGCCGAGAGTAATCACGCCGATTGTTGGTATCAATGCTAAATGCAACCTCTGCAATAACTTCATCGTCACCTCAAATCTTCCACTATCCGCTGTCTTAACCGCAGACCAATATCGCTGACCGGTCGATAGATATAACTACGCTCGATTAAATCAGGTGCTGGATTGATTATGGGGTCGTTAAGGTACTCTTCACTCAGGTAGGGAGTTACGTTGAGGTTAGGCGACGAAAACCAAGATTCTTCGGCATTCAAGGCTGCGACCTCAGGAGAAGATAAGAAATCGATAGCTTTGCTCGTTGCTTTGCTAACAGGTTTACCCGTAGGCACAGCAAGGCATTCAAGCCATACCACAGTACCTTCTTCAGGAGCCACATATTTCCATTGAACTTCGTCAGAATCACTCCATTGGTTTAACACATAGTCATCGCCAGAAAAGCCAAATGCCATATAAACATTATCAAGTTTTTTCGGCTCTTGGATTGCCTCCAAAATATACTGTGTGGAATTTAAAAAAGGTCGCTGCTCCGCCAGCAGTTGGTAGGCATCGTGAAGTTTTTCTTCGTCATCTGAAAAAGGGTCATACTTTAGAAACAACATCGCCGCACTAATAAGATCGATTGGGTGATAGTACATGGAGATCTTATTTTGAAGAACTTTGTCAGGCTTCAGCAATGATGCCCAAGATGTCACTGGATTTTGGATCTTGTCACTACGGTACAAAATACCACTGGTTCCCCATGAGTATGGGATGCCATACTCGCCACACGCCTCCAACCAGCGTTTTTCAAATCTATCGGCTATTCGATTTTGAATAGAGCTTATATTTTGTATAGCTCCCTGTTTCGCTAACATCTGTAATCGCACACTTTCTACGACGACCAAATCAATGGTACGGCCTCTTTCACTAAGAAGCAGTTCATCACGCACCGTTTCGTCAGAAAAGAAGAACTCTTCAATGGCAATATTATGTTTTGATTTAAGGTCATTTTTGACCGTTGGAGAGAGGTAGGCTTCCCAGTTGTAAAGGTGGACGGTATCACTGCTATGTTCCGCAAAAGCCGGCGCAATCATAACAAGAGCAGAAAGTACTACTTGTTTAATCACGACCACTTTTGGCAGAACTTGTCGTTGCATCTGCTAGTCCTTTAGCTTTTACTAACATAATCAGACTAGGACATAGTGTCGACGATTGCGATGTAAACCCTATCTCATTACTGAGAATGGTTACTTTTGAGCACTATCTTTCTCTTTTGGGATTGGTAGAGTTTCTAGCTCAGATTCACCCGTCACCATGTTGATTTTAAACAGGTATAAGTTTTCCGGGTCACCATAGTGTCTAAAAGTAAATTGGTAACTATGAGCAGGATAGAAAATGGGAAGCTCTTCAACCATGGCGATACCATAGCCGTCTTGAACCACAATCTCTTGAACCTCTAGAGTTTGTTCTGCAGTTTGTTTTTCACGCTCTCGACTATACTCAGGTGCGACAGATGGATTTGTCGGATAGGCTTTTCCATCAAAGCTCATCGTTCTCAGAGAACCATTACTCCAAACGTAAAAGTCTTTCCAACCATTCGTTGTTCGATCTGAAACAAGGATAGGCTTTCGTGTCACCGTCATTCTGGTAATTACGTCACCCGATGAGGAGAATAGGTAGGCAGTACAGCCCCCAGAACCACAAAAATAAGGATCCTGCATAAGAACAAGCAATTCATCATTGCCATCGTTATTTAGATCAGTAGCTCCAGCTGCGTATTTATAGTCTTTCTCATCAGGATCGAGTTGCTCTGGCTGAAGAATGTCTTCATTCACTAAGCGGTCAACATTCTCCAATGTAAACACACTTGGTCTAGGTTCCTCTGAAGCACTATGAAGACAACCAGTAAGGCCAATCACTAAAGAGCAGAGAATCAATGGCTTTTTCAATTTCAAATTACAGTCTCAAGATAGTCCGATACTTCCTAAGTGTAAGAAGTTAAATGGCATCTCTCAAGCTATTGATTCAACTATCTTAGTATTGCTCTAGTAATAGAATCACAAAGTATAAACGACACGAACAGCTAGGAGTATTAAGACAACACCCGACAACTGGTCAATAATTTTCGCTTTCGACTTCAATGAATCTAACAACTTTGGCGATGACAACGTAAAGGTAATGAGTGTGTACCAAAGGCCATCGATAATCAGAGGTGTCGCGACAATAATAGCTTTATCTGAGACTTCACTTCCTATCGCTACAAACTGGCTAAATAGTGCAGTAAAGAATAATGCGATTTTCGGGCTCAAAAGTGAGATGAACAACCCTTCCTTTGCCGCTGATGCTACCGATACCTGTTTGCCCGACTCAAGGCGCTCGACAATTCCACCTTTTGAACGAATAGCATTGAATCCTAGCCACGCAAGATAGAGTGCGCCGAGCAATGATATTGTTTTAAAAACAATCGGGAATTGATGCAGCAACACCGACAAACCAAGAACCGTTACCAGTGCATAAACTCCAATTCCGCATGCATGTGCCCATGCTGTTGCCAGTCCATGATTCCTTCCCCCAGCTAAACTGTGTTTTGCGACAATAGCGAGACTAGGGCCTGGGGACATCGCCCCAAGAAGACAGATTGCAACTAAAGATAACCAAACAGTAAAAGTCATAACAGCTCCTCAAATAACTGGAGCCACTTTATCACCGCAACATTATGATTTGAAATCACCATTTCTCATCATCGTAATGAAATCAGATCATAATCATCATATAAGTACTCTTCACCTACTAGGTTACCTAACCGAATACATCGAACTACGCATGATGGACAACACATGCTCTCTAGTCCAAATGTGCGCGGGCTCATGGTCATATTTAGGGTGCCATATCAGCCAATACTTATGAGTAGGTACAGTAAACGGAATATCAATAACATGTAATTTTTGGGTCTTTTTGAGATTCACCGCGATATGGAGTGGGACGGTCAACAGTGCGTCTGTTTGTTGCAATAGCGCAAAGGCTGAAGAGAAAAAAGGCGTTGAAACTAGAATTCTTCGCTTTAAGCTCCGCGTCTTCATTTCTCTATCAAGGAAACTATCCTTATCACCACCACCCGAGATTCGAATGTGTGGATACGCGCCCAATTCCTGCTCTGTAATTGTTTTAGTACCAGATAATGGGTGGTTCTTGCGAGTCACGATGACTGGAATATCCTCCCCTATTTGTTGAGAACTCAAACCTAAGGGTGCTTCTGGCAACATAGTGGATGCCAATTGAACATCGATTTCACTGAGTTTAGCTAGGTTGTCTGGTTCCCATAATCGGTACGCAAACTGCATCGTTGGAGCCAAAGACGATAACTGTTCAACGAGCTCCGGAAGTATATATTGAGCCACATAGTCAGAAGAAGAAAAGGTGAACGTTTGATCGAACAGTAGTGGATCAAAGTCCGCTTGTCCTAACACCTTGGTAATGTTTTGGAATAAGTCTTCAAGCTCCGCTCCTAATCGCTCAGCACGCGGGGTCAAAACATAATGGTTGCCGTTTCTTACCAACAAAGGATCGTGATAGATATCGCGCAATTGACTAAGCTGACGGCTTACCGCGGATTGAGTCAAGTTAAGCCTTTCAGCCGCGCGACTCACGTGCTTCTCAGCTAACAACACTTCTAGGGTATAGAGAAGATTGAGGTTGGTTTTTTGATTCATTTACTTCGACATCTATTCGTAAAAGAGGTGTCTTCACTTGTCTATCGTGGACATTCTCTTAGCCTGTGAGGATATTAGCTCTACCACAGCGCGGTTTTTCCCCTGCTTTTTAGCAACATACATAAGTCTATCGGCTTCATATAGTGTCTCACACTCCGACGCATCTTCGTACACCGCACAGCCAACACTCACTGTAACTGGTTGGCAGCAGATATCCTTAACGTCTAACTCTCTGATAGAGCGACAGATATTTTGTGACAGTTGATAAGAATATTCAAATCCTTGATATACATAGACCAACGCAAATTCCTCGCCACCAATACGCGCGATGACACAATCACTTTTGAGTAGCGACCGTATAGAGTTCGCAACAGACTTGATCACTTTGTCACCTTGAACATGGCCAAATGTATCGTTGATTTTCTTAAAATCATCAATATCGATAACGATGATCGCAAGATAACCACCAGTATGTCGATACTTCTCGAGTTTTTCTAAAAAATAGCGGCGATTACTTAAACCGGTTAATGCATCGGTTTCAGACAGCACCTTTAATTCTCTATTAGCGTTGGCCAGTTCATTGGTTCTAGTATTTACGGTATAGCGTAGCAAGAGTATATAAATAAACACACCGAGTATGATCATAATACCAATTATTGGTAATAGATGTTCTGGATAAACAGTCTCTATATGCATCCATCGGCTGAGTATACGCTGGCGTTCATCAACACTGATTTTACTGAAATTAGGGATCAAAACATCAAGCATTGCTGCTTTGTTCTTGGCCACAGCAAAATACAATGCTCCGGAATAAAGATGTTTGACACCGATAAATTCACTTGTGTTCGACGACGTATATAGATAGTAATTCGCAACCTGAAGATCAGCGACAAAAGCACGTATCTGGTGAGAAAAAGCCGCTTGCAATAACTTGGAATTATTATCGAACAAGGTTAATTCAACATTCGGGTAGTTGGTCTGTAAAAACTCAACTTCATAGCTTCCAGAAACTACGCCTACCTTATAATTGTGTCCTCCCATCAAGAACGAATTAACATTAAAAGACTGCAAACTACTATGAAAATAAAGTTGGGTGTCGATTTCAAATATTTCACTACCATACTCAAGGTAATTAGCGCGCGTTTTAGACCACAGTAACCCCGCATGAACATCGGCTTGATTGGTTTTGACTAGATCTAGCGACGATTGCCAATCAACCAACCTAAACTGTACTTCAACACCGTTTTCAATCCCGTAAGCGCGCCAGTAGTCGATGAGGATGCCTGCTGGTTGATTGTTTTCATCAAGATAAGAGTATGGTTTCCATGCTTTCGAATTCGAGATTATAAGAGTATCGGGGCCGCGCTCAATGGCCACAGCACTGTTCGTAAACAGTATCAACGTAACCAGAACAAACACGACTTTGGGAAAGAACACAATTGCCTCTATGATAAACAGCCAACAAGAATGTTATTTATAGTCGCAAAATTCGTGACTTTCCCCTCAAATATTTTAAAGCACGATCAAAATCTCATTATATATATGGAACGCCATTCACTTTTATTAGGTCCTGTCGTGCTCTTAATATTTCTGCCTACTTGTTTAAAGCAAAATCAACAGCAGCTTCACTGTGAATCTGCGTAGTGTCGTATAAAGGAATATTTGTGTGTTCTTGCTTCACTAGCATCGCGATTTCGGTACATCCGAGAATAATCGCTTGTGCCCCGTTGTTTCTTAGATCTTCAATGATCGTTAAGTAACCTTGACGCGAGATATCACGCACCTCCCCTTTTACTAACTCATTGTAGATAACTTCATGAACCAGCGCTCGTTGCTCTTGGTTGGGCACAACTACTTCAATATCGTATTTCTGTTCGAGACGCCCTTTGTAAAAGCTCTGTTCCATTGTGAATGCTGTACCCAACAGGCCTACCTTTGTAATCCCGTCATACGTCAAACGTTCTGCTGTGGCATCAGCAATATGCAACAGAGGAATGGATATAACACTTTCAATTTCTGACGAAACTTTATGCATAGTGTTGGTGCATATCAATAAACAGTCGGCACCCGCCGCTTCGATACACTTGGCAGATTCACTCAAGCATCTAGCCGCAGCGTCCCAATCCCCCTGACGTTGTAGGCTCTCTATTTCCGCAAAATCGACACTATATAAAGCGACTTTAGCAGAGTGGAAACCACCTAGTTCTCGCTTAACACCTTCATTGATTGCCTTATAGTAGTTAGCTGTAGACTCCCAGCTCATTCCGCCTAATAAGCCTATTGTTTTCATATCACCATCCTATTAATACGACACTTTCTATCAAACTAGGTAAAAACTAGCCGTTCTGTCATAACTGTACCTTCGTTGTATCATAAATGTCTCAAATCATTACAGAACAATCTGCTTACCCTCTCTATATTAGAACGCCGACCAGTCATTTTTAATGACATAACTACTAAAGTAATGCTGCTTGCCACCGATAACATTTAAAGTTATACAAGACACTGTTCTTATTAACCCTAAAAATAATCATAATTATCAAATCAGTACTGGCTAGCCAATCGGCTATAGGTTTAAGCCAATCTAGGACGTAGTATGAAATTTAGTCACAAAATCGTTTCGGCCTCAGCAGCCTTGTTGCTCGTGACCGTTTCCACTCTCGGAATTACCCAACTTGTTACCGTTCGCTCTGAGTTGCAAAGCCATATTGACGGCAGTATTCATGAGCTTATTACCGGTGTTAAAAACACCATTAATTATGATCTAAACTCCAAGCGCGATTTAGCGAGTGCCGTCACTGAATCACTAGAAATTGCGCCCACTGAGAATGACTATGTCAACAACGTCATAACAACACCGACACTTAAATCCAGTTTCCAAGCAGTTGGTGTTGGATACGAAAACGACGGTTCCCTAGTAAGTAATGATGGATGGGTGCCAGATGCTTCTTATGATTCAAGGTCACGTCCTTGGTATCAAGAAGCTAAGTCGTCGGGAAACACTATCATTACCGATCCTTACGTAGACTCCTCGACAAAGAACGTCATTATTTCTCTGGGTTCACCGCTTAATGATAAAACTGGGCGTTTCATTGGTAGCGTAGTATTCGATGTAACCTTGACAACACTCGCAGATCTGGTAAACCAAACCAATTTATTTAACGCTGGCTATTTATTCGTAGTCACAGATAAAGGCATGACTATCGCGCACCCAAACAGTAGTTTAAACGGAGAGCCAATCAGCAAGTTCTTGCCAGGTATTACACTCTCTGAGGGTGTTCAAGAATTAAAGCTTGATGGTAAGGACTATCAGGTTAATCTGGTTCAAGTACCGGAGGAGCACTGGTATGTTGGTGCGATTATCGATAAAGACATCGCTTTCTCTGCAATTGGCGAACTACGAAATCAGTCAATTTTCTTCATTTTGACGGGTCTAGTTGTTAGTGTCATTGCACTAACGTTACTCATTCGTTTCCTTATGCGCCCATTGAACGACCTCAATACAGCGATTCAAGACGTAGCGAATGGAGACGGCGATTTGACCCATCGTTTGGATACAGATACCGACGAGGAGTTTGCCGAACTAGCAAAAGGATTTAACACCTTTACTGCAAATCTTCAGCAACAGATCATTCAATCTAAAGAGATCTCCACCAAGATTCTTACCCTGACTCAACAAACAACTGAAGGCTCAAAGCACTCGGCAATAGCAATGAATACCCAGTTGCAAGAATTGGAACAACTTGCTACGGCGATGAATGAAATGGCAAGTACCTCCGCTGAAGTTGCAAACAATGCTCAAGGAGCAGCCAGTGCCGCTCAAGCAGCAGACAATGCAACACAGGAAGGCTCTGCTGTTGTTTTAGACACAACATCAGCTATCACCAACCTTTCACACAGTATTGAAGATGCAGTAGTTGAAGTTCAAGGCCTTGAGACGGCAACAGATAACATTGAAACCATACTTAAAGTCATCAACGACATTGCCGACCAGACTAATCTACTAGCACTCAATGCGGCTATTGAAGCTGCTCGTGCTGGTGAATCTGGTCGTGGATTTGCTGTTGTCGCCGATGAAGTTCGCACGCTTGCACAACGTACTCAAGAATCAACGACAGAGATTCGTAGTATGATAGAGCAACTGCAAAGTGGAGCGCATTCTGTTTCTAGCGCTATGACTCAGAGTAAAGAGAGTGCTAGCCTTGCTGTTGAAAGAGCACAAAGTGCAAATGATGCGTTGGAACGTATCCGCCAATCTATAGCGCAGATTTCTGACATGAATATGCAAATTGCTGCGGCTGCTGAAGAGCAAAGCTTAGTTGCAGAGGAGATCAATGCCAACACCATCAAAATTAAAGATCTTAGTGAACAGGTTTCCGATTCGGCTAACAATGCGAACACAGCAATGACCGAGCAGTTTAGTAATGTTCACCAACAAGAGAACATACTCAATCGATTCAAAGTATAACGTCTTTTGATGTCAACCAAGCTCTGCCAATTTGGCGGAGCTTTTTTTATCCCTGATGAAAATTGGCTCACCAACAACCACAACGTCCTAATGAGTTCTTGGTTATATTACCGCCCAGCAACATCAATCGAAGCAATAACCTATTTTTTCAACTAAACTAAACATAATTATCTATAAAATTTCCACTTAGCCAGTTCAAACAACAAATGAACTGCAAACCATAATTTACATTAACTACAATAACTTTTATAAAGCCCGCTATTGACAAGGCGATTTCCACATAAAAACTTTGCTTAATTATGCGTTATGTAAGCCACTTGTATTGCATTTTTAGTCAAAACAACCTGATTTTTTGCCGAATTGTTAATAGGTAATTCTGCAATATAATATCCTACGATCTCCTAAAGTGGTGCTAGAAATATGGTTAGCGTCAGAACAAATCCCTACTTTATGCAATGGAGTGATTATTCTAATTCAATAAATAGCGCTATCGAGTCAAGAAAATTTAGAAAATAAAATGACGAACGTTTAAAAAATCAGCAGTTGACAACAATTTGATGACAAAAGTTAGAAAAAAACACTTTTTAGACTTCCAACTCCAATCATAAACTGGTTTACTTGTCACTGATAAAGCGCCTCCACAAATTTTAGAAAGTGTATAAAAATAAATACACAAACTTTTCGGCGCCAAAGTTACGGACAAACACAACAGATTATCGGAGTTATCGTGGCAACGAGTAATACAAACACAGCACCCCGCGACAATTGGGGTTCGAAGCTAGGCTTCGTAATGGCCGCTGCAGGTTCTGCAGTTGGTCTTGGTAATATTTGGAAATTCCCTTACACAGCAGGTGAAAATGGCGGTGGTGCATTCATCGTTATCTATCTTGCATTCGTAATTTTCATTGGCTTTAGCGTAATGTTAACTGAGTTCGCGGTTGGTCGTAAGACTGGTCGTAGTGCAGTAGGTGCGTTTAAGTCGACAGACGGTCGTTGGACTTTCGTAGGTGTCATCGGCGTACTAAGTGGTCTACTTATTATGGGTTTCTACCCTGTTGTAGGTGGTTGGGCTCTAGCGTACGTTCAAAAAGTATCTACTGGTCTTCTAAGTAACCCTGAAGCTATCGGCGATAGTTTCGGTGGTTTCATCACTAACCCAATTCAACCATTGATGTGGATGGGTATCTACTTGCTAATGAACGTAATCATCGTTAGCCGCGGTATTTCTGGCGGTATCGAAAAAGCAGGTAAGATCCTAATGCCAATCCTATTCCTGATTCTCATCATTGTTTCAGTGAAAGGTTTGTCTCTACCAGGTGCAATGGCGGGTATTGAGTTCCTGTTTAGCCCTGACTTCTCTAAAGTAGACAGTGGTGTTGTACTTGCAGCACTTGGCCAAGCATTCTTCTCTCTAAGTTTAGGTATGGGCTGTATGATTACATACGGTAGCTACCTGAAGAAGAAAGAGAACCTTGTTCAAACTACAGGTATGGTTACGGCAATGGACACTGGTGTTGCAATCCTAGCGGGTATCGCAATGTTCCCTGCAATGTTTGCTCTAGGTATGGAGCCAGCAGCTGGTCCTGGTCTAGTCTTCGTTGTTGTACCTCAGCTATTCGCAGAAATGGGCGGTGTTGGTCTAATCTTCGCACTACTATTCTTCGTAGGTCTAACTGTTGCAGCACTAACGTCTTCGGTATCTCTACTAGAAGTAGTTGTGTCTTACCTAATCGATGAGAAAGGCTTCAAGCGTACTACAGCAGTACTCTCTGCAGCTGCAGTAATGGCGGTACTATGTATCTTTGCTTCTCTATCTCTAGGTGGCGTTGGTCCAACATTGTTTGACACTGGTGCATTCGACATCTTCGACCTAATGACAGATAAGATCTTCCTAGCTGTTGGCGGTATGTTGGTGTGTATCTTCGCAGGTTGGAGACTAAGCCGCGAAGAACTTGAGAAAGAAATCACTAACGACGGTGAAGTGAAATTCCCACTATTCGGTCTTTGGTACAACCTAGTTAAGTTCGTAATTCCTGTAGCAGTAGCAATCGTTGCGTTTGCGGGAATCTCAAGCGGCTTCGACAGTGGTAAAGGTCCAATCATGTTGATGGGTATCGGTATCATTGCTCTAACAGGTATTCTTTCGAAGAAACTGTAAGACTTAAACCTTATTGAAAAAGAGGAATCCTAGGATTCCTCTTTTTTTGTTTAACTCTCCTTGTTTAATGTTCCCCTTCCTGCCACTTCACGTTAGACTTTGCGCCCTACCCAAATAACGAGATTATAATGATGCTTTCATCTGCCAAATCTGTCGTAGTACTCGACTTTGAGACCACTGGTCTTTCACCAAATCAAGGCGACAGAGCTATTGAAATTGGTGCAGTTAAGCTAGAAAACGGCACCGTAATCGATAGGTTTCAATCCCTCATGAATCCGGGATTTCGTGTCAGTGGGTTTATCGAAGATTACACTGGCATCAGTAATGCCATGCTGGCTAACGCGCCAAGCTGTAAAGACGTGATGGGTGAGTTTTCAACTTTCATAAAAAACAGTAATCTCGTTGCTCACAATGCTTCGTTCGATAAGCGATTTCTGGATGCAGAGCTAGAACTCATCAACGAAAGTTACACGGGGGAATTTGCCTGTTCTCTTCTAGTCTCAAGACGTTTAAATCAGGAAGCTCACTCCCACAAACTCGGCGACTTAGTGGCTTATCATAATATTGCTAATGATGGCGTCTTTCACCGTGCTTTAGCCGATGCAGAAGTGACAGCATCACTATGGTTGCTCCTCGTTGATTCATTGACTGAGAGATTCAAGATCAATGATCCTAGTTTTGCTTTAATGCAAAGACTGTCCAAACAACCGAAAGCATCGATAGCTCAGTTCTTAACAAAACAAGCAGTGTAATTGTTTAGACATAGGTCATTTTCTATATAAAAATCAAATCGTAGTGTGAAATGCTCCTCACTATGTTATGTATAACGTTAGTGTCATTTTTCTTAGCCAGAGTCTCAAATGAATTCAAGTTTTGACCAATTAGTACCCGTTGGTGTTCGTTATATGGTGCTCTCCGCACTTGGCTTCGCCTTGATGTCGGCGTCAGTAAAATACGTCAGTACTTATGGAATACCTGTCTTTGAGATTGTGGCAGCTCGTGCCCTTGTCTCATTGATACTCAGCTATGTTGATGTGAAAAGGAAAGGTATCTCGATCTGGGGTAACAATAAAAAGCTGTTGTTTGCTCGTGGTGTCATGGGGTCGCTTGCCTTAATTTGTGTCTACTATGCCGTGACGACCCTTCCATTAGCTGAAGCAACAATATTACAATACATTCACCCTGTTTTTACCGCGCTACTTGCCTTCTTATTCTTGAAAGAGCGTGTGCAATTTTCGACCTTTATATGTATTTTGCTGAGTTTGTTAGGTCTATACACCATGGTCAGTCCTACATTGGGTGCTAACAGTACCGAGCATTTACCCTTATTCAGTGTTGGTGTGGCCTTACTTGGCGCATTAGGGAGCTCTATCGCTTATGTTATTGTGAGAAAACTAAGCCAAACTGAAGATAGTTCAGTTATTATTTTCTACTTCCCTCTCGTTGCACTCCCTTTATCGCTATTACTGATCGGTGACAACTTTGTGATACCCGATTTGCACCTTACGGTGATGCTCATACTCGTAGGGATCTTCACCCAAGTAGGACAACTTGGGTTGACTAAGGCAATGCAGACACAAGCAGCAGGTAAAGCATCCGCTTATTCCTACATTCAAATAGTGTTCTCGATATTGCTAGGTCTTGTTCTGTTTAACGAGCTGCCATCGATATGGACTTACTTAGGTGGTGCACTCATTGTTTTAGGTGCGCTAATCAATGTCTTTGGGAAAAATCTGCGATTGCCTTTCTTACGCTCTCGCTAGAATTAAGGTTGCTAGGCTTGGCTTCGGTTATCCCGAAACGACTGGTTTAGCAACCAAACTGAAGACCATAGAATGGCAACTGCGATAATTGAACGTAACCAATAGATCAACATACGTTTTATCAAGGTATGATAAGCCGAATAAACGATTATTGAATATGAATAACGTGAAGAACTAACCTCAAACTTCATCTCATTGACATCAGGCTCAATCGGGTTCCTAGAGTAAGTGGATTTAAGGTCGCCATCCAACTTAAAGGCGTAGTTAGCGTAAGGCAGTGTTGGCTCCAACCAATACCCTACTAAGCGTCGTGGGTTCACGTAAGCAAAGAACCGTTTATCACCATCATCGATATCAACAACCAGCGATGTTTCCGGAAAATAACTGGTTAACAACGACCAACCAATGAATACATCGGTATTTGATTCGCCACGCCAATACTTTTGATGCAACGAAGTCTTGCCAAACATACTGCATACAAAAGCACCATCATCAGACTCACGGATATATCCGACTGCTCGAATTCGTTCATTTTCGTAAGCTAGGTTGGCATAGTCGTGCATCAGTGAGTCTGGACATGATTCATCGTAGGGCACTTGTCTGATGACCGAGACGACCTCATCGATGCGTTTATCGACACTGAGTACCGAGGTCTGAGCGCTTGTTTTTATCTCATTTGAGATATGTAAATAAGCTAAACCACCACTAAGAAGTAAGGCAAGGACCAACACGTAAGCTGTCTTTGCCCATGGGAAGTTATAGGTGTTCATAGGCATCTTGGTCGCTACGTAGTCTTGAATAGATATCAACGGCAAAAACAGCACCAAAGACGATAAACCCGAGTACTGATAAACGTATGAAGAAGGTTTTAATTCTGTTGGTCAGCAATCCCATAGTCTTAGTCACTTTGATCTCAAACGGATAACGTTCAGAAGCTAGCGAGGTAGACAGCTCTTTTCCGGAAAAAGCACTTTGATTTCGGTCTAGCAAGACATTGGATGACTTTGGGAAAGACATGGTAATGCGTGCATCATTATTGTAAGGCTCAATCCACCATCCTAGGATGACCCTAGGGTTAATAGTACCAATCACAATTTGATCACCACGATAAACCGCTAAAGCGAACGATAGGTCACGACGAAACTCTGTTACATGAAGACGAGCAAACAGTACGTCCCCTTCTTGTCTCGCGTCCCAAAATGCTTCATCAATAAGCCGTTCGTGAGCACCAAAATTACTACAATAATTGGGGTCGTCATTTACTGTGTTGGCAATCACAATTCCCCGTATCCCAGTGCTATTAAATACGTGGTGAGCCAGCGCAGTTTGAACGTCAGAGGTGCAGGTTTCAGCAATAGGTATGGCACGTAACTCAGACTCTATCTTAGATAGATGGTCGTCGATTCGACCAACAACTTGTTCAGCATCACAACTCAACTCCTCTCGAAAGGTCATCATTTGATAGACGCAACCGATGAGCAAGGTGTAGAGAAAAATCAGAGAAAGGTTCTGCCAAGTCCGTCTGGTTACCATATGTATCAACAGGAAGTATATTAAGACAAGAAATCATAACACTCGATAAATATAAGTTTCTTTATCTCAACTCAATATTGTGTCTTCAGATTTCTCAGCTACCGAGAATTTTTGCGAATTTCTGCTATCTCATCACAACTAATATTCAAAGATTCGAGAAATTCTTGGTGCGCATCTGGCTTCATTCTTTCAAACTGTCGATGCCAATTCGCCATATCTTCTTCGTTAAAACCGGAGTGTTTCATGATCTCAACCCACTGTGTTTTATTCATGGAATTGGTCTCCAACAAATTAGGCTCTTCTAACGCAGTGAGAATCGCTTTCTGTTGGCTTCGCAATGCCTCTATTTCTCTTTCCAGTGCATTGAACTGGTCTCTCAAGGTCTGCTCTTGTATTTGATCTCCTTGCCTATCGAGCAAAGAACTTATTTCTTGAATTGGTAGCCCGAAAGAGCGATATGCGAGGATACTCTTAAGCCTTGAGACCTGTTTCTCTCCATACCAGCGGTACCCATTGCCTGCACGATGGGCAGGAAATAAAAGACCTGCGCGTTCGTAGTAGAGGATAGTAGTTCTCGATATTTTACATTCTCGCGCTAGCTGAGTAACGGTTAACATTTTTACTTATTCCTGTTCGTGAATAATTTTGGAACACATACGCTCAGAAAGAGCAGAACAACACCGATTATCGCTAGTTGGTTTGGTGTTTCTGAAAATAGTAGATAACCAATACCCATAGCGTAAATAATTTTCACGTATTCGACATTGGAAACCACGTTTGCTGCGCCATATTTATAAGCGCTGACGCCAAACCATTGAGCGATTGATGAAATAACACCGACACTAACCAAAAGCAGTAACTCATTCCAACTTGGCCATACCCAATCGAAAGTGGATGGAACCAACGCCAAAATACCTACGAACAACGCTTGGTATGCCAAAAGAGCGAGTTTAGATTCAAGTTGCGCAATCCGTCGAACACATATCGCCGCAATCGCCGCTCCCATCGACGCCACTAAACCTAAAACTATATAACCCAGCGACGTATCATCAAAACTAGGTTGTACGATCAACATGACTCCGGAAAATCCTAATATCAGCGTCAATATGCGGCTCATAGAAAGCGTTTCACGTAGAAATAGCCTCGCTAGTAAGGCAACAAACAATACTTGTGTGAAACCAAGTGCAGTCGCATTCGCTAGCGGGATTGTGCTCACCACGACAAAGCCAATAGAGAGAGCAGTAAACGCTCCTAGAATTCGAAAAGTATGCAGTTTCAAATGGGTTGGTTGCCTTAAACTGGCAAAGTTAATAACAATAGCTGGCATAAGCAATGTCAAAAACACTAACTGGCGAAACAGTAAAATTTGAAACACGCCTATCGAGTCACTGAGTAGGCGAACGATAACGCCAACAACAGTAAAAAGTGCTGTAGACACTAACGCCAATGCGATTCCTTTCGTCGTCGGAGACCATTGAGTTGTGACCTTGTACCAGAATGATTGTGTGGGAAAATTTATAGACATGAGCGCCCTCTTACTAATAAGAGCACGAAGCCTAAACCCTATACCAGTAGACGGGTCAATCTAGTCGCTGAAAGAACTTAACATTAGAACTATTGTACTTCTCTGCGACGCTGCATTCTTTCAGCGCGCTCCGCTTCTTGCTCTACCAAGATTTTTTCATGTGCCTTGAAAAATGGTAGATAGATAAAATACGAGTTAAGCATAGCGAAGCCGACCATAAGAGCATTCACCACGCTACCATTGGCTGCCCACGCTGCTCCTATTGGCGCCGGTACTGACCAAGGAATCATCAATACCACTCGGTCCAATATCTCTGCTGAGGTGAGAAACCACGCCAAGGTGGCATTGATCATAGGCACCATTACAAACGGCACCAAGAACAGGGGATTCATAATGATTGGGAAGCCAAAAAGAATCGGTTCGTTGATATTAAATATCGCTGGAATTGCGCCCACTTTACCAACCGACTTCAATTGATTTGACCGACTCTTAATCGCCAAATAAACCAATGGCAAGGTTGAACCAACGCCGCCCACTAACAAGAAAAAGTCCCAAAAAGCAGGCAGATAAATATGTGGTAGCACCGCCTCACCAGCTTCTAATGCCGTTTGATTTTCGAGGAGATTCGACATCCAAAATGGATTCATAATCCCGGTTATGATTAATGCTCCATGGATGCCCATAAACCACAGCAACTGACAAATTAAAATTGATACCAGTACAGCCACTAAACTGTCTGACGCAAGCACTAAGGGCCTAAAAAGCTCTTCAATCAACTGAGGGAAATGCACACCAAACTGAGCTTCCAACGCAACGTTAAAGGTTGAAATGGTGCTTAGCACCACGAATATTGGGATCATCAGTTTGAAGCTTTGAATCGTAAGGATGGGCACATCTTCAGGCATCTTGATATACCACCCTTTTCGAATAAACAACCTGACCACTTCAATAGAGTAAATACTCGCGATTAGCGCAGTAAATAACCCAGACCCGCCGAGATATCTGACGTCCTCCTGTCCATTCAGATAGAAACCAGCCAACATCAGAAAGGCCATACAACCCGTCAATCCCGAGAGTCGTTCAGGTAGTTGATAACTTTTTGCCAAACTTGCTGAGACACCAAACGACACAATGAGCCCTACAACTCCAAGAGTTAATTGATAGGTAGGCAATAGAATAGGTCTTAAGGTGTAAGACATGTTCAGCCAAGCGACTGACATCCATGACTCTGGGTTGGCAAACGGAGGGAAAATAATCGGGACAAACATGCATCCGACAAAAATAAACGGCATCGCCAACTGGAAACCATCACGCATTGCCATCAAATGCTGACTACGCATAAGCAATTTAGCAATGGGGTTCATGAACTGCTCTACCTGATTGGCAAACAGTCTCATTACAGAGTGGTTCATCTTAGTTACCGAGTGTCGAGATCCGGGCAAGAATAACCTAATACTCAATAGTGCGGAAACTTCGCATCCAAATCTGATGACTTCAGCACACTTTTCGACTCATGGTCGCCGTAAATACATTCAAAAACAGCTCTAACCCTCCCCGCTATTTTAGATGTTCATAACGTTTTAAGGTCAGCATAGTTTTGTTTCACATGTTGTTTCCAGACCACCGACAGTTCGTTAACTGAGTCACGAAAAATCCACCTTACAGAGATTTTCTAGTGATCGTTTTCACACTTAACTGGAAATCATTTGGAAACCGGTTTCCAAATGATTTCCAGAACGGCATAGTAAAAAGGAATTCAAGATTCTGGAGAACGAAAAATGAAAAAAATTATGCTTTGCTGCTCTGCCGGTATGTCTACTTCTCTTCTAGTTAAAAAGATGGAAGCCTCAGCTCAAGAACGTGGTATCGCTGCTGAAATTAAGGCGTTCGGCGCAAGCGAATTTGATGTGCAAGTTGGCAACTACGAAGTAGTTCTACTTGGCCCTCAAGTTAAATACATGCAAGCAGATTTCCAAAAGAAAGCGGATGCGCACGGCATCAAAGTTGAGCCAATCAACATGATGGATTACGGCATGCAGAAGGGCGACAAAGTTCTTGATTTTGCTCTAGAACTAATCGGCTAGTTTTCTGGCTCGGTGTCCCCCCTGTAGTCACATTTCGACACCGAGCTTTCTTATTCTTTAATATCCAAACGAGATCTACGACATGGGCGCTATGTACGACAAAATGGTCAACGTTATCGAGCAAAAGGTGACTCCTATTGCTGGTAAAATTGGCCAACAAAAATACATCACTTCTATCCGCGACGGTTTTATCGCGGCACTACCTTTTATGATTGTTGGTTCATTCATGTTGGTGTTTATATTCCCTCCGTTTTCAGCGGAAACAACTTGGGGATTCGCACGAGCATGGCTAGATTTTTCTGATACTTACCGTGAACAACTCATGCTGCCATTCAACCTAAGTATGGGCATCATGACGATATTCATATCTGTGGGCATCGCATCAAGCTTGGCACGTCATCACGATCTAGATCCTGTTACAACGGGCCTACTTTCATTGATGAGCTTCCTTTTAGTGGCTGCGCCAGTGCAAGACGGCATGCTTTCTATGCAGTACTTCTCAGGCCAAGGTATCTTTACCGCGATTATCACAGCACTGTACTCAACGGAAGTATATGCTTACCTAAAACGCAACAACATCACTATTAAACTTCCACCAGAAGTACCTACAGGTGTTGCTCGTTCATTCGAAATCCTAATCCCAGTGTTAGCCATCATCATGACCCTGCACCCATTGAATCTTTTCATTGAAGCACAAACCGGCATGATCATTCCTGAAGCAATCATGGCATTAGTACAGCCTCTAGTATCAGCTTCAGATACGCTACCAGCCGTACTTCTTGCAGTACTAGTGTGTCAAATCCTTTGGTTTGCAGGCATCCACGGCGCGCTAATCGTTACTGGTATTATGAACCCATTCTGGATGGCTAACCTTTCAGTAAACCAAGCAGCAATGGCAGCTGGTGAAGCTATCCCACATATCTTTGTTCAAGGTTTCTGGGATCACTACCTACTAATTGGCGGTGTAGGCTCTACCCTTCCACTTGCTTTCCTACTACTACGCAGTAAAGCCGTTCACCTTCGTACTATCGGTAAAATGGGTGCAGTTCCAGGTATGTTCAACATTAACGAACCTATCCTATTCGGTGCACCGATCATCATGAATCCAGTGTTCTTCCTACCATTCATTTTGGTTCCTATGGTTAACGCAACATTAGGTTGGTTCGCTCTTGATTGGGGATTAGTTGAGCGCGTTGTTTCTCTAACACCTTGGACAACTCCAGGTCCTATCGGTGCTTCATGGGCAGCTAACTGGGCATTCAGTCCTGTCATCATGTGCTTCATCTGTATGGCTATGTCAGCAATGATGTACCTGCCATTCCTGAAAGCATACGAAAAGCAACTTCTTGAGCAAGAAGCTGCGGAAGAGAAGAAACAACAAGAAGCTGCAGGTCAACCTGTAACGGCTTAAACCCCAAATTACATAAATTAAATGTCGCCCCTCAGTCTTAGTTGGGGATAAGCATGGGGCGACACCTATCTTTGAGATAGAACCATTAAGAATTAAGAGGTACAAAATGGAACCAATGGATTTAGAAGAACAAGTAATGGGCATCATCATCAACGCTGGTCAATCGCGCAGCCTATGTTACGAAGCACTTCGTCATGCTAAAAACGGCGAGTTTGAAGAAGCAGAAGGCCTGATGAAAGAAGCACAAGAATTTGCAAACCAAGCACACCTTGTTCAAACACAGCTTATCGAAGCGGATGAAGGTACGGGAAAAATGAAGATGACTTTGGTGATGGTTCATGCACAAGACCACTTAATGACATCTATGCTAGCAAAAGAACTCGTCGCTGAAATGATCGAACTACACAAGCGCACCGCGAAATAAGCAAGTAAACTCATTTTACTTTTTTCATAGTTGTCGACCATGCAGGGAACGAGTCAGAGGGAAGGTGTTGTATAGGAGCATCTTTTAAAATTGGTCGAAGCAGCTCTCATGTGCTCCTACCCTTTTGGGAGCTGCTTTTTTCAACAACTTACTGCTTTTACTTGTTTTCCTCGGTTTTATAATACACTTCTACCTTCATCAAGCTTGAGCTACGTACCAGTAAAAGAGTACAATATTGGAAATTTTGGGAAACGGTTTCCCAACTTCAGAAACCCTGCAAATGAAATAAGGTTGTTTTCATGGCTACTATCACAGACGTATCTTTGCTAGCAAACGTGTCGAAAGCCACGGTTTCGCGCGTGATGAGTGGTAGTCGCGGTGTTAAGCCCGAGAGTCGTGAAGCCGTTCTGCGTGCCGCAGAAGAGCTGAACTACCGCCCAAATGCTGCAGCGCAAACACTGGCCAATCAGCGCTCTGATTACATCGGTGTTATTCTTTCTTCAACGGATGCTGGCCAAGTGTCTACCTACCTCCCGTTATTGGCGAAATCGCTGAAAGCCAAAGGTAAACACATGCTTGTACAGTTTGCCGAAACGCCTGCTGAACAAGTGCGTATCGTCGAAGATCTAAACCAAAGGCATTGTGATGCAATTATCTCTCTGGGGGGAACGGTCGAAGAGTTAAAGAACGACAACATTATTGCCATAGACAGTTTGGCTGATCCGTCTCACTCTATTGGCTATGATTATAAATTTGCTTCAGAAAGCGCTTGTCGTTTCCTATCTAGTAAAGGCCATTCAAGCATCGCCATTGTCGTAGACGATGAAAGTTACGCCTCAAATCAGGTCATAGAGGGTTATAAGACGTCATTGCAAAACTCTGCAATGCCAGTTAATCGTCAACTGATTGTGACCGCTAATGGCAACAGCGAGCAAGCTATCATGTCATTACTTAATAGCTATCATCCATTTACTGCATTGGTTGTAATGCGCGATAGCCAAGCTGCAGTAGCAATGAACCTATTTAGAGATTTTAACTTGGCAACGCCACAAGAGGTATCCATCGTCTCGTTAGAAGACTCTCAACTGGCGAGTCAACTAAATCCGCCTCTGACCTGCATTAGCTACCCATCACAGCAAATCGTTGATTTTGCCATGGAGCAATTGGACGCCATTTTAGATGATAAACCAATGACTCCAAAACCGCTTATCACTGGTCGCCTTGTCACGCGAGATTCCGTCACTAATCGCAGCTAGTACAAGTAATTTAGAAAAAGGAGTGTGTTACATACTCCTTTTTTAGTTCTACTTCACCACAATCTTCAATCAACTTTGCAATAACTTGTTTTTGTATTGTTCTGGTGTTTGACCTGAGTATTTCTTGAACATCGCAATAAAAGGGCTTGCTTGGTTGTAACCGAGTGTGAAAGCCACTTCCTTAACAGAGTGCCCTCCTCGTAGTAAATCCATTGAATACAAATAACGAACTCGCAAACGCCATTCTGTAAAACTCATTCCGAGTTCGCTTTGACAATAACGAGCGAGAGTTCTCTCAGTTGTATGTACCCTACTCGCCCATTCATTCAAGCTAATATCGTTAGTAGGCTCTTCCTCAATCGCCGCCAATATCGGTGCTAAATATTTGTTATTACTAGAGGGCAAAAAGTGATGTTGTTCTTGTTGGTCACTTAGCTGATCTAAAAGCACCTGTACTAATCGTTTGTCTTTTTCGGACTCGGCCACATTTATACTTCGATGGCGAAAATCCTCAATAATCGACGAAACAATCGGCGTCACTTTAATTAGGCTGGTCTTTTCCGGGAAGGTCGACGTCAGCTCATGAGCAATATTGAGAGAGCAGTACTCCAATGGTTTGCGGTTGTAACTGCAATGCATCACTCCCGCTGGTACCCAAATGGCAAGATGGGGCGGCGCGAGAAAGCGCGTATCTTGCGCTTCCATTTCCAATATGCCACCACTAATCAACTGAATCTGCCCCCAAGGGTGGCAATGTACTCTCGTCTCAGTATTGGAAAGAAACGCGTCGAAGTTCATGAAAACGTCCGACGGCATTTTATCAATAGAAAGAGAGGGATGGAGGTTACGTGACTTTTTTTTCAACTTGTCTTCCTATCGCGCCTAATGTCTGAATGGAGATATTTATAATTATAACGACCTGTCACACTATACATCAATTCACAAAACGCGACGAGGCTCACAATGGTTTACTTACTACCTTTCCTAACCGTACTCATCTGGGGTGGGAATGCCATTGTTAATAAGATCGCCGCATCGACTATCGAACCAAGCGCAATGAGTTTTTATCGCTGGGCTCTCGCTATGTTAGTCATGACACCGTTTTGCTTACCAAAGTTAAAACGCTATTGGCCTGAAATTCGTCGCAACAGTGGCAAGCTTGCTTTTCTTGCGCTACTTGGAATGGTGCTTAACCAATCGTTAGGCTACTACGCAGCGTTGACAACCTCTGCTTCCAACATGGCGCTTATCACCTCTTTAGTGCCGCTTATCAGTGTGTTCATGTCAGTCCCTTTACTTGGTAAAAAAATCTCTATGCTCAGTATTGCTGGCGGCGTGATTTCTTTAGCAGGGCTTGCCTTCATGCTAGGTCAAGGCGACGTTGCTTTCTTCATGCATCAAACCGTAGCTCAGGGCGACTTGTTGATGGTTCTCGCCGCTTTTGTTTACGCTACATACTGCGTACTGTTGAAACGATGGAAAATGCAGTTGTCTAGCTGGATGTTAATTTATACACAAGGTGTGTTTGCCGTCATAATGCTATTTCCTCTCTTGCTTACTAGCGAGACAATTATGCCAACGTCAGCATCTCTGCCACTAATCGCCTACGCAGGTTTATTGGCCTCGCTGATTGCACCACTATGCTGGGTTAAAGCGATTGACTTAATTGGAGCAGACAACAGCGCAATGTTTATGAATTTGCTACCTGTCATTGCGGTTGCACTCGCTGCAGCCCTATTAGGCGAAACTATCACTCAATTCCACGTCATTGGTGGGTTAATGGTGATATCTGGGGTAATTCTATCTCAAGTGAAAGTGAGACGTCGTAAATCGGCAACTGATACCGTGGAGCAAAACCTGACCATAGATAGGCAATAAACTCCAGCGGTGCACAATCTCTGTAGCCTACTGTTAACAATTTTGTCATACTCAGCGAAGCCCAAATAACAATAAGGACATGTTCAAATGAGTCGTGGCAAAAGAGATATCACCCTTCGTTTTCTTGCTGAACCTGGTGACGTAAACTTTGGCGGGAAAGTGCACGGTGGTGCGGTAATGAAATGGATCGACTTGGCCGCTTATGCCTGTTCGGCAGCTTGGAGTGGTAAATACTGTATTACCGCTTATGCTGGCGGAATTCGATTTGTTCAACCGATTCACGTCGGTAACCTTGTGGAAGTCAGCGCTAAAGTCATTTACACAGGACGCTCTTCAATGCACATCGCCATTGATGTGCAAGCAAGCGATCCCAAAGAACTTAAAAATCGTCTCACCACACACTGCATCGTCATCATGGTCGCCGTCGATGAAGATGGAAAACCAACTTCAGTTCCTGAATGGATTCCTGAAACCGACGAAGACATCAAACTACGTGAGTCAGCAATCAGACTGATGAATATGCGCAAAGAGATTGGCGAGGAGATGGAAGCGCACGTTAAGTACCTTAAATAGCGTTTATAAAAGCCGACAGCCCAACACATCGCCCCAACGAATGCAGATAATGTGTTAACCATTATCTGCTTTTGTCACACAACTCACATCTACGCCCCTATTTTAAACCTAAAAGGATGAGTTTTTTGTCTCAGCCTTACTCTACACTCTCATCATACAATAGATTTTTTCTATATCCAGACCTCTACCTTGACTGTGAGATGAGTATGAACCACAAAACTAAAATCCATCTTTATCAAATTTTCACAAGACTCTATGGCAATAAAAACTCAAACAACAAACCTTGGGGTACTATCGAAGAAAACGGCGTGGGTAAATTCAGCGATATCACCCCAACCGCGCTAAACTCAATTCGAGATCTCGGCATGACCCATGTTTGGTATACAGGCATACCTCATCATGCATTGGTCGCAGACTACACTGAGTTTGGCATCTCAAACGATCACCCTGCCATTGTAAAAGGTAGAGCTGGCTCTCCCTACGCAGTAAAGGACTATTACTCGGTTAATCCTGATCTAGCCGATGACCCAAGCAAGCGTAATCAAGAGTTTCAGTCTTTAATCCAAAGAACACATGAGGCAGGCTTGAAGGTTATTATCGATATTGTGCCCAATCACGTGGCGAGACACTACCAAGGTTTAAATAACCCAGTTGGAATCCGTGATTTTGGTGCTGATGATGACGTGAGCGTAGAATACGCGGTAGATAACAACTTCTACTATATTCCTGGTAAAGCCTTCCAACTTCCCGATATTCCACAACACCTTCAACCACTTGGTGGTGAAGAACATCGTTTGCTAAGGGAACCATATCAAGAGCTTCCTGCTAAGTGGACCGGAAATGGCTCTCGACTCGCCAAACCAAATGCAGACGATTGGTACGAAACCATAAAAGTAAACTATGGTGTTCGTCCTGATGGCAGCAAAGACTTTCCGGAACTACCACAAACTTATCGCCACAAGTCATGCCAAGCACATTTTGAGTTTTGGCAAGATAAGCGCGTACCAAACTCATGGATAAAGTTCCGTGACATCGCACTTTACTGGCTATCACAAGGTATCGATGGATTTAGATATGATATGGCCGAAATGGTGCCCGTAGAATTCTGGAGCTATATGAATTCATCAATCAAAAAGGTCAATCCAGATGCCTTTTTAGTTGCAGAAGTGTATCAACCGCGTTTATATCGAGATTATATTCAGCTGGGCAAGATGGATGCCCTCTATGACAAAGTGGACCTTTACGACGCTTTGAAAGATATCATTCAGGGGCGTGGCAATACTCAAAATATCACTCGAATTCAAGAAGAACTGAACGATATAGAACCCCACATGCTTCACTTCTTAGACAATCACGACGAGCAGCGTATACCTTGCAGCGAGTTTGCTTCCAATGCCCAGGCTGCTCTGCCTGCCATGGTGCTCTCCGCGACGATTAGCAATGCTCCAACAATGATCTATTTTGGTCAAGAAGTTGGAGAAGCTGGTGCAGAGTATGCCGGTTTTGGACAACCAACTCGGACCTCTATCTTCGACTATATCGGTGTTCCAACCCATCAGCGTTGGATGAATGGCGGCGAATTTGATGGAGGGCAATCATCTTCGGATGAATTGGCGTTGCGTCAGTTTTATCAAAAACTAATGAACATTGCGCTGACCTGCCCAGCCTTAACGGGGGCCATGCAACCATTAAAAATAGATGAGGATAAAACGCACGGCAGTTTAGCTAGCAAACTTTACGGTTATGCTCGATACACTCAAAAAGAACATGCTCTTATCCTATTAAACTTCGATTCAACGCACAGCACTACACAGCCAATCACGCTACCTACTGAGGTCGTTACTACATTGACGCTGGCTGATGGACATTATGTCTATCAGGATTTATTAAACTCCAATGTTCAGTTTGAGGTTGAAATTAAAAATGGTGAAGGACATATCTCACAACCATTAAAACCACTCACATCACATATTTTGCAGCTCGCAGACATTAGGTAATTTTGAGCCCCAAACACAAAAGTGTATAAGCTCCAACCTTCGCGTTGGAGCTTTTTTATTGGCAACCACTCAAATCACATTTAACCGCCATGAAATAGATAAAAACTATACCATACATGAAAAAGCCTATTTTTGTGCTAACGAAATTAGGTTTATTCTAATGCCATTACAAATAGTCAGGATCGTAACAATGAAAAATCTAAAAACATCCTTGTCCGCTATCGCACTAGCGACGTTAATGGCAGCACCAGCATTCGCAGTAACTGAGGGTGAATTACTAATTTGGATCAACAGTGACAAAGGCTATGAAGGCTTAGCAGAAGTTGGTCGTCAGTTCGAAGAAGACACTGGCGTTAAAGTTAGCGTTCAATTTCCAGAGTCTTTAGAGTCTCGCTTTCAACAAGTTGCGGCAACTGGCGATGGTCCTGACATTATTTTCTGGGCTCACGACCGCTTTGGCGGCTATGCGGAAGCAGGCTTGCTACGTGAAGTAAAACCAAGCAAAGAATTTCAAGAAAAACTGGTCGATTTCAGTTGGGATGCCGTTAATTACAACGGTAAGTTAATTGGCTACCCTCTTGCCATCGAAGCGATATCTCTTATTTATAACAAAGACTTGTTACCAGAACCGCCAAAAACATGGGAAGAGCTCCCTGCTATCCAAGCGAACATGAAGGCGCAAGGAAAACAAACCATCATGTGGGATGTAAAAAATGCGTATTTCACTTGGCCTATCGTCTCTGCAGGAAGCTACTCATTTAAGAAAACTGAAAATGGTCACGACGCAGCAGACGTTGGTATTAACAGCGAACAAGCTCGCAAAAACCTAGCCTTCCTGCTTGATATGAAAAAGAAAGGCATTGTCGACCCTGGTATGGACTATGCGAATGCCGAATCTGCATTCGCGAAAGGCGATGTGGCAATGACCATCAATGGACCGTGGTCATGGGGCAACTTAGATAAAGCAGGCTTAAATTACGGTGTGGCGACATTCCCTACTCTAGATGGTAATAAATCCAATCCATTTGTTGGCATTTTGAGTGCCGGTATCAGCTCAGCTAGTCCAAATGAGGATTTAGCAGTTGAGTTTATCGAAAATTACCTGTTTACCGACGAGGCTCTTAAAACGATAAACAACGACAAACCTCTTGGTGCTGTGACACTTAAGACATTCCAGAATTCTCTAGAATCCGATGCTCGCATTAAGTCCACAATGCTCAATGCCGAAAACGGTGAGATTATGCCAGCCATCCCACAAATGATGACATATTGGATTTCAGAGGGTGCTGCTATCGAGAATGCACTTAACGGACGCCAAACGGTTGAAGATGCGCTCACAACTGCTGAGAAGCAAATTTTAAGATAGTTATAACTGTTTTGATCGTAGGTCAAGCCCGTCGTAAAAAAGCGGGCTTTTTTGATCGCCTTGCCTTTCCCAGTGATATATTTCAGTGATCGCCAACTCAGTAGGTTGTACCATAATCGCTTTTATATCTGACTGTTACCGTTTATTGAACTACGCGAGTTTACCGCATCTATGCTAAGGTAGAGGTTAACCAGTTATTATCGAAGAAATTTCATGCCTTCCCATTTACCAAAATCATTTAGTAAGCCTTTCTTAAAAGTCTTCCATATTCTTGAAGCTGTCTTGTTGGTTGCAATCACGCTCGCTACGCTGTTTGCGATGATTGAAGAGTTCATGCACGTCTTCACCGAACGTCGCGTTCTGCTGACTGATATTCTGCTGATGTTCATCTATTTGGAAGTATTAGCGATGGTCCAACAGTTTGTGATGAACGGTAAAATCCCAGTACGTTACCCTATCTACATCGCTATGATGGCTATCGCTCGTTATATCACGCTGGGAATGAAAGAGTTGGACGCTGTCCCTATCGTTTGGCTGTCTCTTGCTGCGTTTGTTTTGGCAGCGGCGACAATACTTATCAGGGTCGGTCATCATTATTGGCCTTACGTGGACGACAAAACCAATCAACCAGATGAGTAACTCCGCTCTGCCAATAGATTACTGTTAGCAAATATTTCAACCGATTTCCGACTGATTCGGGCTTTTTCATCGCAATTTGGGAAAAAGCCTCTTAAATTCAAACTAATATCTATGTAACAGAGCTCTGTACGTTTTTGTAATTGTTAACGCAGGATCACACTCTCCAGGTCATTCATAAAAGTGCCATTGAATTCATCTAGATAGCTGTCTATATCATTAGAGGTCGAGAAAAGATCTTTCCAGATCACTCGACGTAAAAATGGAAGCCGTTTGTCTTTTTTGGGCAACGGTATAGGCTTCACAACCTCACGTCAGGTGAATATAGGAGATAGAAAATGGATCGTACTTGCCCTATGTGTAACACCCCTATGGTAGAGAGAAACACTGAACATGTGTGTCCTAGGAATGATATCGGCGATTGCGCCTATGACCCATACTCTTACGAATTAGACGTGGATAGAGAGCGCGACAGCGAGAATAATCAGCCGTACTAACTGAGTTAGCCAATTGAAAACCAAAAAGGCGAGAACTTGAGTTCTCGCCTTTTTGGTTCCATTTTAAACCTCGGCTCTATAGACGCAGTACTGCTGCATCATAAGATTTTAAAGTAAGGCAACTAAAATCTGAGAAATCAATGCTTGCGTTTGACAATAACTCTGTACATTGAGCTGGAGCCTCAATGCCTAAATCGACATCAACACTCTCATCACTAAAGTTTGCCACCACAAGTAAGGTTTGCTCTCCATGTTGACGTAGGTAAGCGAATACCTTGTCATGTTCTTCGAGTAAAGGAATAAAGTCGCCGTAAACCACCGCCTCAAACTCACGACGAAGACCAATAAGTGCTTTGTAATACTCATAGATTGATTCGTTCGAGGCTCTATCAAGCTTAGCATTCACGGCTATGTAGTTCGGATTGACCTCGATCCAAGGTTCGGCAGTAGAGAACCCTGCATTGGCTTCATTTGACCATTGCATTGGTGTACGAGCATTGTCACGACTGTTTTCAGCCAACGCCGCCATCATCTCTTCATGACTCACACCCGCTTCGGTTCTTACCTTGTAAAAGTTGAGCGTTTCAATATCTTTATATTGCTCAAGATTGTCGAACTTCACATTCGTCATACCAATCTCTTCGCCTTGATAGATGTAAGGCGTGCCCTTTAAGCAATGTAATACTGTCGCTAACATTTTGGCCGATTTCACTCGATACTGGCCGTCATTTCCATACTTAGACACCGCCCGTGGTAAATCATGATTATTCCAAAACAACGAGTTCCAGCCGGTCTCTTTAAGCTCCAGTTGCCACTTAGTCAGAACCTGTTTGAATGCCTTTAGATCTAACGGCGCAGGCTTCCACTTGTCACCATTCGTCCAGGTCAAGGTAATATGTTCAAACTGGAACACCATCGATAGCTCTTCGCGGTCTTCCGCGCTGTAAAGCTTGGCGATTTCAGGCGTTGCGTCCCAAGTTTCTCCTACCGTTAGCAAATCTTTGTCACCAAATGTGGCATTGTTCATCTGTTTAAGTAGCGGATGTAGGCGTGGCCCATTACCCGTAATACCGTTATCAATTTCTTTGCCAATCAAATCAATGACATCTAATCGGAAACCACCAATCCCCCTATCGATCCACCAGTTCATCATTTTATGAACTTCATCATGTACTTTAGGGTTTTCCCAGTTTAAATCCGGCTGTTTTTTCGAGAACAAATGTAAGTAATACTGCTGTGTGGGCTCGTGCCACTCCCAAGCACTCCCACCAAAGATTGAGCCCATATCACTCGGTGCACTGCCATCCGGCTTTGCATCTCGCCAAACATAATAGTCTCGATAAGGCGAGGTTTTCGACTCACAAGCGCGTTTAAACCATTCGTGTTCGTCAGAGGTATGATTGACTACCAAATCCATGACGATTTTGATGCCCCTTTCTTTGGCTTCCGCTAATAAGGCATCCATGTCTTCCATTGTGCCGAACTCGGGTGCGATTGCTTGATAGTCTGAAATATCATAACCATTATCGTCCATTGGAGATTGATAGACAGGCGATAACCAAATCACATCCACACCTAGTTCAGTTAAATAGTCTAGTTTGGAACGAATACCGTTTAGATCTCCAATTCCATCACCGTTGGAGTCACAGAAGCTGCGCGGGTAAATCTGATAGACAACGGAGTTATGCCACCATCTTTTTTCCATGTTCAATTCCTTTAATAGGCTTAATTTATTCCATCACTCTACGCATTGCTCAGTAGGAAAGAAAATAGAATATACGTATAATCATATAGAATTTTTATATAACACCTTGGTGCGCAACATGGCTATCAACAAATCGCTAAAGTACTTCTTAGCAGTCGCAAAGCATGGCAACATCAAACGAGCCTCTGATGAACTGTTTATCAGCCAACCGTCTTTGACATCCGCGATAAAAAAATTGGAATCCGAAATGGGCGCACCTCTATTTAATCGATTATCGAAAGGTGTTGAACTCACACCATATGGCCAGAAATTTCGGGCATTTGCGCAGGAACAACAGGAACAATACTTCTCTCTCAAACATCAGTTTAATGACATGCAACAACGCCAGTTCGGCAAGATTAAAATCGGTACTGGAGAAGTATGGTGGGAACGATTTGTACGTCAATCGGTAAAGGATTATCAGTCATTAAACCCAGCAAATTCGTTTCATCTCGAGTTTGGTAATAACCTCTCCCTACTGAGCCACCTCACAAGAGGTGATATAGATTTATTTATAGGTCATGAGGTATTGGAACTCTCCGACGACTGCCGTGTAGCCTTCCAACCTCTTTTCCAAGATTACGAAGCAACCTACGTATCACAACAACACCCGTTAGCGAAATCGAATGCAGAGCCAAACGAGATAGATCAGTTTCCATTGCTTCGAGTGACACCGAACCACCCCCGACACCAATCCGTGCTGTCTAATGGCCTACCTCATGATGGCTCTCTAGAAGAACGCGTTGTCTACGATGTAGACTCTGTATTAGCCAGTATAGACATGCTTCATATGACTCAAGCAGTTATGCCATACAGTCACAGAGCGGAACAGTGGTTAGCGAGCTTAGGTTTGAAAGCCTGCCATATTGATAGGCAAAAAGTAGGTAATATCGGGATTTATACCAAGCTTGGTGAACATAAAAACAGCGTGAACGAACTAATTTACCTTTTGAAACAGAATGTTGAATCAATAGTCTAGTTTGTCAATTCACTGTCAAGTCACGCAACTGTCATTTTTCTTTCATTAAAGTTTGATGTAATCGCCAAACTTTAATGCCAAAAGAGATAGGAGCTCGGCTTGACCCTCAACGACATCACGTTAAGTGAAACAACACTTACTAACTTAAAATCTGTCGAGTACCAATGGATCAGAACGATGTATGTGGAAGGTTATCAAAGAGACGAGATCAATCACTATATCAAAACGTGCTTTGGTGGCGACGATGTCTTTGCTGATTTGTTACAACGAGTCGCACTGGAGCAAGAAAGTCTTTACGTTCTGCTCCAGTACGTGGGATGTGCACCCTCTAGTCGTGAACTAAGTTAGCCTCACTTGCTGATGTTGGTGAGCGCTTAAGGATGACGTCTACCTCGGTCATGGTGTAAGGCTTATCTACTTTAGCCCTCAAATCATCAACAAATCGTTCATAGCTCTTGAATGTCATCGATTCACGCTTAGGATCCACATACACAGACACCCAAGTTTTTCGACCAAGTTTAGCAATAAAGATATCGACAATCTCAATCTCATACTCCTGAGCTAAACCTTTCAGACCGCGATAAATCGGCTTAGTGTGCTCTATCGGAGGCATGGCTAAGGTGAGTTCACGCATACCATTTTTGATAAGTTTGATTGGGTCACTAATGAAGGCCAAACTAAATAGCACAACAAGAATTTGGTCGATATAGCGTGCTACCCATCCGAACGATGTCCCTTGAATCAACATCACCAAGATCAGTGCTACCCCAATAGCTCCCGAAATGATTCCATTGATAAACCAAGCGTTCTTTTCTGCCTTAAGAATGTCGGAGTTTGACTGTTTGTGTCCTAGGTGACAAATCCAATAGAGAAAAGCACACAACGCCACGGCAGGAAAGACGTAAATTGCCATTAAACTAAGTGCCGGCTCACGGCCTCCTGCAAGAATAACCGGAATATTACTACCGACTGCGAACGCAATAAGTATTAATATAGTAATTCCTTTGATGACAACAATAAGTGGCTCAAAGGCAAAGAAACCCATCGGGTAGTTTCGTGATGTACCAGATTCAGTTAACTTTGCAATGCGAAGAGAGGCGAAAGACACCACCGCTGATAATAGGTTAAACGAGGCGTCAAGCAAGATGGCACTTGAGCCAGAAATCATTGCCATTAGACCGCCCCACAGCGCTAACAGGCCTGCCCCAACGGCTGAATAAATTAAGGCTTTCGATTCCGTGATTCTTGTCATCTGATTCTCCCTTTTTCAGACAAACTGGCTACCTATTTCAGGTCTGTTAAAACTTATAACACACCGAGCACAGACTGCCTACGACAACACAAGCCAACTGCTGCTTTTAACAGCATTAATTGTCAATAATAACAATAGGTAATGAACGGACGTACGACTATTCCTATTAGGTCACAATTTAATGGACGAAAAGAACTGATGGCTAGAAAAGAAAACGCCCGAGACTAAGCTCAGGCATCGGTTACAAGAAACTGTTATTCGTGATAGTAAGGAATCCTGGTAACAGCCAGCTATACGTAACACCAGTGATCTTATCTGACTTGTCGGCGGCCAAACCAATTGAGTGTCAAACAAGACAAAAAAACGGGTGACCTTGCGATCACCCTTATCGTTATTATCCTTTAACACCACCAGCTGTGAGGCCACCCACTAACCAGCGCTGCGCAAGTAAGAATACGATTGTGATAGGTAATGCTGACAATACCGCCGCTGCCGCGAAGTCGCCCCATAAATAGTTCTGAGGGTACAGATATTGCTGCATACCAACCGCTAATGTGTATGAGTTTACATCAGAAAGCAGTAATGATGCTACTGGTACTTCACCCACAACCCCAATAAACGACAGGATAAAGACTACCGCTAGAATTGGCACAGACAGTGGCAATAGTACTAAGCGGAACGCCTGCCAAGGAGTCGCACCATCTAGTGCTGCAGCTTCTTCTAGCGAGTTATCAATCGTTTCAAAGTAGCCTTTAATCGTCCATACGTGCAGTGCAATACCGCCTAAGTAGGAGAAGATAAGACCACCATGCGTGTTCAATCCTAAGAAAGGAATGTACTGACCAAGCTTGTCGAATAGTGCATATAACGCAACCAACGCCAGTACTGCCGGGAACATTTGGAAGATCATCATCGCTTTAAGAATGGTGCTCTTCCCAGGGAAACGCATGCGTGCAAAAGCGTAAGCTGACGTTGTTGACAGAGCCACAATCAAAATCGATGAGATGCCTGCTACTTTCACCGAGTTCCACAGCCAAGTTAGTACTGGGAATGGCGGCGGTGTCACCGAACCATCTGCATTGGTCACAGAGAACCCTAGCGCCAGTTTCCAGTGCTCTAGCGATGGGTTATCCGGAATCAGACTACCTGTCGCAAAGTTACCTTCGCGGAAAGAGATTGCGATTACCATCAACAGTGGGAAGATGATAAGTGATAGGAACGCCCAAAGTGCAATATGGGTTGCCCACACTCGGTATTTTAATGATTTACCTTGTACCATTGGCATCGTGATATTCCTTAATCTTGCTCAAGTTTAGTGAAACGTAAGTTGAGTAGAGCTAACGCGCCAACCAATAGGAAGATAAGCGTTGCAATCGCACTTGCTAGACCGAAGTCTTGACCACCCGAACCTTCAAACGCGATACGGTAGGTATAGCTTACTAGTAGGTCGGTATAACCCGCAGGCTCAGAGGTACCAATCATGTTTGGACCACCTTGAGTCAATAGCTGAATCATTACGAAGTTGTTGAAGTTGAAAGCAAAACTTGCAATCAAAAGCGGCGTTAGTGGTTTGATCATCAATGGCAACGTAACGCGTGTAAAGTTATGGATGAAGTTTGCTCCATCAATCGCCGATGCTTCATACAAATCGTCTGGAATCGCTTTTAGTAGACCCATACATAGGATCATCATGTAAGGGAAACCAAGCCAAGTGTTAACAATTAACACCATGGTTTTCGCTAAAATTGGGTCAGAGAACCAGCTTGGACTGATACCAAATAGGCTCTGTAACACCATATTGATTTCACCAAAGCTTTGGTTGAATAGACCTTTAAAGATAAGGATTGAGATAAACGCTGGGACCGCATATGGAAGAATAAGCAGTACGCGATACACCGCACGTCCTTTCAGTTCCTCCCATTGAACCACACTAGCCAACACCATACCGATGACCAGAGTAAAGATCACTGTCAGTACTGAGAACACAACCGTCCAAATAAAGATGCTAATAAACGGCTCTTTAATACCATCGTCTTTCCAAACACGCTCAAAGTTGTGCGTACCAATATCAACGATGAAACCCGGAGAAACCGTATTGCCAGTAAACTCTCCATTCGTATCAATAGGCTGATAGAAACCAACTTCCATATTCGGACGGAATGTCTCACCCGTCTTGTTGTTCAGAAGATCGTCAGTACCCTCAATTTTGCTAAACAATGGTTGTACCGACGCAAACTTACGTAGGCCACTCATTCTAATATCAGCGCCATCTGGCATGTGAAGATCGATAGTATTTAGCGCTGAACGGTTTTGAATGATCGCCTTAATTTTCTCTTTTTCACCCGACTGAGACTGAGCTTCAGAAAGGTCATACTCTGCTTTAGGGCTTGAGATATCAAACTCAGGCGTGACGAGCAGCTGGTCACCGTCTTTAACGTAAATACGATGGCCATTATCCGTTTTATACAAATCAAAAGAGAAGCTTTCACCGCTTTGGAATGTGCGCTGCATTAAGACGCTTTGTGCCCTATCCAAAGAGAGTTGGTTTTTCGCACTGTAGTTAGTGAAAGCGAGTCCGACGGTATACGCTAATGGGAAAAGAATAAAGAGAATCATGCCCGCAATACCTGGATAGATATAGCGGTGAGCGTAAGTTTTCTTACTGCCGAAAATATAGAGTGCCAGAGCGGTTAAGATCACAGTGAGCATTGCAAAAGCAAGCTCACCGCGTGAATACATAAGAATGGTCGCGTAACCGTTAACTAGACCAACTGAGCCAAGAAGTCCCCACTTAATGAATACTTTCTTGCTGCTCGGAACTGTAGCGGTTGTTGCTGACATGGCATCTGTACCTTGAACTGACTGCATAAAAGGACCTGCTAGCGATAATACAAAAATAGAAAAGAAGGAGGGGTTGCCCCCTCCTTAAAAGGGTAGTTCTAATATCAATTGTTACTTAGTCATTTGCTTTTCTGCATCTGCTACAGCAGCATCAACAGTCTGACGTCCATCAACTACGTTTACGATAGCGTTTTTAGCCGATGCCCAGAACGCGCTCATTTGTGGAACGTTTGGCATGATTTCACCGTTCATCGCGTTGTCCATTGTCGCCGCGATACGCTCATCAGCACCTAGTTCTTCTTGGAATGACGTTAGTGCAACAGCGCCTAGTGGCTTGTCGTTGTTGACTTGACGTAGGCCATCGTTAGACAGTAGATAGTTCTCTAGGAATTCAACCGCTAGGTCACGGTTAGGTGATGCAGTGCTGATACCGGCAGTTAGTACGCCAACGAAAGGCTTAGATGCTTGACCGTTGAACTTAGGAAGAGTAGCAACACCATAGTTGATGCCAGACTTTTCGATATTCGCCCAAGACCATGGACCGTTGATCGTCATCGCAGTCTTACCTTGGTTAAACGCAGACTCAGATACTGAGTAATCCATATCTGCCGAGATAACACCTTTGTCGACAAGACCTTTCACAAATGAAAGTGCGTCTTTCACGCCGTCTTTAGCAATACCTGCGTCTTTAACGTCATAAGTACCACCATTGTATTTGAATGCATAACCGCCATCAGCCGCCATTAATGGCCATGTGAAATACGGTTCTTTTAGGTTCCACATGATTGCCGACTTGCCATCTTTTGCAAGTTTCGCATTCAATGCTTCTACTTCTTCCCAAGTCTTAGGTGGGTTAGGAACCAAGTCTTTGTTGTAAATTAGAGATAGGGATTCAACCGCTACTGGGTAACCGATAATCTTGCCATCGTACTTCACTGCATCCCATGCAAAATCAATGATGCCTTCTTTAACTTCTTTAGAAGGTTTGATTTCAGCTAGCAAACCTGCTTGAGCATACTCACCGAAACGGTCATGAGCCCAAAACACGATATCAGGACCGTCACCAGTCGCTGCAACTTGAGGGAAGCGGCTCTCTAGACCATCAGGGTGAGCAACTGTCACTTTAATACCTGTCTCTTCTTCGAACTTCTTACCTACTTCTGCAAGACCGTTATAACCTTTATCACCATTGATCCAAATAGTGAGTTGTCCTTCTTCGATAGCAGCATTTGCACCAAAAGAACCTAGAGCAACTAGTGTACCTAGAGCTACAGTGCTTAGGGCTTTTTTCATGTTCATATCCTTTTTATAGTTTTGATCGCAGGGTCATCCAGAGGATTTTCCTAAATTTCGATGAGTATCATCTAAAAAATACCGCAAGGTCTCATCCTCCTACTCTCTACGCCCTTTGGAGTAGCAATGATTTCCGTGATCTCAATCGCCCAAGACTATAGATCAACATCACAAAACAATCTTCTGTTGTGACATATTTCACCATTATGAGGAGTAATTATTTGAACTAGATCTCATATGCCTTTTCTCCTCCCCTAACCCCTCCTCCCTTCCTACTCCCCCCACAATTATTTTTATCAGGAGGATGTACGACTTACACGAATCAAGGAAACTGCAGTCATCCAAGAGTGGATGGTAAGAACCCTTTACCAGTAAGAGCCATGTGCTCCTTGAGTTTCATACGAAACACATGCTGGGTTTGCATCGCCGGACTCGCCAAGTAGTCATAAATTGAAGTACTAGTGGTAATTTATTTTACGGGGGAGAGCTTCAATTTATGTCGGGGGATACTAGCGAAGTCTTGGCTTTGAGGGTGGCGCCATATCGTACAGCGCCGCCCTTTTTTCTTTCCATCAGGGGCTAGATAAACAATCAAAGGACAAGGCCTTTTAACAAAATCGAGCAATACCCTAATCACTTACCAATTTCCTACTATTATTACCTGTCGACTTATCTCTATAATGACCGACAGAAAGATATAAAAATGAATCGAGGACGAGCTACATGGCGAGTGTCACGTTAAAAAATGTTAGTAAAGCGTACGGCGACGTACTGATCTCCAAGAATGTCGACCTAGAAATCAACGAAGGCGAGTTTGTTGTCTTTGTCGGTCCATCAGGTTGTGGTAAATCAACTCTACTACGTTGTATCGCAGGTTTAGAAGACATCACGTCCGGTGATTTGTATATTGGTGATGAGCGCATGAATGATGTAGAACCATCAAAGCGCGGCGTAGGTATGGTATTCCAATCTTATGCACTCTACCCTCACCTTAATCTTTACGACAATATGTCGTTTGGCCTTAAACTCGCTAAAGCAGATAAAGCAGAAATCGACCGCCGTGTTGAACATGCTGCTGAAATTCTACAATTAGGCCATCTACTAGAGCGTCAGCCTAAAGCACTTTCTGGTGGTCAACGCCAGCGTGTAGCGATTGGTCGTACATTGGTATCTCAACCTAATGTATTTTTGCTAGATGAACCCCTGTCTAACCTTGATGCAGCGCTGCGTGTCAACATGCGTTCGCAAATTACTAAGCTGCAACGTCAACTTGGCTGCACCATGATCTATGTAACGCATGATCAGGTAGAAGCGATGACTATGGCAGACAAAATTGTTGTCCTAGATGCTGGGTATGTGGCACAGGTCGGTAAACCACTAGAGCTTTATCATTATCCTGACAATCGTTTTGTAGCTGGTTTTATTGGCTCTCCAAAGATGAATTTCATGAGTGTATTCATCGACGAAGTAGAAACAGAGCGCGTAAAAGTTCAGCTTTCTGACGGCGACTCATTCTGGATTCCAGTAGACGGAACAACCGTCAACAAAGGCGACCGTATGTCTCTAGGTGTGCGTCCAGAGCACCTTGTCTCCGAAGAAGAAGGAGATGCTAAGGTTGAAGGCGAAGTTATGATCGTCGAAAAGCTAGGTAACGAAACCCAAGTCTATCTAAACCTAGAAAGCGCTGATGCTGACGTTATTTACCGTCAACCAGACACTCTTGAGGTAGAAGTCGGTGACCGTATTAAGATTGGCATCCCAGCACATCGTTGCCACTTGTTCCATAGTGATGGTAAGGCGTGTCGACGTTTGTATAAAGAGACAGGTGTATAATCTTTTCTAGTTAATCGCTTCACGCATTGATACTTACTGAAAGTCCTCCTTCTCTTTATGAGAGTGTGAGGGCTTTTTTATGACTTCAATCAAGCAACGCTTATTGATAATTAATTTACTCGTGCTTTTGCTATCTTCGACTACTACAGGGAAAGCGTCTTTATTTAAGCTAAAAAGAGCTGTACCACCAGACGCCTGCCAACGGAAGCGGTCGTCCATAGATGTCGTTACATCGATGATTGGATTACCTTTATCAACCTCTAATATTATCTCTATCTGCTGATGCCTGAGTTCACACTTAACTTGCTCTTTCAATAACGAAGAAGACCCATCAAAAGCTATGACCCAAAAAAAGACGGTGTTAAACACCGTCTTTTCTATACCAAATAAACGCATTTTAGTTTTGATGTACGTAGACTGTACTATTCAAAGAGTTCATTTGTGAAACATATGAACTGTCTGCTGCACTTTGGATAACATCAATATCACCGCCACTAGAGGCCACTAGATACGCTTCTGAGAGGTTATTATTACCTTTCTGGTTAATCATCAAGTCATTGTTTGAACTAGATGCACTCAGATCAACAATGGACACATTGTTTTTCTTATTCGTATTTTTACCTTGCATAACAGTAATCATGTTGTTGGAAGAGCTATCAGACAAACGAATTTCCGAGTCTTGGTTTTCCCCATTCTGAGTTACTGCTATTGTGTTCGATTTACTCGCACCTCTAGAGCGAACTCGCGACCAGTTATCGACACCAGTTTGTGCAACCGTTGCTGAAGAGTTATCTTCATCATGTCTGAAATTGACGACAGAGTCATTCGCATGGCCATCTTGAGTAACGTCGATATCTGCTCCGCCTGTGGTTCCACTGATTTTAACTTTGGAGTCATTGAAACTGTACCCACCAGATTGGTCGATCATCACATCATTATTGTTACCTGGACTATTCAATCTGATATCCACAACCGAACGGTTACCATCAAACACACCCAACTCGCCTTGCATCACTGTCACGCTAGTGCCTACATCGTTTGATTGCAAGACCACACTTTTGTTGTCCTTATCACCCTGGACATCCATGCTCTGATAAGCTGCATAATTGTTGAATGAGATTTCCTTCCCTGTACCAGGACCTGCTGCCATCACTGTAGAAGAAGCAACTGCAACACCTAAAGCTAATGCTAACATTTTCATAATAAAACCCTTATTTCCTTTTAAGTTTCCATGTCGACTATAACTTCTATAAAAAGAAGTCATTTACTAAACCAAAGTAACGTTAATACCGCGCGCTAGTTAGATTGGTCTATGTAAATTCTCATTGCACTTGATGCATTAATTAATATGTTATCCCCGCCATTCTGGGAAACACCTAAATTAGCACCACCTGAACCAGCGACAAACGCAATATTATTATCGTTCTCTTGATTAATACTGAGTTTGCTCGAAGGATGAAATATATTTGCTTGACCGATTACCGCTAAGTTATTGTCTCCTTTTTGGGCGACAAGAGCTTGCCCATTTCTTCCAAGTTGACCTATCGCCGCTGCATTGTTATCACCCTCTTGAATGATATAGGCGGTATTTGCTGCCCCTTTCTGACCAATTAGGGCAGTATTGCTACTACCGCTTTGTACTATTTTCGCCTTGTTACCTGCTGAGTTCCCCGGACTTTCCTGAACTACAACCGCAAGCGAATCAGTGGCGTTAGTGATGTGCACCTCTGAATAATTATCGATGTCATCTACAGTA
This sequence comes from Vibrio sp. CyArs1, assembly GCF_022432925.1. Taxonomy (NCBI): domain Bacteria; kingdom Pseudomonadati; phylum Pseudomonadota; class Gammaproteobacteria; order Vibrionales; family Vibrionaceae; genus Vibrio; species Vibrio sp. CyArs1. Next base: position 13,111 of record NZ_JAKRBO010000001.1, on the reverse strand, counting down.
TTGAGTAAATCATTGAAATCACTTTGGATATCCTCGTTTACTCCATGTAAGAAAACACCGTGAGACTCAACCCCTCCGTTGGGAGCAAAAACCAGAGCTGTACTCGCAGCACTAGTGCTAGCGACTAAGCACGCTACGCCTAATACCGATTGAAGTTTCGTTTTTATCGAAGCATTCATTGCGACTTTCCCTGAATTGCCAAATGTATCGATTTTCATCCTGCTTCTGAATTAACTGAACGCAGACTTCGGATTTAACACTTCATGATTCTTAAAATGGTTGTGTTGCGTTTCAAACAATAATTGTGATTTCAAACAATGATTGAGTTTGCGCCTTTTAAAAATAAGAACCGATGACATTTAGAATTTTAATTACAACTAGTTTTAGTCACACTAAACTTAAATTGATTTGTAAGAAATAAACCTTGGATATTTGAAGTAATTATTAGGCAATCAAAAGAACCGAAGTATGAAAAAAAAGTCATAATAACTAGTGCTAAAGTTTATGCAGTGAAAAAAGGCTTTGGGTTACTATTTATCTAAGTTCAGTTGAACTCACTCTTCTCATTTTTTAAACGGATTTTTGAATGGGAGCCAACATGAAGTTATTGCTGCTTATGATTACTATGTGTTTGTATGCCTCTTCTGTTTTCGGGGCAGGAAACAGTAATGGTATTGAAAACGGGGCTCCCTTAGAAAACGGTAAAAAGATAGAAGGGCAAGGAGACAAACTTAAGGTTCCGTTTAACGACTTTAGCGAAGTTAGTGGTGTTATTGTCGATAGAACTATCACTCGTTTAGGGGAAGACTTTTACTTTTTCTTCTCTCAACAACTTAATGATAGATACCCTGACCTTAAAGAAAATCTCACTATCAAAGAAATCCCGACAGCGCTTTCCGGCAGTATTATTGAGGTATACCATTCTCGAAAAGCTATCTACAGAACAGCGTTGTCACCAGGTCGAAGACAGGCTAAAGACCGGGCAAACGATGCCTTACAAGTCGTGGGTAATTACATTATTCGATGGCAGGCTGAGCGTCTTTACATGGACACCTTTGATTTGGAACACGATGAATTTTAAGGCGGCAAGGATGGCAAATTTATCAACTAAACTCGCGTTAATTGGAATATTGGGGTCTCCATTAACACTGGCGAGCGAACTCGTCTACACCCCAGTTAATCCTACCTTTGGGGGAAACCCATTAAACAGTACGATCTTGATCAATCATGCGAACGCAATTAACGACTATCAAGACCCGAACGCGAGTTCGTTTGATTTTGAAGAAGAATCAGCACTAGATAGGCTTGCTTCAAGCTTAGAGTCCCGACTAATTAGCCAATTATTGGCAGATATTGGTAATGGCAATACTGGCCAATTGGAAACTGACGACTTCTTCCTTAATGTCGTTGATGATTCAGGCACTTTATTGGTTCAGATAGTCGACAAGGCAACTGGAGAATCCACTGAAATCAGTGTTTCTGGACTTAATCCCGACCTCTAATTTACAAGGAACGTATTATGAAAGGTCTAATTTACTTGAGCCTAGCATTAATGCTTGGTGGCTGCGCACATTCTTTGGATATACCTGATACCTCTGCAGAGCCTAAATTAATGCCACGAGGCGCTACTTACACCGACTTGATCGCGTTACCTAAACCAGCAGGTAAAATCTTAGTTTCTGTCTATGATTTCCGCGACCAGACAGGCCAATATAAGCCTCAGCCTAATAGTAACTTCTCTACTGCAGTACCTCAGGGTGGTACGTCATTGCTGACAACATCACTACTAGACTCTCAATGGTTTGTTCCACTTGAGCGAGAAGGTCTTCAAAACCTACTAACTGAGCGTAAGATTATTCGAGCAGCTCAGAAAAAAGACAAAGTGATCTCAAATCATGGTTCGGATCTATCGTCACTTAACTCCGCTAATGTGGTGATTGAAGGGGGTATTGTCGCGTATGACTCCAATATACGAACTGGCGGCGCAGGTGCAAAATACTTAGGCATAGGAGCTTCAGGTCAATATCGAACTGACCAAGTTACCGTCAACCTTAGAGCAGTCGACGTGCGTAGTGGACAAGTCTTGCTAAGTATAACTACTTCAAAAACCATCTCTTCTCATGAAATTGGTTTGGGCGCATTCCGATTCATTGACTATAAAGAGCTACTCGAAATTGAGTTGGGTTACAGCAACAATGAGCCCGTCAATATCGCGATTATGTCGGCTATTGACGCCGCTGTTATACATCTAATTGTCAAAGGGATGGAAAGAGGAATGTGGTCATCTGGTGACCCAGATGCAATGTCTAACCCGATTATCGCCAAATACTCTCAAGCTAAAACGGAAATTTTATAGCTAACCGAGTAAGCAGCAAACAGGGCTATGCGGAAAATGGAACTTACCCGTAGCCCTGTTTTTTTATCGATTATTAACCGCAAATCCGACTGCAAACATCCAACAAGTGAGCCCTGACATAAAGAATGGAAGGTACGCTAAGGGGTGATAACAATAATGGTATGCCGCAGCAATACAGATAACACCCAACATATTGAAGCCAATGACCATCATTCGGTTTGAACGGTTCCAACTAAGCAGCATGGGCGCTATCAATATAACTACACTTAACAAAGTGATATGCACGTCTTGTTGAACCACTAGGTTGTTAACTCCACAATAAGGCGTTCTAATTCTTCTAAGCTACTCAATTGGTGCAATATGACTTGCTGATTACCATTTACAATTATCGTCGGTGTCGCTCGAACCCTATACTCCTTTATTAAACTGTTAAAGTCATCGACTTCATCTTGTATTTGTTCACAGCGCTCCTCAAAAGGTTGAGAATTAACACCGCACATTTCTAAGACATCGGCAATATCACTACGAAACCTTGGAGTTTGATCCCTTCGAAAGTGAATTCTATGAATCAACTCTTCAATAAATGCTTGCTCTGTGCCCTGCCCTTTGGCAACCACAAAGGCTTCTTGAACGTCGCGACCGACAGGCCCCATACCTACAACAACTTCGTTAAAGGTTAAGTCATGTTTTTGAACAATATCCACCAATGGCCCGTGAACCATGGCGCAAGGACCACAATAAGGTGAATGGAATAACATAACCTGAGATTCAATAGTCTGAGGTCGAGGCAAGGTTACATAGTGCTTACCCTTTTCAAACTGACCAGCAAATACAGCGGTCGACAACAAGCTAAATGCCCAAAATAGGAGAGATTTTTTCATCACGTGCCACACTCAAAATATGGAAATGTGCACACGATAAAACAGCATCTATTTCTAGTGAAATCAGACACTGTTAGAAAATGGTTACAACGTGCGGTAAAAAGAGGCTCTGTTTCGGCTCAGCGGATAGTCACACTATTGAACGAATTCACTAGATGCTATGTTGTTCTTCACCCACAACAATGCTTGCAAACGGTTTTTGACCTTAATTTTCTTGAATGCATTATGAAGGTGGGCTTTCACTGTATTCTCACTAACAAATAGAGTATCGGCGATCTCTGTATTAGACGCTCCATCGCCAAGCAGCTTAATGATTTGCTGTTCTCGTTTCGTTAGCTTGGTATAATACGGGCTGGTTTTTGAGCATTGACGACGACGATAGAAATTCACGTACTCGTAGACCAGCTTTCTGCTCATCCACAACTCCCCAGCTAAAATGCGCTCAAAGCCCGAAACCAACGTTTCAATAGTGTCCGAGGCATAAAAGACACCAACCAGGTTTTGCCATTTAAGCATTTCCGCGTGTTCTAGGTCACTGGGCGCATTTAATAAAATTTCTTTGATGCTGTTGTCCATACTCTCTATAATCTCGTGATAGTGAGTGGCAGTGCCATGACCAATGGCAGCGTAATCAATGATAATAAAGCGCACATCCCTCTCAACCACATCATCTCGTGAGCGGTAAAGCTTCTCAGCAGACATTAACCTAATGGTGATCGGAACCTTTTGCTCTATTGAATCTTTGAGCAAACCGGATTGCAGACTATTCTCTGCTAACAATAATGCGTGCACGTCGTTGCTATCCTTTTCAACAGACATAACCAACTCCCTGTAACTATGCTTAGTACGCCGTATTCTGTGAAGTATAACAGAGCATTTATTGAGCGGATCTGGCGCTAAGCCCGAAGATTAAGTCTTATTTGTGGAATTACAGTAAGTTAGGGTTAGATTCTCAGTAGTGAGAAAGTTTAGATTAATTGCTGAGGAAATCGAGGCCATTAATCTCTTGTCATTGAAGCCCCTATCTTTATTTAGAGCAACTTTAGCCCCTATCAATAGTAGAAATATTACAATTTGAATCAACGCGCCACTCAAGCAAGGTTTCTTGGTTTAAAATAATTAATGGAAGTAGGGAACTATCATAAGTATAACGTGTAAAGCCACCAGATTGCTTTACATGTATTCTAGAATTCGTATTTGTAGTAACTTCATGAGTTTTCTCTTCAGCACTATAGATGGTTAAAACCAGTCCCTTTTCCTTTTGCTCACAACTAAACAAACCTAATGTATGCTGAACATCACCTAGTATGAAATTAGAGTAAAAAAAGAGAACGACGCCCAGCGCCGCTCTAAATAAAGTTTTGCCGTCTCTAATTTTGTACAACAACGTATGTACCGGTATTTGAATTAGAGAGCTGAATATTTGAATAGTCATTTCCAGTTTGAGTCACTGATATACCAGCAATCAAGCCACCATTATTACCCGAGGAGTTTACTAAACTAACAATAGACTCATTAGGAGTGTACCCTGTTTGCGTTACTTCAATGCTATTGTTGTTACTATTTCTAGTTAGATCAATATCTGAATCATGACCTTCACCTGCTATGTTATCCGATTGGGTTACACCAATTCGGTTAAGACTACCATCAACATCGATATCAGATTTGTGTCGGTTATCTGTCTGAGCTACAACAATACGGTTGCGGGCACCGTCATTAATTGTAATATCAGAGTCATTTCTATCACCGTCTTGCGCAACTCGAACTCTGTTATTGTCACTCGAGTTACCGATAACTTCTGTATCAGAGTGGTTGTTGGCCCCATATTGATTGACACGTACTCTGTTATCATCACCCGCGTCAATTTTGATATCAGACCAACTGTCATCTCTGCCCCAAGCGTCACGCTGCCTTACGACCACTAAGTTATGATCCGCATCACCTTCGATTTCAATTCGTGAATCTTGTGAAGAACCACGCTGTACAACGGTTATATCATTGCCGCCGCTGGCTTCTTTTATCTTAATCAGTGAATCATTACTATATCCGAACTGACGTACTGTCACATCATTATCATTACCGGCATTTAATGTACCCTTTATGTCTACGACTGATTGTTGACTTTCACCATTTTGTAATATGGACACATCTGTATCATCAGAGTACTGAGATATAATCACACTCTCTTTATCGGCATCTACACCAGAAAAGTAATTTTTGAAATCAACTTCATGTGCGATGACTGAACCACTACTCAAACTTGCAGCGATTACAACAGCTAGTTTTCTCATAATAACAACCTTAATCCTTTATAATTCCTTGTCGACATATACTTCTTAAGAAGCACGTATTTATATCAACCCACCAACATACCACGCCGTTAATTAGTTTGATTGACGTAAATTCCCATTGAACTGGAAGCATTAATTATTAACTCACTTCCATTTCCTACTTGAGATATTCCAAGGTCTGCACCTGAACCGGCGACTACCGCTGCAATATTCCCATTACCAATTTGATTAACACTGACATTGCTAGATGCACTTCTGTATCGCTTTTGACCAATGTAGGCTTCGTTATCATCACCCTCTTGGATAACAACGGCGACACTTTCTGAACTTAAATCCCAGCCAACTTGACCTACAATAGCTATATTATTATTGCCCTCTTGCGCTATGTAGGCTTCATTCCTGCCTCCTAGTTGTGCTGCCAATACACGATTCCCAGCCCCGGAAACACTGACTTTTGCTTTATTTTTCGCATCAGACCCATAGCTTTTTTGCAAGATGACTACTTGTGCCGATGTAGCATTCGCTATATTGATATCTGAATAATTATCAAGATCCGACTCAGTGCTCAAATCTGAATTATTGGCTTCTTCAAACCCATATCTCGATAGAGTGGCGTCAGTAATACCAGTTAAAAACTCCCCAGATTCAAATGGGGGAGTATGTACAATTACATTAGAACTGTTCACTTCGCCAGCAATAACGACGCTTTCAGAAAGGAAAAGGGAAATAAGTGCCCAGCTAAATAAATAGCTGCATTTACACAAACCTTGAGTTTTAAATAGAACGGTAAGCCATTGTTCCATTTTCATGGGAATACCCTTTCCTAGCCTCAGCAATCTGAGGTTGCATATAAACCTAAACCTTGAATCAAGCTTAAAGTTTATCCATCAGAACACCAATAAACTAACTAGGGTTATTAATTTGCTAGCAAGTAGATGAGAATAGTTAACAGGAAAGAGTAGAAATGACGCAGATTAGCTAATCGAAACATTTACGAAACTTAAACTATCGCATGATAAAAATAAATAACATCATAACAAACAGCCTTTTAGAAAAATTATCACATTAGATCTCTATAATGGCCCTCGGCATTGGTTTTGTGATCATGATCAAAGATAATATTAGAACATCATCCACAACAAGCAAGCTAAATATTCACTTTCATTTAATGCATATAGAAAACCCGCCAAAAAAGACGGGTTAGCATTTAATATGAAGAGCGAAGACTATGCAAGTTCATGGGGAGCTATGTTATCTTTGGCCCAAATGAGGGCTTGCAGACGATTGTTCACCTTTATTTTTTTAAAAGTATTATGCAAGTGTGCTTTTACTGTATTTTCACTCACAAAAAGAGTCTCTGCTATTTGCGTGTTAGAAGCCCCGTTACCCAAAAGTTTAATAATTTCTTGTTCTCTTCTAGTCAATTTAGTGTAGTAAGGGTTTGTCGTATGGCAATGTTTTCCTCGGTAAAGTTTAATGTATTCGTAAACCAACTTTCGGCTCATCCACATCTCACCGTTTAGTATGCACTTAAAACCTGTAATAAGCCGCTCTAGGTTATCGGTCGCATAGAATACACCTACTAAACGTTGCCAACGTAACATCTCCGAATGACGGATACCTGGAGAGGTATTTATCAAAACTTCTTGAGCTTCTAGCGAGAAAACATCCCTAACTTCATGGTATTGTCTTACCGCCGCATGGTCCATCGTCGGGTAGTCAATAATAATTAGATCGACATTGTAATCTTTGGTGCTGCGCCTGAGTTGACCAATACGTTCAGGTGAAATTAGCCGAATTTCCATATTAAGTTGCTGTTCAATCGACTCTTTTAACAGACTCGATTGCAAATTATTCTCTGCCAACAGAACCGCACGTTGGTTTCCCTCTACCAAGGTAGCCATAGTTCACTCCATGTGATTATTTTTGTTTTGAAAAGTAGTTCCAAAGTTAATATTGAATTCGATGCATTCTCATCCGTCAATAGCCTAGAAGTGCAATGAAATCGATTGCATTTGACTAACTTTTATTCAAAACAACGGCTTGCATATGCAGTCTCATTTTTGAGAAAAATATCAGTTGCAACTAAACATAGAGTGTTAAATTGAGATATGAGATATAGCTCTCAAATACTAAATCAAAAGTTCAGTGTGAAATATTGAGGGGGTTTAGCTAGCAGTGGAACTTTTATTTAAAAGCCCCTAGTTAAAATAGCACTTAACAGGGGCTTAAATAGGTGGTTTAGTGAATTGGTGTCTGGCTCTTTTGATTAAACTTGCCAAAGTACTTTTCTAGCACCTCTGGAGTCAATTTACCTTCAGCCTCAAGCTTCTTTAACTCTGCAGCAATTTCACGCTGCTCTTCAATTGAAGGAAGAGCTACCTCTGGCTCAGACTCTGCTTGAGAAGACATCAACTCTAATTCTTTCTCAAAATCACTCATAACAAATTACCTTACTTAATCACTTAAACTGGTTCTAGTTTACTTGTTTTGGCGTGCTCATGCCATATTCCAGCTACAATTAGCCTACTTATGAGCATGTTTACTTCCTTCAACAATGAACACGTATTGCCAAATTATGAAACGTGAAGTGGTAACATCCTTGATTGTAATTACAAAACAATGACATAACTTAGGGAACTTTCGCGGTAGTTTTCCATCTACCTATTTATCTCAATCGCTCGCCATAAGGAAACATCATCATGCCAGCGCAGTCTTTCCAACAACTTCAACGCTATCTCGAATCTCAGGTTATTGGTCAGGACAACTTAGTGAAACAGTTGCTCGTAGCGTTGCTCGCTGATGGACATATACTGGTAGAAGGCCCTCCTGGTCTTGCAAAAACACGTGCGGTAAAGTCCTTAGCCGATTGCATTGAAGGTAGCTTCCATCGTGTTCAGTTTACACCGGACCTTCTACCATCAGATTTAACAGGTACTGATATCTATCGTCCTGAGACTGGTGAGTTTCAATTTAAGTCTGGTCCGATATTTCATTCCCTTATTTTGGCGGATGAAGTAAACCGCGCACCAGCTAAAGTACAAGCGGCGATGCTAGAAGCAATGGCGGAGAAGCAGATTAGTGTTGGTCAAACGACCTACCCTCTTCCCGATCTTTTCCTCGTTATGGCCACACAAAACCCCATAGAACAAGAAGGAACCTATCCACTACCAGAAGCTCAGTTAGACCGCTTTTTGCTTCACTTAGAGGTCAATTACCCAGATGCGGATAGTGAGCTAGCGATCTTGAGGCTGAATCGCGGTGAAGCTTTAGGAGAAAGTCACCACTTTGAGAATCGTATTTCCCAGCAAGAAATTTTCGAAGCGCGACGCCAAGTTTTATCCATTCATATCGCAGAGTCTATTGAAAAATATATCGTTCGATTGGTTATGGCAACACGAACTCCAGATGCTTATAGCAACGACCTAGTCAGCTGGATTGAGATGGGAGTGAGTCCACGTGCAACTATCGCGTTAGATAGAGCGGCTCGAGCTCACGCTTGGCTATCTGGTCGCGACTTTGTAAGCCCAGAAGATATTCACGAAATCATTTACCCAGTTCTGCGACATCGACTGTTACTGACTTATCAAGCGCAGGCCGAAGGAATTGATGGCAATAGAATCATTGACGAGTTACTAAAAACCGTTGCATCGGCGTAGGTAAACTGGCTTATGTTCGGAAAATTTAACCTTGCTAAAGGTTTTCGAAAAGATACCAATAACAGTCACGTCCTCGAGACCGCTATCGTGCGCGGAGACTTGCCTATACAGTGTAATGGAGCCTCGATTTCTCTGCAGGAGCTCTGCTTCTATCAAACACACGGTAAACGTTGGCAGCCACCAGCTAAAAGCCTCTGGTCACAACTTAACGGACAGCATGCCAGCCCTCGCAAGGGACGTGGAATGACGTTTTCTGAAGTTCGCCAGTATCAAGCTGGTGATGACGTTAGACAAATAGATTGGCGCGTTACCGCTCGCACTGGCAAGGTGCACACTAAACTTTTTACTGAAGAGCGAGAACGCCCTGTCGTTCTATTCTTAGACCTGACACCAAGCATGTATACGGGAACGCAACTGCTGTTAAAGTCAGTGCAGCTTTGTCACTTAGCCAGTTTGTTAAGTTGGATTGCTATTGGCAATAAAGATCGCGTCGGCGCGGTTATTCGAACCAATAGACGTTTGTTTGAGCTTCGTCCTTCGAGCTCAAAAGCCTCGCTATACCAATTACTGCAGCAACTCGTCGACGCTCATAATGAGGGTTTTCATAACGTAGTAACGGAATCGAAGAGTGTTCCTAATTCTAACGATATGGAAAGTGACAAAGACCCTTATCAAGTACTAGCCAATCTCTGCAATAAAGGAAGTGAGGTCATTGTGATCAGTGATTTCTCGGCGACTTCTGATAGGGATATAAGCGCCATTTCGAAGCTATCTAAACACAACCGTGTACGAGCTATTCAGTTGTTTGACCCTATCGAGCTTGGTATCACCAAAGCTAAGGGTATACAAAACGTAATGGGTAAAAATGAACGGTTATCAATAGACTTTTCTAATGATCGTACAAGGAAAACCGTTGAATCCATATATACGCAGCAACAGCGCGAGCTAACTTCCAAGTTAAATCGATATGGTATTGCCTTATCTCAAGTATCAAGCGGAACACCGCTTTTACAACAGCTATTAATGTCCAATTTTAAGTAGTGAATTATGAGCCAGCTAAGTCAGCCTCAAACTTTACCTTTAAAGCCATTACACCTACCAACCGAGCCTAGCGTTTGGCCCCTACCTTGGGGATACTGGGCTTTACTGGGTTTCATTGTGCTTTCCATCATTTTAACTGTTCTATTGATACGTAGAAAACGTAAGCAAGAGCGCGCAAAAAAAGCCGCTTTAAAAATGCTTACAAGCGATGTGTCCACATTGTCACCCGCTGAAGCCAATGAAATATTACGCCAAGCGGCGCTTAGCTACTTCCCTAGAAAAGAGGTGGCTAATTTGACTGGACAATCATGGTTGAGTTTTTTGGATTCACAACTTGCCTCGCCGAAGTTTATACCCAATGAATCTTCGTGGCACTCCGCACTATACACCAGCGCCAATCCTCCAAAAGATGAGGAGGCAAACTTAATCTCCGATTGTAAATACTGGGTACAGAATGCGCTGCCTCCAAAAAGAAAATATCGAAACTGGAATGCTGCATCATGAGTGAATTTACATTTGAATGGTGGTGGCTATTCGCTTTGCTACCCCTGCCATACCTCAGCTATAAGTTCTTTCAACCTAAACAACCAAGCGCATCTATAGTTTTACCTCACATTTCAGGCATGCCAGCTGCGAGCCGAAAGAAAATACTACTCGTCCGGACCATCGCAATAATGGCATGGGTAAGCCTAGTATGTGCTGCTGCTCGACCAATTTGGTATGGCGAGCCTATTGAGATTCAGCCAAAGCACCGTGACATGATGCTTGTCATCGACCTCTCCTATTCAATGAGCCAACAAGATATGGCATATCAAGATGGTTACATTGATAGGCTCACTGCCGTCAAACATGTGGTGTCAGATTTTGTTGACCGTCGCAAGGGAGATCGAGTCGGATTAGTATATTTTGCTGACCACGCTTATTTGCAGACCCCACTGACCTTCGACAGAGAGACCGTTAAAACTCAGCTTAATCAAACCCTATTAAAACTGATTGGCACCCAGACTGCCATAGGAGACGGTATTGGACTTGCGACAAAAACCTTTGTCGATAGTAACGCTCCGCAACGAGTCATGATATTACTCAGTGATGGCAGCAATAACGCCGGTGTTCTTGACCCTGTTCAAGCAGCAGAAATCGCCAAAAAGTACGGCACCACGATTTACACCATAGGTGTCGGCGCAGGTGAGATGCAGGTTAAAGATTTCTTTATGACCCGCACGGTAAACACCGCAGAAGATTTAGACGAAAAGACATTGATAAAAATCGCTAACATAACTGGCGGACAATATTTCAGAGCTCGTAATGCCGATGAACTAGCGACCATTTACGATACCATCAATGCACTACAACCTGTTAAGCAAGCCACCCAATCCTGGAGACCTCAAACCGAGTGGTTTGCACTACCCGCGACGATCAGCCTGTTGCTGATTATGCTTTTAGTGATACTAAGGAGAGAAAAAGATGAATTTTGAATTTCTCTATCCGCAAGCGTTTTGGCTACTTTTGCCTGTTGCTTTAGTTGTTGCGGTGAAGAACTTCCGTCAATCTAACTCATCACTTATCGCCTCTCACTTAGAAAAAGCGTTGAAGTTGCAATCTGATTCTAAAAAGTCAGCTCAGTTTTGGTTAACGTTACTTTGTCTTGTTCTGATAACCGCGATTGCAGGACCGAGCTTTGAAACCCAAACTCGGCCTGCATTTCAATCATCCAGTGCCAGAGTGTTAGTGCTAGACATGTCTCGTTCAGTTTATGCCAATGACATCAAACCTAGCCGTCTCGCTCAAATAAAGTACAAGGCACAGGATCTACTTCCACTGATTGCCGATGGGCAGACCGGATTAGTAGCCTACGCAGGCGATGCTTACACTTTAAGCCCCCTAACGACAGATTCCGCCACGCTAGGCAACCTAATCACAAACCTTTCGCCTGAGATTATGCCATTCCAAGGTGCGAGAGCAGACTTAGCCGTAAAGCAAGCTATCGATATGATGAAACAAGCAGGCTTGTCTAACGGTGAAATCATTCTGTTTTCTGATGATCTAGGCCAAAGTGAACTTAAAGCAATTGAAGCGATGCTCAGCGGTCATAGCTGGAAACTTTCAGTCTTAGCGTTCGGAACCATTGGAGGCGCACCTATTGCACTACCCGACGGCTCTCTGCTGACTGACAAGTCGGGAAACACCGTCGTTGCCAAAACTCACTTCACAAACTTAGAGCAAGCAGCAAAAGTGGGACGAGGGCACTATACAACGTATCGAAGTGACAATCAGGACATTTCGAGTCTGATCCAAACCTCAGATGTAACCGCAAACCTTAAGAAAGAAGGAGAGCAAAGCGTCGATATAAGGGTAAATAACGGCTACTGGCTACTTCCTCTTGTATTAGTACTCTTTCTGCCATTATTTAGAAAAGGCGTAGTGTTTTGCTCTCCTTTACTCGCTATTCTTTTAGGTTTTAATAGTAACAGCGCAGAGGCGTCCATCATTGATAGCGCATTCAATAATCAGAACCAACTTGGTTACCACGCCTTTCAAGATAAAGATTACGAGTCCGCCAAGAACTTGTTCAGCAACAAGCAATGGTTAGCAGCGGCGCAATATGAAAATGGCGATTACCAACAAGCTATCGACAACTTACAGGGCGAGAGCGATATCAGCGCTTTATATAACCTTGGTAATGCCTATGCCCAGCATGGTGAATTGGAAAAAGCAGCTGATATGTATCAACAAGTGCTCAATCAACAGCCTAACCATGCTGATGCGAAGTTTAATCTTAATCTAGTTAAAGACGCAATGAAGCAACAGCAACAGCAACAGCAACAGCAACAGCAACAGCAACAGCAACAGCAACAGCAACAGCAACAGCAACAGCAACAGCAA